>NZ_FRBD01000005.1 GCF_900142525.1 Xylanibacter ruminicola | reverse complement strand
AAATCACAAGGAATCATGATACCATGGGGATCCTCACCAGTCTGCGACATCTTCACATCATAGTCTTGAGTCTTGTTATAGATGTAGACTTGCTTCGAGAAATCTGTGAAGCTGAACGACGGATCGACTGTTATCACTTCTGATGGTAGTTCCGATTTATTTATACTCTGAGTATTGATAAACGTTGAGAGGTTGTCCACACCAAACAGAGCGTGAATCTCTGTGGTGGTATTCAATGTCTTACCATCGATGTTGCGCAGATAGAGTTCATCGTAAGCGCCACAAGCAGCAACAATGTACTTCACCTGACTTATGTTCAGGCGCTCAGCCTTGATTACCACGTCGTTCATATCGTAGTCACCCAAGTTGCGATCCTCGAAGCAGAACGTATATACATTATTTTTAATTTCCTGAGCTGCATCAACCTCCTTCAAGCCACCGTTAATTTCTACTATGATATCTACAAAGTTAACATCAGTACCTTCCTCAAACATCAGATAGACTCTCTGATTTGCTCCGAAGATGGCAGCGCGAGGATCGTCTAATAGCATACCCTTTTCAGTGGCCTGACTGAATTTTGGATACTGATTAATTTCCTTATTCAAACGTCCATCAGCATAAACTTCTCCATTATCCTCATTTTTATATGACTTGTTTTTATAAGCAGTTCCCTTACTTGGAGAGATGGCATCGTTATCTGTTGAAAAAGAATCCGCCCAATCTTTTCCATTATTTTTTCTAAACATGAAACCTACATAGTAGCCTTCAGGAATAACGAAGCTCTGAACGGTAACATCGTTTGTGTCATCGCTCTTGATATCACCGAAATATGGCAGCACATATTCGTGTACTTTAAAATAATCACCAACGCCTAAACCAATGCCACTAGCCGTCTTTGTAAGTTTACTATCAATACACTTGAATTTTGGCAAGTTCTTTATGAAAGCGATCTGCTCTTCATCCGATTTATCATTTAGCTCATTAGGATTGAAATAATAATAATAAACAGAAGAATTATTAATTTCGGTAGATAACATCTGTACAGGAGACACCGTAATAGGAGCCTTACCATCTGCAACGAGATAGTTCTTAGTCAACTCATATACAGGCGATGTACGGATAGTGTTCAGATTCATTGTCTTGTACTTACCATCTCTTCCTTTCTTTCCACCCAATGCTGCAAGAATGGTTTCAAGGCCTTGTTTTTCAGCATCAGTGATAGTTACATCACGATAGATGGCCGATTTTTCCACTTTCCAAGTTCCGTTACCACCTTCATTGCTCAGCATCCAAATACGCTCGTTGTCCCATTTACTATCTTTCCAAGGATCGATGACTGCTTCTTCACCTTCCTGACCAGCCATACGGGCACGCATAGCATTATAAGTCAAATAAGAGTTTTTATACTTCATCTTCAAACCTGCAGGATCTGGCAGAGTGGGCAAATCATATGCAGCTCTTGTGCGAGCTTTTGCAGGTTCTGTGAACTTCACATTAGCATCGCCAGCCTTAAAACCAGCCACATAATAGATACCTTTGCTGTCGACACAGGCGGCCACCAAGTCTGAGTATTCCGATGGGCAATCGTATGTAAGCGACACAGTCTGGCCTTTACTGATTTCAGCCTCGTTCAGTACACGAGCGTCTTCATTGAAATAAGGAGCCTCCGTCAAAATCTGTACTTTCACGATGTCGGCCATTGGAGCATCGGCAGTTACAGAAACTGTATACTTCTTTGTTGAACTCCAATCCTGGTTAGCACTAAATGTTGTTCCAAACACTTTAACAACGTTGGCATCAATTTCCTCCTGAGTTGCCTTGTTATTAGTAGGTGTAGGAGTTGGCTCTGGAGTTGGCACAGGCTCTGGCTCTGTGCCATCAAAACCCTTTACGCAGCCGGATAGGATTAATCCTAAAACTGCAATTGATAATAACTTCTTCATAAGCGTCAAATATTTAATAAATCAAATTGTTTTTTCTGTCATAATCTTCAATTATTTGATATACCAATCCTGGTTCGTAGCTCCAGATGAAGTTGACCAATCTATAAAGCCTGGGAAGAACTCATCTATGCGTTTGCTCTCGTTTTCACGCTTCAAGATAGTATTTTCAAATACACTGATATTTACACCATGCAGGTAGAACGCAAATGGATAATTACCCTCGCGAACGAAATACAAGCCCTTACTTGGGTCTGAGCAGTCATCGCCAGTACCAAAATAACTGGTATTCATCTTAGCAGTAGGAGCCTCCATTGGGATATGTACTTCCCAATTCTTCTCTCCTTCAGAACGATAGATGAAAGGTTTTATCAAAGCTATATCAGCAGACGAGCCTAATGGATTCTTATACGACAGTTCCAGTATATAGGTGGTTCCGAGTTCACCTTTGAAATCTGCTGTCAGATAATAAACATTGCCATCCTTAGTAAACGAGGTTTCCTCTGCTACAGTTGAACCTTTGGCAATCTTCTTCATAACAATCGATTGAGGAGTGGTCTTTGTTTCCAAAGTCAAAGCCAATCCACTTGTCAACTCTACATAATTCTGATAAGTGGTAAGATAGAATGTTTCCTTAATAATTTTTCCACTCTCATTAAACTCTTTCTCATGCTTAGCATTTACCAAAGCATCATTAAGATCATAGTCACCAGCGTTTGGCCACAGATCCTCGAAAGCATACACACCATTGGTTGAAGATTTTCTGTCTTCAATCTCTGGCAACTCAGCAAATACATTCACTGGCTTTAGAGCAAAAATCAAATCATCAAAATCCTGATCATCGTTGGCATCCTCAAACGACACAATAGTATATGTTTCACCATTAGATGCTTTATATCCAAACTTTGCGCCACGGCTCTCGCCATTAGGATTTGGGAATTTTCCTCCATCGGCAGAGTATGACAATCCATCAGTGGTAGCACACCATGTGTTATACTTATTGTTCCAATATTTAGGTCCCTCACATCTTATACAATAGTCGTTGCCCTGATTGCCCCATCCTTGGGTTCTCAAGATGAAACCGATTCTTGTGCCCCTAGGAAACACCTTGGTTGCACCCGTCTTATCATTATTGGCGATATTAGGATAATACATCAGTTGTACCGCATCACCTCGGTTTACACCAATATTTCCCTGATAAGATTCCAACTTCTTCTCTGTTGCTCTTGGCCAGTTACCATCCTGGGTATTAGGGAACACCATAATGACATTAATGTCCATAGGTTTAGTAGGCTTATTGTCATCTGTATAGTAATAGTAGCCTAATGTAGAGTTCCAGCATGTACCACTACCAAGAACAGTAAAAGAAACCTCAGAATCCTGCTCAAGCAGTAGGTCTGGAGATGAACAATACTCTTTATTCATTGCACTTCCCGATGTGAAAGCTTTGCCTACAACAGAGTAAAGGTCTTGCATCTCTTCTTCGCTGAAATAGAGCTTAGAATCGGCAGTAGTCTTATCGATGAGGTAGTCAGGACGGCCAGAAGCCGAATTCCATGTACCAAGCCAATTTTTCCATTCCTGATAGATTCTCGTCTTGCCATCAGTCTTAAGACCCATTTTTAGCTTTGCAATATCGTCTGTCGACTCACCAGGTCCCAATGCTCTAGTAATAGCACGAGTTGAGGCGACATTTATGTTTTCAGCAACCACAGATGCTGTTCCATTCTGCACATCAGCCTCCATCAGAAGCATTCCTGTAAAAAAATTACCTGTGGCGATATAAAGATGCTGGGCGTAAATGGGCAACTCGATAGTAGCACTATACTTGCCGTTTGCCCCCGTATAATCCTCAAATATAGGAGTAACATTCTCATTCCACTGATCATCTGGGGCATCCTCGACTGTCACGAATGGATTCTGGGTGTAAACACCAAAGAAAACCGGGCCATAAGTTTGAAATGCGGAATAATCTACATTGAGTTTTACCTTCTGAACAGTAGAGAAATCAAAAGTATTTGGAACTTTCGGTGTTGGGGTTGGTTCAGGAGTTGGTGTAGGCTCTGGTTCCATGCCATCAATACCCTTTACGCAGCCTGATAGGATTAACCCTAAAACTGCAATTGATAATAACTTCTTCATAAGCGTCAAATATTTAATCGATTAAATTGTATTCTTTTGGCAAAAATACTAAATATTTCCGCTATTTGCTAATATTTTAGAGACAAAATGTATTTTATTAACTTTTATTCACAATAGAATCTCTTTTACTCTCTTAATTTCACCCAGTAGGCGGTGCCGGTCATTTTGTGGGTGGTACATTACGTACAGTACGCCTTAGGGCGCACTGGAGTACGTCAACTAAAGTACTCGAGTGCGCCGTAAGGCGTACTAATCGTCCCAATTATATTGCTTCACGTATTTATCGAACGAGAGTTTTTTCAAGCCTAGTTCTTCGAGAACTTCCTCAATCAACTTGATATCAGCAGGCGAGCACATTCTCTCTCCTCGCCTACGTTCGAAATAACCTGTACGACCGAATTTACCTATCAAACGATACATAAACGTGGAATACTGACGTGGCAACATCTCTTCCTGCATATTCTTAAATCCACGTGCATATGTTTGTAATTCATCTGTACGATAAAACTCACATTCTTTAGATGATTTTGCAAGCAGCGGATTTACCATCCTAACTATATTGTACTTATCTGTTAACATATTCATTGCTAATGCGTGCAGGCAGTGAGCTGCTAGGGGGCAATTAGACTTGATACATACTGGATACCAGTCGGGAACTTCTTCAGATTTAATATTATTCATTGTTGTCTATTTTGTTATATGCAAAGGTATATAATAATCATGAGAACACAAAATAAAATCAGGGTAAATTTGGATATTTCGCAATTTTGCACTATCTTTGCCCCCATGATACATTACATTAAGTTACTTAGACCGCTGCAGTGGCTCAAAAACGTATTTGTGTTTGCGCCCATATTCTTCAGCACCAACCTGCTGAAGCCTGAGTATTTCTGGCCCACGCTAGTAGTGTTTGCATCGTTCTGCTTGATATCAAGCTCCATCTACTGCTTCAACGATCTGAAAGATGTTGAGGCAGACAGACTGCACCCTAAGAAATGTAAACGTCCGATTGCTTCGGGTAAGGTTTCCGTGATGGGCGGCTACACCATGATGATTGTATGTACCATTGGTGCCCTGGCACTACTGCCATTGGCTCAAAGCGAGAACACACCCTATCTTTATGCCGTAGTCATAGGCTACTGGCTGATGAACATTGCTTACTGCATGAAGTTGAAGCAATTTGCCATTCTCGACGTATCAATCATCGCCATCGGATTCGTGATGCGAGTATTGGTGGGAGGTATAGCCACAGACATCTGGATATCGCATTGGCTGGTGATGATGACTTTCCTGGTAACACTGTTCCTAGCCTTTACCAAACGTAACGACGACTACCGCATCTACGAACAGACGGGAACCAAACCCCGCGTATCGATTACCGGATATAACAAGACCTTTATCAACGAGGCCACAGCTATCATCGCCTCAGTTACCTTGGTGTGTTACATCATGTACACCATGTCGCCAGAGGTTATCCATCGTCTAGGTACGCGATATGTCTACCTCACATCTGGATGGGTGCTGGCAGGTCTGCTGCGCTATCTGCAGAATATGATTGTGTTTGGATTGAGTGGCAGTCCTACCAAATCGCTGGTTAAAGATCACTTTATCCAGTTCTGCATCTTTGGCTGGATAGCCTCGTTCTTCGTCATTATCTACCTGTAAAGATGAATAAGAAAGAAAGATACGATAAGATATTGGCGCATTTCCGCGAGAAAATGCCTGTAGTAACTACCGAACTGGATTTTGGCAGTACATTCCAATTGTTAGTAGCTGTGGTGCTGAGTGCTCAGTGTACTGACAAGCGCATCAACCAGGTCACCCCTGATCTGTTTGCCCATTACCCTGACGCCAAGGCGATGGCAAAAGCTGAGGAAGAAGAGGTGTTTGAGTGGATCAAGAGCGTATCGTACCCCAATGCCAAAGCTAGGCATTTGGTTGAGATGGCTAGGGTATTGATGGAGAAATACGATGGCGAGGTTCCTAGCACGCTCGATGAGCTGCTCACTCTACCAGGAGTGGGACGAAAAACAGCTAATGTGATTCAGAGTGTGGCTTTTGGAAAAGCGACACTGGCTGTAGACACTCACGTGTTCCGTGTGGCACATCGATTGGGGTTGGTATCACCAAGCGATAATACACCTTATAAGGTTGAGATGGCACTCACCAAGTATATTCCTGACGAGGATATACCTAATGCTCATCATTGGCTTTTGCTGCATGGGCGATACGTTTGTACAGCGAGGAAGCCTAAGTGTGATGTGTGTGAGATTAATACCCTGTGTGCAAAAAGAATATAGGAAGATATGGAGCTTGATCAGACCACCCCTAGCCCCTCCTGCTCAGGAGGGGAATCCGTAGGAGGCCCCTTTATTTAGCGGAACCACGATGACCACCTTTGCCCCAGTTACGGAAGGCTTTGCGATGGAACTGATCCTCTGCAATAATAGATTTATATACTTTTGTGGCTGATACCACCTTCAGGAACTTGTTGTGATAAGTCTGCTGGATGCTCTTCAGCTCCATCTCCAACTGGTCGCGACGCTGGATAGCGCGTTTGCTAGAAGCCTCGTCAGAAGGTGCCTTAAAGAGTTCACGCATCTCGTGATAAACAGCACGCTGTTTCTTCTGCATCTCACGATAAAGCGGGAAGAACTTTGCAGATTCCTCAGGAGTAAAGCCTGCCTCGTTAGTGATATACTGCTCCAAAGCAGCCTGGAATTTTTCAGGAGAGAACTTCTGCTGTTCCTCAGCCTTTGCACCAAGAACAACCATCAACATCATAACAACAGAAATAAGTAGTTTTTTCATCATTAAACACATTTTAATTACTTTCAGCCAAGTAGGCATAGATTTCGTGATTGTCGAGCATCATATAGTCTGCAGCTTCGTCGAAATACCCCTCAGCATTCTCCTGCTGCTGTGGCTGAGACACCACCTTTGCCTGAACGGGGGCAGCAGACGACACATCTACAGATGGGCGCCACATCCAAGCAGCTCCTGCCACCAACAAAGCACACACACCAGCTGCCGCATAGAAAACGGGGCGCATAAATACAGACTTAGCACGACGTTTAGGCTGCTCAGGCAGATTCTGCATCACCTGGGCAGTAAGGTTATCGAAATAACCCTCTGGAACACGGAACGGATTCCGCTTTCCAACCTTTTCCTGTATGTACATTTCTTCGTTCATCGTATATATGACGTATTGATATTCAAATAGTTTAATCGCGTTGCTTAAAATATTCAGTTATTTTTTTTACTGCTATATGATAGCTCGCTTTCAGTGCTCCTTCAGAGGTATTAAGTATCTTGCTGATATCGCTGTACTTCATCTCTTCAAAGTATCTCAGAGTGAAAACCGTGCGCTGCACATCTGGCAGCGATGCAATCGCCTCCTGAAGCATCGCCTCGGTAGCATCGCCATCAAAATAATCATCAGCCAGCAGTCCCTTGGCTACAGAAAGATCTTCAGCAGCAGCTGAGGCCAAGTGCTTGTTGCGACGCAACTGGTCGAGACTCTCATTGATGGCAATTCGAGTCAGCCAAGTCGACATCTTCGAATCGCGATTAAAGGTATCGTATGCATTCCATGCCTTCAGAAAAGTATTCTGAAGCACGTCGTTAGCATCTTCGTGAGTAAGCACGATACGACGTATCTGCCAATAAAGCTGCTCGCTATACTCGCGTACTATCGATTCGAACTCTCTGCGCTTATCCATTTGAGTTCCTTACTTATAACCTTATCGAATCCATAGACATCAGGCCAAAATTCGATGGTACCAGTCTTTGGATTAGGGAAGGCTGTATAATAAATAATGTATAGAGGCACATGGGGCGAAACGCCATGATACGAAATCAAGCGATAAGGGCGCTCAGCATCAGCGTGCTGACGTAGCCATGTGCGACCACGTTCTGTAACAGGTGGTATATCCATCGAGATGCGAATGCTCTCGCGTGTCCACTCATCAACATCAGGCAGCAGATAGCAAGCCAACTCGAACGGCTTCTGCACTCGAACACAACCATGCGACAATGTACGACGATCGCGCTGGAAAGCACCACGGTTATTGGTATCATGCAGGTAAATCGAGAAATTGTTAGGGAATCGGAATACGATTCTACCTAACGAGTTGCCTACTCCACCCTTCTGACTGATACGCAGATTGCCTGATCGCAGCGTTTCAGCACTTGCATCAGCCACATTCACCACCTCACCCGTACTCTTATCCGTAATAGTATAGCGATTGCGGGCAAAATAGGCAGAATCGCCTGCATGATGCAAAACCTCTGTTTTAATGATATTATGAGGAATAATCCATTCAGGGTTAACCTGCAGATAACTGATCTCGCTATTCAACAATGGCGTTTTAGTGGGAAATGCTCCGCAGCAGATACGCATATCAAGCACTGTATCGCCACCAAGCGCCCAAAGATGCTGAGCAGGAATGTTTACAAGTATCTGGCGCTGGTTGGGCTTAGGGTGTGGTATCTGCCAGCGACAACGCTCCATATTCACTGCTATCTGATGACGTCGCTCTGCATCAGTCGTCTTATCCATCTCATTGAGGAGTGCCTTATATATATAGGTATTAGGAGCCGACTCTATCAGATAAGACACTCTGTCGCTCTCTTTAACCTTCTTTGCAGCCTCTGTTGTATCAGGTGCTGCCACCTCGTAATCAAACACACGGGCAAAGGTTTCAGGATTGCCAACTTTAGGATCCAGGCGATTAAAGATTCGCGGACGCATAAATCCGAATCGTTGACCAGTAGCATAGCGGATATAAGCTTTCGTAAGATTTGCATCCAGTCGAGGTAACAGCTCATTAATGCTTACACCAACTGAATCAAAGGCCAGCTTATGTACGATTTCAAAATCGTTTGCTATCTGCGGGATCAAGAATGCGGCAGTATCCAGTCCGTTACGGGGCACCTCACGACTCAGGATAGCGAAGACAGAATCCGCATCCTGAAATACCCCCATACGATCGAACCACACACCCGTCAGCGTGCTATCCATCTGGTTCACATACTCTCCAAAGGCAGAACGGTCAGCCTCTGTCAACTCGCGGGCAGCCTTCTCATGGCAGGCCATCAGCAAGCAACAGACACCTAACAGAATGAAGGTTACTGAATAGAAACCTTGCGTACTACCTTGTCGACCTTTAATATGTAACACCCTTTAGTAAGATTTAAATTCACACGCTGATTTGGAGACTCAATATGATAGGTTTCCAAAATCTTGCCTGTGAGAGATATCACCTGAAGATCCTTACCCTGAGCACCACTTACTACAACAGATCTGCCTTCGATGGCAATCGTAATCGTAGCATCATCAACCTGTGCCAAAGGGGCTGGGTCGATGAACAAACTGGTAGCTGTTATAGGGGCAGCCATCAGGCATAATATGGTTGATATGAGTAAAAACTTCCGCATATACAACTATTTATAGTTGGGGCAAAGATAGTTAAATCTTCCGAATTGACAAAATTTTAAGCTAAAAAAGTGTAATTTCCAGGCTTTTATACATCAAAAACGTCCATTTCGTTGGTCAAAAAGCTATTATCAAACACTTCTTTGGCTTGATTCAGCAGAATTGTTTCGTCTTCATATCTGGAACTGTAATGCCCCAAAAGCAACTTACCCACCCCAGCATCGCGGGCCACCATAGCAGCCTGTCGGGCTGTGGAATGGCAATACTTCTCAGCTTGTGGCAGATGGTCATCACCATAGGTACTTTCGTGATAGAGCGTGCTTACCCCTTTCACCTCTTTCCAAAGATCTGGTATATAACGGGTATCTGAAAGATAGGCATAACTACGAGCAGGGGCAGCAGGCGTTACCAGTCTTGAATTAGGAATTACCTCACCATCAGGCATTGTCCAGTCAGCCCCACATTTGATATTATTCACCTGACTTCTTGGAATATCGTAACACTCTAACATTTCAGGACGGATATGGGGCTGCGAGGGTTTCTCGCTAATCAGATAGCCACAACAAGGCATGCGATGAATCAGAGGAATGCTCTCAACCGTGATGCTACGATCTTCGAAAACAACAGCACGTTTAGTGGTATCAACAGGATAAAAGGCCACCTCGAAGCCCAGATCATGTGTATAGAATTTTAACTGCCTGTCGAGTTCGTCTCCAAGTTCCTTTGGTCCATGAACATGCAGCTTCGCAGTTCGACCTAGGAGACCAAAGGTAGAAATCATACCTATCAGTCCAAAGCAGTGATCGCCATGTAGATGAGTGATAAACACGTGACTCAGTTTAGTAAAGCGTACTCTACCCTTACGCAGTTGCATCTGAGTACCCTCAGCGCAATCCAGCATCAGTACCTTTTCGCGTACCTCAACCACCTGCGACGAAGCATAATGACGCAGTGTTGGAAGGGCACTTCCGCATCCTAATATATGTACTTTAAACGGTTCCAATGTGTATTACAATTTCATATATTCATCCTGATGCTCTTCAAGCTTCAATCCATGAAGATCTGGAGCAGGTTTCTCTCTCCAACGAGAGTACTCCAAAGTTTCCTCTTCGTCCCGAGGCTTACCAATGGTTTTATAAACCAATGTATCAGCAGAGAGTTTCAAGATATCATAATAGTCAGTTTCCTCCGACTGGCCACCACCTTCACGTATAGAGGTAATCTCCAGTTTTCCGTTAAAGATGCGCCATGTACGATAAGTGATGTTTGTCATCTCTATTGACTCAGCCACACCACCCTCTTTGATGCGGATACCTATCTCATCGCTGCCATCAAGCGGATCTGGCATCACCCAGTTGCCCAACAGCAGATTAATATTGATGACTTCCGTAGCCTCGGTTTGTTTTTTATTGGTCATGATGGCCAAGCGATCACCAGGCCTAACAGAACCCAACATCTTATGGTCGTTCTGTGCTGGTGTAATATCAAGTGTCAGCGTATCACCATTATCCGTTACGACCTTCAGAGAAGAGGTCGAAGGAATACTTCCACAGAGCCCATAGATGGTATGATCGCGAATCAGGTCGTTCACATCAACAGTATCTTCCTCACGCTCAGCATGATGACCACCACCGCCACAACTCAAAAACATCACTGTAGCTAATGCTATACTCAAAAATACCAGTTTTTTCATATCGCCATTTTTAATTTCTCATTCTCTCATTTTTTCATTCTCTCATTTTCTTTGCTTCTTCCCAAAGACGGTCCATCTCTTCGAGAGTCATATCCTTGAGAGGTTTACCCATCTTGATGCTATGCGCCTCGATGTAGTTAAACCTATTGATAAACTTACGATTGGTTTTTTCGAGTGCATTATCAGGATTCAGTTTGTATAAGCGGGCAGCATTAATCACACTGAAAAGGAAATCGCCCAGCTCCTCGGTGGAGCGTTCCTTATCCTCGCGATTCAGTTCTGCTTCCAGTTCAGCCAACTCTTCATGAACTTTCTTCCAAACATCCTGACGGTCTTCCCAATCGAAACCTACGTTACGAGCCTTATCCTGAATGCGATAAGCCTTGATGAGTGATGGCAGCGCATCTGGTACTCCAGAAAGCACAGATTCATTACCATCTTTCTCCTTAAGTTTGATCTGCTCCCAGTTTTCCAAAATCTGGGTTACGCTAGTAACCTTTGATGAATCATCACTATTCACTTCCTTTGGAACAAAGGGTAGCGGCTTTGGATCTTCAGCATCTATCTGCGAGGGATGATAAACATGCGGATGACGGGTTATCATCTTGCGAGTGAGGGCATTGCAGACATCAGCCATATCAAACTGTTCTTTCTCTTCAGCTATCTTGGCATAGAAACAGATGTGGAGCAGCACATCGCCCAACTCCTTACAAATATCAGGTATGTCATTCTTAATCAAAGCATCGCAGAGCTCGTAAGTCTCTTCAATGGTATTGGGTCGAAGACTCTCGTTGGTTTGCTTTTTGTCCCATGGACAATTTGCTCTTAACGCATCTAAAACGTCAAGAAACCGCCCGAAAGCCTGCATTTTTTCTTCTTTTGTATGCATAAAACAATAATTATCCGTGCAAAAGTACTAATTTTTAATGGAAATTTAGTAATTTTGCAGCGATTTTTTAAGAAAATAGGCTTTTGAGCATAGAAATAACAAACAAATATATGGAATTAGCAAGTAAATACGACCCAAAAGAGGTCGAATCGAAATGGTATCAGTACTGGCTCGACAACAAACTCTTTGCCAGTAAACCCGATGGACGCGAACCTTACACAATCGTAATTCCGCCCCCCAATGTAACAGGTGTGCTCCACATGGGACACATGCTAAACAACACCATTCAGGATATTCTGGTGCGTAGAGCCCGTATGGAGGGTAAGAACGCATGCTGGGTACCTGGAACCGACCATGCTTCAATTGCCACTGAGGCAAAGGTGGTTAAGAAGCTAGCTGAACAGGGTATCAAGAAACGCGACCTGACTCGCGACCAGTTCCTTGAGCACGCTTGGGATTGGACCAATGAGCACGGTGGCATCATCCTGAAGCAGTTGCGCCGTTTGGGAGCCAGCTGTGATTGGGATCGCACTGCATTCACCATGGACGAGACTCGCAGCGAAAGCGTAATCAAGGTTTTCGTTGACCTCTATAACAAAGGACTCATCTACCGCGGACTTCGCATGGTTAACTGGGATCCTAAGGCACTGACAGCTCTTTCGACTGAGGAGGTTATCTATAAAGAGGAGCAGAGCCATTTATTCCATCTGAAGTACTATGTGGAGGGACTAGTAGAACTAGCAGATCTAGATAAACTAATAGAAGAAGGAAATATCATCCACAAGGATGAGAAGGGCTACTATGCTGTAGTAGCTACCACCCGTCCTGAGACTATCATGGGTGATACCGCTATGTGTATCAACCCCAAGGACCCCAAGAACCAGTGGTTGAAAGGTCGCAAGGTCATCGTTCCTCTGGTAAACCGTGTGATTCCTGTGATCGAGGACCGTTATGTAGACATCGAGTTTGGTACAGGTTGTTTGAAGGTAACACCTGCCCACGATACCAACGACTACATGCTGGGTAAGACTCACAACCTTGAGACTATCGACATTTTTAATCCTGATGGAACCATCAGCGAGCAGAGTCCTATATATGTAGGTATGGACCGCATGGACTGCCGTAAGCAAATCAGCAAGGATCTGCAGGAGGCCGGTCTGATGGAGAAGATTGAGGACTATATTAATAAGGTAGGTTACTCTGAGCGTAACCCTGACACAGCTATCGAGCCACGTCTCTCACTGCAGTGGTTCCTCAAGATGCAGCACTTTGCTGACATCGCTCTGCCACCAGTGATGAATGATGAGCTGAAATTCTACCCTGCCAAATACAAGAACACCTATAAGAACTGGTTGGAGAACATACAGGACTGGTGTATCTCTCGTCAGCTTTGGTGGGGTCATCGCATCCCTGCCTACTACTACAACGATCAAGACGATTATGTAGTGGCTGAGACTGCTGAGAAGGCCCTTGAGCTGGCTCGTGAGAAGAGCGGCAACGCCAATCTGCAGGCATCAGACCTTCGTCAGGACGAGGATGCACTCGACACATGGTTCTCATCATGGCTGTGGCCCATCTCACTGTTCGACGGTATCAACAAGCCAGGCAACGAGGAGATTAAATACTATTATCCCACCAGCGACTTGGTAACAGGTCCAGATATCATCTTCTTCTGGGTAGCACGTATGATCATGGCTGGCTATGAGTATATTGGCGACATGCCTTTCAAGAACGTTTACTTCACTGGTATCGTTCGCGACAAGTTGGGACGCAAGATGTCTAAATCGCTTGGTAATAGCCCTGACCCCATCGAACTGATCGAGAAATTTGGTGCTGATGGTGTTCGTATGGGTATGATGCTCAGCGCTCCTGCAGGTAACGACATCCTCTTCGACGAGGCACTCTGCGAGCAGGGTCGTAACTTTAACAATAAGATTTGGAACGCCTTCCGTCTGGTTAAGGGTTGGAAGGTTGCTAGTGATCCTAGCACGATTAATGAGGCTAGCATGACTAACAATAAGATTGCAGCAGAGTGGTTTGAGGCCAAACTGAAGCAGACTAACGCCGAGGTGAACGACCTCTTCAAAAAGTATCGTATCAGCGAGGCTCTGATGGCAGTATATAAACTGTTCTGGGATGAGTTCTCAAGCTGGTATCTCGAGATGGTTAAGCCTGCCTATATCAATGGTGAGCCTCAGCCTATCGACCAACAGACATACAACAAGACCCTTGAGTTCTTCGAGATTCTGCTGAAGATGTTGCACCCATTCATGCCATTCATCACTGAGGAGCTGTGGCAGCACCTCTACGACCGTAAGGATGGTGAGAGCATTATGCGTGTAAGTCTGGAGCTCCCCGCTCCTACTAAGGCCGACGATGAGTTGACGGCTCAGATAGAAAACGTTAAGCAGATTGTATCAGGTGTTCGTATGGTTCGTAACCAGAAGAACATTGCTCCAAAAGAGCAGCTCGACCTGCAGGTTGTTGGCAAGAACGACTACGCTGAGTTTGATGCAGTAACCATCAAGATGGCTAACTTGAAGGGTATCAACGTAGTAGCCGAGAAGGATGCTACCGCTTCAGCCTTCATGGTTGGAACAGATGAGTTTGCAGTACCTGTTGGTGACATGATTGATGTGGAGGCCGAGATTGCTAAGATGGAGGCTCAACTGCAGCACCTTGAAGGTTTTCTGGCAGGGGTGAAGAAGAAGCTTAGCAACGAGCGCTTTGTAGATAATGCTCCTGAGGCAGTAGTTGCGCTGGAGCGTAAGAAGCAGAGTGACTCAGAAGAGAAGATTGCTGCATTAAAAGAAAGCATTAACGCGCTGAAAAACAAGTAAGTTTGATCAGATCCCTTGTATTCCCCTCCTCTTGGGAGGAGGGGAAACAAGGGTTAAAGTCCTTTATTCAAGAATTCAATATAAGCTTGGATATCCTCATCATATGAACGGCTGCCCGCTAGCGGGTGGCCTTCTTCATTTAATATCACGTAGAATGGTTGGGCGTTAGCACCAAACTTTACTCGTTGCAGATAGCTCCACTTATCACCAACAGTACGCAGCGTGCGGTTCTGACCATTCTCCACCACTTCGATAGGTTCAGCAAGTGGCGTCTTATCGTCAACATACAATGAGATCAGAATATACTTGTTATTCAGAATATCAGCTACCTGAGGATCGCTCCATACAGCAGCCTCCATCTTACGACAGTTGACACAACCAAAGCCTGTAAAGTCGATGATAACAGGTTTGTGTTCAGCCTTGGCTGCAGCCATACCCTGTTCAAAATCCTTATATTTGGCTTCTGTCACCGTCTTTTGCAAGTTAAAGTCCTGTGTGTTCATAGGTGGTGCGAATGCAGAAATCGCCTTCAATGGAGCACCCCACAAACCAGGAATCATATAAACGGCAAAAGCTAATGATGCCATAGCCAAGAAGAATCGAGGCACATTGGTACGACGGTCATCATCGTCGTGTGGGAACTTCACCCATCCAAGAAGGTAAGCACCCAGCAAGCCAAAGATGATGATCCACAACGAGAGGAACACCTCGCGATCAAGGATATGCCAACCATAAGCCAGATCAGCTACACTCAGGAACTTCAGCGCAAAAGCCAATTCGATAAAGCCCAGTGTTACCTTGATGACATTCATCCAACCACCTGATTTAGGAGCGGACTTCAGCAACGATGGGAACATGGCAAAGAGCGTGAACGGTATGGCCAGAGCGATGGCAAAGCCCAACATACCTATGGTAGGTGCCACGATACTGCCCTGAGTAGACACTGCCACCAATAGGAATCCAATGATAGGACCAGTGCATGAGAATGACACCAAAGCTAATGTGAATGCCATCAGGAAGATGCTCAACAGACCTGTGGTGCTCTCAGACTTTTCGTCAATCTTTGTAGACCACGATGACGGCAGGGTTATTTCGAATGCACCTAGGAACGAGGCTGCAAATACCACCAACAGCAGACAGAAGAAGATGTTAAACACCGCATTTGTGGCTAAGGCATTCAATGCACTGGCACCAAAGAGCAATGTGACTGCCAGACCAAGCAATACATAGATCACCACGATGCTCAATCCATAGGTGGTAGCCTCGCGGATGGCTTTAGCTCTATCTTTGTTTCGCTTCAAGAAGAAGGAAACCGTCATAGGAATGATGGGCCATACACAAGGTGTGAACAGGGCAACAAAGCCGCCCAACAAGCCCTCGATAAATATCAGCCACCAAGCCATACTCTCAGTGGGGGCGGCATCGCCATTAAACGCCTGGAGTTCAGAGATAACTGGAACCCAAAGGTCGGTGGTGGCGATGGTGTCTGCTGGGCTAGCACCGCTAGCCTGACGAGCCATGCTAGTAGTACTAGCAGTATCAGCAGCAGATGTCTGCTGCTGCTCAGGCTGAGACTCAGCCTGAGACAGACTTGCATTTCCGGTTGCTTTCAACTGCGCCTCGGAGGGAGGGAGACAGGCCTGGTCATTGCAGGCACCATATTCTACATAGCAATCGATATTGTACTTGGGTTTGGTAAACTTAATCTTCTGTACGAAGGTAACAGCCTGTTCAAAGTAGCGTACCTCCATCTCGAAGAGTTTATCAAACTGCTTAATCTCCTTACCACGAGCCTGTAACTTACCCACAGTTTCTGCACCATCCATCTTAACTTGATGGAATGAGGCAGAGATAGGACCATCATTGCCCAAGCCTGTAGAATATACATGCCAACCTGCATCGATAGTTGCCTTGAAGATCAGTTCGGCCTCACCATTCTTCAGATCTTTCAACTGAGAAGTGAAGTGAACAGGGTCCATCATCTGGGCCTTGACACCCACCGTGGCAAGAACAAACAGAAGTATCGCAAAGAGTTTCTTCATATATACCTATTTATCTTATAAAGAGCAACTCACGATACTTAGGCAGCGACCATAATCCGTCTTCAACAATCATCTCCAGATGGTCAATCTCATAACGGATGGCATCCATCTTTGGACAAACGGTGTCATGATAGCTCATGGCACGCTCATGAATATTGTAGATACGATTAGCCACACGACGAGCCTCAGTCAATTCCTCAACCAACTGCTCAATACGCTGAGTACGTTCAGCAATCTCCTTAATCAGTTTCATGTTACGAGCAGAAAGTTTAGTAGCCTCATCCTTATCGAACACATCCTTCATGCCCTGAACGTTCTTAATGAGTTGACTCTGATAATGCGTGCTTACAGGAATGATGTGGTTCATAGACATGTCGCCCATAACACGCGCCTCAATCTGAACGGTCTTGACGTAAGTCTCCCACTTCACCTCGTTACGAGCCTCAAGTTCCTTGCGGTTCATCACCTTAGTCGATTCGAACATTTTTACGCTGGCAGCATCGAGATAGTGCTCAAAGATCTTCGGACAAGACTTCTCGACATCCAATCCACGCTTAGCAGCCTCAGCCACCCACTCGTCGCTATAACCATTGCCATCGAAACGAATAGGCTTACAGGTCTTGATATCCTCGCGCAGCACATCGACAATGGCCGAAAGTTTGCTCTCGCCCTTATTGATACGCTCGTCAACACGCTCTTTGAAGTTCTGCAGAGCCTCAGCAACAGCAGAGTTGAGAGCAATCATGGCAGAAGCACAGTTGGCTGACGAACCAGGTGCACGGAACTCAAAGCGGTTACCAGTGAAAGCGAATGGAGACGTACGGTTACGATCGGTATTATCGATAATCAGATCAGGGATCTGTGGGATATCAATCTTCATACCCTGCTTACCCTTGATGGTGAACAGATCGTCCTTATCTGATAGTTCGATATGATCCAGAATCTCAGTCAACTGTTTTCCGAGGAACGAGCTGATGATAGCTGGAGGGGCCTCGTTACCACCCAGGCGATGAGCGTTAGTTGCACTCATGATGGAGGCCTTGAGCAGTCCGTTGTGCTTATAAACGCCCATCAGTGTCTCAACAATAAAGGTCACAAATCGCAGATTCTCCTCAGGAGTCTTACCAGGTGCATGGAGCAGTGTGCCATTGTCAGCCGTCATACTCCAGTTATTGTGCTTACCACTACCGTTGATACCATCGAAAGGCTTTTCGTGGAGCAGTACGCGGAAACCATGATTACGAGCCACACGCTTCATCAGCGACATGAGCAACATATTATGGTCGACTGCCAGATTACACTCCTCGAAGATAGGAGCCAACTCGAACTGGTTAGGTGCCACCTCATTATGACGGGTCTTCACAGGAATAGCCAACTCAAGCGACTGAATCTCAAGATCCTTCATAAAGGCCTGAACACGATCTGGGATGGTACCAAAATAGTGGTCGTCCATCTGCTGGTTCTTGGCACTCTCATGGCCCATCAGCGTACGACCTGTCATTACCAAGTCAGGACGGGCTGAATACAAACCCTCATCAACGAGGAAATACTCCTGCTCCCAACCAAGATTAACCTGTACCTTCTTGACATTATCGTAGAAGTACTTACAAACATCTGTTGCTGCCTTATCCACAGCGTGGAGTGAGCGCAACAGAGGAGCCTTATAGTCGAGTGCCTCACCAGTATAAGCAATAAAAATAGTAGGGATACAAAGTGTATCGTCGATGATGAATACAGGCGATGTAGGATCCCATGCAGAGTAGCCACGCGCCTCGAAGGTATTACGGATACCACCATTAGGGAAGCTGGAAGCATCAGGCTCCTGCTGTACCAACAGCTTGCCGCTGAAGTTCTCTACCATTCCACCCTTACCATCATGCTCCACAAAGGCATCATGCTTCTCGGCAGTACCCTCGGTGAGTGGCTGGAACCAGTGTGTATAGTGAGTAACACCCATCTCCTGGGCCCATTTCTTCATACCTTCAGCTACAGCATCGGCAATCGAACGGTCCAAACGGGCACCATTATCTATGACATCGATGAGTTTGTTATAAACTGCGATTGGCAGATACTTATACATCTTTTCGCGCGTAAACACGTATTTGCCGAAATACTCTGAGGGACGCTCTGATGGAGCCTTCACCTCAACAGCCTTTTTCTTAAAGGCCTCCTCTACAACTTGGAATCTGAGTTGATTTGACATTGTTATATTTAGCTATTTAATCTATAAATCTTTTGGTGATGTCGCCATAGGCATCGATGCGACGATCGCGGAGGAATGGCCACCAACGACGCACCTGTTCTGAGCGATCCATATCCATCTCAACGATGATACTCTCCTCTTCATCAGTGGAGGCTTCGTAGACAATCTCACCCTGAGGGCCTGCCACGAACGATGTTCCCCAGAACTGAATGCCAGCTGTCTGGCCAGAAGGATCGGGCTCGAAGCCAACACGGTTGACTGCAATAACAGGCAGGCCGTTAGCAACAGCATGACCACGCATCACTGTCTGCCAAGCCATACGCTGGCGCTGCTGTTCCTCGGGCGTATCGCTGTCGGCATAGCCGATGGCTGTAGGATAGATCAGCATCTCGGCTCCCTGCATCGCCATCAGTCGGGCAGCCTCCGGATACCACTGATCCCAGCAAACCAGTACGCCCAACTTTCCTAATGATGTCTGTATAGGATGGAATCCCATATCACCTGGCGTGAAATAGAACTTCTCGTAGTATGCAGGGTCATCGGGGATATGCATCTTACGATACTTACCAACAATCTCGCCATTGCTTTCGATAACCACTGCCGTATTATGATACAGACCAGCAGCACGCTTCTCAAAAAGTGAAGCCACAATCACCACGCTCAACTTCTTAGCCAGCTCACAATAGAATGTAGTTGACGGCCCTGGTATTGGCTCGGCCAGGTCGAACAAATCCACATCTTCTGTCTGACAGAAGTAAAGGGTATTGTGCAACTCCTGGAGTACAATGAGTTGTGCACCACGTTTAGCCAAATCTGTGATACCCTCACCCAATCTCAGGATGTTATCCTTTGTATCTGCAGTATTATGCTGCTGCAGGAATCCAACTCTTATTTCTCTCATAATTTAGGATATTGCATTGTGCAGCAATGAAGAGAGCCATGCTGCTTAATTACACTATTACAATCTATACCAACGATTTCTCTATCAGGGAACACCTCGCCTATCAGTTTCATAGCCTCAGTATCCAAATCAGGTTGGTTATAGGTAGGCACCAGTACAGCACCATTGATAATCAGGAAATTGGCATAGGTAGCGGGCAGTCGCTCGCCATCCTCGTCATAAATGGCACGAGGTGATGGCAGTTTAACCAATTGATATGGTTCTCCCTCCATAGTACAGAAAGACTTCAGTTGTTCTTCCATCTTCTTCAGATCCTCATATTGTTCATCAGCCTCATCATCGCACCCTATATATAATAAGGTGTGATTGGGAGCAATGCGAACCAAGGTATCAATATGCCCGTCGGTATCGTCGCCTGTTAAATGCCCATAGTCTATCCAAAGTACACGCTCTGCACAAAGATCACGCTTGAGTCGATTCTCTATCTGAGACTTCGTCATGGGCTGATTTCTATGAGGAGCCAACAAGCAACACGAAGTGGTGAAGATTGTACCCTCACCATCACTCTCGATCGAGCCTCCTTCGAGTACGAAATCCAGACAATCCACATATTCTCCCTTCACCTTGCCTTCATCATAGATTCGACGATTGATGGCATTATCAAGCGCAGCCTCGAACTTCTCGCCCCAACCATTAAAGCAGAAATCTAACAGTCGGGCATGCCCTTCATCATCAACCAAAGTGATAAAGCCATGATCGCGCGCCCAAGTGTCATTTGTATTGAACATTGAACATTGAACATTGAACATTGGCTGGACGCCTTCGGGAGCGACGATTAATAAATCTTCGCGACTAGAGATGGCCGATGCCATTTCATTATATGTCTCTGTGATTTCCTCGAGCATCGGAGCCCAATCTGTCTTGGCGTGCGGCCAAGTCAGTTGTACCATAGATTGACTCTCCCATTCAGCGGGTAGTCGCCACTTTTTAGTTTCGTTTTTCGTTTCTATGCTCATAATTTTGGCGCAAAGTTACAAAAAAATAGGTAATTACTGATTGTGTGATAAGTTTTTTTTGTATTTTTGCACAAACAAAATGCCATGTTAGAGGTTAAAGACGCTACAATATCCGTTTCGGGGCAGATTCTGATACAGGATCTTTCCTTAATTGCCCCAGATGGAGAGATCACATGCATCACCGGACCAGAAGGTTCGGGCAAGACGGCTTTCCTCCGTACGTTGATGGGGTTTCTACCTGTAGACAAAGGCTTTGTGACTGTTGATGGCGAGTTGCTGACGGTTAAATCTGCACCAGCTTTCAGACAATTTATGTGCTATTTGCCACAGAATATCGATATGTTGCGCAATCAGCTATATCCTGCAGAAGCGACTGAGGCCAATCCCGATGAATATGGCGTATGGAATACGGTACTTCCATCTGCAGAAAAGACAGATGAAATCAAGCCTTTGTTGCCAGAGGAGATATATAAGTTGACCCATCAAATTATTCAAGAAGCAGAAGACAAACCTATTCTAATAGCAGACGAGCCTGCATTGCATCTATCGCCAGAGTTAGCAATGGAGACGCTACAGCTGATACAACAACAGGCAGCACAAGGCAAGTGTGTGCTGATAGCCAGCAGAAATCCTCAATTTGTGGCATACGCCAATAGAGTTATTGATTTAAACAAGTTCAAGTTATGACAACATCGTTGATTCTACATACCATTTTAGCACTATTATTGCTGATAATCCCCTTTGGAGCACTATATGTGTTGGATCGTCCCACCATCCGACCATTTGCTACCGCCTTGATACGGGGCATCATCCAACTATTAGTATTCTCGCTGATAGTATGGGGCGTTTATAAGATCAACAATACATGGATCATCATCATATGGTTTATAGCTATGGCAATATGGGGCGGACTGTTTGTGGTCAACAAATGCCGATTAGCGATTAAAGATTATCTGCTACCAGCGTGTGCAGGTTTGTTTGGCGGAACAATCGTTGTAGGATTATGGCTATTAGTGGCTGTACTACCTATCGCGGCTATCACTGCCAGATGGTTTATTCCTGTGATGGCAGTGCTATTGGGACATTCGTCAGCTATGTTGGTACGCGGACTCAGTAATTTTGTAACGATGTTCCAGCGTAATCGCGCCCAATACGATTTTCTGTTGGGCAATGGTGCTTCGCCATGGAAAGCCCTGACACCATTCATACGTACAAGCCTTTTGGCTATACTCTCGCCTACCATCGCCAACCTTTCGGCAATGGCACTTGCCACACTACCGCTACTATTCTGCGGTATGCTGATAGGCGGATTCACACCTATCAATGCTTTTGCCGTTATGTTATATACAATCATAGGATGTGTGGCATCATCGGTGTTATCACTCGGTATCACATTGGTTTTAGCTAAAAAAATGATATGTCGTTAGATATGAGAAAGCTATTTTTCGAGTTAATGCAGGTTTCAGTGGGGCAGTTGGATTGCGTGAGCCGTTTTCCTGAGCCCAACGAGTGGCGTAAATTTTATGAACTGGCTAAAAGTCAGGCCGTGATAGGTATATGTCATCATGGCGTTATAAAACTATTTGAATACGGACTTGTGGCTCCTCAGGAACTCTCGCTCGACTGGATGTCTGAGGCGGAAGAGATTAAAGAGCAGAATCGCGGTGGTACCCGACGCCTCATTACACTACAAGAAGAATTGCAAAAACATCATCTGCGCTCATCGGTGATGACCGGACCAGGGCTAACCAGATTCTACAACCGCGAACTCCAGTCACTACGTTATACCAAAGGCATCGACGTATATGTTTTCGGTTATAAAAATCAGATTGACCTGAACCAATGGGCCGATATGAATGTGCGCATCTTCCCCGAATTGCGTGCCGGCAAATCGAGTAAGCGTAACCACAGATTTGAGAAATGGCTGTTGCAGAACAACGACCTGATGTTCCGTAAGGCTGGTGAGCTAGTGGTTCCTTCACATTCGGCAACCATATTAATCCAGTTGGTTCACTTGCACAATCTGTTTCTCGAAAAACGACTATTGATGCGCAATCTGATGGACTTGTTCTTTGTTATCCGCTTTGCACAAGGCAACAGCACTGTTTTCAAGTTTCCACAGAACACATTAGAAGAAGTTATCAGGGATCTAGGATTAACCCGATTTACCCGCGGCATTATGTGGCTACTGAAAGAGGTGTTTAATCTTGATCCAAAGTTCATGCCATTTGAACCTCTTGAGGAAGAAGGACAATACCAACTGGGACAGATTTTGGGCGATGGATTTACTTTCCACAACTGGTGGCATCATCTGTGGCACTACACTTGGCATGAGTTGATGTAGTCTTAACGCCAAACAGATAATGCGCCAAGAAAGGACTAAGACGAATGATATAGCTTACACCCAGGCTAACTACCAATACGATAAGTGATATAGCAAGTATCACTAAGAACTCCATGAACTGACTATCATATGCCTTTACCTGTCCTGCATAAGGCATAAGGAATCGTGGCAGGAAAAAGTAATGCAACAGATAGACATCTAACGTTCGTGTACCCACATATTGTAATGGTTCTGAGATATGCAGACGTTTTAGCCATGAGGCAGAAAGACGGAAGAAGGTAAACACCATTATCATTCCTGTGATACCTCCACCATAGAAACGGAACATCTCGAACACCAGGTTATCCTTATGTGACGTTGATGCTATCAGGAAAAACAAAATCACAACAAATGCAATTACAACAGGCTTACTTGTCCATCGAAGAAAGACTTCGAAGTTTCTCTTTATCCACGCACCCAAATAAAAGAAAATAAAAAGGCGCCATGTAGTTACACTCAGGAAACCTCCAAGGTCGATAAGCCACAACTGGTATCCTTCGGAAGCCGAACGGATACTGTCGTAATATCTGGCATATACGAAAGCGGCAAGAGTTATTGCTATTGCAAAGAGCCAAGACCATTTCTTACTAATCCTGACAATAAGCATATAGAGTATAAAGTACTCAAACAACGCGAAGGTAAACCAATAGCCACCTTTCAAGGTTCCCAACTGATGAAAGAAAAACGGCGGAGGCGCCAATAACAGCAGGAAGATAAAGGTTGGCAAAAGCTGAACCATGGCCTTATGCTTTGCAACCTCTAAAAACGGGCGTTGAGCAACGGACTCGAACAGCCAACCGCTAATCATAAAGAAACAAGGCAATCGGAAGAGAATAAACACAGCATTATATCCCATCCGTGAATCTCCCAAACAGAAATGACAGATATGCGCAAAAACAACGAGAATCATAGTAAATCCTCGCATCGCATCGATGTATTCTATCCTATGTCTTGCCATATCTTGTGCAAAATTACGAAAAAGAATCCACAATATAGATTTTTTTTCGTAATTTTGCAACATGAACCGTATTAACTGGATAGATTGGGCAAAAGCTTTCTGCATGACAGTGGTAGTATTCTGCCACCTGCCTCAGCAGGAAGACACCTTCTATTTACAATATCTGGCATCAGTAATTCTTTCTACATTCTTCTTCATTTCCGGCTATCTGAAGAAAAAGAATCTTTCGATAAAAGAGTCTGCAAAGAAATACAGCTATTCGCTCCTTATACCTTATATTATATATAACGCCATTTACTATCCCTATTGGATGGTAAAATTCTACATAGAACATGGTGAATTAACATGGACAGACGCCATCAAGCCTATAACAGGCACACTATTGGGCCAACTCAATAGCAGCATCTCGTGCGAGCTAAATGGTGTAACATGGTTCTTGATAGCCCTATTCCTGATGCATATCCTAACAGACGTACTTAACAAGCACAAGCATGGCAAGTCAATAATGCTTATACTTTCAATCATCACGATGATACTATACGGAGCCAACAAATATTATCATTACGCTCCATACATAACCTATCATGGATTTATCCGTTGCCTTTGTTTCTTCTTCTTAGGCAACTTATTCCAACAATGGCACTATCTCCAATCACTAAATTTCAAAAAGGATTTAGCAATAGGCTCCACCACCCTACTGTTAAGCCTCATCCTATTCTACTGGCATATCAATGAAGAGCGCTTCATCCTCCACATTACACTATATTATGTGGTTAATCTCGTTTCCGTATATGCTTTCATCCACCTTAGCCGTTCACTAAACAACATTAAGAGTAAACTGATTACCCTCATATCCATCGGCACTCTTCTCATCTTCGGCCTCCACAGAATGATGATTGGCGTCATAGATTTTGGAATAGAACATATCCTCCATCGTTCAAACATCATTTATAACTGGTGCGAATGTCTCATAATAGCACTCATTATAGAAATTATGCTATTACCAATTATTATATACAGGAGAAAGTGGCTTATTCTTTTTGGCAAAGACGCTCGTATAATTCCTTCCACTTCGGTATAATTGAATACACAACAGATGAAAAGAACAGATAATACTCCCCCAAGCAAAAAGAATCTCAATATTGAAATTCTTAAAGTCTTATCAATGTTTATGGTTGTAGTATGGCATTTTTATGTTCATGGCTTAAAAATTGACCATACAGAGATTCAACCAGGGAGTGTTAGTACACTTAATTTTGGTATTTCTCAACTTATAATTGTGATATGTAGTGTATGCGTTAATCTATTTGTACTTGTAACAGGTTTTTTCCTTATTAATAAGAGTTTCAAGACTATCAGATTTGTAAGAATATGGTTCCAAACAGTATTCTATAGCGTTACCATAGATTTAGTCTTATACGCAACAAATTCAGAGACCAACTTAATATCAAATATTTGGACAGACATCATGCCAATATGCAACAATACCTATTGGTTTGTGAGACAATATCTTCGATTAATAATTATTGCCCCAATTATTTCTTTTTATTTATTACGATTAACCAAGACAATCCACCATCTTATTATGATTATTATTTTAGTTATCGTGCTCTTTTTGACCATAAGAAACCCTTTTTGCGATGGGCGATATATATCTGGATATTCCATTTTATGGTTCGTTATGCTATTTTATACAGGCGGATATCTGCATATCTATGGAACATCAAATAAATGGACAATCAGTACTAAAACATTTTGTATTTTGTTATTTTTAATATGGGCATATACAATCTTTGTTTTAGTGTACAAACATCTTTATAACAGCGATATATTGCATAATACTACTTACGAATATAACACATTCCCATATTTCTTATCTGTAATTCTATTCATAATTATCAAAAGAAGCAATCTTAACGGGAAAAGAAACTTAAATATATTTTACGATATTGCTCCTTTAACATTTGGGGTATATCTTATTCATGATAATAACAAGATACGTACCCTTATATGGGATCAGATATATTCTTGGGGAGCATTATATGACAGTCTTTTATTAACGCCTACAGCCATTTGTATTTCTTGTATAATCTTCACAATCTGTATATCAATAGACTACCTCCGAAAGGAGCTATTTAGAGTTCTCAGGATTGACATCCTTATTAATTTATTTTCCAAATTTATTGACAGCATCCTCATAAAAATATGGAACAAGATATCTGGAATTTTGAAAATTACCACCAACTCATAACAATTTATCCAAATCCCTATCTGGATATTATCAATAACGACGAACAAAACACTCATAATTGATATCGTTATTACCCATTATCATATAGTAGAAAATGGTCTATTTTACCAGGGGGAACAAAATAATTGGTAAATATTTGGAAAAATCATTTTGTTTTCGTAATTTTGCCCCAAATAAGAAATCATCATGGAAATAACAAACATAAAAATGATGGAGCCAAACGCCGTAGCAAATAGAATAAACTGGATAGACTGGGCAAAGGCCATAGCCATTACCTTTGTTGTATTCGGTCATACACCTGAAGAACGAGGCAGCTTTTTACTTAATTTTATTGTAATGTTTCACATGCCACTATTCTTTTTCATTTCTGGCTATCTTACCAAAAAGGAATACTTTAACAAAGAAACATTTAAAAAGTATACTCACACTTTAATTATTCCATATTTTATTTATAACATTATTACATACCCTTTTTGGGTATTCAGACATATCATAGAAAGCCCCAATGATGGGTGGTTAGAATTTGTGAAACCAATTCTTGGCACTATATTTATTCAACAGACAACTTTTTGCTCAAAACCACTTAATGGAGTAACGTGGTTTCTTGTAGCTCTTTTAATAATGAAAATTATTTTATCCTTTTGCAATAAATATGAATTTGGCAAATACATTCTCTTTATAGTATCGGTTATATGTATTATATCTTATATTTATAATGAATTCTATAAATTCACTACAGACTTAGTGCCCATAGGATTTGCGAAATGTATGCCATTTTATCTTATAGGTTATTTATGCAAAAGAAGAGAATATTTACCAACAACCTATCACAAATCAGATGGGATTATTTTTATACTATGCTTTACTATCAGTATACTATTTTACAACTTCAATAGAAATAATTTCAGCCTATCAACCTATGGATACTTATTTTGGACAATTTGTATCTTTGCAATTTGGGGATTCTTCTGCCTATGTAGGATTTTAGACCATATCCACACAAAATTCATCCTGACTATTTCTATTGGAACAATTGTCATCATGGGATTACATGGAACGGTTATTACCATTACAAATTTAATCTTTTCAAAACTATTAAATGTTTCTGGTATTACCTACCCATGGTATGTCGCTGTTTTGATTTCTATTGCAATTGTGATAATCTTCTACCCAGTTATTATCCTATTCAAGAAAAAATATCCTATTATGTTAGGAAAAAACAGTTTAAACTTTTAATTGTTTTGATATATGAATAATCCTCTTGTAAGTGTCATTATACCAAATTACAATCATGCTAAGTTTCTTGATCAGAGAATCAATAGCATTTTAAGTCAAACATATAATAATTACGAGATTATTATATTGGACGACAAGTCATCAGATAATAGTATAGAAATCATTCAAAAATATCGAGATAACGAACACGTTTCGCAAATAGTCATTAACGAAGAAAATAGCGGTTCAACTTTCAAACAATGGAAAAAGGGATTTAAGTTATCTCGGGGCGAACTAATATGGATTGCAGAAAGTGATGATGCATGTACTCCAGAATTATTAGAAACACTTGTTCATGAATTCAAGAAAGATCCAAAATGTGTAATTGCTTTCTGCCAGTCATATCTTTTAAATACCAATGGTGATATTATTGGCAAAGAAGGTCTCAATAAAGAGTTGCACGTCAATGGTTTATTTTTTATTAAACATTATCTGTGTCATCACAATTATATATCAAATGCTAGTTCTGCTGTATTTCGAAAAGACATATTACCCAAAATCGACTGGTCATTCTCAACATACCATGGAAGTGGAGATTGGCTAGCATGGATAGAGATATCAAGATTCGGAAATGTTGCATACATCAATAAAGCAATGAATCTTTTCCGGAAACATACAACAAACACAACTGCGAAATTAGCAATTGATGGCAGAGGTGAAGCAGAAGCTGCAGAGATATATAAATATTTGCGCAAGCAAAATTTAATCGGATTTAAAGAAGAATTCCGCGCTAGATTATCGCATATATATACTATAAAATACGGTAAACAACATTCTTTCTACAACAAAGAAACCAAAAAGGAACTAGCAAACGCTTGGAGAGCTAATATATTGATAAATGCCATAGACTGGACTATATTCCAAATACATAAAGTATTCGGCATTAATATAATTAAGAGATAACTAAAATGCTAACTAAATCCATCTTATGGCCTTTCCCACCAAAAATGTTATTCCAACAGAAAGAAACGGTGGTAAGACACTAATTACGTAAAAGAAGAGATTAAAACACCTATAGCGTTTAAACTTCAGGATCTGGAGTAAAGATGCCGGATGTTTCAATTCCTGTCGAATCTCCCGATTTGACAATGGTTCTGTAAAACGACGACGATGCCTAAGAGCAACACATGCTGCACGGAACTTGTGTTTAACAACTCTAGAGCAATGAACGTCATAGAAAGATCGATTCTTTAGTCTCTTACTTCTTTCAGTCATTTTGGCATCTGTAATAAAACGCTCTCTTATCTCTTGTGTAGGAATTCTGTCCCTTGCCTGATTGCCCATAATTGACCCAGGGCGAATGACATAATTATAAGTAACATCTGGTAGTAACACTGCGCATTCTATCTCAGAATAAAAATCCGACAAGAACAATGCATCTTCATCTTTTCTCGCAGCAAATCTCAGATTGTTTTTACGAAGAAAATCTGTTACAAACAGATTATTCCATGCATTTATACCTATATGCCATCTAAGATCTTGACACAAATAATCTGCAAATTTATCTTTTCCCCTAAGAACTTCCTTTGACTTATAAGTAAAAGTTGGTAGTTCTTCACCAGATCCATATAATATTTTCCTAGAAGAAGCCATAACAACATCTGCATTATACTCTTCCGCTTCATGTAACAATTTCTCTATTGCATAATTCTCAATATAATCATCAGAATCTAGAAAATATATATAATCTCCACTTGCATTATCTATAGCTGTATTTCTAGCTTCTCCTAGACCTTTATTTTTTTTATGACGAATTACCTTTATCAAATAGCCTTGTTTATGGGTATGCATCAGATCTGATACTATCTTCATTGAAGAATCTGAGCCACGATCATCAATAATTAAAATCTCCAGATTCTGATATGTCTGTTCAAACACAGACAACAAACACTTCTCAATATATAATTCTACATTATAAACCGGAATACCAATAGAAACAAGAGGCTCTTTCATACTACACTTTTTTATTGCAAATATAGTCAATATTTTAAAAACCAACACATTTTTAATTGGTCTTTTTATTATTTTTATGATTTAATTGTTGAAATAAATATTGCCATAATGGCATTATCTTAGATGCCTCAAATCGACGAGCCGAGTGTATTCCTATACTTCCCATTCTTTTTCTCATATCATGACTAGATATCAGCATACTTAACTTTTCTACAAAACCATTAATATCATCTTGTTTAATTAGAAAGCCATCAACACCATCAGAAATAATATCTGCCGGACCATATTTACAATTATAGGCAACAACAGGTAATCCACAACTCATTGCCTCAGGAATTACCAAGCCAAAAGGTTCAAATAATGATGTAGAGATTAGTATAGAACTCTTTCGATAACAATCAAATATAAAAGACGTTGGTGGATTAATACTTATACCTCCCACTCGTTTTGCTGAATCTTCAATATCTTTCTGCAATTCTCCCTCTCCATAAATATCAAGAACCCAGTCTGGATATTTGGGGTGAATCATAGACCATATCCGTATCGCCTCCTGAACACGTTTTTGATAGTCGAAACGTCCCACAAAAATAATTTTTTTTGATGATAAAGGAGAATTTGTTCCTCTATTCAAATGAACCATATTAGGTATTACGACGACAAAAGGATGATACTTCTTCCACTCATTAGCATCGCCATTAGTCAGTGCCACGACTACATCTGCCTTCTTTAAACTTTCCAGAAATATAAATCTGTTAATAACTTTGTGGAGATAGTTTCTTCCATTATTAATGGTACGACAACAAATAGAATGTGATTCCACAACTAAAGGAATAGCTCCCTTTACTTTAACAATACATGGAATCATATCTGCAGTAGTACATACAATTATGTCAGGACCTATGGTTTTAATTCTATCTGCTAATAATTTTTTATATCGCCATACCATTTGCCGTCTTACAAATAATCTCCTAAAAAGTCCATATTGATATTGACGATAAAAACAAATATTAAGATCTTCTACTTGAACTTTCTTATTCAACATATAGGTAAAAGGATGAGCGCCCTGATCCGTAGTTAGTATATATACTTCCATGTCAGACATTTCTGACAAATAGTTCATCTTATCAACAAGGATTCGCTCAATACCTCCCCAAACAGCCAAAGATCTAAATATATATAGAATTCTCATTTCCCAGTTTTTGACAACAAATCATTAAACAGAGTTTCCCATTCGGGCATAATGCGACCTTCAGAAAAGCGATAAGAAGATCTTATTGCAGCCTGCCCAATCTTGATACGCAAGTCTCGAGATTCAATCAACAAACACACTCTTTCTGCGAAATGATTTATATCCCTATTTCTGATTAAGAATCCATCAACTCCATCTGTAATGATCTCAGAAGGTCCTGACGGACAATCAAAAGCTACCACAGGCAAACCACAACTCATTGCTTCAGGCATCACCAAACCAAAAGGTTCAAAAATAGATGTATGAAGTAAAATCGAAGAATTTAAATAACATTTAAAAATATCACCTTCTGGTTGATGTATATGAAAATTATAATTTTCAAAATCTTCATCAGAAGAGAGAACATCTTTAATATCACCCGGTCCATACAAATCGATATGCCAATCGTGATGCTTGGAAAAGATTATTTTCCATATTTTATACAAATCTGGTATACCCTTTTGTTCAACATATCTACCAACAAAGATAACTCTTTTTGATTGTTGATCGCTGATTTTCCCCGTAGGATTCAAATGAACGACATTGAGTAGAACTTTTGTTTTAATAAAACCAGACCAATCCAACGTATCCTCCTTATTTAATGCAACCAGGAGATCATATTTAGATATAATCCTCTTAAGTTTCTGTCGCTGAATATAATGATTTATTCTTTTTAAAACGCTCTTACGTGTATTGCATAGACCCTCAAACAAATAACGCTTATCAATATGAGATTCTATTATTCTAACAAAAGGGTGCGGACATTTAGCGATAGCAGACAGAATATAAAAAAAGTAGGTCGAGGTTATGACTATATCAGGATTGATCTCAGACACAAAAGACAATAGACGTTTCGCATATAATCTATCTTTTATCCATCCTTTTATTATCCTACAAACAATATTCTTTTTATATAATTCCCAATAACAAACATCCAAGTCTATTCTTTTTATCTTATCTGACAGCGGGAATACCACAGAATGATTACCTTGCTGATTTGTTAGCAGAAAGACCTCATATCCATCTCGCTCTGCAAAGTAATTCATTTTATCAATCAATATCCGTTCTGTACCGGCAATATCTGTGAACTGTTGATAAGCATACACAATCTTCATACATTATTGACTAAATTATCAGCACTATCTTCGTAATGATCCTTTCGATAGAAAATTCGAGAGATGCCCTTACTTTGAATCCTAATATGATCGACAAAACTACGCCATAAAGACTGATTACCTATTGTTCCATAGCCTGTAATAGCTCGACATCTACTATCATAAACGAACTTAATCTTTCCATATTTTTTCAACGATAATGCCATTGAACCATCTTCACCACGAATTATGTCTACTCTATACTCCTCCTTTCGACCATAATCTGCATTATAAGCAAAAACAAGACCACGCACACTTAACTCAGGACGTTTAAAATGTTGAATCCACAAAAACAAGTCACGACACATTTCAAACATTTTTAGTCCTAATTTGCTATGATTTGCATCAGGGAAATAGCTCCATGTGGCAGAAACAGCAACAATACCTGGTTTCATCAATTGTTGAAGCATCAGTTCATAGTACATGGGAGGATAAATAGTATCGCTATCCACATCAAAATAGTACTTTCCTTTTGAATGTTGCAATCCACAGCGACGGGCATAACCACAAGAATGCTGATATTCTGTATAATATGGAATTCCAGACTTTTCAAAAATCTCTGCAGTCCTATCTTTTGAATCGTTGTCGACGCCAATAATTTCAACAGGATAATTACACTTTATCTCACTCAAAGCCCAAAGACATGCTTGCAAATGTGTTTCTTCATTATATCCTATAACTACAATAGAGGCTATTGGATTAGAACTCTGTAGAGCTGCAAGACGATCACGTGTCCCTTCAACAATATCTAAAGGAACTTCACTAAAAGGTTTCCCGTAAATAGATAGATACTTATTATACCAATTTGACATATAGTAACAATATTTGTTGGCGAAAATACATATTTTTTTGATATTAAACAAATAAAATTGGAAAAATTTGTGTAATCCATAAAAAAAATAGTATCTTTGTCGCAAAAAAAACAAGATGACGAAGTTTTTTAATACTAACAAAATAGGGCTTAGCATTATCATACCAGTTTATAATGTTGAGAATTATATTCATACATGTATAGAAAGTGCGTACAATCAAGACTTGGATGACAATTTATTTGAGTTAATAATAATTAATGATGGTACAAAAGACAACAGTATGGATGTTATAAGTGACATCGTCAATCAACACAACAATATAACTATCATAAACCAACAAAACCAAGGACTTTCCATCGCCCGCAATAATGGCATCGCAAAAGCATCTGGTGAGTACATCATTTTTTTAGATTCAGATGATTTGCTTTTAAGAAACAGTCTGCCAGAATTGTTAAACCTTGCATTGTCGTCAGAAGCAGACCTCGTAGTAGCAGATTATCAAGAAAAGAATAATGAAGAAATTGAAAATGATTCATATATTGTACCAGAGATTATCAATATTAAAGAAAAGACAGGAAAACAAATATTGCTCGAAGATCTCAATCCAAGAAAATGTTATGTTTGGCGAACATTGTACAGAAGAGAATTCTTGATAAAAGAAAATATACAATTTATCCCAGGTATTTTTTTCGAAGACATTCCATTTACACATAATTGTCTTCTTAATGCTAATAAATGTTTAATAACAAATCAAATCCTTTATATATACAGAAAAGGTAATCAATCCTCAGCGACATATAAGCTAACCCAAAAGAAAGCTCACGATATGTCCATCTCAATATCTAGTCTTTGGGAATTATCTAAAAAACAGAATTTAGAATCAAAAGTTTGTCATAGATTAAAAGACAATACATTTGTCGCATTTTCTATATTAATGTATGCAATTGTAAATGATATCGATGAGCATAAAATCAGACTTGAGATTATACATTACCTGAAGCAATTAATCCCAGACCTACATTTTAAACATGGTTTTAAACAAAGGATTATTGATTTTATGTATCATTACATGCCTCATACATATATATTTATACGATTGGCATATAAGATGTTATCACGTTTACTCAAATAGTCAATCAATAATACTAAATCAACTTTTTAATTTTACCGAGGCAATAAATGACAACCACACATAGTGTGGAAGGAAGTATACTTATCAGATACATCATCATGTTTTTAAGACGAGATTGTCTAAATAAAAAAATAGTCCTAAAAGTAGCTGGATGTTTCATTAATTGCCGTATTTCCTCATACGAGATAGAAGGTACAATAGCATCTTTCTTCTTCAAGATATGACAAGCTATATAGAAATCGGCTAACACAATATTATAACATCGGTTGGGATAATATGCCTTATTACTTAATACAGACGAGGTCTGTTTTAAATAATCGATTGTTTTTATATTTTTACAAACTTCGCTTTTTGATATAACATCTCTTTTTTGATAACGAGATAAAGAATTCTGATGACATATATAGGTATATGTAATATCAGGTAACAAAACTGCACGCGATATCATTGTAACCAAATCGAACGTAAAAACCATATCCTCCCAATAACTTGCATTAATAAATCTATGATGATTATCTTGAATGACAGACAACTTGACCAGATAATTACATGCAGAAGCTTGTATACCCGCATACTTGCGATATGCGAAACCAGCCAACTCATCTTCCTGCAATAATTTTATAGATGGATATTGGTACGTAATTATATTACCAGACAATTCTATTTTCGCGTACGAGCCAAAAACTATCTCGGCATTATATTGGTGGATATTCTGCATTAACAGCTCTATAGTATTAACAGCAATAGTATCATCAGAATCCATAAAGTACAAATACTCTCCCTGAGCTTCATCAATAATCTGATTACGAGATGCAGAAACACCAAGGTTTTCCTGATGACGAATAACTCGAATATCCTTTCCACGTGGATGTTTTTGTTCTATTTCAAATATGATGTCCAACGAGCCATCAAACCCTGCATCATCAATAATGAGGAATTCAATAGATTGATAAGTTTGAGCAAGTGCAGATTCCAACGCTCTGCGGATATAATCAACAGATTTATAAACAGGGATTCCTATCGTCACATCATACCCCATCTTTTTGCATTAACTCATCAAATAATAATTTCCATCGATTTCCAACAGATTCGATTTGATAACATCGAGATTTCTTACGTCCCTTAGCGCCCATATTCTTACGCAAATCCACATCATTCATCAGTTGAACTAGGCGACTTGAAAATAATTCTATATCAAATGTTGGAATCAAGAAACCTTCTTCACCATTAGTAACAATAGATCGAGGCCCATTTTCGCAATCAAAAGATATAACAGGCAAGCCACATGCCATAGCTTCGACTATTACCAATCCGAATCCTTCTGTCCTAGAAGGTTGAACCAGAATTGAGCTTTTTAAGTATTCTTCTTCTACATCTACAACACTACTATGAAGATGACAGCGTTTTTTATCAATCGACAAATCGTCCATCATTTTTACATATGGAGTTGGATCCCCCATAGCGAAAACATCAAGCTGCCAGTCTGTACTTTTTTTCTCTACTACAGACCAAATTCTTAACAGAATATCATATCCTTTTTCATAAGAATACCTCCCTATTGTAATAACCCTTTTTGAAGTTAATGAACTAGAGCCATTAACCTTTATCGATAACGGATCAGGAATCATTCTTATATTTGTGAGTTCAGGCCATTCTGCAACAGCATCGTTTGTCAAAACGATAAGTTTATCAAGTTTTAAAAGATTAGACACAACACGATCTTTCCACCACCAAAAGAATATCTTTTCGTAGTATTTTGAGAAACGGCTATCAATCTTTCTATAATTTGTTCGGCTTAAATGCTGTTCACCTATTTTCTTACTTCCGTCATTAATAGAATTAATAAAATTAATTTCCCTACGTAAAGTTGTTATTGTTATATCTGAGCGAATACTCATCAACTCCTTAGTCAACAACTTCCTATATTTCCTCTGCTTATGCAGATATAAAAGAGTCTTTCTAAAAAATGAAATATTCCATAGTTCTTCAAAATTAAGTCCTAAGTTAATAACTTTAACTTTATCAGAAAGAGGGAAAAAAGAATTACCATTTTTACCTTCTGTAACAATGACCGTAACATCATAACCTAAGACATCTGCAAAATAATTAGCTTTAACAGAGACCACACGTTCAGTTCCTCCTGCAGAATATAATGCAGGTGTACAATAAACTATCTTGTATTTATCATCTCTCATCTAAGATTTCTATTCTTTTTCGATGCAAAAATACAAATTTAAAGTGAAAAACACAAAAAAGTAGATATAAATTTGGCTATTATTTAAAATATGACTAACTTAGCCGAAGATTTTGAAAAAAGATAATGACAAAGGTTCTGTTTCTAATATTCCATGGGTTTGACCCAAATAATGGTATCAGCAAAAAGATATCATACCAAGTAAATGCCCTAAAACAATGTGGAAATGAGGTTCACTTATGTTACATGGACGAAGAAGAAACAAAAAAAAGGATTATTGATGGAAAAATAATTGCTGACTACGGGAATAGCTTTTTAAGTAAAATTCTTAAAAGAACGGAGTTCTCTACTGTTTCAAAATATGTAAAGAACAACCATATTGATTTTGTATATATTCGTTCAAATCACAATGCGAATCCATTTACTATTAGGATGGTAAAGCAAATGAAAGAGTCCGGAGCAAAGGTTGTTATGGAAATACCAACATATCCATATGATTCAGAATATGAAGCTCAGGGCATAAGCATACAAATAATCCAAGACAAAGTATTTCGAAACCAACTCGCAAAACAATTAGACGCCATAGTTACTTTTTCTGATTATGAACAAATTTTCGGACAAAGAACAATCAGAATATCAAATGGAATTGATTTTGATAGTGTAAAAATGAAGACAACTATCAATGATACATCAAAAGAACTTAATCTAATAGGAGTTGCTGAGATACATAGATGGCATGGATTTGACCGGTTAGTAAGAGGACTTGCAGATTACTATTCCAAACCACAGAATTATATAGTAAGATTCCACGTTGTTGGTTATTTCTTCTCAGCAGAAATTGAGACAGAATTTAAGAAGATAGTCATAGATAACCATATGGAAGATTATGTGATTCTATATGGAAAAAAGCACGGGGAAGAACTTGACGACCTTTTCGACAAATGCGATTTTGGCATAGGCAGTCTTGGCAGACATCGAGTTGGAATAGATATAATTAAGACTTTAAAAAATAGAGAATACGCTGCAAGGGGAATACCGTTTACATATTCCGAAACGGATAGTGATTTTGACACTAAACCATATGTTTTGAAAGTTCCTGCTGACGAAAGCCCAGCAAACATACAAGACATTATTGATTTCTACAATAAGAACTCTATGAATCCCCAACAGATTAGGGAATCTATTAAAGAATTATCGTGGAAGCATCAAATGGGACACGTTATAGAAGAGGTGCTAAGCCAATGACTTTCTCCATAATTGGCGCCATGTCATAATACTTATATTCGGCCAAATGACCACCAAGGAGCAAATTGGGAATTTGATCAGCCAATTCTTTGTATTCCAGATAAAGAGACATATTCTTATCATCGTTTACACTGTAGTATGGCTCCATGCCGTCTTTCCACTCGGTCGAATACTCGCGAGAGATAACTGTTTTGGGACATTTATAAACATCATCTCCAAACATCTCAAAGTGTTTATGCTCGATGATACGGGTATATGGCACCTCTGCATCAGTAAAGTTCATAACGGCATTACCTTGATAGTTAGGCATGTCAAGGACTTCTTCTTCGAAACGAACTGTGCGATATTCAAGTTTACCTAATCTATAGTCGAAGTATTCATCAAGTTTTCCGGTATACAACACCTTATCAGCAATCTGTTCCAAATGCTTGCGATTGTCAAAGAAATCCGTATTAAGCTTCACCTCAACACCATCAAGAAGGCCATCAATAAGTTTATTGAATCCTCCTATAGGTATACCTTGAAAGCGATCGTTAAAATAATTATTGTCATGAACGAAACGCACAGGTAGACGCTTAATAATAAATGCAGGGAGTTCACTGCATTTGCGACCCCATTGTTTCTCTGTATAGCCCTTAATAAGAATCTCATAGATATCCTTACCAATCAGCAACTGTGCCTGTTCTTCAAGATTTCGAGGTTCTGTAACGCCATCTGCTTTCATCTTTTCTAATGCTTCCTGGCGTTGTTCTTCTATCTTCGCTTGGGCCTCAGCAGGTGTAAGAACACCCCACATCTGATAGAAGGTATTCATATTGAAAGGTAGGTTATACTGCTTACCTTTATAGTTGGCAATAGGGGAATTAGTATAACGATTAAACTCAACAATGGAGTTGGCAAAATCCCAAACCTTTTTATTTGAAGTATGGAAAATATGAGCTCCATATTTGTGCACATTTATGCCCTCAATGTTCTCGCAATAGATATTACCGCCAAGATGATTACGTTTATCTATTACCAAACAGCGTTTGCCTCGAAGATGAGCTATACATGCAAAGGTTGCACCATAAATACCTGCTCCTACTATTAGATAATCGTATTCTTTTGCCATTTGATGAATCTTTTTGCTGCAAATATATGATAAAATTTGGAATAATCCAAAATTATTTGTACTTTTGTCAACGTAATAATACTATTTATAGTCTTATGAAGAGAATATGCTTTGTTGTTGATAGCATTTTCAGTATCGGTGGTGTGCAAAGAGTGACTGCTGTAATTGCCAAGGAATTGGCAAAAGATAATGATGTAAGTATTGTTACTTTTGATAAACCGGAACTACAGGATACTTCTCTTTATAACCTTAAAGAAGCGAATATCACTTATCGGTTCTTTAGTTATCCGAAGATTAGCAAACTGAAACGTCATCTATGCAAAGCGTATAGTGGATTATATCTAAAATTGCAACCGCAATGCAAATGGTGTTCTGACCTGTATGCACATAGTTCATATCCCTCAGAGTTGCGAAAAGCTCTATTGGCCGAGTTAAAACAAGGGCAGTATGATGTAATTATTGGGGTTCACGCACCATTGGCTGCAAGATTAGCAACAATAAAGAAACATCTGCATAGAACGAAATGCATAGGATGGTTGCATAACTCGTACGAGGCACTATTCGGAGAAGACTCACATTATTTTATTGGAGACAAAAGACGCAGACATTACATATATCAATTCAGGAAATTGGAAGATGTTGTACTACTGTGCAACCATGATGCTAATAATTATCATGACTATGATCCAAAGTTCAAGCCTACAGTCATTTATAATCCGCTGACATTAAAACCTGCAGAGGCTTCATCAGGTACATCAAAGAGATTCTTGGCTGTAGGACGTTTCTCTCATAAGCACAAAGGGTTTGACCTACTCATAAAAGCATTCAGCAGATTTGCGAAGAATAATAAAGACTGGAATCTTGACATTGTTGGAGAGGGGCCAGAAGAAAAACTCTATCGGGAATTAATTAAAGAACACGATATGGAGGAACGGATTACTATTCATCCGTTTACAAATAATGTACAATCATTCTATTCGAATGCACAGGTATACGTATTAAGTTCAAGATGGGAAGGTTTCGGACTCGTACTCGTTGAAGCTATGGCTCACGGTTTGCCTATTATATCATCTGATTTGCCTACAAGCAAGGAAATAATGGGTGATTTTGGAATGTATTTCGAGAATGGAAACATCGAAGAACTGGCACAGAAGTTGGAGGAGGCGACTCACATTGACTGGCAAGCAAAATCGAAGGAAGCACTCAATATTGCGCAACGTTTTGATATTAAAAATATCATTGAACAGTGGAAAGAGCTGATAGAATAATACCATTTTTTGAGAAATAATGCATAAAATTTGGAATAATCCAAAATATTTTGTACTTTTGTCAGCGTTAATTGGCTAATTCATGAACGTATGAAGAAGATATGTTTTATTGCAGATAGCATTTTCAAGTCGGGCGGCATGCAGAGAGTAACTGCTGTAATAGCCGAGGAACTGACTAAATATTATGATGTGACCATCGTAACATTAGAAGATCCTCAGCAAGAAGACTTGGCGATGTATAACCTTGAGAAATACCCTATTAAGTTTGTGTTTAGTCACTTTCCGAAATTGGAAGGTTGGAAGCGCATATCGTATCATGTGTATGATTATCTGTATAAAAACATACTACCCAAAACTGCTTGGACTTCTGACATGTATGCTCACAGCTCATTCCCAAGGGAAAGACGCGAAGCAGTGGTTAAGGTACTGAAAGAAGGAAACTATAATGCCATCATTGCTGTGAACTCATATCTATCGATGCGATTGGCTACAATTAAAAGAGATCTGGGTGGCGTGAAAGCCATCGGTTGGATATATAACTCGTTCAACGCATTCCTGAGAGAGGGTTCGCCTTACTTAGGAACAGAACTGAAGTATCACTACGGCAGACAGCTACAGAAGCTGGATGAAACAGTGTTGCTATATCTGCAGGATTCGGAGATGTACTACCATGCATATGGATTCTCGCCATTTGTGATACCCAACCCATTGACCATCAAGCCTGGTGAGCCGGCAAGTGCAAAGAACAGACGTTTCCTGGCAGTGGGCAGACTGACTCCTAATCATAAGGGATTTGATCTGCTGATAAAGGCGTTTGACAAGTTTGCACAGCATAATCAGGATTGGTACCTGGATATTGTAGGTGACGGACCAGAAAAGGACGCCCTGAACAAGATGATTGAAAACAGGTATCTGACAAGAAGGGTAAAGATACATGCATATACAGAGAACATACAACAGTTCTACTCACAAGCAAGTATCTATGTGTCAAGTTCAAGATGGAAAGACTTCGGACTGGTGCTGGTACAGGCCATGGCACATGGACTGCCCGTGATTTCATCAGACCTGCCATCGAGCAAGGAGATACTTGGCGATTTTGGTATTTACTTTAAGAATGGCGATGTAGACGAACTGGCTAAGAAACTGGAAGATGCTACATATATGGATTGGCAGCCTAAATCGGAAGAAGCTATGATGTTGGCACAGCGTTTCAACGTGAGTGTGATAGCGGAACAATGGAAAACACTGATTGAAAGCGATGGACAACGAGAGCGTAAGAGAAAAGTTTAAGCATAATCCCAAACTGAAAAAATTCATAGACTGGGTGATTATGAATCAGGTGGAGACTAGGCCACGGTGGTTCATAAGACTATTGGCCCCATTATATCAGCACAGAGGGAAGCACTCGGTAATACACCATTCAGCAAGAATGGACACTCCACCCTATCGAATCTTCAGTCTTGGAGACTACTCGGTGGTAGAATCATTTGCATGCATCAACAATGCGGTGGGCGATGTTATCATTGGCGACCATACCAGAATAGGGCTGCATAACACGATTATCGGGCCTGTGGATATTGGCAGCCATGTGAACCTGGCCCAAAGTATCACCGTTACTGCACTGAACCACAACTTTGATGATACCAACAAACGGATAGATGAACAAGGTGTGAGCACGAATCCAGTTACAATAGAAGATGACGTATGGATAGGGGCTAACGCTGTGATTCTGCCTGGAGTGACAATTGGGGAGCATTGTGTGGTAGCAGCAGGAGCTGTAGTAACAAAGGACGTTCCGCCCCACTCGCTTGTAGCAGGTGTTCCGGCAAAAGTGATGAAACAGATATGAGAATTGGCATCGAAGCTCAACGCGTGTTCCGCCGAAACAAACACGGAATGGATTATGTGGTTCTACAAGAGATCATAGAACTACAGAAGATAGACCATAAGAACGAGTATTTTGTGTTTGTGGCGCCTGGTGTTGACAGATGCCTGAAGGATACTGAGAACGTACATATTATTGTGATCGGTGAGAGTTTCTATCCCGTATGGGAACAGATTACCCTGCCCCGAGCTGCCAAGAAATACAATCTGGATATGCTACATTGTACCAGTAACACAGCGCCGATATTCTGCAAGATACCGCTGGTGCTTACACTGCACGACATCATATTCCTGGAGCCTAGAGATAAAAACAACAAGTCGCTATACCAGAACATGGGATGGCTATACAGACGAAAAGTGGTTCCAAAGATCCTGGAGAGATGCTTACGCATCATCACAGTATCGAACTTTGAAAAGCAGAACATCATACAGAAACTGAACATCCCCGAAAAGAGGATGGCAATGATATATAACGGCTACAACGAATGGTTTAAGCCGTTAAGAGATGTGGCTGACATCTACCAATCGTACATAGAGAAACCGGGGTACTTCTTCTTTCTCGGTAACACCGACCCAAAAAAGAATACAGAAAGAACACTTATCGCATATTCAAGATATCTGGAACAGTCTACCATTAAGCGAAAACTATTAATGGCAGATTTAGATAAGACATATCTTGAAGGTATTATAGAAAGGAATCACATAGAGAACATCCGCGAAAAGATAGTGATGCCAGGATATATAGTAAACAGCGACTTACCATATATATATAACAGTGCCTTTGCCTTTCTATATACATCACTACGAGAAAGCTTTGGCATTCCTCTGCTCGAAGCAATGGCATGCGGAACTCCTGTTATTACTTCTAACACATCGTCGATGCCAGAGATTGGTGGAAACGAAGCCATCCTCATCAATCCAGAGAACCCTGAGGAGATAACAGAGAAAATGCTTCGGCTGGAAACAGACGAAGAGTACTATCATACTCAGAAAGAGATAGGATTGAAAAGATCGAACCTGTTCTCGTGGCGTAAAACTGCAGAACAGCTGCTAAAACTATACGAGACCGTTTATAAGGAACTGCCGAACTCTAACATCAGCTGACGGGCATCGGCATTATTCTTGGTATTCAAACGGTAATACCCGCGACGACCCGTAGATTCGATTAAGGACTGTGGCAACTTAGAATTCTTGAGCAGATATTGCTGAACGTATGCACGAATCTCATTGAAGTCGGGCGTATAGAAAAAACTAAGATTCATGTTATAGACATGCTTGGACACCTGCATTACGCTGATGCCCTTGTCGCCTACACTTGTAAGGATACTTAATATCTGCTGATCGTACGTCATTCTATGCTTAAAAAAAGGCCGGTAAAAGCGATTACCGACCTTTTTTCTATGATTCGTTAAATGGCTTATGCCAAAGTAACTTTTTCACCATCATTAGCGAGCTTACCCTCTTTAAAGAGCCAACCCAGACCGAGAAGAGTCTCCTCCTCTGAAATCTTAGCTGCCTTAGCTATCTCCTTAACGGTAAGAGCCTTACCTGCTGCTGCAAGTGCCTGATATACATCACCTGCCTTGAAACCTACATTCTCTGCATTGATTGCAAGAACTGCCTTTGCGGCTGCCTTAGGAGCAGCGGCCTTCTTCACGGTTGTAGTCTTTTTAGCTGCGGCTGCCTTTGTCTCAGTAGCCTTTTTAGCTGTTGCTTTCTTTTCTGCCATAGTTCTAAAAAATTAATACTATATTGAAGTTTTACTTCTTGATTTTAATTTTCGTTTGCAAAAATACCGCTATTTTTTTAGATAACTCGCTGATAATTAGGCAATTTTAGCAGAATTTAAACTATTCTTGACGAATATCAAGGCGCAACTGAAGCTCATCCAGCTGTTTGGGGTCTAACTCGCCTGGAGCATCAAGCATCACATCACGACCGCTATTGTTCTTTGGGAATGCGATGCAATCGCGAATGCTATCAAGACCAGCCATCAGACTTACAAAGCGATCAAGACCAAAGGCAAGACCGGCATGAGGAGGTGCTCCATACTTAAACGCATTGATCAAGAATCCGAACTGAGCCATAGCGCGCTCAGGGGTGAAGCCCAGAATCTGGAACATCTTCTCCTGAAGTTTACCATCGTGGATACGGAGTGAACCGCCACCAACCTCAACACCATTGCAGACAAAGTCGTAAGCTACGGCACGAACCTTAGCTGGATCGGTATCAAGCAATGGAATATCGTCGGGGTTAGGCATTGTGAATGGATGGTGGGTAGCCATGAGGCGCTGCTCCTCATCACTCCACTCAAAGAGTGGGAAGTCGACAATCCACAGACAAACGAAATTGTCCTTATCGCGAAGTCCGAGACGATCACCCATCTCAAGACGAAGTGTGCAAAGCTGAACGCGAGTCTTGTTGGCATTATCGCCACTGAGAATCAGTACGAGGTCGCCATCCTTGGCACCACATGCCTCCTTAACCTTAGCCCAAACCTCTGGCTCGTAGAACTTATCGATAGATGACTTAACAGTTCCATCCTCGTTGAACTTAACATATACAAGCCCCTTGGCACCAACCTGAGGACGCTTCACGAACTCGGTGAGCTCGTCGAGCTGCTTACGAGAATAGTTAGCGCAACCAGGCACACAGATACCACCGATATAGTTGGCATCATTGAATACAGGGAAAGTACCAGTACCCTTGAGCTGATCCATGAGTTCAACAAACTCCATACCAAAACGGAGATCGGGTTTATCAGAACCGAAACGACGCATAGCCTCATGCCATGTCATACGCTGAAGGGGAGGAAGCTCTACGCCACGAACCTCCTTGAACAGGTGACGGGCCATATCCTCGAAGAGTTGGAGTACATCCTCCTGATCAACAAACGACATCTCGCAGTCGATCTGAGTAAACTCAGGCTGACGGTCGGCACGCAAGTCTTCATCACGGAAACACTTGGCAATCTGGAAGTAACGGTCGAAACCTGATACCATCAGGAGTTGCTTCAAAGTCTGAGGAGACTGTGGCAACGCATAGAACTGACCAGGATTCATACGTGAAGGAACCACAAAGTCGCGAGCTCCCTCAGGAGTAGAACCAATCAGAATAGGTGTCTCGACTTCGATAAATTCCTTACTATCAAGGAAATTACGAATCAGGATGGTCATGCGGTGACGCAGCTCGAGATTCTTACGAACAGCAGCACGACGAAGATCGAGATAACGATACTTCATACGGATATCGTCACCACCATCGGTATTATCCTCGATAGTGAACGGAGGTGTGAGACTCTCGCTCAATACATTCAATTCCTTAACCAAAATCTCAATATCACCAGTAGGCATCTTGGGATTCTTACTCTGGCGCTCGCTTACCTCACCTTTAATCTGAATACAGAATTCGCGGCCAAGTTTGTTAGCACGTTCACAGAGTTCAGCATCGTCAGCCTCATTGAATACAAGCTGAGTCAAACCATAACGATCGCGAAGATCAACGAAGGTCATGCCTCCCATCTTACGACTTCGCTGTACCCATCCGGCCAGTGTTACAACACTGCCTGCATCTTGGAGCCTAAGCTCACCACAAGTCTTACTTCTGTACATATTTAATTGCTATTTATTCATTTAAGGTGCAAAATTACATAAAAAAATGATAATAGACAAATATAATTCTTAATTCTTAATTCTTAATTCTTATTTTTTATATATCTTTGCACTGAATTATCATTTAAACGTCTAAAAAGATGAAGAAAATTGCATTTATAGCATTTATGATTGTGTGCGGACTGACAACTGCACTGGCCCAGAAACCTGCAGAAATCAAGTTCGACAAGTTGACTCACAACTTCGGAACATTCTCGGAGAAGAGCCCTATTGTTACTTACACCTTTACCTATACCAACGTAGGCGAGCAGCCATTGGTTATCAATCAGGCAGTGGCCAGTTGCGGCTGCACAGTACCTGAGTACACCAAGACCCCAATACAGCCAGGCGAGAAGGGCGAGATTAAAGTAACATACAACGGAGCTGGAAAGTTCCCCGGTCACTTCAAGAAGTCGATCACTATCCGAACAAACGGAGTAGTAGAAATGACCCGCCTCTACATAGAGGGAGATATGACTGAAGCTCAGTAAAAAAATAAGCCCGCTTTTATAGAGCGGGCTTTTTATATTTCAGAAGGCATAACTAAATCCGATAGAGCTATACTCCTTAAACTGCAGATATCCTAGATCATCATCCTTCGAGCCTGTATCGTCGAAACGAGGGAAGAGGAACAGATTGGCTGAGATATACTTTGACACACGAAGAGAGAAAGTATTTTCCCACTCAATCTCTGTACGCTTATATGATGTAAACGCATAGAGGCGAGATTTCCAAGATACAACATCATTAATCTTCCATGTAACATCGGCAGTTACCTGCGAACCGAAATCGATTAACGAGTGTTTACCTTCTTCCAAACCATAACTGGTAGAAAGCGCCAAACGATCAACATAACGGTAGTTGACAGCCAAAGGAGAAAGGTTGACGGTACCAGTAAGCCTCTTATTCTTTGAAGCCACCTTATAATCCATACCGAGACCAAGGTTCAAGTTGAATGGAGACATAAAGTCTGAATAGATATTAAGATCGTTTGCCTTCAAACCTCGCGTAAACTGAGTGTATGCCAAAACCTGCAAGGTATAGTACCAGTTCTTGGCTGCCTGAAGACCAACCTTACTAGTGAAACGAATCAGGTCTTCGTTAGACTTGAACTTATGAACCGAGTCGGTACGTGTATGCATGAATCCTAGTTTCAACTCCAACTTATTATCCCACTTCCATTTGTTCTTGTTATCATAATTGGCCTCTAAAGTAAGCGCACCCACCATCGAATAGTTGCTTTCACCACCTTTATACCAGTTGCCACTTACGTAGTTCTGCATGAACTGCAAGTAGCCATCGCCCTTTTTGGTCCAGAAATCAGGTTTCTGAATCAAAATTGCTGTAGGAACATCATCTGGAGTATCAATAACTGGACCTTCGACCTTTTCAACCAGTTTAACCTGATTTTTAATGGGCTTCTCAACGTCTCTGCGCACATTACCGGTTTCCTGTAACTCAGTCTCAGTAGAATTCACCAAATCCGGGCGATTCAGATAAATATGCATCAAGGCTGCATCAATAGCATCAGCAACGGGATCATTATCTGTTTTATCAGCCTCGATTGACAATGACTTGTTTGCAATGTTATGATAAAAAGTCATAGGAGCAAACAGACGAAAAAAACGTCCGTCTAACGTATCTTTCGGTTCGGCAGCAGAAGCGCTTAGCACCCCAAATACTGCAAATAATAATGCTACTTTTCTCATATCTGCTGCAAAGATACAATTTTTTGCCAATAGATTGCATTCATTTCGTATTTTTTTCGTAATTTTGCACCTTGATTTACGCGTACATTAATAAAAAAGCAAAATAGAAATGAATAAAGACACTATTATCGGCTTCGCCCTCATTGCGCTGGTGCTTATCGGCTTCAGTTGGTATAATCAGCCTTCGCAGGAGGAAATAGAGGCCGCAAGAAAACAAGACAGCATTGCAACAGCCGTGCAACAGAATGCCGCCAAGAAACAGAAAGCAGAAGAGGCTGCACGTAAAGCACAGGCTGAAGCAGCTGCTCAGGGTGACACAACAGCTGCATTCTATGCAGCACTTAACGGTAAAAACGAGTCTGTTGTTCTGAAAAACAACAAGGTTGAACTGACATTCAACACAAAAGGCGGCACACTGGCTAAAGCCGTTATCAAAGGTTTTGAGAATCTGGAAGATGGTATGGACGTAACGCTCTTCGACGAGAAGACCCAGCAGATGAACTTCATGTTGGCAGGAAAGTCGGAGAACATTATCACCAAAGACCTGTTCTTCACCCCATCGAACGTTACAGACTCTACCCTCACCATGACTGCTCAGGCAGGCAACGGCGGTAGCATCGAGTTCAACTACGTTCTGGGTAAGGACTATATGTTGCACTTCAACCTGAAGGCAAACGGATTGCAGGGTATGTTTGCTCCTAACTATCAGGAGATGAGCCTAGAGTGGAACGACCTTTGCCGTCAGCAGGAGAAGGGTTTTACGTTTGAGAACCGCTACACATCAGTTACCTATAAGGAAAAGGATGGTGGCACAGACTATCTGAACGAGACTTCAGAGAAGATAGATGAAAAGATTGACGAGCAACTGGAATGGGTTGCCTTTAAGAACCAGTTCTTCTCAGCAGCTCTGATTGCTAAGGATGATTTCGCAGCTAATTCACTGCTTACAAGTGTGCCTCAACAGAAGGGTTCTGGCTACTTGAAGCAGTTTAACGCCAAACTGAAGACAGCTTTCGATCCAACAGGAGCCAAGGCTTCGGAGTTCGAAATGTATATTGGTCCTAACGACTTCCGACTGATTAAGGAAGTTGAACAGCAGAGCACATTCGGCAAAGATCTGGACCTTGAGCAGCTGGTAAACCTCGGTTGGTGGCTGGTTCGCTGGATTAACCGTTGGTTCACCATCTACGTATTCGACTGGTTGACCTCATGGGGCTTCTCAATGGGTATCGTACTGATTCTGATCACCCTGTTGCTGAAGGTTCTTACCTTCCCAATGGTGAAGAAAAGTTATATGTCGAGTGCTAAGATGCGCGTGTTGAAGCCAAAACTCGACGAGGCTACCAAGCAATACGACAAGCCAGAGGACCAGATGAAGAAACAGCAGGCTATGATGCAGCTATATTCTCAATATGGCGTATCGCCACTTGGAGGCTGTCTGCCCATGCTGATTCAGTTCCCAATCTGGATGGCTATGTTCTTCTTCGTACCTAATGCTATCCAGCTGCGTCGCGAGTCGTTCCTTTGGATCAGCGACCTCTCGACCTACGACCCAATCATCGAATGGGGCACCAACATCTGGGGTATCGGAGATCACTTGTCGCTGACATGTATCCTGTTCTGTGTATCGAACGTTCTCTATTCATATATGACTATGCGCCAACAGAGAGACCAGATGGTTGGTCAGCAGGCTGAGCAGATGAAGATGATGCAGTGGATGATGTATCTGATGCCAGTAATGTTCTTCTTCATGTTCAATGACTACTCATCAGGTCTAAACTTCTACTACTTTATCTCATTATTCTTCTCGGCTGCCATTATGTGGACACTCCGTAAGACTACCAACGACGAGAAGTTGCTGGCTATACTTGAGGCAAAGTACAAAGAGAACAAGAACAACCCTCAGAAGAAGACATCTGGTCTTGCTGCCCGTCTGGAGGCCATGCAGAAGCAGGCTGAGGAGCTTCAGAAACAAAGAATGAACCAACAAAAAAGATAAACTGTATGAAGAAAAGTTTAGTTATTCTAATATTACTAGCCAATCTAGTATCACTAGTTAATGCGCAAGAGAACGTGAAAATAGGTAAGCAGAACATCAAACTGAGTAGCAACTTGATGACCCCTGAGGCTCTTTGGGCCATGGGACGCATTGGAGCTGCTGAGGCTTCGGCCGATGGCAAGCAGATTGTTTACCAGATTGGTTACTATAGTGTGAAAGCCAATAAGAGTCAGCAGAAGATTGCTATCATCAATGCTGATGGTACAGGCAACACCACTCTGACTACAGGCACAAAGAGTGAGACTGATCCTACTTGGTATCAGGGTAAGATTGCATTCCTTTCAGGTGGTCAGTTGTGGACCATGAATGCTGACGGTTCTGACCGCAAGCAGATTTCAAAGACCTCGAAGGATATCGAGGGATATAAGTTCTCGCCCGATGGCAAGAGAGTAATCCTACTCCACTCTCTTGAATTCAATGAGATTATCAAGAAGAATCCTGATGACCTGCCTAAAGCAACAGGTCGACTGGTAACCGATTTGATGTATCGCCACTGGGACCACTATGTAGAGAGCATCCAGCATCCTTTTGTTGCTGACGTGACTGAGAACGGTATCAAAGATGGTATCGACATTCTGGAGGGTGAGCCATTCGAGTGCCCCATGGAGCCGTTCGGTGGTATTGAGCAGTTGGACTGGAGTCCTGATTCTAAATCTATTGCCTATACCTGCAGAAAGAAGACTGGTTTGGCCTACTCAATCTCAACCGATTCTGATATCTACTTATATATAATAGGTACGCGCGAGACGAAGAACCTCTGCAAGCCTGCTGATTACAAGGCTCCTGAGGTTGATCCCACCAAGACTCTGAAGTACCAGAGCGTGAACGCTAAGGAGAATCTCCAGAACAACGTTGGTTACGATCAGAACCCCAAGTTCTCGCCAGACGGCAAGTATGTAGCTTGGACTTCGATGGAACACGATGGCTACGAGTCAGATCGTAACCGTCTGTGTGTCTACAACTTAGCTTCTGGTGAGAAGAAATACGTTACAGAGAGTTTCGACTCAAATGTAGATGACTTTGTATGGAGCGATTCTAAGGATGTGATGATCTACTTCATTGGTGTTTGGCACGCTACAGAGAACCTCTATGCTGTTAACTGGAAGGGTGAGCTGAAACAGATGAACACCATGGTTACACCTCAGTCTGCTTCTGGTTGCCAGGAGGGTAATGCTTGGGCCGACTTTGGTTCAATCCATCTGATGAACAATGGTAAGCAGCTGCTGATGGAGCGCCACTCTATCACCGCTCCTGCCGATCTTTATATTGTAACCCCAAACTTCAAGAAGCCTGCTAACACAGCTGTTAGTCAGCTTACTTTCGAGAACAAGCACATTACCGATCAGTTGGCTAAGCCTTCTGTTCAGCAGCGCTGGGTGAAGACTACCGATGGTAAGGAGTTGTTGGCTTGGATTATCCTGCCACCAAACTTCGATGCTTCGAAGAAATATCCTACCCTGCTGTTCTGCGAGGGTGGTCCTCAGAGTCCTGTTTCACAGTTCTGGAGCTATCGTTGGAACTTCTTTATCATGGCATCTCAGGGATATGTGGTTGTTGCACCAAACCGTCGCGGTTTGCCTGGATTCGGACACGAGTGGCTCGAGGAGATTTCAGGTGACTGGACCGGTCAGTGCATGGACGACTATCTGTCGGCTATCGACGATGCTGCCAACAATCTGCCATACGTAGACAAGGATCATCTGGGTGCCGTTGGTGCATCGTTCGGTGGTTTCTCTGTTTACTATCTCGCAGGTCACCACGACAAGCGTTTCAAGGCATTCATCTCTCACGATGGTGCTTTCAATCTGGCTGCTATGTACACAGAGACTGAAGAGAACTGGTTCTCTAACTGGGAGTACGACGAGGCTTACTGGCACCGTCCTCAGCTGCCTAACGCCAAAAAGACATATCACAACTCTCCACATAAGTTCGTTGAGAAGTGGGATACTCCTATCCTCTGCATTCATGGCGAGAAGGATTATCGTATCAACGCTACTCAGGGAATGTCGGCATTTAATGCTGCCCGCATGAAGGGGATTCCTGCCGAGTTGCTCATCTTCCCCGATGAGAATCACTGGGTATTGAAACCACAGAACGGAGTTCTTTGGCAACGTACATTCTTTAACTGGTTGGATCGCTGGTTGAAGTAAAATATTCCCAGTGTGGGAACAATTCATTCCCAGTGTGGGAACATTATGTTCCCAACGTGGGAATAATTTAAAGAGAAAGAAATAAAAAAAAACAATAATGACTCAAGCAATTCAGAAAACTCTTCGCGACAGCGCTGGCATGCGCTGGACTGCGCTATTACTTCTGGCACTCGCTATGTTCTGTGCCTACATCTTTATGGATATCCTCTCACCTATCAAGGACCTGATGCAGGAGACCCGTGGTTGGGATTCAACAGCATTCGGTACCATGCAGGGTTCAGAGGTATTCCTTAACGTATTCGTGTTCTTCCTCATCTTCGCAGGTATCATCCTCGACAAGATGGGCGTTCGCTTCACAGCAGTTCTTTCAGCTGCCGTTATGCTGGTTGGAGCCTGTGTAAAGTGGTATGCCGTTAGCGAAAGTTTCATGGGAACTGGACTCGAGGCATGGTTTAACAATCACCTGAACTATATCCCCGTATTCGACGAGCTGGGTGTATCGCCATTCTATGCTGGCATGCCTGCTTCGGCAAAGTTTGCAGCCTGCGGATTTATGATTTTCGGTTGTGGCTGCGAGATGGCTGGTATCACCGTTTCAAGAGGAATCGTTAAGTGGTTCAAGGGCCGCGAGATGGCTCTGGCTATGGGTTCAGAGATGGCTCTAGCTCGTCTAGGTGTTGCCACCTGTATGATCTTCTCGCCTTTCTTTGCCCGTCTGGGTGGCGAGGTAAGCGTTAGTCGTTCAGTTGCCTTTGGTGTAGTGCTGATGTGTATCGCACTCATCATGACTATCGTTTACTTCTTCATGGACCAGAAGCTGGATGCACAGACTGGTGAGGCTGAGGAGAAGGACGATCCATTCAAGATTAGCGACCTGGGTAAGATTCTTACAGATAGCGGTTTCTGGATTGTAGCTCTGCTCTGCGTACTCTACTATTCTGCTATCTTCCCATTCCAGAAGTATGCTGTAAACATGCTGCAGTGTAACCTTACACTGACCACTCCAGATGCTGATTCATTCTGGGCTCAGCCTGATGTAACCATCGTTCAGTATGTTATCATGCTGGTGGTTGCCGCTGCAGGTTTCGCTTCAAACTTCCAGAAGAAGGCTAACCTGAAGTTCGGTTTGTTGGGACTTTCAATCGTTGCACTTATCACCTATTGTTATATGGGTTACATGCGTCAGTCGGCCGAGAGTATCTTTGCTGTATTCCCACTGCTGGCTGTACTCATCACTCCTATCCTTGGTAGCTATCTTGACCATCATGGCAAGGCTGCTTCAATGCTGGTGCTGGGTTCAATCCTGCTCATCGCTTGTCACCTTACTTTCGCATTCGTTCTGCCTATGTTCAAGGACAATGCCGTTGGTGGTATCATCATCGCTTACACAACCATTCTGGTTCTTGGCGCATCGTTCTCACTGGTTCCAGCTTCGCTCTGGCCATCAGTGCCCAAGCTGGTTGATGCTAAGGTGATTGGTTCAGCTTACGCACTGATTTTTTGGATTCAGAACATCGGTCTGTGGCTGTTCCCACTGCTCATTGGTAAGGTACTCGACCAGACAAACCCCGGCGTTACCGATCCTACTCAGTTCGATTACACAGCACCACTGGTTATGCTGGCATCACTTGGTGTAGCAGCATTGATTCTGGGCTTCGTGCTGAAGGTTGTAGATAAGAAAAAAGGTATTGGTCTCGAACTTCCTAACATCACAGAGTAATATGAAAATAGGATTCGATAACGAGAAATATCTCAAGATTCAGTCTGAGCATATTAAAGAGCGTATTGCTCAGTTCGACGGAAAGCTCTATATGGAGTTAGGTGGAAAGTTGTTTGACGACCACCATGCATCAAGAGTTCTGCCTGGTTTCAAGCCCGATTCAAAGCTTCGCATGCTGGGCCAGTTGCGCGACAGCATCGAAATCGTGATAGTTGTCAATGCTGAGGACATCGAAAAAAACAAAGTCCGTGCCGACCTCGGCATCACATACGATGAGGACGTACTGCGTCTGCGCGATGAATTTATGAGCCGCAACTTCATGGTGGGCAGTGTCGTTATCACTCACTACAACGGACAGCATGCTGCCGACCAGTTCCGTCATCGTTTGGAGCGCGAGGGCATCAAGTCGTACGTTCACTACCCCATCGACGGCTATCCTCACAACGTGGAGCTGATTGCCAGCGACGAAGGTTTCGGTAAGAACGACTATGTTGAGACTTCACGTCCTCTGGTTATCGTTACTGCTCCTGGCCCTGGTTCAGGTAAGATGGCAACATGCTTGTCGCAGCTTTACAATGAGAACAAGCGTGGCATCCGTGCCGGATACGCTAAATTCGAGACTTTCCCCGTTTGGAATCTGCCCTTGAAGCATCCTGTCAACATCGCCTACGAGGCAGCTACTGCCGATCTTAACGATGTGAACATGATTGACCCATTCCATCTGGAGGCCTACAATAAGACCGCCGTGAACTACAATCGCGATATCGAAATCTTCCCCGTGCTGAATGCACTCTTCGAAGGTATCTATGGCGAGAATCCATACAAGTCGCCAACAGATATGGGTGTTAATATGATCGGCTTCTGCATCAGCGATGATGAGGTTTGCTGTAAGGCTTCAAAGGATGAGATCATCCGTCGATTCTACGATGCTACCAACAAGATGGCTGATGGTGCCGACAACGAGAGCGAGGTCAACAAGATACGTATGCTCTTTAATCAGGCCAAGATTACTACCGCCTTCCGACCTGTTACAACAGCTGCCTACGAGAAGAAACTGGAGACAGGACTTCAGTCTGCAGCTATTGAACTAGAGGATGGTACTATTATCACCGCCAAATCATCACCCCTGCTGGGTTGTAGTGCAGCTCTTCTGCTGAACGCCACCAAGCATCTGGCAGAGATTGACCATGAGGCAAAACTGATTCCACAGAGCCTCATCGAACCAGTTCAGAAAACAAAGATTGAATATCTGGGAGGTAAGAACCCACGCCTGCATACCGACGAGGTTCTGGTAGCACTAAGTGTGCTCTCGAACGACGACGAAAACTGTCGCAAGGCGCTGGAGCAGTTGCCCAAACTGCGTGGCTGCCAGGTACACACCACCGTCATGCTGAGCGAGGTTGATCGCAAGATATTCAAGAAGCTTGGCTGCGGACTGACCTGCGACCCTGTAAAGAAGAAGAAGTAATATATGTCAGAGGTCATCCGACATCGACTTAACGAATCTCCTTTTGCGAGATGGACAGTGCTCATCATCGTAGCTACGGCTATGATGATGGGCTACTTCGTTAATGACGTGATGTCTCCACTCGAGACATTGTTGGAGATGCCTCGCAGTCAAGGCGGACTAGGTTGGACTCCATCCGACTACGGTTTCTTCTCGGGTGCCGGAAGCTTTATCAATGTATTCCTGCTGATGCTTTTCTTCTCGGGATTGATCCTCGACAAGATGGGCATTCGTTTTACCGGTGTTCTGGCCTGCTCACTAATGGTCATTGGCACCATGATAAAATTGGTAGCCATCACCCATGAGTACGACATGATTCATATCCCTCTGTTTGACATCGATATGCCAGGAACTGTTGCAAGAGCCAGCCTAGGTTTCGCTATATTCGGTGTGGGATATGAAATGACCGGCATTACCGTGTCGAAAGCTATGGTACGTTGGTTTACAGGCCACGAGCTTGCTTTGGCTATGGGTATACAGTTGGCTATGGCACGTTTAGGAACAGCAGCCGCTCTTAGTATATCAGCCCCCATCGCACGACATTTCAAGCTTTCTACGCCACTGCTGGTATCGCTGGCATTTCTCATTATCGGATTGCTGGCATTTCTTGTATTCTGTGTGATGGATAAGAGGCTGGATGGTACTAGCAGGACGAGCAATACTAGTACTACAAGCATAACAAGTGAAGCTAGCGAGGAATTCCGTTTGGCGGATATAGGTATCACCCTTCGCAATCCTGGATTCTGGCTCATTACGCTTTTCTGCGTTTTATTCTATTCGGCCGTTTCGCCATTCTTAAAGTTCTCTACCAAACTAATGGTGATGAAATATGGCGTAGACGCAGATATCGCAGGGTTCTTTTCGTCGATAGCTCCATTTGGTACAATACTCATGACGCCATTGTTCGGATTTGTAAACGACCGATATGGTAAGGGTGTAACCCTAGTTATCACAGGCGCATTGATGCTTACTGCTGTTCACTTTGGCTTCTCATTGCCGATGCATAGTAGCACGATAGCCATTGCTCTGATGGTTATTCTAAGCATAGGATACTCTATGGCGCCTGCTGCTCTGTGGCCTTGTGTACCAAAGATTATACCACTAAAGTGCTTGGGAACTGCCTATTCCATGATTTTCTTTATCCAGAACTTCGGTCGAGCCATCATACCAATGTGTGTAGGACGAGCCAATGAGACCGACCCAAGTTACACCACATCGATGCTGATATTCGGCTTCACAGCCTTAGGTGCAGCCCTGACTGCTATCGCCATGCTGATTGTAGACCGACAAAAACACTACGGACTACAACAGCCTAACATCAAAAAGTAAATCTTACTATTAACGGTAGATGATCGCTATAGCCTGGCTGATAGCGCATACCATTATATGTTCTTCGAGGACGGTATCCACCATACTGCGTATCATCTTCCAATAAAAATAATGGAGAATGAATAACAGCTGAATACACCTTATTATATATAATAGGACTTGCCAGAATATGGTCTATACTCTCCCACTCGCCTTTATATTTATAAGTACCTCTAACGCCATAACCTCCTTTGGCATCTTTAGTAATATTCTGCAAATCATGCTGATAATATGGTAGCAAACTATAGCCATCTGCACCATCATTAAAATCGCCAGCTATCAATAGCTTGGGATTCTGGGAAACGGAACAAATCGAATCTATTGATTGGCACACCCTATCAGCCACCACCCGACGGAAAGGACGTGAATATTTCTCACCACCAAACTTACTCGGCTGATGAACCACAAACACATGTAGCGTATCACCCGAAACAGTCTCACCACAAACATAAAGGATATCACGGGTAGCACGCATACCTTTTATTGGTTCTACCCTAATAGGATAACTACGGATAGGTGCAAAAGTGAAAGGTGAATAAAGCAAAGCCACATCGATGCCACGCTGGTCGGGCGATGTCGTCATCAGATACTCATATCCTGCATGACGGAGTAATGACCTTTTTGTCAAGTCGCGCATCACCGAATCATTTTCGACCTCGCAGAGGGCAATCAAATCGGGAATACCATCTTCTGAACATGAAATTAATTCCTGAGCAATATTATTCAGTTTATGCCAATAGCGCTTCTTCGTCCAATGACGCGTGGATTCTGGCAGATACTCCACATCCTGCTTACCCTCGTCATGAAGATAATCAAACAGATTCTCGCAATTGAGTTCAACGAACGTGAAGAACCCTGAGAGTAAAAGACTTAAGAGCATTTACGTTTGATTTTCCAACCTAAAGCGGCAACAACAATACTTGTTAACGGCGAGAGGAAGTTGAAGAAACAATACGGAAGATAAGTAAGCGTAGCCACACCGAGAACAGTACTCTGAGTGAGACCGCAGGTATTCCAAGGAATCAAGACCGAAGTAACTGTAGCACTATCCTCACAAGTTCTACTTAACAAACGCGGTTCGTAACCTCTCTTTATATATTCATCCTTGAACATCGAGCTGGCCAACATGATTGACAGATACTGATCGGCAGTTGCTACGTTGCAGAACAACGATGTACCAACGGTAGATGCCACCAACGAAACCGTACTCTTGGCAAAGCGCAATACCTGTCGCATCAAATCCTGCAACTGACCAGTAGCCGTCAAAGCACCACCAAACGTCTGGGCACAGATGATCAGCCAGATAGTAGGCATCATTCCACCCATACCACTCGTTTGTACCAGGTCGTTCAACATTGGTACACCAGTTTCGATATGTGTACTGCCATAAACTACATGCATCATGCCTTTATACGAAGCTAGCAATCCCCAATCACCTGAACCAGAAATAGCATGAACCAGCGTTGGCTGCACCAACAGTCCGACGATAGCTGCTAACAGAATGGCCAGAAACAGCACCACCATCGAAGGCCAACGACGAGCAATCATCACACCCGTCAGTACAGGCACTATTAATAGCCAAGGCGAGATGACGAATGTATGCTGCAAACCTTTCATAAACTCATGCACATTACCATGACCAGAAACATTCATAGTAAAACCTGCAATCAGAAAAATAGTGAGCGAGATGCAGAATGTGGGCACGGTGGTATAGAGCATATAGCGGATATGAGTAAACAACGGCGTTCCAGACACACTCGAAGCCAGCACAGTAGTATCGCTCAAGGGCGACAACTTATCCCCAAAATAAGCACCAGTGATGATAGAACCAGCAATCCAGCCGTCATCAAAGCCATGGGCCTTACCGATACCCATCAAAGCAACACCGATAGTAGCAACGGTAGTCCACGATGAACCAATCATCAAACTAACTAATGCACACAACACACTACTGCTAACGAGAAATACCTCAGGACGGATAATCTGCATACCATAAAAAATCATCGTTGGTACAATACCCGACACCATCCATGTGCCGCCAATAGCTCCAATCAACAAAAGGATAATGATAGCCGGTGTACAACTGGCTATCTTATCCGTTATCTCTTTTTCCAGATTCTCCCATTCCAGTCGTTTAGTGAAATGACCTACTAAGACACTTACTGATGAAGCCACTAACAACGATACCTGACTAGCACCATCCAAAGTTGCGTTGCCAAAAACGGCAACGCAACATGTGATGAGTACTATTAGTACCAGGAATGGGATGAACTGTATCATTTAGCAAACCTTTTCCAGACGTTTCATCATTGCGAACATGAACAGCGCAGCTACAACACATACTGCAATGAACACGCCCCAAACTACGGTCAAGGGGATATCGCCCCAGAGGTAACCACCAACGCCTACGAGCTTGTTACCGATAGCGGTAGATACGAACCATCCACCCATCATCAAACCCTTCAACTTTGGAGGAGCCACTTTTGAAACAAACGAGATACCCATTGGGCTAAGCAGCAGCTCACCGAATGTCAGGATGAGGTAGGTGCTGATGAGCCAGTAAGGCGAAACAAATGTAGCAGCATCGCCAGCAGCCTTCTGCTCGTTAGGCGTCATCAGCCCCTGCGAAGCCAGCATCATCACGATGAATGCCGAAGCAGCCACCAACATACCATAAGCAATCTTACGTGGAGGTGTTGGTTCCTTACCCTTAGATGCCAGTGAAGCGAAAATAGCCATAGATACTGGAGTAAGAGCGACTACATAGAATGGGTTGAACTGCTGGAAGATAGGAGCAGAGATAGCAACCTCGCCAGTAGCCTGAGTATACTTATAACCCAGAATACCGAGCGCTACAATGATGATAGCAGCAGAAATACCCTTACCCTTTGGTGTCTTGCTCTGGAAGAGTGAGAAACCAGCATAAACGATGAAAATAATCATCACGAGGTTAATCACATCAAATGGCATAGTGTCAGCACCTGTAGCCGACTTAGCAGTAAACTCATCAGCAAAGTAAGTGAGCGACAGACCATTCTGGTGGAAAGCCATCCAGAAGAAGATAACTACAGCGAACACGAGACACAGAGCCACAACGCGCTGGGTTGTCTCCTCCTTGGTCAGCTCCGGCTCATTGCTTGCAGCCTGAGCCTTATCGGCCTTACCCTTGCCACCTTCCACATGACGGAATGTGCTACGGAAGGCGTAGTAGATGGCGATAGAAAGAATCAGTGAAGCACAAGCGATAGCGAAAGCAAAGTGGTAGCTGTCGTTAACGCTAGTTCCCAGATTCTGCTGCGACCACTCCATGATGCGAACAGCTGCTGTAGGAGCAAAAAGAGCACCGATGTTGATAGCCATGTAGAACAGTGAGAAACCGGCATCGCGCTTGTTAGCATACTGAGGATCGTTGTACAGATCGCCCACCATAACCTGCAGATTGCCCTTGAAAAGTCCGGTACCGAAGCCAATCAGAACAAGAGCTGCCAGCATCACAACCAGTGCGAATGTGTCGCCGCCAAGAGGGATTGATAACAGCAGGTAACCTGCAAACATGATCAAGATACCAATGGTAACCATACGACCGAAGCCGAAACGGTCAGCCAGCCATCCACCTACGATAGGCAGGAAGTAAACGAGCATCAGGAAATCGCTGTAGATTTCGCCTGCCCAACCGGCATCCAGACCATAGTTAGCTCTCAAAAACAATGCAAATACGGCGAGCATGGTGTAATAACCGAATCGCTCACCTGTGTTGGCCAAAGCCAACGCAAATAAACCTTTGGGTTGATTTTCGAACATAATTTATTATTTATTTGATTTTAGAATTCTTTGTTCTGATGATATCAAACAGATAGGTACACTTAATAACGATATTACCAAAGTTTGAACGCGAGAAATAATCGCGCTTGGTGTTACCGTATATGTTTCCTAGTCCGTAGTAGTAGCGACCTTCTATCATAAAGTGACCAAAGTGGCGATTGCTGAACTCCAAACCTGCGCCTACCGCAATACCATAGTCGAACTTATTCTCGACTGCCATGGTATCCTGAGCCACAACATGAGACGAGCGTAGATTGGCGTACTGATATGTACTGCTGCTAGGATTAAACTCAGGCTGATGAACATCAAAGTTACTCTCCGACTTGTCATTCACAAAGAATCCGATTTGTGGACCAAGGTGAATAAACGCCTGAAAGCCATTGCGCTCACGTCCCCACCCCAGTCTAGCCAACAGAGGAACCTGTACATAAGTCATTTTGCGCTTATAAGCCAGATTCTGTGTAGGATCAGTATGAAGTGGAACCGGCTGGTCATTTTTGTCCAATATACTTTCGTTCCAACCTATCTGTGCATAATTAAGCTCGGCGGTTACAGCACATATACTACTGAAATACTTCTCACAAGTATAGCGGGCAGTGATACCACCAGTGATACCACCTAACTGAGATTGAGGAACCTTTGTAACAAAAGCCACATTACTCATCACATAACCACCATTTACGCCAATAGCCAAATCATTTCGGTATTCTCCTACCTGGGCAACCGCCGTTGCAATGAAAAAATGAAAAAAAGAAATAACTAAAAACTTGCGCTTCATCATCCTGACATTCCTCATTTTTTAGAACTTAATGGTTTCAACCCGATTGTCGGGAGTATAGTGAACAAATAATTGTGTACGGCATCTCAAGCCACCATTACCGTAACGTTCAAATTGCAATGGAACCTGTACATATTCCGGATGACTCTTCTCACCTAAGAAATTCTTACCTTCGCGATGCAATCCGGTAAGGAAAAAATAAGCATGGTCGAAGCCGGTAATTGCAAATCTTGGCAGACTATTCATCATATCGGTATGAAAATTCCAGCGGAACTTCTGCTGCAGGCGTTTGGTTGATGCCGATAGCGGATTATAATAGAACACCGATGGAATATAAGTATTAAACTTATAATAGTTCTCCAAATGGGCACTTGTGTACATCAGCCAATCAGTATAACCAAACATGTTTATCAGCAAATCAGGATTGGTAACCTTGAGTCCATTAAGTTTCGAGAAAGCAATACCCAGTTCGGGTGAACGACCGGTATTCAGAATGACCACATTGGGCTTAGTACGACTGAAGGCCTTCGAAAAATCACTCTCACCCGACTTCAGATTAGTTATCGAGCACTCCATATTTTCCTGATCCAACTGCCGGCGAAGAGCTGATGTAAAGCTACCCTTCTGACTTGTAGAATCGTTGCAATCAATAATCACTGTGTGATAGTTCTTGAATCCCTTTACAAAGTGTTCGATGGTAGCAGCATCCTGGAAGGTACGACTTTGGTACACTTGATAAATATACTTATTATCGGCCAGTTGTGGTGCATTAATCGAGAACGGAATCAGCAGTTTAATCTTATGTTTCTCAACAAAAGCTGATATAGCATCCATCTGCTTTGAGTAGAGTGGACCGATAATCAAATCACATTTAGCAGCGTTTTCATCACTCAGAATCTTATTGATATCCCCATCTTCGGCAGCATTCCATGCATGTACATCTACTGATATACCTAATTTCTTAATGCTATCGCATGCCATCAGCACGCCTCGATAGTACTCTACCATGCGTTTACCGTCACCGTTTACATTGTGTAGAGGCAGCATCACGCCCAATCTGATGGCACGCTTGCGTACATCATCAACATCTTCTTCATTGGTTGGTTTTGCCACAGGTGCTTCCGTCTGAAGTGTGGGGAATGGAATTCTCAACACAGCCCCTTTCTTCAGTTCATAATCAGGAGCACTCATCTCTGGGTTGGCTTTCATCAACTGTTCGATGGTAATATCGTACATACGAGATATGCCGAAGATGGTCTCCTTCTTCTTTACTTTATGTAATCCGCGTATCTGTTCTGCCTCTTGGGCCAAAGCCACACTTACTGACAACCAGAAAGCGGCAAAGAACAAAAAATATCTTAAAACTCGCGTCATATTTTCAAATTTTAGTCATTTCGCGTACAAAAGTACAAAATAATTGTGAATTGGGGATGAATCTTTATGAAATATTTAGTAACTTTGCACTTTAAATGAATAAAATATGAGATTTTGGCAGATAATACTAACTGTTTTTGCGATGTTGACGTCGATTTCGGTTTCAGCACAGAGTGTCGAGATATCAGCAATATATGTTGACGACAATGGCGTGGAAACCGAGACCAGAAGTGATTTCGGCGGTCAAGCTCCACTCAGTGTATCGTTCCGTGCCAACCCTACAGATATGGAAGGTTTGAATCCAACTTACGAATGGCACTTCAGAATTGAAGGCGAGAGCAAGGACATGATGGTACGCTACGAGGAGAATACCGATTACACCTTTACCAAGGCGGGCAAAACATACATTACTCTTTATGCCAACCTCGGCAATGAAGAGCGCGACTCATCAAGAATCTGCGTAACCATCAGCGAGAGCAAACTCCTGATGCCTAACGCATTCTCGCCAAATGAAGATGGACATAACGACATTTATAAAGCAAAAGAATATCAGAGTATTGTGGAATTCCACGCGTACATATATAATAGATGGGGCCAGAAGCTATACGATTGGACCAATCCTGCCGAGGGATGGGACGGCACCCACAACGGCAAGCCCGTTAAAGAAGGTGTCTACTTTGTAGTGGTAAAGGCCCGCGGTGCCGATGGCATCATTTATAATATCCGTAAAGATGTTAATCTGCTTCGTGGATTTACGCAGAGCGAAAACTGAGATAGTGAGAAAATGAAGAGAGAAGACGATAAAATAAATGTGTACGGAGCCCGCGTACACAATCTTAAGAATATAGATGTAGAGATTCCCCGCAACTCACTAACCGTGATAACGGGATTAAGTGGCAGCGGCAAATCGTCGCTGGCTTTCGACACCATTTTTGCCGAAGGTCAGCGCCGATATATTGAGACGTTTTCGGCTTATGCCCGCAACTTTCTTGGCAGCATGGAGCGACCTGATGTCGACAAGATAACAGGTCTTTCGCCCGTCATCAGTATCGAGCAGAAGACAACCAACAAGAATCCCCGTTCTACAGTAGGAACCACCACCGAGATTTACGACTATATGCGATTGCTCTTTGCCCGCGCTGGTCGTGCCTATAGTTTTGCCACCGGTGAGGAGATGGTGCGTTATACTGAAGAGCGCGTGTTGGATATGATTACCCACGATTATGCTGGGCATAAGATTTACATTCTGGCGCCTGTAGTTCGTAGTCGTAAAGGTCATTATCGCGAACTCTTTGAGAGTATGCGCCGCAAGGGATATCTGCATATCCGTGTTGACGGACAGATGCAGGAGATAGTTCAAGGCATGAAGGTGGATCGATACAAAAACCACGACATCGAAGTAGTGATCGACCGCATGAAAGTGCCCGATACTCCCGATGAGGAACGTCTGAAAAAGTCTATCTCTATTGCCATGAAACAAGGCGATGGACTGATTATGATTCTCGATCAGGATACGAATCAGATTAAGCACTTCTCCAAGCGACTGATGTGCCCCACTACAGGAATCAGCTACTCCGACCCGGCACCTAACAACTTCTCGTTCAATTCGCCTCAAGGTGCATGTCCGCATTGTAAAGGCCTAGGCGTAATCAATCAGATTGACCTCGACAAGGTGATTCCCGACAAGAAACTCACCATCCGCGAAGGCGGCATCGTACCACTTGGCAAATACAAGAATCAGATGATTTTCTGGCAGGTTGAGGCCATTCTTGCAAAATTCGACTGCAACCTCAACACGCCTATCGGCGAAATACCCGACGATGCTATGACCGAATTACTCTATGGATCACTTGAGGATGTGCGTATCGATAAAGATCTGGTACATACATCAAGCGACTATTTCGTTTCGTTCGATGGCATCATCAAGTACCTACGCAACGTGATAGACAACGACGATTCAAGCGCCGGACAGAAGTGGGCCGACCAATTCCTGGCTGAATGCGAGTGCCCGGAGTGTCACGGTCAGCGATTGAATCGCGAGGCATTATCATATACCTTCGGCGGCCGCAACATTGCCGACCTCGCAACAATGGATCTCAGCGATTTGCGTGCGTGGATTGCAGAGATAGAGGAAAAAGGTGAGCAGGGAGAGGCTAGAGACCTATCTGAGAACGAATACAAAATCGCTAAGGAAATTCTGAAGGAAATCAAGACCCGTTTGGATTTCCTGCTTGAGGTAGGACTCGACTATCTCTCGCTCAATCGCCAATCGGCTTCATTGTCGGGGGGTGAGAGTCAACGTATCCGACTCGCTACACAGATTGGTTCACAACTGGTCAACGTACTCTACATTCTTGATGAGCCGTCTATTGGTCTGCATCAACGCGATAACGAACGCCTTATCCGTTCGCTGAAGGAACTACGCGACCTTGGCAATACAGTCATCGTAGTTGAACACGACGAAGACATGATGCGCCATGCCGACTACATCGTAGATATTGGTCCGCGTGCCGGACGTAAGGGCGGCGAAGTAGTGTTTCAAGGTACGCCCGACGATTTATTAAAGACAGATACCCTGACCGCTCAGTACCTGAACGGCATGACGAAAATAGAAATTGGCAAAAGACGACCAGGCTCTGGCCAGAGCCTGATACTTAAAGGCTGTACTGGTAATAACCTCAAGCATATCGATGCCGAGTTCCCACTTGGCAAGTTGATTGTAGTAACCGGTGTGAGCGGCTCAGGAAAATCAACGCTCATCAACGAGACTCTGCAACCCATTCTTTCGCAGCACTTCTACCGCTCGCTCAAGCGCCCCATGCCTTACAAGGCTATTGAGGGGTTGGAATATATAGATAAGGTAGTGAGTGTAGACCAAAGTCCCATCGGCCGAACACCACGCTCTAATCCAGCTACTTATACAGGTGTCTTTTCTGATATCCGATCGCTCTTTGTCAATCTGCCCGAGGCCAAAATCCGTGGTTATAAACCTGGCCGTTTCTCATTTAATGTGAAAGGTGGACGATGCGAGACATGTGGTGGAAACGGTTATAAAACCATCGAAATGAACTTCCTGCCCGACATTCAGGTGCCTTGCGAGGATTGTCATGGCAAGCGTTATAACCGCGAGACGCTCGAGGTACGTTACAAAGGTAAGTCGATAGCCGACGTACTTGATATGACTATCAATCAGGCTGTAGAGTTCTTCGAGAACGTGCCCGAGATTCTGCGTAAAATCAAGAGTATTCAGGATGTTGGTCTGGGCTACATCAAGTTGGGTCAGCCGTCTACCACCCTTTCTGGTGGCGAGAGTCAGCGCATCAAGTTGGCTACTGAGCTATCTAAGCGCGATACAGGTAAAACCATGTATATTCTTGATGAGCCAACAACCGGTCTGCATTTTGAAGACATCCGCATACTGATGCAGGTACTTCAACAACTAGTTGACCGTGGCAATACGGTTATCATCATTGAGCACAATCTTGATGTAATCAAACAAGCCGACTGGATTATCGACATTGGTCCTGAAGGTGGCCGCAATGGTGGTCAGATTTTGGCTACTGGAACGCCCGAGCAAGTAGCAAAAAGTAAGCGGGGCTATACACCCCGCTTTATCAAAGAAGTCCTTAAGAAGTAATTCTTACAACTTAATCAGACCGCCAAAGCCGCCTAACACATCCTTCTTAGCGCGGCTACGTACGGTAATCTTCTGCTGATTCTCGAAAGCATTCTTGATGGCAGGGCCACCGTCCTTTGTAGAGCAGCGAGACATTGTGCCACTAACAACTTCCAGCACTTTTACTTCACCAATCTTGCGGTCGACATTCTCGCCAGCTACCTGAATCTGAGCGAATACTTCGAATATCTGGCCCTTCTCAACGCCCATATCGCTACCAATGCTAACATAGCAGGTCTTCACGCCCTTCTTAGCGTCAACCTCGTCAAGAGCCTTGATAGTAGCCTCTACCTTGAAGTTATTCTGAACGAAACGTTCCATACGCTTCTTGGCATCGTTAGCAGCTGCTGTGATAGCCTCAGTCTCCGAGTCACCTGTACTGCTGTCTGTAAGGGTCTCAGAAATAACGGTGAAGCCAGACTCTGTATTAATCAATGTAAGCGTATAGTTCACGTTACCCTCATAATAATAAGAGGTTTTACCACTAATAGTCATCGACTTTTTAGCGCTGCTGACAGAGTTCAGAATACCCTCTACCATCCAACCGATACCATTCTCGTTCAGATAAACCAACAGGTCGTTCTTCACTGTAGGCAGATCAACCATAGTAGCGGCATCAACAACGTCCAATCTTTTCGTACCTACAAGACCTGATACGATAGATTGCTGTAGCGTATTTGCAACCGCATCGTTTGCACTACTCTTATTAACGAACTTCTCTACAAGCACCATCTGTTTTCCTTCTTGTGCCATAGAGCCTACTACACTCAGCAGCATAGCTGCCATAACAAAAAGCTTTTTCATCTTAGATTAATTTTTTAATTAGATATTTAGTTATTCTGCACTTGTTGTCGTTGAGTTCCTTTTCTTCAGAATCGACTTCACTGCAGGCTTGTGCTTTGCGGGTTCAGCCTGCTGCCCATTCTGGCCGGCAGCAGGAGTCTGAGCAGCTGGCACGAATTTTGGCAGAGTCTCAAATTTCTTAGCGGCATTATTAGCCATCTTCCAGTTGCGCCAATCATTCGAGCCCACAGGGGCCGTTACAGTTGGAGTCTGACTCTTATCGTTCGTTATAATCGAAGTCTCTGCTACATTCTTTGTCACATACTCACTCAGTTCGCCTAGTGTTACTGCACCACCTGTCTTCTGTAGTTTCTCCAGCAGAAAGTAAGTAAACATACCATGTTCTTTCGTGTTGAGAGGATAAGCGGTCTCGTTACCTTGAGCAGCCGAGAACACAACCATTTTTCCTGTTACAGGAGCACTTTTTGCTTTGATGGCTACACCACGGGCGGCCTTCATCATGTCGCCTTCGCGCTTTGATCCGCTGAAGCAGGCATCTAGGAATACAAGCGTCTGCGACGATGGCATGGCCCCCAAGCGCTTATACAGTGCCTCGGTACTCAGACCGCTTGTTGGCTCAGTGCTATAGCCGTCAACAGGCAGCAAATATGCCTTCTTACTATCTTCATCGGGCATACCATGTCCGCTGTAGTAAACAATGGCACGTGCCTCATTCTTCTTGACGTTGATAACCTTTTCCAACCACGCCAAATTATAGTTCATGTCGTTAAGCGATGCATCAGGTACATATTTAATATTCTGCTCGGGCACACCCAGTGTTTTCATCAGATAGCGCTTAAAAATAGCACCATCGTTCAGAGCGAATGGCACACCAGCCTCATGCTTGTAATGCTCGTTCGAAATGATGACCGCGAAGGTGTTAGGGTCTTGTTCTTCGTTTACTGCCACATACGTATCCACATCTCTCTGAGCCCATCCCATCTGAGTCATCGTGGCAAAAACTAAGGTTATAATAAACAGTCGTTTCATAACATTTATTATTTATAGGGTTATTCTATCGCTGCAAATATACGAACTATTTCTAGAATAAACAAATAAAAACAAGAAAAATTTAGTTATCTGTGTTTTTTACACACTTTCACCGCCTACTTTTTGTAAGCAAAACACACTTTTTGCTTTCATTTTATAAAAAAGTTGGCAAAAAGTTTGGCAGATTGAAATAATATATATACTTTTGCAGCCGAAGAAAAAAAAGTAGAAATATGATGTGTATACAGAACAACTTTTGGTGGTGGCGCTCTCGAGATTAAACAGTCGCGAGGCTCATAGCCGTGTATACATATAAGATATATAGAAGGCTCGTCGCGACTGCGGCGAGTCTTTTTTAGTTAAGAGTTAAGAATTAAGAATTAAGATATATGGAAAATTATTTTGCTGACGAGAGAGGTTTTTACGGAGAGTTCGGCGGTGCTTACGTACCCGAGATACTCTACAAGTGTGTTCACGATCTGCAGGATGCTTATCTTCCTATCATCGAGAGTCCTGAGTTCAAGCAGGAGTATCATGCGCTGCTCAAGGACTATGTAGGTCGCCCATCGCCTCTCTACTTTGCTGAGAGAATGAGTGAGAAGTACGGTTGCCAACTCTACCTGAAGCGCGAAGACCTGAACCACACCGGTGCTCACAAAATCAACAACACCATCGGTCAGATTCTGCTGGCTAAGCGTATGGGCAAGACCCGCATCATCGCTGAGACCGGAGCCGGACAGCATGGTGTGGCCACAGCCACCGTATGCGCACTGATGAACATGAAGTGCGAGGTGTTTATGGGTGCTACCGATGTAGAGCGCCAGCACACCAACGTAGAGCGTATGAAGATGCTGGGGGCCGAAGTTCATCCCGTTCGCACGGGTAACATGACGCTTTCAGACGCCTGCTCAGAGGCTATCCGCGACTGGTGCTGTCATCCTGCCGACACCTTCTATATCGTAGGTTCAACCATGGGTCCGCACCCCTACCCTGACCTTGTGGCTCGCATGCAGAGCGTCATCAGCGAAGAAATCAAATGGCAACTCCAGGAGAAGATTGGTCGCGACTATCCCGACTATCTCATCGCTTGCATCGGCGGTGGATCTAACGCTGCTGGCACCATCTACCACTATGTGAACGACGAGCGCGTAAACATCGTACTCTCAGAGGCAGGCGGTCATGGTTGGCAGACCGATTACACCGCTGCTACTATCCATAAGGGAACCACCGGCATTCTGCACGGCGCCAAGATGTTGGTGATGCAGGATGAGGACGGACAAATTCAGGAGGCCTTCACCATCTCAGCCGGATTGGATTACCCAGGCGTTGGTCCTATGCATTGCAACATGGCCAAGAAAGGTCGCACCAAGGTACTTTCTATTAACGACGACGAAGCTATCTATGCCGGCTACGAGCTCACTCGCATGGAGGGTATCATCCCCGCCATCGAGAGTGCCCACGCCATCGCAGCCCTCAGCAAGCTCACATTCAAGAAAGACGATGTGGTAGTGCTCACCGTCTCAGGCCGCGGCGACAAGGACGTAGAGACATACCTTAAAAATAAGGCAATGGCAAAAGAATACGGTAATTTTTAATGATTTTACCTACGGCTATATTAAATAATAATATTATGAATACTTTCAAATATACGACGACTTCGAAGACCATCCTGGCGGATTTATATACCCCAGTGGGCGTGTATATGCGTCTGCGCGACCTCTATCCACAGAGCGCTCTGATGGAGAGTTCAGACTACCACGAGAAGGATAACTCTCGTTCGTTCATCGGCATTGAGCCTATGGCTAGCGTAGCTATCGGTCACGGAATGACTACTGTTACATATCCCGATGGCAGCACTTTCCAACACGAGGTTAATAAGGAGTATCGCTCTGATAAGGCTATCCACCAGCTGATAGACCACATCGAGGTAACTGGCGACGATGCCAAGACTTGCGGTCTCTTCGGCTACACCTCGTTCAATGCTGTACGCTATTTCGAGGACATCCCCGTAAAAGATGAGACTCAGGCCAAGAACGATGCGCCCGACCTGCTGTACATATTATATAAGGTAGTGATTGTGTTCGACCACTTTAATAACACGCTGAAGCTCATCAGTCTTGATGGCGAACAGAAGATAGACGACGTGATGCGAGCTATGAACAAGGCCAACGTGAAGGCTTACGATTTCCATCCCGTGGGCGATGTACGCTCTACGTTGACCGATGAGGAGCACAAGGCCAACATCCGATTAGGCATTAAGCACTGTCTGCGTGGAGATGTATTCCAGATTGTGCTGTCGCGCCGTTTCATCCAGAGCTACGAGGGCGACGACTTTAAGCTCTACCGTGCCCTGCGCAGCATCAACCCTTCACCATATCTGTTCTACTTCGACTTCGGTGGTTTCCGCATCTTCGGTTCAAGTCCCGAGACACACTGCCGCATAGAGGGTCGCAAGGCTTACATCGACCCGATTGCCGGTACCACCAAGCGTACAGGCGATGCCGAGGCCGACCGCAAAGGTGCCGAATACCTGCGCAACGATCCTAAGGAGAATGCCGAGCATGTGATGCTGGTAGACCTAGCCCGCAACGACCTCAGCCGTAACTGTCATGGCGTGAAGGTAGACTTCTACAAGGACCTGCAGTATTACTCGCACGTGATCCACCTCGTTTCTCGCGTGAGTGGCGAGCTCGACGAAGGTGCCGATCCTATCAAGGCATTTATCGATACCTTCCCCGCCGGAACACTCTCAGGTGCGCCCAAGGTTCGCGCCATGCAGCTCATCTCGGAGTACGAGCCACACAACCGCGGTGCTTACGGTGGTTGCATCGGCTACATCGGTCTCGATGGCTCGCTGAATCAGGCCATCACCATCCGCACTTTTGTCTCGCGTAACGGCGAACTGTGGTTCCAGGCTGGCGGCGGCATCGTGGCCAAGAGCGATGAAGAGTACGAACTGCAGGAGGTAAACAACAAGCTCGGTGCCCTGCGCCGCGCTATCCTTATGGCAGAGAAGATGTGATATTAAAACCTACGGATTTTACGGATTAACAATTATGAAAATCGTTATCATAGATAATTACGACTCGTTTACATACAACCTGAGTCATTTGGTCAAGGAGCTTGGTGCCGAGGTCACCGTGCTGCGCAACGACCAGTTCCAACTTGAAGAACTCGAGCAGTTCAACAAGATTATCCTTTCTCCCGGTCCTGGCATCCCCAGCGAAGCTGGACTCTTACTCGATGTCATCCGCACCTATGCCGGCAAGAAGCCCATCTTGGGTGTTTGTCTGGGGCATCAGGCCATTGGCGAGGCTTTTGGCGGCCAGCTCGAGAACCTGAGCACCGTGTTCCATGGCGTGGCTACTCCTTGTCACATCATCGCCGATGACCCCATCTTCAGCGGCATCAATCGCGACATCACCATCGGCCGCTACCACTCGTGGGTGGTTTCGCGCCAAGGACTGCCCGACTGTCTGGAAGTGACTGCCGAGAGTGACGAGGGGCAGATCATGGCCCTGCGCCACAAGACGATGAACATTCGTGGCATACAGTTCCACCCCGAGAGTGTGCTCACCCCCGATGGTAAGAAAATGCTGCAAAACTGGATGTTTCTTTGATTGAACATTGAACATTGAACATTGAACATTAAAAAAGATATGGCACAGACAATGAAAGACATCCTGAACAGGATGCTGAACCACGAGGAACTGTCTCGTGAAGAAATGAAGAATATTCTGATTGGTATCACACAGAGTGAGTATCCCACCGAGCAGATTACAGCGCTGCTCACAGCCCTGCAGATGCGTGGCGTTACCGTCGACGAACTGCTTGGCTTCCGCGATGGTATCCTGGAGACAGGCGTTCCCGCCATTCTCAATGCCGACCGCTACATCGACGTGGTTGGTACCGGTGGCGACCGCAAGAACACCTTTAATATCTCTACCACCTCTTGTTTCGTCATTGCAGGTGCTGGCTACAAGGTGGCTAAGCACGGCAACTACGCAGCTACCTCTGTTTCAGGTGCGTCGAACGTTATTGCACACCACGGCATCAAGTTTACCGACGATATCGACAAGCTGAACCGCTCGCTCAACGAGGCAGGCATCGTTTATCTGCACGCCCAGCTCTTTGCCAAGGCCATGAAGTTTGTTGGTCCCATCCGCAAGGCGCTGCAGTTCCCCACCATCTTCAACCTGCTTGGCCCGCTGGTTAATCCTAGCCAACCTAGCTGTCAACTCTTAGGAGTTGCCAACCTCGACCAGATGCGTCTGTACAACCAGGTTTACCAGAAGATTGGTATCGACTACGGTATCGTGAACTCTATCGATGGTTACGATGAGATCTCGCTCACCGGCGACTTCAAGGTTACCACCAAGCAGTACGAGCGTATCTTCAAACCACAGGATCTGGGCTTCGAGATTGCCAAGCCCGAGGAACTCGTTGGTGGTGCTACCGAGGAGGAGGCAGCAGCCATCTTCGACAGCGTACTCGAAAACCGCGCCCTGCCCGCTCAGAAGAATATCGTGCTGGCCAACGCTGCCTTTGGTATTCAGGTGCTCGAGAAGGGCGAAAAGAGTATCGAGGAGTGCATTGCCATTGCCCGCGAGAGCATCGACTCTGGCGCCGCCCTCCACACCTTCAAGAAATTTGTAGAACTGAACAGTTAATATGGCAGACATTTTACAGGAGATAGTAGCCCACAAGCGTGTTGAGGTAGAGCGTTTTAAGCAGGAGCTGAGCGAGACGGAGATACATCGCCGCGTGGAGGCCATCCTCGACTTTGGCGTAGCCTCGATGAAAGAGGCGCTCACCGCTTCCGACTCAGGTATCATCGCCGAGTTTAAGCGCCGCTCGCCCTCCAAGGGCTGGATCAAGGAAGAGGGGCGAGCCGACGTTATTCCCCTGAGCTACCAGAAGAACGGGGCTTCGGCACTGAGCATACTGGCCGACGAGAAGTACTTTGGTGGCTGCGATGAGTTTATCAGCATCGCCCGCCGCAGCGGTGTCAAGATTCCCGTACTTTACAAGAACTTCGTTATCGACGAGTACCAGCTATTCCAAGCCCGCTTGTGTGGTGCCAGCGCCGTGCTGCTGATAGCCGCCGACCTCACGCTGGTCGAGTGCCGCCAGCTGCTGCGCACAGCCCATGAGCTTGGCATGGAGGTTCTGCTAGAGATGCACGCTGAGAGCGAACTGGACTACGCCGCCCTCGAGCCCGACATGTGCGGCATCAACAACCGCAACCTCGGCTCGTTCGTTACTGATGTACAAAACTCTTTCCGCCTAGCCGAGTTGCTGCCCCGCGATGCAGTCAAGGTCAGCGAGAGCGGCATCAGCAATCCCGACACCGTTCGCGCCCTGCGTGCCGCCGGCTTCCGTGGTTTTCTCATCGGCGAGAACTTCATGAAGGCCCCCGACCCAGGTAAAGCGCTTGCCGATTTTATCGGCAAAATTGATAATTGACAATTGATAATTGATAATTATGATTACCGACAATTATATCGTCAAGGTGTGTGGCATGCGTGATGTGGATAACATCCGCGAGGTCGAGGCGCTTGGTATCGACTGGATGGGCTTTATCTTTTGGCCAAAGTCCAGCCGCTACGTCAGCGAGGTGCCCGCTTACCTCCCTAAGAACTGTAAGCGCGTGGGCGTGTTCGTAGATGCCAGCATCGGCGATGTCATGTCGCAGGCAGAGACTTTCTCACTCGACATCATCCAGCTGCACGGCCAGGAGTCTCCCAGCTACATAGCGCAACTCACCTCGCACCTCTCCGCTCTTACCTCTATTAAAATCATAAAGGCACTCAATATTGCCACTACCGCCGATCTCGAGGCCACCAAGCGTTACGAAGGTGTGGTAGATTACTTTCTCTTCGACACCAAGGGCAAGATGGTTGGTGGCAACGGTGAGAAGTTCGACTGGAGCGTGCTCGAAGCCTACCACGGAAGCACCCCATTCCTGCTCAGTGGCGGCATCGGTCCCGATGATGCCGAGCGCGTCCGCGCATTTAATCACCCTAAGTGCATAGGCATCGATCTCAACTCAAAGTTCGAGCTCTCCCCCGCCCTCAAGGACGTCAATATGCTCCGAAACTTTCTCTCATCTTTTTAAATTGCAAAATAGTGAAATTGTAAAATAGTCAAATATAGTCATGAACAAAATTAATACGTTATTCGCAAATAGCAAGGACCGCAAGCTCCTGTCGCTCTATTTCTGCGCAGGCTGTCCTACACTCGAAGGCACTGCCGACGTCATCCTCACCATGCAGCGCCGTGGCATCGCCATGATCGAAGTTGGTATCCCCTTCAGCGATCCCCTAGCCGATGGCCCAGTCATCCAGAGTGCCGCTACCACAGCACTCAAGAATGGTATGAACCTACGCACTCTTTTCGCTCAATTACGCGAGATTAAAGATCTGGTCGAGATTCCTCTGGTGCTCATGGGCTATCTCAACCCGATTCTACATTACGGCATCGAGGATTTCTGCAAGAGCTGCGTAGAGAGCGGTGTCAGCGGTATGATTATCCCAGACCTGCCTTTCAAAGACTATCAGGAGGTGGTTAAACCCATTGCCGACAAGTACGATCTGCGCGTCATCATGCTCATCACTCCTGAGACCAGCGAAGAGCGCATCCGCTTTATCGACGACAACACCGATGGTTTTGTCTATATGGTTTCTTCGGCCGCCATCACTGGCGCTCAAAAATCGTTCGACGATGCCAAGCAAGAGTATTTCCGCCGTATCAACGCCATGCAGTTGCGCAATCCCCGCATGATTGGATTTGGTATCAGCAACAAGCAGACCCTCGAGGCTGCCCAAAGCAACGCTGCTGGCGCCATCATCGGCTCTAAGTTCGTCACCCTGCTCAACGAGAGCAAGAACGCCGACGAGGCCCTCGACAAGCTCTTCGATGCCTTGAAGAGTTAGGCGTTAATACCTGCTATGATTTTGTCTTACCCTGCGCTTAAGGGAGCTTTTAAATAAGAGACTCGCATCACTGCGTGTCTCTTTTTAGGTTACAATTGTCAGCTTTCTAAGTATGGTGCAAAGGTAATAAAAAAAATCGAAACCACCAAAATTTTAAAGTACAAACAGCCTATTTTGCAGGCTCAGTATTTCAGTATTTCAGTTTTCAGTTTCCTAGGCATGGGTTGATAGAGACAGATGATTAACTGTTAAAATATATTAATTATATATTTAATATTTATATATATACATATATATAAATATTAAAATTCAATTTGCCATAAAACACGGCTCATTATAAAACTGAAAACTGAAACTACTGAAACCGATGTCGGCAATGTGCAAAATAGAGGGGTAAAAACGTGCACTTTACAAGTCGATAATTTGGTAGAATGATGAAAAAGTTGTACCTTTGCATCATCAAAACAAGAAAGGCTGAGCGCGGCCATTAATAGTAAATTTTGCTAGGATTAAATCTAAAAATTGCGAGCATTAATAGTAACAATTGTTTCAGCTAATAGGCGACCAAAGGCTTTAAATAGCGAGCCATATAAACAACTAATAAATTATTAAACAAAATACACCCTGGGAGTACATAAATTGATAATACATTCTAAAGCGGATAGAATAAAAGTTACGCGCGAAGGGCAGTAAGTTAAACGTTTACGTAATGTTTTCGTGGCTGAAAAGCAGCAGGGTAGCAAAAAAATGCGTATCTTTGCACAAAAATCGAAAACAAATACTAACAATGAAGAAAATTTTAACAACGATGATGCTCTGCATGCTGATGCCTCTGATGGCTGCTGCCCAGCAGTGGAACGAGGCTCAGTACCGACAGATTGAGCAGAGCATTCGCGAACCTAAGTTTGCAAACAATGTGTACGTTATCACAAAGTATGGTGCAAAAACCACTAACACTGCCGCCAAGAACCAAAAGGCGATACAAAAAGCCATCGACCTCTGCTCGAAGAAGGGCGGCGGACGCGTGGTGATTCCTGCCGGACAGAAGTTCATGACGGGTGCCATCGAGCTGAAAAGCGGCGTGAACCTGGAGGTACAAGAGGGCGCCGTGCTGGAGTTTGCCTTCCAGCCCGAGCTCTACCCCATCGTCGAGACATCGTGGGAGGGACTGGAGTGCTTTAATCTCTCGCCCTGCGTATACGCGTTTAAAGCAAAGGATATAGCCATCACCGGTAAGGGTACCATTGACGGCGGTGGAAGCAACGACACCTGGTGGCCTTGGTGCGGAGCCGTAAAATTCGGATGGAAAGAGGGTATGATCAGTCAGAAGATTGAGGCTCGCCCACGCCTACTGAAGAACGGCGAGGACGGCATACCCATGTACGACGAGAAGGGCAATCGCAGCCCGGAGCGCGTGTTCGGCCCTAAGGACGGATTGCGCCCACAGCTGGTGAGCTTCAACAAGTGCGAAGGCATACTGCTGGAGGATGTAACCCTGCTGCGCTCGCCATTCTGGGTGATTCACCCACTCCACTCTACCGACATCACCGTGCGTCGCGTAAAAATGATAAACGACGGACCTAACGGCGATGGCTGCGACCCTGAGTGCTGCGACCGCGTACTGATAGAGGACTGCTACTTTAATACCGGCGACGACTGCATCGCCATCAAGAGCGGACGCAACCGCGACGGACGCGAACGCAACATGCCTTCGAAGAACATCATCATCCGCCGATGCGAGATGAAGAACGGTCACGGTGGCGTGGTGGTAGGCTCAGAGATTTCGGGCGGCTGCCAGAACGTGTATGCTCACGACTGCGTGATGGACTCACCCGAATTGGAGCGCGTGCTGAGAATCAAAACCAACTCATGCCGTGGCGGTGTAATTGAAAATATCAACATGCGCAACATCACCGTTGGTGTATGTAAGGAGGCAGTACTGAAGATTAACACCGACTACGAGCCCAGAGAGGTTTGCTGCCGTGGCTACTACCCAACAGTGAGAAATGTGCTGATGGAGAACGTGACCTGTCAGAAGTCGAAATATGGCGTGATGATTGTGGGCTACGAAGCCGACTCGCTATCATACACCGTGAACCACATTACCGTGCGCAACTGCCAGTTCGACGGTGTTTACGGCAAGCCCGTATATCAGGTGGGCAAGGCCGAGGCCATCAAATACGAAAATCTGATGATTAACGGCCAGCTGGTGCTGGAGCCAAAGCCCTACAAGAGCTACGCAGAGTGGATGACATACTCAGAGATGCAGCGCAATCCCAAGAGCTATCTGCTGGATTTCTCATACAGACCCAAATGGAGCTACGTAATGGGTATTGAGCTGGAGGCTATGCTCGACACCTATCTGAAATACGGAGGCGAGCAGATTCGCCGCTACTGTCAGGAGTACACCGACACGATGATTAACGCTAACGGCCAGATACGCAACTACGACCTGCTGGACTACAATCTGGACAACATACGCACTGGCCACTTCGTAACCCGCATGTATCAGCAATGGCCAGAGGCCAAGAATCTTAAGGCTATGCAGACCATGATGAAGCAGTTGCAGAACCAGCCACGCACCAAGGCCGACAAGGTGTTCTGGCACAAAGCCATCTACGCCTATCAGGTGTGGCTCGACGGCATTTTTATGGGTCTGCCTTATCGCTGTCTGACTGCGCCTATCACCACATCGGCCAAAGATGCTAAGAAGGGCGCTGTGAACAAGATTTACGACGACGCCGTGAACCAGCTGAAGACGACCTACGAGCGCACGCTGGACCCCAAGACGGGCCTGAACCGCCACGCCTACGACGAGACACGCAAAACCTTCTGGGCCAACAAAGAGACAGGACTCTCGCAGCACTGCTGGGGTCGCGCTCAGGGCTGGTACTCGATGGCGCTGATAGAAGTACTCGACGCGCTGCCCGAAAACTACGCTCGTCGCCAGGAGGTAATAGAATTACTGAAGAAAGATCTTGACGCAGTGATAAAGTGGCAGGACGAAAAGACAGGTCTTTGGTATCAGGTAATGGACTCACCTGAGCGCAACAAGAACTATCTGGAGAGCACTTGTTCTTCAATGTTTGCCTACGTGTTACTGAAGGCTTACAACAAGGGATATCTTGGCGAAAAATACCGCGATGCAGGCGTGAAAGCCTACAAAGGCATCATCGACAAGTTTATACGTGTGAATGCCGATAAGACCATTTCCCTCACCCAGTGCTGCTCAGTAGCCGGACTTGGCCCAGCTGCCACCCCCGAGGTAGAAGCAGCTTTGAAAAAAGTCAACCCCAAAGGAACGGTAAATGAGAACAAGCGTCGTGATGGTTCATTTGATTACTATCTGAGCGAGCCTATACGCGATAACGATGCCAAGGGCGTGGGTCCATTTATCTGGGCATCGCTGGAGTACGATAAGCTTTAATGGGAGTTAGCGGGAGTTAATTCCTGCTAACTACCTTTTTTCTATATTCGTAAAGCTCAATCGAGTTAACTATGTTCTGCCAGAGTACATAACATCCGGCACCCACTGAGGCAACGGGGTTCAGATATACATAGGCCACCCAGATGCTCAGAGCGGTATTCTTCTGGAACGAGGCTTGTCCGCCATCAATCTCATCGCCCAACTGGCGACCAATCCAGCGACCAACTAGGAAAAGCACAAAGCATAGAATCAACGACAGCACAGCTATCATAATCAACGTACGAAGCGCCGCATCGCTATGCACAATGTTTCGCACGGTGACACCCGAGGTAACAGCCAACTGAGCCGCCCAAAGGTAGAACGAGAGGTCGGGGATGGAAACAATCCACTCACACAATCGCTTTGCATAGTGCTGAACAAGCCATCCCAGCACTAGCGGCGCCACAAGCACCATAGCCAACTTCTGCAGGATGATAAAGAACACCTCCCAGAAACCAGCACTGGCACCACGCTCCAATAGCGGGAATACAGCAGGAATCATCAGGGCCGAAGCAAAGGCCGACATGACCACGTAGGCCGTCATGGTGTTGATATTGCCACCAATCTTGGCAGTAACAACGGGCGCTGCTGTAGCTGCGGGGCCAATGATACAAGTGAGCACACTCTCCCAAAGCAACTTCTGTTCAGGATCGGCATCCACCTGGAAGATAATCCACACGTTGAGCGCCACAATAGCTACCTGAGACACCAACACACCGATATGCCAGCGGTGAGGTCGCATCTGATGGAAGTCGATACGGCAATAAGTTGAGAACAATGTAGAGAACACCATAAAAGGGAAAATGGCATCTACTACCTGCCCTAACGCATCGCCCGCCCCATCGAGAAACGGCACATAATAAAACAGCAGATACACAACGGTACCCACAGCTATTGCCACCGGAAGTGTCCAGTCTTTAAGAAATTGCTTCAGTTTCATGCTGCAAAATTACTAATTATTTCCCACGGATTATAGGGTTTATATGGATTAATTACAAAAAAGGAGCTATTTTTTGACCATTTCAGAGAAAAATTTCCGTAAAATCCGTAAAATCCGTAGGTTTTTTGTATCTTTGCAGCCAATTATGAGTGTTACTGAATTTATACATCAAGATAAACAGGCCAGGCGATTCTCGTTCGAAGTGTTACCCCCACTGAAGGGAACAGGCACCGCTAAGCTCTTTGCCGATATCGACAAACTAAAGGAATTCGACCCCGCCTATATCAACATTACCACCCATCACTCTGAGTTTGTGTATCGCGAACTGGAGAATGGGCAGTACGAGCGTCGCCGCATCCGTCGTCGCCCTGGAACCATAGCCATTGCTGCAGCCATACAGCAGCGCTACGGAATACCCGTACAGCCTCATGTGATATGTAGCGGAGCTACCATCGAAGATATTGAGTACGAGCTGCTCGACTTGCAGTTTCTGGGTATTAGCGACCTGCTGTTGCTGCGTGGCGACAAGGCCAAGGAGGATAGCAGATTCCAGCCCACCCCTGGCGGACATGCACATACCACCGACCTGATGGAGCAGGTGAAGCGATTCAACGAGGGCTACTTTGCTGATGGCACCCCCATCAAGACCCCCGGACGCCCATTCGACTACGGTGTGGCTTGCTACCCCGAGAAGCACGAAGAGGCCCCCAACCTGGAGATGGACATGCAGTACCTGAAGCAGAAGCAGGATCTTGGTGCACAATATGCAGTTACACAGTTATTTTTCGACAACGAGAAGTACTACGCGTTTGTGGAGAAGGCTCGCCAGATGGGTATTACCATCCCCATCATCCCTGGCATCAAGCCTATGGCCAAACTGAGTCAGTTGACAATAGTGCCCAAGACGTTCCACTGCGATATACCTGAGCCATTGGCCAAGGAGGTAGTAAAGTGCAAGACTGATGACGACGCACGCCAGCTGGGCATAGAGTGGACCACAGAACAGTGTCGCGATCTATACGCCCACGGGGTGCATAATATACATTTCTACACCGTATCGGCCGTTGATTCAGTGGCAGAGGTTGTAAAGCGATTGTTATGAGTTTCGACGAGGTTATAGGACAGAAGGAGGCTGAGGAGCGATTGCTGCAGCTGGTGAGGGAAGAGAGACTCCCCCACGCACTGATGCTTTGCGGACCACAGGGATGCGGAAAACTACCCTTGGCGGTGGCCTTCGGCTGCTATCTGCTTGACAACGGCACTCCATCGGCCAAAGCCATGCTGGCCAAGCTGGAGCACCCCGACCTGCACTTTACCTACCCCACCATCAAGCTGCCATCGATGGGAAGCGAACATAAGCCCGTAAGCGACGACTTTGCCAAAGAGTGGCACGAGTTGGTGATGAGCGGACTCTACTTCACGATGGAAGAATGGATGACGGCCATGGGAGGCGAAAACCAGCAAGCCATCATCACCGCTGGTGAGAGCGACGATTTGGTGAGAAAACTCAGCTTGAAATCGAGCCAAGGCGGATATAAGGTCAGCATCATCTGGTTGCCAGAGCGTATGAACATAGAGTGCGCCAACAAGCTTCTGAAGCTGATTGAGGAGCCACCCAGCCAGACGGTGTTCATCATGGTGAGCGAGGAGCCCGACAAGCTGCTGGAGACCATCCGCAGTCGAGTTCAGAGAATAGACATACGAAAGATAGACAACGAGGATATAGAAAACGCGCTGATAGAGAAGCGTGGCATAGGTCAGGAAGATGCCCACCGCATAGCCCGACTAGCCAACGGCAACTGGATGAAAGCGATGGACGAGCTACAGGTGGGCTCGGAAAACGAACTATTCCTCGATATGTATATCATGCTGATGCGATTGGCTTATCAGCGCAAGATCAAAGACCTGCGCAAGTGGAGCGAGCAGATGGCCAGCATGGGGCGCGAGAAGCAGAAAAGATGGTTGATATTCTTTCTGCGTATGACGCGCGAGAACTTTATGTATAACTTCGGCGACGAGGAACTGGTGTATATGACCCAACGCGAGGAGGATTTCGCCAAGAACTTCGCCCGATTTGTGAACGAGAAGAACATTCTGCCTATCAGCGATCTAGCTAATCTGGCCATTCGCGACATCGGACAGAACGCCAACGGCAAGATTGTGTTCTTCGATTTTGCACTACAAATGATAGTACTGCTATTGCAGAAGTAATTGAACATTGAAGATTGAACATTGAAGATTGAACATTGAACATTGAACATTATATAATATGGCTGAGAACACTAAAGAACATACAGTAAGAGTAGGTTGCGACCGCGGATTGTGCCACCAGGCTGTGGGACGCCAAGACAAGCAGCTGAACACTTACGACTGGCTTGCAGATGTACCTGGAAACGCCAATACAACTGACCTGGTAGAGGTGCAGTTTAAGCACACCCGCAAGGGCTACTACCACAACGTGAACAATCTGGACCTGAAGAAAGGCGACATTGTGGCCGTAGAGGCAAGTCCGGGTCACGACATCGGTGTGGTAACGCTTACTGGCCGATTGGTAAAGCTTCAGCTGAAGAAGGTGAACATCAAGTCGCCCGACGATATCAAGCGCGTGTATCGCATAGCCCGCTCTAACGACATTGAGAAGTGGCACGAGGCCCAGGCACGCGAGCACTCAACCATGATTGAGAGCCGTAAGATAGCCAAGGGGCTTGGTCTCGACATGAAGATTGGCGACGTAGAGTATCAGGGCGATGGCAACAAAGCTATCTTCTACTACATTGCTGATGAGCGTGTAGACTTCCGCCAGCTGATTAAGGACCTGGCTCAGGCCTTCCACGTGCGCATCGAGATGAAGCAGATTGGTGCCCGTCAGGAGGCAGGACGTATTGGAGGTACTGGTCCTTGTGGTCGCGAGCTCTGCTGTGCCACATGGATGAAGAACTTCTCGAGCGTGAGCACCAACGCCGCCCGATTTCAGGACATATCGCTGAACCCACAGAAGTTGGCGGGTATGTGCGCCAAGCTGAAATGCTGTCTGAACTACGAGGTTGACGAGTATGTAGAAGCAGGTAAGAAGCTACCTGGCAAAGAGATTATCCTGCAGACGCAGGATGGCGACTACCATCTGTTTAAGAGCGACATTCTGGCTGGACTCTGCACCTACTCTACCGATAAGAACATCGCCGCCAATCTGGAGACGATCACCGCTGAGCGCGCAAAGGAGATTATCGAGATGAACAAGCGAGGCGAAAAGCCCGTATCGCTTGAGCACGATGCCAACAAGAAGAAGGAAGAAAAACCACATATTGACTTGGCAGGAGGCGACATCAGCAGATTTGACAAGGCCAAGAAGAAGAAAAAGAAGAAGAACAAGAACCGTCCTAACGACAAGAAGGAAGCGAAGGATGCGGAATAAAGCCAAGATATTTCTACTCGCGATTGCAGGACTGCTAACAGCAGCCTGCAATCGGGGTGTGATATACAACCACTACGAACACGTAGACAACGACGGATGGGAGCGTAATGACACCATACACTTCTACATCCCCCGTGTGCAGCAATCGGGCAACTATCGCCAGCAGGTGATGCTGCGTACGGATAACTCCATGCCCTTCCGCAGTCTTAGCGTTATTGTTGAGCAGGATATCTACCCACGTGGTCAGAAACTAAGAAAACGCATAGAATGCCCGCTGATAGAAGCCGACGGCCACGTGATGGGAAAAGGCATTGGCTGCTACCAATATACCTTCGACGTGGATAACGTAGAGCTATACGAGGGCGACTCGCTCCATATCTACGTGATGCACCACATGAAGCGCGAAACAATGCCTGGAATAAACGATGTAGGAATATTAATTTCGAAGTAGGTTGCGCCCTGCATCAATGCGGAGGAAGATGAACAGCAAGAGCGTGAAGCCCCACAACGACGAACCTCCGTAACTGAAGAATGGCAACGGAATACCAATTACAGGTGTGAGGCCAAGCACCATACCCACATTGATAAACACATGGAATAAGAATATACTGAGTACACAATAGCCGTAAACTCGGCCAAAACGATGCACTTGTCGCTCGGCCAGGTGTATCAATCGCCATATCAGCAACAAGAACAATATCAACACACCAGCAGAACCCACGAATCCCTCTTCCTCGCCCACGGTGCAGAAGATAAAGTCGGTATCCTGTTCAGGCACGTATTTCAGCTTGGTCTGGGTGCCGTTCAGGAATCCCTTACCCTGCAGTCCGCCCGAGCCAATGGCTATCTCGCTCTGATGCACGTTGTAACCCGCACCCTTCAAGTCTTCCTCCAGTCCCAGCAGCACGTTGATACGCACACGCTGGTGTGGCTCAAGCACATGGTTGAGTCCGTAGTCAGCCATATTGTAGAACAACAGCGAACCTATGGCGAAAGCAGCAATCCACAGATAGTTGCGGAAGCGTGTAGCAAGGAATCGGTATAACAGATAACCAATCAGCACCACACACAGTATCATCTCAATGATGTTGATGTCAAACGGGATAATAAAGAGTGCAAAAACCAGCGCCACGATAGTAGCAGCAAGTCCAACAAGCGACATACGTGTCGTATCTCGTTTATCGTTGCAATACACATATACCAATGCTGCTGAGAATATCTGTATCATCAGCAGCACGGCAAACTTTCCTACCGATGTTGGCGTAATGCTCAGCATCTCATCAGCAAAGCGGATACCCACCACAAAGTAGATAACCATAGCCACACCTGTAAACAAGATGCTACCTGGCATTCCCTCGCGGTACAACATCAGGAAGAACGACAGATAGACAAGTGCCGAACCCGTCTCGCGTTGCATCACGATAAACAGCATGGGGATGAAGATAACGGCTAGCGTCAAGCCAAAGTCCTTCCATTTGGATATGCTGAATCCATAGGTGTTCATAAGTTTGGCAAGCGCCAATGCCGTAGCAAACTTAGCAAACTCGGCTGGTTGTAGTCGTATTGGTCCTAATACCAGCCACGATCGCGATCCCTTGATACTATGCGGATTGAATATCGTTCCGAACAGCAGTATCAGCATGAAGCCGAATATGATGTAGGCAAACATATCGAGATAGCGATCGTCGAGCATCAGAATAACGAATCCCAGCACGATGGATGTGCCTATCCATACTATCTGCATGCCTGAACGGGTGTCGAGACTGAACAGGTCGGTATCGCCATAGCTATAGCTGGCTCCACACACACTTACCCATCCGAAGGTGAGCAGGGCGATATAGATGATGATCGTCCAGTAGTCGAGTGATCGGATGACGCCTTTTTCCTTTCTGTTACCTATCGCCTGCACCATAAGCTATTCTGCGTTCCTGAATGCCACGAGCCTTAGCCTCGCTGGCCTCAGAGAGTTTACCTTTTAAATATTTCTCCATAATGAGTCCACCAATGGGCACACCATAAGTGGCTCCCCATCCACCGTTCTCCACATAAACGGCTACAGCTATCTTGGGGTTGTCCATAGGCGCAAAACCCATAAACACCGAGTGGTCGTGACCTCGGTTCTGGGCAGTACCCGTTTTTCCGCAAGCATTAAAGTCGTACTTGCCCAGTTCTTTACACGTACCACCAAGCACCGACGAGCGCATACCCTGAACCACATAGTCGTAAGCCTCACGACTAGCCTTGGTGTAGTGCTTGCGGGTATAGGTAGTGTCAAGTTTCTCGCCCTGAACCTGCTTCACTACGTGAGGCACGTAGAAGTAACCGCGATTGGCTATGGTGGCACCAAGATTGGCTATCTGCAGCGGTGTAGCGTTAACCTCACCCTGACCAATAGCGATAGAGATAACGGTAAGTCCGTTCCACGAGCCCTTATAGGCCTTGTCGTAAAACATGGCGTTAGGAATCAGTCCACGTTTCTCGCCCGGAAGGTCGATACCCAGTCGGTATCCGAATCCCATCGACACCATATAGTCGCGCCAGGTGTTCATGGCATTCTGTACCGAACCATATTTCGAGATATTGGTGTTTATCATGTGATAAAGTCCCCAACAGAAGTATCCGTTGCACGATGTACTCAGTGCGGGCACCAAAGGCAGTGGCGCAGCATGTCCGTGACATCCTACATGCAATCCCCTGAAGTTAAATCCGTGGGCACAGGGATACATCGTGTGCGAGTTGATAACCCCCTCGGTCATAAACGTCAATCCCTGTGTAGTCTTGAAGGTTGAGCCAGGAGGATATTGTCCCATAATGGCACGGTTCAACAGCGGTTTCCACACATCCTGCTGTAGGGCGCGATGGTTCTTACTACGCTGGCGACCAACCATCATGCGTGGGTCGTATGTTGGCGACGATACCATACACAGCACCTCGCCCGTCGATGGTTCGATGGCCACAATGGCACCAATTTTTCCTTCCATCAGTCGCTCGCCAAGAGCCTGTAGTTCTGCATCGATACCCAGTGTGAGGTTCTTTCCTGGTATAGCGCGCTGGTCGAGGGCACCATTCTGGTAGCGACCCTGAATACGTCCGTGGGCATCGCGCAGCAGTATCTGTATACCTTTCTGTCCGCGCAGCTGTTTCTCGTACGAACGCTCTATACCCAGCTTTCCGATATAGTCGCCTGGCTGATAGTAATCGTCCTCCTCGATATCAGCGGGCGATACCTCAGCCACATCGCCCAGCACGTGGGCACCCATATTATAGGTATATTGGCGCACACTACGCTTCTGGATGTAGAAACCCGGAAAGCGATACATCTTCTCTTGAAACACGCTGAAGTCCTTATCGCTAAGCTGACTCAGAAACAACTGTTCAGTATAGCGCGAATAACCAGGATTCTTATTGCGGTCCTTCATCGTGGCCATACGGCGATCAAACTCCTCCTTGGTGATGCCAATTGCCTGACAGAATTCGAGTGTATCAAGGCGGTCCTTCACCTCGTTCATCACCACCATGATATCGTACGAAGGCTGATTATAAACCATCAGCTTGCCCGTGCGATCCATAATGGCGCCACGTGAAGGATATTCTATTTTCTTGAGGAAAGCGTTAGAGTCGGCACTCTTCTTATAGTCATCGCTGGTAATCTGAAGCATAAAAAGACGCACGATGTAGATGAACACAATCAATGCGGCCACCCCACCAATTACGTATTTGCGATATTCAAGATCGAAATCCTTCTGCTTCACCTGCTTCTTACACTTTCAATAGCTAAAATCAGCACCATAGTCAGTACGCTGCTAACCAGCGAACGCGCCAACCACATCAGCACATCAAAGAAGTTGAATGCCTCGAGCGCAAAAAACAGCATACAGTATAGCGTAGCGATGAGCGCACTCAGCATTAAGAACTTACTGAATCCCAGTGCCTTTATCGATGCCTCGAGTTCATCAGACGAATCGCGCGGAGCAATCAGCTCTATCAGATAGCATTGCGCTAGTCCAGCCAGCGTCATCACGCTCGATGCCAATCCTGGGGTGTTCGAGAAGATGTCGACCATCAGTCCTAACAGGAAACATGATACCAGCACAAGCCACTTTGGGAAATTGCGACGGAAGGTGATCGCAAAATAGACGTATAGCAACGGAGTGCCAACGCCTAAGAAATGCACATGATTCAGGATAAGCACCTGCACCACTAGCAATGATACAAACATCACCAATCTGTTTACAAGTTCTATCTTCATCGTCTTTAACTATTGTCGCTGTTTGAAACTTATCGAGTCGCGCGCAGCCTGCATCAGTGCAGCGCGTTCAGCAATACTCTTGTCGCTGATAACCACCACGTCGCGCACGTTACCAAAGTCGGTACTCAGTCGTACCTTCAGCTTGTACGACAAACCGTCGCTCGAGTTGTAGGCTTGCTCAATCTTACCCACCTGAACCCCAGAAGGGAAGATACTTGAGAATCCGCTGGTTACCATCCACTCGCCAAGTTTAAACTTAGCGTGGCGTGGCACATCCTCAACATAAGCCACCGATGGGTCGCCACCATACCAGTGCAGATAGCCAAAGTAGCCACGCCCGCGAATGGCACAACTGATGCGCGATGATGCAGCATTCAGGGCCGAGATAACCACCGAGTAGTGATCGCTCACCAGATAAACCACACCTACCACACCGTTGCCACAAGCCACACCCATGTCGGGCTCTACACCGTCCTTGCGACCTTTGTCGATGGTTATCAGGTTCTCCAGTTTGTGTATCGAGTTCTCAACCACCTTGGCAGGTATCAGCTGGTACTTACTCAGAAACTCCAAGCCCTTACGCTCCATGTCGGTCGTATCCTTGGTTGCTTCAGCATACAAGCGGCGCAGCTGGTCAAGTTGTCGCTCCTGATAGATATTACGCATCGTGAGCTCCTCGTTAACCTTTGCCATCGAGAGGTAGGAGGTCATCTTACTCTCTAGCTCGTAGGCCTTTCCTGCCACGGCGCTAGCACTCGAGAACCACACACTACCCTGATAGCTGTTGTACTGAAACAACAGAACAACACTGACTACTTCCAATATCAGGAAAACTAGCCAGTGATGATACTTGTATAGGAAATCCAGCAGATTGCGCATTCCCTATCTTATTATCTCATCAAGAAATTGAAACGATCAATGTTCTTCAGTGCGATACCAGCACCCTTTGCTACACTGTGCAAGGGATCCTCGGGCACGTGGAATGGGATGTGCATCTTCTCAGTGAGACGACGATCCAAACCGCGAAGCAGTGCGCCACCACCCGAAAGATAGATACCATTCTTCACGATATCGGCATACAGCTCTGGTGGTGTATTTTCGAGTGCTGAAAGCACAGCGTTTTCAATCTTAGCCACGGTCTTGTCCAGACAGTGGGCAATCTCCTGATAGCAAACGGGAACCTCCATTGGGAGTGCGGTAATACGGTTTGGTCCGTGTACCACAAAGTCCTCAGGAGCCTCATCGCCCAGATCGGTCAGAGCCGAACCTACGTTAATCTTGATACGCTCGGCCATACGCTCGCTCACCTTCACGTTGTGCTGACGATACATATACTCCTGGATATCAGCAGTCAGATCGTCGCCAGCTGTACGGATTGAGTTGTTCGAAACGATACCACCCAGCGAAATAACAGCAATCTCGGTAGAACCACCACCGATGTCAACAATCATGTTTCCTTCTGGTGCCTCTACGTCGATACCGATACCGATGGCAGCAGCCATAGGCTCGAAAATCAGGTAAACGTCGCGTCCGTCGGCATGCTCAGCTGAGTCGCGTACAGCACGCAGCTCAACCTCAGTTGAACCAGAAGGCACACCAATCACCATACGCAGTGAGGGTGAGAACAGACGGCTACCTGTGTGAACCATCTTAATCAGACCACGCATCATCTGCTCGCAGGCAGAGAAGTCGGCAATCACACCATCGCGCAGAGGACGGATGGTACGAATGTTCTCGTGAGTCTTCTCATACATCATCTTCGCCTCATTACCCACGGCAATCATCTTGTCGGTACGACGATCCAGTGCAACTACCGATGGCTCGTCAACCACAATCTTATCATCGCTGATGATAATGGTGTTGGCGGTACCAAGGTCCATTGCTATCTCTTGTACGAAACTAAAAAATCCCATATCCTAATTATCAACTGTCAGTTATCAATTATCAATTACTTAGCGGTCTTTACGAACCAGCCGTTGATGGCAGTATCGTAGTGACTGCTTACGCCAAATGCGCGGGTAGCGAACATACGGCGATCCTCGATGTCGGTCTGAGCGCCCTTCTTGTTCAGAATGTCGAGCAGCACGCTGTACTCAGCCTTGCTTGGTACAATAACCACATCCTTAAAGTTCTTGGCTCCAGCACGGATCAGAGAGATACCACCTATATCAATCTTCTCGATGATATCAGCCTCGCTGGCACCACTGGCCACGGTCTGCTCAAATGGATAAAGGTCAACAATCACCAGGTCAATCTCAGGAATCTCGTACTTCTTCATCTGCTCCTGATCGCCCTCATTGTCGCGACGTCCCAGAATACCTCCAAACACCTTTGGGTGCAGAGTCTTTACACGTCCACCCAGAATTGATGGGTAGGTTGTAACATCCTCTACTTTCTGGCACTCGTAGCCAAGTGATTCAATAAACTGCTGTGTACCACCAGTCGACAGGAACTTTACACCCTCATCGTTCAACTTCTTCAAGAGCTCATCCAGTCCGTCCTTGTGGAAAACACTCACCAAAGCGGTCTTAATTTTCTTACTTTCAGCCATTTTTCAATCTTATAACGTTATAAAAATTTCAATTTTGGCTGCAAAGGTACAAAAAGAAAACGGATTAACCTCGATTTCTTGGCGAAATTTTAGATTAATCCGTGTTAAAAATATGATAGGTCAATTATTTCAGCTTGAAATTCCTTACCCACTCGCGCATCGGCTCTGCAGCTTCGCTATGTTCGGGTTTATATCGCAACAGCACGGTTACCAGGCGTGTGGTGTCGTCTTCCAGCACCTTGCCGTAGTAGTCAAAGTCCTCGTCGCTACCCTCTTGTATGCTGTAGTCCTCGCCCACTTCTACCAGGTCGGCACCCATGGCCAGCATCAGCTGACTGGCAGGGCGATGCGAGCCCTTCAGCGAGTCGACCATCACCGATATCGACATCTCGTCGGCCATAAACACCTCTTGTCCGTACTCACCGGGCAAGTCTTGGTGATATAGGAACGATGGGTAGTTGATGTCGAGCCCCAGCTTGTCGCTGTGATACTTCAGCAGATCCCACTGCCCCATCCTGATGGTCATACTGTCGTCGCTGGTCAACTGCCCCACGCCTCCATAAGCCCGTGGTTGTCTCTGCCCTCCGCAGGCTGTTAAAATCCCAAGAAGGGCGAACAAAATAATTACTGAACACGTTTCTTTGTGTTCCATAAATTAAATTAAGTTCATGCCCAGTGCTTTGCACTGTTTCCTCATTTCCTCAGGCCAAATAGAAGCCTGAATCTCTCCGATATGACCTTTGTGCAGCAATACCATACAGAGTCGGCTCTGGCCGATACCACCACCTATACTCAGTGGCAGTTTGTCGTTCAGCAGTTGCTGGTGGAAGTACAGCTGTTCGCGCTCTTCCTTGCCTTCTATCTTCAGCTGGCGCAGCAAGCTCTCCTTGTCCACACGTATACCCATGCTCGACAGCTCGAAGCTGCGTCCCAGCACCGGATACCATATCAGTATGTCGCCATTCAGTCCGGCACGTCCGTCTTCGGCTATAGTGCTCCAGTCGTCGTAGTCAGGAGCGCGCCCGTCGTGCTTCTCGCCATTGCTCAACTTGCCTCCGATACCTATCACGAATACAGCTCCGTACTTCTCGCAGATGGCATCCTCGCGCTCTTTTGGCGTCTTGTCGGGATACTGCTGTACCAGCTCTTCAGCGTGTACAAAGTGTATCTTCTCGGGCAAGAAAGGCTTAATCTGCGGATAAGTCTCGCAAGTCAGATACTCTGTGCGACGAATGGCAGCATAGATACGCTCCACGATGTTCTTCAGGAATGCCAGCGTGCGGTCTTCCTTACGGATCACGGCCTCCCAGTCCCACTGATCTACATACAGCGAGTGCAGGTTGTCCAGCTCCTCGTCAGCGCGGATAGCGTTCATATCAGTATAGATACCATAACCTGGTTCTATCTTGTACTCTGCCAAACTCAGTCTCTTCCATTTAGCCAACGAGTGCACCACCTCGGCCTTGGCATCGCCCAGATCCTTAATGGGGAAACTCACGGGGCGCTCCACACCGTTCAGATCGTCGTTAATACCCAGTCCTTTCAGCACGAAGAGTGGCGCAGTTACGCGGCGCAATCTCAGTTCTGTCGATAGGTTCTGTTGGAAGAACTCTTTTATCAGTTTTATACCCTGTTCCGTCTGCTTCATATCCAGCAGCGGCTCATACATCACGGGTTTAATTACTTGTCCCATATTTACAGTTTATGCTTAAATTGCGTGCAAAGGTACACATTTATTATTAAAATGCAAGCAAAAACCCAATTATTTTTGCATTTTGACATAAAATATTTGATTTTCACTAACAAATTGCACATTCATCGTGCTCGTTAACAAATCATAATTATCAATTGTCAATTATCAATTATCAATTAAAATTCGTACTTTTGCAGTCGCTTTGCTTTCTGAGGCACCCGTAGTTTAAAGGATAGAATAACAGATTCCGGTTCTGTTGGTCACGGTTCGATTCCGTGCGGGTGTACTGCTATGCACGCAGAGCGCGCATAGCATTCAATACCGCTAGTACCGTTACTCCCACATCAGCAAATACCGCCATCCACATGGTGGCCACACCCATTGCTGCCAGCACCAGCACGGCCAGCTTGATGCCTATGGCCAGCCACACGTTCTGTCGGGCTATGCCTAGCGTGCGTCGGGCTATCTTGATGGCCAGAGCTATCTTCGATGGTTTGTCGTCCATCAGCACCACGTCGGCCGCCTCTATGGCCGCATCGCTACCCAGTCCGCCCATGGCTATACCCACATCAGCACGAGCCAATACAGGCGCATCGTTTATTCCATCGCCCACGAAGGCGAGGAGTGAGGAGTGAGGAGTGAGGAGTGAGGATAGTTTTTCTACTTGCGAAACTTTATCAGCGGGCATCAGTTCGGCGTGGTATTCGCTCAGACCGAGGGTTTGGGCTACATTGGCGGCCACTTCCTTACGGTCGCCCGTAAGCATCACCGTGCGTGTTACCCCCAGGTTGCGCAGGGCTTCTATCGCCTCCTTGCTGTCGGCCTTTATCTGGTCGTTTATCACTATGTGTCCAGCGTATGTGCCGTTGATGGCCACGTGGATGATGGTGCCCAGGTGGTGGCAGTCGTGCCATTTAGCACCCACGGTGTCCATCAGCTTCGTGTTGCCCACGGCCACTTCCTGCTCGCCCACACGGGCTATGATGCCCTGTCCGGCCATCTCGCGCACGTCGCTCACCTGGCATCCGTCGGTAGCCTCGTCGGGAAACGCATCCCTCAGCGCTGCCCCTATCGGATGGGTAGAAAAATGCTCCACGTGAGCCGCCAGATGCAACAGCTGGTGCTCGTCGAAACTATCGGGATGAACCGCCGTCACAGCAAACTGTCCGCGCGTCAGTGTGCCCGTCTTGTCAAACACCACGGTGTCGATCTTCGACAGCACATCCATATAGCTGGCCCCCTTTATCAGTATGCCGCGTCGCGATGCCCCACCTATGCCACCAAAGAATGTCAGCGGCACGCTGATTACCAACGCACAGGGGCACGATACCACTAGGAACATCAGCGCGCGATACAACCATGTGCTAAACGCGCCACCCAGCAGCGTAGGCACCACAGCCAGCGCTATCGCAGCCATCACCACGATGGGCGTGTAGATGCGGGCAAAGCGCGTGATAAACGTCTCACTCTTCGACTTGTTCTCGCCAGCATTCTCCACTAGGCGTATAATCTTCGACACCGTGCTCTCACCGTAAGGCTTGGTCACGCGTACACGTATCGCACCACTCAGGTTCACACAGCCCGATATCACCTCGTCGCCCTCAACCACGTCGCGTGGCATCGATTCGCCCGTCAGTGCCACTGTGTTCAGCGCACTTGCGCCCTCCACTATCACGCCATCCAGCGGCACCCGCTCGCCCGGCTTTATGATGATTATCTCTCCTACCTCAACCTCTTCGGGCTTTACGGTTATCTCGCGCCTCCGCGCCTCCGCGCCATCGTCCCCCCGACTCTCTACGTGGGCTGCATCCGGCTTTATCTCCATCAGATGTGCAATGCTATCGCGACTTTTTCCCTCGGCATAGCCCTCAAACAGCTCACCCACTTGGAAGAACAGCATCACAAACACCGCCTCTGGGAACTGCGTCTCGGCCCCCGGCAGAAATCCGATACACAGGGCGCCGATGGTGGCCACACTCATCAGGAAGTGCTCGTTAAACGGGTTGCCCTCCGTCAATCCCTCTGCCGCCTCTTTCAGCGTGTCGTGTCCTATTATTATATAAGGTATCAGGTACACCAGCAGCAGTTGCCACGTCTCCAGTTGTAGCCAGTGTTCTATCATCACCGCCCCCACCAGCAGCACCGCCGTGATAATAATCAGTCGCAGCTGCTCCTTAGTATCATGCTCGTGATGATGCTCATGCTCGTGATGATGCTCATGATGATGTCCATGTTCGTGATGCTCATGAACTCCACACGTCTTACATTCTATTTTTCCCATATCTTTTATTGTTATTTGTTTCTTTCTGGGTGCAAAGGTACAAACTTCCCTCTGCAACCCGGTTGCAAAGTTCATGCGTTGACACGAAGTATATCTGTTGATTATGTATTTATGGCACAGCAAAATTACAAATAAAATATATACCTAAAAAATAAACTACGAGTTTATTTAGTTAAATATTACTAATGTACAATAACACGCAGACAACGCAGTAACGCAGTAATGTCATTCATGCTCAGACGCGGTGACACGGTGACGCGGTGACATTAGAAAAATCGACTATGGAGGGCTGAGGAGGGAGAAATACTAATATATATTTCTATATTATATATTATATTATAATATAATATATAATATAGATTTTCTGACACCTAGTTCCTCGAACACACAATCCAAAAGTCACCGCGTCACCGCGTCACCGCGAGGTGGACACTTTAAAAACGAAGAATCTACGGTCCGACTATATACGTGCTCAGAAAACTGGCCGTAACACCATCGGTCATGAGATTACGTATATTTTGCCCGAAAATTACGGATGAAAGGCCACGAAGAACCTGAAGGCGCTGCACATCCGATTCCTGCCCGACCAGCAGGCCGAGACCAACATCTCGAGTCGTGAGTTCATCAAGTTTGCTGCAAAGATACAACAAAATTTATAAATACCATGCAGAAATAGAAAAAAAAAGTTCATTATTTGCCCAATATTTAGTAATTTTGTGGCCGCAATAATAACAGAAAAAAAAAGAGAAATGGATATCACAGAAAGATTTTTGAATTATACGCAGTTTGATACACAATCGGCGGAGGACAGCGAGACAGTGCCCAGCACGGCGAAACAGCTGGTGTTTGCAGAATACCTGAAGAAGGAACTGGAGCACGAGGGACTGAGCGACGTGGAGATGGACGACAAAGGCTACATATACGCCACGCTGAAAGCTAACACCAAAGATAAGGTGCCCACCATAGGATTTATATCGCACTACGATACAAGCCCCGACTGCTCGGGAGCAAACATACACCCGCACATAGTAAGGAATTACGATGGCAGCGACATACTGCTTGGTTTCGAGAAAGGAGGAACGACGAACGAAGAACGAGAGATCAAGATGACACCAGAGAAGTTCCCTGAGCTGCTGAAGCACACTGGCGAAGACCTGATAGTGACAGACGGCACCACACTGCTGGGAGCCGACGACAAGGCGGGCATAGCCGAGATAGTGGAGGCGATGTGCTATCTGCGCGACCACAAGGAGATACGCCATGGCGACATACGCGTGGCCTTTAACCCCGACGAGGAGATAGGTATGGGCGCACACCACTTTGACGTGGAGAAATTCGGTTGCGAGTGGGCCTACACCATGGACGGTGGCGACGTGGGCGAGCTGGAGTTTGAGAACTTTAACGCTGCCAGCGCCAAGGTACACATAAAGGGTGTGAGCGTGCATCCTGGCTACGCCAAGGGTAAGATGATTAACGCCAACGCGCTGGCTGCTGAATTTGCCCAGATGCTGCCACACGACGAGACACCCGAGACCACCGAGGGCTACCAGGGATTCTACCACCTGCTGGGCATACAGAGCAACGTGGAGAGCGCCACAATGAGCTACATCATTCGCGACCACGACCGCGAGCGTTTTGAAGACCGCAAGCGCCTGATAGAGGCTACTGCTGCCAGCATGAACGAGAAATACGGCGAGGGCACAGTAGAGGTGGCCGTGAAGGACCAGTACTACAACATGAAGGAGAAGATAGACCCGCAGATGCACGTGATAGACCTGGTGCTGCACGCCATGCAGGAGTGCGGGGTGGCGCCAAAGGTAAAGCCCATACGTGGTGGTACTGACGGGGCGCAGCTGAGCTTTAAGGGTCTACCCTGCCCCAACATTTTTGCTGGTGGCGTGAACTTCCATGGACCATACGAGTTTGTACCCATTCAGTCGATGGAAAAAGCAAAAGATGTGATTGTTAAAATCTGCGAGCTTGTTGCCGATTTTAATAACTAGGAGTTTGCAATAACGCGTCGAGCGATGCTTGCTCGCCTACAACCCAGATGATATCACCCTCGCGGAAGCGGCGGTTTGGACTATAGGGGGAAAGGCTTTCCTTTCCCTCTTCTAATCCTACAACCATACAGCTGTAGTCGTCGCGGATGCGGCTCTCGATGAGCGTCTTGCCCACAAACTGACTATCGGCACCGATGATGAGTTGGCGCAGCTTCATCTCGCGCTGTTCGATATTAAGCTCCTCGCCCAGGAGTTCGGTCTCGATGGCCTCGCGGAAAGCCGTGAACTGCTGGTCGCTACCGATGACCTGCAGCACATCGCCAGGGAACAGGATGTTATAGCCATCGGGGATATTGATACGACGCCCGCCACGCAGGATACTGCTGACGTGAACACCATACTTCTTGCCCAGATTGAGCTGAGACAGCGTCTGCCCCATCCAACTGGAATTGGCTGGCACGGTGAACTCGGCAATGTGGATATCGCGATCGAGCAGTTTGCCCTCGTAGAGCGGACGCTTCTTGCCATGCACCTGAGCCTCGATGTCGCGCGAACGGAGATTCTGCACAAAGAGGCGCTCGAGAGTGATGGAGCGGTGCTTGGTGCGGCGCGACAGCACGACAAGCACCACCACAAGAAGGCCAATGGTAATCATGAGGGCTGGCTTGAAACGGCTGAGGAAATTGCAGATGTAGAAGATAAAGCCCACGGCTATCATAACACGCACAACCACAGTAAACGCCAAGGGTATGCGATTGCGATAGCTCTCGGCCCACAAGGCCTTCCACTCCTCGCTACGATTCTTCTTCATGACCATGGCGCGCAGGAACGGTGCAATGAGCATGACAGTGAGCAATCCAGTAATGGCATTGGCATACCAATGGAGCTCCCATCCAGGCAGCAGCTTGCGCGTAAAGGGCAGCACAAAAGTGAACATGAGCGCAATGGTGGCTGAAGTGAGAATAGAATAGACCAGGGTGTTGATGGACATCTGAGTGAGCAGACGCTTCCACTTGCTTTCTTCCTGACTATGGGTATCGCCAATGGTGAGCTGATTGAGCGTCTTGATAAGCTTACTGGGCAGATGGCGCTCAAGATTATTATAGGCAGGCGTGGCCAGACGAATCATATAAGGTGTGAGGAAGGTGGTGATGACGGATACGGCCACAACCACAGGATAAAGGAAATCGCCAATAACACCCAGCGACAAGCCCAGCGAGGCGATGATGAACGAGAACTCACCTATCTGAGCCATAGAGAAACCACAACGGATGGCCGACTTAAGCGACTCGCCACCAAGCATGAACGAGATGGTGCCAAACAAACTCTGACCCACGATGATGGTGAGTACGAGGCAGAGAATAGGAATGGCGTACTCGACCAAGATCTTAGGATCGACCAGCATACCTACCGACACGAAGAACACGGCTCCGAAGAGATTCTTGACGGGCTCGACAAGCTTTTCGATACGCTCGGCCTCGATAGTCTCGGCCAAGATGCTACCCATGATAAAGGCTCCGAAGGCAGAACTGAACCCCACCTTGGTAGAGAACACGGCCATGGCGCAGCAAAGGCCCAGGGCCACAATGAGCAGCACCTCGTTATTAATCTCCTTGCGCACCTGGCGCAGCATGATGGGGATGGCAAAAATGCCCACCACCAACCACAGAATCAGGAAGAAACCGATGCGGATGATGGATTGCAACATCTGACCGCCACCCACATGGTCTCCCTCGGCCGCGGCACTCAGCATGACCATCATGACGATGGCCAGAATATCCTCGAGTATGAGCACACTCATCACCTTGCTGGCAAAGTGCTGCTGGCGCAGACCAAGGTCGTCGAAAGCCTTATAGATAATAGTGGTAGACGACATGGCGAGCATACCGCCCAGGAAGATGCAGTCCATCTTGCCCCACCCGAACAGATTGCCCACGATGACGCCAAGCATCATCATACAGAAGATGATGGTGATGGCGGATATGACGGGCGAAACGCCCATCTTGAGTATCTTCTTGAACGAGAAATCCAGTCCCAACGAGAACAAGAGGAACATCACGCCGATATCGGCCCACAGATGCACATTGGCCACATCGGCCACCGAGGCGGTGTAAGGCATGTTAGGACTAACCAGGAAGCCTGCTACGATATAACCAAGAACAAGGGGCTGCTTGAGGCGTTTGAATATCAGCGTAACAATACCTGCCACAATCAGTATCAGCGCCAGGTCTTGTATCAGTGTTGGAAGCTCGGACATATTTTTTTAATTGATATTATCAATTATATTAGTACCATTGAACGGCGTTGGAGTAGCTGGAGCGCTTGTCGTATTTGAGCGCATCGGTAAGCGTAGAGGCGTTACAACGGAACGAGAAGTTATAACTTGTGTAAGGAGCAAGAACCACCGAGCACGACATATTGAAGCAGTGCAGGTCGCGATTAAGCGAAGCTGTGGTCATTGAAATCTTCTTATTATCGAAGTCGTAGCCAGATGAGAACGAGATGTTCCATCCGTCGCTGATGCGCAAGTTACCACTCACATTCAGGTTCTGAGTGAACTTATAGGGGTAGCGCATGGTATTGTAGTTGAACTTGCTCAGCGTTTGATCCTCGCGCATGGTGATACCATAGCCGAAACTCAAGCTCCAAGGCATCTGGAACGCCATATAGCCATCCTCGTCGGTCTCGGCCTTCGAACTGCTCTTGCGCTTGGCTGAATGCTTAGCCTTCTCCATATCCTTGTCGACATTGGTCTCTACATCAGGATCCCACTCATCGTCGTCGCCATTGTTGCTCTTGTTGTCCTTCTTCTTATCCACCTTTTCGCCACGCAGACGCTTGAAGAATCGGGCCACCTTTTCGTTGCTGAGCGTATATGACAAGTTCTGCGAGATGCCCTGGAATCGACCAAGCTTACCCATGCCCCAATAGGTCTGATGCTCAGATACGCGTGGTGTAGCGCCAACGCTGTCGGCCTCGTAGACATACGATGCAAACACAGCACTGAGGTTCAGGGTATAACTCTTAGAGAGCTTGAGGCGGAGCGAGGTTGACAAATCGCTCCAAGGACGAATATCGGCCGCCATGTTATACGACATAGACATGCGGAACTCATCGATGAGCGAAATCTTCTTGAAACCTGTAGAGTCGTCGTCGCTACGCACCTTCATCTCAAGATTGTTCGAGAGGTCCATCGAGATGCTACCCGTCTTACCCTTACCGGGAACGCCATAGGCACCTATCTGATAAGGCGAATACTCAACCATGGTGACGTTGCCCTCGGCATCGGTCTTCTGATACTGCTCGTAGTAGCCATAGCGCGAGGCGCTGAAATCAGGAGCGTAGCTGAAGCTGACACTTGGCGTGAGGACGTGGCGGATGGCTACAATCTTATCGCCAAACAGCTTGCGGTTAGGCACATACATACCATACAGCTTGGTAGAGGCACCCAGCGAGAAATTCCAGTTGTAGACATTATAGAATCCACTAAGCGTGTCGACAACCTCCTTCTGATTAACGGCATCCCACGACTTATGTGTCTTATTGAAATAAGTGCGATCGGTGAAATTGAACGAGGGGTTGAGGTTGAGATAGCCAAACAGCGTGAAATTGCCGCTGATAGGTATCTGATGCTGCATACCGTTCTTCCAATCCTTCGACAGTGAAGAGTGCAGCAGCTTATCCTCCTTGGTAGAGATAGAGTTGCTGAGATGACCTGTATACTGCATCGAAATCTTCTCGTACCACTTCTCGGCTCCTACCCTCTTTTTGCGCTTGAAGGGATAGAAACGAGAGATAGAGATATTCAAATCGGGCAGTGTGAGCGTGATAGAAGAATCGCGCATGTTCTGGTTCAAGTTGGCGGTGGTGCTGAGCGTCATGCCAATGCTCGAGAAGGTGGTGCTCCACGAAACAGAAGAGGTACGTGTAGACTGGGTGAGCGATTGGGGATTGTACATCGACGAAAGATTATTCTTTTCATAGCTCGATGTGGCGAAGTTGACGCTGGCCGAGAGCTGTGAATAAGGATTGGCCTTAGCATCCTGACGATGGCTCCACTGAATCTTAAAGCTGGTTTGCTTAGTGTAGTCGTCCATATTCTTCTCGCCATTGATGGTGTTCTGATAGCTGGCCATGAACGAACCGCTGTACTTATAGCGCTTGCGATAGTTAGAGGCTGCTGAGAGTCCCCACGAACCTTTGGTATAGATTTCACCAATCAGTTTCAGGTCCATCTTATCGTTGATGGCAAAGTAATAACCACCATCGCGCAGATAGAAGCCACGCTCGGTTTCATCGCCATAAGTAGGCATAATCAAACCACTAGAGTAACTCTTGGTGAAAGGGAAGAAACCATAAGGGATGGCGAGTGGCAGGGGCACATCGGCTACCACCAGATAGGTGGGGCCAAACACCACATCCTTACCTGGGCGCACCTTGGCACGCGACATGGCGAGATAGAAATCGGGATGCGGATCGTCGCAAGTGGTGTAGCGGCCGTGCTGCAGGAACATCTCACCGTTTTCGCCACGCTTTGAGAGTTCGCTGGTAAGGAAGCCCTCTTGCTGCTGAGTATAAACGCTGGATATCAAGCCTTTCTTAGTCTTGAAATTAAAGGCCATGGTATCGCTCTGATACTCGTCGCTACCCATCTTGAAAACGGGCGTACCCACGAGCTCGTTCTTAGTAGTGTCCATAGTACCCGTGGCATGAACCAAGCTGCTGTCGAGACTCATATAAATCTTATCGCTGGCCAAGTCCATGTTCTGGTACTTAACCTTAGAGTCGCCAAAGAGATGAGCCAGACCAGATGCGGCCTCGTAAGTGATAGAGTCTTCGGCCGAATACTCTACGGGCGCATCTATACCATTCTTACGTTTCTTATTGATGCTATCCTGTGCCAACGAATCGTCGACAGCCTTGTTATGACGGAATATAGCGAGTTGGATAGAGTCCATGGAGAGCGTATCCTGCGATGCCAGGGCCTTGATAGTATCAGATGAGATACTATCGATAGCGATGCCAGCAGCTGGGATACTATCATTGACTTCCGAGTTCTTAGTGACCCCGGAAATCAACTTCATTGGCACCTCCGCCATCATCATCAGGATGACGAAAGTGAACACAATCAGTACTGATTTTCTTTTCACGGGTGCAAAATTACTAATAATTCTGCGATTTCAGCCATAGATTAACAGAGATTATCACAAATTTATGGCTTTATTCAAACAAATCAACCCATTTTAGGAATTTTAGCACACCTTTGGCCCCGAATTTCTCTAAACTCTGTGCTGTTTCTACCACGCTGCGCACATGATCGATATGCGATTTAGAATAAAACTTATCGGCATAGCAAATTACCTGCTCTTCCATGGTGTCGGGCTCATAACTACGGTCGAGCGGCAAAGGCAGATTCTGAGTCTCAATCTGCTGCTTAGTGAGGCCAGTACCAGTGTGGCGCTCGCACACCAGCGCATGGCGCACAAAGCCCTCCTCACGCAGTATCTGTCCGCCTATATAGCCATGACAGATATATGGCTCGGTTCCGAAACACTGGATGCTAGGGGCATTGCAACGATAAATACCAATATCGTGCAGCATGGCAGCCTCTTCGAGAAACTCCACATCGAGCGGAAGTTCGGGATGTTTTTTGGCAATCTGCAAACACCTATCGGCCACTTGGCGAGAGTGTGTAAGCAATATCCGTCGGAGTTCAGACTCCGACGGATAATATTTATCTATAATAGATTGGTAATCCATTATGCTTCGCGCTCAATCCAGGCGATGGTGTCGCCCTGACGGATGTTCTGACCTGGCTTAACAGTGATATCAACCAACTTGCCACCCATAGCAGCAGGGATCTCTACAATCTCACCCCACTTGGTCTGCAGATAGCAGAATGGCTGACCTTCCTTATATTTCTGACCGATGAATGGCTCAACGCATGGTGCGAGAACACCTTCGCCACCAAAGCCCCACAACAGCTGACCAGCCAGAGGTGCCTTTACAGCATCGGCCTTGGCGTGCTTAATAGCATCGATCTCCTCCTGTGAAATCTTCTGACCGCCACCAAGCTTAGCGTCCTTGGCCTTCTGGATATCAGCCAACAGCTGCTTCTTGGCCTGACCACTGCGGAATGGGCGATACTGCTCTGGGTGCATAGCCAGCTCGAAGAGCTCCTCATCGTCCTGTCCGTAATCCCAACCGTTCTCGTCCATCTCCTTACGGAAGCCATCGAGAGCGTTCTCGAGCAGTGTGTGAGGATCGGCATCAGTAAACTTACGGTTTTGCTTCTCAGCCAGCTCAACCAGCTCAGGAGCGATAGTACCAGGCACCTTACCACTCTTACCAAGAATCATACCCCAAATAGCGTCGTCCATCATCACATAACGACCCTTACCCTGCTCCATGGTGAGGAGGTTCATCAGAGCGATGTTCTTAGTGTACTGAGAGAATGGAGTTACCAATGGGGGATAACCAACCTTTGGCCATACATACTCAACCTCGTTGAACAGCTTAACCAGCATATCGTCCATGGTGAGAGCTGATTCGCCCTTCTTCTCGCGCTCCTTGTTGATCATCTTCTGGATAGGACCAAGATCGGCCATCATAGAGCCCATCATACCACCAGGCAGACCACTACCAAGCAACAGAGATGACATGTGCTTGTTAGCAGGATTGATAAAGCAACCCAACCAGTCGTCGATGAACTCCTGAGTGAGTGTGCGAGCCTGCATGTAAGCGTTCATATTCAGATCGGCCACCTCGAAGCCCTCGTTCTTCAGCATTGACTGAACAGAGATGATATCTGGGTGAACCTTACCCCATGACAGAGGCTCGATGGCGGTATCGATGATATCAGCACCATTGTTACAAACCTCAAGGATTGAAGCCATCGACAGACCAGGACCAGAGTGACCGTGGTACTGAATGATGATGTCAGGGTGCTTGGTCTTGATAGCCTTGGTGAGGGCACCCAGCATAGCAGGCTGTCCGATTCCAGCCATATCCTTCAAACAGATTTCCTCTGCACCAGCAGCAATCACCTCATCGGCAATAGCAGCGTAGTAATCAACGGTGTGAACAGGTGATGTGGTGATACACAGTGTAGCCTGTGGTGTCATGCCACCCTCCTTGGCCCATTTAATACTTGGAATGATGTTACGTGTATCATTCAGTCCACAGAAAATACGAGTGATATCAACACCCTGAGCGTGCTTTACCTTATACATCAAGGCACGAACATCATCAGGTACTGGATACATACGGAGTGCGTTGAGACCACGGTCGAGCATGTGAGTCTTAATGCCAACCTCGTTGAAAGGCTTACAGAAAGCACGTACTGCGAGGTTTGGATTCTCACCTGCCATCAGGTTTACCTGCTCAAAGGCTCCACCATTGGTTTCTACTCGGGCGAAACAGCCCATATCGATGATTGCGGGAGCGATGCGTTCCAGCTGGTCCTTACGAGGCTGGAACTTACCAGAACTCTGCCACATGTCTCTGTAAACGAGACTGAATTGAATCTTCTTCTTTGCCATAATTCAAGTTACTATTGCAATTTTTGAATGCAAAATTAGCAAAAAATTCCCATATAGCGCAAAAAGCCCTGCAAATTTTATATTTTTTTGCAGGGCTATACTTTAAAACGTATGATTCATGAGTCGCTGCTCAGCTAGGGTTTCGTATTTTGTGCCGGGGCGACCGTAGTTGGCGTAGGGGTAGATGCTGATACCACCACGAGGCGTGAAAAGACCAATCACCTCGATGTACTTGGGCTCCATCAAACGTACCAAATCCTTCATGATGACATTCACACAATCCTCATGAAAATCGCCATGATTACGAAAACTGAACAGATACAGTTTCAGACTCTTCGACTCTACCATTCTCTCGCCTGGAATATACATAATCTTGATCTCAGCAAAATCAGGCTGCCCTGTAATAGGACAAAGCGATGTGAACTCAGGACAGTTGAACTGTACCCAGTAATCATTGTCAGGGTGCTTGTTAACGAACGTCTCCAACACCTCGGGCGCATAATCCGAGCGATACTCAGTCTTCTTACCCAGCGCCTGCAATCCTTCTTGTTCTCTCATCATAACTCCTTAACTTTAAAAATGTTATATGCCACATCGGTATCAAACACATCCTCGTTGTCGTGCTTCTTAGTGAAGTTTACCACACGAATGGTTATTGGAAGCGCCACAATCTCGTAGATGGTCTTCAGCGTTACCTGAGTGATGACCAGCGATGGCATCTCCTCCCAGGGAATAACACCACCAAGTGCCAAGGGGAAGAAGATAATAGAATCGGTTAACTCGCCAAAAATGGTACTCAAAACCGCACGAGCCGAAAAATTCTTACCATCCGAGTTAAGCTTCATCTTACTCATGACATAAGCATTCATAAACGAACCAGCCAAAAATGCCAGAAACGACGCTCCAGCAATACGCGGTGCAAGTCCGAATATCTGATGGAAACCCTCTTCACCATGCCAGTATGCAGCTCCTGGAATCCAGTCGGCGATGGCACCAAACACTACGAACATGAAGTTCATAGCAAATCCCATCCAGATGAGCAGACGTGTGCGGCGATAGCCCCACACCTCGCAAACCACATCATTAATGATGTAGCTAACTGGGAACACAATCAGACCAGCAGTCATGTTAGCAGGTCCGAACGAAATCTGTTTTGTCTCCAACACGTTTGCCGTAATCAGGCACACGCAAAATAGTATGCCGTAAAACATAAACAGCACACTAATCCTCTGATTGTCCTTTAATTTTTCCATTTTCTTGTTTTGTTAAAGAGGGTGTTCAAGTACCCCTGTTATCCGTTATAATAAATAAACTAGCCAAGCCATATATGCCACAAATGCCAGAATAAGCAGCCATCCTTCTCTGCGCGACACATAGTACTTGGTTATAGCAAAAATCCACATCAGTCCGATACTAACAAGCATGGTCATCAAATCGACAATGGTAATACCCATGATGCGCATAGGGTGAACCACAGCCGTAATGCCTAGTATCAACAGAATATTAAACACATTCGAACCTATCACATTACCTATAGCGAGGGCCGAACGACCTTTATATGCAGCGACTACACTTGTGGCAAGTTCTGGGAGCGATGTGCCTCCAGCCACAATGGTGAGTCCTACTATACTCTGGCGGATGCCAAAGCGATGAGCCACATACGTAGCACCATCGACAAACAGATGACTACCACCTATGAGACAAGCCAGACCTACTACTATCCAGGCTAGGTTTATCCATAGGCGTGAGTAGTCGCGAGGCTCCTTTACAGGCTCTACGCCCAACTCTTCCTCACGCAGTTTCAGTTCACCTGAATTAATCGCCATGCGGAAGGTATAGAACATAAATGCCAGAAATCCTACCAATAGTATAAGACCATCCTGACGACTGATCTCGTTACCCCAAAGGTGGGGCGAGCTCATATCATCGAAACACAGAATGAACAGCAACAACGATGCTACAATAGCAAAAGGAATGTCCTTTTTTACCGTGTTAGGAGCCACTGCAATAGGAGCTACAGCTGCCGAACAACCCACTATAAGCAGAGTATTGAAGATGTTAGAACCTAACACATTACCAACAGCAAGATCGGATGTACCTTTAATAGCAGATACCAGACTAACAAACAACTCGGGCGCAGATGTTCCAGCAGCCACAATGGTGAGTCCAATCACAATCTCAGGAACTCGCATGCCACGAGCCAAAGACGATGCGCCTTCAGTAAGACGGTCGGCACCCCAGATGATGAGCACCACACCAATAATGATGAATCCGATGTTAAGCAGTGTCATTGCATTTAAGTTTTTATTCCATGTCGTTGATAAACGCGTCGAGACTACGGCGGTCCTTCTTTGTGGGGCGACCAGTGCCACGAGCACGATCTACAAATCCGCTAATGCGGGTCATCTCCAGCAGTTCATACTGCTCTGGGGCAGTAACATTTTCGTATATCTCTGGCAGAAGCTTTGCCCCTACCCTCTGTTCGATGGTTTTAAGGATACGGAACGAGTAAGTGATAGGAGGTTTACGCACGCTGACGGTCTCGCCAACTTTTACCATACGCGAGGGTTTTACGTTTACTCCTTCGATGGTAACACGTCCGTTCTTACATGCATCAGCAGCTATCGTGCGAGTCTTGAAGATTCGCGATGCCCACAACCATTTATCTATTCTTGCCTCTTCCATATCTCACATCCTCACCTTCTCACTTCTTCCCCAGCTTATTATACTGGTTCATCGTCAAATCGATACCAGCCAGCACAAAACTCTTAATAATCTCGCAAGCAGTGTCGATACTGGGCTGAAGTATCTTCATATCCTCCTCGTCGTACTTACCAAGCACCCAATCTACCTGCATGCCACGTGGGAAATCATTGCCAATACCCATACGCAAGCGAGCGTAGTTCTGGCCTATCAACTGCTGGATATGCCCCAGACCGTTGTGCCCACCATTAGAGCCACCCGCCTTCAAACGGAATGCGCCAAGTGGCAGTGCTACATCATCGCTGATGACTAGCAAACGACTCTGATCTATCTTCTCTTGATTCAGCCAATAACGTACGGCATTTCCACTCAGATTCATATAGGTAGAGGGTTTGAGCAGTATCACTTTACGCCCTTTGAGCGAAGTCTCTGCTACAAAACCATAGCGCTTATCGGCAAAAACAATATTGGATGCCTTAGCAAAAGCATCCAATACCATAAAGCCTGTATTGTGGCGGGTGTTCTCGTACTCGTCGCCGATATTTCCCAAGCCTACAATTAAATACTTGTCCACTTAATAATTATCAATTGTCAATTATCAATTATCAATTGAAATTACTCAGCTGTAGCTGCAGCAGCAGAACGAGAAGCACGTGTAGCCTTAACTGAGCATACAACAACCTGAGCAGGAGTAGCAATCTGCAGACCCTCGAAGTTCAGCTCAGCTACCTTGATAGCCTTACCAAGCTTCAGCTCGGTTACGTCTACATTCAGAACCTCAGGAATCTGCTTGTAAGGAGCTGTAACGTTCAGTGTACGAACAGCCTGGCTCAAGCGACCACCATCACGAACACCCTGAGCATGACCAACGAGCTTAACAGGAATACCAATTGTGATTGGCTTCTCCTCGTTTACCTCGTAGAAATCTACGTGCAGCAGTGCATCAGTTGTTGGGTGGAACTGAAGCTCCTTCATAACTGCCTTGTGATCCTCACCATCGATAGTGATGTTTACAACGTAAACGTCGGGTGAATAAACTACGCGACGGAGCTGAGATGCTGGAATGGCAAATGCCAAAGCCTCAGGTGCACCGTTCTCACCCTTCTTCTCACCATAAAGGTTACAAGGTACAAGACCTTCCTTACGCATTTCCTTGCTGGCCTTCTTGCCAGTTGTGGCACGCTTCTGGCCACTTACGCTAATTTCTTTCATAATTTGTGTTACTCTAAATTAAGTTGTTAAAAATTACGTTTTGCTTAATTCGCCATCACACGAATCCGGACATACCTATCCGAAAAGCGGTGCAAAGGTACGACTTTTTTCCGAACCAACAAAATATTTGGCTAAAAAACCTCAATTTTCTATGATTTTCTTGCAGAATTAGCTTTTTATTAGTAATTTTGCAGCCGGATTTGCGTTCACTAACGGCGCATTATATATATTATAAGGTAAAAAAAATAAAAACATCAAGTGAGATGATTAACAGAGAAATTATTAGAATCAAGATTGTTCAGTTAACCTATGCGTACTATCAAAACGGTAACAAGAACATCGACACGGCTGAAAAAGAATTATTTTTCAGTCTCTCGAAAGCTTATGACCTCTACAACTACATGTTGGCGCTTATAGTAGCCGTCAATAAGGAATCAGCACGCCGCAACGAAGTACTGGTGCAGCGAGCCAAACGTGAGGGAACAACCGAACCATCACAGAAATTTGTGTTCAACCGTTTTGCAATCCAGTTAGCCGAGAATAAGCAGCTCGAAGAATTTATGAGCACCCAAAAGAGCGGATGGGACGAGAATGCCACATTCGTAGCTTCGCTGCTGGAGAAGATAGAGCAGAGCGACATTTATCAGGATTATATGAACAGTACCGATGACAGCTATGATGCCGATCGTGAGCTTTGGCGCAAGCTGTATCGCACATTTATACAGGACAACGATGAGATTGACTCTATCCTTGAGGACATGAGCCTATACTGGAACGACGATAAGACCATCGTAGACACCTTTGTACTGAAGACTATCAAGCGTTTCGAGGAGCAGAATGGTGCTAAGCAGGAGTTGCTGCAGGAATGGGATAGCGAAGAGGAGAAGGACTTTGCCCGCAAGATTTTCCGTGCAGCCATTCTGAATGCTGACGAGTATCAGCGCGCCATGAGTGAGGCTTCGCGCAACTGGGATTTCTCACGTCTGGCTTTCATGGATATTATCCTGATGCAGATTGCCATCGCTGAGATGATGACCCTGCCAAACATCCCCATCAGCGTTACCATCAACGAATATGTAGAGATAGCCAAGTTCTACTCTACCCCAAAGAGCGCTGGATACATCAACGGTATGCTCGATGGTATTGCACGCAATCTGGTTGAGAGCGGCCGTCTGGCTAAATTCATCGAGCCAAAGAAGGAGAAGAAAGATTATAAACCCAAAAAACAAATAACTAAGAAAAATGACTAGTATCGTATTAGCTGCACAAGCAGCACAGGGAGGCGGAATGAGTATGATTATCATGATGGTAGCTATCTTTGCCATTATGTGGTTCTTCATGATCCGTCCACAGCAGAAGAAACAGAAGGAGATTCAGAAGTTCCAGAACGAGCTTACTGAGGGTACCGAAGTAGTAACAGGTGGTGGTATCCACGGCACTGTTAAGAGCGTTGATCTGGCTAAGAACACTGTTGACGTGAAGATTGCACGCGACGTGGTTGTTACTGTCGAGAAATCTTCTGTTTTCAAAGACATGGCTAGCACCGTTCAGAACAAGTAAATGAAGATATTCGGAATACTACGATATGCCAAAATGCTCCTTTTTAGCAAAGCTAATAAGGAGTTCGTAGTGTTTCTGGTATTTCTGGCTCTTTCGGGTATATTCTGGTTGCTGACAACGCTTAATCAGGTCTATGAACGTGAGTTCAACATCCCTGTATCAGTAGTTGGCATTCCAAAGAATGCTGTGCTTACAAGCGAGGAGACCGATACTGTTCGCATGACTATTCGCGACAAAGGAATAACACTCCTTACTTATATGTATGGCGACATACTGAAGAAAGTACAGGTTAGCTTCAAGACCTACTCAAAAAGCAATGGCACTGGTGTTATTACAGCATCCGAACTGCAGAAGCTTGTATATCAGCAGTTGGCAAACGGATCGCGCATCACAAGTGTAAAACCTGAGAAGCTAGAGTTCTATTACAACTACGGTGCAAAGAAGAAAGTACCCGTTAGATGGAGCGGACGCGTGATTCCAGAAGAAATGTTCTTCATATCGCGTGTTGCCTACCATCCTGACAGTATAACCATCTATGCATCGCGTGAGAAACTCGACAGCATCAATGTTATCTACACTGAGCCTCTTAACTACGCCAACTTCCGCGACACGCTAACAGCAAACTGCGAATTGGCTAAGATTAAAGGCGTAAAGATGATTCCTGACAACGTCAAGGTTACATTCTTTACCGATGTGCTTACCGAGGAACAGATAGAAGGAGTGCCTATCAAGGCCGTTAACATGCCTGTAGGCAAGTCGCTCCGCACATTCCCAGCCAAAGTCAACATCAGCTTCGTAACAGGTGTGAGTGTGTATCGTAATCTCAAGCCTACCGACTTTGTCGTAGTAGCTGATTACAATGAGATTATCAATCACCCTACCGAGAAATGCCACATCTACTTAAAGAGTGTGCCTCGTGGCATATCCAGAGCACGCTTGGAGATTGGCATGGTAGACTATCTGATAGAAGACGCAGAATGAAGGTAGGTATTACGGGTGGCATCGGTAGCGGTAAGAGCTACGTATGCAAGCGACTACAAGCTCATGGCATACAGGTGTTCGATTGTGACGCGGTAGCCAAGCAGCTCATGCGAACAGAGCCCACCCTACGCCAACAACTTACAGAGTTGATAGGCCCCGACACATATACTGCAGAAGGCAACCTTAACAAGGCTGAGGTGGCGCGATTCCTGCTCTCATCGCCAAGTAATGCAGAGGCTATCGATGCCATTGTTCACCCCGCAGTATTCGAAGCATTCAAAAAGAGTGGCCTCAACTGGATGGAGAGCGCTATACTCTTCGAATCGGGTGCATACAGACTTGTGGACAAGGTAGTGGCCGTAGTTGCTCCAAAAGAGATTCGCATCAAGCGCGTCATGGATCGCGACAACATCAGTCGCGAGAAGACCTTGGAATGGATGAACCGTCAGATGGATCAACAGGAAGTTATCAGTAAAGCCGACTTCGTGGTAATGAACGATGGCGAGACAGATTTAGACAATCAAATAATTAAAATTATAGAACAATGCAACAAACAGTTTTAGCAATTGCAGGTAAGCCAGGACTTTACAAGCTGGTTACCCGCGGAAATAACAATCTGATAGTAGAGGCTCTCGATGCTACTCACCGTCGTATGCCAGCTTTTGCTACCGATCGTATCACATCTCTTGGCGACATCGCTATGTTTACTGAGACTGATGATGTGCCCCTGACTGATGTTCTTGAGAACTTGAAGAACCTCGAGGGTGGCAAGAAGGCCAGCATCAACGAGAAGAAGGCTTCTTCAGCTGAGCTGCACGAGTACTTCTCAAAGGTTCTGCCAGAGTGGGATCAGGACCGCGTGAAGGACAGCCACATCAAGAAACTCATCACTTGGTACAATATCCTTATCGAAGCCGGCATCACCGATTTCAAAGACGCCGAGCCTGAGGCTGAAAGCGCTGAGTAAATTTTATTTAAGCCTACGGATTATACGGATTATGCGAATTATTTTTTCATTTAATTAAATCCGTAAAATCCGTAAAATCCGTAGGTTATATTATTATTTTATAGCCTCAAACACCTGTTTGATTTTTTGTTCGCGATGTTCTACGCGGACTTCTATTCCAAACTTTTCGTGTATATGTTCGGCCAGATGCTGGGCAGAATAAACAGAGCGATGCTGTCCACCAGTACAGCCAAACGAGAACATCAACGAAGTAAACCCTCGCTGCATATAACGACGCACATGATTATCAGCCAATTTATACACCGAGTCAAGGAATGTCAATATCTCACCATCATCCTCTAAGAATCTTATTACTGGTTCATCAAGACCTGTAAGCTTCTTATACGGCTCGTATCGACCTGGATTGTGCGTACTACGGCAGTCAAACACATATCCGCCACCATTTCCACTCTCATCTTCAGGTATGCCATTGCGATACGAGAAGCTGTAAACCTTTACCACCAGTGGTCCCTGAGCATCGTATTTTGAGAATGTGGCAGGGCCATCCTGTGGGTGGGCCTTGTATGGATTCAAATCTGTAGTCTTGTAACCATCAGCACGACTTGCCACAGCCTCTATCTGCTGGAACTGTGGGAGCTCGGTTAGCTGACGTAGAATATCCATCAGATATGGATAGTGGAACTGTGTTGATGATGCCAACAACTCACGCAGGTTCTGTATAGCAGGTGGAATCGACTCGATAAAGTGTTTTTTCTGTTCAAAATATCCTCGGAATCCGTATGCTCCAAGTACTTGCAGTGTGCGGAACAGCACGAAGAGCGAGAGGCGGTTAACAAAGTGACGTACCGTTGGCACCTCGATATAGTCCTTCAACGAGTTGTAGTACTCGTATACCAATTCGCGACGCAGCTTGTGAGGATACTTTGCCGAGGCCTGCCATAGGAACGACGCGACATCGTAATAGTAAGGGCCCTTTCGCCCCCCCTGATAATCGATAAACCAAGGATTTCCATCGTGGTCAAGCATCACATTACGGGCCTGAAAATCTCGATACAGGAATGTGTCGCCTTGCTCCGATGTCAGATCTTTCGCCAGCAATCGGAAGTCAGCCTCCAACTTTAGCTCGTGAAAGTCAATCTCAGTAGCCTTCAGGAAGCAGTACTTAAAATAGTTCAGGTCAAACAGCACACTGTCAACATCAAACTCAGCTTGCGGATAGCAGTTCGAGAAGTCTAACCCGTGTGCACCGTTCATCTGCATATTAGGCAGCTCGCGAATAGTTCGCTTCAGCAGTTCCTGTTCCTTTAGCGTGTATCGTCCGCCTGCCTCGCGACCACCACGTATCGCATCGAATAGCGACATGCTACCAAGATCGGTCTGCAAGTATCTTAGTTGGTCATCGCTAGCCGCAAGAATCTTTGGCACAGGTAGTTTTAGACTTGTAAAATGCTTAGTCAGATAGATAAACGCGTGGTCTTCGTCGCGACTTGTACCAATCACACCCACCACCGTTTGTCCATTCTTGTCCGTCAGTCGGTAATACGAGCGGTTGCTGCCGCCCCCGGGAATCTGCTGAACATTAGCAGGCTCAGCACCCCTCCATTGCTTATATAATTCTAAAAGTTTCTCCATGATGCTGCAAAGGTAATAATAAGCATGCAAATAACCAAATGTATTGCCATTTTCCTAATAAAAAAGGAACAACTTTTTCTGTTGTTCCTTACTTTAGTATAATAAATTTCAAATACTTAGAAACGAATGCTACGCCATGTATCCGACAGATTCTCAGACGGCTTGGTTGTTGGAGTCTGCTTCTTATGCATCTTCAGTTCTCTAGCCTGAGAAGATACGTTTTTCTTTATATGGTCAGACAGCTCACCAAATGTAATTGTTCCATTTGTATTCTTAAGAGCCTGCAACAGGAAGTAAGTAAACAATCCGTGTCCCTGCTCTGGATAGCCTTGGGCAGTTTCATTGCCTTGAGCTGCTGAGAACACCACCATAGAGTTGTTAGCAATTTCACCTTCCTCAGCTTCGATTTCAACTGCACGTAATCCCTCTGTAACGCCCTCGTTACTACGGTTTACACCACTAAAGCACGCATCGAGGAATACCGAGGTCTGCTTAAATCCAAATTCGCCAAGTTTTCCATAGAAATCATCAAGCGCGATACCTCTCTTTGGGTTGGTTCCTCTTACATCAGTTGGAAGGATATAGGCCTTGTTCTTATTTTTAACATCGGGCACACCGTGACCAGCATAGTAAACTATCAGATGCTTATTATCGCGATCGCTGATACCATTAATCCAGTCTTCCATTTCTTCCTCCATAATCATCTGCTTTGTGGCATCCTCAGCTATATGAATGTTTCCAGCAGGAATACCAAGCACCTTCTTGCAATAATCACCGAATACGCGGGCATCGTGAATAGCATAAGGAACATCTGAAGCAAAACGGTAGTTCTGGTTTCCAATGATAAGTGCATAGAGATCGTTGCGAGTCATGGTACTTGTAACGGTTAACGAGTCGACCGTTGATGTTTTATAATCGTAATTGATATCAACATGTCCCTTCGAGAATTTCTCGACAGATGACTTTGAAAGACCATACTCATGGCTGTTGTCAGCATTAATGTATGGAGGAATACGAATGATTTCGCCACTATACAGGGCGTGTCTAACCTTATTATTTAAAGTAATCTCACGGGCAAAAGCATGATGACCAATGATAGCTGTTGGGCTCATCTCGATAGACTTAAGATTGTCGCAAGACACAAAAGCCTGATCGCCTACGCGACACTGATCAGGAATGGTTACAGATACCAAAGAATTACAGTTAGCAAATGCAATCGTTTCGATAATTCGCAACTGCACCGGCATCGAGATATTGCGAAGACGCGAACAATTCAAGAAAGCTCCCCATCCGATTTCTTTCAGGTCGGTACCAGAGAATACTACTTCCTGAAGATTCTGACAGTTAGCAAAAGCGCAAGATCCGATTCTGGTAATACCAGTACCTATTTCAACTTTTCTAATATCAAGTTTTGACTTGATCCAAGGGGCTATTGACTTCTCAACGTTGTAGTTGTCAATAACAACCGTCTGTCCTTTATCGTTAACGTTTGATATTGCGAGTGTGTAACCATCGAAAGACCATTTGGTATCATCTCCACAATATCCTTCTGTCTTATAAAATGACTGTGCTGTCATCGACGAAGCACACAGGAAGGTCAATAAGACCGATACTATATATTTTTTCATAATTATTGCTATTAAATTGTTATTGAATGATTAAACGAAATAATGAAACAGTTTACATTCTGATCTGCAGATAGACTCTATTTGTTGCAGACTTGAATTCGTATTCGTCCTTGCCGAAATCGCCAGTATTTGCTGCTTTGTATTTAATATTGCCGTTACGCATTTCATAACCTATACCAATAGCCTTCCAGGAGACATTAAACCCAAAACTTGTTATCAAGCCATGTCCCCAATCGAGTTTCAAGTTACTCTCCATGTTCTTGAAATCTTCGCTGGTTGTATCAGTGTTTGCATCTGCATCTTTATTATTCTTCATGTATAATACTGATACGTGATAACCAACATGGAAGAATACGTTGAACTTCAGATAATGAAGCGCCTTGCTGTTAGTAAGATTGAATGGAGCCAAAGTCAACGAGGGGCCGAGCGACATACCGTAGTTAGCCTCGTACTTCTCCATGTTCCATGGGGTGTAATAGTAAGTATCTTTATCTTTTGTAAACTTTTTGCTACTATCGTAGAGTTTTCCGTCTCCTTCTGCTTTAAAGTGGTTTACATTAAAGTCTATTCCGGTGTAATCAATGTTGAACAATGCTACGTTGGCAATAGGCTTTTTGTGTAAACGATAGCTTTTACCATATTGGATAGATACGCCCCAATCAGACTTAAAATCCGGAACATTTGTTCCAAATTCTGTTAGGATAGAACTCTTGGGCGAGAGCTTGGTGTTGTTGTAAGAGAAGTTGAAATACCCTCTTCTGCCCCATACAGAAGAGAAATGCTTCTCTGTATCACTTCTACTGGTTAGTTGTTGCTGTACCATGATAATGTCGTTAATCGTGGTAATCTCAGTAGAATCTTCTTTCCAGTCGATGCTAACAGTTTTGTCTTCTTCTACCTGTGCAAAGGCTACAAAAGAAAAGAAACATGATAAGAATAAAACAAATTTCCTTTTCATAATACTGTTTTTTTGTTAATTAATAATATTTATTTTAGCTATTGTCTGATTTTCACCCATCGTTTATTTACTATCATATCGCTATCAGCCCTCTGACATCTCAACAGCCATTTCTGGAAATCGTGAGTGTTCAAAGAGTTTGGATGTTTAGCATCACCAGTTACATCGTTACACTTTGTAAACGGATTAGGAGAGTAAATAACCACAAGCTGATTATCCTCCATCGCATACTTTGTACTCAGCTTATACTGATATGCCGAGGGGTCCACCTCGCGGTCAAAGAACATGTATTCCTTACCCCGCTTAATCTGAAAGCGCCCCGAAGGCTCGTTCTTGTATGGCAGAAGACATGCTGTGTCGTCGTCGCCCATAATCAGGTAGACTGCAAGATATCCATCGGCAGGAGAACGGAAACTGAGATATACTTTTTCGCCGTTTCTGAATCTGTTTGTCTCCTCTTTTTCGCCATCTGTATCCTTCAGGATTTTCCATTTCAACTCGGCTTTAGATTGAACAATCTCTCGAGCCTTACCCCATACCTCGACTTTAAATATCAGCTTATTATCTATATATTGAACATCGAATTGTGGTGGCTGAGTGTCACCAAGCCAGTCGCCCTTAGCCATAGCTACTGTATTCTCCCAGAAGAACGAACTGGTAGCCTCTCCATTTGTCTCAACATTAGTATCGATAACATCCGATGTAATCAGCTCGCCGAATTCAGCCTTGATTGCTTCGGCCTTTGCCAATTCCAGACATTTACGTCTGGCTTCTCTTAACGTGATGTTATCATTTTCGCCCACCTCGTAACTGTATTCGGCATGTACATCCACTGTTTTCTGAGCAGAAACACTCATTGGCAGGTTTGCACATAGAAGCAGTAATAGATTAATTGTTTTGCGACTCATATTATACTTATTGTTTTACTATTAAATACACTTGTATCTCGGTTTTACCATCGCCTTTTTTCCGGGAAAGAATCATATCTGGTTTAAAAGTTCCGATTTTCTGATTGACATTTTGTTCGAAAGTTGAATCAAATTCCACATTGCTCTTTGCACCTGAATTTGACACATCGTTAGTCATTTTCACATTAACTTCACTCGACACGTTGGATTTTTGCATCGATGCATATTGCACTTTCAGATGATGCATCGCTTTTGTCATGGCCTGATTTGAGCTATTAGCCTCGCCTTTACCAATAATTGTTTCTACCTCTCCGTTGCCATCAGCCACCATCTGGTAATAATTCACGAGGGCATCTTCGAGTGAAACTTTTTGTCCATAGACCTCCCATCCTTCGGCTTTCATCTGTTTGCAGACTTTTTTGCATTCTTTCATGATATCTTTGTTCTTGGAGCCTGCCTGACATACAGAAGTAAACCCTGATGGCAACAGAACCAAAAACAGAAATAGCAACGCCATATAGAATCGTTTAAAAAACATTGTGCATTAAATTATTGTTAGTAAGACATATTTATAATTTCTTTAGTATCACCTCATCAGGTGACGATGCAAAGTTAACAATTATTTTAGATTATCAAGAATTTTAGGACACAAAAATTCGAGAATTAACCATTTTTTGTATTTATAGCTTTATTTGAGTTAAAAAACCCGCATTATAATGATTACTATTGATTATTTTTTATACTTTTGCAAAATAGAACAAATATCATATAAAGACAATGAAGAAATCAAATCTTAGATTCATCTCGCTTACAGCTATACTGTTAGCAGCAACAGCAGTTTCCGCCCAACACAGACATGGACTAGCTATTGACTTCGGAAAGACTAACAAGGCCGATTCAACTCGCATTACCAGTCTAAGCTTTGGAGTTTCCAGCCATACCGACACACTGAAAGGCCTCCAGTTTAATGTTTTGTCGAACTATGCATGGAATGTTAAGGGATTGCAACTGTCAGGTTTCTCAAACATATCATCTACACCGCTACGAGGCATGCAGCTAAGCGGTATTACTAACATAACGATGGGCGTTGAGAAAGGTTTGCAGCTAGCAGGATTATTAAATGTATCTGCAGGCACCATGAGCGGCATGCAGTTGGGTGCCTACAACTACACCAACGAACTGAATGGATTGCAGCTGGGTGCCATCAATGTGGCTACATCGCACCCCAAGGGCTGGCAGGTGGGTATCATTAACTACACCAAGGATACCTCGGGTCGCAAGATAGGATTGGTAAACGTAAACCCCAGTACAACTGTTGACTTTATGGTTTATGGCGGCACAAGCACAAAACTGAACGCTGCCGTACGATTCCGCAATCACAGTACCTATAGTATAATAGGTATAGGAACTCACTTTATGGGATTTGACGACCACTTCTCGGGCGGTATCTTCTATCGACTGGGTCAGTACTCTCAGATAACCCCGAAACTATCGCTCAGCGGCGACATCGGATATTATCACATTGAAACATTCAAGAAACAGAGCGACGAGGGGCCCTCACAGCTATTCTCGCTCCAAGCTCGCATCAATGCCGACTATCAGCTGAACCGCAATGTTGGGCTGTTCGCATCGCTAGGTTATGGCGATACCCACTACTATTATCATCAGGAAAAGTATCGCAGCCGCTTTCTGGCTGAGGCAGGCTTGACGTTCCGCTATCCGCACAACGCTAACCGACAGACAGCAGTGGTACGACGCAGCGAGGCTAAAACGCCAGCCGACTCGCTCATGGCACCCGGTCTTGGGAAGAAACACCCATGGTGGGCACTGGGACAGGTTACGGGTGTGAATGCATTTGTGCACTTCTTCGACCGCATCATCACCAATCAGGACTTTGCGCAAACCACGCTGCATACTTGGGGCGAGAACTTTAAAAACGGATTTGTTTGGGATAATGATGTCTTTTCAACCAACTTGTTTATGCACCCCTATCACGGTAACCTATACTTCAATTCGGCCCGCGCGCAAGGTCTGTCGTTCTGGGAATCAGCACCATACGCTATGATTGGTTCTCTGGAGTGGGAGTTCCTTGGCGAGATAGAGCCACCAGCAATTAACGACCTGATAGCCACCACCTTTGGCGGTATCTGCATCGGTGAGATAACCAATCGCGTGAGCCGCATATTCCTCGACGACTCAAAAAGCGGTTGGCCACGCTTCTGGCGAGAGTTTGGAGCTACCATATTTAACCCCATGGGTACATTGAAACGACTGGCCACAGGCGATGCATGGACCGTACGCAGCAATCACTATCGTTATCACGACTATAATCGCAACCCAGTAGAGATTACCATTACAGCCGGCGACCGATATCTGGCCGACAACGGCGAGCTGTTTAAGGGCGAGCATAATCCTTACATTGACTTCTTTATGCAATACGGCGACCCAATTAACGAGAACGAGCACAATGCGCCGTACGACTTCTTTGAGACCGAGCTTGTAGTTGGCCTCTCGACTAACCAGCCAATACTGAACCAAGTACACCTGATGGGCCGTCTGTGGAGCACGCCAATGATTGAGCGCAAGAACATCCGCGCTGAATTCGGACTGTATCAGCACTTCGATTATTTCGATTCGAAACCTGTCAAAAACGGTTCCGACCTCACACCATACCGCATCAGTGAAGCTGCTGCATTTGGTCCGGGAGCTATCATACAGATGCCCGAGGTTGGCATGCTGTCTCATCTGGAGCAGCGCATATTCTTGAACGGCATCCTGCTGGGCGGCACCAAGAGCGACTACTATAACGTGATTGACCGCGACTACAACATGGGTAGCGGCTTTAGCATTAAGACCAAAACTCACATGGAGATGCGCCACTTTGGCCGCTTTATTCTTAATGCCCACTATTATCGCATCTACACATGGAAGGGTTATGATCCAGACACTGACTTTTCGAAGTTTACCGAGCACGACATGTTGCACCTGAACTCGCAGGGTGACAAAGGAAATGCTGCCCTGCTGGTTATCAATCCTATCACTCAGTTCGACATCACAAAGAATTGGAGCATAGAGTTGTCTGGATCATACTACGCCCGCCGCACCCATTATAAATACTACGACGATGTTAAAGCCAACACCTTCGAAGTTCGGTTAGGCATCAACGTACATCTATAACCAACAAAAATAGGATACCGATTGGCATCCTATTTTTGTTATCATTTATAATATCATTAAACTTCCCATCCGATAGCAGAAGCACCAAGTACTGCTGCGCTGGCACCATCGAGACCGCTAACGAGGAATTTAGCCTTATTCTTGAAAATCTTCAAGACATGAGCCTCATAAGCCTCGCGGATTGGCTTCATAATCAACTCGCCAGCCTTAACCATACCACCGAAGAAGATAAATGCCTCAGGTGAAGAGAAGGCTGCAAAGTCAGCACAAGCCTCACCAAGCATCTTACCTGTGAAATCATAAATTTCCTTAGCCAGCTCATCACCCTTACCAGCAGCGATAGAAACATCGAGCGATGTGATTTCCTCAGGATTCATCTCGCGGAGCAATGAAGGGCGATCGGTCTTAGCCAGAAGCTCACGAGCTGTACGTGCCACGCCAGTAGCTGAGCAGTATGCCTCAAGACAGCCTGTGCGACCACATCCACAAGGACGACCTTCCTCGCCACGAACCATTGTTACGTGTCCCAGCTCGCCAGCAAATCCGTCATGTCCATACAGAAGCTGACCATTAACTACGATACCCGAGCCCACACCTGTACCAAGGGTGATAACGATAAAGTTCTTCATGCCTCGAGCCACGCCATATACCATTTCGCCTATAGCGGCAGCATTGGCATCATTGGTAAGAGCAACAGGGATATCATTCAAACGCTCGCTGAAAAGCTTAGCCAAAGGAACAATACCATCGTGAGCCCAAGGCAGATTAGGAGCAAACTCAATAGTGCCGTTATAATAGTTGCCATTAGGAGCACCAATACCCATAGCCTTAATTTTCTCAATACCACCAACCTGGTCGATGATAACCTTGAGCACCTCGACACAAGCGTCGACGTAAGCCTCAGCTGTACTATAGTTACCAGTCTTAATGGCTGTTGTTGCCTTGATTTCACCACGGGCATCAACAATGCCGAAAACAGAGTTTGTGCCTCCTAAATCTAAGCCAATAACGTATGGCTTGAGAGCTGCATTTTGTTCGTTCATAATTATAATAAGTTTATTAGTCGTTTAAGAATCTTTTAATTTCAAGGCACAAAATTAGTAAAAAAGCAGCAGAACAATTGACTTTTTACGGAAATTAACCATTATTTTATAAAAGAATGACTAAAATCAAACGAAAGAGGAATTTTTTTCGTAACTTTGCACCCGTTATGCCAATTCATATACCAATAAATATATTAGACTTCATCTTCAAAGGGATGTTGATCGGTGTGATTGCCAGCGCCCCCATGGGGCCCGTTGGCATACTCTGCGTGCAGCGCACACTGAATAAAGGCCGATGGTTTGGATTTGCCACAGGTCTGGGTGCTGCCGTTAGCGACATCATATATGCTGCGTTTGCCGGTTTCGGCATGTCGTTCGTTATGGATTTTATCACCAACGACCAGAACCGTTTCTATCTGCAGATGGCGGGTAGTATCATGCTGCTGTGTTTTGGATGGTACACTTATCATACCGACCCTACACGCAAGATGCACCAAAGTGGAAAACAACAGGGCACATTGTGGTACAACACATGGACAGCTTTTCTGGTAACATTCTCGAATCCACTCATCATCTTCCTGTTTCTGGCCATGTATGCCCAGTTTGCATTCGTGCTGCCCAATCATCCGTTCGAGATGATAGTTGGATTCCTGAGCATTGTGGGAGGAGCTCTGCTTTGGTGGTGGGGACTCACATGGCTGGTAGACCAAATACGCACAAAATTCGACACTTACGGCATTAAGTTGATTAACAAAATAATAGGTGTGGCAGTAATCATAGGCAGTATCGTGATGCTGCTTGGACTGACAACTAATCTCGTCCGTCTGTTTTAGCCACTTACACATATAATAATGTATATAGCAAACGAGTTAAGAAAGAAAAACATTGCCGAGTATCTGCTGTATATGTGGCAGATGGAGGACACGGTGCGAGCATTCGACTGCTCGCTACAGCGCATTAAGCGCGAGTATATCGAGAGATTCGACTATACTGACGAACAGAAAGAAGAGGAGACTGATTGGTTTGGCAACCTCATCCGCATGATGAATCAAGAGGGTTGCCGCGAACAGGGACATCTGCAAATAAACAAAGTAACTATGCAGATGCTAATTGAATTGCATAGCCAGTTGTTGCAGTCAAGCAAATTCCCCTTCTACAATACTGCTTACTACAAGGTTCTACCGTTTATCGTAGAGCTACGAAATCGCGGTGCAAACAAGGAGGAAAACGAGATTGAGACTTGTTTCAACTCACTCTACGGCGTAATGTTACTGCGCCTGCAGAAGAAACCTATCTCGCCTGATACTGCTCATGCCGTCAAGGAAATAACGACCTTTATCGGCATGCTCTCAGATTATTACAAAAAGGATAAAGAAGAAGGATTGAAGTTTGAGTAAGCGATATGAAGATATTGATTACGGGCTGTAACGGCCAACTTGGAAATGAGATGCAGTTGCTGGAGAAAGCGAATCCCCAGCACACATATTATAATACAGATGTGGCAGAATTGGACATAACAAACGAAGAAGCCATTAACCGTTTTGTTGAGGATAACGAGATAGATGGCATCGTTAACTGCGCCGCCTACACCGCCGTAGACAAGGCCGAGGAGAACCAGGAACTGTGCATGAAGCTAAACGCAACAGCCCCCGAACATCTGGCAAAGGCCATCGAGAAGCGTGGCGGATGGATGATACAGATATCAACCGACTACGTGTTCGACGGAACCAACCATCGTCCATACGTAGAAAGTGATGCGGTTTGTCCTAACAGCACATATGGTCGTACTAAGCTTGCTGGCGAGGAAGCTGTTATGAACAACTGCAAACAGAGCATGATTATCCGCACAGCATGGCTGTACTCTACTTTTGGCAATAACTTTGTAAAGACAATGATCCGTCTGGGTAAAGAGAAGCCTGAACTGGGTGTGATATTCGACCAGATTGGCACACCAACGTATGCTCGCGACTTGGCGGTGGCCATCTTTGCAGCAATCAACGAGGGTATTGTGTCAGGCATTTATCACTTCAGTAACGAGGGTGTCATATCGTGGTACGACTTCACCAAGGCTATCCACCGTATAGCAGGCATCAAGGATTGTCGTGTGCGTCCGCTTCACACCTCAGAGTATCCTACTCCCGCAGCACGCCCACACTACAGCGTGCTCGACAAGACAAAGATTAAGCAGACTTATGGCATTGAAATCCCCTATTGGGAAGAATCACTAAAAGATTGTATTGAGAAATTATGAATCAGGAGATAGAAAGAAGAAGAACATTTGCGATTATTTCGCACCCGGATGCGGGTAAGACTACGCTGACAGAGAAATTTCTGCTCTTCGGCGGACAGATACAGGTGGCAGGAGCCGTTAAAAGCAACAAGATTAAGAAGACTGCTACCAGCGACTGGATGGACATTGAGAAACAACGTGGTATCTCAGTGTCTACATCGGTGATGGAGTTTGATTATACTCCCGAAGGCTCTGACATAGAATATAAGGTAAACATTCTGGACACACCAGGTCACCAAGACTTTGCTGAAGACACCTTCCGCACACTGACTGCCGTCGACTCAGCTATCATCGTGGTTGACGGAGCAAAGGGTGTAGAGACCCAGACACGAAAGCTGATGACCGTTTGCCGCATGCGCAAAACACCAGTTATCATCTTTATCAATAAGATGGACCGCGAAGGCCGCGATCCCTTCGATTTGTTAGACGAGTTGGAACAGGAACTGGAAATTAAAGTTCGCCCATTGAGTTGGCCTATCAATCAGGGCGCTAAGTTCAAGGGTGTGTACAACATCTACGAGCAGAAGCTCGACCTGTTTACCCCCGACAAGCAGCGTGTGACCGATAAGGTAGAAGTAGATATTGACAGCAAAGAGCTTGATAAGCGCGTTGGCGAAGAGAACGCCGCCAAACTGCGTGAGGATCTAGAGCTAGTAGACGGTGTATACCCGGAGTTTGATGTCGAGACCTATCGCGAAGCCGAGGTTGCGCCCGTATTCTTTGGTTCAGCATTGAACAATTTTGGTGTACAGGAGCTGCTTAACTGTTTCGTAGAGATAGCACCAAGTCCACGCCCCACCAAGGCCGAGGAGCGCGATGTACAGCCAGAAGAGCCAAAGTTCACAGGATTTATCTTTAAGATTACCGCCAATATCGACCCTAACCACCGCTCATGTATTGCTTTCTGTAAGGTATGCAGCGGTAAGTTCGTACGTAATCAGCCTTATCTGCACGTACGTCAGGGAAAAACGTTGCGTTTTTCAAGTCCCACACAGTTCATGGCTCAGCGTAAGAGCACTATCGACGAGGCTTGGCCAGGCGATATCGTAGGTCTGCCAGATACAGGTGGTATGTTTAAGATTGGCGACACGCTGACCGAAGGTGAGAAACTGCACTTCCGCGGCCTGCCTTCATTCTCGCCAGAGCTGTTCAAATACATCGAGAACGACGATCCCATGAAGGCTAAACAGCTGCAGAAGGGTATCGACCAGCTGATGGACGAAGGTGTGGCTCAGTTGTTTGTTAATCAGTTCAACAATCGAAAGATTATCGGAACCGTAGGTCAGCTGCAGTTCGAGGTGATTCAGTATCGCTTGGAGAACGAGTATAACGCCAAGTGCCGTTGGGAGCCCGTACATCTGTACAAGGCTTGCTGGATTGAGAGCGACGATCCTCAGGAGTTGGAGAACTTTAAGAAGCGCAAGTATCAGTATATGGCCAAGGACAAGGAAGGTCGCGATGTATTCCTGGCCGACTCGGGCTACGTGCTGAGTATGGCGCAGCAGGATTTCGAGAAGATTAAGTTCCACTTCACAAGCGAGTTCTAATAATGACAAGAGAAGAAGATATAAAAAGAGCCGTTGAAACGATGCGAAAAGGCGGAGTCATACTCTACCCCACCGACACCGTATGGGGCATTGGTTGCGATGCGACAAATGCCGAAGCCGTAAAACGCGTATATGAGATCAAGCAGCGCGAAGATTCTAAGGCGCTTATCTGCTTGGTTGACTCGGATGCTCGCATGCAACGCTACTTCCGCAATGTGCCCGACGTAGCTTGGCAGCTCATTGATAGTCTGAAAGAAGCTGAAGATGCCAAGCCAACCACACTGATTCTGGATGGTGCCATTAATCTGGCATCCAACCTGATAGCCGAAGACGGCAGTCTGGGCATCCGCATCACCAACGAGCCATTCTCGAAGGAGTTATGTTTCCGTTTCCAGAAGGCCATCGTATCAACATCGGCCAATATAAGTGGAGAGCCTGCCGCACAGAACTACTGCGACATAGACCCACGCATCCTGGAGGCTGTAGACTACGTGTGCTGGAGTCGCCGACAGGAACATAAGCCCCACACGCCATCAAGTATCATCAAACTTAAAGAAAACGGCGAAGTAACAGTTATTAGGAAATAATGGATGCAGCTATTGTAGATAGAAGACCGGAGTGGCTGAAGCGCTTACACGATTGGCGTGTAGAACACATCAGCGAGAGGATGTTTATGATTATCCTCGCTCTGCTTGTGGGTTTCTTTGCCGCTGTGGCTGCCTTTGTGTTGCACTCTATTATCAACCAGATAGTTCAACTGCTTACAAGTAGCTTCGAGCAGTCGCACGCCAACTGGCTATATCTGGTTTATCCTGTAGTAGGTATCTATCTTACATCGCTGTTTGTACGTTACATCGTAAAAGACAACATCTCGCACGGAATAACACGTATACTTTACGCCATATCATCAAACCGCTCACGACTGAAATCTCACAACTGCTGGTCCAGTGTTATAGCATCAGCCATCACCATCGGCTTTGGTGGATCAGTAGGAGCCGAGGCACCTATCGTGCTTACAGGTTCGGCCATCGGATCTAATCTTGGCCAGTTGTTCCACCTCGACCGAAAGATGCTGATGACACTTGTTGGCTGCGGTGCTGCAGGAGCCATAGCAGGTATCTTCAAGGCGCCAATAGCCGGACTGGTGTTTACGCTTGAGGTGCTGATGATTGATATGACCATGTCGTCATTGTTACCTATATTGGTATCGTGCGTAACAGCTACAGTATTTACCTACATCTTCCGTGGCGATGCAAACCTGTTTACATTCCACCTCGATAGCGAATGGTCGGTTCAGCGCATACCTGCCTGCATCTGTCTTGGAATTGCATGCGGACTTGTATCACTCTACTTTATTCGCATGATGGGTTTCTGCGAAGACATCTTTGCAAAATTCAAAGATAAGCCATACATAAAACTGGCCATCGGCGGAACGATGCTTAGCCTGCTTATCTTTCTGTTTCCATCGCTCTATGGCGAGGGTTACAGCAGCATTAACCTCTTGCTTAACGGCCAGACAAATGCCGATTGGGACAGAATTCTCAACAACTCACTGTTCTCAGGTCAGGGGTCACTATTGCTACCTTACATCGCTATGGTTCTGCTTACCAAGGTGGTAGCCACATCGGCCACCAACGGCGGTGGTGGTTGCGGTGGAACATTCGCACCATCGCTATTCATAGGTTGTTTTACAGGATTCCTATTCTCGCGTCTGTGGAATATAAATGAGATAGGTGTGTTTGTACCCGAGAAAAACTTTGCGCTACTGGGTATGGCTGGCGTGATGTCGGGCGTGATGCATGCACCACTAACCGGAATATTCCTGATAGCAGAGCTTACAGGCGGCTACTCGATGTTTATGCCGCTGATGATTGTGAGTGTGTGTGCTTATATGACCATCAGCATTTTCGAGCCTCACAGCATATACGGATCGCGACTTGCCAAGCAAGGTAAACTGCTTACACACCACACCGACCACGCCGTGCTGACACTGATGAACCTCGACTCAGTAATAGAGCGCGACTATCTGAATGTAGACCCTGATATGGAACTCTATCAGATTGTACAGAAAATCAGCCGTAGCCACTCTACTGTGCTGCCAGTACTGGATGCCGGTGGAAAGCTACTTGGCGAAATTGACATTATGAAGATAAGAAACGTAGTATTCAGAATTGAACTATATCACCACTTCAAGGCATCGCAGCTGATGACAGATCCTAAGGCGATACTGAACGACGGTATGCCCATGCGCCAAGTGATGCGAACATTCGACAGAACAGGTGCGAACTGGCTTCCAGTGCTCGACACGGAGAACAGACTGAAGGGATATATCTCACGCCAACGCATCTATACGATGTATCGCAAGATGGTGGCTGATATGAGCGAAGACTAAGAAAATTGAACATTGAACATTGAAGATTGAACATTAAGAATGGAAAAGAAAGACTTACGCATAGTATTTATGGGAACTCCAGAGTTTGCGGTGCCTACACTGCAGGCTTTGGTAGAGAACGATTATCATGTAGTGGCTGTGGTAACCCAGCCCGACAAACCCGTAGGCCGACATCAGACAGAGATGCAGCCATCTGAGGTCAAGAAGTATGCCCTTGAGCACAACCTGCCCGTGCTGCAGCCCGTCAAGATGAAAGACCCTGAGTTTGTAGAGCAGCTGCGCAGCTACAATGCCAATCTGCAAGTAGTAGTAGCTTTCCGTATGCTCCCTGAGGTGGTATGGGATATGCCAGAGTATGGCACCTTTAATGTTCATGCTGCTCTGCTACCTCAGTATCGCGGTGCCGCTCCCATCAATTGGGCAGTGATACATGGCGAGACTCAGACAGGTGTAACAACATTCTTCTTAGACCACGACATCGATACTGGTCGTATCATCATGCAGAAGCCTTTCGACATACCTGAAGAGGCCGATGTAGAATACGTCTACGACGGATTGATGCATCTAGGTTCCGAAATCTGTTTGGAAACACTCGATCGCATCATCGCTGCCGATGGAAAGCCCGAGAGTATACCGCAGGAAGAGATGATTGCCGTGGGAAGCGAACTACACGCAGCTCCAAAGATTTTCAAGGAGACATGCGAGATCAACTGGAACCAGTCCGCCAAGAAGGTCTACGACTTTATCCGCGGTCTTTCACCCTATCCTGGCGCATGGACCACTCTGGTATCGCCCGATGGCAAAGAGACCGTTTTGAAGATATTCAAGACCAAGCGTACGTCACAGAAAGCAGGTGCGTTAGGTTCTACGGCTATCGTAGAGCGCAAGCCTTGCATCAGTACTGCCGACAAGCTACTGATGATTGAAGAACTGCAACTGGCTGGTAAGAAACGCATGAACGGACGTGACTTCCTGAATGGCATTAAAAATTTTGAGAACTATAAAATAAAATAAGGTATTACCGCGTTACTATTATAGGATAAACAAAATAAACAGATTGCCTATGAAGCTTTTTACTCAAGAAGAAGACATCATGTTAAGCGAGAAGACATTCAAGCCACGTAAGCAAACGCTTGATATCATCCGACTCGTAGCTTATACCTATCGTAGTAATATTAGCGAAAAGTCAAACCTGAACTAACAAAAGGATTATGGCATTAGTATCACCATCATTGCTCGCCGCCGACTTCTTGCATCTCGATCGCGACATCAACATGATCAATCACAGTGAGGCCGACTGGCTTCACCTCGATGTAATGGACGGTTCGTTCGTCCCCAACATTTCATTCGGGTTCCCAGTACTCGAGGCAGTGGCTAAAGCTTGCACAAAGCCATTGGATGTTCACTATATGATTGAGCACCCCGAACGTTATATAGCCCAAACAGCTAAACTTGGCGCTATGATGATGAATGTACACTACGAAGCTTGTGTACACTTGCATCGCACCATTCAGGAGATTCATCAAGCAGGTATGAAAGCTGGCGTAACCCTTAACCCATCAACACCAGTTTGCGTACTTGAGGACATCATTGGCGATGTAGATATGGTACTGCTGATGAGCGTAAACCCAGGCTTTGGCGGGCAGAAATTCATTGAGAACACCATCGACAAAGTGAAACGCCTTTGTCAGATGATAGACGAAAAAGGCTGCAAAGCACTGATTGAAGTAGATGGCGGAGTACAGGGTGAGACTGCACCACGACTAGTAGAAGCCGGAGTCGACGTACTGGTTAGCGGTAGCTACGTGTTCGGAGCCAATGACCCCGAAGGAGTGATACGTTCGCTCAGAGCACTATAAGTTTACTCCAATCCAAGATTAATATCGTATTCACGCGATAGTTTTCGCATATTTATTAGGGCGTAGCGCATACGTCCTAATGATGTATTGATGCTTACCTGAGTCTCCTCGGCAATCTCCTTGAACGACAGATTCTGGAAATATCGCATATAAACCACAGTTCGCTGTTGCTCTGGAAGCATGTTCATCAGAGCTACCAGATCTTTCATGGTTTGATTATTCAACAACTCTGTTTCGCGGTTATCACCAAGAACAGCAGCCGATCTGATGTTGCTGAGATCGTTCTCCTTTGGACCATCTACCACCTTATCGTTCTTCTGATGACGATAATAGTCGATAATCACGTTATGGGCTATTCGGGTAATCCAACAGTATAGCTTACCTGTGTCAGAATACTGACGGTTCTGTAGTTTGGTAATCACCTTCAGAAATGTCTCCTGAAAAAGGTCGTTAGCCAAATCCTCATTCTTCACTATACACATAATGTAAGTGAAAACTCTGTCTTGATTACGCGAAAGTAACTCGTCGAATGCTCTGTTATTGCCCTCAATGTAAGAAAGTGCCAACTGTTCGTCGGACATACTTTTAATTGTACTCATGTTCTCAAAATTTAAAATTGAGTAGAGTTTGTTTCGATAGGCAATAATTTTTTTAATTGTTAATAATCTTTGGCAAAAATAGATAATTTTATCCAAATCACCAAAAAAAATTGCCAAAAACTTACCATTCTGCCGTTTTTTTGTTACTTTTGCACAAAAATATAACCTAAAAAGGAAAAAACATGAAACTATTCGTACCAGGCCGCCTTTGTCTTTTTGGTGAACATACCGACTGGGCAGGCCACTATCGAACAATGAACGCCGACATCAAACCTGGAGCAGCTATCGTAACTGGTATTGAACAGGGAATCTATGCCGAAGTAGAAAAATCCAGCATCTTTGAGCTCTACAGCAGTGCCGATGAGATCAAAGACATTTGGCAAGACTTCAGTTGCCGAATGGATGAAATAGAGCTGAAGCGAATTGCTAAAAGCGGTTCGTTCTTCTGCTATTGTGCAGGTGTAGCATCTTATATGCTCGAGTGGTATAAAGTTGGCGGTGTTCGTATCCGTATCACCGACATGACCCTGCCCATGAAGAGCGGTCTGTCATCCTCAGCCGCCATCTGTGTACTTGTGGCTCGCGCTTTCAACCAGTTGTATAATCTCAACCTCAACACGCTTGGCGAGATGAACATCGCCTATCTGGGCGAGCTTCGAACCAGTAGCCGTTGCGGACGTCTTGACCAGGCCTGTGCATTCGGCGTAAAGCCTAACCTGATGACGTTTGATGGTGATGAGATTGAGGTACGTTCGCTGAACGTTAAGAAACCACTACACTGGGTGTTTGCCGACCTCTGTGCCGAAAAAGATACCATCAAGATTCTGTCAGACCTCAACAAGGCCTACCCATTCCCCAATACCGATGCTGAAAAAGCAGAGCACGAGGCACTGGGAGAGCAGAACCTCGAGATAGTCGACCGCGCCATTAAATACATGGCAACAGGAGATGCTGAGAGTCTGGGAAAACTGATGACCGAAGCCGAAGCGCTATTCGATGAGAAAGTGGCCCCGATGTCAACAGCCCTATGGTCGCCCAAACTGCATGCTATATTAAAGGATCCCAATATCCAGCCACTAGTATGGGGCGGAAAAGGTGTAGGCTCACATGGCGACGGTTCAGTACAGTTCCTGGCTCGCGATGAGGAGTCGCAACAGAAGGTGACCGACTACCTGAACGAGAATGGAATGAAGGCGTATACACTCACGTTAAAGCCTGTACACACCGTTCGTCGCGCCATCGTGCCCGTGGCTGGTTTCGGCACACGATTGTATCCCGCCACACGTGTCATTAAGAAAGATTTCTTCCCTGTTCCATGTGCCGACGGTATGGTGCGCCCCGTTATTCTGATTCTGCTCGAAGAGCTTATTAATAGCGGTATAGAGGAAATCTGCGTGATACTCGGATCAGAAGAAGAGCGACAGCAATATGCCGACTTCTTTGAACGTCCGCTCCCTGACGACCACCTCAAGAAACTTAATCCCGAAGCTCAGGAATACGAGAACCATATTCTGGATATCGGCAAGCGCCTGCATTATGTTTATCAGCGTGAGAAACGCGGATTTGGTCATGCCGTTTATCAGGCAGCCCAGTTTGCAGGAAACGAGCCCGTATTGCTGCTCCTAGGCGACACACTCTATCGCAGCGACAGCAACAAACCTTGTGCCCTGCAGATGATTGAGGATTATGAGCACTATAACCGCCTGATGGTAAGTATCCACCCGATTCCTCTGGCCGATGTAAGTCGATATGGCATTCTGCATGGTGTATGGGAGGATAAAGAAAACACGGTTCTTAACGTAACATCAATGGTTGAGAAGCCTAAGGCAAGTTATGCCGAAGAGTATCTGGCCGTACGAAACAAGAAGGGCGAGAAGGAGTACTACAGCGTATTCGGACAGTATATACTCACACCCGAAGTCTTCGCACAGCTTCACGAAGATATCATGCAGAAGGAGATCGACGGCGATCATGTAACCGAGATTGAACTTACCTCTGCACTCGAGGCCGTACGTAAACGTAGCGGTATGGTTGGTGTACGCCTACGTGGACGAATGTTCGACATGGGCAATCCTAACGCACTCTCAAATACGATTCAAACATTTACTGAACCATAATAACAATAAGAATCCCGCTTTTATCGAGCGGGATTCTTATTATTTAATCAGACTCAGCAGATATTTTCCATATTCGTTCTTCGCCATTGGCTTGGCCACTTCCTCAAGTTTCTCCTTACTGATCCATCCGCGCTTGAAAGCGATCTCTTCAAGACAAGCCACCTTCAGGCCCTGACGTTTCTCAATCACCTCGATAAATGTCGAAGCCTCTGAGAGCGAATCATGCGTACCTGTATCAAGCCACGCGAAACCACGCTGTAGTGTCTGCACCTTCAATTTCTTCTGTGCCAGATACTCCTGGTTAACGGTTGTGATTTCAAGCTCACCACGGGCCGAAGGCTTAATATGCTTAGCGATGTCGACCACGCTGTTTGGATAGAAATACAATCCTACTACAGCATAATTCGACTTGGGATTAGCTGGTTTTTCTTCGATGCTGAGGCAATTACCGTCTGCATCAAACTCAGCCACACCATAACGCTCTGGATCGTTTACATAATAACCGAATACAGTAGCCAGTCCATGCTTTTCGGCATTTTCCACACTTTCCTTCAGCAGCCCGGTAAAACCTGAACCATAGAAGATGTTATCGCCAAGAACCAAGCAAGCACAATCATCACCAATAAACTTCTCACCAATGATAAAAGCCTGTGCCAATCCATCAGGCGAGGGCTGTTCGGCATATTCAAAGCGCACACCCAGATCAGAACCGTCACCTAGCAATCTTTTAAATCCAGGCAGGTCGTGTGGTGTTGAAATAATGAGAATCTCGCGTATACCGGCCAGCATCAATGCTGATACTGGATAATAAATCATTGGTTTATCGAAAATAGGAATCAACTGCTTACTGATTCCCTTTGTGATGGGGTAAAGACGTGTACCCGAACCACCAGCTAAAACTATTCCTTTCATAAATATTATTTTTAATTTGGTGCAAAGATAAGAAAAAAGCAACATAGTTAGCCGTTTTTACAAAAAAAGTTGTACCTTTGCAAGCGATTTATAAACAATTAATAAGGAATTATGGGATTTTGGAATAAATTATTTGGAAATAAAGATGAACAGAAAGTTGGAGGAATGGAGGATTTCATGACTCTCATCCGCGTATACTTTCAGGCGGCTATGGCTGCCGACCTGGGTATCACCAACCTTGCTGCCCTACCCGACCTGCGTGTATTCAAAACCACACTGAAGGTTGCCACCGTTAACAATAAGCTTGGTGTGGGCGAACGTAGCCGTTGCAAAAACATGTTAAAGAGCATGTACGGCATGAACGACGAGTTCTTCAAGGAGATTGATGGTAGCCTACGCAAACGCTGCAAGAAGGTTCAGGATGCCCAGACATACCTGCTGCAGTTCCAGGGCTTTACTCAGGAGATTATGATGCTTACAGGCAACCTGATGAAGTTCAAGCTCCGTCTGCCAGGTTTCATGAAGAAGGCCATCTACACAATGACCGAGAAAACCGTGAACGACATCTTTAATAAAAACGACTTTACTGATACAGCCGTTCTTAAAAGCGTGGTAGCTGTACGCGAGTATAACCGCCGTCTTGGTTTCTCTCAGAAGTGGATTACCGACTTTGTCTTTAAGGTAGTGATGCTTGCCAAGAAGGAACCCAAGCCCGCCCAAGACGAGAAGTAAAGTTTAAAATATCTTAAATTATAGTCGTAAGCCTATTCTTTAATAGATAATTTGTATAACTTTGTACACCAAATAGTTACATCATGAGTTCAAACCAAGAGACGATATTGGCATTCGAAACGCGTGTACGACAGATGATTCTCCATTTCAAGCAGTTGAAAAAGGAGAATTCAGAACTGCGCGCGCAGATCGAGCAGGAGAAGTCGGAAATTGCCGACTTACAAGCCAAATTGACTCAGGCGAACAATGATTACAATTCACTGAAGATGGCAAAAATGATGCAAATCACCGACGGCGATCTTGAAAGCGCAAAAGCCAGCGTACAAAAGATGATACGTAATGTGAACAAGTGCATTGCCATTCTGAGCGACGAACAATAAACGAAGGTGCCCACAATGACAGAAGTGAATAACGAGAAACTACATATCAGGTTGCACGTTTACGATGAGGAAATCGAAGTAACCATCAAGCGTTCCGACGAGGAATTCTATCGTAAAGCGGCCAAACTCATCACCGACCGTTATAATGCCTATTCTCAGGCTTATAAAGGTAAGAAGGGTGAGCATACGATAGCGCTGATGACGCTTATCGACATTGCCCTTATGTACGAGCGTGAGCGTGGCAACAACGACACTGATCCCTATAATAGTATTCTCACTAAGCTTACTTCTGAAATCGAGGAAGCCCTCAAGTGAGAATATTTTCATTAACATAGATTTTATATGGAACTAATTTTTGTACTACTGATCGCCGCAGGCGCCCTCGCACTTGGAGGAGTCTGTGGATATCTTGTATTCCGCTACGTACTGAAGGGGAAATACAATGAAATGATCGACACCGCCACCAAGCAGGCCGATGTCATCAAGGAGAAGAAACTGCTCGAGGTGAAGGAGAAGTTCATCAACAAGAAGAGTGAGTTGGAGAAGGAGGTGCAGCAGCGCAACCAGCACATCCAGCAGAGTGAGAACAAGCTGAAGCAGCGCGAGATTTCGCTCAACCAGCGCCAGGAGGAACTGGGCCGCCGCAAGAATGAGCTCGACAACATGCAGCAGCGTGTTGACAACGAGAAAAAGTTGCTGAGCGTAAAGGCTGAGGAGTTGGAGAAGATGCAGCTGAAGGAGCGCGAGAAGCTGGAAGAAGTTTCTGGTCTCAGCGCCGAGGAAGCCAAGAACCGCCTGATTGAGTCGATGAAGGACGAGGCCAAGACCGCTGCAGCAAGCTATATCAACGAGATTATGGACGAAGCCAAGCTCAACGCTAATGCCCAGGCCAAGAAAATCGTTATCCAGACCATCCAGCGTGTGGCTACCGAGACTGCTATCGAGAACTCTGTCAGCGTATTCCATATTGAGAACGACGAGGTTAAGGGTCGCATCATTGGTCGTGAGGGCCGTAACATCCGTGCGCTCGAGGCCGCAGCTGGTGTTGAAATCGTAGTCGACGATACCCCTGAGGCAATCGTTATCTCTGGTTTCGATCCTGTTCGCCGTGAGGTTTGTCGTCTGGCTCTTCATCAGCTTGTTAGCGACGGCCGTATCCACCCTGCACGCATCGAGGAGGTGGTTGCTAAGGTCAAGAAGCAGCTTGATAACGAGATCATCGAGACAGGTAAGCGTACAGCTATCGACCTTGGTGTTCATGGTCTGCACCCAGAGCTTATCCGCATCATCGGTAAGATGAAGTATCGTTCATCATACGGACAGAATCTGCTTCAGCACGCTCGCGAAACCGCAAACCTCTGTGCCGTTATGGCTTCAGAGCTTGGTTTGAATCCTAAGAAGGCCAAGCGTGCAGGATTGTTGCACGATATTGGTAAGGTGCCCGATGAGGAGAGCGAATTGCCACACGCAATATATGGCGCTAAGATAGCCGAAAAGTTCAAGGAGAAGCCCGATATCTGCAATGCCATCGGTGCTCACCACGACGAGATGGAGATGCAGACTCTTCTGGCTCCTATCGTTCAGGTGTGCGATGCCATCTCAGGTGCCCGTCCAGGTGCTCGTCGCGAGATTGTAGAAGCCTACATCAAGCGTCTTAACGACCTTGAGGCTATTGCCATGAGCTATCCTGGTGTTACCAAGACCTACGCTATCCAGGCTGGTCGTGAGCTCCGCGTCATCGTAGGTGCCGATAAGATGAACGATGCCGAGAGCGAAGCCCTCAGCACCGATATTGCAACTAAGATCCAGAACGAGATGACCTATCCTGGTCAGGTTAAGATTACAGTCATCCGCGAGACTCGTTCGGTTGCTTATGCTAAATAACAAGTCTATATAATCTGCTTGATATCAAGCAGTTTAGATACAATGTAAGTGGGGGCCTCAGGGTCTCCACTTTTTATTTCATAATCCCAACGGTTAAACAACAAAGCATCCATACCAGCATCCATTGCACCTTTTATATCAGTCTGCATATTATCACCTATCATCAGTGTCGATTCGGGATTTGCCCCCGTCTGCTTGAATGCATAATCAAAGAAAGCCGACGATGGCTTGTTGGCTCCAGCATCCTCACTCAGAACAATCGTATTAAAATAATCAAGCAATCCACACGCTGCCAATTTCTTATACTGCACCTCATGGAACCCGTTGCTTGTCATGTGCATTTTGTAACCTTTCTGATGCAGATAATCCATTAACTCATGTGCCCCTTCCACCACACCTGGCTTATTACTACAAAAATCCAAAAACCTATCGCTCATTTCCAGACATAGTTGCTCAGTCACCTCCATCTTTTCACTCACACTCAGCGGTCGGCGAAAACGTTCTACAATCAGGTAATCACGCGTTATCTCGCCTTTAGAATAACGCCCCCATAAGTCGATATTCGCCTCCCAATAAGCATCATAAAACACCTGTGGATTGTCGAAAAAACGCTCCAGATGATAAACCTCGAACGTTTCTTTCAGAGCTATCACCGAGTTACCATGCGTATCGTAGAGTGTATCGTCAAAGTCTACAAATAAATCATTATAATTCTTCATTATTTTGCTTTTTGCTTGCAAAAATACAAAAAAATAATCGTATCTTTGCACATAAAAAAGGAAAATGAAGAAGTTTGCAAATATCATCATATTATTTTCGCTGGTGTCTTTACATACATCAGCTGTCATTAACCGACGTTCTGTTGTTAATCGCAACAATCCTGTAATCACCGAGCACAGCGCCCTAACCTCTCTATCGGTTGGCAATGGACATTTGGTAACAACGGTAGATGTTACAGGACTGCAATCATACCCACAAGATTACAAGACGGGCATTCCTCTCAACACGATGAGTGATTGGGGATGGCATAGCTTTAATAATACCAAGCAGCTGCTGCCGTCAGAAAGCGAGAAAGCGTTTGATTATGGTCATGGTCATCAGGAGATTTATGCCGTTGAATACAAAAAGCCCGAAGACGGCCGCCATAAAGATGCAACAGAATACTTTAGAGTTAATCCCCATCGTTTGAATCTTGGCACAATCGGTTTGAGGCTCTTAGACAGCAAGGGGCAGAAAATCAAAATAGATCAGCTATCCGACATACATCAAGAACTAAAATTACTTGATGGAGAAATAGAATCATCATTCAAAGCCGGCGGTGAGGCCGTTAAGGTAACAACAGGTATTCACCCAGATAAGGATGCGCTCTATGCCCGCATAAGCAGTCACCTTTTGAAGGAACAACGTGCTTCGGTTAACATTTGTTTCTCCTATCCTACAGGAAAACATGCTGACGATGCCAATGATTGGAGCCAACCCGAAAAGCACCAATCCAGAATCATTGCACAGACAGGAAACTCAGCACTCATTGAGCGCACACTCGATGCCACGACCTACTATGTGCTACTGCAATGGGAAGGCAAGGCCAACATCGCTCAGTCAGACCGTCACTATTTTGTTCTTTCTACTACCAGTAATACGCTATCCTTCTCGGCTACATATTCAGAGCAGAAACCCGAAATTGCCAGCTACAAATATGAGCAATATCACAAGCAGACTTTACGCCATTGGAACAGATGGTGGAACGAAGGGGCTATCGTAGATTTCTCGGCTTGTACCGACTCTCGTGCCAAGGAACTTGAACGTCGTGTTGTGCTGTCGCAATATCTCACACAAATCAATTGTGCCAACAATATGCCGCCACAGGAGAGCGGACTTACCTATAACACATGGTTTGGCCGACCGCACCTCGAGATGACCTGGTGGCATGCAGTTGACTTTGCCCTTTGGAATCGCCCAGAGGTCATCGCCCAGATGCTGAAATGGTACAACCAAACAGCCTACCCCATAGCCAGGGAGATAGCTGAGCGACAGGGTTTCAAGGGAATACGCTGGATGAAGATGACCGACCCATGGGGAGGCGAAGCACCATCGAACACAGGCTCGTTCCTCATCTGGCAACAGCCGCACTATATCTACCTGGCCGAAGAAATGTATCGTGCTCATCCTACCAATGAGACGCTTAACGAATATGGCGAGCAAGTAGAAGCAACAGCTGAGTTCATGGCCGACTTTGTCACCTACGATGCAAAGAATGATCGGTATATCCTGAAAAGTGCCACAGCCATGCAGGAATCCATCACTAAAGACCTTGCTTACAACCAACCTTTCGAGCTGGCTTATTGGCGCTATGGGCTGACTGTAGCACAAAAGTGGCGTGAACGACAAGGGAAAGCACGGAACGAAACATGGGATGACATCATACAAAAGCTTTCTACGCTACCAGAGGTTAATGACATCTATACCGCAGGCATACCTGTAGGCGAAGATAAGCCACTCGAAGCATTCGACCCCTTTGATGCAACCAGCGGAAGCGTCCAGACATTTGCCGATAAGTGCCGCAACGACCACCCTGCCGTTTTAGGTGCATGCGGTCTTCTTCCATATACCTCTTTATATAATAAGGAGAAGATGAAGAACACCCTTGATTGGGTGATGCAAAATTGGAACTGGGCTACTACATGGGGCTGGGATTATGGGATGATAGCCATGACAGCAGCCCGCCTTGGAGATACAGAAACCGCATTAAAAGCCCTATTGATAGACACCCAGAAGAATACCTATCTGCCCAATGGACATAACTTCCAGACTGCCGACAGATTGCGTATCTATCTCCCAGGCAACGGTGCTTTACTTACCGCCGTTGCCATGATGTGTGCAGGCTGGGATGGCTGCACAGACGCTATCAACCCGGGATTCCCTAAAGACGGCAAATGGAACGTTCGATGGGAAGGACTCAAAATGATGCAGTAAAAACTCGAATCCGTAGATACAAAAAAATATCGCCACAACACGTATCTTGCAACGATATTTAAGTGATTTTTAGAATTATGTCTCCTCAATCAGCTTGCAGCTGTTGTAATGCTTCCCGATAGTTTGCTATTGGGGCCACCGTCAACGGGTGGCGGTTAGCAATGCAATAAGCCAGGCCTATCTGGCGGAATTCGTCAAGGAAGGCATCAAGATATGTATCATCTGCAAACCGCTGCATAAAACTAATACAGAACGTGCCGCCCACTGCACTCATCTCGATGGTGAGTGCATACGGCGTAAAGGCCTCTGTGTACATCTCGCTAACGTATTGTTCGGCAGCACCCATTTTAGCTTTGCCAACATAGCTGACACAGGTTGTGGTTGATGATGTTACTACACTGTAGGCTTGGGCCATTGCCTGATGGCGAGCCTCAATGGTAGGAATATTCTCGAACATGTCTTGTACATTCTGAGTTTTCCAGAAACCCTCAATAACGTTGTCATCGTTCGACTGTAGAGCCACCATACCTCGGAATATGGTCTGCTGCTTTTCAAGATCCATCCCCCGCATCTCATCGTAAAGGGTCAGGTGCAGCGCTGATGCAAGGGTTTGGCCGGCCTGCAGACAACCCAGGGCAGGACGCTGGTTGATAGCCAATACCACCATCGGCACTCCTTCCTTTAAGTCAGGATGCAGACGGGCAATGGCACGGGTAAGTAGCAGCGACACAAGCGTAGCAGGCGACGTATCACTTGAGGATACATACTTCATCATCTCTTGTTCTTCAACAAGGATGTTGACGGTTTCTGCCGTCTCTACTACCCTCGTCTTGGCCTGAGTGGTAAGGTCGATGCAGGACAGGCGTTCTGGAACGGGCAGCGGGGCTAAGTGCTCGGGCTTAGCCTGTGCTGCAGGGTCTTCCCATTCCTCAGGGTTGATCGTGTCGCCAGCCACACGAATGTTCGCCATCCTCATGCCGTCAGGTGTAAAGCGACGACAAGCATATTCATAAAGCAGGGTGCGTAGAATGTTGTAGGCTCCTGTGCCGTCGGTCAGACAGTGGAAGAAATCTATTGCGATGCAGTTGTCCCAATAGCAGAATGCCAACAGATGATTGTTCGACTCTGCGCCAATCAGTCTCACGGGTCTCTCTCCCTCACTGACCACCCAGGGCTCGCTGTTGTCTTCATACACGAAATATTCCTTGCCTTCAGCATCCTTCCTGATACCGAGCTTCACTTGATAGTATGGATATCTCTGGCGCGTTGACTCTACGGCCTGACGCAACAAATCACCATCAACGATGTTTCCCATTTTCAAGGTCATTCGTACTGTCCAACTCATCTGTTCGCCTGCCCATGTCAGGTAGAATCTTTCTGAAATCAGTTTCTTTTCTTTATTATAGTTCATCATCATAGTAAGATTACATCAGCACCAAAATATGCTTGACTCGCTTGCAAAGATAAGCAGAATATCTGATAACTCCAAATCTTAACAGGTAAAAAGTTAGAGCGATTGTTTAATGACACTGAAACTTTATTAGTTATTTCTCCAACTCCCAGCTATGTACACAAAAAGTACACAAAAAGAACCGTCCCTTCTGTGTATGGGACGGATGCCCTGCCACCACCACCCCCGGTTTCCCCCACGACGGTACCTGGAACGTACGATGGGAAGGCCTCAGAAGGATGCAATAATAACCACTGTATATGATTTCGTTAATTCGATTGCAAAGGTAATCATTTTTTATCAAATTACAAAATTACATCTCAGAATATTTATAAAAAAATGCACCAACTATTCATAATACACGTAAATAGCTTATTATCAATTGTTTAGTATATGAATAGTGCCTCATTCTCAGCATATAACTATTCATAAACGGCCGTTCAGACGTCATCTTGCACCTGTTCAATAGTCATTATCGCATTGAAGATGAGTCAGTTACGTAGTAGTAACTTTCGGAGTGACACTCTGTAACCGTGGGTGTGACATAGTGTCACTGCCGATGTGACGGTATGTAACCCATTTCTATCACTGTTGGAAACAGTCTTTTTGCTGCCATTTATTCACATCTGCTATGTCAAATAATATACATATTGTATCATCACTATGAATAGTGTATGAATAGTTGGCACCAACTATTCATAGTGTTAAAATGCTGATACTCAGCAATATAGAACGTTTTTATGAATAGTTGGCCGTTTTTTAATGGTTCTGCAATCATTTTATTGATTAAGGCGTGGCAAAGATATGCATTATTCTTGTTATCACCAAGAAAAAATTTTTTTGTGAGGTATAAGGTTGGTTGTGGTAAAAAAAAATCTCCAGCCGAATTCCCGACTGGAGACAATTGAATTTAGGTTTACATATCGTCGTAGGTATCGAGATAGGTAACATGGGTTACAAGGTATTCATCAACACCGTGCTTACCATCGGCACCACCAATACCTGATTTCTTAACACCTGCATGGAAGCCTTGGATGGCCTCGAAGTGCTCGCGGTTGACATAGGTCTCGCCAAACTCGAGCTCGCGACATGCCTTAACGGCAATATTCAAATCCTTGGTGAAGATAGACGAAGCCAAGCCATATTCACAGTCGTTGGCATACTTGATAGCCTCATCGATATCCGAGAACTCTACCAACGGAATAACAGGTCCGAAGGTCTCCTCATGGATGATATCCATATCCTGTGTGCAACCATCGAGTACGGTAGCAGCATAGAAGAAGCCCTTATCGCCCACACGATGACCACCACAAAGCAATTTAGCTCCCTGCTTAATGGCGCGTTCCACCTTCTCGGTTACACTCTCAAGGGCACGCTGCTCTACCAATGGACCCATATCTACACTCTCATCAGCACAAACATCGCCCACCTTTACCTTCGACATCTTATCTACAAGAATCTTGGTGAAAGCCTCTTTCACTTCCTTCTGAACATATACACGTTCGGCATTGTTACATATCTGACCGTTGTTACCAATACGGCTGTCAACAATCCACTGGGCAGCACGCTCCAAGTCGGCATCCTTCATCACGATAGCAGGAGCCTTACCTCCCAACTCAAGACTTACCTTGGTAATGTTCTTAGAGGCTGCAGCCATGATGCTCTCGCCTGCACCAACCGAACCTGTAACGCTGACGATATCAATCTTTGGCGAGCCAGCCATCTCGTTGCCGATTACACTACCCTTACCTGTTACGATGTTGATAACACCTGCAGGCAGACCAATCTCGTCTACAATCTTACCAAACTCAGTACAGTTCTCAGGAGTAAGCTGCGATGGCTTGATAACGATGGTACAACCAGCTATCAGAGCAGCACCTGCCTTACGGGCAATCAGGAAGAACGGGAAGTTCCAAGGCAGAATACCTGCTACAACGCCGATAGGTTTCTTGGTTAGTAGAATAGTCTCATTTGGACGATCGGAAGGAATTATCTCGCCTTCGATATGGCGGGCAAAGGTTGCCATATACTCGAAATAAGAGATAGTAGCGCCTACCTCGATAGAGGCCCATGTACGGGTTTTACCCTGCTCGCGCATGATAATCTCAGTAAACTCCTTCTCGCGTTTCTTGATACCCTCAGCCATCTTCAACAGATACTGGGCACGCTCGATAGCGGGTGTCTTAGCCCAAGCCTTCTGAGCTGCACGAGCTGCATCGAGAGCACGGTTCACATCCTCGATAGTACCTTCGGGCTGACGAGAGATGACTTCCTCGGTTGAGGGGTTCAACACGTTAATCCACTGACCGTTCGAACTCTCGCAGAACTGGCCGTTGATGTACATTTTTAAGTCTTTCATAAGCGTTTGTTTTTTAATTAAAAAAAAAGTTATTGGAATAAATCACATTATAGTCTTATTGCAAAGTTATGGACATCAGTCCTATCACCACATCATTCGAAAGCGTTCGCAATGTGAGTTGCTTTAATCGCTTGTCTGGATTGAGCGGCATCTCAAGCATCTGCCCAGCTCCACCTGGAATCTCGCGACCGTAATCACCATGCAGTTCTACCACGCTGCCCAAGTCGCGACTCACATCGCCTGTACTGAAACATACGCGATACGGTCGAGGTTCAGGTGCGCAGAAAGCTTTTCCATCTATATAGTAATCTTGCTCTATCGGGCACCAGTTATCAGGATTACGCAAGGCCAATGTATCAGTTGAGCCATCAGCATAGGTAACAACGATCAAGCCATTGTCTATCCTACTCTGCATGTGGTTAGTAGAGCCAGCCATCAACAGATAAGCTCGCGATGCCTTACCCTTCAATGGTATCACTACTGAATCGGGATAATTATCCCAAAGACTGGTATAGATGATATTGCGCCCCTTTGACGGGGTACGGAATGGGATACCTGCCATCTGGAAGATGCCTTTCGAAATCTTTGTACGGAAGACAGAGTCATTAATGTTGGCAGTCTTCTTAGGGTGGCACCATTCGCCAATGCCCTGAACAGGTATTTGAAGGGTTGTGGTTTGCGGGCGCGGACTCAGATATTTGTTCTTGAAAATATCGCTGACATTGCCGTTGAAAAACTTTTCAAGTTTTTGAGGATTATAAATCCCCTTATTATGCTTTGTTGTGGATTGCAAATCCGCAACAACAGATGCCTGTTGTCGGGAATTTGTAATTTCCGACGATTGATACGCGGATTTGTACTCCGCAATAACATCGTACTCAATCATTTGATGCTGTTCTGTGGAACCCTGTATATCACGCCAAGAGCCATTACCTGTGTTCTGGCGGAGGATAATCTGAAGCGGGCGCTTGAAGTTCTGGGTTATCTCCAAGCGGACTTTGTTACCCTCGCGCGTGTACCTATATTCTATATAAGGTGTCTTAATGCTGGCATTTTTCCAACCAGAAGGGAATCCCGGCCGAATGACACATGTGCCATATAAAGCCTGTGGAATAATACCAAAGAGACCTTGGATAAGCGTACGACTACTGATGCCGATGCAGTCGCCAAAGTCACGATAGCACTCACCTCGCGCAGCATCGTAATGACTGATCTGTCCAAAGTTAGCCGGACTCTGCCCATAGTACATCTGGTCTAGAATATTCGCTTTCATCAATCTATAGCCTTCATCATGTCGCCCTGCCTCAAAATAGGCCAGAGCGGTATGCATTACCTCAGCAGCAGCCACGTTATTAATACTCCACGAGTAAGGCATCCAGTTGCTGGTGGAGATAGTTTGATAACCCGACTTCTCCACATCGATATGAGGAATCATTCTATCAATATACTGTGTAGCCTGGTATGCTTGTTCAGGGGTACATGCTCCACAATCAATGGGGGTATAGATACTCCACACAGCCGGATGGTCGTGCGTACGTTTCAATCCCATTGCATCCTGATATTCAGCCCAAACGCTTTTATCAGTAAGCCATAGGCGTTGATTCATCGCCTGCTGAATAGCCTCAGCCTCATCGCGATAGGGTTTGGGATCTTCGCCTATGATTTCTGCGATTCTTGCAGCCAAGCGGTTGCCACGATAATTATAGGCAGAACTATGTGTAACAGCACCCCCGCTATAGTAAAGGGCATCGCTGGCCCATATACAGCAATAGGCATCGTACAGATGATCGCCATCAGAATCAAAATTACGCTTCTCCCATGCCAGATGGCGCGTCATCACAGGCCACATTTTGCGCATATATGCCGTATCAGCATCATACTGGAAATGCCACAACAACTCGTCGATATAGTTCAGGTTCATGTCGTAGTGGTGCATCTGGTCGTTACGCTCAGGATTTCTGCAGATGTAGCCATCGGAGTACATCTGAGTGCCCCATTTCTTCTCGGCACGTGCCATATTCAGGGCAGAATCCTGCGAAGGATGAGGAATCGTTGCAGGCACATCAGTTACCTGACTTTTAGCATAGGCATCAAAATGACTCGTAGCCCTATCGGTCCATCCCAGCACATCACCCAGATAACCAGCACGCCAACCTGCTAACGGCATACGCCAACCAATGCAGCCATGCAACCAAGTCTGTCCGTCCCAGTCGCCATCAGCCGCCAGCACGAGTGCACTTCCTAAGGTATTGATGAAAGGATCGGGCGTGTCGAATTGTATACGATTGGATAGATTCAGATAATAACTTTCTGCCTCGGCAAACTGCTTATGGCCTTCAGCATCTGGCATCGGAGATACCACATTTACATCGACTTTCATATAAGCCGACGCATCATCAAGCCTCACCTCAGCTGTCTGCAACACTTCGCCTTTGGGTTCCAATACCCCTGGTTTATCGGCACCAATGTCGCCATTACGATTCAACTTAGGTTGTGCTATCTCCGATACCAAGGCTTTCATCTTGGCACGTCCTTTCAGTTCGAACGAAGTGAACTCCCAAATGGCCGATTCACCATCGGGTAAGGCTATCACCCTGATATCCAACTGCGCCCCACCCCAGCCGTTTAACTGGTAGGTACGCATGCCCTGAAAGTATCGGGCAATGCAAGGTCTTATTTCTTCAAGCGGATAATCACGTCCATCAACTTCGATAACAAATCGAATATTTCTGTGATACCCTTTCTTTACAACGGCAAAGATTGGTCTGTCGGATGTTTCCAATCGCCAGTCGGTATGACTACCATATAGGGCACGCGTATAACGGTTGTTACCATTCACGCAAAAGAAATCTCCCCCCGCACCCGGCTCATATTGCAAGGTGCGAGGGGATATATTCCTGTTAGTCTGAGCTCCTGCGCCGATGGCGCAAAAGCAAACTAACAACATTAGCATTCTTCTCATTAGCAAGGACGCTTCTTAGGCAGATTAAATACATCCTGCACTTCCTTCATCTGCTCCTCAGTCATGCCATCGGGTTCTGAACCCATAGCTTTGGCACACATATAGATGTTGGCAGCCTTGCAGAGCACATCAGTCTGATCGAAGGCATCCATGATATCGGTACCAACAGCTACTGTACCATGCTTCTCCCACAGCACCACATCGTGGGTCTTAATCTGCTCGAGTGTAGCCTCGGCCAGACTAACCGACGAAGGCATAGCGTAAGGTACGATGCCAATGCCAAGTGGTGCAAAGGCCAATGTCTCAGGTATCATCGACCACAGCACGCGCGTCATCTCATCGCCTTTCAGGAAGCGCTGGATATGACTCATAGCCACCAACTCGATGGGATGAGTATGCAGAGTAGCCTTATAGCATGAGCCCGTCTCCAACAGATAGTTCTGCAATGCCAAGTGTGTAGGCAACTCTGATGTTGGCACTACATTCTCGTCAGCAATCACCTCGTAGCTGGCACAATCATCGCAGATACGGATAATCGAACCATTCTGCATGGGTTCTTTAGCCAGATCGCGCATACGCTTGCCAGTACCCTTGCAATAGAAATAGGTACCCTTAAGTTGTGGCAGAACCATACCTATCTGCTTAACTTCCGAGATAGCCTTCATAGCCTTGCACTCATCGTCCATAAACTCAGTCACGTTTACGGTAATGTTTCCACCGTTACGTTCTGCCCAACCTTTCTGCCACAGGTAACCTGTTACCTCAGCAATCTGATATACAACCGCCTTCAATCCCTCGCGGCCTTCCAATATACTTTTCATAATTATCAATTGTCAATTATCAATTATCAATTAAATAGTGTCTCCATAGCGCTCTTTTGTAATCTGATCGAGCGACTTTCCCCGGGTATTCGGCATACCTATCAAGCCAATTATCAGCGATGCTAACAGCAGTGCTATCATGCAATAAGCTGCCAGAGTGAATCCTTCGCCATTGTCGCCATAGATAAAGGTGAACACCAATCCCCAAACTGCCGACAGGCCACGAACGATAAAGAACATCAGTCCCTGGGCGCCAGCACGGAACTTAGCAGGGAACAATTCAGAACCCCACAAGGCGTAGAACACCTGTACCGAACTACCGTTGTTTACACCCCAAAGGATGGTAAACAGCCAGATGCCAGCAATGGTAGACACACCGCCGCCAACAATCAGGATCCAGGCAGTTAAAGCTGCTGCAAGTCCGAAAACATAGAAGAAGCGATGAGCCACCTTGTCAACATAGAACGAGATGATGAAAGTGGTTACTACAACAAACACCCAGCTCACACAACTCAGCATGTTTGCCATCTCGTTGCTCAGTCCGCCTGCCGTCTCGTAAACGTGTGGCATAAAGAATCCCATCACACTTGCCACCAAATTCCAGGTAAGGTAGATAGCAGCAAGGAAAGCAACTGTCTTAACAGCAATCTTGTTGGTGAACAACAGCTTGATATTATCTACAATGCCGTTATTATCCTTGGCTTTATTGGCAGTATATTCAGCACTCTCTTCCAACTGGCGCTGCAGGTTCCAAGCAATGAAAGCCACGATAAACAGGGTTGCAAAAACAACGCGCGAGCTAAACACCTCTACAGCTGTCTGAGCAGCATCAGCACCTACAATAGCATGAGCCAACACCTCTACAGGACCATAAAGATAACCGCCAGGAGCAAACAACATACCAAAAAGCAGAATGACCATAGGACCGATACCCCACGACATCTGCGAGATACAGATGTTTCGTCCGCGATTGTTAACCTCGGAACTCTCAGAGATATAAGTCCACGATGCAGGCACACCGATACCTACCGAGATACCTGTAACCAGAAATCCTGCCAGCAACATAGGGAAATTCATGCTCAACATAATAATGAGCACACCTGTCATATAAACCAACAGATTGTAAGTAAAGATAAACTTACGTCCGAATTTATCTGCCAGGAATCCACCAATGATAGCACCGATGGCAGCACCCAGGGCATTGGCACTCAGGGCGTTAAGCCAACCCAGATGCATCTCAGACAGTCCCAGGTAGTTCTGCCACAGGGTTACACCACTGGCACCAGCCACAATGGCACCGGCATCAAGATAATTATTCAGAGACACCGCCAGTGTACTCTTTAAAGAACCAGAATTAGCCATTTTCTTAATTCTTAACTCCTAATTCTTAATTAACGACAAACGACGTCACACTCGATGTTGAATATCTTAGCCACCTTCAGGATGGTATCGATATGATGACCTACTGCAGCAGCCATGTGGTGTGTAGGACCTGCCTCGCTCCACTTGTTTACAAACTCACGACAGCTCAGAGAGAACTTAGTACGCATGTTGGTATCACCGAAGGTAAAGATAGGACCATCCTCGTTCACACCCTCAGCTACCACAAACTTAAACACGCCGTTCTTATCCTGAGTAATTGCCAAATAGGTAACAGGACCCGTTGGAGGATAGAACTGGGTGAGATAACCACCACCAGCCTTTCCATGGAACACGGGCACAATCTTCATAGTTGGCTTCTTGGCCTGAGAGATGTCAAAGTCGCCAGAACCAGAGTGACCGATGATGCAGATATCCTTAGGGAAGTCGATGCTGTACATCTCAGCCAGTGTACCTGTACCACTGATAGTCTTCAGTATTGACATGGCCATAGCCACCTTCATATCGCCCTCAACGGCACAAGCGGTATGCTGCTTAATCAGCATGGAGAAAGCAGGAATCAACATAGAGTCCAGCTTACCAGCCACACCCTGAGCAAAGCCGTCGTAGTGCGATGCAATCATACCCAGTTTCTCGTCCTTAACCCACTGTTCGAAGGCTACAACATACTTAGCCATATCCCAGACCTTCTCTACAGTACCGCCACCCTCAATATCGAAGGTTGCAAGAATATCCTCAGCCTTAGCACGGATAGCTGCCTCATCAGTAATATCATCAGCGATGGCCCACATCTTTTCCCAATCGAACTGCTTGGTATATACGAACATACGGTGATAAAGGTTGGTCTCATCGATATAGAGATCCATCATACCAGGATAAGGACGTCCAATCTGTGCGATGTTGGTATCACGGAAACGGCGACGCACCTGGGCGGCACGACACCAGTCTTCTATCTCTGCCTGAACACCAGGATCGCCACCCTCGACAACACCTGTAATCACAGCCGAACGCTTGCCGGCACGATTCAGGTCGGCTACCATCTCGCCGATGGCACCGCAGGCATAGAGTTCACCAAGCCATGTTGGGATATCGGTCTTGGCATAATCAGGAGCCAGTTTTTTCTGCAGGTTCACGATCACAACAGGTACATCGAGATCGCGGACGGCAGGCAACATATTATAAGATGTGCAATAAGTCAGCATCTGCAGAATCACGAGGTCTACATCTGCGGCACGGAACTTATCGCCTGCAGCCATCGATTGCTCTTTGCTGGTTACCATACCGCCATCGATGATATCGATGGTGTCGGGCAGTGTCTTCTTAAATGCTTCATACTGTGCCTCAAACTCAGGAACAAGCTGAGGGAACTGTGGCAGATATGCCTGTAGGGCAATACTGAATACGCCTACTTTTGCTTTAGTTTCAACTAATGGTTTTGCCATAATTTTGTTTATTTCTTATTTATTATCAGTTATTCTCAAATATTTCTCATAAGCCTCATCCCATATAGCCTTATCGGTAGGCTCATATTTCACCAGATCAAGACTATTGGCAATGATGCGGCGCATCTCCCATATATCTTTAACCATACCGGCAGCCTTGGCTTGCAGCATGATGTTGCCGATGGCGGTACCTTCCTGCGGACCAGCTAATACGGTAGCACCAGTGGCATTGGCAGTAAACTGGTTCAGATATTTATTCAGGCTACCACCGCCAATTACGTGCAGCACATCCAGATTAAATGATGAGCGTTCAGCTCCGCTACTTGGCTTGTCCAAGAACTCCTGTAGCCATCCGAACACCTGACGATAGCGCAGAGCTAACGAGTCAAAGATACAACGGCAGATTTCGGCGGGTGTCTCAGGCACGGGCTGATTGGTTTCACGACAATACTGTTGGATGGCACCAATCATTGATGTTGGCGATGCAAACACTTGGTCGTCGGGATTGATAATAGAGCGAAATGCCTCTACCTGCATGGCCGAACCTTGCAGCTCGGGGTGCGACAACTTTCGAACCTCCTCGGGCCACTCTAATCGGCAACGCTCGTAGAGCCACATGCCACAGATATTCTTCAGGAATCGCGTTGTCCCCTCTACACCACCCTCGTTGGTAAAGTTGCGCTCATAGCTCAGGTCGTTAATGATGGCATCCTTGGTCTCGATACCCATCAGGCTCCATGTACCACTCGACAGATAAGCAAAATGCTCGTTCTTAGCAGGCACGGCAGCCACTGCCGAACCTGTATCGTGACCTGCCACAGCAATAACAGGCACAGCTCCAAGTCCGGTAAGTTCCTGCACTTCCTTAGTCAGCACACCTATCTGTGTTCCAGGCATCACCATACGTCCGAACTTGGAGCGGTCGAGCCCTAACGATGCCAGCAACTGTTCATCAAGTTGCTTGGTACGTGGGTCGAGCAGCTGCGATGTCGATGCGATGGTATATTCACACACCTCCTCGCCAGTAAGCATCCAACTCAGTGCATCGGGTACAAACAGTATTTTCTTGGCGTGGTTAAACGCGCTGTTATCCTCCTTCCTCATGGCGTAGAGCTGGAACAAGGAGTTGAAGAACATAAACTGTATACCTGTCACGTTATATACGTCTTTCTTCGAAAAGACATTCTTCAGATAATCATCCATGGCCTCAAAGGTGACGGGGTCACGGTATGCACGGGGGTTGCGGAGAATGGCATTATCATCACCGATGAACACGAAATCCACGCCCCAGGTGTCGATACCAATCGAGGTTATCTTCAACCCTCGACGGGCCACCTCTTTCAGACCTTTGATGATTTCAAAGTAAAGTGCAAAGATATCCCAGTAGTAGTGACCGCCCTGCACAATCAGATTATTGGGGAAACGTGTTATCTCCTCCAGCTCAAATTTATTGTCGGCAATCCTGCCTATAATGGTTCTTCCGCTTGTAGCTCCTAAATCTACTGCAAAATAATATTCTCCGTTATTATTCATAAACTATATGTTGTAATTGTTCGTTTGATATGGGGTTCTTGCCAAATGTTAATGGTTTTCCGTCGATAATGAAGTCTGTCAGCTCATACTTATCCGATGTCTTCACGTCGTACTGTGTCTCGGCATCTACCTGAATGTTACGCATCATGATGTTGTTACATCTGGAAACAGGCATATCTTCTCGCTGTTCAGGTTTAAAGAACTGCGTCCATGGATGGATAAAGAGGAAACGCTTACAGTGGCCCGTTATGTTCTCTACCAACACATATTCGTAATGCTGAGGTGTATCTGGTCTCATCTTCAGCCACAACACGCGGTCGGCACGTTCCGAATAACAGTTACGCAGAATGATATTCCTATCGTGCAGCGATTCCGAGCCTAAGGTCAGACAGCCATGCACCTTACCGTATCGGCAGTTCTGGATCAATATGCGCTCACAATTACCATTCGTCTCGTCTTTGTCGGCCCAAGTGCCCTTACCACCTTTCAGCACCACCGCATCATCGTTCACATGCATAAAACAGCCGTTGATGAGCACATCGCTACAAGCGTCGATGTCGATGGCATCCGACGAGGGGGCGCCACGCTTGGGGTCGGGAGCCCAGATTTTCTCGGTTGGAGCAAAGATATAGCAATCCAGATAGCGCACATGATTGCTCTTATAGACATGATTGGTCCAAAATGGCGAATTGACGAGATGCACATCCTGAATGGTAACGTTCTTTGAATTCGAGATATACGTCAGTCGTGGGCGCTGCGCATCCTTATTGGTGCACTGCGGGTTCCACTTACGGCGAATCCAGAACTCCTGCCAGAAGTTCAGTCCGTTACCATCGATAGTGCCTTTACCGCTGATACTGAATCCATCCACCCCATCGGCATTCACCAAAGCGGGGAAATAGTTACAGGTTTCACCCTCAATACGTGTCAGCATGATGGGGAAATCGGCTATACGGTCTGAACCTTTCAGACGGCCGATGACATGCAGATGTGTACCCTGCTTAAAGAAGATGGCACCCGTCATGTAGGTCCCTTCTGGAATCACCACCACACCACCGCCATCCTGAGCAGCACGGTCTATCACACGCTGGATAGCTGCCGTCTGCACGATGGTCGAATCGTTCTTCACGCCGTAATCGGTTATCACATACTGCTTACCCAACTTGGCCACATCCACCTTCGTTGTATCCTTGAACCAGGCATCCATTACCGAATTGTCTGGCCATACATCTACTACAGCTTTCTTTTTCGGTCTGGCAACTCCTGACATAGCCATTGCCACCGATAAAAACAGCACAAAAAATCTTCTCATGACTCGTTTATATTCTTTATATCAGTAATTTGTTTTAACTGCGCACAAAATTACTATTATTTTCTATATATAACGATAAAAATTGTCCGAAAAGGTAAGAAATCGTACGATATTTACGATTTCTCACCTATTTTTTATCACATCACTTTCGGTTTCAGCTCGTCAGGGCTCTCTTTAGTAAACATATCCACACGTGGTGCATCCTGCTCAAACAGATGTCTGATCACATCAGCTTCAAGGCTGATGGCAGGCTTGAAGTCGGCCGATGCCATGTACTTCATGATGCTGTATCGCAGTTGGCGAGCCACTGGGCGATGTTCCAGACTACTGCTGATGTCCATCGTCGTCATCAGCAATCGCCCATTCAGCACACGGGCTTCAATCAGCATTCCCAGTTTACGCGAAACGTGCCATGTATCTATAGGCTGAACGATGGGCTGATAGTCGTGGGGGAATTCAGCCAGATTCATCACCTGGGCTCTATTCGTCAGCTCCCACCAATTCAGGTTCTGCCAATCGTCGGTTGGAAAATCGCGGAACACAGGATGGGTGTTCTGGATATAAGCACCCGTTGTATGCGGCGGGCGCATCTTGAACCACGAGGTATTCCAGAATACGGGCAGAAAGGTATGCTTCACGTCGTTTCCATAACGAATCTTTCCTGCGGCCGTCAACAGCACGTCGCCACCATCTTCCAGCACCTTCAGCGCCTTGGCATCCAACGTATCTGTTTCATACACTTTTGCTGCAACTGCAGGCTGCTGGGGATACACCCAGAAATCCCAATGGTTGAAGGCCTTACCGCCAATAGCCACTTCCAGTGTCAGCTTCGTGGGTTTTTCATATTGGGCCAGCGAAAGGCTTACTGTTCCTAATTCGGTATTCTTACCCAGCTGAATGGAACTTACAGGAAAGGTTCCTGTGTGCTCAGCTATCCTCCATGTCACCCGTGCATCGTCCAGTTCGCTTTCCGAAGCATTATAAACCTCTACCGGCACCTGCAACGTCTCATGGTTTGTATACACAAACTTGGGGAACTTGGCCAGAGGCACTACTGGGGCACAGAACTGCTTCCACTCATCGCTGGTGCAGTAGCCCTTTTCATTCCAATGCACATTCAGCACACCTACTAAGGCCGTACCCTGCCCCGAATAATCGTTAAGGCCCAACAGCTGGAAACCGGCATAATCCTTAGTACGCAGGTTGCGCTCTATCTCATATTTATAGGCCAAAACCTGCAGATGTCCACTGGCCATTAGAAACTTCTCTGCCTGTGATGCCATTCCGTTATCACGGAGCAAGTCGCTGAATATCTCAAAATTGCCCGGCTTATAGGCACCTGTATATTGTGATATCTCTTTAAAATCAGGAAATGCACACCATTGTCCCTGTTCGTGGGCGATGATGGGGGCGTGATTAGGCTCGCTACCCTTATAGTTACGCGGATAGAGCAACTGCTGATAGTAGTCGTCATCACTATGGGGGGCATGCTTATCCCAATCCAAGCCGCGGGCGCCAGCTTTCACATGATATTCCGAGCCATCGTCCCAAGCCCAACCGCCACCTACCGATGCGCCGCAATAAATACGCGTAGGGTCGTAGGCTTTCATCTGCTTCACCCAGTCGTTGCAATATGCCACCCAGTTGCCGGCTGGCTCATTGCCCGCAGCCATCATGCAGAACGATGGATGATGACCGTAGGTGTCTATCATACGGCGACCTTCGTCCAGCAGATATTGGTCGATAGCCATACCGCTACGTAGCTTCACCCCATGATTAGGCCACGACGGGCCCTCTATCTGGAAATAGATGCCCAAGCGGTCGGCCACATTAAAGGCTGCTTCAGGCGGACAATAAGAGTGGAAGCGGATGTGATTGATACCGTATTCCTTACACTTGACCAACACACGCTCCCACGAAGCCTCATCGGTAGGGGGATAGCCCGTCTCGGGGAAACAGCAGTTGCCCACCGTACCTCGCATCCATACCTGATGGTTATTAACGAGAATCTTGCTACCCTCTACACCAATGGTTCGCAAACCAAAGGTCACACATACAGGCATACCCTTATATTTAACGGTACGCGTGTAAAGCTGCGGGTGGAACTCATCCCACAGCAGCGTATCGGCTCCTAATGGCAAATGGTATGTAGCCTCGTTGATGATGATGTCAACGGTATGGTTGTCCAAATGAGGCACCACACGTTTGCGCCAGATGACCGGCCCTTGTTGCAACTCTATGCGCCCTACGATACCGTTCCAGTTACCTTGTGTCTGGTCGGTCACGCTATGCGAATCCTGTCCCACGCACACGTTTTCGATACCGTTATACACCTGTATGCGTATCTGGTTTTCCTTTCCATATATTATATAAGGTGTAATATCGTAAGCATGCGGCACCGAGAGCGACATCTGGTGCCCCACCTCATGGTTGTTCACATAAACCGTAGTTTCAATATGCGGGCGCTCCAGATACAGCGTTACCTGCTTTTTCTTCCATGCCTTGGGCACCATCACCGTGCGCTCATACCAAGCATTGCCCACATAATGGCGATGGGGCGTCAAGAAGAAGGGGAACTTCATCTCGCCGGCCTTGCGATACTTAGCCATATAGGGGTTGAAATAGAAGCTGGAGTCGTAGAGAGAACCCGTCCACTTGGTGTCCACCGTCACTTGGTCGCCCTTGCCGTTAGTCAGCATCGAGCCGGGCAGTTTCACCACCCCACTCTCGCGCTCGCTACGGAACTGCCACTCGCCACTCAGGTCAATATGCTGTTGTGCCAACACCGATAGTGCCGACATCAGCCAACAGCTTAACAACAATCGTCTCATATCAATCAAGATGGAACACCTCCTGAAGCGGTATGGTTACAGGCGAGTTATCAGGGTTCACATCCATGATGTCGGCCATCATGTCCCACCATTTCTGGGTGATCGGATCTACGTTCTCGGTATCCTGCGAATTTCCTTCGCCCTCACACTCCTGATAACCAAACAGAATATTGGTTTCCTTGTCCCAGTAGATGCTGTAGTTGCTCACGCCCCCATCCTTAATCATCTTAACCAGCTCTGGCCAGATGGCTGCATGACGCTTCTCGTATTCTTTCTCGCAACCGGGTTTCAGTTGCATCTTAAATGCAAATCTCTTCATCGTTTTTAAGTTATTATTTCTTCAAATAGTTTGCTAATGCACTCTTATTGGCTCTCAGCCCTTGGGCCACACACTTGGCGTTGGTCTTGGCTCCAAGCAGCGATGTATGGGTATGGTCGCGCTTATAATACTTCTCTGCCTTGGCCTTGCTGCCGCACTTCTTGTCCAGATAGTCGGCTGCCAGGTTATGCAGATCCACAAACTCCACACCCGTTTTCTTCACCACTTGGCGATACCACTTGCCATACGAATCGTTGCGGCGCTCAATCTTGCCGTTTTCCCACTCGTTTCTTGGGGTTAGCGAAACCAGAACAGGTGTTGCCCCCTTCTCGCGAACGTCCTGAATAAACTTCTTCAAATACCAACCAAACGAGTATACCACCTCGTAGCCGCCCTTATCCAACTGATACACATGACAAGTATCATCGGCTGTGGCAATAGCACCGCGATATTTGGGCTTTTCAATCGGACTTATGTCATTATGTCCGAACTGTATCAGCACAAAGTCACCCGGCTGCAACGAGTTGTAAACCTTCTCCCAACGGCCCTCGTTCAGATAGCTTCGGCAGCTGCGACCAGCCATGGCTGCATTCACAATGCTTATCTTGCTCTCGTCGAATACGGTGTTAGCCACAGCTCCCCAGCCCCACATACCGTCTTTGTCTTTATCCTCGTTCTTAACGGTACTGTCGCCGGTAAAAAACACCACAGGCTTGCCCCCGGTACGGTCGGCCTGCCACGTAGATGGCTCCACATTCCGCATCATGGCTTTCAGCGGATTCAGCGCGGGGTTATGACTCGCCATCAGCCCCTCGGCTGCCGAACGGGCATTCATCATAGCGCCGAAACGGCTGGTGTGAATCTTATCAAGGAAAAAGTGGTAATCCGTCTTCCATGCACCATAGCTATCCAGTTTCTGTCCTGATATCTCATTCAGATCGATAAACGGCACACCCTCCTCAGCAGCTACCTTCATCAGCCACAGAGTATGTGGCTTGCGTATTATCTTGCCATTCTCATCGTAGGCATTACGCGGTGTGAGCGACATCAGTATCGGGTTACCGCCCTGCTCCCTCACATCGTTGATATACTTGCGCATATAACCGCCATAGGTATAAACGGTCTCTTGCTCACCGGTCTCTTTGATGGTTACGTTGAGTGTCTCATCACCTACACCAGGAATACTGGCTCTGGCTCGCCCCTCGTCGTAGGGGCCGTTGTCGTTATGACCTATAGAAATAATCACCCAGTCGCCTGGACGGATGGCCTGTTTGACAGGCTGCCACAGCTTATTATAAAAGGTACGACTGCTCATACCTCCAAGCGCCTGATTCTCAACCGTTATCTTTGCAGGGTCAAAATACTCATGGGCGTAATATCCCCAGCCCCACTGACCGTTATTTCCATTTCCCATGGTACCGGTACGCATAGTTGAATTTCCTATCAAGAACAACACAGGGTTGTGACCCACTCTGCTCGATCCCGGAACAGGTCGTGCCGTCATTGCTTTGGCTATACTGTCGGGGGTATTATCTATAACACCGTTCACGTCTTTTGGCGCTTCGGCCACCTGAGCCTGTGCAGTCAGTACCGAGGCTGCCAATAATAAAAATATCAGTCTTTTCATTTCTACCTATTATATTTGCCCCTCAAATGGAGCCGCATTTACACAACGAAGATTCTTCTCCAACTGGGCCGTCGAGCTGGCACCTACCAGTACAGATGTCACGCCCTTTTGGTGTAGAATCCACGCCAGTGCCATCTCAGCAAGGGTTTCTCTGCGACTCTCTGCCACCTGATTATACGCCTGCAACTTGGCCAGCAGCTCGGGTGTCAGCATCTCCTCACGCAGGAATTTGCCCTTCGACATACGCGAGTCAGCCGGTATACCATGCAGATAGCGGTCGGTCAACAATCCCTGTGCCAATGGCGAGAAAGCGATAAAGCCCACACCCTTTTCGGCGCAGAAATCCAGGATTCCCGTCTCCTGCGGTTTGCGATCCAGCATATTCAGTCGTCCCTGATAAATCAGCAGGGGCACATCGTGGGCCTTCAGATACTCATAACCGAACTTCAGCGGATCCAGCGGCCAATTCGAGATACCTACATAGAGTGCCTTACCCTGACGTACGATATCTACCAACGCCTGAAGAGTTTCCTCCAATGGTGTCTCAGGGTCGTAACGATGACTGTAGAACAGGTCAACATAGTCTATCTTCATGCGCTTCAAGCTCTGGTCCAAGCTAGCCATCAGGTATTTTCTCGATCCCCAGTTGCCGTAAGGTCCAGGCCACATATCGTATCCGGCCTTGCTCGATATAAACAATTCGTCGCGATATGGACGGAAGTCCTCGTCCATCAGTCGCCCCATGGTCTCTTCGGCCGACCCGTAAACGGGTCCGTAATTATTTGCCAGGTCGAAGTGGGTGATACCATGGTCGAATGCATAATGTGTTATCTCTCTGCTGCGCTCGTATGGATCCACACTACCAAAATTATGCCAGAATCCCAGGCTCACCTTTGGCAGCAACACACCCGAACGTCCGCAACGTTCAAATTCCATCCCATTGTCATAGCGGTTTTTGTCCGCAAAATAGTTTTCCTTCATAGACATTATCTGTTTTAGTAATTTTTGTTGCAAAGATACAAATTATCTTCTTCTCTAGCTTAAGTTTTTATACAAAAAATCATAATATTGTTCAAAAAGCAGCTATAAAAAGAGAAAATAGAACTCCCCTCCTCATGCGAGAAGGGGAGTAAATCGGGAATAAGAAGCCAAACACCTTATTATTCAGAGGAACCGGTAAAGACTCTGAAGAGATCTTCCAAGAAGCCTCCACCATTCACCTTACTCAGCTGCTCATCATGAAGCTGCTCGTTCTGGGGCTGCTCTACATTGGGCTGCTCTACATTGGGCTGCTCTGGATTGATTTTGTCTTCTGCCATAAGTAAATAGTTTTATCGAGGTTTAAAATTATGCGTCACGACGTAACCAACCAGGACCAGTAAGCCTATCACCACCATTCACTTCACTGAGTTGCGCATCGTTGAGTTGCTCAGAGTTCTTTTTGTTCTTGTCTTCTGCCATAATCATTTATTTTGTAAATCCACCAGCAGGTAACTCACCTTTTCCTCTCTGGGCAGATGGATCATTCGCACCACCGCTCACTTCGTCGAGCTGCTCCTCATTGAGCTCGGCTTCCTTTATTTTGTTCTTGTCTTCTGCCATCATTGTAATATTTAAATAGGTATTGTTATTTTCTACTTAAAGAAGTACACAAAAGGAACCGTCCCTTTTGTGTACTTGCTGTGACGAATAGAGGGTTATTAAGCCAGGGGACATTTTTGTTCTTCAGTCTGCTCAAGCTTCTTACCACCTGCTACTTCGTCGAGCTGCTCCTCATTGAGCTCAGCTTCCTTCAATTTGTTCTTGTCTTCTGCCATAGTTGTAATATTTAAAATGTTAAACTAAAAAAAAATAAATTATTTGTTTCTGCTGCAAAGATAGCAATTTTTTCCTGATTGACAATGAAAAAACAGCAGTTTTGTTAAATTGGCACAACATTTCTGTAAGAATGGCACACTTTTTTAAATATTTAGCGCGATATACCACACAACGGGCACCAAAAGTGAGGGCAGCAGGTTCAGCGTTTTGCAATCTTTCAGGTTCAATAATCCCAATCCGCTACCCGTAATCATCAGTCCTCCTATTATCAGCAGCTCCGACATCAAACCATCGCTGATAGCCGTACTGCTTATCTGGGCCACCACATAGAACATGCCCTGCCACAGAAACAGTACCGGAGCTGCCAGTACCATCCCAATGCCGTAGGTCGAGGCAAAAATGGTGCTGCTTACAAAGTCGAGCGTGGCATTGGTAAATAGAAATGTGTGGTCGCCCTTCAGAGCCGAGATCACAGGACCCAGCATCGAGAGCGGCCCGATGCAGTACAGCAGGATGGCCGTACTCAGCCCGTCGCCCAGCTTGTTGGCATTGCCCGCCTTTGAGCGTTTGTTTACTAGCCGCTTGAATCGTCCGTCTATATCAAGCTTGGTACCACATACGCCACCTATTGCCAGCGACACGATAAAGAGCACCGGATATTCGCTCTTGGGCAGATTGCTGATGGTGGCATTCAGTCCGATGGCCAGCGACGCAAGTCCCAGCCCCGTATACAACACCTCTTTATATTTATCTTTAATGCCCCTATTCAGCAGCGCCCCCAGCAACGAGCCCGCTATAATGGTACAGGTATTAACTATAGTTCCTATCATTTGTTATTCACATTTTTCAAATTTCGCCTGCAAAGATAACAATTTTATTCAATATTAGTTTGTTTCTAACCAATATTTTGTACCTTTGCATCAAACTTAAAAAACGATGAAGCAGATAATGAAGAAAATCTATTTCGCAGCCCTTTGCTTGCTGATGATGGCGAGCAGCATGAAGGCTCAGCCCGCAATGAGCGATACGCATCCTTGGCGCGGCGCCCGAGTGGCCTACTTCGGCGATTCAGTAACCGATCCGCGCAACAGCGGTTCCAAAGTTAAGTACTGGCACCTGTTGCAGCAGTGGCTAGGCATTGAACCTTATGTTTATGCCATCAGCGGTCGCCAATGGAACGATATCCCCAATCAGACCGATAAGTGCCTTCAGCAGCATGGCGACTCGATTGACGCCATCCTGATATTTATCGGCACCAACGATTACAACCACCACGTGCCCATTGGCCGATGGTTCGACGAGGTAGAGACCACGGTCGACTTTGCCGAGGGCCAGCCCCGCGCCACTTATGAGCGCCGCATGCGCAAGCCCGTGATGGACTCCAACACCTATCGCGGCCGCATCAACATCGCACTGAGCAAGCTGAAAGAGGTGTATCCCACCAAGCAGATTGTGCTGCTCACCCCCATCCATCGTGCCTACTTCTACTCGAGCGAGAAGAACATACAGCCTAACGAGGCCTACCAGAACGGCTGCGGCGAGTATATCGATGCCTATGTGGAGGCGGTCAAAGAGGCGGGCAACCTCTGGGCCGTTCCCGTCATCGACCTCAACGCCCTTTCAGGCCTCTACCCTCTGGCCGCCGCCCATGCACAGTACTTTAAGAGCGCCCAGACCGACCTGCTGCACCCCAACGATGCCGGTCACCGCCGTATAGCCCTCACCCTGCTATACCAACTACAGTCACTACCTTGCCGGTTCTGAGTTCGTAAACGCAACAAATTATATCAGATAACAAGGGGGATAAACCTAAATTAGAGATAATTTGAAATCTAGTTGGTTTTCAAACAGATGGTTTCTTAAGACAATTAATCCACGCACAGCCTCCGATATGCACACAGATAATTTGAAGGGAAATACTAATTTACGGACATTATTTATAGGATATATGAAAGAAAAATACTAACTTTGCACCAAACTTAAAACAATGAAAAGAATAGCATTATTATTGTCTGTATTCTTCGTTGCTATCAGTATCAACGCCGAAGTGGTCTGGTTCGACGGAAAGAGCCCTATTACCTATAGCACGCCAAAGAAGGTAGAGCCTGTGGTGAAGATAGCCCTCGACATGTGGAAGAGCGACATGATGCAGGTGACTGGCATGGAGCCTGTGGCCTCTGCCAAGTCTACGATAAAAATCACACAGGGCAAAGGAGCTGCTGATGGGTTCCACATCTACGTGAAAGATGGACAGATCATCGTAGAAGGCAACAACGGACGAGGCATGGCCTACGGTCTGTTGGAACTCTCACGTCTGGCAGGCGTATCGCCCTGGATATGGTGGGGCGACGTGAAGCCCGAGAAGAAAAGCTGCCTCGCGCTACCAGCCGACTTCAAGACCGCTCAACAACCCAGCGTGGCATATCGCGGTATATTTCTAAACGACGAAGATTGGTCGTTACGTCCTTGGAGCAGCAATACTTTCGAGCCCAATAACAAAGGGACAATAGGTATACAGACATACAAGAAGATATTCCAACTGCTATTACGCCTCAGAGCTAACGCCATCTGGCCTGCCATGCATTCGGGCACCACAGCATTTTTCAAGATACCAGGAGCCAAGGCTATGGCCGACTCATGCGGTATTGTGATAGGCACATCGCACTGCGAGCCACTGTTGAGGAATAACGTGGACGAATGGAATGTAAAACAGCGCGGTGCCTTTAACTACCGCACCAATCGCGAGGCCGTGCAGAAGTACTGGATAGAAAGACTACAGGAAGTAAAACACTCCAAAGACAACATGTTTACCATCGGCATGCGCGGTATTCACGACAGCTCGATGGAGGGCTATCAAACAGAGCAGGAAAAGCTCGAGGCTCTCCAACAAGTCATTGACGACCAGCAGGAGTTGCTGCGAAAGTATATCGGTAACCCGCAGAAACTGATGCAGGTGTTTGTTCCCTATAAAGAGGTGCTGCAGCTGTACGAAAAAGGTCTCAAAGTTCCTGACTATGTCACACTGATGTGGTGCGATGACAACTACGGCTATATGACGCGCCTCTCCGATGCCCAAGAACAACAGCGAGGGGGCGGAAGCGGTGTTTATTATCACCTGAGTTACTGGGGCCGTCCGCACGACTATCTTTGGTTGACTACTACCCAGCCAGGACTGATTTACAACGAGATGCGCCAGGCTTACGATTACAACGTGCGCCGCCTTTGGATTGCAAATGTCCACGACCCCAAAGTGGCTGGTTATCAGTTGGAGTTATTCCTTGATATGGCATGGAACATCAACTGCGTAAACGGAGACACGCTGAATCACCACTATCGTTCATGGCTCTGTCGTGAGTTTGGTACAGAGGCTGGACAGCAGATCTTCCCTATCATGCACGAATTCTATCATCTCTGCGGTCAGCGCCGTCCTGAATTCATGGGTTATACGCAGGTAGAGCTCGACAAGAAGAAATATCCTCGCGGTCTGTCTCCTGTTTCCGAGGTGCCCCTGACAGCCATCGAGGCAGCGCGCCGCGTGTCAGCATTTGAACATCTCAAGGCCGACATCATCGCCGTGCGCCCTCTTATTCGCCAGTCATTGAGAGATGCCTTCTTCGCAATCATAGAGTATCCCGTTTTCGCTACAGCCGCCATGAACCGCAAGATTCTTTCCGATTCAGTGCAGAGCCAGCGTGCCTACAACGAGATTCAGCAGTTAACCCAACATTATAATGAAATGAATCATGGCAAGTGGCATCATCTGATGGATGCAGCCCCACGGCGCCTGCCCGTATTCGACAATGTTTGTGCCCAATTAACGGGTAAGCCAGTGGACTACGTTTGTAAAATGAATGCCTGTGATTATACAGAAGCATCAACCAGCGTTAAGACCATCCAGATGTTAGGCCATTCTATGAATGCCGTAGCCCTGCCAAAGGATGGCACACTAACATATCGTTTCACAACCGAGAAGAAAGGTGAATACCTATTACAGCTGGCTTTGATACCAACCCAGCCCAACGATCATGGCGATCTGCGTTTCAGCGTTGCCATCGACGGAGGCGCGCCAACCGTCTTCAACCTAAAAGAGCCCTTCCGCTCAGAACAGTGGAAACAGAATGTGCTACGCGGCCAGGCCTTACGCAAACTTAAGACCCAATTAAGCTCCGGCTCGCACACGCTCACCATTCAGGCCCTTGATCACCATTTCGTATTAGATCAAATAATGATAGTATGTAATGGTTGTCCGAGGCATATGTAACCACCGACAACGGAACACTTACTGCATGCATCAACATTTCTCTATTTTGTTTTTTAGTTTGCAAAAAAAAACGTACCTTTGCATCGAATTTTTAATTGCGATAACAACAATGAGTATCTTAAACAAAGGATTTTTATTATTCTATCAGGGCATGGCCCTGGGCTACTATGGCATGGGCGATAAAGAGAAGGCCAAGCGCTACCTGGAAGAGGTCGAGCATCTGGATGTAAACCATCTTGGCATCCTGCAGTTCAGTCAATTCATAAAATAACAACCCATATGATCAAGAAGTTCTCTCTCCTATCCCTCTGCCTGCTGATGATGGCCGGCGGGTTGAAAGCCGGAAATGCCTCCGTAAGTTGGGATCGCCATAGTCTCATCATCGACGGCCGTCGTGTGTGCCCCGTCATGGGCGAGGTTCACTACTCGCGCATCCCAGCCGGCGAGTGGGCCTCCGAGGTAAAGAAGATGAAGGAGGGCGGTGTCACCATCATCGCCACCTACGTATTCTGGAACCACGTCGAAGAGCAGGAGGGCATCTTCCGCTGGGACGGTCAGCGCAATCTGCGCCATTTTCTCGAGGTGTGCCAGCAGCAACGCATGCCCGTGGTGCTGCGCCTTGGTCCGTTCTGTCACGGCGAGGTGCGCAATGGCGGCATCCCCGACTGGGTGTTCACCAAAGGTTGCAAAACGCGCCAGGAGAATCCCGTGTTCCTAGGCATGGTAGAGCAGCTTTATCGACAGATTTTCACCCAGGTTCAAGGGCTGCAGTGGAAGGATGGCGGCCCCGTGATAGGCGCCCAGTTCGACAATGAGTATCGCGGCCGGGGCGAATACCTCATGGCGCTCAAGCGTATCGCCCTGCAGATAGGCTTCAACCTGCCTTTCTACACCCGCACAGGCTGGCCCGAGTTGGCCACGCCCGTGCCCTTTGGCGAGATGCTGCCCCTGTATGGCGACTATGCCGACGGCTTCTGGGATCGCAGCATCGAGGAGACGGCCGGCAACTACTACAAGGCGTTCAACTTCACCGCCTCTCAAGTCTCGGGCGCCATCGGCTCCGAACAGCTCGACTACTCCACCACTCATCACCCATCAGCCGGCACCTATCCTTATTTCACCTGCGAGCTAGGTGGCGGCATGATGCCCGCCTACCATCGCCGCCCCTACCTCTACCCTGAAGATGCCTACTCGATGGCCATCGTCAAGCTGGGCAGCGGTTCTAACCTGCTGGGCTATTACATGTATCACGGCGGCACCAACCCCGATGGGCTCACCTATCTCAACGAGACACAGCGCACCGTTGCCACCAACTACAACGATATGCCCGTAAAAACCTACGACTTCCAGGCACCGTTGGGCGAGTTCGGTCAGCGCAATCCTCACTACTACATGCTGCGCAAGCTCCATCTGTTTATGCACGATTGGGGCGAGGTGCTGGCCCCCATGGAGGCCCGTTTTCCTTGCGCTCAGGATATCAAGAAGGGCGACGACTCACACCTGCGTTGGAGTGTACGCGAAAAGGATGGCAGCGGTTTCATCTTCGTCAACAACTACGAGCGCCTGCAGCACCTCACGGCCAAGCGCGGTGTTCAGCTCGAGGCATGCGGTGTAACTCTGCCCAAGCTCACCATTCCTGCTGGTGCCATGTGCATTTTTCCTGTTAACATCGATGGCATCAACTACGCCACCGCCCAGCTGGTAGCCAAGCGCGATGGCAAGATTTATCTTGAGCAGATCAAGGGCATCCCCACCACCCTGGCCGTTGGCCGTAAGGTGCTTCGTAACCTCAAGCCGAAAGGTGCCGATAAGCCCGTTTATCAGAACATCTACCTGCTCACTTCCGAGCAGGCCGGGCGGTTGTTCTTAGAAGAAGAGGGGCATCACGACATCGCATATCAGGCTCCCATCGTTAAAAAGGTTCGCGAGGCAGGCTCTCCCCGCCCCATTACCATCGGCGTCAACAAAGTAGCCGAGGAGCCCACCGATGCCGACTTTGAGCAAGCTGCCGTCTACACCATCACGCTCCCAGCAGACTACTCATCTCTCCGCTCTCACCTCATAACCATCAACTACCGCGGCGACGTGGCCCGTCTCTATGCCAATGGCAAGCTGATTGACGACAATTTCTACAACGGTCGCCCATTCCAGTATGCCCTATGGCGTCTGCCCGAGGGGTGCCGAGAGCTGGAGCTCCGTATCCTGCCACTGCAGAAGGATATGCCCGTCTACTTCCCCCGCGAAGCCGACACCACCCCCGGCGAGGCCGTTAATAGTATTATAATAATAAATAGGTAGTAATATCAAGCATTTATAAACAAAACTTTTCTGCGATTTCCCGAAGGCCGCACCGCAAAGTGCAGCCACATGGCGCCATGGCGATTTTTCTCGATGAGCAGTTCGTCGAAATCCTGCTGCCAGTCGCGGCTGATATCGAGCAATATCGCCGCATAGACTATCAACTGCTCCAATCCATCCACGCGGATATCCACTGCACAGCCAGTAAGATGGTTCGACGTAGCCACCCCACCTATCGCCCGATTCAACTGCAGCGATCGATAGCCAGAGTTAATTATAATCGGTTGATTATACCGCTTTCTTAACTCCTCCAACCACACGCACACCTGCTTCAGGTTAGCAATCGCCTCATGACTAGGAATGTTATAAATCTCAGGATGACTACTACTCTTCGTCAACTCCCCCAATGTAAAGTGAGGCGAAAGTTTCGCCCCACTATTTAATTGAATAATCTCTTCCATTTAATGTTTCAATTTTCTAATGTTACTGCGTTACTGCGTTACGGCGTCAAACCATAATACCAATTTTCTTATAGATTGCTTTGGTAGTACCGTTGTCCACATAATCATCAATCTTTTCAATTAAATGATCTTCAGACAATCGCTTAATCTTCATTCTTGCTGCTGATGCAGACAAAAGCGAGAAACATGCAATGACATCCTCAACCATAAACTCTTCTGGCAATCGGCTAAAGCCTTCGTAAGTTTTGTTTTTACGATGACTATTCATCGACACCTCGCGCTGCTGATCGTCGAAGTATTTCTCTGCCAACGCAAGAAAATAATGACGCTGACAAGCGTATTGGATGTTAACAATCAGTTCTGCCAACTTCCAGTCTACATCATCGGTCTCAAACTCACCGCAATAGTAGGCCCCATCTTGATGGATTTTATCCCAATGGCGCATCACGATGAACGGCGCCGAGAAGTTAATGCCGTGATAGGCGCATCGCTTCAGCAGCATCTCTTCCGCCTTAGAATTGTCCTCCTTGGCATCCTCCATGCGGCGGGCCGTCCAATCATAGAGTTCATCCACAATCTTATCCAGGCTCAATATGCCCTTCATGCGGTCTAATTTTTCTCCCCATTCCTTCAGACGTTCATCGCTTGCTGCATCATCATGGCGCTCACGACTAATCATCTCGAAATTGGTGGGTGGCAAGGGGATACATGTTAGGCGGGTAGCCAATCCCGAGCCGAAATTACGCTCGTTAATCTTTGCTTTCAAAGCCAGCGGCGTACCGGTATACACATAGTTCCAGGTCACCACAAAGTTCTCGACGATGGAGTCCATATTGCTATAAAACTGACCATCTTCCTCGTTGTGGAATGCCTTGAGCTCCAGCGATTCTTTATCCATCCACGAGCCACTTTTCTGAACACGCATCGTGTTATCCAGCTCGGTGTCAAAAGTCAGCATGTGCAGCTGTATCTTTTCGCCATCAATCTCCTCTACGCTATTCACCATATCCTGTATAAACTGGGCATTACTGGTTCTGGCGGGATGCACGCGGATGGCCACCTTAGGCTTCTTGGGTTTCTCCTTGTTGGCACCCTTGGTCTTCATCTGCTCGCGATAGGCGTTGATGGCCTCCTTGCCCACTCTATCTGCCGCAATAATCGGGGCTATCAGTTGCTTATACAGGCGAGTGGCAAAGCTCTTTCCGCTTGCAGGATCACCAATCACCTGCACCTCGCAGTTCAATCTGCGCAGTTCTTCCGGACGGTGGTAGAAGCTGTACTTGCAGCGTGTCATCAGCGTCATCATAAATCCACCCGACACAAAGAGTGCCGCTGCATATTGATTGCGTTTCAGGCCGCGACAAATGTCCTTCAGAATAGGGAAATCATCAAACAGCGCTTCTATCTGCGCTCCCCATTCCCATAGCCATTTATCCATCTGCTGTTGCTGTTCAGTCGAATTTAGAATTCGACTGAAACTAATACCGGCATTTGAAATGCCGAGTGCTGAAAGCACACTTTGCATGGCCTTCGACAAGCCCTTTGGTGTTTCCTTACAAGCCGAGTCGACTATACGCTCAACCTCCAGATCATCCAAGCCCAGACGAGGCACCACACTAAGCACCAGCTGCTTGCTATTATCGCAAATAGCCCTAAGACTAACGGCAAGTTGGTATAGCTTAACATTCCTCTCGCCCTCCTGAGGCACGCCCCCATTCTGCCGCCACCACTCTTCAATAATCTGCTCATACGGTATACCTTTAAATGATTTTATTTCCCCTCCATTGTTCATGCGCTCGTTCGGCCCCCCTTGGGTTTCCCACGGGCGATAATGCTTATTCGCCTTCTTGGCCCCCGCGGGCACATCCTCGGCGCCACTTTTCTCTCGATTCTTCAGGCGCTGATACTCCTCGGCACTCTGCTCCTCGCTCAGCAGTTCGTCGAATATCGCATCATCCAGATACAGCAGCACATCGTCGGTTGCCGGCCCGGTAAAGAGTACTCTCGCCTGGTCGTGTGCGTTGGTGTCCATTTCGGTCTGCGTGGCCATCGCCATTTTTACCTGGCACTCCAGTATGGTTTTTCCTGGTTCTCTACGACACACCGCGTGCAACCCCCATCCGCTTGAAACAGACAGTTCCAACAGCCCAATCTCTTCTTTTTTGGCGAGAATCCTCTGCGCCATTTCTTTGCATTCTTCCTCATTTCCGCAATCTATATCGTGCGCAAAGGTCGATGCCGAGTGATGACATCCGCGCAACACACCGTTTGGCAACAGGTCGTTATAATTAAACTGTTTCAGCGCCATTTTTGCTTTTTTGTCGCCAGCTCGTGCCGCAGCAAAATTCTTCACATTCGCATCTGTGTTTCTAATGGCTACATATTCCTTTCGGTTCTTAACAGGGCGGGCCTTCTTATGCCCGCTCCTGTCAGTATAAACATAGTTAATCATTATACTCTTTCAATAATTTCGTTGGTTTCTATAATATCCTTCACATCAATAGTCTCGCGGTCTATGGCCTTTATCATGCGCTTGGCCCCCATCATAATGGGCAAGTGCTGGATAATGTTCACAAACTTGCTATTACGAGTCACTCGGCCAAAGTCGGTATGCCCCAGCAGCTCTGTTCGGCTCACCTTGGTCTTAGGTGGATTGTTGGGTTTTATAACTATCATGCGTGTTTGAGGGTCGTACGAAATAACAGCCTGTAGCTTTTTTCCAGTCTTTATGATATTAATAACCTCAATAGCGTTAACAATAAATACAAATTTCTTCATCTTTTATGTGTGTGTTGTTGTGTGTGTTATTTGTAAAAGCAGGTTTAAGTTTGGGTTCTGGTAGCATCAAGCCTCTGCCAGTCGGTCAACGGTATAGGCAAAGGCGTCAAAATCTTCTTGATCATCGGCCTCACCGCATTCCAGTTGGTTCTCCCACCATTTCGTCATGTCGGCTAGATATGCATCAACATCGATGTCGAGTTTCTGCATCGCCAGCTTATAGTTGGCCAGCAACTTGCTCAACGCATAGTTCATCGATACCAGACTGCCGATGGTTGGCTCTACCGACAACATCGACTTTTTCATCTCCTGATAAATGCGATTGCCCTCGGCAATATTCCGCATCACTACATTCTTCTTCATAATATTTAATGTTTAATGTTTAATAATTTCCTTAAGAAACTCTCTCCCTTTCTCGGTCCAAACCAAGGTCATTTTAATTTTTCGCTGTCCTTGCTGGGTGTACTTCATCGAGTATCGATACGCCGTTAGTCCTTGGTTCTGGTACTGTCCGGTGGGCATATAGTTGCCGTTCACTTTTTTAATTATTCTACGGTCTTTCAGAAACGATATCAGGTCGTTGCCCTTCATTCCGTAGGTTTTTGCTATCTCAGTAGCAGTGTAGCAGAACTTGCTGTAGCTGTTCAGTTGTTTCAGCTCTTCAGCTATCATCAGGTCTGCCTCTTTAACAACATGGTTGCTAGTCAATTCCGAAATCGAAATAATCATTGTATTCATATTCTCCTTTTTTTATTTTACGTCGCCTCCTTTTAAGCGACCTTTATATTTATTATTAATAATGTATACATCCCTTTTACTTCCCTTTCACTTCCCTTTCACTTCCCTTTCATTTCTTCAGCCTTCTGAAGGATCTTTTGTATCAATAAGTCAAAGAGCACCGTCGTTTCGGATTGTTGTTTTTTCCTTTCGACGGTGCAAAATTAGAAATACTTTTTCAGTTACTAATCATCTCAAAACCACTTGGTGCAGAAGTTGTTGCAGGGTTCTTTCATTTGTTGCAAAACTTGTTGCAAAGGCCTCTTTTAGCCGCTGCATAAGCAGTCAGAAACTGCCTAACCACGTTTTTACGTCTAAGTGTTTCGGTAGCGCCATCCACATCCTTAAAGGTCCAGTCAGGATACGTATGGAATATAATCGAGTAAGCACGAGATAGCGAATAACGTGATGGCAGATTGTCTATACCTATCTCATATAGATAATCCAGAAACGCCTGTGGCGAACGGAATCCTTCGTAATCGTCAAGCACACCTTGGTTGATAGCCACCATAATCCAGGCGAAATCATAGCCATGCTTAAACACCTTATTTTCGCGAAGCGTTTCTATGGCTTGCTTCATACACTGATCACGGTTGTTCAGCACGTCGGTCACCTCGCTCTCGCCTACTATCTGTACCTGCCGGCATAATGCCAGCAAACCCATAAAAGGCTCAAAAGCCTCATCATCAAGATTCAAAACAATCTGTCTCATCATTTAAAAATTTTCAGAATTAAACTTTGAGATCAGAAAGGGCCCAATCTTCACTCCATTTCGGGCGCAAAGATATTAGGTTTTATCGACCTATGCAATAAAAAAAGCAGGTCTTAACGGGTCGAACCGATAAAACCTGCTTAGGGGGGTGTTATGTCAGTAATATTTCAAATTTTCTGTATAAATAGTCACAAACGGGGTCGTTTTCAAATGGATTGTCCAATTGGCGTATATAAGTATTAAACCTACTTGACGACACATGGTCTTCTAGTTCTGGAAACTCTCGTATCACCGCCTCGAATTTGGGGCATGAAATCACTTCGTGGTCTTTCAGAAATCTGAATATCCTCGACACACTCTTCGACACCAGTTCTTTCGTATCCTGTATCACTTTTCTAATCAGGTTTATCACCAGATTCTTGTTATTGTGAAGTATGTAATCTCTGAAGTTATTCGATTTCTTTGGTTTAGTAACCTTTTGGCGATACTCTAAGTAGTTTCTAATCAAGAAGTCAGTTTTCTCTAGTCCATATTTGGTTTCCAGCGTACGGTTCACGTTTTGCGGGTCGTGTATGTCTTTCGTCAGTTCGTGTACTTTAGCTACGTCATCATCGGTTGGTTCATATTCAGTCAGCGTCACTTGCCATCCGCTTGTCTCCATATCTCTGTTCAGCGAGTATTCAAGCACCAGTCTCACCTCTTCTGCGGCCTTTTTGCATTGCTTGCATTCCTCTATGGCCACCATGGGCTCATCGGTTGTGGCATCTACTACCATATACAGGTACGGATGGTCGGCCACGGTGGTCTTTTCAAACAGATCTACCTGATATTCTCTCACCCTACAGTTAGCCACAAGTATCACATACCTGTCATTTTGGGGCGGCAATGCATACTCATGATAAAACACCATCTGCTTAGGGGTATGGGCCAACAAGAATTTTTTCTTTTTAAGGGAATCCTCACTAAAAATCTTAGTAAAGACGCCCTTACCTTGTAATAAAGGCGCCCCTCCTTGATCCACATCGCTTGGTGCGATATGGCATTTGTAGTACTTCATAATATTCATTGTTCTATTCTGTTTTTATTTGGGTTTAGTAGTGCAAAGGTACTTATTTTCCTTGAACCAAGCAAATATTTACGCACAAAAAATCGGCCCCAAATCTCAGGACCGATCATCTCAAAAACCTCTTACTACATAGTAGTAAGGTCAAACCACGGATTATCCCACAACTAAGGAGAATCTCAAGCCAAGTGCATTAGCAATGAGCACAAATGTAGATAATTGCATATCCGTGTGACCTTGCTCCAATGCCGAGATATACTCACGTTTCTTTCCTATCAGCTCAGCCAACTCCTGCTGAGTCATCTTCTGACGCTTTCGTTCATCACGAAGCAGTTCTGCATAATACCACGCCTTAGCGCGTGCATCAAATTCTTCACGGCTCAGGGTACCCTTCACTCCATACTTCTCTGCCAAATGC
>NZ_FRBD01000047.1 GCF_900142525.1 Xylanibacter ruminicola | reverse complement strand
CTCAATGCAAGTTCTTGCAACTCCAATAAATCTGAATCTTCGTTTTTCTCCATTTTAAAACGTTTTTTTGATTCAACGTTTTTCAGGGTAAGACAGTTGCCACCTTAGCAGTTCCATCAGCTCCTGGCTAACCTCGTCTTCTACCTGAGCCATAAATCCTGCGGCTACCTTATCAATAGCATAGTTGCCACTCATGTCTCTAGCCACCACATCTTCAATCTCCGCGTAGTTCTCTACATAAAGCATTCTTCTTTTCATCATCTCAAAATTTTTAATTCTAAATTCTAAACTAATTTTGCATCGTCGCGAGGAGGTTTTATTTCCTTTTGACGATGCAAAGGTAGAGATAAAAAAGCGCGTCAAACGGCGTTTCCGTATATGCGTATTTTTCGCGTATTTTATGCGTATTAATTCTTTCTAATGCGTATTCTGTGCGTACTTTTCACGCCTCATCACCCATTATTTCGCACTTAATTATATTCCAGAATGTGTCGCACAGGTCGCTCATCGGATTATATTTAAGCTCATAGTAAGCCTCATCATCAGGAATATCCATCACGCGTCCAAAGTTCTTTATTACATTCTTGTTAATCTGCAGACTTTCTGGCCATCCTTCTGGAGTAGCACTCATGGCAATACTCAGGAAGTTATATTGCAGCAGTCCGCCATCCAGCCTGTCACGTATCACCTGATAGATAGCCTGCCACTGATTCTTGAATCTGAACATCTTGGGATAATTAGCTCGCAGCGAGCCAAGGCATGCGCGCAGCATGTCAGTACGCTCATCTGGCGACATACGGCGATACTTCTTGCGTATCTGGTCCTCTATGCTTACACGATACTTAGTTGATGTAGTCGAGCTATCCTCATCCATAGTTGGCACAGGGAACTTTCGCACCTGATAGAACTCACGTATCTCATTAGCCTTATTAATAAGATATGTAAGTCCGTGCATGCATCCATGCGCTAACAGCGGTATCAAAGTACACAAGCGTCGAGAATCCATCAGTTTTTCTCGTCACCTTGAAAAGAAACATACCGCTTTTAGGCGGCTGGGCGTATTCAAACACATACTCACTGTTGTTTTGGAAGCCAGCCTTGCACACTGCACGCACAACTTCCGATGCCGCTAATAAAAACGGCTCCTCACAATACAGTTGCCTTCCTTCGAAAATGCAACTGAAGAAAGTAAATTTCATCATATCACAAATAGGTTTTTAATTGTTATGGGATTAAATCCCAGAAGATTTGTCAAGGCCAAAGTTAGTGCTTTTCCCCAAAACTACAAAGGTTTTCCGCAAAAAATCGTTAAATTGCACTACTTTGGTGCATTTTTTCTTCGTTTTGTGCACTATCACAGTGCATTTTTTACTATATTTGCAGCAAAAATATAACGATTATGGATATTACGCTTATTGAATTCATGGAGAGTCAGTTGAAGTTAACCACTTCAACATTCCATCGGTATATGTACGGTCAAGTGAGTTGGGAATCGAGAATGTTCGGACTTGTTGGGCCACGTGGCGTAGGTAAGTCAACTATGATTCTGCAACACATCAAGGAGAACAGAGACAAGCGACATATGCTCTATATAGCTGCCGACCATCTGTATTTTTCAACCCACACACTTATCGACACTGTAGATGAGTTTGTAAAAAACGGCGGAGAGCAGATATTCATTGACGAGATTCATAAATACGAGAACTGGTCACGAGAATTGAAAATCATATACGACTCTCATCCAGACTTGAAGGTTGGATTCACAGGCTCATCCATACTTGATATCACCAAAGGAGCATCTGACCTGAGCAGACGTACTCTGATATTTACCATGCAGGGGCTTTCTTTCCGAGAATATCTGGCATTGTTTCATAACATAACAGCCCCAGTATATACCATCAACGATATTCTGGAGCATAACGCGAAACTTGATGCCATCAACCACCCACTGCCCCTATTCAGGGATTATCTGAAAAACGGCTACTATCCATTTGCAAATGAGGGTGGCTACGAAATGCGTTTGCGTCAGGTTATCAACCAAACAATGGAGGTAGACATACCCCAATATGCAAACATGAATGCCTCTACAGGTAGAAAACTCAAAAAATTACTGGCCGTTATAGCACAGAGTGTACCTTTCAAGCCCGTCATGGAGTCATTGGCCACAATAATAGGTGTAAGTCGTAACGTGCTTCCCGACTACTTCATCTATATGGAACAGGCTGGTATGATAGGACAACTGCGTGACGATACTGGCGGTATACGTGGCTTAGGAAAAGTTGAGAAAGTATATCTTGACAACACTAACCTTGCCTATGTACTTGGACATGAAAGTACCGACATAGGCAACATCCGCGAGACATTCTTCTACAATCAGATGCGTGTCACTACTGATGTCATTAGTTCACGAATAAGCGATTTCGAAATAGACGGCAAGACCTTTGAGGTGGGCGGAAGAAATAAGAAGCAGAAGCAGATACAGAATGCTGCCCAAGGTTACATAGTGAAAGACGACATCGAAACAGGCTATGCCAACATCATCCCCCTCTGGCAATTCGGACTGACCTATTAGGATTTTCTAATCATCTTAGCAGATTTAGTCTTATTACGAGGCACTCCGCAAGTATTGAAGCGCTTATCCTCAATCACTCTATCCAGCACCACCTCATCCACATTAAATGGTGGATTGGCCATCACATAGTCGAACTTCTCGAAAGCATCGTATGGGTCGCTATAGAAAGAGTTGGCCTCAGTTATCTCACCACGAACGTTGTTCAGCAGCAGATTCATCTTTGCCAATTTAACGGTATCTGGCTCTTTCTCAACACCATAGGCACTCAGACACAAAAAAAGTAACATAATATTTGGGGCGAACGGCGAACGCAGGTACGCAGGTACATTTTCTGTTTTCGGAAATGGCAGCAAAAAGCGTTAGAGATGCTGGAGAGGCGAACGGAGAGGAGTGCTTAATTTAATATATTATATATCTATATATTATTATATTATATATAATATAATAATATATAAGGTAGATTTCACCTGCTCGTCACTGCCACTTGATTTTACAAAATGTACCTGCGTACCTGCGTTCGCCCCCACCTGCAAAAACAGGTGTTTGGAGTGGTACGGCAGAATCTGCTGGATTGTTTACGAGATTTTGCCAAAAATTTCCGAACTATCTCACAGATTGTTT
>NZ_FRBD01000049.1 GCF_900142525.1 Xylanibacter ruminicola | reverse complement strand
AAGTTAGGTATCGTTTATAGTCCTAACGTGGTTACAATCACCACTTCTGCATCAGCTTCAGAGCCAGGTGAGAGCGATAACCCCGACCCACAATTGGCACGTAGACTATAAGAACAAGCAATATTATTCACATTAATCATTTACGATTATGAAAAAGATTCTATTATCAATTATATGCCTCATGATGCTAGGCATTCAGAGTGCAATGGCAATTACAGCACAGATAGTATTGCGCCATCAAGGTAATGTCACACAGTTTAATCCAGACGAGCTGCCTTCGGTTATTGAGGCAGCAGTAGATGGTGACACCATCTTGCTGTCAGCAGGAACATTCGACTGTGGTTCTGAGATACTTATAGAAAAAGCCATCACTATCATCGGTGCGGGAGCAGAGAATACGATTATTAAGAATAGGATAGATATCAACATTCCCGATAATCCAACTTTGACAGCCCATCTGCTGGATGGCGTGCGAATTACACCCACATTATATATAGATAATCCTGTAATAGGTCTGAAGTTGAGGAAGTGTGTTTTAGATGGAGGTATTTCCACTATAGGAGGATCAACAACAATACGCGAGATGCTAATAGACCGATGCAAGACAGGAGAGATTGCTTTATCGTCTAGATTTATGGACATGACAGTTGTCAATTCAGACGTACAGGTATATGGCTCAGGTTACACTCCTGACGCTGTTGTTTTCTCTAATTGCAATGTCGTTATGGGCTACAATTCAAGTACTATCACAGCAAGCTTTATCAACTGTTATATAACAAACTGGACTTCTTCTGCGGGAGTTAATAGTGACATCTCTTTTACCAATTGTCTTGGTCCAAGCGACTTTTGGGAGAAGTGGTCTGTAGCAACTAAGAATAACTGCTACACTTACACGACAGTCAGTACTGAGATGGATAATCCGGAGTATTTCCAGCAGCAAGGCTGGCTTGGCACTGATGGCACCATCGTTGGCATGTATGGCGGAACCACACCTTTCACCTTGGAACCTAATGCGCCAAAGGTGACCGACTATACGATTGGTGTTGATACTAAGACGCGAATGCTGAATGTGAAGATGACCCTGAGCGCAAACTAACAAAACAGAAAGCTTATGCAAGGCAGAATAAAACTTATATTCCTGCTACTGCTGGCAGTGCTCTTTGGTCGTGCTCAGACCATTAGTCAATATGAGTACTGGTTAGATGCCGATTATGGCCATCGCCATACGGTTGCAACCAATAGTACCGTTGTAGAGCAGAGTATCGACATCAGCAGTTTGTCGGAAGGCATTCATTACCTGAACTTCCGTGCAGAGGATGGTGACGGTGTATCAGGACTATATCACCGTTATCTCTTCATGGTTCCTGCATCTGAGATGACAGACGCTACAGTGTCTGGCTACGAGTATTGGATTGATGCAGACTACGCTCACAGAGTGTCCTCATCTGTGACTAGTACAGATATTACACAGAGCATAGACGTTAGCACACTTTCGTCAGGCATTCACTATCTCAACTTCCGCGCTAAGCGTACAGATGGTGAACCAGGATTGTACTACCGCTATCTCTTCGTTGTACCCGACAAGGAAGAAGTTACTCTACAGATAGACCAAGTAAAATTCTGGATTGACGATGATGAACAGAATAGCCAAACCATGAAGGTTGAGGCTGGTAGTGAGATCGCTATCTCTATGGACATCAGCCAACTGGAGGCCGGCTCCACTCACACATTCAATATCAGTGCCGTCAGCACAGATGGTCTTGAAACGCCCTTGGGCAGTTATGAGTTTACCTTAGAAGCCCAAGCAGAACCAGAACCCTACGCTGTGCTGACAGAGGTTAATTCTAATCCAGCTGAGGGAACAATCGTGCCCAATAATAGTCGTGCCGCAACAGCAACAACAAGTAACTATACCTTGACGTTCTATTACGACACCATGAAGGCAGAGCGTAATGGCATGAGTGTTGGACCATTCGAGCTACCTCAGGATCGTGGTTGGGAGAGTGTTGCCCAGAATATCACAGCTGTCGAGTTCGACGCATCAATGGCTAACGATACTAC
>NZ_FRBD01000016.1 GCF_900142525.1 Xylanibacter ruminicola | reverse complement strand
AGATTCCATCACACTCCGGCAATTTTGTCGTGACCAAATTGCCGTATTCCAATTTTTTTGTTGTAACTTTGTCGCCGTTAGGGTATTTGTACATTGATTTTTCCTTTATGTTTGGCGATATAAAGTTACGAAAAATTTGTCAAATATCCTAATATTTTTGCAACGTATATTATTGATTGTCAGTTAATTATATATAAATAAAACCATTCGCAAATCTTGTCAAACTAGATAGAATAAATCGCGATTGATATAGCCGATAAACTATCGTTCTTTTCAACTAAATTGCAGAAGAACCATTTTGGTTGACAGTTTATTGCTTTTTTCCTGATATAGTTGACAGCCGCTTTACTGAATAAGTTGACTCTTTACTGGAATCGTTGACACCTTTACTGAAATAAAAAAAACTATGATATTTTTTTAGACAAAATTATAATACAATTAAGATAAAAAAAATTGCGCCAATTAATAGAAATATTATCTACTATTAATCAGCACAATTATTACATTTAATACCCGCAAAATAGGGATAAAAACGCCCTTATTAGACAAAAAGTATTTTTATTTACATTTATCGAACCATTCTTTCAGTGCGGCTCGGGGTGTACCCTGCTTTACGGCTTTATCAAGAGCCTCGCGAGCCTCATTTTTACGACCTAAACTCAGCAAAATATCCACTTTCGACACTGTTAAAGCGGCATCATTCGGACGTAAACGTATCGCTTCATCCCAATCATAAATGGCCGCATCATACTGTTCAAGTTGCGTTTCGTAGGCAGCGCGGGCAGCGTAGGCATCGGCGCTGTCAGGAAACATCTGCACGCTGCGGTTCAGCTCGTCTACGGCATCAGCACGGCGGTTCAGCAGCTGCAGAACGTGCGCCAAGCCAAGGTGCGCCTCCAAGTGCTCGGGGTGAATAGCCAGAAAAGCCTCGTAATCGGCGCGTGCCATGTCGTAATGGCGCAGCTGGGTGTGACAGAAGGCACGGAAATAAAGCGCCGCCAGATTGCGCTCGTCCAGCTTCAGTACCTTACTATATTCATCGGCCGCATAGTCGTACTGCGAGAGGTTGATGTTAGCCTCGGCCTTCTTCAGTCGCAGGTCGATGTTATTGGGCTGCCTGTCCAGCTGTGCTATCAGCACCGACACCGAATCGCGCCATTGCTTGGGCGTTTGCGCGTTGGCCTCGGGGCCGATCGGCCCCGAAGCTAACAGAACTAGAAATACTAGATATACTAACCTATCTAGCCTGGCTAGAGATACTAGTTTACGCATTCTTGATATAGTTTACTATCCACTCTCCTACCTCGCGCGTACCATATTTATCGCCGCCTTCCACCTGAATCTCAGGGGTGCGCACGTTGGCATCGAGCGATGCGGTTACGGCCTGGCGAATCAAACCGCCCTCCTGCTCCAGCCCGAAGTGCTCAAGCAGCATAGCGGCCGACAGGATCTGAGCTATTGGGTTGGCCAGGTTCTGCCCCGCAGCCTGCGGCCAAGAGCCGTGTACGGGCTCGAAAAGCGGCGTATGCTCGCCCAGCGATGATGAGGGCTGCAAGCCCATTGAGCCAGTGATACAGCTAGTCTCGTCGGTCAGGATATCGCCAAAAGTATTCTCGGTCACGATGACATCGAAGAAGCGAGGCTCGGTAAGCACGCGCATCGACGCGTTGTCGATAAACATATAATCGGTTGTAACCTCAGGATACTGCGATTCCATCTCCTTGGCAATCTGGCGCCACAGGCGGCTCGATGCCAGAACGTTGGCCTTGTCGACCACAGTGAGATGCTTCTTGCGGGTCATCGCCATCTCGAAACCGACTTTAAGAATTCTTTCAACTTCTGGACGGGTGTAGATATTGGTATCATACGCCTTATCATTGTCCTGATATTTCGCACCAAAATACATACCACCGGTGAGCTCGCGGATCACTACGAAGTCGGCACCGCGCAGCAGTTCCTCCTTCAGAGGCGACTTGTGCAGCAAGCAATCGAAGGTAGCCACAGGGCGCACGTTGGCAAACAAGCCAAGTTTCTTACGCATAGCCAGCAAGCCAGTCTCAGGACGGATCTTGGCGGTAGGATCGTTGTCGAACTTCAGCGAGCCCACAGCTGCAAACAGCACAGCATCGGCCTGCATGCACACCTCGTGGGTGCTGTCGGGGTAAGGATCGCCCACCTCCTCGATGGCATGAGCGCCGCAGATGGCGGGGGTATAAGTAAACTCGTGACCGAACTTAGCTGCGATAGCATCGAGCACAGCCACACCTTGTTTCATGATTTCAGGGCCTATTCCGTCGCCCTCTAAAATTGCAATATTCAGTTTCATATATTTATTATTTTGTATTGCCTACGGTTATTAATTATTATAACTCATTTATTTTTTCATTTTCTACGATGTTCAGCATCTTGAAAGTTGCCTTGATGGCAGCTTCGGTCTGGTCGGCATCAAGTCCGCGGGTGCGGAGGATTTTGCCGTTGTCGTTCCAGGTGATGACGGTCTGCACCAAGGCATCGGTACGTCCGCCTGGCGGGATGGTAACGGCGTAGTTCTGCAGCACGGGGAACGAGCGGTCCAGATACTTCTTGTAGATGTAGCGCAGCGACTTCACGAAGGCGTCGTACTGACCATCGCCGGTAGCCGAGGCCTCGTACGCGCGACCGTTAATCTCTACCTTCACGTTAGCACCAGGCTTCAATCCGTAAGCCGTTGACACTACGTAACTTACAAGTTTTACTTTATCCTCGGGTGCATCGTGCTTCAGCACGTCGCTCACAATGAACGGCAGGTCTTCCTGCGTCACTATCTCCTTCTTATCGCCCAGCTCGGTGATTCGCTGCGTTACGCGGCGCGTCTGCTCGGGCGTGAGCTCCAGACCCAGCTCCTCCAGGTTCTTGGCTATGTTGGCCTTGCCGCTGTTCTTGCCCAGCGCGTACTCACGTCGGCGCCCGAATCGCTCAGGCACCAGGGCGTTGCAATACAGATTATCCTTCTTGTCGCCATCGGCATGCACGCCAGCCACCTGGGTAAACACGTTATCGCCGATGATAGGCTGATTGGGCGCTACCACAATGCCGCTGTAGCTCTCGACAAGGCGCGAAATGTCGTTCAACTTACCCTCGCGGATGTTGGTGCGGGCGTTGAACTGGTCCTTCAGAATCACCTGCACACTCGACAGCGGTGCATTGCCGCAGCGCTCGCCCAGGCCGTTCACCGTTACGTGCAGACCTTTGGCACCGCTCAGCACCGCAGCCAGCGAGTTCGAAACGGCCAGATCGTAGTCGTTGTGGGCGTGAAAATCGAAGTGCGTGTCGGCATAGCGCTTAACCATCTTGCGGAAATACTCCACGCACTGCAGCGGGTTCATGATGCCAAGCGTATCGGGCAACATAAAGCGGCGGATGCCCACATCGCACAGCGCGTCCATCAGTTGATAGACATAGTGTGGCGACTCCTTCATGCCGTTGCTCCAATCCTCGAGATACAGGTTGACGGTGATGCCCTTGGTGTGGGCATACTTCACCTCGCGGATGATATCCTCGATGTGCTCCTCGGGCGACTTCTGCAGTTGGTGGGTACAGTGTTTCAGCGAGCCCTTGGCCAGCAGATTCAGCGTACGGCAGCCGCACTCCGCAGCCCAGTCAACGCTCTTTCCGCCGTCGATAAAGCCCAGCACCTCTACCCTCTCCAGCTTGTCGATACGGGCGGCATAGCGGCATATCATGCTCACCGCCTCGCGCTCGCCCTCGCTCACTCGCGCCGATGCCACCTCGATACGATCCACGTTCAGATCGTTCAGCAGCATGCGGGCTATGATCAGTTTCTCGTGAGGCAGAAAACTCACGCCGCTGGTCTGCTCGCCATCGCGCAGCGTAGAGTCCATAATCTCCACGAAGGGCTGTATGCGCTTGTACTTATTTACTTGTTCGCTTGTTCCCATAATTCTGTTTTCTGTTTGTTCTGCACCAGGAAGTCGATGTCGTCAAGTCCCTGCATCAAGCAGTGTTTCTTGTAGCCGTTGATGTCGAAGTGCTCGCTGCTTCCGGTAGCCTTGTTGGTAACGGTCTGATTCGGAAGGTCTACTTCCACCTCCATCTTCGGATTCTTGGCGATGCTATCGAAGAGTTCAGCCAGAAACGCCTCGCTCACTACCACCGGCAGCACGAAGTTATTCAACTCGTTATTCTTGTGGATATCGGCAAAGAACGAGCTGATGACCACGCGGAAGCCGTAGCCTGCAATGGCCCAGGCGGCGTGTTCTCTCGACGAGCCCGAACCGAAGTTCTTGCCTGCCACGAGGATGCAGCCCGAGAACTCAGGATTGTTCAGCACAAAGTCCTTGTTCAGCGTGCCGTCGGCATTGTATCGCCAGTCGCGAAACAGGTTGTCGCCAAAGAATTTCTCCTCGCGGGTTGTAGCCTTGAGGAATCGCGCGGGTATGATCTGGTCGGTGTCCACATTCTCCAAAGGAAGTGGCACGCAAGTGCTGGTAATTATATCAAACTTTTGTTTCATAATTCTTATTTTTATCGACCCCACTCCCTCTCGAGAACGTTTTCCTTCAATATTCCCCTCCTCTCGAGAGGAGGGACCAGGGGGTGGAGTGAATAAACTCTTATACCTATTTATATAACTCTCGGGGATCAGTAATGACGCCCGTGATGGCAGCGGCTGCGGCTGTGAGGGGCGATGCCAGGATGGTGCGGGCACCGGGGCCCTGGCGACCCTCGAAGTTACGGTTCGAGGTGCTCACACTCAGCTTGCCAGCGGGAATCTTATCATCGTTCATTGCCAAGCAGGCCGAGCATCCGGGCTGACGAATCTCGAAACCAGCCTCAGCCAGCACCTTGTCGAGACCTTCCTCGCGAATCTGCTTATCCACAGCCCACGAACCAGGCACCAGCCAAGCCACCACATCATCGGCCTTCTTGCGGCCTTTAACTATTGATGCAAACGCCCGGAAATCCTCTATTCGGCCGTTGGTGCAAGCACCAAGGAATACATAATCTACCTTGGTGCCCAGCAACTTCTGCCCAGCCTTAAACTGCATGTAGTTCAGCGCCTTCTCGAAAGTACACAAAAGGGACGGTTCTTTTTGTGTACTTTCGGGGATGGCGTCGTTGATACCAATACCCATACCGGGGTTGGTGCCGTAGGTGATGCGGGGCTCGATGTCGGCAGCATCAAAGGTGAGTTCCTTGTCGAATACTGCATCATCGCCGCTCTTCAACGTCTTCCAGTAAGCCACAGCCTTATCCCATTCCTCGCCCTTAGGCGCAAACTCGCGGCCCTTCAGGTACTCGAATGTGGTTTCATCAGGAGCTATGAAACCGCCTCGCGCTCCCATCTCTATCGAGAGGTTACAAAGCGTCAGTCGGCCCTCCATCGAAAGCGCCTCAACGGTTGAGCCCGCATATTCAATGAAATATCCTGTAGCGCCGCTGGTGGTAATCTGCGCCATCAGGTACAGCGCCACATCCTTGGCGGTAACGCCCTTGCCCAGCTGGCCGTTCACGGTGATTCGCATCGACTTAGGCTTCTGCTGCAGGATGCATTGCGAGGCCATCACCATCTCCACCTCGCTGGTGCCGATGCCGAAAGCCACAGCACCCATAGCGCCATGTGTAGAGGTGTGCGAGTCGCCACAGACAATCGTCATACCAGGCAGACTCAGGCCCTTCTCAGGCCCCACCACGTGGATGATACCGTTATCCTTCGACATCATGCCGTAGTGTGTCAGTCCGAACTCGGCAGCGTTCTTAGCCAGTGTGTCAACCTGCTTCTTCGATACAGGATCCTCTATGGGTTTGTCCTGATCGTGCGTTGGTGTGTTGTGATCTGGCATGCAGTATATCTGTTGGGGACGGAAACATTTCAGTCCGCGAGCACGCATGCCGTCGAAAGCCTGAGGCGATGTCACCTCGTGGCAGTACAGACGGTCGATGTAGAGCTGAGTGGGTCCGTCCTCTACCTGCTGCACCACGTGCTTATCCCAAATCTTGTCAAATAATGTGTTCATTCGTCTTCCTTTTTAAATTTGTTGATACAATCTATGTATGCCTCGACGCTGGCAGTCACGATATCCGTGTTGGCACCGAATCCGTAGTACAAGCTTCCGTCGTACTCCACCTGCATGTGCACCTTACCCACATCGTCCGAGCCCTTCGAGATAGCCTGGATGGTAAACTCCTTCAGCGTCATCTGCTTCATGATAATCTTCTTCAGCGCTTTGATAGCTGCATCTACAGGACCGTTTCCTGATGCCGCAGCCTCGAATTTCTGTCCGCTGATGTCGAGCCCGATAGAGGCCACGCTCTTCACGCCCTTACCTGTAGTAACCTGCAGGAAGTCGAGGCGAACAGCGTGCGTATCAGCAGTATCGGCGCCAGCCAGCATCAATGCATCGGCATCGCTCACCTCTTTCTTCTGGTCGGCCAGAGCCAGGAACTTCTCGTAAACCTTGTCGAGCTTCTCTTCGGTGAGATCAACGCCGTTCACGTGCAGACGATGCTTCAGTGCAGCGCGACCTGAGCGGGCAGTCAGTACGATGCTGTTATCATCGATACCCACATCCTTGGGGTCCATAATCTCGTAGGTCTGCACATTCTTCAGCACGCCATCCTGATGGATGCCGCTAGAGTGTGCAAACGCGTTACGACCCACGATGGCCTTGTTAGGCTGAACCGGCATGTTCATCAGGCTCGAAACCATGCGGCTGGTGGGATATATCTTGGTGGTATTGATGTTAGTCTCAATACCCAACTGCTTGTGACACTTCAGTATCATGGCAATCTCCTCGAGCGATGTGTTTCCTGCGCGCTCGCCTATGCCGTTGATAGTCACCTCTACCTGGCGGGCACCAGCCATCACACCGTTAAAGGTGTTGGCAGTAGCCATTCCCAAGTCGTTGTGGCAATGGGTTGAAATGATGGCGCGGTCGATATTATCAACGTGCTCCTTCAGGTACTTAATCTTGTCGAAATACTCCTGTGGCAGACAGTATCCGGTAGTATCGGGGATGTTCACAACGGTGGCTCCGGCCTTGATAACAGCCTCTACCACACGTGCCAGATACTCGTTGTCCGTACGTCCGGCATCCTCGCAGTAGAACTCCACATCGTCCACAAATCGCTTGGCGTACTTAGTGGCGGCTACGGCTCGCTCCAGAATCTCCTCACGTGTAGAATTGAACTTAAACTGGATGTGCTCGTCGCTGGTGCCGATACCTGTGTGGATACGCTTGTGCTTGGCATACTGCAGCGCCTCGAAAGCCACGTCGATATCGCGCTCTACGGCACGAGTCAGCGCACAAATCACCGGCCAGGTTACGGCCTTTGAAATCTCAATCACACTGTTAAAGTCGCCTGGACTTGAAATAGGGAATCCTGCTTCGATCACATCCACGCCCAACTGCTCCAGCGCCTTTGCCACCTGAATCTTCTCTACGGTGTTCAACTGGCATCCGGGCACCTGTTCGCCGTCGCGGAGCGTTGTGTCGAAAATAAACAATCTGTCACTCATTTCTGTTTGTCTTTTATTTAAATTTGTTTGTATATCCAACAAAAAAGCCTTTCACACTCGGAAGTGAGAAAGGCTCGTATTTAATATTTTTATGTTTACTCTTTAATGCTTCATCTACGCGCACCTCAATCACTTCCGCCTGCCCCATGCAGTCGAATAATAATTAGGCCGTTAAGTAGATTCAGACTCTTCATTCTTGATCTCAATTTTAATTTCGGGTGCAAAATTAATCTTTTTCATTGGAATAAACAAACAAATCGTAACTTTTTTAATTAAAAAACTAACATTTTATTACTTTTCACCATTTTTACTGGCATAAATCAATATCAATTCCTCATACACATATTTAATTTTATAGCGATTTTGGTTGCAAATATAAGAAATTTCTTTGTATCTTTGCATCCGAAAAGTAGTAAATAAATGAAAAAGGTATTAATATCTATTATATCACCCCTTCTGCTGTTGTCGGCATCAACTTACCTTCTGCCCCGCCCTGCCCACCAAGGCATGCAGCTAAGCGCCGCCATCAGACAAACCATCCCCGCACATGCCGACACCCTGACCAAGGACACCATCCCCGCAGGTCTCGACGACGAATTCAGATACTATTTCGACCGTCACAACGTGATGGATGAAGGTTACGAAATAGTAGCCGCCTTTGCCAACGGCAAGCGACTCAGCATAGAACCAGCCCGCCGACTAACCGTTTGGAACGTAGGAACATGGCGCAATCGTATACACGAGGGAACAGCCCTAGCGGTAGACACTGCTGGCTTTACGATTGTGGGCACCTACGATGCCGACACCATCAAGACGGGTCTCCGCATCGATACGCTGGGCACCTATCTGGGTGATTTCAGAGGCACCTCAGCCCACGGTCACGGCGCTTACATTGCTGATGGCAGCTACTTCGAAGGCCACTGGGTTGATAATGCTCGCGACGGATTCGGCATCCAACTCTTCACGCTAGCAGGCGAAGATGCCCGACTACAGGTTGGCGAATGGAAGAAAGGCCGATTCTGGGGCGAACGCATGAAGTACACCTCTGAGCGCATCTACGGCATCGACATCGCCCGCTATCAACACGGCAAGGGTCGCCACAAGTTCCCTATCAACTGGAAACAACTTGGCATCAACTACCTAGGCCGCAAAACGCACAAGAATGTTCACGGCAAGGCCGATTACCCCGTATCGTTCATCTTCATCAAGAGCACCGAGGGCATCAGCATCACCAACAAGTATTATGCCAACGATTACGCCCAGGCTCGCAAGCACCACATCCCCATCGGTGCCTATCACTTCTTCTCGCTCAAGAGTTCGGGTGCAGCCCAGGCTCAGCATTTCATCAAACACACCAAGTTCCTGAAAGGCGATCTGCCTCCTGTGCTCGATGTGGAACCCAGCGATGCACAGATAGCAGCAGCCGGCGGCCCTGAGAAGATGTTCCGGCAGATTCGCGTTTGGCTCCGTATGGTCAAAGCCCGTTGCGGCGTTTCACCTATTTTATATATAAACCAGATGTTCATCAACAAGTATTTCGGTATGGTACCCGACATTAAGCGCGACTACGATGTATGGATAGCCCGCTACGGCGAATATAAGCCCGATGTGCGTCTGGCCTTCTGGCAACTCTGCTCCGATGGTCGCGTCAAAGGCATCACAGGCGATGTTGACATCAATGTGTTTAACGGCTACAAGAGTCAGTTCGACCAATTTGTGGCCCAAAAATCGATAAAATGAAAACGATTCTGATTTTGGTTGGTAAGACCACCGACAAGCATTTCCAGGCAGGCATCAACGATTACGTAGATCGCATTGGCCACTATATGCCCTTCGAGCTATTCACTATCCCTGAACTCAAAAATACCAGAAGCCTGAGCGAGGAGCAACAGAAACAGGCCGAGGGCGAGCTGATTCTAAAGCAGATTCAGCCTAGCGATACCGTTGTACTGCTAGATGAGCATGGTAAGGAATTCCGCAGCATAGAGTTTGCCAAGTGGCTGGAGCAGAAAAGAAATACAGCCCGCCGACTGATATTCGTCGTTGGCGGACCGTATGGATTCTCGCAAGCCGTTTACTCAAGGGCCAACGAGCAGATTTCTTTATCAAAAATGACGTTCTCGCATCAGATGATTCGCCTTGTTTTCACAGAGCAAATCTACCGTGCCTGCACCATTATTAAAGGTGAACCTTATCATCACGAATAAAGTTTATATTTTACCTACGGATTATACGGATTTTACGGATTATTATCCGTCGCAGTTAATTAAATCCGTAAAATCCGTATAATCCGTAGGCCATAAAATCAAAGATTATTATAATTTTGAACAGAGAAGGTGCTGGTGCGCATGTCGCCAGTTTCAAATCCGCGCTTCAGCCAACGCTTACGCTGCTCGCTGGTGCCGTGAGTGAATGACTCAGGTGTAGCGCGACCCTGAGCCTTCTTCTGCAACCAGTCGTCGCCGATAGCCTTAGCCAACTCCAAGCCCTTCTCCAGATCGCCATACTCCATCGAGTGATTCATCGCGTCTTCATAGTGAGCCCAAACGCCAGCATAGTAATCTGCCAGTAACTCCAGGCGTACACTAATCTGGTTAGCCGTCACCTTATCTGTCTGATTCATAGCCGAATGCGCCTTATTCAGTGTACCTGTAAGATACTCGATATGATGACCTATTTCGTGAGCTATCACGTAGGCATAGGCAAACGTATTTCCCTCTACACCAAGCTGACGTTTCATCTGTGTGAAGAACGACAAGTCGACATACAATTTCTGGTCACCCGAGCAATAGAACGGACCAACCGCAGCCGTAGCCGAACCGCAGGCAGAGTTTACCTGATTAGTAAACAGCACCAGCGTAGGATACTGATATTCGCCCCAACCGTTGTCCTGGAACACCTTAGTCCAAACCTCCTCTGTCGAGGCCAGAATCTTCTTACAGTCAGAGGCCAATTCCTGTTCTTCTTCAGTAAAGTTTTCCTCGCCCACCGTCTCTGTCGGAGCCTGCATGGTCTGTTGCACAACGTTGTTCACCACGTCGGTCACATCGCCACCCTGAAGAAAGGTAAACAGAGCAATCAGGATAATACCGCCGATACCACCGATACCAGCCTTAGCACCACCGCTCAATCCGCGGCGATCCTCAACATTCGAGCTTTCGCGTCTTCCGTCTAATCTCATAGCTTTTAGGTTTATTAATTGTGAATTCTGAATTATCTTACTGTCATATGGAAACACCCCTGCTTCACCTCGTATTTAATGTAGCATCGGCCTTGCTCACGCATATCACGAAGCACCTCCGACAGTACATATTTAAGCGAGTCGTTTCGCACCGCACGGCGCGCAGGTCCATCAGGATTCTCAACCGTTTCAAATCGGTTGTAGCATATATCAATGGTAGTACCATACATGTGGCACGAGTTCTCGGTAGCATTGCCATTATGTCTGCGCAGCTTCACCACGTCAGCCTCCGAGCGCAACACGCTGGTAACTATTGGGCGATGCAAAGGTATACCCTTCACATACAAGCTATCGAAGAAAGCTGAACCGATATCCTGCAACAATACCGCCGCACGAGGCACCAAATAAGGAATACTAGAATACAGGTGGTCTACGTGAAAATATGGATTTGCACCAACATAAACCAGTTCGTTCTTACGTTTTTCAGCATCCTCACGGTCCTTCACGCGCTTAACACCCCATTTCAGGGCCGCCTGTAACTGCACCGCCTGAGTATCAGGGAAACAAGCTTTGAAGTTAGGAACGGAGAATATGCGGTGTGGCTTTGTGGAAGGTGGAATGGGATTCGAGGAACTCGTTACTCCTTCCTCGTTACTCGAACTTTCAGCCACCTCCGGAAACGCTGCACGCACCGCTGCAAGCACCAGAACCACAGCCGTAAAACTTAATAAATATCTTTTTTTTGAGAGTTTCATTTATTTTTTCCGTTTTGCGTTGCAAAGATACATATTTTTTTTGTAACTTTGTGCCCAAATTTAAAAAACTTCAGCATTTGATAGAGAAACATATCGTATTAGAAGACATTGACCCCGTGATATTCTATGGGGTTGGCAACGGGCACTTACAGATGATTCGCTCGCTATTTCCGAAACTGCGTATCATGGCTCGCGATAACGTTATCCGCGTGCTTGGCGATGAAGAACAGATGGCTGCATTCGAGGAAAGCACCGAAAAACTGAGAGCCCATGTGCTCCGCTTCAACTCACTAGGCGACGAGGATATCCTGGATATTATTAAAGGTAAGCGCACACGCGATGACGTGCCCGACGGCGTAGTTTGCTATTCTATGTCAGGCCGCCCCATCAAGGCGCGCACCCCTAATCAGCAGCAACTTATTGAGGCCTACAACAAAAACGACATGATTTTTGCCGTTGGCCCTGCTGGTACAGGTAAAACCTACCTCTCTATCGCTCTGGCCGTTAAGGCGCTGAAGGACAAGACTGCTAAGAAAATCATTCTATCGCGCCCAGCTGTAGAGGCTGGCGAGAAGTTAGGATTCCTGCCTGGCGACATGAAGGAGAAGATTGACCCTTATCTGCAGCCACTCTACGATGCACTCGAGGATATGCTGCCACAGGTCAAGCTGCAAGATATGATGGAGAAACACATCATTCAGATAGCTCCGCTGGCCTTTATGCGTGGTCGCACGCTGAGCGATGCCGTAGTCATCCTCGACGAGGCGCAGAACACCACTCCCGCCCAGATACGTATGTTCCTTACCCGTATGGGCTGGAACACCAAGATGATCATCACGGGCGATATGACCCAGATAGACCTGCCCCACTCGCAGAAGAGCGGACTCATCGAAGCCCTGCACATCCTGAATAACGTAGAGGGTATCGGCATCGTCAATCTGGATCGCGGAGACATCGTGCGCCACAAGCTCGTTACCCGCATCGTCAATGCATACGAAGAATTCGATAAAGAATATAAAAACAATGAAAGCATTAACAAAGACAGACTTTAAGTTCGAAGGACAGAAGAGCGTGTACCATGGAAAGGTACGCGATGTTTACAACATCAACGACGATCTGATGGTAATGGTTGCCACCGACCGTATCTCGGCATTCGATGTCGTATTGCCAAAGGGAATCCCCTTCAAGGGTCAGGTACTCAACCAGATTGCAGCCAAGTTCCTGGATGCAACCACCGACATCTGCCCTAACTGGAAGTTGGCTACACCCGATCCTATGGTAACCGTAGGACTCAAGTGCGAGGGTTTCCGTGTAGAGATGATTATCCGTAGCATCCTTACTGGTTCAGCATGGCGCGAGTACAAGAATGGTTGTCGCGAGCTGTGCGGCGTGAAGCTGCCCGATGGCATGAAGGAGAACGAGCGTTTCCCAGAGCCCATCATCACCCCAACAACCAAGGCCGATGAGGGTCACGACATGAACATCTCTAAGGAAGAAATCATTGCTCAGGGCATCGTATCAGCCGAGGATTACGCTATCATGGAGGACTATACCCGCAAGATCTTTGCTCGCGGACAGGAGATTGCCGCCAAGCGCGGACTCATCCTCGTTGATACCAAGTACGAGTTTGGTAAGCGCGACGGTAAAGTTTACCTCATCGACGAGATTCACACCCCTGACTCAAGCCGCTACTTCTATGCCGATGGCTACGAGGAAAAGTTGGCGAAGGGCGAGCCCCAGCGCCAGCTGTCAAAGGAGTTCGTACGTCAGTGGCTCATTGAGCACGACTTCATGAACGAGCCCGGCCAAGTTATGCCTGAGATTACCGACGAGTATGCCGAGAGTGTATCTGACCGCTACATCGAGCTCTACGAGCACATCGTAGGCGAGAAGTTTGAGCGCGAGCAGAGCGAGGACGACATTGCCGAGCGTATCGAGAAGAACGTAAGTGCTTGGTTATCAGCATTCAAGAGCCGCTAAAATATGTACGAGCAGGAGAAAATAAACCCCTATCACGATGGTGAGAAAGCCTCGCAGGTAGAGCAGATGTTCGATAACATCGCCCCTACCTACGATAAACTGAACCACCGTCTGTCGTGGGATATCGACAAGGGTTGGCGCCGTAAAGCCATCAAGCAGCTGGCGCCATTCCACCCCAAGTCGCTGCTCGATATTGCAACCGGCACAGGCGATTTCGCCATACTTTCAGCCCAAATGTTAAGGCCGGAGCGCCTGATTGGCGCCGACATCAGCGAGGGCATGATGCAGATAGGCCGCCAGAAGGTAGCAGCCCTTGGACTGCAGGATGTAGTGACCTTCGAGAAGGAGGACTGCTTACACCTATCTTATAATAGCGACACCTTCGATGCTGTTACCGCTGCTTTCGGCATTCGTAACTTTGCCGATCTCGATGCAGGCCTGCGCGAGATGTACCGCGTACTCAAACCCGGTGGTCATCTCAGCATAGTAGAGCTCACCTCACCCGTCAGCTTCCCTATGAAGCAGCTGTTCCGCATCTATTCACATACCTTCCTGCCCGTCTACGGCCGACTGATCTCGCGCGACACCAGCGCCTACTCATACCTCACCAAGACTATCGAGGCGTTTCCACAGGGCGAGCGCATGGTGGACATACTGATGAAGGCAGGCTTTGCCGAAGCCTCGTTCCGCCGACTCACATTTGGTATTTGTACGATGTATTTCGCAACTAAATAAACACTAAAAAAAAAATGGACAAGTACGGACTTATCGGCTACCCTTTAGGCCACTCGTTTTCCATCAGCTACTTCAACCAGAAGTTTGCCGATGAGGGCATCAATGCCAAGTACGAGAACTTTGAGATTCCCACGATTGACGATCTGCCCGAGATTATCGACCGCAACCCCAATCTGCGAGGTCTTAACGTCACTATTCCTTATAAGGAGAAGGTCATTCCCTTCCTCGACAGTATCTCGCCAGAGGCACGCGCCATCGGAGCCGTCAATGTCATCCGCGTGGTTCATCAGAAGAATAAGACCCTGCTCAAGGGCTACAATAGCGATGTTATTGGGTTCACCCAGAGTATCGAACCGATGATCGACCCCAAGTGGCACAAAAAGGCACTCATCCTGGGTACCGGCGGCGCATCAAAGGCCATCAACTACGGCTTGAAGTCATTAGGCATAGAACCCGTATTTGTAAGCCGTTACGAGCGCCCTGATACCATCCAGTATCAGAGTATCACACCCGATGTGGTTCGCGAGTACAACGTCATCGTCAACTGCACGCCCGTAGGCATGTATCCACATACCGACGAGTGCCCACAACTGCCTTACGAGGCGATGGACCAGCACACCATTCTCTACGACCTGATTTACAACCCCGACCAGACCTTGTTTATGCGCAATGGTGCGAAATACGGCGCCGAGGTTAAGAACGGTCTTGAGATGCTCCTGCTGCAGGCTTTTGCAAGTTGGGAATTTTGGCACGAACGCTGAAGCGCTAATTCACAATTCATAATTCACAATTAAGAGACATGGATAACAGATATATGATGAGAGGCGTAAGTGCCGCCAAAGAGGACGTGCACAACGCTATCAAAAACATTGACAAGGGAATCTTTCCACAGGCATTCTGTAAGATCATCCCCGACATTCTGGGCGGCGACCCTGAGTATTGTAACATCATGCATGCCGATGGCGCTGGCACCAAGTCGGCCCTCGCATATATGTATTGGAAGGAAACTGGCGACCTCTCTGTATGGAAAGGTATCGCTCAGGATGCTATAGTAATGAATACCGACGACCTGCTCTGCGTGGGTGCCGTCGATAACATCTTGGTCAGCTCTACCATCGGTCGTAACAAGATGCTCATCCCTGGCGAGGTTATCTCTGCCGTCATCAATGGTACTGACGAGCTCCTGGCTGAGCTCCGCGAGATGGGTATCGGTATCTATCCCACTGGTGGCGAGACTGCTGATGTAGGCGACCTGGTTCGCACCATCATCGTTGATAGCACCGTTACCTGCCGCATGAAGCGCTCTGACGTCATCGACAATGCTAACATCCGTCCAGGCGATGTGATTGTAGGTTTGTCGTCAACTGGTCAGGCAACTTACGAAAAGCGCTACAACGGCGGTATGGGCTCTAACGGACTGACCTCAGCCCGTCATGATGTCTTCGCCAAGTATCTGGCCGAGAACTATCCTGAGAGCTACGATCACGCTGTGCCCGACGACCTGGTTTACAGCGGCAAGTACAAGCTTACCGACAGCGTTGAGGGTTCGCCCGTCAATGCCGGCCAGCTGGTTCTCTCGCCCACCCGCACCTATGCTCCTGTCATCAAGCGTTTGCTCGACGAACTGCGTCCTGAAATCCACGGCATGGTTCACTGCACAGGTGGCGCCCAGACCAAGGTGCTGCACTTCGTGAGCGACAACTGCCGCGTAATCAAAGACAACATGTTCCCTGTCCCCCCACTCTTCCGCGCCATCCACGAGTGCTCAGGCACCGATTGGAAAGAGATGTACCAGGTGTTCAACATGGGTCACCGCATGGAGATCTACGTTCGCCCCGAGGTTGCCCAGCAGGTCATCGACATCAGCAAGTCGTTCAACATCGATGCCCAGATTGTTGGTCACATCGAGGAGGGTCCAAAGTCACTCACCATCAAATCCGAATTCGGCGAGTTCAATTACTAAACATATCTGCAAAAAGAGAGGTTTTCAATCGAAAACCTCTCTTTTTATGAATCGCCTCGTATAGCGCACAGCGTTACAGTGTTACAGTTTATAATTTTAACCATCGAGACTGTGAAAAAGGATCTGTTTAGAGAACTGTAACACCCTGTGACGAGAGCTTATAATCGGCAAAAAAACTAGCGGGGAATAATTACTCGCTGACCAGAATCTTTTCGATTTTACCCACGTACATGGTGTGGAAGTCGCCTTGGGGGTAGCACTGGTCGAGGGTTTCCTGATAACAGAAACCATCCTTGCTGAGCTCATGGGCGTACATCTTCTTACACACAAGCACCATCTTAGCCTCTTTGAAATATACCGAATTATCGGCATAGACAGGAGTGAGACCGGCCTTGGCAATCTTGTCTTCGTGGCGACCTGAAGTGCTGCCGAGATATGCCAACTGTTTTTTAAACGAACCGTCCAAGACACTAAGGGTGAAATAGGGCTCGGCATCGACAAACTGCTTGGTAAAGCGCGACTGGCGGATATAGATGACTGCAGTGGGATCGTTATGCCCCCAGAGGCAGCCGAGATGGCCCCAAGAAATGGTCATAGTGTTACAGCCACTCTGCAGGTTACCGGCAGTTACAAGCATCCAATCGCTTCCAATAAGATTGAACGGATTGAACTGCATTTCTTTGTAATTAATCTCTTTCATTGTATATTCTTAATTTAATTTTTTTTGTTATTGATTAATAATTTGTATTCAGGAGAACCGGCAGTGATACTCGTTCTCTTTTTTTGTCAACTAACTCGGAGACAGAGCATTGTGAGGTCGTCGTTGGCCTCGGCACCATTGCGATGCTCAGCTACCTGGGCGGCGAGGGCCTCGATGACCTGTTGGGCTGTGTCGAAGTGGGTGTTGCGCAGGATTTCAAGCAATCGGTCGTCGCTAAACTGAACCTGCTGCGGGTCTTCGGCCTCGTTGAGTCCGTCGGTATAAACAAACAGCGGACGATTCTTGATGGTATCAATCTCCTCACCTACATACTCGAGATCGGGCCACAAACCGATGGGAGCATTGGACTCCATCTGGAGGAAATCGCCATGATTAGCGCCACCACCGATTACAGGAGGATTATGGCCGGCATTACAGAAGTAGAGATGACCATTGTCCATGTTCAGCATGCCTATCCACATAGTGACGAACATGCCGTTCACGTTATCCTCGCCACCCAGCTCGGCATTCATGTGTTTGCATATCTCGGCTGGCATCAAGCCCTGGTTAGCCATAGTGCGGAAAAGGCGCGTGGCCTGAGCCATGAAGAGCGAAGCAGGAACTCCCTTACCACTGACATCGCCTACGGCGAAGTAGAGCATATTTCCTCGAACCACATAGCCATAGAGGTCGCCACCAACCTCCTTAGCAGGGGTCATCGAGGCATACATATCAAGTCCCTCGCGGTGCGGGAATTCGTGGGGCACCATCGACATCTGGATGTCGCGCGCAATCTGCAACTCGCCCTCGATACGATCCTGAGCAGCCTTGAGTTTTGCTGCACGGCGGCGCAAAACGGAATAGACAATGAAGAACACAGAGAACAGCGCGAGGGCTACGAGCAAAGCGGTGATACGAGTCTGGAGGAGCGAAGTTTCTTTCTCGGCTATCTGAGCCTCCTTATCCTTCGTATCGTAGACGGTGGCCAGCTCGGCTGCCTTATCGCGTTTCTCCCATACTCTGGCAGAATCTAACGCATAAATGATACGAGTGGCAATGGCCAAGGCTGAATCGCGACGACCTGCGCCAAGATATGCCTTGAACCTTAAAGAAACAAAACCTGCGATATTGTCGATGTTCCACTCCTTTTTCTGATAGCGCAAAATATCCTCAATATTATCTATATTCTTCAAGGCCTCTTCGTAATGATGGGATTCAAGCAGATAATCGACAGAGTTAAGGCGACCTATCTGTGATTTATAATAAGGATTCTTAATAGCCTGCTGGTAAGCAAGCGCAGCCTCATCGGCACGTCCCATACGATTAAGGAACAAGGCTTTCATCATCAGCAACTTATAGGATGTACTTTGCGCAGCAGATGTTTCACCATTTTTCTGTACATAGTCATTAAGATAGGTCTCGCCGACTTCCAACCATTTCATGGCTAGCTGATCCTGCTTCATATTAGCGTATGCAATCATAGCTGAAGTAGCCAGACGTATGCGCATATAAGCGTAGAGAGCTAAATCCAAGGAATCGCCTTGAGCGTCGGCTTCATATTTAGCTATAAGGTCAGTCGTTTTCTTAAACTGCGCCTCGGCCTCATCAAAGCGATAAAGATAGATATTATAATAGCCCAGGATAGAGTTCAGCATCAAATGATTGGACCTAAGTTTGCTATGACTGGCAACAAAATCAGGGTCGACAGAATCGAGAAACTGTCTTGTGCGTCGCAAGCCGCGCTCATAATGTCCGCTAATATAATCGAGCTGATAAGACATTCCTGCAATCATATAATGAAAGTAACGATCATCATCGTTCTCTATCTTGCGATTTAATGCAGTATCGGCAATGGCCATGGCAAGCGTATCGTTGTAATCGCTCCAATAGTTCACCCTATAAAAGTCGGCACCTATACGTCCTATAGCTCCTGCCTGCAACAGGCTATCGACAGTATGAGGTACCGAACGGGATGCAAAAACAAGACTATCAAACTTATCGGGATTGAAGTTACTTGTCTGCCGAGCCTTACCGCACGAGCCAAGAAATAATACTACAGCCACGATGGCTACAGAGAAACCGAAAAACGGGCGTAACTGATTAGGTTGCATACAAAATTTCAGGTTAAATGATTAATAATTGGCTGCAAAGATAAGCACTTTAAACGAAAAATGCAAAAAAAACGACGAATAATTGGCCGTTTGGTAATTTTTTCGTATCTTTGCACCCCAAATTAAAGGATTGAACAGAATATGGCAGAAACAAGCAACAGCATTCTACAGAAATTAGATGGACTGGAGGCAAGATTCGAGGAGGTATCGACACTGATTACCGACCCTGCAGTAATTGCCGACCAGCAGAGATTCGTAAAACTTACTAAGGAATATAAAGACCTGGGCGACATTATGGACGCCCGCAAGCGTTATATTGCCTGCCTGAACGGCATTAAAGAGGCCAAGGATATTCTGGCCAACGAGAGCGACCCTGAAATGAAGGAGATGGCTCGCGAGGAACTGGCTATGAACGAAGAGCTGCAGCCACAGCTGGAAGAGGAAATTAAGATAGCACTGATACCAAAAGACCCCGAGGACGCTAAGAACGTAGAGATGGAGATTCGCGCCGGAACAGGTGGCGACGAGGCTTGCTTGTTTGCCGGCGACCTGTTTAAGATGTACAAGAACTACTGCGAGTCGAAAGGCTGGCAGCTCAGTATAACCTACGTATCGGAGGGTGCCGTGGGAGGATTCAAGGAGATTGACTTCTCGGTAAGCGGAGCCGACGTTTACGGAACACTGAAGTACGAGAGCGGTGTGCACCGTGTGCAGCGTGTGCCAGTGACCGAGTCGAACGGACGTATGCAGACCAGTGCTGCCACAGTAGCCGTGCTGCCTGAGGCCGACAAGTTTGAGGTGCACGTGAACGAGGGTGAAATCAAGTGGGATACCTTCCGTTCGAGTGGTGCAGGTGGTCAGAACGTAAACAAGGTTGAATCGGGTGTACGTCTGCGCTATATGTGGAAGAACCCCAACACTGGCGAGACCGAGGAGATTCTGATTGAGTGTACTGAGACCCGCGACCAGCCTAAGAACAAGGAGCGTGCGCTGAGCCGTCTGTATACCTTCATCTACGATAAGGAGCACCAGAAGTATGTAGACGATATTGCAAGCCGACGTAAGAGCCTGGTATCAACAGGTGACCGCTCAGCCAAAATCCGCACCTACAACTTCCCACAGGGTCGCGTTACCGATCATCGCATAGGCTACACAACCCACGACCTGCAGGGTTTCCTTGGTGGCGACATTCAGGCTATGATTGATGCGCTGACAGTGGCTGAGAACGCCGAGCGCATGAAGGAAAACGAACTGTAATCATTGAACATTGAATATTGAACATTAAACATGACCAGACAGGAGTTAATTAAGCAGATACGCGAGAAGCAGAGCTTTCTGTGTGTAGGCCTGGATACAGACCTAGACAAGATGCCTAAAGGGCTGAAGGAGATTGTAAAGAAGGAGTATGAGGAGGAGGAAATGACCTTCGGCATGCTGCTTGAGTTTAACATCCGCATTATCGACGCAACTGCGCCCTACTGCGTGGCTTACAAGCCCAACCTGGCCTTCTACGAGGCTTACGGCATGGAGGGTATAGCTGCCTTCGAGGGTACCATTGAGTATCTGCAGGAGAACTATCCTAACCACCTAATCATCGCCGACGCTAAGCGCGGTGATATCGGCAACACATCGAAGATGTATGCCAAGACTTTCTTCGAGAACTACAATGTGGATGCACTGACCGTGGCACCCTACATGGGCGAGGACTCAGTAACACCGTTCCTGGGTTACGACGGCAAGTGGGTAGTACTGCTGGCTCTGACATCGAACAAGGGTAGTCACGACTTCCAGCTTACAGAGGATGCCAACGGCGAGCGCCTGTTTGAAAAGGTGCTGAAGAAGAGTCAGGAATGGGGTAACGACGAGAACATGATGTACGTAGTAGGTGCTACACAGGGCAAGATGTTCGAGGATATCCGTAAGGTGGCCCCCACCCACTTCCTGCTAGTTCCTGGCGTTGGTGCTCAGGGTGGCAGTCTGGAGGAGGTTTGCAAATACGGCATGATTGATGACTGCGGACTGCTGGTAAACTCTAGTCGCGGCATCATCTACGCCAGCAACGAAAAGGACTTTGCCGAGGTAGCTGGTCAGAAGGCCAAAGAACTGCAGGAGCAGATGGCTGCCATTCTTAAAAAATGAGTGACGTTAAGATTATAAACGACCCGGTTTTCGGGTTTATCAAGATACCTAAGGGCATACTCTACGGGATTGTAGAGCACCCCCTGTTCCAGAGGCTAAACCGCATCAATCAGCTGGGGTTAGCCTCTGTGGTGTATCCTGGGGCCAGGCATACGCGATTCCAGCACTCGCTGGGGGCATTCCACCTGATGAGCGAGGCTATACTCAACCTGCAACAGAAGGGCAATTTTATATTTGACTCGGAAGCCGAGGCCGTACAAGCTGCCATCCTGATGCACGACATAGGCCACGGCCCGTTCTCGCACGTACTGGAGAACACGCTGATTAGCGGCATCAGTCACGAGGAGATATCGCTGATGATGATGGAGGAGATAAACCGATCGATGAACGGACAGTTGAACTTGGCCATCTCGATATTCAAAGGCGAGTATCCCAAGAACTTCCTGCACCAGCTCATTTCGAGTCAGCTGGACATGGACCGCCTGGACTACCTGCGCCGCGACTCGTTCTACACCGGCGTGACTGAGGGTAACATAGGCAGTGCACGTATCATCAAGATGCTCAACGTGGTAGACGACTCGCTGGTGGTGGAACAAAAGGGTATCTACTCGCTGGAGAACTACCTGACCACCCGCCGACTGATGTACTGGCAGGTGTATCTGCACCGTACCTGCGTGGCCTACGAGAAGGTACTGGTAAACATGCTGAGGCGCGCCAAGGAGCTCATCAAGAAGGGTCAGCAGGTATTTGCATCGCCCGCCCTACTCTATTTCCTGGAGAACGACGTGGATGCCGAGTGGTTTGCCACACACCCGGAGGCGCTGCAGAACTACAGCGAGCTGGACGATAGCGACATCTGGAGCGCCATGAAGGCATGGAAGCACCACCAGGACAAAATCCTGTCGACACTGGCTACCGACATGCTGGACCGCCGCATCTTCAAGGTGGAGGTGCTGGAGGAAATGCCCAGCGAGGAGCGCCTGGAGGAGCTAAAGCACACCATCGCCCAGCAGATGGACATAGCATACGAAGATGTCCACTACATGATGAGCCTGAACACCATTCAGAAAGATATGTATAACGTGGATGACGATAAGATACAAATACTTTACAAAAACGGAGAGATAAAGGATATTTCGGAGGCATCGGAACTGCTAAATGTTCAGTTACTTTCAAAAAAAATACGAAAATATTATCTTTGTTATCAAAGATTTCAAAATAATTAGTTATCTTTGCACGGATATTTAATAACTTAGCAGAATTATGGAATTTACAGCCAAACAGATTGCTGAATTGATACAGGGAAGAGTGGAAGGCAACGAGAATGCTGCCGTTCGCACTTTTGCAAAAATTGAAGAGGGAGTAGAAGGAGCCATCTCGTTCCTATCGAACCCAAAATATACTCACTACATCTACGACACAAAGTCGAGCGTAGTACTGATTAACGAAGACGTAGAATTAGAGAAACCCGTTAGCTGCACGCTGATTCGCGTAAAAAACGCGTATGAGTGCGTGGCCAAGTTGCTGCAGTTCTACGAGAGCATGAAGCCCGCCAAGACAGGTATCGACCCACTGGCATCGATATCACCTAAGGCCAAGGTTGGCCAGAACGTCTACATCGGTCCGTTTGCCGTTATCGGCGATGGCGCTGTGGTAGGCGATGGCACCCAGGTATATGCCCACACCGTGATTGGTGATGGCGTGCAAGTAGGCGAGAAATGCCTGCTCTACCCCCATGTAACCATCTACCAGGGATGCAAAATTGGAAATAATGTGACAATACACGCAGGTAGCGTGATTGGTGCCGATGGATTCGGCTTTGCGCCTAACACTGAGGGCTACGATAAGATTCCACAGATTGGTATCGTAGTGATTGAGGACAACGTAGAGATTGGTGCTAACACCTGTATCGACCGTTCGACCATGGGGCAGACCACCATCCACAAGGGTGTGAAGCTGGACAACCTGATTCAGGTGGCTCACAACTGTGAGATTGGCGAGAACACCGTGATGAGTGCCCAGGTGGGTATGGCAGGATCAACCAAGATCGGAGCCTGGTGTATGGTTGGCGGACAAGCCGGTTTTGCAGGTCACATCCACGTGGCCGACAAGACATTTGTGGGAGCCCAGTGCGGTGTTATCAGCAACACTAAGGGCGACGGCGAGCAGCTCATTGGTTCGCCTGCCGTGAACCCCAAGATGTACTTCAAGGCAAGAGCCATCGATGCCAAGTTGCCCGATATGTATCGTCAGGTTGCTGCCCTGCAGCGTGAGCTCGACGAGCTGAAAGCAAAGCTCAATGACAATTGAAAATTGAAAATTGAAAGTTAGCAAGATATGAAACAGAAAACTTTGAAAGGCAGTTTCTCTCTGTTCGGAAAAGGACTGCATACAGGTTTGAACCTGACTGTTACATTTAACCCCGCACCTGAGAACACAGGTTACAAGATTCAGCGTATTGACCTAGAGGGGCAGCCCATCATCGACGCTATTGCCGAGAACGTGATTGACACCCAGCGCGGTACCGTACTGGGCAAGGGCGATGCTCGCGTATCAACCGTAGAACACGGACTCTCAGCGCTCTATGCACTAGGCATCGACAACTGTCTGATTCAGGTTAACGGTCCTGAGTTCCCTATCCTCGACGGATCGGCCATCCTCTACGTGAACAAGATTCAGGAGGTGGGCATCGAGGAGCAGAACGCACCAAAGGATTACTACATCATTCGCAAGAAGATAGAGATTAAGGACGAGCAGACTGGATCGTGCATCACCATCCTGCCTGACGACGCCTTCACCATCACAGCCATGTGCTCGTTCGAGAGTAAATTCATCAACTCACAGTTTGCTACCCTCGACGACCCAGAGAAGTATGCCACAGAGATAGCCAGCGCACGTACATTCGTATTTGTACGCGACATTGAGCCCCTGCTGCAGGCCAACCTCATCAAAGGCGGCGACCTAGATAACGCTATCGTTATCTACGAGCGCCAGACCACTCAGGAGCGTCTCGACATGCTGGCCGATATGCTGCACGTGGAGCATCGTGACGCTACCGACCTGGGCTACATTCAGCACAAGCCACTGCAGTGGGAGAACGAGTGTACACGTCATAAGCTGCTCGACATTATCGGCGATATGGCACTGATTGGTAAGCCCATCAAGGGTCGTATCATTGCCACACGTCCAGGTCACACCGTGAACAACAAGTTTGCACGTATGATGCGCAAGGAGATTCGTAAGCACGAAATCCAGGCACCTATCTACGATCCAAACGACGAGCCGGTAATGGACGTGAACCGAATTCGCGAACTCCTGCCCCACCGCTACCCCATGCAGTTGGTTGACAAGGTGATTGAACTGGGTGCTACCACCATTGTTGGTGTAAAGAACGTGACATCGAACGAGCCTTTCTTCACAGGTCACTTCCCACAGGAACCCGTGATGCCAGGTGTACTACAGATTGAAGCTATGGCTCAGTGCGGCGGACTGCTGGTACTGAACACCCTGGAAGAGCCTGAGCGCTGGAGCACCTACTTCATGAAGATAGACGACGTGAAATTCCGCCAGAAGGTGGTTCCTGGCGACACACTGCTGTTTAAGGTAGAACTGCTGGCACCAGTACGTCATGGTATCTCATCGATGAAGGGATACGTATTCGTAGGCGACCACGTGGTTTCGGAAGCTACATTTACTGCACAAATCGTTAAGAACAAATAAAGGAAAATGGCAAATCAGATACATCCACTAGCTGTTGTAGACCCAGAGGCAAAGCTGGGCGACAACAATATTATCGGCCCATTCTGCGTGATTGATAAAAACGTAGTAATAGGCGACAACAACAAGCTTTATAATAGCGTAACACTGCACTTCGGCACACGCCTTGGCAACAATAACGAGATATTTCCAGGTGCATCAATCTCTACCAAGCCTCAAGATCTGAAGTTCCAGGGCGAAGAGACCACCTGCGAGATTGGCGACAACAACTCAATCCGCGAGAATGTCACTATCAGCCGTGGCACTGCATCAAAGGGTAAGACCACTGTGGGCAACGGCAATCTTCTGATGGAGAATATGCACATCGGCCACGACTGTGAAATTGGAAATAACTGCATCATCGGCAACACGACTAAGTTTGCCGGCGAGGTTATTGTAGACGACTGTGCCATCATATCGGCATGCTGCTTGTTCCACCAGTTCCTGCACGTAGGCGGATACGGCATGTTCCAGGGCGGTACACGTACCAGCCAGGACATTCCTCCATACGTCATCGCTGGTAAGGAACCTGTGCGCTATGCTGGTGTGAACCTCATCGGACTACGTCGCCGTGGTTTCTCGAACGAGACAATTGAGGCAATTCACGATGCCTATCGCATCATTTACGGCCACGGCATCATGAAGGAAGGTGTGGCTGAAGCTCGTGCCAAATACCCCGATTCGAAAGAGGTAGAATATATCTGCTCGTTTATCGAAAACTCTAAGAGAGGTGTCATCCGCTAAGACCCTGATAGTAATAACAGGGCCAACGGCAGTAGGCAAGACAGCCTTGTGCCTGGATATAGCCCAGCACTTTGGCATCCCTATCATCAATGCCGATTCGAGGCAGATATACAAGGAACTAAAGATAGGAACAGCGAGCCCCACGTCAGAACAACTGGCAAAAGTAAAGCATTACTTCGTAGGATCGCTATCGCTGAACGACTACTACAGCGCATCGCTCTTTGAACAACAGACAATGGAGATATTGGAACGTGAGTTCGCTAAGAGCGACTATGCGCTGATGGCCGGCGGAAGCATGATGTATATCGATGCAGTGTGCGACGGGATTGACGACATACCCACGGTAGATGACCACACCCGCGAGCTGCTTAAAGCTAGATTATCAAGTGAAGGACTAGAACCTCTAGTAGAAGAACTTAAAAAGCTCGACCCTGAATACTACGAGATAGTAGACAAGCAGAATCCACGCCGTGTGGTACACGGACTGGAGATTTGCCTGATGACGGGCAAGACCTACACATCGTTCCGAAAGCGAGAGAAGAAGCAACGTCCGTTCCGAATCTTGAAAATCGGCCTGAATCGCGACCGAGAGGAGCTTTACAACCGTATCAACCAGCGTGTGGATGAGATGATGGACGAGGGCCTGCTGGCCGAAGCACGCAACCTCTACCCTATGCGCCACCTGAATGCACTGAATACGGTGGGATATAAAGAGATGTTTGCCTATCTCGACGGCACATGGACCTTGGAAGAGGCCGTGGAACGTATAAAAGGCAACACGCGCAGGTACGCGCGCAAACAATTAACATGGTATAAGAAGGATGAACAGATAAGGTGGTTTCACCCAGACGAAAAAGAAAAAATCATAAGTTACATATCTCAAGACTATGAGCAACGAAACAACTAAAAAATACATGGGCATGCTGAACATGGCCCTGCAGAAAATCAAAGGCCTTTGGCCATGGTATAAAGGATTGTATCAGGGACGTGCATGGTATATTAAGATATTGGTAGCTATCGCTTCGATGGTAGTTGCATTCTTCCTGTATTTGGGAGCAGTCGACATAAACCTACTGTGGCTGTTTGGTAAGTCACCATCCATGTCGACCATCAAAAACAAGCGCCCTGCCGAGGCATCGATGATTTATAGTGCCGATGGCAAGCAGATAGGCAAATTCTTCAGCGAAAACCGTACACCTGTAGGTTATGAGGATGTGACCCCCGCATTCTGGAAGGCCCTGATTGATACCGAGGACGAACGTTTCTATAGTCACAACGGTATCGATTATCAGGCATTTGCTGCTGCTTTGAAGGACTATGCTTTGCATCACGATGCACGTGGTGCCTCGACCATTACACAACAGTTAGCCAAGAACCTGTTCCGTACCCGTTCAGAATATTCTACTGGATTGCTTGGCAACATCCCAGGTATCAAGATGCTTATTCTGAAGAGTAAGGAGTGGATTACAGCCTATAAACTGGAATTCTTCTTCGACAAGAACGAGATTCTTACTCAATATGCCAACACCGTTGATTTTGGTTCGAATGCTTTTGGTATCAAGACCGCATGTAAGACATATTTTGGTTGCTCGCCAAAGGAGCTTACTACCGAGCAGGCAGCTGTTCTGGTAGGTATGCTGAAAGCAACAACCTACTATAACCCGCTTATCAATCCTGAGAACGCCCTGAAACGCCGCAACATCGTGCTTGACCTAATGAAACAGCACGGCGACCTTACCCAGCAAGAGTGCGACTCGCTGAAACAGTTGGAAATAAAACTTGACTATAGCGTAGAAAACGCTTATGACGGTGAGGCCAACTACTTCCGTGAGGCTGTGGGCGACTGGATGAAGAGATGGTGTGCCGACTACTACGGCGAGAACAAGAAATACGCCTACTATACTGAGGGACTGAAGATTTATACTACCCTCGACACCCGCATGCAGAAGTATGCCGAGGAAGCTGCTGTAAAGCAGATGAAGCAGGTACAGAAAACATTTAACGCACACTGGGGATCAACAAATCCCTGGCAGGACGAGCGTCATATAGAGATACCTCACTTCATTGAGGATCTGGCTAAGAAAACGCCATATTATAAGGTATTGGAGCGCAAGTTCGATGGTAATCAGGATTCTATCGATTATTATCTGAATCTGCCCCACCCCGTTAAGTTGTTCGACTATGAGAACGGATATATCGAGAAGGAGATTTCTACACTCGACTCTATCCGCTATATGGAGCGCTTTATGCACTGTGGATTCGTAGCCATCGAGCCGCAGACAGGTCACGTCAAGGCATGGGTAGGCGATGTTGACTTCAAGACATGGAAATATGACAAGGTTACAGCCATGCGTCAGCCAGGTTCCACCTTCAAACTATTTGTTTATACAGAGGCTATGAATCAGGGCATTACACCATGCGACACACGTAAAGATGAGTTCTTCTCAATGAAGGTGATGGATCATGGCGAGGAGGTTACATGGGCTCCAACTAATGCCGACGGACGATTCACAAACTCACTGATAACCCTAAAGCAGGCTTTCGCTATGAGTATCAATTCTGTAGCCGTTCGCTTGGGTCAGGAGTGCGGTATCGACAATATCGTAAATACTGCTCACGCCATGGGTATCAAGAGCAAGTTGGATGCAACTCCTGCATTGGCTCTAGGTTCAAGCGACGTCAACCTGCTTGAGATGGTAAATGCCTACTGTACGCCTTGTGCCGATGGTGTTCAACACGATCCCGTATTGGTAAGCAAGATTGAGGATCGCGATGGTAACGTAATCTACGAAGCCCCCAAGGAAGGTAATCAAGCTATTCCATATCGCAGTGCATTCCTGGTTCAGCAGCTGCTGATGGGCGGTATGAGCGGTACAAGCTCACGCCTGAGAGGATTCGTTGGCTACGACGTGACTGATACTGATTTTGGCGGTAAGACCGGTACATCCAACAACCATTCTGATGCCTGGTTCATCGGCACCACACCTAATCTTGTATGTGGCGCATGGGTAGGCGGCGAGTATCGCTGCATACACTTCCGTACTGGTCAGCTTGGTCAGGGTAACCGTACTGCATTGCCCATCTGTGGCTACTTCCTTGGCAGCGTGCTAAAGGATCCTGCATTCAAGAAGTATCATGCCAAGTTTGGTGCACCACGCGATGCATCGCTCAATCAGTCGATGTATGGATGCGGAGGCTATCTGGCATTGCCTTCTGATTCAGATTCGATAGGCGTTGACTCGCTGAGACTGGCTAATGGCGATGAGTTTATTGAGGTTCAAAGCGAAGGCAACAAACTGCCTGAGGGCGACACAGAAAACGCCAATCAGACTCCAACACCCAACAACAACTCAGAGGCTACTGAGAAAAAAGACTGATGCACGAGGAACAACAACTTGATTTAGACAACAAGGAGTGGCAAGATGCCCTTCAGATCATAAACTACACCCGTCGCTCGCTTTTCCTAACAGGAAAGGCGGGCACAGGTAAATCAACATTTCTGCGCTATATCTCGAAGAACACCAAGAAGAAACACGTGATTCTGGCTCCCACCGGCATCGCAGCCATCAACGCAAGTGGTTCTACACTGCATAGTTTTTTCAAGTTGCCCTTTCATCCGCTATTGCCTAACGACAAACAGTACGATTGGCGCCATCTGAAGGAAACACTGAAATATACAGGTGCACAACGCAAACTGATACGTGAGGTAGAGTTGATTATCATCGACGAGATATCGATGGTACGTGCAGACATCATCGACTTTATAGATAAGGTATTACGCGCGTACACGCGTAACCCAGAACCATTCGGCGGAAAACAACTGCTATTAGTAGGTGACATCTATCAGTTGGAACCGGTTCTGAAAGATGAAGATCGCCAACTGCTACAGCCATTTTATCCATCGGCCTATTTCTTCAATGCCAAGGTGTGGCAGGTTATGCCGATAGTTTCAATAGAGCTACGCAAGGTTTATCGTCAGACAGATAATAACTTCATTGCCATCCTGGATCGCATCCGTAACAACACCGCCACCCCCAGCGATCTGGCAGCGCTTAATGCCCGGGTAGCTAGGAATACTAGCAATACTAGCCTATCTAGCATCTCTAGCCCGACTAGTTCTGCTAGCCTAGAAATCACCCTTGCCGCCCGCAGAGATACGGTAGATTTCATCAACGAGCAACAACTGGCTGCCCTCGACGGCGATCCAACCATGTTCAAAGGCCTGATACAAGGAAACTTTCCAGAGAATTCGCTCCCTACCCCCATGGAACTGCTTTTGAAACCAGGCGCACAAATCATATTTATCAAGAACGACAAAGAAAAACGCTGGGTGAATGGCACGCTGGGCACCATCGAATACATCGACGAAGAAGAGGGCATTATCGGCATTATGACCGAAGCTGGCTTGGAGTACGATGTAGAACGTGATATCTGGGAGAATATGCGATACACCTTCAATGAGAAGGAACAGAAGATAGAAGAAGAACTGTTGGGCACCTACACCCAATTCCCTATACGCCTAGCATGGGCCATTACTGTTCATAAGAGCCAGGGCTTGACATTCCAACAGGTTTCTATCGATTTTGGTGGCGGAGGGGCCTTTGCTGGCGGACAGACTTATGTGGCTCTATCGCGCTGCACATCACTCGAAGGCATCACACTGAAAGAACCATTGCGCCAAAGCGATATATTCGTAAGAGCCGAAGTCGTAAGGTTTGCTAACCAATATAACGATCAGAAACTGATAAACCAAGCTCTGCAGGAAGGAAAGGCCGATCGCGAATATCGCGATGCCATACGAGCATTCGACAAGGGCGACTTTGGTGCATTTCTTGATAGTTTCTTCAAGGCTATCCACTCGCGCTATGATATCGAAAAGCCACACATCAAGCGATACATCCGCAAAAAGCTGGAAATCATTAATCGACAACGACGTGCAATCATTGAGATACAAACCAGCAAAGACAAAGAAATCGCAAAACTGAAATCAGAACTCGATGCCAAGAACGAGCAACTGAAACGTTTGGCAGCCGAATACACTATACTGGGACGCGAATGCGAACACGAGCACATGCCCGAAGCTGCCATACGCAACTATCAGAAGGCATTGGAACTATACCCCGATGCCGGCGATGCAAAACGAAGACTAAAGAAACTACAGAAAAATGAAAAAGATTAAGAACATCGCATTCGACTTGGGGGGCGTGGTCATCGCACTTAGCTACGAACAGGCCGTAAAACGTTTCGAAGAAATTGGACTGAAGGATGCCAGACAACATCTAGACGCCTTCCACCAACATGGCATCTTCGGCGATTTGGAGCAAGGATTGATAACTGCCGAAGAATTTCGTATTGAACTTAGCAAATTGATTGGCAAAGAGATAATCTACAAAGAATGCCTCCATGCCTGGCATGGATACGTGGAGTATGTGCCACAGAAGAATCTGCAGATGTTATTAAAACTACGCCAACTTGGATACAAAGTATGCTTGCTCTCAAATACCAACCCCTACATGATGCAGTGGGCCATGAGTAATGAGTTTGACGGACAAGGGCATTCTCTTGAATACTATTTCGACCATCTGTATCTTAGTTATCAGTGCAAACACATGAAACCATCGCCAGAGATTTTCCAGATGATGCTTGATGGACAACAAGCAAGTGCCGAAGAAACGCTTTTCATTGACGATGGAAAGAAAAACATAGAAGCAGCAGAAGCATTGGGCATGAAAACCCTGTTCCCAGAAAATAATAAAGACTGGACAGAGCCACTTGCAAAGATGCTTGAAATTGAATAAAATTATATCAAAAATACAATCGTTTGCATGGCATTTTGTGTTAACGTTATTTAAATTTGGTAATTGTGTAGGCACACATTGGCAATTCATCAAAAAAAAACGCCAAAAAATTTGTGAGTTTCCAAAAAAAGCCTTACCTTTGCCACCGTTATCCTGAAAACAATCTTTTTACCTTAGAAAACTAATACCTATTGAAGATATGGAGCGATCGCTTGCGAAAGTCATCGCTTTATTTTTTACCCATACCCAAACTGTTAAACTTTACTAAATATTACCTCTCCTATTAGTATAACTTTTCGAGTTTCAACTAAAAGTTGTACCTTTGCACCCCGTTAGAGTCCGTTGGGGCAGAGTTAAGTGTGTACGAACGTATGCCGCCTCGCGGAAAAACCCCTAAATACAAATAAAAAGCAAAATGTACGCAATTGTAGAAATTCAGGGTCAGCAGTTCAAGGCCGAGCAGGGCAAGAAGCTCTTCGTGCACCACATCAAGGATGTTGAGGCAGGCAAGACTGTTGAATTTGACAAGGTACTGCTCGTAGATGCTGACGGTGCAGTAAAAGTAGGTGCTCCAACCGTAGAGGGTGCCAAAGTAGTGTGTGAAGTAGTGAACCCACTCGTAAAGGGTGACAAGGTCATCGTTTTCAAGATGAAGCGTCGTAAGGACTATCGCGTTCGCAACGGTCATCGTGAGCAGTTCACAGAAGTAGAAATCAAGTCAGTAATCGCTTAAAATCGTAGGAGGAACAACATTATGGCACATAAAAAAGGTGTAGGTAGTTCTAAGAACGGTCGTGAGAGCGCAGCTCAGCGACTTGGCATTAAGATCTTCGGCGGTCAGCAGTGCATCGCAGGTAACATTATCGTTCGCCAGCGTGGTACAAAGCACAACCCAGGTAACAACGTTGCTATCGGTAAGGATGATACTCTTTACGCACTCGTTGATGGAACAGTACAGTTCCACAAGGGCAAACGCGATAAGAGCGTTGTATCAGTAATTCCAAACGCTGAGGCCTAAGGTAATTTTTAAAGAAACACTTATTCCAAACAAACAACACAGAGTCCCACTCTCCTACGGAGAGCGGGATTTCTGCTTTTTTTCAGCTATTTCCTTGGCTAATTAAACGATTATTTGTACCTTTGCACCTTAGAATAATGAATATAAACAAATAAATACGTATTTAATATGTTAACACTGAAACTCATCAATGAGGAAACAGAACGCGTAATCCGCGGATTGGAGAAGAAACACTTTGCTGGCGCTAAAGAGGCTATTGAGAATGTTCTGGCCGTTGACAAGCGTCGTCGTGAGGCTCAGCAGGAGCTCGACAAATGTCTGAACGAGCAGAAGCAACTGTCTGGCCAGATTGGACGCCTGATGAAGGAAGGCAAGAAAGACGAGGCTGAGCAGGTAAAGGCTCAGGTAGCCCAACTGAAAGAGAAATCGAAGGAGATGGACGATGTGATGGCAAAGGCTCAGGAGGAGATGACCACTCTGCTCTGCCAGATTCCAAACATTCCTTACGACGAGGTTCCTGAGGGCCGTGCCGCTGATGACAACCACGTAGTAAAGAGCAATCTGAAGGAGTGCACAGAGAGCGATACTGTAGGCAACTGGGACGTTAACCCCAAACTGGGTATTGCTAATCCCCTGCCCCACTGGGAGCTTGCTAAGAAATATAACCTTATCGACTTTGATCTGGGAGTAAAGATTACAGGTGCCGGATTCCCTGTTTATATCGGCAAGGGAGCTCGTTTGCAGCGTGCACTCATCAACTTCTTCCTCGATGAGGCCCGCAAGAGCGGCTACACAGAGATCATGCCACCTACAGTAGTAAATGCTGCATCAGGTTATGGCACAGGTCAGCTGCCCGATAAGGAGGGACAGATGTACCACTGCGAAGTAGATGACTTCTATCTTATTCCAACAGCCGAGGTTCCAGTCACCAATATCTATCGCGATGTTATCCTCGATGAGAAGGATCTGCCTATCAAGAACTGCGCTTACACAGAGTGTTTCCGTCGCGAGGCTGGTAGCTATGGTAAGGACGTTCGCGGTCTGAACCGTCTGCACGAGTTCTCTAAGATTGAGATTGTTCGTATCGACAAGCCTGAACACTCTAAGGAGAGCCACAAGGAGATGTTGGAGCACGTTGAGGGTCTGCTCAAGAAGTTAGAGCTTCCCTACCGCATTCTGCTGTTATGTGGTGGTGATCAGAGCTTTACGAGCGCCATCTGCTACGACTTCGAGGTTTACTCTGAGGCTCAGGGCCGCTGGCTCGAGGTATCTTCAGTATCTAACTTCGATACCTACCAGGCTAACCGTTTGAAGTGCCGTTATCGCAATAGCGAGACTAAGAAGACTGAGCTCTGCCACACACTGAATGGTTCGGCTCTGGCTCTGCCAAGAATCGTTGCCGCCCTACTGGAAAACAACCAGACAGAGAATGGCATCAGGATTCCTGCAGCACTCGTACCCTACATGGGCTGCGACATCATTGATTAATCAACAATAACATTACTACAATACTTATGAACAAAATCGTTAGAAAGGAGCAGTTCTCCGAGAAGGTTTTCCTTTTTGAGATTGAAGCTCCACTAATCGCCAAGAGCCGCAAGGCTGGCAACTTTGTGATAGTGCGTATAGGCAAGAAAGGCGAGCGCATGCCGCTGACCATTGCTGGTGCCGATATCGACAAAGGAACTATCACACTGGTAGTCCAGATGGTTGGACTCTCGTCGAAAAAACTCTGCGCCCTGAACGTAGGCGACTACGTGACGGATGTGGTTGGTCCACTTGGAAATCCAACCAAGATTGAGAACTACGGAACGGTGGTTTGTGCAGGTGGTGGACTGGGTGTTGCACCTATGCTGCCTATCATACAGGCACTTAAGGCCGCTGGTAACCGTGTGCTCTCAGTAATGGCTGGCCGCTCTAAGGACCTGATTATCCTAGAGGATAAGGTTCGCGAGAGCAGCGACGAGGTGATCATCATGACCGACGACGGTAGCTATGGCGAGAAAGGCGTAGTAACCGTTGGTATCGAGAAGTTTATCGAGCAGGAGCCACACGTAGACAAGGTCTTCGCTATCGGCCCTCCAATCATGATGAAGTTCTCTAACCTCACAGCTCAGAAGCACAACATCCCTTGCGAGGTATCGCTCAACACCATCATGGTTGATGGTACAGGTATGTGTGGTGCATGCCGACTCACCATCGGAGGCAAGACCAAGTTCGTGTGCATCGATGGTCCTGAGTTCGATGGAGCCTTGGTAGATTGGGACGAGATGTTCAAACGTATGGGTACCTTCAAGCGCGAGGAGCAGGAAGAGCTGGCTCACTACGAGGAGCATCTGGATTCTATCGACGCTGACGTGAAGGCTGAGGCCAAGGCAACAGATGTTGTGATGGATGCCGATCCTACTAATGACCCCATCGAGGTTCTTACCGATCGCAATGCACCTTGGCGTAAAGAGCTCCAGCAGAGCATGAAGCCCAAGGAGCGCACTCAGATAGCACGTGTTGTAATGCCTGAGCTCGACCCCGTTTATCGTGCTACAACACGTACTGAGGAAGTTAATATCGGCCTCACCAAGGAGATGGCTATGACCGAGGCTAAGCGTTGTCTCGACTGCGCTAAGCCAAGCTGTGTTGAGGGCTGCCCAGTAAACATCAATATTCCATCGTTCATCAAGAACATCGAGCGCGGCCAGTTCCTGGCTGCTGCCAAGGTTCTCAAGAACACATCTGCCCTACCCGCTGTCTGCGGACGTGTTTGTCCTCAGGAAAAACAGTGCGAGAGCAAGTGTATCCACCTGAAGATGAATGAGCCTGCAGTAGCTATCGGATATCTGGAGCGTTTCGCAGCCGACTTTGAGCGCGAAAGCGGCAACATCTCTCTGCCTGAGATTGCACCAGCCAACGGCATCAAGATTGCAGTAGTAGGTTCAGGTCCTGCCGGACTGAGCTTCGCTGGCGATATGGTGAAGAAGGGCTACGACGTTTACGTGTTCGAGGCACTTCACGAGATTGGTGGTGTACTGAAGTATGGTATCCCTGAGTTCCGTCTGCCAAATAAGATTGTAGACGTTGAGATCGAGAACCTGGCAAAGATGGGTGTTCACTTCCAGACCGACGTGATTGTTGGTAAGACAATCAGCGTTGAACAGCTTGAGAAGCAGGGCTTCAAGGGTATCTTCGTAGGTTCAGGCGCTGGTCTGCCCAACTTCATGAATATTCCTGGTGAAAACAGCATCAACATCATGTCAAGTAACGAGTACCTGACACGTGTAAACCTGATGGACGCTGCCAACCCCACAACTGATACACCACTGAATCCTGCAAAGAGCGTGCTCGTAGTGGGTGGTGGTAATACCGCTATGGACTCTTGTCGTACAGCTAAGCGTCTGGGTGCCGATGTTACATTGGTTTATCGCCGCTCTGAGGTTGAGATGCCTGCACGTCTGGAGGAGGTGAAGCATGCTAAGGAAGAGGGCATCAAGTTCCTCACACTGCATAATCCTATCGAGTACATTGCCGATGAGCAGGGCGCTGTGAAGCAGGCTGTTCTGCAGGTAATGGAGCTTGGCGAGCCCGATGCATCAGGTCGCCGTAGCCCAGTACCTGTTGAGGGCAAGACTGTTACACTCGATGTAGACCAGGTAATCGTAGCCGTTGGTGTATCGCCTAACCCACTGGTACCAAAGAGTATTGAGGGGCTGGAGCTTGGTCGCAAGAACACCATCGCTGTGAGTGAGGAGATGCAGTCAAGCCGACAGGAGATCTTCGCTGGTGGCGACATCGTGCGTGGTGGTGCAACGGTAATCCTCGCTATGGGCGATGGCCGTCGTGCTGCATTGAATATGGATAAGCATCTGCGTGGAGAAGCTTAATAACGAAGATAAAGAGAGCCGTCGCCTGTGGCATCGTTTAAACGAGCGATTTGTCAAGGCGATGGCTACTTATCATCTGATAGAAGATGATGACCACATACTTGTGGGATTATCAGGTGGCAAGGACTCACTCCTGCTACTCGAATTGCTGGCTTGTCGCTCGCGCATCTCTCACCCACGATTCAAGGTTGATGCGCTACACGTCAGGATGGAGAACATCCACTACGAAACCGACACCAGCTATCTGCAGCAGTTCTGCGACGATCTGGGCGTAACGCTTCACGTTCGCACCACGAGATTTGAGGTAGGTTCAGTCGAGACTGGCAAGGACGCCCGTCGACAGAAACAACCCTGTTTCCTCTGTTCGTGGAACCGTCGCAAACAGATGTTCAATCTGGCCCAAGAGCTTGGTTGCAACAAGATTGCTTTAGGGCATCATCAAGACGACCTGCTGCATACGACATTGATGAACCTCACCTTTCAAGGCAGGTTCGACACCATGCCAGCCCTGCTCAAAATGCGCAAGATGCCGCTGTCTATCATCCGTCCGCTCTGTATGATTGAGGAAAAGGATATCAAGACTTACGCAGCACTGCAGGGATATCAGAAACAACAAAAAATTTGCCCCTACGAGACCAACTCGCATCGTGCAGATATCAAGGAAATCTACGACGCAATAGAACGCATGAACCCAGAAGCTCGCTATAGCATGTGGAATGCGCTAAATGCTGACAACAAACTGATAGAAGAATAAATATGAACCTGAATAAGATTACGATACTTTTACTGGCTACACTGCTGTCGTTACCAATGACAGCACAGAAACGTAAACGTGTTACTAAACCCAAGCCAGCACCTGTAGTAGAAGAGCCACAGGAAGACCCACGCATCACTAATATGCGCGAGATGACCCAACAGATTATCATCATCGACAGCATCGTAACCAGTAAGGATAAATTTCTGGCATCCATCCGTCTGTCGTCAGAGTGCGGCCAACTGATGAATACAGGCACATTTTTCCGCAATCAGTTGCAAGGCACCCTCTATCTCAACGAGATGGGCAACAAGGTGTATTTCAGCCAGCCCGATGGTCGCCAGCAGCAACTGTATACAGCCGACAAACTGGGCGACGAATGGAGCAAGCCCCAGCCACTTCAAGGTTTGAGCGAGGGCATCGACGAAGCCTCCTACCCCTTTATGCTCAGCGATGGTCTTACCTTCTATTTTGCAGGTAAAGGCGAAGAAAGTATTGGCGGCTACGACATCTTTGTAACTCGCTACGACTCACGTAGCGGCAGTTTCTTGAAACCAGAGAATATCGGTATGCCATTCAATTCTGAGGCTAACGACTATATGTATGCCATCGACGAAGCCAACCGTATAGGCTACTTTGCCAGTGATCGCCGTCAGCCTGCAGGCAAGGTGTGCATCTATATCTTCATTCCATCAGACACTCGTAAAACTTACGACATTTCTAAATATTCTGAAGAGCAGATTCGCAAGTTCTCAGATATCGCACGCATAGCCGACACATGGGGCAATGGTACTGAGCGAAAAGCTGCCATCGAAAGAATAAAGGCAAAATATGCAGACCAAGGCATCCCAGGTCAGCTTGTTAGCACTGGCGATGCAGAATCTGCAGTAGAGCTTCATTCAAAAGAGGCAAAGAATCTGTATCAGAGACTATTAAAAGAGCAACACTCACTCGATATTGCAAATTCTCGGCTCGACCAGTTGCGCCATAAGTATCACTTGGCTAATGCTAGTGAGCGCAAACAAATGAAGAGCGAGATACTTAAACTTGAAGACGAGGCTCTGCAGTTGAACGCTAACGTTAAGCAACTCGACAAGGCCACACGTAATGCAGAAATTAAAAGTAAAACTCATTAACAAAAGAATACAAGTCTATGAAGAAGAATTTTCCTGAATCCGAACTGATTATCAATGCTGATGGTTCATGTTTCCATCTGCATCTCAAGCCAGAGCAACTGGCTGATAGAGTGGTGTTGGTAGGCGACCCTGCCCGTGTTGACACCGTTGCTGCCCACTTCGACTCAAAAGAGTGCGAGGTTTCGAGCCGTGAGTTTCACACCATCACTGGTATGTATAAAGGTAAGCGTATCACCGTGCAGAGTCACGGCATCGGTTGCGATAATATCGACATCGTAGCCAACGAGCTCGATACACTCGCCAACATTGATTATAACACCCGTGAAGAGAAACCTGAGCATCGCACCCTCACCATGGTACGCATTGGTACCTGTGGCGGACTGCAGCCCAACACCCCAACAGGTTGCTTCGTAGCATCGGTTAAGAGCATCGGTTTCGACGGCTTGCTCAACTATTATGCCGACCGCAACAAGGTATGCGACCTTAAGCTCGAGGAGGCTTTCAAGCAGCACATGCAGTGGAATCCTATTAAAGGTGCGCCCTACGTATCGGTAGCCGATGCCGAACTCATCGACCGCATTGCTCAGGACGATATGGTTCGTGGCTACACCATCTCGTGTGGTGGCTTCTATGGTCCTCAGGGCCGTGTGCTCCGCGCTAATATTGAGGATCCCAAGCAGAACGAGAAGATAGAGAACTTTGAGTACGATGGCATAAAAATATGTAACTTCGAGATGGAGTCGTCGGCTTTGGCTGGCATGGCATCACTGCTGGGCCATCGTGCCATGACTTGTTGTATGGTTATAGCTAACCGCTACGCCCAAAAGATGAACACAGAGTACAAGAATTCTATTGACACACTAATCGAAAAAGTCCTCGAGAGAATTTAATGTTTAATGTTTAACGTTTAATGTCAGTCGATACAATCTGCGCACTAGCCACGGCTCCAGGTGGCGCAATCGGAATAATCAGAATCTCAGGCCCACAGTCGCTTGAGATTCTTTCTCACGTATTTCGTGGCAAGGGCGACGTTATGTCCTACCCTGCTAACACTATCCACTATGGTCACATCGTCCCCCTCCTACAGGAGGGGCCAGGGGAGGTCTCTGAAGTCATCGACGAGGTGATGGTGAGCATCTTCCGTGCCCCCCACTCTTACACGGGCGAAGACAGTGTGGAGATTAGTTGCCATGGCTCGCGCTATATCCTCAACAAGGTACTGGCCCTGCTCATAGAGAATGGATGCCGACAGGCTGGCCCTGGCGAGTTCACCCAGCGAGCCTACCTCAACGGCAAGATGGACTTAAGTCAGGCCGAAGCTGTGGCCGACCTCATAGCCTCAACCAATCAGGCCACTCACCAGATAGCCATGAGTCAGCTACGAGGCCATTTCTCTTCTAAGCTGACCCAACTGCGCAATCAGCTGCTCAAGCTCACATCATTGCTCGAATTGGAGCTCGACTTCTCTGACCACGAAGACCTGGAATTTGCTGACCGTAGCGAACTGATGGAACTTACCCAGACCATTCATCAGCATATCACCCGTCTGGCCGACTCGTTCCATACTGGCAACGCCCTCAAGAACGGCATCCCTGTAGCCATCATTGGCGCGCCAAATGTTGGAAAGTCTACGCTGCTCAATGCCCTTGTAGGCGAAGAGCGCGCCATTGTCAGCGACATTCAAGGCACCACACGTGATGCTATCGAGGACACCATCCAATTGGGTGGCATCACCTTCCGATTCATCGATACTGCAGGTATCCGTCATACTGACGACCAGATTGAGTTGATGGGTATCGACCGTTCCATTGCTGCAGCACAGCGTGCCCTTATCATCATTATGATGACAGAGCCAGGAACATCCTATCCAGATGTACCTGTGCGCGATGACCAAACCGTCATACGCATCGAGAACAAGACCGAGCAGTTCCAAGCCAAGTTTGGTGTTGGCCTCGATCAGCTTCGTCAGCAACTGATTAATGCTGCTCCCAAGACTACCGATGCCGATGTCATCGTGACCAATGCCCGCCACTACGACGCCCTGATTCGCGCCAACGAACACCTGCAGCGCGTCATCTACGGATTGCAGATGCAATTAAGCGGCGACCTGCTATCAGAGGACCTGCGCCTGACCCTCGACACCCTAGCCGAAATCACTGGCGGCCAGATAACCCCCAATGAAGTCCTTGGCAACATTTTTAAGCACTTCTGCGTGGGCAAGTGACCCCTTATAAACAACTCTGAGCAACTTGGAGTAATTTGAACTAAGTCCCTCAAAATGAGGGACTTTTTGTATTTTAACACTTCAAGTTGCATATTTGTTTGTACCAGTTTTTCGAGCTATTTTTGCACAGTATTTCTACCGCGAGTGTAAAACAGATAATAAAAACGCCCTTAAAAACGCGATATTTGGAACAAAGGTGATACACCATGAGAAAGTACCAAAACGCCATCGAAGGGACAGCCCATAAGAGGGAGACACAAGGAAAGTATTTTGATCTATTTCAACTGACGTTATTTATTTCTCTAACGCTTGTTAGGGCTTGGCTGGAGCTGTAAGCCGAATGATGTTCAGCGAGTATGGAGGTACATCAAACTGAACGCTATTGTTCTCTGGGGAGAGTAACTGCTCCACAGGGTGAATGGTGGTAGGGGCATCGAGCGTGTTCTCTTCCATACCATCGTTGGCTGCCAAGCGTACTACTCGGGCTGATGCCGGTGTGAAATTCTTGAGGTTGACGTTGGCGGTTGTTGCGACATCGCTGGTATTTGCTACCTTTACGATAAGTTCACCTGTGGCATCGTCGATAGTGGCAGACGAGAAGATTCCTTTCGTTTCATCATGCTTCAAGACCGTGTCGAAGACAAGTTCGTTGTCGAGCCATGCCTTGACGCTATCTCCTGCCACCTGAAGGGTTACATCATACCAGCGTCCAGACTCGATATGTCCTCGCTTACTTGCGGTCAGCAGCTTTCCGCCATTGCTAATTTGCTCTATGGCATGCTGTGAGTTTGTCCATCCTCCGAAGTTCACCCAACAATAATTCTTTTCATCCACATAGTTGAAGATGATGATGAAGCCTTCAGCCCCCTCATCTTTGCGGGCACGGAACTTACAGGTGTAGTGGTCGCTGTCGATGATGCTCTTCTCTATGCAGAGCGTGGCATCCTTATGGCCTGTCTGCCGCACAGTGTTACCCTCCTTCTGCCAGTCACCATAGACATAATCCATATCCTTATTGGTCTCGAACGTGGCGCGTGTGTTCCATGTTCCGAATCCCACACGGCTATGCTTCGGTGTCAGCGGTTTTCTAACCATTCCTTCAAAGGGATCGTTCTGCTCCACCTTTACCACCTGTGAACCCAGATGCTGTGGCATAAGTTGCTGCACATAGTAACTCGGGGTACCCATGACACGGCTGCTGCTGAAACGGATCATATCGGGACGCCAGCGGGCATCGTTCTCGTTGACGAAGATGGGGGCATACGAGGCAAGTTCCACCACGTCAGAGTTGTTCTCCATGCCCATCATATAAACGGCTTCACCCAAAGCGGCATTCATGTTACCCAGTTTGCCGTAGCCGTTGGTCACTGCATATTCACCCACATAAACCTTTGGGCCTTGGCGGTCGTAGCTGTCGTACTTGTGGAATGCCGCGGCAAACCAGTCAGGTGAGCGGTAGTAGTGCTCGTCAAGCAGGTCAACGGACAGTTTGCTATTCCACTTGGGGTTGTCGTCGCCCCATGCCACCACGTTGCCGATGATCTTCATCTCGGGATATTTAGAGCGGATGGCCTTGTAGAACTGTTCGTAGCGCTCGTAGTAGTGGTCACTCTGCTGACGAGGGTCCGGCTGGTTGTTTTCGTTACCTATCTCCAAATATTCTATTCCGAAAGGCTCCGGATGTCCGTTCCTGGCACGCATAGCACCGTATTTCGATGTGACGGGACCGTTAGCATACTCCAAGGCATTCATGCACTCGTCGATCCACGGCTGGATGCTGTCATAAGGAGTCATGCCCCCATGCCATATTCCCACATTCACCACATAAAGCGGCTTGGCCCCTAAGTCCTCGGCCAACTGCAGGTATTCATGGTAACCCAGTCCGTCGGAAGTGCGATAGCCCCAGTTCACGTTCCAGTGCCCCTCACGCTCCTCAATCGGACCGATGGTACGTTCCCAGCGGAAAGCATTGTCTGGACTCTCCTGCCCCTCCACGAAACAACCTCCGGGGAAACGCATGAATTTCGGGTGCAGCTGCCACAGCATGTTAGCCAGATCGGGACGCATGCCGTTCTCATGGTTCTTGAAGGTGGGCGGGAAAAGGCTCACCATGTCTATCTGCACCTGCCCCACGCCGTCGAACACCAGTGCAAACTGCGCCTGCGGATCGTTGTCGTTGGCGGTGAGGGTGGCTTCGTACTTCGTCCAGCCCTGGGCCTTAACAGCAGGGAATTGGCTGACCACGGTCTCAGCATAGAGTTGTGAGCCGTCCTTCGAGCAGAGCGTGGCTTTCACGGTGCCTTGGTATTTCAGAGTCTTTGCCCAGAACGACAGACGATAACAGCGTCCCCGTACGGCATTGATGCCCCAAAAGCCCTCGTTTACCAGACAGACGGGCATCGTGGGCGAAGCCTTGATGTCGAGTGCCAGGGCGTTGTGCTGCACACTGTTAAGCAGTGGTGTCTTTTTCGTGGGTTGTATGAGTCTTGCCGTGAGTTGCGACGGGGCTGCTGCATAGGTTGACCATCCCTGCATATCGGCTGGTGCACCATAGCGAGGTCCGTCCTCAAACGAACGGTTACGTATCAGTTCGGCATAGATACCGCCGTCGGCTGCGTGGTTGATGTCTTCATAGAAGATGCCATAGAGCATCGGACTCACCTTCGGTCCGCGCTGCTGAGCGTCGATATCGATAGTCACTTGAGCCTGGACTGCTGCATAGAGCGCACAACCGGCCATGAGAAGAATGTTTTTGTAAGTCATATATTACTTGTTAATTTGTTTGATTTCTAACAACAACGCTGTCTTCTTCGGCAGAATCATCTGAGTGTCCATAATATGACATAGCCAAATTTCCTAAACTTATTTAATAATTGCTGCAAATTTAGCGAATTTACATTAAAATAAAGTACTTTTGCCAAAATTCTTAATATGTTTTGTGAAGTTCATGAAAAAAGTTGTATTTGCTTCAATGGTGTTGTGCGCATGGATAGGTGCTATGGCACAGACAGAGAAAACGAGAGGGTTTGACGACCTATATCATTACATTGAAAACCTTGACGTGTTTGAATATGGACAGGAAGAATCGCGTGCCTATTACATCCCGGGACATCACGTTCTGCTCAACGGCAAGTGGAAGTTCTTTTACGGCAATACACCTCAGGAGATACCGAACAACTTCTTCGAGGAGAAATTCTCAGATGCCAAGTGGGGCACCATCGATGTGCCTTCAAACTGGGAGATGAGGGGTTATGGCGACCCACTATTCCGCAACGTGTCGGCGCCATTCAAGGCCGACCCGCCCAATACACCACGCGACTACAACCCAACAGGCGCCTACCGCACCACCTTCACTATTCCCTCCGACTGGAATGGAGAGGAGATCTTTTTGCGTTTTGAGAAGGTGGCATCGGCATCGTTCCTGTGGATCAACGGTCAGGAAGTGGGCTACAACGAGGGAGCTCAGGAGCCTGCCGAGTACAATATTACAAAGTATCTGAAGAAAGGCCGTAACACGCTGGCCATGAAGGTCATCAAATACAGCGACGGCTTTTATCTCGAGGGTCAGGACTACTGGCGCCTGGCAGGTATCTTCGACGATGTTTATCTCTATGCCACGCCCAAGACCCGTCTGTTCGACTGGTATGTGACCACCGATCTGGACAAGGATTACCGAGATGCCGACCTGAACATCGAGGTAAGCGTCAGAAGCTATGACAAGCAGCCAATTACGACTCCCCTTAAGGTGCAGGCCGTGCTGACCGGTGCCAATGGAAAAGAGGTGGCACGACTGGAAAGTCAGGCGGCAACATTCGCCAACGGTAGCAGCACATTGATGCTGAACATGAGTAAGCATATCAGCAACCCCTTGAAATGGACGGCAGAGACACCAAATCTGTATAACCTCAAGATGTACCTCGTGGATGCTGCCACCGGCAAGCGGCTATCAGAAAACACGCCTGAGGATGCCCGTCAGGATGTGGGCTTCAAGGAGACTGAGATGCGCAACAACGTGTTCTATCTCAACGGTAAGCCGCTGAAGGTGAATGCCCAGTGTTCACATATGCAGGATCCCGACAACGGCCATGCCGTGAACGACGAACTGGTCAAGAAGGATATGACCATCCTGAAGCAGTTTGGCTTCAACGGTGTGCGCACCAGCCACTATCCCCCCGTACCGCGCTATCTGGAATATGCCGCCCGCTATGGACTGTACATCATCGACGAGGCAGGCGTAGAGGCACATGCCACCGAATGGGTTTCTGGCGACAAACGATTTATACCGATGTATCGTGAACGTGTGCGCCGCATGGTGCTGCGTGACAGAAACCAGCCTGCGGTACTCTTCTGGAGCGCTGGCAACGAGAGCGGCGAGGGTCCTAACATCGGCGAGGTGATTGCCGAAGGGCGCAAATACGACCACACCCGCTGGTGGATGTACGGTGGCAATGCCTACAGTCATCCCGCAGAGGATATCATCGGTCCACGCTACCCTACTGCCCTGGCTCTTGACCTCAGGGTGGGAAAACACGGTGACGGTGACGTGCGCCCGTCGTTCATGGATGAGTATATATCGGTAGCCGGCAACAGCGGCGGTATGTTCGACGAGATGTGGCGCGCCGTCTATACCCATGAGCGCTGCATCGGCGGTGCCGTATGGGACTTCGTGTCGCCTGGACTTACCCAGCCTGCACGTAGGCTCAAGGACAAATCAGGCCACGATGTCATGGCGCATATCATGGGCAATGCCAAATTAGTGGCCGACAGCCGTAACCGAAAAAATCATGTGATTGACCTGAGCGGCCACGATGAGTGGGTGGAGGTGTATCGAGATGACTGTCTGGAACTGACCGGCAACACCCTGAACGTCCATTTCGATGTCTATCCCCGCAAGCTCATCAGTTCCTGCGGCTCATTCGTGACCAAGGGTGAATGGCAGTTCGGCGTTCAGCAGAACGGTAAGGAGCAGCTGGTGTTCTACATCAACACCGACAAGGCACCAGCCTCAGAAGGCGAGCCCAAGGCATTCCCCTTCGGTAGAAGACCTGCGGCCACCAACCACAAGTACGAACTATCGGCACCACTGCCCGCCAACTGGGAGAACAAATGGCACCATGTGGAAGCCTGCTACGACGGTAAGAAGATGACAGTAAGCATCGACAAGACAGAGGTGGCACAGATGGAGGCTCAGGGCAACATCATCAACGCCCCGTTCCCTGTAAACATCGGCCGCAATGAACAGACCCATGGACAGGACACCCATGTGTATATCTGCGATGCGCTGATGGATAATGTCGTCATTGCCGACAATTCGGGCCAGTTGTTGAATCTCGACTTCGAGACAGAGCAACAAGAAGGCTCCTATTTCAGCTACGGCATCGGCGCCCGCACCTACGGTACGATATGGCCCGACAGAACCGTACAGCCGGAAATCTATCAGATGAAGAAATCGGCCCAGCCCGTATCATGCCGGTTGCTGAGTGCCGACAATGGTACGGTAGAGATCTGGAACAGGAACCATTTCCTCAACACCTCTTATTACAATATGACATGGGAACTCTACGAGGACGGCGTGTGCCTGCAGCAGGGCACGATCACTCCTGAAGTGGAGCCGCTCAGCAAGAAAATCATCACCCTACCCTACAGCCGTCCGGCCATCAAGCCGGGCTGCGAATACCGACTGACGATAACCAGCGCGCTGAAGGCCGACGAGCTATGGGCGCAGAAGGGGCACGTGGCTGCGTGGGACCAGTTGGAACTGCCTTGGCAACAGTTGGCCACACCGTCTGACAAAACCGTTGGGAAGGCTGTGTTGAGCCAGACAAACGACTCCATCACCGTGAGCGGAGAAGGCTTCTCCTACACCTTCACACCCGACGGCCAACTCTTCAGCATCCGACAGGGCGGACAGGAACTGCTCAAGTCGCCAATGCAGTTGAACGTCTGGCGTGCACCGTTGGCACTTGAAGTTGACGGCTGGGATCAATGGAACATCACCTACAACAACCGCAAGCCCTGGAACGGCGGGCAGATAGCCAACGAGTTCTACAGCAACAACCTGGATGCCATCACCCGCATCCCCATCTCTTGTCAGGCCTTCGAAGCCAACGGTCAGGTGTATATCAACGTACGCTGTTTCTCACAATTCGGGGCACCCGTCAACACATCGCTCGATGCCTATATCACCGGCCTGCGCTATTCAGGCTTCTCTGAGGTCTATGAATACCGCATCAACGGCGACGGAACCATCGCCCTGCATCACATCCTTGAGCCCGAAGGCCCGATGCCTGCTCTCCTGCCCCGCATCGGACTGACCATGACGCTCATCGACCCGTTGCAACAGGTGAAGTGGTACGGCCGTGGACCTGAGGAGAACTATCCAGACCGCAAGACTGGCTATGCCATCGGCATCTATGAGAACAATGTGGACGATATGTTCGAACCCTACCTCATTCCACAGGACTGCGGCCTGCGGTGCGACAACCGCTGGCTTGCCATGAGCAATAAATCAGGACTGGGACTGCGCTTTGCGATGGATGAGCCGTTCAACTTCAACGCCTACCACTACAGCACCGACAACCTGACGAAGGCGGTATATACCTACCAATTGCAAAAGCAGGACGGCATCACCCTGAACCTGGACTACAACACCACAGGCGTAGGCTGTACGGCCTGCTATGTGCTGCCCGGCTATCAGGTCAAGCCCGCCCGCTACGAGCGACATCTGACAATAAAACCAATATCTCAGTGACTTACCGACATTAAAGCGAAAAATCTGCTAAATCCGTAAAATGGGTTGATATATCACGGAGGGACAAAAACAGTGTTGACACTTTTTAACAAGCCAATTTTGAGTTATAAAATGCGCCCATTTTCGTCAGATTACAAAGATATACAAAGAACTGCAAAGATAAATGTACCTAAAGGGACAGAAATTGGAAGTCGCACTTCACTCGCTTCACAGAGAATACAAAAATGTGCAAAAATCCGTGTTAACGAATGTAAATATACAAAGAACTGTAAAAACGTCTTTGCAGATGTTTGTATATTTTATTTTTGACGGTAGCTTCATTTGCAGATTTTTGTATATTTTCCGTCCCTCCTCCGTCCCTCAGCATAGTATCAGCCCCCCGTAATTAGAGGAATATGCGCTGATTATCAACTACTTATATTTGCAGATTTTACATTCTGCGTCGGAAAGTAGATTCTGCGTGGGAAAGTAGAATGCGATTAACGGTTATCACTCGATATTACTCGATATGACATAAACCGTTTACTATCAAGCATTTCCACACTCGCAATATCATCAGCGTTAATCGTTGGTGATATTTTTTTTGCTCAATTTTGTACGTTATTTGTACGTTTGGGAAAATCCCAACGTCGGCACATGCTAAGTCAATGTCTCCGACTGGCACGCATTGGACACCATTGGATTGCTAACCGATGTCCTCACGTGGCACACATTGGACACCATTGGACACAGTTGGACACATTTGGACAGACAAGATGAATAATAACATACATAATTATGACATATGGAAATAGTTAAGAAATGCGAATGGTGCCACAAAACCTTCATTGTCCAGATGGTGTTATAAGAAATCTTAAATTTTACCTATACGTATATTATAATACTTCATTATTTTATAAATTTGTAACCAAAATATATAAGTAGTTATGAACTATAAGTTAGTAGAACTAGAAAGATTTGATAATCTAAGGGAAGTTTGGCCCCATGAGGCACATCACTTTACTCATTGGGTTGCCGATAAGGGACTTAGTATGCTTAGCAAAGAAATTGGGATTGGGGATATAATAGATCCCATATGTGAAGTATCTGTTGGAAGTAAAAGAGCAGATATCGTAGCTAAACTTAAAGATGCAAACAAAGGAGTTGAAGTTATCATAGAAAATCAGTTAGAAGCTACAAATCATGAACATCTAGGTAAGATCGTAACTTATTCTGCTGGGAGAAAAGAAGCTGCTGTTGTCATATGGATTGTTGAAAAAGCAACAGAAGAATATCGTAAGGCAGTAGAATGGCTAAACAGAAGAACTGATGACAACATGGATTTTTACCTCGTTGAAATCCAGTTGTTCATAATAAACCAAGAAACTCTTGCTCCACGATTTAAAGTGGTGGTTAGTCCATCGCCAAAAGAATCCATACGGGAGTGGTCAGAAAATGATAAATTCCTAATAGACTTTTGGAACGAATTTAATAGTTATGCAGATAGTATCCCCTATCATTTCTTTTCATCAGATAATTTCAATACCAAACGCAAGCCTTATCCACAAGTCAGCTATGATCTACATGTGCCTTATATTAAAGATGGGTATGTATTCTTGAGCATATTGAAGTCAAAGGGAATGGTAAGAACTGGCATATATCTTCCAGATGATGAGAGATCTTATTCGAGGTTGCGTGCAAATGAAGAGAATATTTCAAAAACATTTCATTCTGAGATAGAATGGAATGAAAGAAATCAAAAGAAAAAATCTTCTTCTGTTTGTGTATATAAAAAGTTTGAAGATCTCGAATCCAAAGAATCCCAAAATGAAATCTTTTCATGGATGTGTGATACAGCATTAAAATGGAAGGAGTTCTTGATGGAATGCCAAAACTGGAGAAGGTTTGTTGCAGAACCATCTGATTTTACACTTGTAAGAAATGGTAAGCATATGGAATGGGATGAAAATGCCCAAGAAATAGAGATTGATGAACAATAAATGAATAATTATGAAGTACGAGACACCATTTGACCTTCCACTTAATGAATACGAGGGTCTTATAGAGACTAACCAATATTGGGATGATTCTGGTGATGAAGCGAACTGGTTGACTATGGATCAGAAGCTTATTCGGCTTGCAGGATTTGTGCAGAAAGGTGGTGATCTTGCTAAAGTTATCACTAACTTTGCAGAAACCCATGATGATTATAAACGCAAGAGAATACAATTTTGTGTTGGGTCGTATATCCTGAAACTTATGGCGGGTGATAAATACACGATAACTACGAAAGGTGTACCATTGGTTGACCGTATTAAGTGCTTGAATAAAGAAGAACTTGTTGAGTTGTTGTCAGAAGAGCTTAAGCGTGGGGTTATCAAGACTGAAAAGTATGACAAGGATTACAAAACTCATGAGGATTGGGAAGTACTATCCAATAATGATGATTTCAGAATAAACGACGAGAATCTTGACGCTATTGAACGCAGGCATTGGCGCGAGAATCCTGATGAATCTTACACAACATATTCGAACAGGTCAATTTATTGGTGGAACTATAGCAATAGCCTGTGGTAGAGAAAGAGGAATTCTACAACACAGCTCTTGATTCGTTTAAATACGATCTATCAGGAGAGACAAATAATAACTGCTGTTTGCCACGCAATAAAGCAAACAGCAGTTATACTTTTTTTACACAAATCACTTTCTCATCAACTTGACGAACCACTCTTCTTCAGGATGGAATCCAAAGAAGGCTTTTCCATCACCACCTAAATCCCAAGAGCGCATCACCTCGAAGGACTTAAAGGGAAGAAGATGATCTTTTCCCTGATGTAATAATACATGCGCCTTACGGCGAAACTTGCGGCTACTTGCCTGCTTTCCTTTTCTTCTGCGACTTACAGCAACACCAAGTGCTGCCAGGCATTTGCTTTCTACTTCTACTCATTGTCTCGTAAATGTTATGAGGCGACATGGATTTCTGTCTCATGTCGTCTCGGTTAAACATTACGAGGCTGTAATTTTCAGAATGTACATAATCGTATCTTTATCCCTTTAGGTTTACTGTTGTTTAATATCCCAACATTGCAGCTGGCGTTATTCCTAAAGTGACACAGAGCAGACGGGCAATTTTCAGCGTAGGCTCTGCCCTACCTGAGACGTAGTCACTTATGCGTGAAGGACTAACCCCTATCTCAGTAGCCAACTGCTTCTGACTCATATTCTTCTCGTCCAACGAAAGCTGTATCAACTGGGCTACGGTAGGTTTGCCTATGGGATAGTGTTCCTTCTCATAGTCAATGACAACATCCGACATCATTGTCAACTCCACAGCATTGCGGTCGTTGGCAGGTGTATTGTCATCCACCATTGGCAACAGTTCCTCAATCCGTGCCAATGCAAACTCGTATTGTTCTTTAGTAATCTTTGCCATATTCGTACCTCCTTTTATTATATCGTTGAAACATCAATCTTATCGTATTCACTGTGAGTTCCCACAAATCGGATGAAGATATGCCCGATTGTGAATTTTACGACCACTACCAGACGATATTTGTTGCCCCTGATGTCAAAGACATAGTGTTGGTTTCCAACGTAGTCTATTGTGGGGAAATCTGCCTTGATATCCGACAGGTTCTTCCACTCTGCCTTTTCTGCGATGTTATACCATCGTTCAAGTGCAGCCTGAGCGTCTCCATGTCCTTCCGAACTATAGAACTCAACTAATCGTCTATGTGATACTATTCTCATATTCGCTGCAAAATTACATAATTATTTTGAATTTCAAAAGAAAATCGATAAATATTTCTATTTTTTTAGAACTTTTTTTTCTATTTTTCTTTGCTATCTCGTAATTTATAGTTATCTTTGCACCGCATAATGCAGAACAGATGATGATACTCTTCTGAGTGAAGAGCGAGTTTGTGGAAGACCTGTCAATGAACTAAAGGGATGAGAATGTTAAATTCCTTTCTATTTCCCAAATTCATTTGTACGGTTTAACTCATAAAACGTAGAATACCAATACGATAAATATGCCGCGTGGGCAAATAAGGCAACCAAACTACCTAAATATTGGCAAGTTACAATTTTCTCTGAAAACAAATTTTAATTTTCAAAAGAAAACTTTTTACTAAACTATCATCGACTCTGTTCCTACTATCCACACTTTGTGGGAATGGCTGCCACGAGTGGTGATGCCTGAGGTGGGGTCGGCTACGATCTGTCGCAGGTCTTTCGAGGCAACAGAACGACTCTGGTGGGTAGCGTTGGCATAGTCGTAGAGTGTCATGAAGCCGTTCTTCGCGATAATGGCTTTGGCTCTTGCTATTCGTTCCTCAAGGCTGAGCTTCGTCTTCTGCGGCACCTGAACATCAGCCTCACCACGCTCGAAAGTGGCCTCCTTGTTCAACGCCTGCAACAGCTTCTGATCGGGCTTGAAGTTGATACCCTTGATGCAGACGTGCCTGTATTTTGTTTTCGGATCATCAGCGGTATTCTTCAATTCTGCCTTTTCCGACGGGCTCGACTCATCGAAACCCAATGTCAGCGAGAACACGCCCAGTCCGTCAATCTTGATGTTATGCCCCATAGGCATCCAACTTTCCATTACCGATATCAGCGCATCGAAGACGGCGCGAATCATGCCTTCGCTGATGCTGCCGGCATAATCGTGCATGTGCTCAATCACCGTTTCGTAGTCGTGCAGAGAGTAAGTCTGCATCTTTGGATATACGATTTTCTTTCCATCGGTCATCTCCCCTGGGAGTTCCTGTAAAACGTATTTTGCCATATTCCTTTTGTTGTTTATACTCAATTAATTTTTCTTTCTCCTTCGTACTATTTTATGTTTTCGCACCGAGAACTTATGTTTCTGCACTGAAAACATGTGTCTCTGCATTGAAAACTTATGTACTCCGACCGAAAACATAAACTTTCTCGTTGCAAAAATACATTCTTTTCTTGATTCCACAAAACATTTTTCATAGTTTTTTTACCATCTGTCACAGAATCGTGCAGAATATCCCAGAAATTTGGCGATATCGGCAACTATTCGTAATTTTGCAGTCGTCAAACAAATAAAACATAAAACGAATATGGAAAAAGTCAATTTTTGTCAGAGTTGCGGAATGCCGCTTACTGACGAGGTTCTCGGCACCAATGCCGATGGTAGTAAGAACGAAGATTATTGTATGTACTGCTATAAGGACGGCAAGTTCCTGCAGGAATGCACGATGGACGAAATGATAGAGCATTGTGCCCAGTTTGTAGGTGCCGTGAACGAGAGTTTACCCAATCCGATTACAAAAGAGGAGTATATTGGACAGATGAAGACGTACTTCCCAAAACTGAAGCGTTGGCGCAAAGCTCTGAATGTTACTAATGATGAGGCCATGAAGGTCAATCCAGCTTTGGCAGGTGTGAAAGAGCTTATAGCCCAGATGGCCGACTCGCTGCCCATAGCCTACATCTCATCTGTAGACAACGAGGGATATCCCTACACTAAGGCCATGCTGGCACCACGTAAGCGAGAAGGTATCCGTACGTTCTATTTTACCACTAATACCTTCTCGCTACGTGTGGCCCACTACAAAGCCAATCCCAAGGCCAGCATCTATTTCTGTGATGAAAAAGGTTTTAAAGGCATAATGCTTCGTGGTACAATGGAGGTGTTGACAGATGCCAAGAGCAAGGAGATGATTTGGCGTGAAGGCGACGAGCAATACTACCCTGGGGGCGTAACCGATCCCAACTATTGCGTCCTGAAGTTCACCGCCACCGATGGCCGTTTCTACAGCGATTTCTATCCGCGTAGCTTCGTGATTGAGTAAACATAAGATATGCAAACAAAAGCACTTGTCGTTATCGATATCCAAAACGACATCACGAAACACTACCGCGACATTGTTGACAATATCAATGCTGCTATTGAATGGGCAGTATCCAAAGGGATGCAAGTTGTCTATATCAAGCACAACAACATCACCGCCGGCACACGTACCTTCAAGCCAGGTACTCGTGGCGAAGAGTTGGCACCAGAACTGAAGGTGGTTTCAGACAATATCTTTGTGAAGACAAAGAGTAACGCATTGACGAGTGAGGCGTTTGCCACGTTCATTGCAGGAAACGGAATCACAGAGTTCTATGTTACTGGTGCTGATGCTACCGGCTGTGTGAAGTCCACCTGCTTCAACATGCGAAAAGCTGGCTACACGGTGCACGTCCTCTCTGACTGTATCACCAGCTACGACCTGAAGAAGTTGCCAGAGATGCTCGCCTATTATGAAAAACAGGGCTGCGAACTAATAAATTTGGGTGCAAAATTAATAAATAATCATCAAACTGCCGCATCTTTAAATGAAAAAGCGATGCGTCGCACACAGGAACCTTAAACCAACAACAGTTCTGGCGGACGCATCGCGAATAAACCTAGTTTATTTACCTGACTTCCTACCTCTTATAGATATACTTCTTTATCTACCACTTCGTCGAGTATTCGTCGTACCTTTACAACAAGTGTTTTGAGGCAAAAATGGGGCGAAACCAAATTTTACCACATTTTTAATGTCATTAATAGACGGAGTTTGCTGGATTTTTTGTATCTTTGCACGCGAAGCGTGCGAGAACGGGCAGCGCCTCGGCAGGCTTGCACCGTTTGCAGTGATTTAGGTGTTTTTCAAACAGATGTACGATATGCATAAAACCACATGCCATAAAATATCATGGTACAAGAGAGTAATGATGCTACTGCTCTCTGTACATCTCTCATTGGCAGTAGCATTTGCCCAATCGGACACCACACGGGTCTTCTCAGTGAACAATCCGCTGATTTATGAAGATGTATGGGACCTGTGGCCCTACTCGTTTCTGAACGACAACGGCGACCCCGACGGCTTCAACGTCGACTTGATTCGGCTCATCATGAAGGAGCTGGACATTCCCTATGTGATCAGGCTGAAACCGTCGTCGGAAGCCTTCCGCGACCTGAAGGAAGGGAAATCAGACCTTATGCTGGGACTGGCCGTAGGATTCCACGACGAGTTTGGAAAATTCTCGAAAAATGCTGTCACACTCTTCACCCAAAGCGTGGTGACACCGAAGAATAAAGAGGTGGTCATCAAGCGCTTCCGCGACCTAAGCAATCATCAGGTAATAGTCTGCGACAGTTCGCTGGTCTATCACTTAATGCTGGAATACGGGTGGGGCGAGAATGCCATTCCCGTCGGGGACATGAGCGAAGCCATTCAGGAGGTCAGCGCCAAGGGCGAGGGACAGATTGTGTGGAATACCCTTTCGCTAAAATGGCTGATGAACCGCTACCATATCGACGACCTTGAACTGACGCCTGTCAACATGCCTCATGGAGAGTACAAGTTCATGTCGAACAACCAACAACTGCTCGACAAACTCGACGAGACCTATACAAAACTCTATACCAATGAAAAGATACAACCCTTGCAGGATAAGTGGTTCTATCCCGAGCGGCAGGATATGGAAGAGTCGAAAGGACTGTGGTATCTGCTGGGCGGCGGCCTGCTGCTACTCGTCTTCATGGCCGTCTATGGCATCAGTTACCATATCCAAAACCGGAAGATAAAACTCGAGAACGTCAAGCGCAACAATCGTCTGGCGCTGATTTTGCAGACCAGTCAGGTACACATCTGGACCTATGATATCAAGACGAACCGGTTCTCCTGGCACAACGACAACGGACAGGTGGCCTACACGTACTCGATGGAGGAATTCTCGCAGCGATACAGTCACGAGGATTTCGTCAGTCTGAAGTCGGCCTTAGAAAAACTCGCTGAGACCAGAAAGACCGATGAGGAAGAGAAAGAGATAGAGTTGAACCTGCGTGCCAAGGACACGGAAGGTGGTGACACCAACGACCGCGACTACCACATCGTGCTGTCTGTATTGAGCCGCGACAAGAAGGGCAACCCCGCCGTCATCATCGGCACCAAGAAGGACGTGACGGAGGAACAGCAGCAGAAGCGGCTCGATGCAGAGCGTACGCTACGCTACTGGTCCATCTTCTACACCCCGATTTTGGGCATCATCCTCTTCAACAAGGACGGCCGGCTCGTCAACATCAACCCCAAGGCCTGCGACATCTTCGGATGCAATGCCGAGGAAATCATTGAAAAGGGTGTTGACATCCATTCGATGTTCAACATCGACATGCAGGATATGGAAGACGTGAACGGATACCAGGCCACCCAGACCGTCGGCCACGACATGATAACCGAGTTCCGCCTGATGACCATCCACGACGATGCCGGCGAGATGTTGGGTGTTTTCGCCTTCTGTCGCGACATCACCACGTCGGTCAGCAGCAAAGACCAGGAGCAGGAAAGCCAGAAGAAGATTGACGCGTTGCACGAAGAGCAACGACAATATATCGAGATTCTCAACGCCGCCATCGGCGATACCGACATCCGTAAAGTCACCTACTCGCCCGACTCCCACACACTGACTATCTACCGGGGTAACGACACCATCCAGCATGCGTTGACGCAGACACGTTGTATGACACTGGTCGACGAGCAGTCACAGCGACAGGCCATGCGCCTGTTGAGCGATATGGACGATTATGAAGACAAGGTGATAGAATATAATATTAGGACTACCCTCCGCTCGACGGGCGGAAGGCCCTTGATTCTGTATTTCCGCTTAGAGCCCTGCCACGACAACGATAGTAAGGTGATGGAGTACTGCGGTATGCTGCGCGACATTAGCGAGATGGACTGGATTGAGCGTCAAATGAATCTGCAAACTGCAAAGGTGCAGGAGGTGGAGAATACAAAGAACAGTTTCGTAAAGAACATGGTGCAGGAGATTCGCACTCCGATGAGTGCTGTAGTTGAACACGTGGCGCAAATCAACGACGACAGTTTTTCGGCCAACGAGCCGGAACTGTGTAAGGTCATCCAGCAGAATGCCGACTACTTGTTGCACATCGTTGACAACATCCTCTACCTGTCGCGCCTGGAGGCACGGATGGTCGAAATCAACCGGCAGCCGCAGAACTTCGCTGAGTTGTTTGAGTCACAGTGCGCTACGGGATGGATGAAATTCATGAATGCCGACACCAACTACATCGTGGAGAATCCTTACGAGCAACTGACCGTTGACATCGATGCCGAGAACCTTGGCCACGTCATCGAACAGGTGACGTGCAACGCCGCGCAGCATACGAAGCGGGGCACCGTCAGGGCCCGCTACGACTACATCGGCCGCCGACTGATCATCTCGGTCGATGACACGGGCGAGGGTATCCCCGAGGCCGAGCTTATCCGTATCAAGGAGGAACTGGGCGGTGCCCACAACACCAAAGGTCTGGGCCTGGCCATCACCAAGGAGCTGGTCAGCCAGATGGGCGGCACCTTAGAAATCAGTTCGGAAGAGGGGTCGGGCACCACCATCTACATCATGATTCCGTGTCACGCCTCAGTCATTAAACGCAAGAAAACCGCTTAGCCCATGAAACGTCTATATACCTATATTATATTGTTGCTCAGTGCCACTGCCATCAGGTCAATGGCGCAGCAGCTCTCCGACACGTACACCAATCAGCGGCCCGTCATCATTGTCTGCGACTGGGACAAGGCGCCCTATGAGTTCCTGAACGACAAGGGGCAGCCCTCGGGCAGCAATATCGATGTGATGCAGGCCGTGATGAAAGAGCTGAACCTGCCCTGCCGGTTCGTGATGAAAGACTGGAGCATCGCCCTGAAGACCTTCGAGCGCGGTGATGCCGACATCATCCTGGCCAATGCCCGCCGCTACCGTCGCGAGCCCTACGTCCTCTCGGAGAATATCGTCAACTACAATCGCATCCGCGTGGCCACGCACTCCGATTCCGTCGGTATGGTGTCGCTCAGTCAGTTGGAGCGTGATGGTGCCGTCTTCAAGCCCAGCGATTACTCTGCCTTCTACTTCATGGACGGCGATACGATGCGCAACAGCCGTATGGAGTTCCAGACGCCCAAGGTGGCACTTTTGGGCGTGCTCAACGGCGACTACAAATACTACGTGTGGGGCGAGGAGCCGTTGAAGTGGAAAATCAAGGAACTCAACCTCGAGGGCATCGCGCTTAACGACGTGGGCATCCCCATCTCCGAGATCCATATCATTGGCCGCGACCGGCAATTGATTGAACAGATAGACGACCAGTACTCGCGCCTGAAGCAGAGGGGCGAGATTGCTGCCATTCAGGATCGCTGGTTCCATCCCGAGCGCGTCCACGACCACTCGTCGCCAATCGTCTATTACATCATCGCCGCCGTATTGCTACTGACGGCCCTTTGCTACTTTTTCGCGCGGCTGGCGAAGGCCCACGTGCGGAGCGCCGCCCACAAATCGACGGAGTTGAATGGTATGATGTACAAGGCCCTGCACATGGGCAACTTCATCATTATGGTCTATGACATCAAGAACGACCGGATGACCAACAGGTACGGCCAGATACTGCCCAATGAAGGCCTGACATTAGAGGAATTCACCAACCACATCCATCCCAGCCAGCAACAAGAGTTCACCCAGAAGATGAAGCGCCTGACCGAAGGCCGTGAGCGCCAGTTCGTGCTGAACAAGCTGTTCAACAGCGCCACCGACGACGACCCCCATTGGCTCAGTTTCCATGGCCATGCCATCCTAGAGCTCGATAACGAGGGGCATCCCGCCTATGTCGTCAACGCCATCCACGACGTCACCCACGACCTCGAGGAGAATAAGGCCGAGCGCGAACTCGTCAAGAAGTACGAGCAATTGTCGAACATCCCGTTCATCGCCATGTCGTTCTACGACAAAAACGGCTTTCTCATGGACCTCAACGATAACATGCGGGAACTCTGCAGCATGACCGATGAGAATCCCGAGAACAAGCGATTCTGGGAGACCGTCTGCATGTTCGATGTCCCGCTGTTCCGCAACATCTACTCGCCCGACAACCGCAATGACTTGCTCATCTGCCAGCACATGGAATACCCCGAGATGGGTATCAATCGCTACATAGAGCTCTATATCCTGCCGCTGTTCAATAGCGATGGCGAGATCTGCAACTACTTCATTACCGCGCTCGACATCACCGATGACCGCAACCGCGACCACGACCGCCATCTGCACGACAAGGAGGTGCAGGCCATCATGACCGATATTGAGCGTAAGAAGCAGACTCTGGCCTTCCTCTTGGAACATAGCGACCGCCACTTAGAGCAAGGCGACGACGGCAGGATGCGCATCATCGTCGATAACACCAGGATCGAGGAGGCCCGCCGACAGTTGCAGGCTGTCACCACGTTGGCCGACGAGAGTGTTAGGCTGAAGAGTGGCTTTATGGCGTCAATGACCCACGAGTTGCGCACGCCACTGAACGCCATCGCCGGATTTACCAGCGTCCTCGACACGCTGGGCGACAATCCTGAGCGTGGCGAGTACGTCCGAATCATCCGAAACTCCAGCGACATGCTGCAGCGACTCATCAACGACATCATCGAGGCCTCGTCCATCAGCGGCGGTACGCTCACCATCAAACCCGGAACCATCGACTTTGCCACTGCCTTTGACGACATCTGCCTGACCCTCCAGCAGCGCGTGCAAGGCAAGGAGCTGAAGTTCATCAAGGAGAATCCCTACGATACCTTCGTCACCACGCTCGATTTCGAGCGCATCCAGCAGGTGCTCACCAACTTCGTCACCAATGCCGTGAAGTTCACCGAACAGGGCTATGTCCGACTGGGCTACCGCTACGAGAAGCATGGCATGTACCTCTACTGCGAGGACACCGGCATAGGTATTCCTAAGGACAAACAAAAGATAGTATTCGACCGCTTCGTCAAGCTCAACGAGTTTGTACAGGGCACAGGCATGGGACTAGCCATTTGTAAGTCGATTGCCGATAGTTGTGGAGGCGACATCGGCGTTATCAGCGCTGGCGAAGACCGTGGCTCCACCTTCTGGCTTTGGATTCCCTGCGAGAACCACGCCTAATTCTTAGCCCTCACCCCTATTTTATGCTGACGCAGAACATGGTGAGGTCGTCACTCTGCTCGGCGCCGTCGACGAAGGCGTCGAGGGCGCATTTCATTTCGTCTATGAGGAAGTGGGAGCGTGTCTTGGGGGTACGCTCGCCGAAGGGCTGTGTGGACTCGCGGAGTACACGGAGCATACGCTTCTCGCCGAACTGCTCCTGCATGTGGTTCTCGGCCTCGTTGACGCCGTCAGTATAGACGAAGAGCGAACTGCCGCGGATGTCGTCGAGGTGGCCTCCGACGAAAGTGTAGTCGGGCCAGAGTCCGATGGGGACGTTGGACTCGACGTCGAGGAAGCTGAATACGGTCTGTGCGGTGTGCATGCGGCGCTCGCCGTAGACGGGCGCGTTATGGCCGCAGTTACAATAGTCGAGGTGGCCGGTCTTGAGGTCAATGATGCCGATGAACATGGTGACGAAGACAGCGTTCTCATTGTTGACGGACATCGTATCGTTCAGTTTGGTGGCAATGACCTCTGGGGGGAATCCCTCCTTGGCGACAGTGCGGAACAGGTTGACGGCAACAGCCATGGTGAGCGAGGCGGGGATGCCCTTGCCGCTGACGTCGCCCACGCAGAAGTAGAGACGGTCGTCCAGGAGGAAGAAGTCATAGAGGTCGCCGCCTACTTCCTTGGCGGGCACAATGGCGGCGTGAAGGTCGATATCGCGGCGGTCGGGGAATGCAGGGAAGGTGCGGGGCACCATCGACATCTGGATGTCGCGTGCGATGCGCAGTTCGCTGTCGATGCGCTCCTTGGCAGTGGTCGTGTCAGCCAGTTGGTTGTAGGCGTGGCGCAGTTCCCGCATCTGCTTGCGGCGGCGGAAATAGTAGAAGATGAAGAAGGCGAGGGTGATGAGGAAAATGGCTATGGCGGCCTGTATTTGCAGGTCCAGCTTGGAGAGTCGCAGGTTTTTGGCCTCGTTTTCCGCCCGTGTCACGTCAATCTGTGTGGCGTACTCGTAGGACATCTGCTGCACCTCGGCGGTGTTGATAGAGTCGCGATATTCCATGTGGCGCTTCTTGTAGAGGTAGGCCTGCCGGTAGTCGCCGAGGCTGGCGTAGGCTTTGGACATGAATTGCAGGCGGTCGCTGCCGCTCTTGATGCTGGAGGCGATGTCCAGGGCCTCGGCGTAGCGGCCGTTCTTCATGGCATAGAAGTAGTTGACGATGGTCCCAAAGGTGTCATCGTGGCCGTTCTCGCGCTTTAGTTTCTCGCGCTCGGCGTAGGCACGGTTGAAGTCATCGCGGCTGTACAGGTCGTTGGAGTACGCAATACAAATATAGGTCCACGCCGACAGCCTGTGCTGCAGAATGACGTTGGGCTCGGCCAGTGCCTTGCGGGCGCAGTCGAGCACCTTCTCGGGCTTTTCCAGATTGACGTAGATTTTCGCCATTCCGAGGTAGGGGGCGGCGGCGCTCTCGTCTGGGAAGAAACGATGCTGGTAGTTGATGGCCTCAGTGAACTCGTGCTCGGCCTGGGCAAAGTGGCGCAGGCTCGACGACATGGTGGCCAAAGCGTACGTGGATGTGTAAAGTCCGAACTTGCTATCGTGCTGGTAGGCGTAGTCGTGAATCTGGTTGGCCAGCTCCAGACCACGCGTGCGGTTTACCCTGTTGAAGCTGTAGATGGCTTGGTTCGACCATGCCTTGTAGAACAGCCGCTCCTGGCTGGGTCCTGCCTTGCGGCACGCCTCTATTAGCTGGTCGGTGATGAGCATGAAGCTGTCGGTAGCGTTCGAACTGTAGTAGCGGTACATCTCCTTCTCCAGCTGTGCGATGCGGTCATCACCGCCTGTCGCGTTGCCGCCATCACCCGATGTCTGCGCCGCTGCGGTCAGCGTCGCCATGACGGCCGTCAGCACGGCCACGTAAAGTCTCCTCAGCATGCTCAGCATTTTTTCTTAACTCTTAACTATTAACTCGACGAATACGTTTTTCTTTATTTCTTTACGACGATAGCCACCGACCAGTGGGTGCGCTTCAGTGGGGTGTAGTAGACACGTGACGGCACGCCGTTCACCTCCAGTTCGGCCACGCCGCGATCGTGCTTCTTCAGGCTGGCGACGAACGCCTCATCACTCATGGCGACAATGTTCCCGTCGGGGTGGGCGAAGCTGGTTCCATCGTCGTTCAGGATGACGATGAAGAAATCGTCGTTCCCAGGCAACCGATTATTGTTCAGCAGCTCGTCGTTCCTCACCTCGTCCTCTATCTTCCGCAACTGGTCTATCATCCACTCCTGCGTCATGTCAGCTCCGCAGACGCATGCCAAGCGGCCCTGCGCGTCGAAGATGGGCGTGGCAAACGTCATGTAGTAGCCGCTGACCACGTTCAGATTATCTTCGTAATAATACGGCTCCGACCAGAAGCTCTCCTTCTCCTTTTCGCCTTGCACGTACCACGTCGATGTGGTATAGTCGTGGCGTGCCGAGCCCACCAGTGTCAGCACGAACTCCGTCGAGTCGCCCTGGTGCACGTATGGCTGAAACCACCGACCCTCCTGCGGGAAATAGTTGGGCACGAAGGCCGCAAAGTAGCCGATGACGTCAGGGTTCAGGCTGGTCTTACTACCGAGGGCCGCGATGACAGTCTGTGGCGACTCCAAGTGCTTCGCCACCTCGTCAAACACGTTCTCCGCATTCATCTCCACACCCCTGACGGTCTTCGACAGTTTCTCCGCCACTACGTTCATCATGCCGACATAGCGCGCGTTACGCTCTGCCCGAACCGCATAGCTTAGTGCCACCGCCAGTAGCACTACCGCCACCAGCGCGCCGATGACCACCGGCCACAACCATTTTTTGAGATTGGTATTTGTATCCATAGATTCAATGCTTTGTTTGACTTTTTCTCGGCTGCAAAGATACAAAAAAAGCTTAAAAAAACAACGGATTTTGATAATTCTTTGCAAGCAAAGCGTCTTTTTAGGCCGGGCGAACGCAATTCTGTCTAAAATAAAGGCAAAACACGACTTTCCACCCCGTCAATAGCATATCTATTCCTTTCGTTACAAATATTACGAGCAGAATTTATTTTTCTCTGAACGAAAAAAGAATTAAATAATAAGATTTAAACGTTTGTTGATTATAATAAACCACTAATTCGCTGCACAGTTTGTGGAAAGACAAGCGCTTCACCGTAACGCTTTGCCATTCCATCTTGGGTGGTGGGACAGATTGTGAAATGAGAATAGAGGTCGATATAAGTATGACATTAAGACCATTCACAATCGATGATGCTCCTATTATCCTCTCGTGGATAAAGGACAAAACTGCATTCCGCAAGTGGAGTGCAGACAGATATCCTGTGTATCCTCCAAAGCCAGAAGATATGTTGGCTCAATATGCAACAGATAATATTTTCCCCTTTACTGCCATCAACGATGATGGCAATGTCGTTGGGCATATCATGCTTCGCTATCCTGATCCTTCGAAGACTGTCATTCGTTTAGGATTCGTCATCGTAGATGACAATCTGCGAGGCAAGGGTTATGGCAAACAGATGCTGCAACTAGCCATCCAGAAAGCAAAGAATGTATTTGGAGCTAAAAAGATAACGCTTGGCGTATTCGACAATAACCCGTCGGCTCTCCATTGCTATGAGTCCGTTGGGTTTCAGGTCATCGGTACTGACTCCTACTTCATTGATGGAGAAGAATGGACGGGAAAAGAAATGGAATTAAATTGATACCATTCGTCACAGAATCGTACCATTCGTCACAAATTGAGGGATAAGTCGCAACTTTAACATATCTCTGCTTCGTCAAACAGGCAAATTATTCAAAATTGCAGAGATATGAAAAAGTTAAGTTTGAAAATGATGGCCTTGATGGCCGCAATGATGATGAGCCTGACAACTCAGGCCAAGACACAGGATGTAGGTGGACGAGTAATAGACCAGAATGGTGAACCACTACCATTTGTAAGCGTGACGCTGCTCACGGCAGACTCTACCTATATCCAGGGTGCTACGAGCGACGAGAATGGTGCGTTTATAATTCAGACAACAGATGCGTGTTGCATCCTACGACTCTCGTTTATCGGCTATCGTACGCAATACGTGGATGTAAAAGGTACGAATGTGGGGACCATCCAAATGGAGGAAGACCTGCCGATGCTTAGTGAGATTATCGTAAAAGGCCAGATGCCAAAGACGAAACTGACGGGCAACTCGATGGTAACCACCATCCAGGGGACTATTCTTGGAACCTCGGGAACAGCCAAGGAGATGTTGGCCAAGGTGCCTGGTATGACTCTGAAGGGCGACGAACTGGAAGTGCTGGGCAAGGGTACACCTATATTTTATATTAATGGCCGCAAGATGCACGACAAAGAAGAACTGAAACGGCTGCGTTCAGAGGAGATTGCGAGTGTGGAAGTGATTACCAATCCAGGTGCGCAATACGATGCTACGATATCATCTGTCGTGAGGATCAAGACCATCCGCAGAGAGGGCGACGGTTTCGGTTTCGACGTGAATACAGGTCTGAATCAGGATCTGAGGTTTGGCGAGAGCGACCCCAGTGCCCAGCTGAACCTGCGCTACCGCCATAACAACCTCGACCTATTTGGTATGGTGAACTATTGGAAATGGGACCAGACGTCACTTTACTATGATGACCAGTCGAACTATCTGCCTACTGATAAGGGAGTCTTGAACATCGTTCAGAATTCTCATTCGAGGAATCATTTTAAGAACAATGGGATTGACTATAACCTGGGGTTCAACTGGCAGATAGCCGAAAACCACTCTGTTGGCGTCAGAATCCAACGCAATGACCGTTTCAACGCCACCACAGACCTGATGGTGGAGACAGACATCGAGCGCCAGCCGCTCCAGAAGAAGGAGCATAATTATTCTACTCAAGACGAGCATCGCCACACCTTATATAACTGGGAAGGCAATGCATATTACAATGGTAAGGTAGGTAAAATGGGAATTGACCTGAACGTGGATTTCCTGACGGACAAGACTAACGTGGATAATCATATCAACGAACTCGTTAATCATACTGACCACAACGCGATGGAGCAGGACAATAGCACTTTCACAGCTTTGTGGGCTACGAAACTCGTGCTGACCCACCCCATCTGGAAAGGACAATTAGAGGCAGGTACGGAGCTCTCGTTTGTAACACGCGAAAACAGTTCCAGCATCACCAATTATCCCCTGCCAGCTTCCGACTCGAAGGTGAAGGAGAACAATATAGCTGCCTTCGTGGCCTATAACTTCAACCTGGAGAAGGTGGGTAACTTCAGTGCAGGTTTGCGCTATGAGCATGTGGGGTTCGACTATACAGATCATCTCGATGCTGCCAACAATATGACGCGCTATCAAGACGAGTTCTTCCCCAGTCTGTCGTGGGCCAGACAGTTCGGACCCGTGCAGACTTCGGTAGCCTATAGTTTCAAGACCATCCGTCCCGACTATAACAGTCTGAGCGACCGCATCACCTATATCAACTCCTACACGCTGTTGCAGGGTGATCCGACGCTGAAAAACGCCACTATGCAAGAAGTGAGCCTCAATGCCCGCTATAAGTGGTTGAACCTCTTTGCGGCCTACGAGCGTCGCGATAACACGCTGACACAACTGCCTTGCGCATATAATAACGAGGGGATGATTATGATTAAACGCGTGAATCTGGCAGACCCAGTGCGCAATCTGGCCGTCTTCCTCTCTGCCAATCCCACCTTCGGCATCTGGAGTCCCAACTGGACTGTTGGTGGACAGAAGTTCTGGAACACGATGGAATTTGACGATCCGCGCTCAGAAACAGGTAAGGTAAAGGAGACCTACACGAAGCCCATCTTCTTCATCGACCTGAACAACACCTTCCGTCTGCCGCACCGTTGGCAACTGGAGGCCAACATGAACATCATGACCAAGGGTGATGTCATCAACTTCCGGATGCAGTCTGCCTCATATAATCTTGGCTTCGTGGTTCAGAAATATTGGCTGAAGAATGACGCTCTCTGTCTGCGTGCCAGCATCAACGACGTGTTGCAGCGTAGCACTCAGACCATACACATGGACTGTGGCGGTTATCAGATGACAGAAAACGCGGTGCGCAGCAACCACCGTCTGAACATCTCGCTGCGCTACACCTTCAACGCCTCGAAGAGCAAGTACAAGGGCACTGGTGCCGGACAGGCAGAGCGTCAGAGAATGAGTAGCAATTAGCCATTCGTCACATTTTTACACCGTATATCCCAGAAATTAGGAGAATCAAATAGTATGTCATATCTTTGCGGTCGAAAACCGCGAAACTCGGTGTTTCTTGGGCGGCGGGGATATAAAGAATAAAAAATAAGAAAAATATAAATTTGAAAAGATGAAAAGAATTAACGTAAGACTAGCAGTTCTGATGGCTGCAATAATGATGACAATGATGAGCTTCGCCAAGACTCAAGACTTTGGCGGACGAGTGATTGACGAGAAGGGCGAGCCGATGCCCTTTGTAAACGTGGTACTTCTGTCGCTGCCTGACTCTGCTTTTGTTCAGGGAAGCATGACGAACATGGACGGTGTGTTTAAGATTGTGACGGATGTTAACGAGGGCCTGTTTAAGGTGACTAGCGTGGGCTATCAAACCTTATATATAAAGGCAGGTCAGGACTTGACTATCCAGATGAAGGAGGACACGCAACTGCTCAGCGAAGTTGTAGTAAAAGGTCAGCTGCCCAAGACACATGCCAAAGGTGATGCCATGCGTACCACTGTGGCTGGAACCATCTTGGAGAAAGCCGGAACCGTAAGCGATGCCTTAGGAAAGATACCATCGATTGAGACTGAACGCGGCGGTAGTGTGACGGTGCTGGGACGCGGCGATGCTGAGGTATATATCAATGGTCGTAAGGTACAGGATCTGAATGAACTCTCTCGCCTGCGTTCTGACCAAATCCAGCATGTAGATGTAGTTCAGAACCCAGGTGCCCGCTATAAGGCATCGACCAAAGCCGTAGTTCGCATCACGCTAAAGAAGGCACAGGGCGAAGGTTTCTCGTTTCAGGACTATTTCAGTGGCATATACCAGTATGGTCACACGCTGACGAACAACCTGGATGTGAACTACCGCACAGGCGGTCTCGACATTACCGCCTCGCTGTGGGCAGGGCGCTACGGTCATGCAAAATCGTTGCAGGAGCATGAGCTCACCTACTTTGTAGGCCCGGATTACATCCAGAGCAACAACTCGCAGGAATCGAAGAGCATCTGGAAAGGTTATTCACCGCAATTGCAATTGAACTATATGGTCGACGAGAACCACAGCTTCGGTGCCTTTTATAAATACGACCGCCACCCCAGCAGCGACTTCAACAGTATGTTCTTTACCGACAACTACGTGAAAGGCAAATACACGGAGCATTCAGAAAGTCGCATTTGGCAGGATGAGAGTTTCAGCAAACACATCTTCAATGCCTACTATAATGGCAAGGTGGGCAATCTGGGTATCGACCTCAATATCGACGGACTCTTTGACGACACCAAGACGCCTGGTAGTACCACGGAGCAGACATCCCCTGCATCTGGAGACACTACAGCTCCTCGTACCATCGAGAGCAACACCCTCAGCGGCAACAACTTCTGGGCCACAAAACTCATCCTCTCCTATCCTGTATGGAAAGGTAATCTCTCTCTGGGTGGCGAATATAGCTATAATCATCGCACCGACGCCTACTCGTTTATGGCTAGCGACTATGTGCCTGTGAAGACCACCGACACAGAGATTAATGAGAAATCATCAGCTGCCTTCCTGGAGTATGGTCGCTCTTTTGGCAAAGTCTATGCACAGGTAGGACTGCGCTATGAGCATCTGACAAACGACTACTTCAACTTCGGTAAGAAGGAGGATGAAGTCTGCCGCGACTATGGCGACTGGTTCCCTACGGCGGTCATCTCTGCCCCTGTAGGCAAAGCACAACTCTCCCTCTCCTACCGTCGTGACATCGAGCGTCCTAACTATGCCAATCTGACCAGTTCGACGGTTTACGTCAACCGCTATACTTACCAGAGCGGTAACCCATATCTGTTGCCGACTTATACCCATAGCCTGGTGCTCAATGCTGCCTATAAATGGGCGAACCTGATGCTGAACTATGGCCGCGTGAAGGATGCCCTCACTATGTCGACAGAGCCTTTCCCTGGTTCAGAAGATCCCCTTGTCAGCCTTGTGCGTCCCATCAACAGCTGGGAGGATTACAACAAGTTCAGCATCCAGTTATCAGCACGGCCTACCATCGGCTGCTGGCATCCTATGTGGACTATCATCACTCAGTTGCAAGATTTCAAATCGCCTACGGCCGATGGCTCCACCATCACGTTGAACCATCCTTGGTTTATTCTTGGTTGGCAGAACGACATCGAATTGCCACACGGTTTCCGGCTCAACGCCTCACTCCAGTGGTACTCGAAGGGTGACTACAACAACTTCCGCATGACCAGCACTCGCCTTTTCACCAACGTAGGACTGCAGCGTGATTTCAACTTGAAGCGTATGGGTACACTCACTTTCGACTTGCGTTGCAGCGATATCTTCCATACCAACAAGACCGATGCCATCGTCTTCGGTTATCGAGAGCTGACTACGCACAATCCTGCCCGTCGCACCTTTGTGCTTGACCTTACCTGGAAGTTCAACGAGGCCCGCTCTAAATATCGTGGCTCTGGTGCCGGAGAGAAGCAGAAGGCAAGAATGTAATCAAATAGCATAATTATTTGGCAATAATCGAAATTCTTCGTAATTTTGCACCAATGAAACGTCTTTTCTATCTTGACAATCTGAAGGTCTGCCTGACCGTCTTGGTGATTATGCACCATGCCGGTCAGGCTTACGGCAATGGTGGCGCATGGGCTTATACACCATCCAATCCAGCAGAATTTATGCCTTGGATTTGGCATTTCTTCTCTACCAACGCTGCCTTCTTCATGGGACTCTATTTCTTTATTTCGGGCTATTTCGTGCCCAGGAGTTTCGACAAACAAGGAACCAAACAGTTTATCCAAAAGAAACTGCTCCGCTTGGGTATTCCCCTACTCTTCATGGGTGCTATCATCGGCATATTGACTGGTAAACCAAAAATTGGCCACATGTGGTTTGTCGAGAGTCTGCTAGTATTCTGCCTCATCTATGCATTGATTCGGCATTGGATATCGCCAATAGAAAAAAAGTGTAAATCAAGGCCCACTATCATAGGCCTACTCATCGTAGCCTTACTGATGGGTGTAGGCAGCTACTTTATCCGTCAGGTTAGTCCACAAGACCATTGGATCTGGCCGTTTGGCATCATCCCCCTCCCTATGGAGCCTGCACACTATCTCCAATATGTCATGATGTTCGTTCTTGGCATCCTGGCCTATCGCTTTCAATGGCTCGACAAGATGGGTAATAGTGTAGGATTTATGGCTCTGCTCATTGGCATCGCATTAGCTATGGGCAATTATCTTCGTGACGGTGGACCTTGGGACGCTTTTGTGTGGCAGTGGTTTGGCATCTACGAGTCACTGATGTGCGTGTTCATTAGCTTTGGCCTGATATGGTTATTCCGTGAATTCGTTAGCACCACATCCCGTTTCTGGCAATGGTGCGCCGCCCAGTCGTATGGCGCCTACATGTTCCACCTGCTACTGATGATTGTTTTGCAGAATGCTATGGACAGCATTTGGATAGGAGCCTTTGGCAAATTCCTTTTCATCGGTGTGGTCACCACAGTTCTTTCCTTCCACCTGACATGGATGGTCAAGATGATTCCTGGATTTAAGAAAGTATTATAAGATACAATTACCATTCATCACTTTTTCAGACAGAATATCCCAGATTTTTGTTGGTATTCGCAAATATTCGTAATTTCGCAGCGTCAAACAAATAATTAAAAATGAAACACGAGATTATTACGTTAGAGAATGTGCAGATTATTGGCATGGCCAAGGAAATTGCATTCTGCAAGGGACAGGAAGAATGTCCTAAGTTCTGGGGCGAGTATGTGGAACGCATTATTAAACCCGTCTTTATGGAACACAAGGCACCTGATCCCTTTCAGCAGGCAGCCATCGACAATGGTGTCGGAGAGTTCGGGCTCTGCACCTGCGACACTCCCAACCATAATTGTGCAACCTGTTGGGAGGCAAACTTTGGTGCTTGCAGCAAGAACACCTTTACATACGTCATCGGCGGAATATATAAAGGTGGTGGGGTGCCTGAGGGAATGCAGCTTTTCCCTATTCATAGTGGCAAGTGGCTGAAGATGCATTTCGAGGGAGGCATGAAAGCCTTTCAAGAGCAATACCAAATGTTCTATAAGGAGTGGCTGCCCCAGTACTCGGAATTCCATTGCCCCAACAACGCTATGACGATGGAATGGTACAACGGCACCGACATCGACTCGCCCAATTACCAGTGTGGCGTGATGATGCCATTGGAATAAAATAAAGGATAAGAAAGACAATGCCAAAGAAACACCTGCCGAATATCCTGTCGTCGCTCCGAATGGTGGGAGCTGTTGCTCTGCTACTGAGCAATGTGCCAAGCATTCTTTTTGGGGTGCTTTACATCGTTTGCGGCATCAGCGACATAGCCGACGGGTGGCTGGCTAGGAAACTGAAGTGCGTTACCAGGACTGGAGCATTGCTAGATAGCGTGGCAGACATCTGCTTCGTAGCATGTTGTGCCTGGAAGCTCCTGCCGATACTCGAACTGCCACAATGGCTATGGTTGTGGGCAGGAGTAATCGTCGCGATTAAAGTCGTGAATCAGCTTTCAGCACTTGTGATGTATGGGCGCTGTTGCTTCCCTCACACCCTCGCGAACAAGTGGGCGGGATTCCTGCTATTCATTACGGTACCCATGACACTGTGGTCTATCGCACCCATCTCAATAGCTGCAATCGTAGCCACATTTGCTGCTATACATGAAGGCTGCGTTTTAGCGAGAGAAGAAATTACCAGACAACTGTTAGACACCATAATAAAATAAGATGAAAAGATTGCGACTCGGAGCTGTGCTCCACTTCCTTATAGCCATTGGCCACATCGGCTGCCTGTTCGCTCTGGATGAGGCATTCGAAGCCTATGGCATCAGGGAAATCATGCATCAGATGGTATCAGGACATGTTTGGATGCTGTATGCCCTGACCATAGGTCTTGTCCTCGCTTTCTGCCTGGCAGGACTTTATGCCCTCTCTGCCACAGGCTACATCCGTCGCTTTCCCTTAACACGTATGGCAATCATTACCATTGTTGTGCTAAACCCCATTCGTCACAAATCGATGCTGTTTATCACAGAAATTTGGAATAATCCTCTAGTATCAGTAATTTTGCAGCGTCAAACTTAATACGTCAAATCAAGAAGTTTCGTCATTGAGTAATCGTAAATTTACAATTGAAAACAAAAAAGAATAATGAGATATGAATAAATTGATAGCATGTTGTGGCATTAACTGTGAGACCTGTGAGGCTCGCCTTGCCACTATTAAGAATGACGACAAAATGCGCGTCGAGGTAGCAAAGAAGTGGTGCGAGATGAATCATACGGATCAGATTACACCTGAGAGTATTAATTGCGTAGGATGTCGCTTGGAAGGCCCGAAGTTCTACTTCTGTAGCCACATGTGCGAGGTGCATAAATGTGTAGTCGCCAAAGGCTACGAAACTTGTGGCGACTGTCCTGACAAGAACTCGTGCAAAAAGGTTGGTGCCATTTGGGAGAACAGTGCCGAGGCAAAGGAGAATTTGTGCGGGAAGTAATGAAATATATCCGTATTATTGCGATGGCGATTGCAACCATGGGCGTCATCCATATCGCAGCTACTTTTACACCATTAATTAATGGTGGTCTGGAAGTGCTAAGTCCGGCAAAGCAGCAGGCAATGACTTATATGAGTCTAATGTGTGGCATGCTGCTGATAGTGTGCGGCTTGCTTATATCAATGCTACATAAGCAAGTCAAAGAGCATCCGTTTCTACGTAGGCCATATACGTTGATATATGGTGCACTGAGCGTTGATGGCATAGCGGCTGTCGCCTTCATGCCTCATAACCCATTTGCGTGGCTGGTGTTTATACTTATTTGCTGTTTGGTTATTTTGTTTTTTTACTATGACAAAAAGAAATTATTCAATGAGTAACATCAACATAGAAATTGAGCAGCAACTAAGAAACGAGCATGTGGATATTATCCAATTCGTTGACATTTCCATGTTGGATATGAAGCAAAACCGAGGACTCCCTTTTGCAATACTGATAGGAATTGCCATTAATCCTCATTTCCTTGAGATGGTGTGTAACACTCCCAATTATACTCATACGTTAGAAGATGAATATACACAGACAGAAAATAGGGTAGGAATGATTGCTGACAAATTGGCCAATAATCTCATTTCAAGTGGTTATAAGGCATTGTCGCAATCTGATAACGGACTCATGGCAGAGAAAGCCTTCGATTTTGAAACAAAGACATCTGCCCTTCCACACAAAACCATTGCTCTACTGAGTGGTATCGGATATATTGGCAAAAATAATCTCTTCATCACCAAAGAGTATGGAGCAGCCCAATGCCTGTGTTCTGTTCTGACGGATGCACCATTAACGGCTGCTAAGAGCATTATCCTACTACCAAAATGCAATCGCTGCATGGCTTGCCATCATATATGCCCGCAAAAGGTGCTGAAAGGAGTGTGCTGGAACACAAACGTTTCAAGGGATGAGATTGTAGATGTCTATAACTGTATCACATGCTTGAAATGCCTGGCATGTTGCCCAAAATCGCGAGCATATATGAAACGAGCAATAAGAATACAATGATATCATTTTTAGGAAATAATTTACAATAGCAATAGAATATGAGAATAGAAGAAATCAATGGTGACGAGGTTATTTATATGCGTCGCACGGGAACAATACGGTGAAGAAAACTATGAGCTGATGTGCAAAATGAAGGCATGGTCTAATGAACGAGGATTGTTGACAGACGATGCTGTACTTTTTGGTATAGCCCTCGACAACCCACAATTCACTAAACCAAGCGAGTGTAGATATGATGTATGCCTATTAGCTTCAAGCGCAAAAGATATCGCAGCCGAAGACCAAGTAGAGACTAGGAACCTCTGCGGGGGCAAATATGCAGTCTTCACCATCAACCACACTAAAGATGCCGTAACAGATTTCTGGAAATCATTTCCGACAGAGATGGCCAACAACGGCGTGAAGATAGATTTTTCACGCCCAATAATGGAAAGATATTCTGTCAAGATGGTGTCAAACGGCTTTTGCGAGATGTGTGTGCCTATAGTTTAATGAAGGATAAAAATATGAATAATCCATAAACATAGATACACTATGAAAGAAATGAAGAAATTGTTATGTTCATTGCTTTTCCTCATTACAGGATGGCAGGTAGCTCAAGCACAAGATTTGAGCAGATTTAAGGTTCTCAGTGATTCAACATATCAGACCACAGAAAAACAGAGTGACAACAAATATAAAAAGGAAACAAACATTAAGATGAACAAAGAAATGAAATTTTGTCAGAGTTGCGGCATGCCGCTAACCGAAGATGTTCTCGGCACGAATGCCGACGGAAGTAAGAACGAAGATTACTGTATGTACTGCTACAGGGATGGAAAGTTCTTGCAGGACTGCACGATGGAAGAGATGATCGAACATTGTGCGCAGTTTATTGGTGCTGTCAACGAGGGGTTGGAGAAACCCATCACCAAAGAGGAGTACATCGGTCAGATAAAAACGTATTTCCCCCAATTAAAGCGCTGGCGCAAAACGTTGGATATTAGTAACGATGAAGTCATGAATGTTAACCCTGCTTTGGCAGGCGTTAAAGAACTCATTGCGCAGATGGCCGACAAACTGCCCATCGCTTACATCTCATCGGTCGATCAGGACGGATTCCCCTGGACCAAGGCCATGTTGAAGCCACGCAAGCGCGAGGGTATCAAAGCCTTCTACTTTACGACCAACACCTTCTCGATACGCGTAGCTCAATACAAGGCTAATCCCAAGGCCAGCATCTATTTCTGCGATGCCAAGGGCTTCAAGGGCATGATGCTCAGAGGTACGATGGAGGTACTGACGGATGCCGCCTCAAAAGAAATGATCTGGCGCGATGGCGACACAGAGTACTATCCTGGCGGCGTTACCGATCCCAACTACTGCGTGTTGAAGTTTACCGCCACCGACGGTCGTTTCTACAGCGATTTCTATCCACGTAGTTTTGTGATTGAATAAAAAGATGAAACATGAAATCGATCCCAAAGACACCATTCGAGCGCAGGCATTCGAGCTGTGGATAAAATCTCCTATGCCAATGGTGACGCTCACGAAGACCTTCGATGTGACAAGGCTCTGTAGAGTGAGCCATAGGCACGGTAGAAAGTTCAACATGCTGCTGTGCTGGTGCGTAGGCAAAGCTGCGAGCCAAGTGGAAAAGTTCTTTACGCTGCCTGTAGATGGAAAGTTATACCGCTACGACAAGCTTGCCATTAACGTTATTATAGAGAATAGTAAGGGAGGGATCAGCTCATGCGATATTCCTTTCACCGATGACATACAGCAATTCAATCGCGATTACTTGTCGTTGACAGCACAAGCAGCGAATGAATGTAAGAGTTCCTTCCTTAACGACTACATGGTTATCGGCACATCTGCCATGATACAGACGGAACTCGACTGCATCGTCAACCAATACACCGACCAGTTCTGCAATCCAATGGTGATGTGGGGTAAGTACCGCAAGGGACTGTTCAAGACAACTCTGCCAGTATCATTCCAATTCCACCACGTTCAGATGGATGGTGGTCATGCTGCACGCTTCTTGGACATATTGCAGAAGGAAATGCTCCTTTTGTGTTAAATTGAAGTTAAAATCAATAAAACGTTTGACCCGTCCCTAAGGTCATACATTAATTTTGCAGTTGCTTAGCAAAACATCGCGCGATTATGAGTAAAATGAAATTAAAAATCGGAGAGTTCTCACAGATGATGCAGGTAACCGTAAAGACCTTGCGTCACTATGAGCAGAAGGGACTCTTGTTGCCTGACGAGGTGGACGAGTGGACGGGCTACCGCTACTATAGCCTTGATCAGATGCAGAAGCTGCAAACCATCCGCGACCTGCAACGACTCGGTTTCTCGCTTGACGAGATTAAGGATCTATATGATGACGTGTCTCATACACCCAGTGTCCGACAGCTGACTGAGAAGATCAAGGAAACGGAACAACAACTGAAGCAACTGATAGCCCGCCGTAACCGACTGCTCGACTGGAGAGACTCTCGCAAAGAAATGAAGACAATGGAAAAATTCAGTATTCAATCACTGCCCGAAATCATTGTGGCAAGTCATCGTGAAGTCATCCCCAACTATGCCGCCATCGGCCCCATGTGTTACGAGAAGATCGGACCCGAGATGCAGCGTCTTGGCTGTAAGTGTCCGCCTCCAGGCTACTGCTTTACTATAGAGCATAACAAGGAATATACACCGACGGATATCGACATCGAGTATTGCGAACAGGTGGAGGAGATGGGCACAGATAGCGCCATTATCCAGTTCAAGCGTTTACCTGCTGTTCCCAAAGCCCTCTGCATGAAGCATGTTGGCCCTTACGAGCGCTTTTACGAATCTTACACCGAGGCTTTCCGCTATATGGAAGAGCAAGGTTACAAGGTTGCCGGGCAGCACCGCACCTGTTATATTGATGGCGCATGGAATCAGGAAGATCCAGAGAAATGGCTTTCAGTCATTCAGATACCAATAGAATAATCACAAACTGTCTGTCCCAACAATTTGGGGCAGGCATTAAACATATTGATAATGAAAGAAATAACTGTTGATACAAAGAAGATTGCCGACTGTGGACTCTACTGCGGAGCGTGCAAGAAATACCGCATGGGCAAATGTCCTGGATGTCATGAGAATGAGAAGGCTTCATGGTGCAAAATAAGAAAATGTTGTATGGAAAAGGGCTTCCATACCTGCGCAGAGTGCGAGATGGACGTCAAGGATTGTCGGCTTCATAACAACCTCATAGGAAAGTTCTTCGCATTCGTCTTCCGAAGCAACCGACCAGCCTGCATCCGTTACATCCGCGAGAACGGTGAACAGGCCTTTGCTGAAGAGATGACAAAGCGAGGAGAACAGACCATGAAGAAATGACTTTTTTAATGTCAATGACAAATGAAAACATTAGTATTAAACACATTAGGTAATGACTATACAGAGCAGATAAAGACTCTGATTAAAGAAAAAGAAGTGGAGATCGTCGATACCTCGGGTATGAAAATTGCACATTGCATGGGCTGTAACCAGTGCTGGCTGAAGACACCTGGCATCTGTGCATATAAAGATGATTACGAGATAATCCTCAAGAAACTGGTGCAAGCCGACAACCTTTGGATTGTCTCTGATACGCGTTTTGGATTTTTGGACTATAAGGGCAAACGGCTGATGGATCGTATTATGCCCATGCTGAATATGACAATCGGCTTCCGTGATGGATGGATGCGTCATGAACTGCGTTACCATCCACTCAACATAGGACTCCTATACAAAGGCGATGCTGACCAGATGATGATGGAAGATTGGTGCAAACGTACGGCAGTAAACATAGGTGGGCAGTCACTTGGTGCTATCGCTTTGCAAGTGAAAAGTGAATTCTATCACTTGGTCATCATCAACGGCAGCCCACGTGTGGCGAAATTCAGCAATACAGACAAGATTATTCATTCGTTCGTCAAAGGGCTGGAAGGAACTGGCATCACATGGGAACTCCACAATCTCTCCAACCGTAAGGAATGGGATGCAGCACGTGAAGCCTTCCTTTCACACGAGCGTATCCTCATTGCTTTTCCGCTCTATGTGGAGTGTATACCCAGCCTGATGCTGGAATTCCTTGAATCGCTGCCATCAGAGCGTAGGCAACCTGCTCAGTTATCTTTCCTCCTCCACGGAGGCATGGATGAAGGATTTGAGTTCCGTTTCTGTGAACGAATCTTGCAAGGGTTGCCAGCACAACTCGGTTGCAGATTCGGCGGCACACTGATTCATGGCGGCAGTTTTGGCATCCGCACCAGAGAGGATGCTGTAAAAGCCAAGATTGTTGCACCTTACGAAAAGATGGGACGCCTGTTTGCACAGAACGGCAACTTCCTCACCCCAGAGGCAAAGAAGTTCACAGGCCCAGAGCAATATCCCTGGATGGCACGTAAGATGGTGAGCCTACTATTCCTGAAAAAGGTCAACAAAGGCTTTGAAGACTTTGCCAAGAGTTGGGGATGCACTCGCCCGCTGGATGATAAACCATATAGTTAAAAATGAACGCAATATTATACATACATGGCAAAGGCGGCAGTGCAATAGAAAGTGAGCACTACAAACTGCTATTTCCTAATTGCGAAGTGATAGGCTTAGATTATCAGACGTTCACTCCCTGGGAAACAGGCCAGGAAATACGCATAGTCGTAGAGGAACTGAAAAGCAAATACGAGAATGTAATCCTGATTGCCAACAGCATCGGGGCATTCTTCAGCATGAATGCTGGTATCGATGAAATGATTCAGAAGGCTTACTTTATCTCTCCAATCGTGGATATGGATAAACTGATTACCGACATGATGAAGTGGGCCAATGTCACCGAGCTGGAACTTGAATCAAAAGGAGTGATTCACACAGACTTTGGTGAAGATTTGTCGTGGGATTATCTGAGCTACGTCAGGAGCCACCTTGTAGAATGGCGTGTGCCAACGCAAATTCTTTATGGTAGCAAAGATCATTTGATTTCACAAGATACCATCACCAGGTTTGCCAATAAGCATCAAGCCACTCTAACTGTCATGGATGGTGGTGAGCACTGGTTTCACACAGATGAACAGATAGCGTTCTTGGATAATTGGATAAAAATATGAAAATAGAACTTGCAACAATACAGGATGTTCCTGCTCTGCTCGACTTGCAGCGCAAGGCTTTTGGCCCTCTGTGTGAGGAGCTGGGTTGGAAGGATGCGCCACTCTTGACTGAATCATTGGATCATGCCTACGAGGATTTCGCACGTTGCACGACATTGAAAGTGCAAAATCGAGACGGGCTAATCATCGGTTCCGTTCATGGAAACGTGACAGATGGCTCCCTATACATTGGTCGTCTTATGGTCTTGCCAGAATACCAGCAACAAGGCATCGGCAAGCAGCTGTTCCGTGAGATTCAATCATGTCTTCCACATCGTCACGCCTGGCTCTGCACATGTCAGCAGGTGCGCCCTCCATTCGAATTCTATCTGCGTGAAGGGTTCAAACCCTACAAGAGCGAGATAGTTGGACCAAGTTTGACATGGGTTTATATGGAGAAGGCATATTCATACATCACATTAAGAGACAAACCTGAACTGAAAGATGAAGCAGCCGAATCTGTCAAGAATGTACGTACATAGATTATAGGGATTATATGGAACGAGCAATCATCATTTATGGTAGCCAATATGGCACAACGAAACGATATGCCGAGCACCTGTCGGAAATGACAGGGATTGAAGCCGTAGCCTTCAAGGATGCAAAGGCTATTGATATGTATGAAAGAGTTCTTTTCATGGGCGCTCTTTATGCTGGGAGTGTCTTGGGGTTAAAGAAGACAGTCAGCAAGATGTCCCGCAAGCAAGAGCTAGTTATCGTCACGGTTGGCTTGGTTGACCCGACTGATCCTGAGAATATTGCATACATCCGGCATTCCATTAAGGAACGTGTCCCGGAACATTTCTATGATGAAACGCGGATTTTCCATCTCCATGGAGCCATTGACTATAGTCATCTGAGCCTGAAGCATCGGATGATGATGGCGGTCATTCACTCGAAAATCTCAAAAATGCCTGAAGAAAAGCTCAATACCGAAGCAAAGACCATTCTTGCCACATATGGCAAAAAGGTGGACTATGTCGATTTTCAAACCTTAGATAATTTGAAATTATGCCCATAACCGAAGATAGACTCAGTCAGTTGAGTGCCAAAAACATAGCCACTCACAGCCTTCTTCACTTTTATATTAATAATGTACGCAACACCCTCGCCGTATCGCACACCAGGATTGTCGATAAACTCAATGTGATCAATCCCCTGTAGGTCAAGTGTCTGCAATTCCTCACGCGAGGCAATGATGTCGTTAATACACACTTGCACTGTTCCAAGATTCGTTAATGCGGTAATGTTGTTCATCGCCTCATCCACACGGATGTGAGGCAGAGTGAGTTTTGCCAATAGCGAGTAGCCGTTAGTTGAATTCTCAATCTGCTGCTTCGATGGATAGAGCCATTGACCATCCACTTTATGTATGGTATGTGCGCCTTTTACTGTCACCTCATCAAGAGTGACTGCTTTTTCTGTGTCTTGGGCTGCCGAGGCCGATGCGTAAACGACCAACAAGCAAAACAATAATCTCTTCATATCTTGCATTTTTGCTGCGAAGATACGAAGAGATTCCTTAATGATCGAAAAAGCTATCTGACATTTGTCTGACATTTTATTGTCAGATACGATGTCAGCGAGTTATTTATCTGATTTCCAGTCGATACGCCTTACTGCGGTCTGATTCGATTTTTAGATCAGAATGATGCTCTACAACAGGCTTTAGCCTACGGATAAGGGTGTAGAGTGTCTCACTGGCATCAGGTTTCTTGGGCCATAGAGCATTACAAATCTCCGTTTTCGTCAGAGAATGCGATGGTGACAGGAAGAACATCTCCATCAGTTGATGCTGCATGGGAGTGAGTTGCACCTGACGTCCATCAGCAGCATAGAAACAGCCATCATCTTCTAAATATGTCAGTCCACCAAACACATTCCTATTGGTATTGCTCACTGATAACGGTTCACCCACAAGCGACTGGCGATGACGATAGCATATTAGCATTGCCCAAAATCCAGTCAACGCCCATAGGATAGTTGCAGGCCTTTGGTCTGACAGACTAAAGATAGTTGCCTCAGAGCAATGAGCATACGCTTTGAACTTCTGTCCACAGGTATCAACAGCCAGTGTAGCCTTTCCTCGCAGTTCCGTTATCTGCAAGTGGTTATTGAACGTCCGGATGGTGTCCTGACTGATAACATCGCTCTGCTGTTCCTGCAAGGCCAGAGCCAATGCTCGGTCCATATCCTCATTAACCAGCCTACATGTTGAACTATAGCTACCAATGCTGGTCAGACTCGAAGCTATAATCAGTGCAAAAAGCACGATGACTGCAAATCGTTGTTGTTTCATATGATAATCAGCAAATAAACAATAATACTACAGATGGCTGCAACTGGGAATAGTCCCAAACGGAACCATGCAGCCACGATGCCAGCCAGCAGTGCCACCACTCCTGGCCAATATGCCGGCGTGGTCAGAACCATATCTGGAAAAGTCATCACAGCCAGCGTTACATAAGGCACATAATACAAGAAACTGCGCACAAAGCGGTTGTTTATCGGCCCCTTGATAAAAGCCATTGGGATGACACGTATCATATTGGTGACAACAATGGCCAGTAGGATATAAATCAGAATACTATGCTGCTCCATCATCATCAGTCTTTATAGGTTTAAGCCATGCAGCCACAGCCGATATCACAATCGTCAGAACTACCGTGCGCATACCACTACTCCACTGCCCCACTACAGGCGCTATAGCGCATAGGCCACTCAATGCGAAACTGGCTATCAGCGCATACAGCACATTGCGGTCTTTACGGGCCGGCGGAATGATGATGGCCAGAAACATACCGTAGAGCGACATGCTGAGAGCAGTCACCAGCGGCTGAGGCAACAAGCTGCCAGCCACAATGCCTACAGCACACCCCGATGCCCAGAATAGCGTAGATATCAGAGCTGCCGAATAAGTATAAGCAGGAGGCGTATAGCCAGGGTGAGCCACTGATATGCCAAACACCTCGTCGGTAACACAGCAGGCCATCAATATGCGATGAAACCACGATGTGCCAGGTGCTATCTTCTGCGACAGAGCCGCACTCATCAGCATATAGCGCAGGTTCACCACCAGGCACATGGCAACCACCTCAACGTATGCCGCCTGCACAGCCACCAATGTATATGTACCATATTCGCCAGCCGATGCACGTGTAAAGAAGCTGCTCAGGAAACCTTCTGGAGCCGTAAGCCCAGCCTTAGCAGCGATGATGCCAATAGAGAATGCAACAGCAAGATAGCCCATTGCAATGGGTATGCCGTCACGCAATCCGTGAATAATATGCTGTCTTCTTCCTGTCATGTACACGCCACTATAATAAAACGGCGACAAAGTTATGAATAATCCGCGAAATAACAAACTATAATCGCAAAAACTTGGTTGTTATTGAGATTTATCGTACCTTTGCACCAATCAATAATAACTATATATGATAAACAAAGAACAACGTAAACGCATTATTGCGCTGATACACCAGGAGGTGGTGCCAGCCATTGGCTGTACTGAGCCTATGTGTGTAGCGCTGTGTACGGCAAAGGCAACTGAGAAACTTGGCTGTCGACCAGATAAAATCGAGGCATTGCTGAGTGCCAATATCCTAAAGAATGCCATGGGTGTAGGCATACCAGGCACAGGCATGGTTGGTCTGCCGATAGCTATAGCCTTAGGTGCGCTTATAGGAAAGAGCGAATACCAGTTAGAGGTGCTGAAGGACCTAACACCTGAGACACTCGAAGAAGGTAAACAATACTTAGCCGAGAACCGCATCTGCATCAAACAAAAAGAGAATTGCTGCGATAAACTGTATGTAGAGGTGATATGCAGCGCTGGCAACAAAAGCGCCAAGGCTATCATTGCAGGAAGCCATACAAACTTTATTGAAGATGGGGCTAGCCCAACTAGTATGGCTAGCCAGGCTTGTATATCTAGTCAGGCTAGCGAAGCAAACGTAGAATTAAACCTTCGCCTGGTTTACGACTTTGCAACCACGGCCCCACTCTCTGAGATAAGCTTTATACAAGAGGCCCGCACACTGAATATGAATGCAGCTCGCGAAGCACTGAAAGGCAACTACGGCCATAATCTGGGCAAGACTATCGACCGTCCGCTGGCAAAAGGCATCTTTGGCAATAGCATCTATTCGCACATCATATCGCGCACAGCCTCAGCCTGCGACGCCCGTATGGGCGGCGCCATGATTCCAGTGATGTCTAACAGCGGCAGCGGCAATCAGGGCATCTGTGCTACCAACCCCGTCTGCGTGTATGCCAAGGAGAACGAGAATACTGAAGAGGAACTAACACGTGCCTTGATACTCAGTCACCTGACGGCTATCTACATCAAGCAGTCGCTGGGCACCCTGTCGGCACTATGTGGCTGCGTGGTAGCCAGCATCGGCAGCAGCTGCGGCATCACCTACCTGATGGGCGGCGACTACGAGCGCATCTGTTACTCAGTCAAGAATATGATTGCCAATCTCACAGGTATGATTTGCGACGGTGCCAAACCTGCCTGCTCGCTCAAAATCACCTCGGGCGTATCCACAGCCCTCCTCTCATCGCTGTTGGCCATGGAGGGCAAGTGCGTCAGTCCGGCCGAGGGCATCGTTGACGACTGTGTAGACAAGAGCATTCATAATCTTACCAGCATTGGTGCCGACGCCATGTGCGCCACCGACGACATGGTGCTGAACATCATGACATTGAAAGCATGATGTTGGCGGCTTGGTGGATGCGATTGCCCATGCCGATGCCATCGCGCAGATTACCTGCGATGATGAGGCCCTGAAACTGATGCTGAATGGCTTCGACTGATGCCAGACGCAAACCGCTATCGTTACGATACTGAGGAATGGCACGCTCATGACGGAAAATGCGAAGCAAGTCGGGCTCGACATCGGCAGGATAGCCAAGCATGGTGTGGAACGACTCGAGCACCATCTGGCGTATCTCCTCGTCGCTCTTCTCCATATAGTCAGCATGGCGGGCGCCACCCAAAAAGTAAGAGTATAGTGCCCCACCATCGGGCGCACGCTGCACGAAACAATCTGATGGAAACAGAATGCCCAGCACCTTCTGATGCTCACAGCTAGGCACTAGTCCGCCGAAGGCCGGCATAGGATGCGAACCTGCATGGCGCACACCCACACACACCTGAATGACAGGTGCATAATAGAGACTGCTGATGGGATACATCAACGCCTGATCGATAAAGGGCAGCAGCTCTGGCAAGGCATAGGCGCCCACTGTGGTAACCACATGGTTACAATACACCACCTTGCTGCCACCGTTATATGTTACACGCCAGCGATGCTCGCTATCGGGCATAACACGGATATCGCTGGCACCAGTTATAATATTGACATTCTTCGCAAGTGCCTCAACCAGCTGTTGCAGTCCGCCAACGGCCGAGAACACCTTTTTGGTGACCAGGCGATCGCGACTGCTTTTGGGCTCCTTGCGCTTAGCAATGGCACCACGGATAAAACTGCCATAATTGGCCTCGAGGTTATACAATTTGGGCAGTGCATAGCGTGTGCACAACTTCATGGGGTCGCCAGCATAGACACCTGAGACGAACGGATCGACAGCATACTCGTAGAACGAGCACCCCAATCGGCGCTGAGCCAACGCACCAACAGACTCGTCAGGATCGGTGCCTGGCTTGCGCCAAGGTTCGCCCAGAATGCGGAACTTATCGGCAAGCGTGAACAGCGGCGTGGTAATGGCACTGAACGGACCAGCAGGCAGCGCGTGGAAACTACTGCCCTTCCAGATAAGGCGGCGTTTAGACGACTCGCGCGCCGTTTCCATCTGGCAGCGGCCCTCCAACTTCTGAAACAGTTCGGCTACCTCAGGAAACGAAACCATACCTGTGTTTGGTCCACTCTCGAAGGTAAACCCACCCTCGGTATAGGTACGTATCTGCCCGCCGATACGATTCTGCTTTTCGAGCACCAGCACATCGCGGCCGGCATTTTTAAGATTGAAAGCCGTGCTGAGTCCTGTTAGTCCAGCACCTATTATAACAGTATCGTGTTGTTGCATAACGATTATATTGGTTTTGAAAATTTCTTATCCGTGTTCAGCATCATCGGGTCGAGTGCAGCAGCCACACAGCGCACAAACGGGCGGCCGCCGGTGTCTACACTTATATGATCATCGTCGAAACTAAGCAGCCCATCGGCCTGCATCTCACTGAGCACAGCCTCATCATATCCGCATGCCTCTCGTAGGACATCGGCACATACTCCAAGCCGTGCGGCCACATCGCTCCAGCGCAGCGCATAGTTGCACATCAGCGCCTCGATCACCTCGCGCACCAGTTTCTGCTGAGCCGATAGTTGGTAACCGCGCTGTACGTAAAGGCGCCCCTGACTGATAGTGTCGATATACGTTGATATATCACGACCATTCTGAGCATAGGCATCGTCGAGCTGGCTGATGCCTGTTACGCCAAAGGCATAGACCTGAGCCGTGGTGCGGCGAGTGCAATAGCCCTGGAAATTGCGATGCAGCTGTCCCTGGCCGAGTGCCACAGCCAACTCATCGCCAGGCAATACGAAATGATCGAGCCCTATGGGCTGATAGCCCGATGCAATAAGCACCTGCGAGGCCTCCTGATACATACGGCCCTTCTCGTCGTCGGCCGGCAGGCCCACCTTATCCAGCACCTGCTGGCGTGGGAATATCTGCGGCAGATGAGCATACGAGAATGTGACCAAGCGGTCAGGACGCATCAGAGCAGCCTGCTCGATAGTACTCCTGAACGACGAGGCCGACTGCAAAGGCAGACCATAGATGAAATCAAGATTGACAGTGGCGCCCTTGGAATGCAACAGGCTGACTATCTGCGAAACAGGCAGCTGCGAGGGACGACGGTTTACCACCTTGAGCACCTCAGGTCTTAAGTCCTGCACGCCCAGACTGTATCGCGTAAAACCACAATCGGCCAGCTGCAGCCAGTCGGTCTCATCAAGATAGCCAGGATGACACTCGATGGCAATCTCAGGGCGATCAATGACTGACGCCAATGACAGCAGATGCTGGTTGAGCTCGCGAATCATCGGAATGGGTAGCGCCGTAGGGCTGCCACCACCATAATGTATCTGCGCTATCTGGCGACTGCGGTCGATGTGACTGGCCACCAGGTCAATCTCACGATGCAGGGCATCTACGTATGCACTGATCACCTCGGGCTTAGCCTGGGGATAGGAATTGCAACCACAATAGTGGCACAAATGTCTGCAGAAAGGGATGTGCAAATAAAAAGATATCTGGTTATGGCGAGCAGTGTTCGACTGATCGACCATTGCCAGATAATCGGCCTCAGCATACTCGCCAAAGAAATTGGCTGGCGGATAGCTGGTGTAGCGAGGCACAGGGCGGTTATATTTATTGATGACGTGTTGTTGCATGTTTCTTGCTGAAAAACAGAATGATATAAACCAATGATACCAAGGCGATGAGCACCTCGGTAGCAAAAAGGCCATGATAGCCCATGTGCTGGGCCACACTGCCACTGAGGCTAGCCATGATGATGCCACTAAAATGGGTAAGAACGGTTTGGACTGTGAAATCGGTACCCTCGCGACCAGTACGTACACACTCCATAGCCGATGTGTAAACCACGATAGTAGCCATGCCGTAACTGCTCCACAATAAAACAATGCCAACATAGAGCATAGCCGTTGAGGGCTGAACTATCCACGATAGCCACAGAAAGTAGCAAGTAGTAGCAAGTATGAAAACTGCAAACAGCAGACGTGACCTGTAAATTCCAATGCGACGCATTAGGAAGCCGGTGCCAAACGAGGCACAGAAGGCCACCGATGTGCCCACGATGCCACTCATCACGCCAATCTGCTTCATCGTATAGCCAAGGTCAACCAGCCAGGGGCGCATCATAGACAGGATACCAATGATGCTGGCATAATACAGCAGCAGGAATCCTATCTGGCGCCAGATGCCAGGCTGGGCAAAGAACAAGGCAAAATCGGTGAGCTTGGCACGCTGGCGCTCGTCCTTCTTCACCACATCCAAATGCTTTCGCTGGCCGACCATAGGTATCAGCATCAGCAGTACAAACACACCCAGACAGGGTGTTACCACATGCCAGCCGTAGTGATTAAGCACCAGCAACAGCACGCCGCTGCCAATGAGTGCGCCACCAAAGCTACCCATCGACTGCATGCTGTTTACCATACTCTTGTCCTTGCCTCCATGCATCAGAATGGCCAGTGCATCGGTGGCTATATCCTGAGTGGCCGACGCTACGAGCGACAAGGTCACCATCAGGAGTACAAGATAGATATTATCGGCCACATTGATATGGCCAGCCAACAGAATAAATGCAGCATAGACCAGCTCGCTGAAAACGATGAAGCGAACAAAGTCGTGCCCTGTGAGGCAATGGCGATCTACCATAGGCGACCACAGGAACTTGACTACCCACGGCAGTTTGACCAATTGCAGCAGCCCAATGGTTGCCAGCGAGTAATGAGCCTCGCGCATCATTACCTGCAGGGCTGTAGCAAAGAAACTGGAGGGGATGCTCTGCGCTATATAAAGGCAGAAGAACATCAGGAGTTGCTTGTTTCTGGCCATATACTGCTACTAGAAATTAAACACGAGCGATGTGCCAAAGGATACAGGACGGCCCTGCTGACCATAGCCGGCACTCGACTTGAAATAATATGTAAGATAATCTGTGTTGGTGAGGTTCTTACCCCATACCTCCCATGTAACCAGACCCATGGTGGCACTCACTTTGGCATCGAGCAGCGCATAGAAAGGCTGATTGACGGCATTGTCCTCGTTCCAGTAAATCTTGCCCATACCACTCAGGCCAGCACTGAACACCAGTTTACTGATGGTAGAATTCTGAGGCAGAACGGTATAGCTGCCACGCAGTGAGAGCGTGTGGCGTGGTACCAATGGCAGCATCATACCAGTATAATCTACAGTCTCGCTGCGCTTGTAGTCAAGGAAGCGGGCGTAAGTGTATCCATAGCTCAAACGGAAGGTGAGCGGCAGTATAGGACGTACGGTCATAGCCAGCTCAACACCCTTACTGTCAGAGTGGCCAGCATTACGAGTGATATTGCCCACACCAGGAATGGTCTGAGTAATCTGCTGATGGCGCCAGTCTACATAGAACAAGGTGAGTTCTGCCTGCAATGCATGGTTCAACCAAGAGGTCTTGGCACCCACCTCGTAGTTCCAGTTATACTCTGGATCAAAGGTGCGCTCATCGTCCTGCTGGAATGTAGAGTTGAAACCGCCTGTCTTGTAACCACGGGTTACTGAAGCATAAACAAACTGATTGTCGGCAGTAAGATACTCGAGTGTGAACTTAGGAGTGAACTGGGTGAAGTTAAGCTTACTGTTGTATATGTCAACAGGGTTGCCCAGCGTAGTGACCCAAGCCGCCGTGCGATAGGCAGTATAATCCTCCTTGGCATGTTCGTAGTCGAAACGCAGGCCCACCTGTGCCTTCAGACCGCCAACGATCTGGAGCGACGACTGGTGATAGACAGACAGACCTGTAGTAGGCGAATCGTAGAACTTAGGCGTGCAGTAATCCTGAGCGATGTAGGTGGTGTAGAGCGACTTGTTGTAGCTGTCGCTGAACAAAAAGGCACCCACCATCCACTGATATCGGCTATCGGTGGTTGACTTAAGAGTGAGTTCCTCGCTGAAGATATTCTGGCGAACGCTCTGGTTGACCCAATAAAGATCCTTGGGCATGAAGTCCTGGTCGATGGCCATGTGATCGTCGATATACTGATAGGCCGTCTGGCTGTTGAAGCTGAACTTATCGCCCTCGTAACGGACATTCAGTCCTGCCGTGGTGAGCTGACGAAAGTAAGAACTGTAGCGGTTGTAGTTGATCTCGCCAGTCTTACCAGTCTCAGCATCGTAAGTGGCATAAGGATAGCCACCCTGATCGCTGTTACGATAGCTCACATCGGCTGTAATGGTCCAGCGCTCAGTTGGCTTGAAGAACACGCGACCACGCAGGAAGCCCTCGTTAAACTTATCAATCTTACTATCGTCGAAGGCATTACGGAAGTAGCCATCGTTGTGATGATAGCTGCCGTTAATAGCAAAGCCCAGCTTATCGTTCACCTTATTATAATGGTAGGCATTAACCACCATATCATTATAACGGCCATAGCCTATCTTTACACGAGTGCCCTGAAACTCGAATGGTGAACGGGTATAGGCGTTGATGATTCCACCAATACAATTTCGACCATAGAGTGTGCCCTGAGGACCACGAAGCACCTCGAGGGCTGTGATATCAAACAGGTCGTCGTCGAAAGCCGAACGCTCCATGTGGGGCACGCCATCGATATAGAATCCCACGGTAGGACCATTGGTCTTGGCCCCCACTCCTCTCACAAAGACGGGCGAGTTCTGGCGAGTGCCATACTCAGGGATGTAGAAATTAGGAACGGTATACCCCACGTCCTTAATACTGGTCATCTCGGCCTGACGTATAAACGCACTTGACAGTGAGGTAACAGATTGTGCCTCACGACCTAATGCATCCTGCTTGAAACCTACTACTGTTACCTCATCGACATCAAACTGTTTTGCTACTGTTGTGTCGGATACCTCGTCCAATTCACCTGCAAATGTGCAGATAGGACATAATGCTAAAAACAATACTTTTTTCCTCATAAAACTGTAATTGCACCCATTGTGTTGGTTGCGGGTGCAAAGGTACAGCTTTATGATTTAGTGTACAATCCCCATTTATAGGGATTTTAACACATTATTCCTCCATCAACTTACGATAGCGGGCTCGCTTAGGTTCTTCAAGACCCAAGCGCTGAGCTTTATTGCTCTCGTATTCGCTGTAGTTGCCCTCGAAATAGAATACATTACCCTCGCCTTCGAAGGCCAGGATATGGGTACAGATACGGTCGAGGAACCAGCGGTCGTGGCTGATGATGACAGCACAGCCGGCAAAGGCCTCCAAACCTTCCTCGAGTGCACGCAGGGTGTTCACGTCGATATCGTTGGTAGGCTCGTCGAGTAACAACACGTTACCCTCTTGTTTCAAAGCGATAGCCAGATGCAGGCGGTTGCGCTCACCACCAGAGAGCACGCCACACTTTTTTTCCTGATCGGCGCCGCTGAAGTTAAAGCGGCTGAGGTAGGCTCGCACGTTGACATCTTTGCCACCCATGCGGATGGTTTCGTTGCCCTGACTAACAACCTCGTAGACCGACTTGGTAGGGTCGATATCCTTGTGCTGCTGATCGACGTACGACAGCTTGACGGTTTCGCCTACAGCAAACGAACCTGCATCGGCCTGCTCCAAGCCCATAATGAGGCGGAACAGCGTGGTTTTACCAGCGCCATTAGGTCCAATCACACCCACAATGCCGTTTGGTGGCAGGTTGAAGTTAAGATCAGTAAACAGCGTCTTCTCTGGGAATGACTTGGCCACATGCTCGGCCTCAATCACCTTGTTACCCAGACGAGGACCGTTAGGAATGAATATCTCGAGTTTCTCTTCCTTCTGCTTCTGCTCCTCGTTCAGCATCATTTCGTAAGAGTTGAGTCGAGCCTTACCCTTGGCATGACGGGCCTTGGGCGCCATACGCACCCACTCCAACTCGCGCTCCAGCGTCTTGCGGCGCTTTGAAGCAGTCTTCTCTTCCTGAGCTAAGCGCTGGCTCTTCTGCTCCAACCAGCTTGAATAGTTGCCCTTCCAGGGGATTCCCTCACCACGATCCAGCTCGAGAATCCACTCTGCCACATCGTCGAGGAAGTAACGGTCGTGAGTCACAGCAATAACTGTACCCTCGTACTGCTGCAAGTGCTGCTCCAACCAGTCTATCGACTCAGCATCAAGGTGGTTGGTAGGCTCGTCGAGCAACAGTACATCAGGTTTCTGCAACAACAGACGACACAGAGCCACACGGCGGCGCTCACCACCACTCAGATTCTTAACACTCCAATCGCCAGGAGGACAGTTCAGAGCCGCCATGGCACGATCGAGCTTTGAGTCCATGTTCCAGGCATCGGTAGCATCGATGATATCCTGCAACTCTGCCTGGCGCTGCATCAACTTGTCCATCTTGTCTGGATCCTCGTAGTACTCAGGCAGCCCAAACTTTACGTTGATCTCGTCGTATTCAGCTAGTGCATCGTAAACATGCTGCACACCCTCCATCACGTTCTCCTTGACGGTTTTCTCCTCATTGAGAGGCGGGTCCTGAGGCAGATAGCCCACAGTATAGCCAGGGCTCCAAACCACGTTGCCCTGATACTGCTGGTCGAGACCTGCAATAATCTTCATGAGGGTTGACTTACCAGCACCGTTCAAACCGATGATACCAATCTTAGCACCATAGAAGAAGCTGAGGTAGATGTTTTTGAGCACTTGTTTCTGATTCTGTTGGATGGTCTTGCTCACTCCAACCATCGAGAAGATAATCTTTTTATCGTCTACTGTTGCCATATTACTAATCAGTATTTTATTAATTTGTGCAAATATACAAAAAAACTTCAATACTGATGTGTTTTTGCACATTTTTCTTTGCCAGACAGATTATTTTGCTTATTTTTGCAACATTAGAATCACTAAATATAATTAAGGTATGGTAAAGCACATTATTCTCTGGACTCTGAATCCAGAACTCTCTGAAGAAGAGAAAGCAAAGGTAAAGGCTGGCATCAAGGCTGGTCTTGAGGGATTGGTAGGCAAGGTGCCTGGACTGATTGACGTAAAGGTACACATTGATGGCCGCTTGGCATCGTCGAACGCCGATGTGATGCTTGACAGCACGCTCGAGAGCGAAGAGGCATTGAAGGGCTACGCTGTTCACCCAGAGCACGTAGCAGTAGCAAATGGCAAGGTTAGGCCTTATACTGTGCAGCGTAGCTGCCTGGACTTTGAGATCTAGAAGAACTAGCATGGCTAGTATGACTAGTATGACTAGTTAACAAAATAGCCCCGCCGATTGGCGAGGCTTTTTTATTGTATCTCAAGAAAGGATTACTTCTTGTTGATAGCGAGGTCGATAGCAACTGCTACAGATACAGTAGCACCTACCATTGGGTTATTACCCATACCCAGGAATCCCATCATCTCTACGTGAGCAGGAACTGAAGAAGAACCTGCGAACTGAGCGTCTGAGTGCATACGACCCAGAGTATCAGTCATACCGTAAGAAGCAGGACCTGCAGCCATGTTATCTGGGTGCAGAGTACGACCTGTACCACCACCAGAAGCTACTGAGAAGTAAGGCTTACCAGCGAGTACACGCTCCTTCTTGTAAGTACCAGCTACTGGGTGCTGGAAACGTGTTGGGTTGGTAGAGTTACCAGTGATTGATACGTCTACGTTCTCCTTCCACAGGATAGCTACACCCTCACGAACATCGTCAGCACCATAGCACTTAACCTTCAGACGGCTTGGGTTGTTGCCATAAGGAACCTCCTTAACAACAGCCAGATCGCCAGTGAAGTAGTCGAACTTGGTCTGTACGTATGTGAAACCGTTGATACGGCTGATGATCTGAGCAGCGTCCTTACCAAGACCGTTCAGGATAACACGAAGTGGCTTCTGACGTACCTTGTTAGCCATCTCAGCAATCTTGATAGCACCCTCAGCAGCAGCGAAGCTCTCGTGACCAGCCAGGAATGCGAAGCACTCAGTCTCCTCGCGGAGCAGACGAGCAGCCAGGTTACCGTGACCGATACCTACCTTACGATCGTCGGCTACTGATCCGGGGATACAGAAGCTCTGCAGACCGATACCGATGGCCTCAGCAGCCTCAGCAGCTGTCTTTACGCCCTTCTTGATGGCGATAGCAGCACCACAAACATATGCCCACTTGGCGTTCTCGAAGCAGATAAGCTGAGTCTCCTCACACATCTGGTAAGGATCGATACCTGCCTTTTCACAAATCTCATTGGCCTCCTCGATAGAGTTGATGCCATTCTCCTTCAGAGCAGCAAGAACCTGGTTGATACGGCGCTCCTGACTCTCAAACTGTACTTTTCTAATCATAGTCGTATCCTCCTTTTATTCTTTACGTGGGTCAATAGCCTTAACTGCACCCTGCTCCTCGGTTGTACGTCCATAAGAGCCAGTGAACTTCTTCAGAGCCTCGTTGGCATCCATGCCATTCTTAACAGCCTCCATCATCTTGCCGAGGTGTACATACTCGTAACCGCAAACCTCGTTGTTAGCGTCGAGGTACTGCTTGGTGATGTAACCCTCAGTGAGCTCGAGGTAACGTGTACCCTTAGCAACGGTGCCATAGAGAGTACCTGTCTGTGAACGAAGACCCTTACCAAGGTCCTCAAGACCAGCGCCAATAGGCAGACCGCCCTCAGAGAAAGCACTCTGTGTACGTCCGTAAACAATCTGCAGGAAGAGCTCGCGCATAGCGGTGTTGATAGCATCACATACCAGGTCGGTGTTCAGAGCCTCAAGGATGGTCTTACCAGGCAGAATCTCAGAAGCCATAGCAGCTGAGTGAGTCATACCAGTACATCCGATGGTCTCAACCAGAGCCTCCTGAATCACACCGTCCTTAACGTTCAGGCTCAGCTTGCAGGCACCCTGCTGAGGTGCGCACCAGCCAATACCGTGGGTGTAACCAGAGATCTCCTTGATTTCTTTTACTGCTACCCATTTGCCCTCCTCGGGGATAGGTGCAGGTCCATGGTAAGCGCCCTTACAAACGCTACACATGTTCTCCACTTCTTTTGAATAAATCATTGATAATAAAACATTTAAATGTTAAACAACTTAATATCTCCTTCTTTTGACCTACAAAATTACTCGAATTTTCCGAATTAATCCTTGTTAGCCGTTATCATTTAGGAATTATTAACCAATACTACGTATTACAGACCTCTATACTTGAGGAAACCTGACGAGTCGGGGGTCTTCATTCCTGTAAAGTCAGTAAACATTTCCATCTGATCCTTGGTGTTACCACGACTCAGCACCTTCTGACGGAAAGCATTACCAGTTTCTGGTTTCAGGACACCAAACTTCTGGAATGCCTCAGCCACATTGCAAGCCAGCACATCGGTCCACAGATAGCTGTAATAACCAGCAGCATAGCCACCACCCCATACGTGATTGAAGTAAGAGGTAGAATAGCGTGGAGGTACCTGCTCGTCGTAGAGTCCAATCTTCTTCAGGGCCTCAACCTCGAAGTTAGCAGCCTCGTTGGCAGTTGGAATCTCCTTCGATGAGAGGTGATGCCAAGCCAGATCCAGACAGGTAGCAGCCAGATTCTCGCCTAGGGCGTAAGCCTGTTGGAAGCTGATACTCTTCAGCATCTTCTCTTTCAGGTCAGCAGGCATTGGCTCGCCTGTTACAGCGTGCTTAGCGTAGTGGTCGAATATCTCAGGTATTGATGCGAATGTCTCGTTGAATTGCGATGGCATCTCCACGAAGTCGCGAGCCACTGCAGTACCACTCAGGGTGTTGTACTTACAGTTTGACAGCATGCCGTGCAGGGCGTGACCAAACTCGTGGAACAGTGTTGTCACCTCGTCCCATGTAATCAGCGTGGGCTGACCCTCTGGAGCCTTAGCATAGTTGGTAACATTATATATAATAGGTAACTGCTGGCGCAGACCGCTCTGCTTGGCAAAAGCGCTCATCCAGGCACCACCACGTTTAGTGGGACGGCGGTATGGATCGCTGTAGAACAGAGCCAACAGCTTGCCATCCTTATCGTGGACCTCGTACACCTTCATATCAGGGTGATAAGTGGGGATATCAGTACGCTGAACAAAGTTCAGACCATACACACGATGTGCTGCATAGAACACGCCATTTACGATGACGCTATCGATATTGAAGTATGGCTTCACCTCGTCGTCGCTGATGTTCAGCATCTCCTGTTTCATCTTAGCCGAATAGTAGAAGCGGTCGTATGGCTGCAACTTGAAGTCGGTTCCCATCTGTTTCTTGGCGTAATCCTCGATGGCCTTAGTCTCTGCCTGGGCCTTAGGTGTGTACTCTGCAATGAGCTGCTTCAGGAAGTTATACACATTGTCAGAGTTTTTAGCCATTGTCTTCTCAAGCGAATAAGAGGCGTAATTATTGTAGCCCATCAGCTCGCCCATCTCAGCTCTCAGTTTGGCAATCTCTACTACCAATGGGAATGTATTGAACTGACGTGTGCCATCGGCACGATGACGAGAAGCCTCATATACACGGCGACGCAGATTGCGATTATCCAAACTTGACAGGATGGCCTGCTGAGTGGTATTAACGATGACGATAGCGTATGGCGTATAACCGCCACGGCTCTCGGCATCCTTCTTACACTGAGCAATATCAGCCTCGCTCAAACCTGCCAACTCCTCCTTGCTATTTACCCAAATCACAGAGTTATTGGTAGCATTAGGCAGCAGTGTGCCCCACTCCTGCTGGAGGTCGGCAATGCGCAGGTTAATCTGCTTCATGCGCTCCATCTTCTCATCACTGAGCAATGCGCCTGAGCGTACAAAACTCTTATAGAGTTCCTCTGTCAGTCGCTTGTCTTCACCCTTCAGTTTCTTAAGCTGATGGTCGTAAACATATTTCACTTTCTTGAAGAGCTCTTTATTGAACGAGATTTCGTTCTGAAGCTCAGTCAGCATAGGCATCACCTTCTTTTCAGTCTCAGCAATCACAGGTGTCTTATGGGCACTCACCAGTGCAAAGAACACGTTGCTAACACGATCCAACTCTACACCACTCTTCTCGTAAGCCAGAACAGTGTTCTCGAATGTAGGCTTAGCCTTGTTGGCTACAATCTTGTTTACTTCTTCACGATTCTGCTTAATAGCCTTCTCAAAGGCTGGCAGATAGTCGGTTTCCTTAATCTTGCTGAAATCAGGAGCTCCCAATGGGAGGTAATCCAATGCAAATGCAGGCATTGTCATAGCAGCAAAACTTAATGCTACAATTGTTTTTTTACAGTTCATTTTCAAATATTGTTGGTTAAAACTTTATTTTCTCTGTGGCAGGTGGAACTTATACTGATTGCTCATCACCTCCTTAACGGTGTTAATCTCGAGGAACTTGGTACCTCCACCCTCGCCTACGTTTCCACTCAGATAGGCAATCTTGTCGCCATCCTGCACATAACCTTTCTGGCGCAGCATGCGCACAGCAGCATGGAACAGCACTTCAGGATCAATATGCTCCTTCTGGTATACAGGAATAACACCATACGACAGGTTAAGCAGTCGCTGCAGCTTATCGTTATAGCAGATGGCCAGCACTGGGTTGGGGCCACGGAATGCAGCCAGATTACGAGCAGTATTACCAGAGCTTGCATCAGTAATGATACCCTTTACGCCCAACTTCTCAGTAGCCTCGATAGCCGAATGAGCCATAAACTCACGGATATCACAGTTGGCCGACAGGGGCACCTCGATATCATTCTCACGCATCTTATCCTTCTCGGCCTGCTCAGCAATGGCAGCCATAGTGCGCACTGCCTCAACAGGATACTTACCACTGGCAGTCTCGCCTGAAAGCATCAAGGCGTCAGTACGATAGTAGATAGCATTGGCAATATCAGTAACCTCAGCTCGTGTGGGGCGAGGGTTACTAATCATGGTGTGCAGCATCTGAGTAGCCACAATAACAGGCTTCTTAGCACGAACACACTTACGGATAATCTGGCGCTGGATGCCAGGAATACGCTCAATGGGCACCTCGATACCCAGGTCGCCACGGGCAATCATGATACCATACGAAGCCTCGATAATCTCGTCAATATTATCAACACCCTCCTGGTTCTCAATCTTCGAGATAATCTTGATATCGCTATTATATGCATCCAAAATAGCCTGCACGGCACGCACATCGGCAGCAGAGCGGACAAAAGAGTGTGCAATGAAGTCGATATCCTGATCGATGGCAAGCTTAATGTTCTTGCGATCCTTCTCAGTAAGCGTGGGCAGTGCGATGTGAACACCAGGCACATTAACACTCTTGTGCGAACCAAGCACACCATCATTCTGTACCTGGGCGATAACGGCAGGACCGTTGATGCCGATAACCAGCATATCCAGCGCACCATCGTCGAAGAGAATATGACAACCCTCGTGCACGTCGGCTGCAAAGTCGGCATACGACAGATTGATGATATCATGGGTAGTATCCATCTCAGGACGGCCGAATATCTTAACGACATCACCCGTCTTATAAGTAATAGGCTGATCGCATCCCGTAGTGCGCACCTCTGGGCCTTTGGTATCAATCAATATACCAATGTGGTGGCTCACACTACGTACATTATTAATAATGTTCTTGATACCCTGCTCATCAGCATGAGCTGTATTCATTCTCACTACGTTCATTCCTGCCTCAAAGAGACTTCTGATGAAATCCTGATCACATCTTCTGTCACTAATGCTAGCTACAATTTTTGTCTGCTTCATGTTATTTTTCCTTCATTTTGTGGTGCAAAGGTACAAAAAATAGCCCAAAAAGCGATGAAAATCATCATTTTTTGAAAAAAAATCTATAAATATTTTCGTAATCGGCTGAAAATTAGTAACTTTGCAGTCCGAAATCGATAAATTTCGAGTTCATACATTATTAATATATAAAAGAAAATAAGAGAAAAGAAGAAATGACAAAGGCAGAAATCATCACCAAAATTGCCGAAGAGACAGGCTTGGCGAAGAAAGATGTAGCCATTTCGGTCGAGGCCTTCATGGAGTGCATTCGTGAGAGCCTTGCTGAGGAGAAGGATAACGTATATCTGCGTGGCTTCGGCACCTTCGTTGTAAAGCGTCGCGCCCAGAAGACTGCACGCAACATCTCAAAGAACACCACTTTGGTTATTGCAGCTCACGACTATCCCGCTTTTAAGCCAGCCAAGAGCTTTGTTGAAAAAATGAAGTAATTAACATTATAAATTATTAGTATTATGCCAAACGGAAAGAAAAAGAAGGGCCACAAGATGGCAACTCACAAGCGTAAGAAGAGACTGCGCAAGAATCGTCATAAGAGCAAGTAAATCTTGATTCTCTGTGACTAATAGAAAGAAATGAAAGGAGTGTGTCTGCTAATCCCTAAAAGGATAGCGACACACCCTTTTTAGTACTAACGACAACCACGTCAAAATTCAATTAAACAATGACAAGTGAAGTTATCATTGATGTGCAACCGAAGGATATATCCATTGCATTGCTCGAAGACAAGCAGCTGGTAGAATATCAGCAGGAGCAGCGCACGGCTTCGTTCTCGGTGGGCAACATTTATGTGGCAAAAGTTAAGAAACTGATGCCTGGACTCAATGCTTGTTTCGTTGATGTAGGTGCCGAACGTGTAGCATTCCTGCATTATCTTGACTTGGGAACTCAATTTAACTCTTACGAGAAGTATCTGAAACAGGTAGTTAGCGACCGAAAGAAACTCTACCCTATCCAGAAAGCCAACATCCAGCCTGAATTGAAAAAGGATGGCAGCATCGCCAACACACTGAAAGTTGGACAGGAAATACTGGTACAAATTGTCAAGGAGCCTATCAACACCAAGGGACCACGTCTTACTTGCGAACTAAGCTTTGCTGGTCGCTACCTGGTGCTTATTCCTTTCGAAGACAGTGTTTCTGTATCAACCAAAATCAAGCGTGGCGAAGAACGTAGCCGACTGAAACAGCTCATCCAGAGCATCAAGCCAAAGAACTTCGGCGTCATCGTACGTACGGTAGCCGAGGGCAAGCGTGCAGCCGAACTTGATGCAGAGCTGAAGATTCTGTTGAAGCGTTGGGAAGATGTGATTAGCAAAGTACAGAAGACCACAGAGCGACCACAACTCTGTTTCGAGGAGGAAAGCAGAGCCGTAGCACTGTTGCGCGATCTATTCAATCCCACTTACGACGGCATCCATGTTAACGACAGCGGCATCTACGACGAAATAAAGAACTACCTTGGCCTCATCGCGCCTGAGAAGAAGGATATTGTTAAGCTTTACAACGGCACAGTACCCATCTTCGACAACTACGATGTAACCAAGCAGCTAAAATCTGGCTTTGGAAAGACGGTTAACTACAAGCATGGTGCATATCTGATTATTGAACACACAGAGGCCATGCACGTGGTGGATGTTAACAGCGGTACGCGAATCAAAAAGGAGAACAACCAAGAGGCCAACGCCCTCGAGACCAACCTGGGAGCTGCCGACGAGTTGGCACGCCAGCTACGACTCAGGGATATGGGCGGTATCATTATCGTTGACTTCATCGATATGAAACTGCCAGAAGACCGCCAGTTGCTCTACGAGCGCATGTGCAAGAACATGCAGAAGGATCGCGCCAAGCATAACATTCTTCCCCTATCTAAATTCGGCCTTATGCAGATTACCCGTCAGCGTGTACGCCCAGCCATGAGCGTTAACGTTGAAGAGACCTGCCCCACATGTTTCGGAAAAGGAACTATCAAATCAAGTATTCTTTTCACAGATACACTCGAGAGTAAGATAGACACCCTTGTCAACAAGATTGGTGTTCACAAGTTTTATCTGCACGTTCATCCATATGTAGCAGCCTTTATTAATAAAGGATTGTTCAGCCTCAAGCTCAAATGGAAGCTTAAATATGGAATGGGCCTCAGGGTTATCCCCTCGCAGAAACTGGCATTCCTTCAGTATGAGTTCTACGATGCCCAAGGACAATATGTAGATATGAAGGAAGAAATCGAAACAAAGTAACAAACAAAACAAAACCTCTACCCTATGACCACACTAAAGATCCTGTTTTGGGCAACATTGCTCATAGTATTCTACACCTATCTAGGTTACGGAATCCTATTATACTTTATCATCAGGCTAAAACGGCTCTTCGTGGCTAAACCCCACGAGGCCGCAATGCCCGATGACTCACAACTACCAAGCATCACACTACTCATCTGTGCCTACAACGAAGAAGACATTGTAGCCGAGAAAATGGCCAACACCCAGGCTATTGACTACCCCCGCGACAAATTCCGCATCATGTGGGTAACTGACGGTAGCACCGATAACACCAACGAGCTGCTCAAGGCCTACCCTGAGGTCGATGTAGTGTTCAGCCCTGAACGCCGAGGCAAATCAGCCGCACTGAAGCACGGTCTGCAGGAACTTAAGACACGCTATGTAGCTTTTACCGATGCTAACACCATGATCAATCCAGGTGCCCTGCGCGAGATAGCCCGTCTGTTTATGGACCCTACAGTAGGTTGTGTCTCTGGCGAAAAACGTGTAGCAGCACGCAAGGCTGGTCAAATGGCAGCAGAAGGCGAAGGTCTGTACTGGCGCTATGAGAGTACACTGAAGAAATGGGACAGCGAGCTCTATTCAGCTATGGGTGCTGCAGGCGAACTCTACGCCATCGACCCACAATTGGTTCGCGAAGTACCCGACAATGCTCTACTCGACGACTTCATGATGTCAATGTATATTGTAGAAGATGGAAAGCGCATTGCCTACACCCCTGATGCTTATGCTCAAGAATACGGTTCCGCCAATATTTTTGAAGAATCAAAGCGCAAGCGCCGTATAGCTGCAGGTGGTTTACAGAGCATCTGGTGGCTGCGTGGCCTGCTCAACCCATTCCACCAGCCATTGGTAACATTCCAATACATAAGTCATCGCGTACTCCGCTGGAGTCTCACTCCAATAGCAATGGTTATTCTTCTGATTGCCAATGTATTACTATCCGTGCTTCGTTCAGGCATATTCTACGACATCATGTTCGCATTACAAATCATCTTCTATCTTGCAGCCCTTGCTGGATGGTTATTAAGCCGTCGTGGAATCAAGAATAAGTTGCTCTACACAGCTTATTATTTCGTGTTTATGAACTTAAATGTTTTTCGTGGAATGGCCTACCTAAGCACCCATAACAACAGTGGAGCATGGGAAAAAGCTAAGAGAAGTTGAAAAAAATTCTTAATTTCTTTTGCAGTACAAAAAAAAAGCATTACCTTTGTCGCGATTTAGTGCGTTATGGAAAGAACCGAAAAGGAAATATTGCTTCAACAATATGCAGACGCTAACCGCAAGTTAACCCTTGCGCAAGAGCAGCTTGCAATTGCTAACCAGAAGCTAAAGGAATACGAGGAAATGGCCCAGAAGGCTGAGAAAGCGAGTCAGATGAAATCGCTTTTCTTGGCAAACATGAGTCATGAAATCCGTACTCCTCTTAACGCTATCGAAGGTTTTTCACGTGTACTCGTAGAAACCGATTCGCAGGATGATCGTATGAAATTCTTCGAGATTATCGAGAGCAACAACAACCGTCTGCAGAGTCTTGTCAACGAGATTCTTGATCTTTCGCGAGTTGAATCTGGCGAAATCGTGATGAAGAAAGCCAGCACGGATCTTAACCAACTCTGCGATAGCATTAAGAACCTCTTTAAGTTCCGCTGTCCTGAAACATTGCAGTTGATTTGGAAGAAGCCCAACATGGCTGTAACACTGAATACCGATGCAAATCGTATTACTCAGGTATTCTCAAATCTTATCAGCAACGCACTCAAGCACACCTCTTCGGGTAGTATCACCTATGGTTATCGAATGCTCGACGAGGGCGCACATATTGAATTCTTCGTTCAGGATACCGGTTCAGGTATCGACCCAAAGGATATCCCCCATCTTTTTGAGACATACGTATCACGAGATGCTGAGACCAATAACAACGGTTATGGTCTAGGTTTGGCCCTTTGTAAGATTATCGTAGAGAAGTTGGGCGGACAAATTTTCGTTGAATCAGAGCTTGGCAATGGTTCATTGTTCCGTTTTGTATTGCCTTTCGAGGGCACCATTGGCGGCATGACACCAGCCCGCAACACCACTACATCTAATGTTCGTACCATCCGTGTGAGCGGTCGCCCTGACGACATGAACAAAAAGACCATTCTTGTGGCCGAAGATGAGGATAGCAACTACGAGCTCGTTAAGATTGTGCTGCACAAGCGTTACCGTCTTATCCGTGCCCACAATGGAATTGAAGCCGTAACAATTAACGAGGAGGAACATCCTGATCTTATACTTATGGACATCCGTATGCCAGAGATGAATGGACTTGATGCCACACGTATTATCAAGGAAGTAGACTCCAGTACGCCAGTCATTGCACTTAGTGCCTATGCATTCGAAGAAAACATTCGAGACGCAAAGAATGCAGGCTGTGATGAATTTATGGCAAAACCATTCAAGGTTGAGAACCTTATTGAGATAGTTGGAAAATATCTCGACTAAAACAATACTTTTTTTATTTTTCAAATTATGGGAAAATTAGCTGTACAGAAGTACTTTTCATTCACCATTCTAATTCTTACAGTTCTAGTCATGATTTTCACCCTCGTAGGTCTTTACGGTGGTGATGTTCAGCCTGCAGGAAACACAGCCCGCGCTATGCTGGTTTATGCTCTACCTCTGCTGTTGGCAGGCGATGTGGTACTATTGGTTTTCTGGCTTATTATGCGCCGTTGGCACTGGGCCCTTATTCCGCTCATTGCCATTCTGTGCTGCATACCATACTCTGGCACACTGTATCAGTTCGGTTCGCTTGATGCCACAGCCGACTCTAAGCCTGGCATTAAGATTGCCACTTACAACGTAGCCATGTTCGGTCGTGAAACTTCTGGATTCGTAGCTATGGATATCCTGTCAGAGATGAAGAAACAGAAGGTTGACGTGGTATGTTTCCAAGAGTACAACGATGCTCGTGGCGACAAAAAGAACTCTGATTCATATAAAGAGTATTTCCCCTATATGGCACAGGGTGAGAGCGACATGATGATTTACAGCCGCTACCCCATCCGCAAGTCAAAGAACATGAACTTTGAGATGACCAACAATAGTGCCATGTGGGCCGAAATTGATGTTAAAGGCACCATTATCCGTGTGTACAATGCCCACCTTGAAACAACAGGTATCAACGGCACACTGCACAAGGCTGGCAAACTGATGAATCAGGGAATGGATATTGAGAGTAACGCTCTGATACGTGCATTCTACGGCAACTACACATTGGGTATGATTGCACGTTCTGGCCAAGCCAATGTGCTGGCTATGGACATGCGCGAGTGTGAAGCCCCCATCATCGTATGCGGCGACTTTAACGATGTGCCCTACTCTTACGTCTACAACACCATGCTTGGTGATAAGGTAGATGGATTTAAGGAGTGCGGCAGTGGATTTATGTACACTTTCCGTGGCGGAAACAAGAAAGTGCGAATCGACTATATCTTCCACGATAAGGGTATGACTGGTCTCACCTACTATAAGCGCGAGCTCAGTTACTCCGACCACTATCCTGTTTTCATGAAAATAGGACTTAATCAACAATAAAAAACAAATCCCACCTCAATTGAAGTGGGATTTTTATTTTATACAATCTTGAAACGTACACGGAAGGAATGCTCTTGCTCGTCCCAGTTGGTGCCCAGAAGCTCGAAACGGCCTATCTGAGAGGTTGAGCGAACGTGTTTGCCAATACAAGGACAGACGTCGTAATCGCCAATACGAACAAGACGGATGGTTTCCGAGGCATCGTCAGGAAGACGGTCGAGCGATACATCATCAGGAAGATTGTCGCGAGTAACAAACTCGAACGTCACAGGCAGATCGTCGGCAATAAGCTCATTCATACGGCGCTCTATCTCACGCTCGTCCTGACGAGAGGGCTTCTGATCTAAGTGGAAGCTCATCTTACTTTTCTTTCGCTCCACATGGGCATTAAACGAACGCCCACAATCGAACATCCGGATCATCGTCTGATTCAACAGATGCTCAGCCGTATGCGCTGGTGGAAACTCCTCTTTGTTATGCTCGTTGAGTATGTAATCGGCCATAATCTTGAAAATTTGGGCACAAAAATACAAATTAATTCGAAATAAAACAAATGTTTTGCAACTTTTCGGCAACTTGAAACGTCAAACATACAAAGATTAATCAATAAAAAAAGAAAAGGTATGAAAAAGGTATTGTTTTTGATGATGAGCGTTTTAGCGCTTACTTCGTGTAAAATCAACTTGGATGGCTTGGACAACGACCTGATAGAGGCAAGTGACAATGTTGTTACCAAGGAGTATAAACTAAAACCATTTGAAGAAGTACACATGAGTTGCGTGGGTACGGTGGAACTGATACAAGACGAGAAGAAGAGCGGTACCATAGAATTGACTGCTCCTGAAAACTACATTGAACTGTATAAGTTTGAGAACAATGGCAACGAGCTGAAGATTGGCTTTGCCAAACAACACGTCAATATTCACACCAAAAACGTAAAGATTAAGGTATATACTGCCGACCTGATAGCCCTGAAGAACAGTGGTGCATCAAGTATCAAGATGGAGACGCTGGATACAGACAAGATAGATGTTGTAAATAGCGGTGTAGGCAGCATAACAATTGGCGGACTGGCCGACAATGTAACACTACATAACAGTGGTGTAGGCAGCATAAATGCTGAAAAGCTGAAAGCACTGAATGTAAAAGCAAACGTATCAGGCGTGGGCAGTATTACCTGCTTTGCATCAGATAAAATAGAAGGCCGTGTTACAGGCGTAGGTTCGCTTAAATATGCAGGCAATCCAAAGCACAAGGACACCAAGAGAACGGGCGTAGGAAGTATCAGCGAGATGTAACAACAATAAAGGCGATCGAAATGATCGCCTTTATTGTTTTATGCCTTGAATTTCAATACGATAGCCCCTAACGGACTGACTGATATTGGAATAACTCCATCACGCTTGAGCGAAAGCTTGAGCTTAGAGCCAGAAAGCAGATCGGTAGCAACAGCATTCTTCTCCTTGATACCAAGGAAGTCGAATGCGTGTGCAGGGATAGTAACATTGACCTCAGCAGGGAGATCATCAAAATTAGCTACCACAAGCAGCACCTCTGCTCCTGCCTTACGCATAAAAATATACTGGCGGTGGTACTGACCGTTGACATACATGAGGTCGAACATCTGCCCCTGGGCAACAGCCTTCTCACTAGCAGCAATGTTCATCACCTTATTATATATATCAAAGAGGTATTTCTCGCGGATGGTATACTTGCGACTGGCAGCACGCACAATGGAATCTACACTCCAATAATCGAAAATGGTGGTACGACCATCCTGACCGCTAAAGCCCTCCTTATCCATACCAGTCTCGCCATACTCCTGTCCGAAATATATCATGAGTGGATTCTGCTGAAGCAGAGCCGACACTACTAACCCAGGAATGCCCTTACGGGCATCACCAGCAAAGAACTGGCTGGCAATGCGCTGTTCATCGTGATTCTCCAGGAAGTACAGCATGTGTTGGCGGATATCGTCGGTAGCCTGCCAGGCACCAGTGATAGCGTGAGCACTCTGGCGACCACACATCACATCGCGCACCACATCATACATACCAACCTTGTCATAGAGATAGTCGAAGCCTGCACCAAGATAGTTACGGTATTCGGCAGGGTTATAAACTTCGCCAATAAACACCACCTCAGGATAGCGGAACTTGACCTTATCGGTAGCCCAATGCCAGAAGGCAGCAGGCACCATCTCAGCCATATCGCAACGGAAGCCGTCGACGCCCTTGGCTGCCCAGAACAGCAGAATATCGGTCATCTTATCCCACGTATTTGGAATGGGGTTGAAATGACCCACGCGACCAGCATAGTAGTCGAGACCATAATTAAGCTTAACGGTCTCGTACCAGTCGTTCATGCCAGGAGCGTTGTGGAAGCAGTCGTTGCCAGTGGCCTTGGCTGGTTCTTCCACATAAGGCTCAGATTCGCCATGATACAAGTCAAAATAAGGCGTAAATCGCTGACCAGGACAATAGTAGAAATTGTTCTGCGGGTCAAAACCATTCTGTGTATTATCCTCCTCGCCCAGATCCTTCACACCCTCAGGGGCACAGATAGAATGATACTGACGGGCCACATGGTTAGGAACAAAGTCGATGATAACTTTGAGACCAGCCTTGTGACTACGCTCTATAAGAGCCTCGAACTCAGCCATACGATTTGGAATATCGACAGCTAAATCGGGGTCGATATCATAGTAATCGGTGATGGCATAAGGAGAACCAGCCTTGCCCTTGACTACTGCCGGATGCTGGCGAGGAATACCATAAGCGGAGTAATCGGTCTGAGTGGCATGACGGATAACGCCTGTGTACCAGATATGGCTCACGCCCATCGCCCTGATTTTCTTCAGGACAGTGGGCGTGAAGTCGTTCAGTTTTCCACAACCGTTCTCGGCTAGTGTACCATCCTCTTTGCGAGTGGTATTCTTATTGCCATAGAGTCGTGTGAAAACCTGATAGATAATGATCTTACTCGATACCATGGGCTGCAACCTCTTTGTTGATCTTAACAATCATGCCCTGCAGCGCCTTACCAGGACCACACTCGGTGAAGTCGTCGGCACCGTCGGCAATCATGTTCTGAACGCTCTGAGTCCAGCGAACTGAGCTGGTGAGCTGAGCAATGAGGTTAGCCTTGATCTCAGCAGGATCAGTATGAGGCTTAGCATCTACATTCTGATAAACAGGGCACTTAGGAGTCTTAATCTCAGTAGCCTCGATAGCTGCCTGAAGCTCGTCCTTAGCAGGCTGCATGAGTGGAGAGTGGAAAGCACCACCAACCTTGAGCACCAATGCACGCTTAGCACCAGCAGCCTTGAGCTGCTCGCAAGCCTCCTCGATAGCCTCAACATTACCTGAGATAACCAGCTGCCCTGGGCAGTTATAGTTAGCAGGAACCACAACACCCTTGCCCATCTTGCTAACCTCGGCACATACCTCCTCTACCTTCTCATCAGGAAGAGCGATGATAGCAGCCATTGTTGAGGGCTGAGCCTCGCAAGCCTTCTGCATTGCCATAGCACGGGCATAAACCAGCTTCAAACCATCCTCGAAGCTAAGAGCACCAGCAGCTGTGAGAGCAGAGAACTCACCCAGAGAGTGACCAGCAGCCATCTTTGGATCGAAGGCATCGCCCATGCAGAGTGCTGAGATAACACTGTGAAGGAATACAGCAGGCTGAGTAACCTTGGTCTGCTTGAGCTCCTCATCAGTACCAGCGAACATGATGTCGGTGATGCGATAGCCGAGAATGTCGTTAGCCTTCTCGAAAAGTTCCTTTGCCAGGGGGTTAGTATCATACAGATCCTTACCCATTCCTACAAACTGTGCTCCCTGTCCGGGAAATACAAATGCTTTCATTTTCTTCTTACCTTTTTTATGATTTAATATTGTTCACTATTCACTATTTACTATTCAATTTTTCTCCTTTCGGTGTGCAAAATTACTAAAACTTTCTGAAAAATGCCCCTCTATCGCCATTTTTTTAATGAAAGTGGTGATAATATCGAAAAATCTGTGTAATTTTGCACTTAGAAAGAGAACAGATGGCAAAAATGAAGCTTATTGTAATGACGAAACCCACATTCTTCGTCGAAGAGGACAAGATACTAGCAAACCTCTTCGAAGAGGGATTGGAGAATCTTCACCTATATAAACCAGGTGCTTCACCCATGTATTCTGAGCGCTTGTTGACCCTGCTAGGCGAAGACTATCATAGCAAGATAACCGTACACGGACACTTTTACCTGAAAGAGGAATACCGCTTACGCGGCATACATATTGACGATGCTTTTACCGAGGCGCCTGTGGGCTACAAGGGAAACATCAGTCGTACATGTCACGCAATAGAAGAACTGAAAGATACGAAGAAGAAGTCAAACTATGTTTTTCTTCACTCTATCTTCGACAGTCAGACTAATGCCGACGAAAAGCAGTCGTTTACGATGGACGAACTGCGTGAGGCCTCAAAACAAGGTCTCATAGACAAGAAGGTATATGCTCTTGGAGGAATGAATCTGGATCGTGTAAAAGAGATCAAGGATCTTGGATTTGGTGGAATGGTGATATGTGGCGACCTGTGGAACAGGTTTAACATTCACAACGAGATTGATTACAAGGCGCTGTTGAACCATTTCGAGAAACTGCGCAAAACGATTGATTAATTGGACTAACAATAAAATATAGGTATTAAAAACATGAGTGAGAACAACTCTTACATGGTATTTTCAGGCACGGCAACAAGATACCTGGCAGAAAGAATCTGTCAGAGCCTGGGTTGCCCGCTTGGACAGTTACAAATGACTAAATTCTCGGATGGAGAGTTTGCCGTATCTTACGAGGAAAGTATTCGCGGTCGTGATGTATTCCTGGTACAGAGCACATTCCCCAACAGCGACAATCTGATGGAGTTGCTGTTGATGATCGACGCTGCCAAGCGCGCATCAGCACGTACCATCAACGCCGTTATCCCCTACTTCGGATGGGCACGCCAGGACCGTAAGGACAAGCCACGTGTCAGCATCGGTGCTAAATTGGTAGCCGACCTTCTGAGTGTAGCTGGTATTAACCGAGTTATTACAATGGACCTGCACGCTGACCAGATTCAGGGATTCTTTGATGTGCCAGTCGATCATCTGTACGCATCAAATGTCATCATTCCTTATCTGCAGTCGCTGAATCTCGACAATCTGGTCATCGCCTCACCTGATGTAGGCGGTTCAAAGCGTGCCAGCACATATGCTAAGTATCTGGGATGCCCATTGGTACTGTGTAACAAAACACGCGCTCGCGCCAACGTAGTAGCCACCATGCAGATTATCGGTGAAGTTGAGGGTAAGAACGTAGTGATTATCGACGATATGGTGGATACAGCAGGTACCATCACCAAGGCTGCCGACCTGATGAAAGAGAACGGAGCACTTACAGTTCGCGCTTGTGCCAGCCACTGTGTGATGAGCGGACCAGCCAGCGATCGCGTACAGGAATCAGCTCTCGAGGAGATTGTTTTCACCGACTCTATTCCTTACACCCAGCGTTGCGCTAAGGTTAAACAGCTGAGTGTAGCCGATATGTTTGCTGAAGCCATCCGTCGAGTTATCGACAATAAGAGCATTAGCGACCTATACATTGTATAATCGTAATGACAAATAAAGCCCTTATCAGGCTGGCAGTAGCAGGCATAGCGTTCTGCTCCTGTCAGTCTGATTCGTATAAGATAAAAGGTTACGCCAACCATCTGCAAGATGGCGATACGATAACCTTGGCACTTGAAGACAATCAACAGAAGATTCTGGGACAGACTATCATATCAGAAGGCAACTTCAATATGAAGGGAGTAACCGATACCACCGTATTCTGCCGTGCATATCTGAACAAGGAGCCGCTTACAAGTATTAGTTTCTTTCTGGAACCAGGCAACATCACCATCGAGCTGCATCCTTACCCCACTCCGTCAAGGGTATCGGGTACGGTGCTGAACAATGAATGGCAGGGGTTGAACGACTCGGTTCAAACATTGGGCGACAAACTGATACGACTGGCCGAGGAAGCAAGCAAAACTGACGCAGACAATCGACAACAACTGCAACAAACGATAGATAGTCTGCACCGCAAGATATCAGGATGCATTAAGAACACCGCCCAGAGAAACAAGACAAATGTATTAGGGAAATACATTATTGATAATTACAAAGAACCCGAGTTCAAATGAACCCGGGTTCTTTTTTATGATATGCCTAACCTTAGTTGTTGAAGTTAGGAAGCTCCAGCCACTTAATGTAGCAGAAGTCCTGACGGTGAGGCAGATTCTTATTCTTAGGATACATACGAACAGCACTCTTGAAATCGCCAGCCTGCTGTGGAGCAAGTGTTGCCTCGAAGATGAAGTTGTTGCCTTCGTGACCCACCATCTTCAGTGGCTCGATAGAGAAGATGCGCTCCTCGCCCTCCTTATTGATATACACGTTAACCTTCTCAAGAGCTACAGCATCGTCAAGTCCCTGCTCGTTAATCACGTAGCGCAAGGTGTACTTCTGAGCTGTCTCGATACCAGTTGAAGGATAATCCCACTCGCAAGACACCACGTTGATGGCATCCCAACGCTCAGCAACAGCCTCCTTCCACTGAGCAATCTCCTTAGCCAGACGATAGCCGTCCTTAGAGATCTCCTTGAAGCGCTTAGCCTGCTTGTTGTAGAACTTCTCGTAGTAGTCGTCGAGCTGACGCTTCATGGTGTAGTGAGGAGCAATCTGGGCGATAGAGTTCTTGATGACCTTGATCCAGCCCTTAGAAATGCCCTTCTTATCCTTATTATAATAAAGAGGTACAATCTCGTTCTCCAGCAGGCCATAGATAGTAGCTGCGTCCAGATTATCCTGATAGCCCTGGTTCTGGTAGGTACGCTTCTCAGTAAGAGCCCATCCGGCACCCTCACGATAGCCCTCAAGCCACCAACCGTCCTTTACACTGAGGTTTACAACACCGTTCATCTCGGCCTTCTCACCTGATGTACCTGATGCCTCCAGAGGACGTGTAGGTGTGTTCATCCAGATATCAACACCTGAAACAAGACGACGAGCCAGCAGGAAGTCGTAGTCTTCGAGGAATACGATACGGCCCTGGAACTCAGGACGTTGTGAAATATCGTAAATCTTCTTGATGAGACCCTGACCAGCACCATCAGCTGGGTGAGCCTTACCTGCAAACAGGAATACTACTGGATGCTCAGGATTGTTAACAATCTTGCTCAGACGCTCAAGATCGGTAAACAGCAGGTGTGCACGCTTGTAAGTAGCAAAACGACGGCAGAATCCGATAACCAAAGCATTTGGATCGAAACGCTCGAGCAACTTAACTACGCGTGAAGGATCGCCCTGATTCTTCAACCATGTCTCGCGGAACTGCTCCTTGATATAGTCGAAGAGCTTAGCCTTCAGAGCCTTGCGGGTTTCCCAAATCTCCTCGTCGGGACAGTTATAGATACCATGCCAGATCTCCTCGTTGCTCTGGTCGCTCATGTGCTTAGCATCGAAGTACTTGGCATATACATTACGCCACTCTGTAGCACACCATGTTGGGAAGTGAACACCATTGGTAACATAGCCCACGTGATTCTCCTCAGGATAGTAGCCGTTCCAGATAGGAGCAAACATCTTCTGAGAAACCCAACCATGAAGCATAGATACACCGTTAACCTCCTGACAGGTGTTGCAAGCAAAGGTTGACATACAGAAACGCTCACCATGATCATCAGGATTGGTACGACCCATGCCGATGAACTCATCCCATGAGATGCCCAACTTCTGAGGGTAGCCACCCATGTACTTGCCAAACAGGCCTTCGTCGAAGTAGTCGTGACCAGCAGGAACTGGGGTGTGAACAGTATAGAGCGAAGAAGCGCGTACCAACTCCAATGCCTGGTTGAAGGTAAGGCCCTCGTCGATATAATCGCACAGACGCTGCAGGTTGCAGAGTGCTGCATGACCCTCGTTACAATGATAGATATCCTTCTTGATGCCCAGCTTCTTGAGCAGCAGCATACCACCGATACCAAGCAGAATCTCCTGCTTCAAGCGGTTCTCCCAGTCGCCACCATAAAGGCTGTGGGTGATAGGCTTGTCGAACTCTGAGTTCATCTCGTTGTCGGTATCAAGCAGATACAGCTTCACACGACCAACGTTTACACGCCAAACGTATGCATGAACCTGATAGTTGGTGTAAGGCACATCGATAACCAGAGGATTACCGTCCTTGTCGAGCTGGCGCTCGATAGGCAGGTTACCAAAGTTCTGGCTCTCGTAGTTGGCAATCTGCTGTCCCTCCATCGAAAGGCTCTGTGTAAAGTAACCGAAACGATACAGGAAACCAACAGCACACATATCAACGTTAGAGTCAGAAGCCTCCTTTACATAGTCACCAGCCAGCATACCCAGACCACCTGAATAAATCTTCAGGGCAGAGTGGATACCATACTCCATACAGAAGTAAGCTACTGATGGGCGCTTAGAATCTGGTTTAACATCGATATACTTACGGAACAAATCGTAGACACTCTTGATGCGCTTCATGAGTGCCTTGTCTTTTACAATCTCTTCTTTGCGGGCAAAACTCAGGCGCTCAAGGAGCATCACTGGGTTGTGTTTTACCTCATGATAAAGCTCAGGGTCAAGGTCGCGGAACAAATCGCGAGCCTCGTAGTTCCAAACCCACCACATATTGTGGGCAATCTCGTCCAAACACTTCAGTTCTGCAGGAAGACTTGACTTAACGGTCAGCTCCTTCCACATGGGAGCGTTTGCATAATCAGCTTTAATTTTCATAATCTCTCAAATTTTTATTATTTGAACTCTTTTTTAATTATCTCTTATATCGACTTCTTTCGCTCTTCGGCTTTGCCAAGGGCGATATCATAAGCCTCGTAATAGTATTTTATAAACTCACTCCAGAGGGCCTTTTTCGACAGGTTGCCAGCATTCTTTCTGCAAACATCAACCTGCTTCTTAGGCATGTTCGAGAAGTCGGCCACTGTATCCTTAATCATATCGGCCACCTCCGAGTAGTTATAGTCTGTACGGTGTATCACCTTCACACCATCTTCAATCTCGCCATTCTTGCCAAACACGCTGTTAGCCCAAAGGCCGAAACCAGCCAGATCGGTAGTGATGCAAGGCACCTTGAAGGCAATGGCCTCAAGTGGCGTATAGCCCCAAGGCTCGTAATACGAAGGATAGATACAGAGGTCGTTACCCAGCACCACATCATAATACGTAAGATTCACGATGCCATCGTTGCCGTCGAGATAGCAAGGCAGGAAAATCACCTTCACTTTCTCGTCCTTACGATTGTGCATATCGTAGTATTTCATCATACCCAGCACGTTGTCGTGACTCATATTGTGGAGCCAATGCGTAACCTGAGGCACGTCGAGTGGCGTATCATACTTCTGTCCACTCTTCAGTCGCTCCTGCAGATCCTTACGGGGCTCACCTACCCAACCGGGCACCTCGATAAAGGCCACCACCTTCTTCTTCAGGTCGCGATCGCGCAGCAAACGATTCATCGCCTCAACAAACACGTCGATACCCTTATTGCGGAACTCATAACGGCCTGAGGTTGAAACCAGCAGTGTGTCGTCGTCCAGATCCTCGCCCAGCAGAGCGTTGGCCACTTCAATCATCTTTCTGCGAGCAGCATTGCGCTTGCGGGTAAACTTGGCTGCACTAGGCACAAAGCTGTTGTCGAAACCATTTGGCAACACAACATCCACAGGTTTGTCCAGCAACTCTACACACTCCTTAGCGGTAATATCGCTAACCGTTGTAAAGCAGTCCACATAGTGTGCTGTCTGCTTTTCAATAGAGTGTTTCGACTGCATGTTCAGTTCGCCAGCCATCTGGTCGCCGTTATAGGCAAACAGATAGTCGTAAAGAGGTTTCATATTGCCAGCTATCGAGCGGCCAATGCTGGTAGCATGGGTTGTGAAGATAGTACCAATCTGAGGCAGCTTGTTATTAATGTAAAGCGCTCCCAGTCCGCACATCCACTCGTTAGCGTGGTAAATCACCTTATCCTTCAGCGTGAGATAGTGGTTGTAGAAACTCTCAACCACCAAGGCAGCTGCATACGAGAACATCGATGCCTCGTCGTAATCGCCATAGGCGTGCAACGAGTCAACGCCGTAGTTCTCCCACAGCCATCCATATATTTCATTCTTCTGTTCGAAGAACGGATTAAAATCAACCAGAATTGCTATTGGTTCACCAGGAACCGTCCAGCGGCCAACCCTTATCTTCAGCCCCTGTTCCTTAGCCTCCCATTGCCATTCGGCAAAGAGGGAACTCTCCTCCTTGAAATAAGGACTCTCTTGCTCTTTCCAGAAATCAGGACCGATGAAAACAATCTTATCCCGATGTGCCTCTTGCAGAGTCTTGGCACGTGTAGAAAGCACTGTATAGATTCCTCCAACCTTATTGCAGACCTCCCAACTCGACTCGAAGATGTAGTCTGGTGTTAACTGCTTTTTTGCCATGTTATACTAACTAATTGGTTGCAAAGATACTTAATTAATTTTAAATTCTGCAACATTTTCTCTAAAAAATGAATGTTTATAGCAAAAATAATGATTTAGATTAGTATCTTTGCCCACAAATTTTAAAAAGCGTTGATTATGAATAAGTTAATAGCTATATCACTTTTTTGCCTCGCCACTATCTGCATGAGGGCCCAGAGCAATAACGGTCCCTTTCGCACGTACATATATAATAATGAATTTGATGTATTTCTTCGCATCAATTTTTATGACCAGAACATAAACGTACCAGGGCAGGATCTTCTGGGTCAAGTTCCAGGCTATCTTGGCAAGAAGAACAATTCTTTCGTTTGGGTCATCACTTCCGCCACCATCAAAGGCAACAAGGCCCATCTGGCCCTTATCAACGATTATGGCAGCGAAGACCTTACCGCCACCCTCACCCGCAAGAACGATTCCATCTATGTGCTCAAGCAAGAAGACGGCAGCACACTCAAGGTTCCTAATAAGGGCAAGTGGCAGAAACTGCCCAAAACCTTAGAGTTCAAACGCAAATAGTGTCGCCGTCCTCGTCGTCATCGGCATCGCCATCTACTTCAATAAGCGTAACGGCTAAAGACAAGCCGTTACTTTTTCAATTTTATTGCCAAGATACGACGCACGCTCTGGTTGATGCGCTCCTCAGTAAGAGTACCTTCTTCTACTGCGGCAACAATAGCGTCGAATGCCTCAACAAAGTTCTTGGGGCACAGCACGATGTCGGCACCTGCTAGAATACATCCCACAGCCGCCTCGTCATTGTTGTACTGCTGCGTAATAGCACCCATGTCCATCGCATCAGTCACAATGATATTCTTATAACCCAGTTCGCGGCGCAGCTTATCCTGCAGAATAACTGACGACATGGTTGAAGGGATATCCTCACCGATAATGTTAGGGGCACTGATGTGGGCAGTCATAATGAGCTGACAGCCCCATTGAATACCAGCCTGGAAGGTAATAATCTCGCAATTCATCATCTCTTCCCACGTTTTCTGTGTCTGAGCATAACCATAGTGCGTATCAGCCTTCACGTCGCCATGACCAGGAAAATGCTTGATGCAACCCACGATATCGGCATCCTTCAATCCCTGCAGATAGTTGGTCACCATAGGAGCAGCCACCGCAGGATCATCGCTGAAGGCACGAGGGCCAATGATAATGTTCTCTGGGTTAGTATTCACATCAGCCACAGGCGCGAAATCGATGTCGAAACCATAGCCTTTCAGATAAGTACCAATATAGTTACCGCACTCGTAGGCATTGGCAGGATCGCCAGTAGCTCCGATAGCAGCCATCGACTCATATTTCTTCACGTCGAAGTTCGGATTGTTGGCTATACGTGCTACTCGCCCACCCTCTTCGTCTATACACATCAGCGGTTTTCCGTTCAGCGCCTTCAGTTGCGGTATAAACTGCGCCAGCTGAGCCTCATCCTTGATGTTCCATGCATAGAGGATGATGCCACCCACAGGATACTTCTCGTTCACCCCCTTCATGCAGTCGTTCACCGCCTGCAGTTCCAAAGGCATCAAGTCTGCATACGCCTGCCAGTGGATAGTGGTATCGAGTGCCTCAGGGCGAATAAAGAACAGCTGTCCCACTTTTTCGCGCAGAGTCATCTTGCTTAACAGTTCCTCCACCTCATCTTCAGGCGATGGTACTGGGTTATCATCATTGGTACACGAGGTTATTACAAAGCCGCAAGTCAGGATGGCAGCCATCATCCAAAGTTTCATCTGATTCATAATATATAAATTGTCTTAGGTGATTACAAATACATCAAACATCTCATTTTGCTTTGCAAAGGTACAACATCTTTTTCGATAAGGCAAAGTTTTTTCGTCTTTTTTCTTTTGTTTCATGTTTTTATGCTACTTTTGCACACATAATTATATTATTGTACAACCCTATTAAACATTTCTCAATATGGACCTATTACACATCATAGCAGTCGCCATCCTAGTCATCATCGGCATCGCCATCTACATCAACAAGCGCAACGGGTAAATTCCCCCTTCTCTATAATTCTAGTAAATTTGATAAATAATTCTGTCGAAGTTGCCGCTCGGCTTGCCCAAGCATGCCCCCCCCCGTCTAGAACAATCTCATTTATATCATCCTTTTCCTACATCAAACCACAACCCACAAGGCGTCACAGTGGATACGCTTACAAATGCTTATATTATATGGTGGCGGATTCTTGGACGAGCCAAGCGGCGGAGGCGAGCGACTAATCTGCCACAACAAATGAAATAATGATATTTCATTTTAGAAAAGGAATAATCTACAAAGAAAAGAAGACGAAATATTAAAATCCCACTTTTTAGGTATTGCAAATAAGGAGAAATCGCCGTACCTTTGCACCCAGAGATTTAGCCAATGTTATATTAGGTATTTGTTTAGTTACTACGAATATAGGTCTGTCGTGATGACAGGCCTTTTTCAGTTTTTATTAAAGACAGATATTACTCTTCCTTATAATTCTTGTCCTTCTCGAAGGTGAGGCCTTGGTAGAGGGGTTGCGAGCCTTCGTAACTTTCGGGCAGGAAGTGGAGACGGACGCCACGGATATGCTTCTTGGCACGGAAATCCTTGAGGTTGTCAACCTTCTCGCTTTCGATCTCAAGCTTCATCATACCCCAGTCTTCCAGGCGAACACGATCGCCTTCGCGAAGATGACTATTGATGACCTCAGCCAAACTTACAAGGACTCCACGAACATTGGCAGGATGAGTGCCCATACGCTGAGCAGTCTCTTTTACAATCTGGCGACTTTCAACAGTATTATAGTGCACAGCTACAGCCTTGTATTTGCCAAAAGTAGGCAGCGTTGGCTTGGTTTCTTTCTTGATTCTATATTTCATAACGCTATTTAGTTGATTATTTATGCAAAGGTACACATTTTCTAGATAATTAGAAAGAAATATCTAGAAAAAAATGAATAATAGACGAAATACATAAGATTCCAACAACAAAATTCTCTCATACAATTACAAATATCATATTAAACACTACATAAATTAACTTATTTAACTGAAAATAAGAAACTTGCGACAAATGTAAACACTACCGCAAACGCTACAAAAACACTACTAAAACACTACTAAAACACTACCATTTAGCACAAAAATGAGAGTTTTAGCCTAAGTCGATATACACAATACTGTAGATAAGAATAATTAGTATGACTAGTCATAAAGAAATTCTCTAGAGAATTTATAAACAAGTAGGCCTATCAGCAACTTCAAGTACGTACCTGAGCAGAAAATTCTCTAGAGAATTTATCTACTACTACACGAAGTAAACTTTACTATCCAGCATCATGATTTTGGAGAGATAGCGCATCAATCACTTTTTTTGTAGGGTTTAGGTAGGGTTTAGGTAGTGTTTTTGTAGTGTTTTTGTAGTGTATTAGGTAGTGTATTAGGTAGTGTTTAATAGTTACGTAAACATCTGTATACAAATACTTTACATAACATTTAGTAGTGTTTAACAGAAATATTTGAATTTTGATGCTGCAATTTCAGAAAATATGAGTACCTTTGCACAGTAATCAATCAAAAATCAACAAGAAATGAAAATAAGTATTCTAAAAATCGCAAGAAAAAAAGAGGTTATCAACCGCATCGACCTAACAGAGTTAGCAGAATTAATCCGCAATAACCCTGAACAGGACAAAGTGTTCAATGTTCGACTGAACTACCAGTTTCTGAAACCTCAGAGACTGAACGACGGACAGATCATCGTTGACAATGAGCAGCACACCGTGAACCTGCCCCGCATTCTGTTTGCAGCCGAATGCGTGAACTTCAAAGAGAAGCAGAAGGGACTGAGGTATAACGGACTCGTGGTTATCGAGGTGAACGGTCTGAAAACATACGAAGAGGCCGTAAACATCCGCAACCAAGCTGCTAGAATGGACGAGACGATGATGGCGTTTCTGGGCGCATCGGGTAAGAGCGTAAAGATAGTTTGTCGTGGAGAATTGTTTAGCAATGATCAGACCACCCCAGCCCCTCCTACTCAGGCGGGAACCAAACTACCTAACATAGAAGCCGACATCCGCCAATTCCACAAGAACCTGTACGACACGGCGCGAAGAGCCTATCAGAACCAGTTCGGCATCGACATCGAATATCTGGAGCCAAACGTAGAGCGCACCGTGTATATGAGTGCCGACCCAGAGATGTACTGGAACCCGGATGCACGCCCATTCAAGGCCGACACCGAGAAGCACAATCAGCCCGAACCCGCTAAAATATCGTGGGAGAGCGACCGACTGATGCCTGGACGCACCATCACGCGAACATATCACTTCAACTGGCTCTTCATCGTAAAGCAAGTGCTGGGCGACTATTTCAAACTGGAAGACGTGAGCGACGAAGACCGACAGATGCAAATGTTGATGCGAATAGCCAGCATGTCGCTTGAGCAAGGCATTCCCCTAGCCCACGCCCAAGGCATGACGCTCGAGCACCCCATACTGAACAAGGATCCAGAACTTGTCAAGAACGTATTCTCGGCTGTTTACGATGTATCGCTGCAGGAAGACTATCTGCGGAAGCACAAGGTGAAACCACTAAAGAGCGTGCCCGACGAGACGCTGCAGACGATGCGAACAGAGATGTTCCTGAATGCCAACTTCGACATGCGCAAAAACATGATGACAGGAGTGGCCGAGTATCGCATGAAATACTCTGAGGATCAGACGTTTAAGCCACTGACCGAAGAGGTGAGAAACGACATGACGATTCAAGCCCGCGAGCAGGGACTGAAATCGTGGGATCAGGATGTGAACCGCTTTATCAACTCTACCCGCATTGAGCAATACGACCCAGTGAACACCTGGCTGAACCAACTGCCTGAATGGGATGGCCACGACTACATAGCCGACTTGGCCGCCAGGGTGCCTACCACACAGCCACACTGGCCTAAGTATCTGTGCTACTGGCTGATAGGAATGGTGGCCCAATGGCGCGAGAGCGATAAACAGCTGACGGGTAATGCCCTGACGCCACTGCTAATTGGTAGGCAGGGTTGCGGAAAGACACGATTCTGCAAAATCATACTCCCACCCGAACTACGCGACTATTATAACGACAAGCTGAACTTCAAAAACGAGTTCGACCTGAATATCGCACTCACCATGTTTGCCCTTATCAACATCGACGAGTTCGACAAAACCACCAAGTCGCAGCAAATCGTACTCAAATATCTGCTATCGTCGAGCGATGTCAAGTTCCGTCCGCCATACGGCAAAACCATCAAACTGTATCGTCGATACACCTCGTTCATAGGCACCACCAACGAGCAGCAACCATTGGTCGACCCTACAGGTTCACGCCGTTTCGTGTGTGTCAGCATACCTAAAGGACAGAACATCGACTATACCGACAACGTGAATCACGAGCAGCTCTTCGCCCAAGCACTATACCTATTTAATAATGAGGCGCGATTCTGGCTCGACGATGATGAGATTAAGGAACTGATAGCCGAGAACGAACCTTATCAAAAGACGATTGATCTGGTAGAGATGATAAGCGAGAGCTTCAGTCGTCCACAAGCTGACGAAGGACGTTGGTGGAAAGCAAGTGAAGTGTATAATTATTTAGCATCGAAATATTCCTATTTCGATGCTAAGAAAACGGCTCCCACAAAACTGGGAAAAGCCATGAATAATTACAAGTTCGGATTCAAAAGCCGTTTGGTAAACGGTCTGAAAGAATACTGGCTTAAAGAGAAATAATACACATTAGGGATTAACTGGTTGACCCAGCATCTGCTTGATATGAGTATCGAGAATATGGAATGCTGGATCAACCATTCCTACATGTCCGTGTCCGTCAATTTCATAAAGATATGTCTGCTTGTGGCCTACCAGTTTCATCATGCGCTCCAAGTACTGGTTCTCATCATATCTGCCATAAAGCTCCAGCTCTCTATCGCCACAAATCAACACAAATGGCGGACAATCATTACGTACCCAATATAGTGGTGCATACTGATCGATAGTAGGCTGTAAAGGCTTGATACCCTGCATTTTACGCACATTATAATGCGTAATAGCCTGTCCACTGAAAGGAATATACTGCCACACGCTATCAGCATCAATTTGATAATTCTTGAGCCAAGTCTTGTTCAGACAGAGCATCATTGAGAGATAACCGCCTGCAGAATGACCAGTTACCACAATTTTCTTCGGATCGCCACCATATTTTTTTGCATTTTTGAATGCCCAAGCTACAGCTTCAGCAGCATCATCCAATGTCTTGTCAACCGTTACTTTGGGCAGTAATCTATAGTTTGCACCTATAACCACATACCCTTTTTCCTTTAATCGCTGTGGAATTTCCTTCTGACCAGCCTCTAATCCACCTCCATGAAACCACACGATAACCGGGCAATCCTTCAAACCTTCAGGATAATACACGTCTAGTTTCAAACGCTCTTTGGCGTAAGCATCAGTTTTTGTAGTATAACTGATGTTAGAAACGGTTTTGTAACTCTGCGCGCTGATGGCTATAACCATCATAAGCATCACTGTTAAAACATTTAATCTCTTCATAGTCCGTTAGTGTTTTAAAAAAATGAAAAGCCCCAGAGAAATGTATTCTCCAGGGCTTTCTTAAAAAAGACGGCGGCTTCCTACTCTCCCGCATTGCATTGCAGTACCATCGGCGCAGGTGGGCTTAACTTCTCTGTTCGGAATGGGAAGAGGTGGGACCCCACTGCAATAACCACCTGATAAATCTTATCTAGCATCACTAGCAGAACTAGCATCACTAGTATGGGATTGACAGTGTCGACACAAGAACTGAAGTAATTACTTCTATTAGAAACAACTACATCTGATAATATCAGCATGAAGCGAAAGATCTCGGGCAATTAGTAGTGCTCGGCTTTGACGTCACCGTCTTTACACCTGCACCCTATCAACGTCATCG
>NZ_FRBD01000013.1 GCF_900142525.1 Xylanibacter ruminicola | reverse complement strand
CGCTTACGGACTGTCTGAGGATCAAAACTGCCATCACGGTCACGAGGTGTCTCTACAGTTACCTCACCATACTGCGTCTGAACAGTTTTAGGCATTTTGCCATTACGACGATTCCCTGACTCACGGGACCCTTCACTCAAGTGAGCATCCATCTCACCCTCAAGAGCTGCATTCAAAATACGCTCCAACATTGGTGCCAATGCACCATCTTTTCCAAACAACGGCTTGCCTGTACGCAACTGCTCGGCTGCCAGCTTGTAATCAATTTCTTCGTTTGCCATCATAAAATAAACGTGTTAAACTACATTTTGTTGTAGCCTGACACAGTTTACTTTACATTCTCCTTTATTGATGTTTCTTCTCGTCTTGACTATGTATATACGTTCATGGCCGTTGCTGGTTAGTATGGCTATTGTTGTATATTTTTTGTCGCCAAGGGTCAAAACTTTTGTGAACGTTTCTCTGATGACAATTACCGCTTGCTTATATTTTGATATAATGATGGTAGCAGGTCTTTTCTTCCAGCCAGTTAATTGTATGATGGTTATTGTTTTAATGACTTTAGCAGTATTATTAATGTTGAGAGGAAAGCCTGTGTGGCTCAGATTATTTGTAGCTCTGCTTTATATTGGTTATGGAGTGTTTTACTTATTTCACAATGATATTGTGGGGCCAATTGGGTTTATGATTAGAGATCGTCCTGTCGATGTCCCTGCACAATGGTATCATTGTTATAGATTCTTTTGGCTGGGAATTTATTCTGAGTCTGTCGCATTTACCGTTGGGATTATCGCAATTGTTTTGATTGTTATTTATAACCTGTTTTCAAAATACAAAGGGAAAATGTGTCTTTTGGGGGATAAATGGTGTTGTTGAATCTTTCTTCGCAAGCCTTGCGAAGAGGAAATAGATTGGTGCTTTCATGGAAATTTATTATCTTTGCAGCAAAGTTTTTAAAGTATGGGTGAGGAGATTTTAGATTTTGGTCCCGTAAAGGATACGATGCAGGGCATCATCAAGGTGATTGGTGTTGGTGGTGGCGGCTGCAACGCTGTGCGCAACATGTATAATGAGGGCGTTGAGGGCGTTACTTATGCGGTGTGCAACACTGATAGTCAGTCGTTGTCGCGCTCGCCAGTGCCTGTAAAGATACTGCTGGGCGAGAGTGGTCTGGGGGCTGGCGCTAATCCGGAACTTGGCAAGAAGGAGGCTGAGGCTAACATCAACGACATCGTGAAGTTGCTGAGCGATGGTACCAAGATGGTGTTCGTGACTGCAGGTATGGGTGGTGGCACAGGTACTGGTGCTGCGCCTGTGGTAGCTGGCGTGGCCAAGGATATGGGGCTGCTCACCATCGGCGTGGTAACCATTCCGTTCTACTTCGAGAAGAAGCGCAAGATTATCAAAGCACTGAAGGGTGTTGACGAATTGCGCAAGAATGTAGATGCGCTGTTGATAGTGAATAATGAGCGACTCTGCGATGTGTATGCTAACTCGGAGCTATCGGTAAAGGAGGCTTTCCAGCGGGCTGACAATATTCTGATGGATGCTGTGAAGGGTATCTCGGAACTCATCACCATGCCAAGTGATGGAGGTATCAAGAGTGACTTCCGCGATGTGGAATCGACCATGCGTAATGGTGGAGGTGCCATTATGGCAATGGGGCGTGCGAGTGGTAATCTGCGCGTGCAGAAGGCGATTCTGGATGCGCTCGATTCGCCCTTGCTTTATGGTAATGATATAGGCAAGGCCAAACGAATACTATTTAATATCTATGCAAGTGATGAGCATCCGATATTTGTTAAGGAACTGCAGGAGATTGATGATTTCTTTGACCAGCTGGATCCAAACATCGAGGTGATCTGGGGTACTGCCACTGATGATACGCTTGGCGAGGATGCTAAGGTAACCATTCTGGCCACAGGCATGGAGGATGACCTGAGTAACGAGGCGAAAAAGGAGGTTCACCATGATGAGGATGATTACTATGAGAGTTTGATTCCTGGATTGTACAAACCCGAGAAGAAGACTGTGGGGCAGATTATTGGCACACAGACGGAAATAGAATGGGAGGTGGCACAAGCACCAGAGCCAGAGCCTGCTCCTGAACCAGTAGCTGTTGAGGAAGAACCACATGAGCCAACGGCTTTGGAGAAGCTGAAGATTTGGCTTAATGGATTTATGAAAGACATTTCAGAATGAGCGGACCAATGACACCAGAACAGACTGCCCAGGAGATTAAACAACTTGTGGAGCAGTTGCAGGCTGAGGGTAGGAACGACCTTCTGCTGAAGGCCATTGGTGTGCCATTGCTTGAAGAATTGCGAATTGAGGCGGCCAAGAGTAAACTAAGCAGACTGGTGATAACTGATGATTATCGTTTTGTGCTGGTAGACTATCATAAAGAGGTGGAACTGCAGCCTGTTCACAAGGCTGTATATCTGCTATTCCTGGCTCATCCTGAAGGAATAGAGTTTAAGCACCTGGTGGATCATCGCAATGAACTGATAGGTTATTATAAGGCCACAGCCAAGGGGCTGGACATCGATAAGATCATTGAGGGTGTGGACCACTTGGTTAATCCGCTTGATAATGCCATCAATGAGAAGTGTTCGCGTATCAAGAAAGTGTTTATGGAGATGATGGACGAGTACACTGCCAGCTACTATATTATCAGTAGTCATACCAAGAAGCACATAGCGAACCGCATCTGGTACGAGCGACTAAAGATCATTACTCTGCCAAGGGAATTAGTAAAATCCCCCGCTCTGGGATGAGCGAGGGATTTTTGTTATGTTTAGAACTCTGCTGATTTCGGAGTACGTGGGAAAGGAATCACGTCGCGGATGTTCTGCATACCTGTTACGAACAGGATGAGACGCTCGAAACCGAGACCGAAACCGGCGTGAGGGCATGAACCCCAACGACGGGTGTCGATATACCACCAAAGGTGGGTCTGGTCCATCTCGCGGCGATTGATCTCGCCCATCAGCTTGTCGTAGCTCTCCTCACGAACAGAACCACCGATAATCTCACCAATCTGTGGGAAGAGTACATCGGTACCCTGCATGGTAGGACCAGGTGCAACGGCGCCCTTGTAACCTACTGAACCGCCATCGGCAGTGTCCTGATTCTGCTTCATATAGAATGACTTGAAGGCACGTGGATAGTCGGTCATGATGACTGGCTTCTTGAAGTGCTCCTCAACGAGGTAGCGCTCGTGCTCAGAGGCAAGGTCGTCGCCCCAGTTGCATGGGAACTCGAACTTCTTACCATTCTTGATAGCCTCCTGAAGGATGTTGATACCCTCGGTGTAAGGCAGGCGAACGAAGGTCTCCTTGAGTACACCCTCCAGACGCTCAATAAGTGTCTTGTCGATCATCTGGTTGAGGAACTGCAGGTCGTCCTTACAGTTGTCGAGTGCCCAACGTACACAGTACTTGATGAAGTCCTCTTCGAGATCCATCAGCTCTTCCTGATCGAGGAAGGCTACCTCAGGCTCTACCATCCAGAACTCGGCCAAGTGACGTGGAGTGTTTGAATTCTCAGCACGGAAAGTTGGACCGAAGGTGTAGATAGAACCCAGTGCAGTAGCACCAAGCTCACCCTCGAGCTGACCAGACACTGTGAGTGAAGTCTGCTCGCCAAAGAAATCGTCGTCGTAGATAATTTTGCCGTTCTCGTCCTTCTTCAGGTCGTAGAGGTTCTTGGTGGTTACCTGGAACATGTTTCCTGCTCCCTCACAGTCTGATGCTGTGATCAGTGGGGTGTGGAAGTAGAAGAAACCGTGCTCGTGGAAGTAGGTGTGGATAGCCATAGCCATGTTGTGGCGGATGCGCATTACGGCACCAAATGTATTGGTACGCAGACGCATGTGAGCGTTCTTACGCATCACCTCAAAGCTCTGACCCTTCTTCTGCATAGGATAGTCGTTGCCACACAGACCGTAAACCTCAAGTTTTGTAGCCTGGATTTCTGACGACTGACCTGCGCCCTGACTCTCTACCAAGATACCCTCGGCAGCGATGCAGGCACCTGTGGTGATCTGCTTGAGTGTCTCTTCTTCGAACTTAGCGGGATCAACCACAATCTGTACGTTCTTGATGGTAGATCCGTCGTTGAGGGCAATGAAGTCTACTGCCTTAGAGCTGCGGTGCGTGCGCACCCAACCCTTTACGCAGACCTCCTTGCCATATTCTGTGCTCTTCAGCACATCAATAATCTTAGTACGTTTCATCTTTCAATGTTCAATCTTCAATGTTCAATTACTCGTAAGCTCCCATGCGCAGACGATCTACCTCCTCCTCAGTCAGGTAGCGCCAGTCGCCACGCTTCAGGTTCTTCTTGGTGAGACCTGCGAACTGAACGCGATCGAGCTTCTGAACGCGATAGCCCAGGCTCTCGAAGATACGGCGAACGATGCGGTTCTTGCCTGAGTGGATCTCGATGCCAACCTGCTTCTTATCTGTTGGGTGAGCATACTGAACGTCGTCGGCCTTGATCTCGCCGTCCTCAAGCTGGATGCCCTCGGCAATCTGCTGCAGATCGTGAGCAGTAACATTCTTATCGAGATATACGTGATAGATCTTCTTCTTGAGGTACTTAGGATGTGTAAGCTTTGAAGCCAGATCGCCATCGTTGGTGAGCAGCAGCACACCAGTGGTGTTGCGGTCCAGACGACCTACAGGATAAATGCGCTCTGTGCAAGCGTTCTTAACCAGATCCATAACAGTCTTACGCTGCTGTGGGTCGTCGCTTGTAGTTACGTAATCCTTTGGCTTGTTGAGCAGCACGTAAACCTTCTTCTCGATGCTTACTGGCTGATCGTGGAACTTAACAACATCGGTACGCAGAATCTTTGTTCCCAGCTCGGTTACTACCTCGCCGTTAACGGTTACTACTCCTGCCTGGATGAACTCATCGGCCTCACGACGGCTGCAGATACCAGCATTAGCCAGGAACTTGTTCAAGCGGAGTGGCTCGTTTGGATCGTAGTTAATCTCCTTGTACTCGATACGCTTCTTCATAGAGTACTTTGCATTTGGATCGTAGTCGGCTGAGTGCTGACGTGAAGGCTTCTTGTAAGGAGATGCGCCGTAAGGCTTGCCATAGCCACCCTGCTGAGGACGACCGTAACCGCCCTGCTGTGGACGACCATAGCCACCCTGCTGTGGACGACCGTAACCGCCCTGCTGTGGACGACCATAGCCACCCTGCTGAGGACGACCGTAACCGCCCTGCTGAGGACGACCGTAACCGCCCTGCTGTGGGCGACCGTAACCGCCCTGCTGAGGACGACCGTAACCACCCTGCTGAGGACGACCGTAACCGCCCTGCTGTGGGCGACCGTAACCGCCCTGCTGAGGACGACCATAACCACCCTGCTGAGGACGACCGTAGCCACCTTCGGCATTGTAGTTGTTACGTGGACGATAGCCACCCTGTGGGCGCTGAGGAGCATTGCTCTGCAAAGCAGCACCAAAACCCTCTGGACGGAAACCGCCCTCATCGTCATTGTTATTGCGATAGCTTGTACGCTCATAGGCTGGGCGTGCAGCTGTATGAATGCGTGGACGTGGTGAACGACCTGGACGATACTCTCTCTGAGCGCCATCCTGTGCAATCTCTTCCTGTTTCTTCTCGTTGTTTTCGAAATCCATATGTTGTATATTTTTTTAATTTGATTACTTGTAAATACTAATTATTCTCTTTTATTAAATTCCTGTATAGGTTGATGGTGTTATGGCGCGTAGCTCTTCCTTAACATCCTCGCTAACTTCGAGTGTCTCAATAAAATTCTTGATCTTCTCTCCTGTAAGTTTCTCATTGGTTCGTGTCAGGGCCTTCAGAGTCTCGTATGGGTTGGGGTAGGCCTCACGACGCAGAATGGTCTGGATAGCCTCAGCTACTACAGCCCAAGTATTGTCGAGATCCTCCTGTAGCTTCTCCTCGTTGAGGATAAGCTTGCGCAGACCCTTCAAAGTGCTTTGGAAAGCGATGACGGCATGCCCCATAGGTACACCTACGTTACGCAGAACGGTAGAGTCGGTAAGGTCGCGCTGCAAGCGGCTTACAGGCAGTTTGGCTGCCAGGAACTGCAGAATAGCGTTGGCGATACCGAGGTTACCCTCAGAGTTCTCGTAGTCGATGGGGTTCACCTTGTGTGGCATAGCGCTCGAACCTACCTCGCCCTTCTTGATCTTCTGCTTGAAGTAGTCCATAGAGATGTACATCCAGAAGTCGCGATCCAGGTCGATGACGATGGTGTTGATACGGCGCATAGCGTCGAAGATGGCACCAAGCCAGTCATAGTTCGAAATCTGGGTAGTGTACTGCTCGCGCTCCAATCCAAGCTTCTCGCTAACGAACTGGTTGCCAAATTCGCGCCAGTCGTACTGTGGATAAGCCACGTGGTGAGCATTGTAGTTACCTGTGGCACCACCAAATTTAGCTGTGATTGGTGTTGCCTTCAATCCGCGCAGCTGTTCTTCCAGACGGTACACGTAAACCATGACCTCCTTGCCCAGACGGGTAGGTGAGGCTGGCTGTCCGTGGGTCTTGGCCAGCATGGGGATGTTTTTCCATTGTTCGGCATAATCGTGCAACTGCTCGATAAGCTCCTCAACCATTGGGTAGTAAACCTGCTCCAGAGCCTCCTTAATAGAAAGAGGTACGCTGGTGTTGTTGATGTCCTGAGAGGTGAGTCCAAAGTGGATGAACTCCTTGTAGCTCTCAAAACCACCCATAGCGTCGAGCTGCTCCTTGATGAAGTACTCAACGGCCTTCACGTCGTGATTGGTAATCGACTCGATGTCCTTAACTCGCTGAGCATCAGCGGGTGTAAACTTTCGATAGATGTCGCGAAGCTGATCGAAAAGTTGATGGTTGATACCCTGAAGTTGAGGCAATGGTAATTCACAGAGTGTGATAAAATACTCAATCTCTACGCGTACCCTGTAACGGATAAGGGCGTATTCTGAAAAGTATTCTGCCAATGGCTCGGTCTTACTTCTGTAACGGCCATCTATAGGCGAGATGGCTGTCAATAAACTTAAATCCATGTTTTAATTTACTTCCTAAAATTATCGATAATCTTTATACTATTTCTATCCCTTTAAACCCAAAAACGCAACCTCAACGGCTGCGTAAACGAGCTTTTTGTGTTGTGGGCGTTGACGGATTCGAACCGCCGACCCTCTGCTTGTAAGGCAGATGCTCTAAACCAGCTGAGCTAAACGCCCTCATTTCTTGTAAGCGGGTGCAAAGGTACGAAGAAAATTTGAGACTGCAAAATTTTCTGGCGAAAAAATTGCAGTCTCATGCAAAATTATAGCTGATAGAGGTCATTTGCGGCCATTAACTCCACTTTTTTGTCTGAAAGAATCTTCTCGCAGGCATCAAGATCGGTAGGACGGATAACCACTGTAGCTACATCGCCATTGGCGAACGAATACATATACTCGATGAACACGCCGTTCTCAGAGAGGTGCTTCAGCACTACTGCCAGCGAACCGCTAACGTTGGGGCATACAAAACCGATAACATCAGTAATCTTAACGGCGAAGTGAGCCTCCTTAAGAACCTGATAAGCCTTGTCAGGGTCGGAAACGATGCAACGCAGAATACCAAAGTCGCTGTTATCAGCGATACTCATGGCCGAAAGGTTGACACCTGCCTTACCCAAAACTTCGGTTACCTCAGTCAGGCGGCCTGACTTGTTCTCAAGGAAAATTGAAAGTTGCTTTGTCTTCATAATCTTTATTGTTTTTAGATTTTTCGATTGTCGATGACGCGCTTAGCCTTACCCTCAGAGCGCTCGATGCCCTTAGGCTCAACGAGCTTAACCTTGAATCCCAGTCCGATAACGCTACGCAGTTCGGCCTCAAGCTTCTTCTGCAGACCAACCATTGTTGCCATATCGTCGGTAAAGTACTCTTCCTTCACCTCTACCTTCAACTCTGATGTGTCGGTGTTGTTCACACGGTCTACAGTCAGCAGGAAGTGTGGCTCGTACTCAGGCAGCTTCAGGATGACATCCTCAATCTGCGATGGGAATACGTTGACACCACGGATGATGAGCATGTCGTCGCAGCGGCCCAGAATACGGTCCATACGTACCAAGGTACGTCCGCACTTACACTTCTCGTAGTGCAGGGCTGTCAGGTCGTGGGTGCGATAGCGCAGCAATGGCATACCCTCCTTGGTGAGGTGTGTGAAAGTCAGCTCGCCAAATTGTCCTTCAGGCAATGGCTCGCCGGTATTGGGATCCAGAATCTCTGGATAGAATAAGTCTTCGTTCAGGTGGGTACCGCACTGGTGCTCGCACTCGTAACCTACGCCAGGACCTGCTATCTCGCTCAGGCCGTAGATGTCGTAAGCCTTAATGCCAAGAGTTTCTTCCAGCTTCTTGCGCATCTTCTCGGTCCAAGGTTCGGCACCAAACACGCCTACCTTCAGTTTGAACTCATCGCGAGGATACTCGCACTCCTGCATAGCCTCGCCCAGGAACATGGCGTAGCTGGGGGTACAGCAAAGGATGGTGGTGCCAAAGTCGTGCATCAGCGTCATCTGCTTCTGGGTGTTACCAGATGAGATGGGGATAACCGATGCGCCGATGTTAGTTGCGCCATCGTGTGCTCCCAGTCCTCCTGTAAAGAGTCCGTAGCCATAGGCCACCTGGAAGATATCGTCCTTAGTGGCACCATAGGCGGTGAATGCACGACTGATGGCCTCGCTCCACATAGCAAGGTCCTTGCGGGTGTAAAGTACTACGACTGGTTTGCCGGTGGTACCCGATGAGGCGTGGATTCTTACAATCTGACTCATTGGTACGGCAGCCAGTCCAAAGGGATAATTGTCGCGGAGGTCGAGCTTGTTGGTAAAGGGGAGTTTCGTGATGTCGTCGATGCTCTTGATGTCACCTGGCTCCAATCCCATCTCCTGAAACTTTTTGCGGTAGAAGGGGGTGTTGTAATACACGTACTCTGCCATCTTTACCAGACGGCGGCTCTGGATTTCGCGAAGCTGCTCGCGATCCATGCACTCCATTGTCTCATTCCAAATCATTGTCTGTTTCGCTGTTGATAATTTAAAAGTACTTTACGGGCACAAAGTTAGCGTATTTTTTTGAATCAACCAAGAAAGTAACCTCAAAAATAGAATTTTTATTTAAATGCTTTGGAACTTTCGTATATTTATCGTATTTTTGCCGCTGTTCTATTATATATATTAATAAGGTATGAAAAAGCTGTTAACATGTTTATTGGCTGTGCTTGGACTTACCACAGCCTGCGGACAGAAAAGTTACGAGATCGATGAGTTTACCACCAAGAGTGGTAAGACCGTCAAGTTTCACGCCCTGATGCATGCTTGCATCCGCATCGAGTTCGATGGTAAGGAGATACAGATTGACCCTGTGCAGAAGTTGGGCAATCGTACTGTTGATTATACTGCGATGCCCAAGGCCGACTACATCTTTGTGACCCACGAGCATGGCGACCATTACGATGCCAACGCTATCAAGCAACTTTCGACAGATAATACTCAGTTGGTGATGAACAAGCGTTGTGCTGATATGTATGGAGCGGGTAAGGTGATGGTAAATGGCGACGAGCTACAGTTAAACGATGTTAGCGTTGAGGCCGTTTCTGCCTATAACATTACCGAGGGCCACACCCAGTTCCATCCCAAAGGTCGCGACAACGGCTATATCCTTACCATCGATGGTCTCCGCATCTACATTGCTGGCGATACCGAGGATATCCCTGAGATGTCGCAGATCAAGAATATCGACATTGCTTTTCTGCCTTGCAACCAGCCTTATACGATGACTCCCGATCAGCTGGTCCGTGCAGCCAAAATCATCAAGCCCAAGGTACTGTTCCCATACCACTACGGACAGACTGACCTAAGCGGTGTAGCAGAGAAACTAAAGGGCATCGATGTAAGAATACGTCATTACGAATAATAGCGTATTTTTACACATATTAAAGATGTGTCGAGACTCATCGAGATTTTATGTTAAACCCTACCTGAACTCTACCATTTTAGTACAAAATAGGGGATATAGCCTAAGGATATATACACAATACGGCGTACTAGAATATTTAGTATTAGTAGTTGTGAAAAAATTCTCTAGAGAATTTTTGCGCAACTAGGCGTTTCAGCAATATCTAGTACGTGTCTTAGCTAAAAATTCTCTAGAGAATTTATTTACTGCTATGCGAGGTAAACTTTGCTATCATGCATGATTATGTTTGAGAAATAGCGCATCAGCCGCTTTTTTGTCGGGTTTAAGTAGTGTTTTAGTAGTGTTTGCGGTAGTGTTTAAAAAATGTGCAAATATCTAATAATAAGTGTTTTAGTTGGCTTTTTGTAGTGTTTAATGCCGTTTTTAAAAATCTGAACTATGTTTTTTTTTAAAATCTTCTTTATGATTCATATTTCCATCGAATTTCTTTGTGATTCTCTGGAAAATATGTAACTTTGCAGCATGAAGGTGGTTATAGCAATAGACTCATTCAAGGGATGCCTCACTTCGTACGAAGCTAATCAGGCGGCATCTGAGGGTATCAGGGTGGCCTGTCCTGATGCAGAAATCATCGAAGTGCCCGTTAGCGATGGTGGTGAGGGCTATATGGAAGCTTTTCATGCAGCCATTGGAGGCAGGCTCGAGGAGGTGACGGTGAGAGATCCACTGATGCGCCCCATTATAGCTAAGTATCTGTTACAAGGCGAGATGGCGGTGATAGAGATTGCCCAAGCCAGTGGGTTGACCTTGTTAGCAAAAGAAGAGCGCAATCCCATGGTGGCCACAAGCTATGGCACAGGTCAACTTGTGGCCGATGCTGTGCGCAAAGGGGCAAAGCATATCATTATAGGACTTGGCGGTAGTGCTACCAGCGATGCAGGCATGGGTATGCTTCATGCTCTGATCGATGCTTTTGCCAAACACAACAAATGGGATGATATCGATGCCTTCAAGGACGTCAAGTTTACTATTGCCTCTGATGTCAAGAACCCTCTATATGGTGAAAAAGGTGCAGCCCACGTCTTTGCCCCTCAGAAAGGTGCTACGCCAGAAATGGTACTCCGTCTAGACGAGCGGGCTAGGAAATTTGCAGAGATGTCTGCCAAGCATTTTGGTTACGACCATTCGCTGACGGCTGGTGCTGGCGCTGCAGGCGGTCTTGGCTATGCCTTCCTGCAATACCTCCATGCAGAAAGCAAGTCTGGCATTCAGCTGCTGCTCGAAACCATCCAATTCAAGGAAATGGTGAAAGATGCAGATCTCATCATCACAGGCGAAGGCTCAGCTGATCGCCAAACGCTGATGGGCAAGCTTCCTGTGGGCATTTTAGAACAATCGAAAGTTCCAGTATTCCTGATAGCAGGCAGAATCAGCGATCGCGAAGAACTGCTGAATGCAGGCTTCGCCCGCGTAGAATGCATCAATCCTCCTGGTATCTCCCTCGAAGAAGCCATGAAAAAGCACGTGGCCCAACAAAACATTCAGGAATGTGTAGCCGACATGGTTAAAAAGAATTAATTCAAAACAAGATACCAGAAATAATCGTATATTTGCAGAAAATGCATCGACTAATTCTGATATCTATTAACTTTTTGCTCATATCTGTATCAATGTTCGCAGAAAGTGGTCTGCCCATCATAGAGATAAAGGCAGACAGGACGATGATTTATCCTCAACGAATGGAATTGACGGGGGAGGAGTCGTTGATGGATGTTCTACAATTGGTACCTGATTTGATGATTGCTGGATATGAGGATGTCATCTCCAACTATAACCTCCGCATAGACAACTGTCCGATGAATGGTGATACAAAGTTGATTCTTAGTCAGATGAAGGCTAAGGATATCGCTAAGATTCAGGTATGCGACAATACGGGAGTGGCAAAAGGAACCATAGGAACGGGGAGGGTGCTGGATATTAACATGAAGATGCCTGATGCGTTGAAAGGATTTGTAGAGGGGCAAGGTGATTTTGGAAAGAATGTGGCTGGTATTGCATCCGCGAATGTGTTATATGGAAGTAAAAACACAGATCTGTATGCCAATGCGTCTTATCGCCATCAGGATGGGAATGTGGAATATCTGACGCTTCATATGACGAACCGTTTTGACGATAAGAACAAACTATTGACCTATTTCACTCAGCAATATCTTGACCTGCCTTCTGGTACATCGCGTAAGGTTATGGGCAGGGCGCGATACTTCCACACCTTTAATGATCAGGGTACAGAACTGCTCATGGTGGGTGGCTATCAATATGCTAGTGATCCGAACTTCTCCAACAAGTTGCCATTGTATATCGTAGAGCTGAATACACCTCTTCTAACTCAGCGTTTGTCTATGATGCTTGGTGCAGAGGGCGATTTCCTGATGACCAGGCAAAGCGATACTGACAAAAGTTGGAATGTGTTTAATAACGATATCTATTTGCAGTTCACGTATTCGTTGCCTAAGTGGAAATTGACACTTGGTAATCGTGTGATGTTCTATAACTATAAACTTAAAGATGCAGGAATCACTCAAAAGCATGCCGATACCCGTGACAATGCAAATGCATGCGTCATCTATGTGCCAGACAGTAGGAATCAGATCCAGTTGGGCTATTATCGCAAATACTATAATCCTGCCTATCAATCTCTCTTTATGAATGCCAATACGCTTTCTGATGAGGAATGGGCGATAACGAAGGGAAAACTGGTGGAGCGGACCATCAACCAGATGAAGTTGGCGTATGCCTATAGTAAGCAGAAACTGACTGTACAGACGGAGGCAAGTTATTATGCCATTGAAGATGGCGAGAATTTTACTGAATTGGGGGCGTCTATTTATTGGAAAATGAATGGGTTGACTCTGGCAGGTGGGTCGAATCTATATACCGCAAAGAGTGGAACCTATGCTTCATTCAGGTTTGTTCCCACAGTTTATCTTAATAATGATTGGCAGATAGGGCTGCAGATGGTATATTACACCAGTAACTCACCCAAACGTGAGCAAACTGGTGTTCCTGTGTATGGCTGTCTGTCTGTAAACAAGCAATTTGGCGCGAGATGGAATTTGGGAGTTGATTGGCATGATATGTTTGATGCATTCTGTAGTGATGCAAAGTTTAACAGGCATGCTGCCAATATGAAGTTGCAATATAGATTCTAACTAAAACAAGATAGTGTGTATGACAAGTATTGAACTGGATATGATACAAACTGCCGGCATAGGTGCGTTAGCCCTCCTAGTCGGTATGGTTTTAACGAGAAAGGTTGCTTTTCTTCAGAAATTCTGTGTGCCGTCGCCAGTAAGTGGTGGAATCATCTTTTCGTTGTTAACCTTGGCACTATATGGTTTTTGCAGTATCGAGGTCTCGTTCGATGGTACGTTGAAGAATGTTTTCATGCTGGCATTCTTTACCAGTGTAGGTTTCCAGAGTGACCTGAAAGTTATTAAGAAAGGTGGTCGGCTCTTGGTGATTATGCTTGCCTTATTGGTAGTCATTATTGCTTTGCAGAACCTCATGCCAATGGGTATTACCCGGCTCATGGGTGTTGATCCTTTGATAGGAATGGCTGCGGGTAGCATCTCAATGACTGGCGGACACGGTACGGCTGGTGGATTTGCAAGCGTTCTTGAGGGGATGGGGCTTCATGGTGCAGGAACAATAGGTATGGCTGCTGCAACCTTTGGTCTGATAGCAGGTTCTATGATTGGAGGTCCGTTGGCAGAGAGGATTATTCGTACCAAACTTACACATGAACAGATGCAGCCACAAGATGAAGAGATAGACCCCGCAATGGCAGGTATCGAGAGCGATGAGGCCTCTCCAACAGGTAGAACAAAGCGTGTCAGCACAAACGAGCAAGAATTCCAGCAGTATGCTAAGGCAGCTTATTGTATTCTTCTGGTGATGGGAGGTGGTACAGTATTGAGTTGGTTGCTGGCAAAAACTGGTATCACGTTCCCAACCTATTTCGGAGCGTTGATTCTGGCAGCCATCGTTCGTAATACCATAGGATTCGTGAGTTACAAGGATGAGGGTAAATGGGAGAAAGCAGAGAAGTTACTTGATATGGAACGAATTATCAGTGTAGGAAACATCTGCCTGTCTATGTTCCTTGGTATGGCCATGATATCTCTTAAGCTATGGGAACTCCAAAGCTTAGCCCTTCCATTGATAGTCATCTTGGTCTCTCAGGTACTTATGATGGCGCTATTTGCTTACATTGTGGCTTTCCCTTTGTTAGGTCGCGATTATGATGCTGCTGTACTGTGTGCTGGTATGTGCGGTTTCGGCCTTGGTGCAACCCCCAATGCGATGGCCAATATGAGTGCTGTATGTTATAAATATCGCTATACAGTCAAGCCCTTCCTCATAGTTCCAATCATTGGTGCTATGTTCGCTGATATGATCAACACAGGAATGATCACTCTCTTTCTTAATTTAGTATGATGGCTTATGAATGTTTAAGTAAAAAGAATAAATCCGTGTAATCTTTCGACTACACGGATTATATTATAGAGTTGTATAAATCTTACTTGACCTCCTCGAATGAGACATTCATTGATTTACAACTACTTGCGTGAGCTTGGTATCAAAATGTTGCAAAATGCTGATAAGCATCCGTGTAGCAAACATCTAATAACCAGCAGCAAAGGTACGATTTTCTATCGAAACAGCCATAAGAAAACTAATAAAAAGCATAGGAGAAGTTTAAAAGTCTTAAAAAAACATCTAATTTCGGACAAAAAAGCAAAATTTCCAGGCTTTTTCTTGTTTATTCCGAAAAAAATATCTAATTTCGGACAGAAATTTAAGGATTAATTATAATTGTATGCCCCAGATACTATCAAAGGAGATACGGAATCGCATCGTTTCAGGTGGTGAAAATAAGATGTACACCATTAGCGATTTTGCCGACTTGAACAATGACTCGTTGGTTACGAGAGTGTTATCAAGGTTGGAAGAGGAAGGTATGCTAGTACGATTAACTCAAGGGCTTTACCTCTACCCCAAGCAGACTCGTTTTGGCATTGTCAAACCGACTCCCTATGAGATAGCGCAAGCTGTAGCAGGTAAAGATCATGCAAAGGTGATTCCTTCTGGCGCAATGGCACTGAACGAATTGGGCTTGTCTACCCAGATTCCAACCAATGCTGTTTTTATTACTAATGGTACACCGCGTACAATTAAGGTTGGAAATCAAACCATCACTCTGAAGCGGGCCGTACCAAAGATGTTCTCATTCCAAAGTACCTTGTTTCCTTTAGCCATTACAGCCATGAGGGATCTTGGAGCTGCGAATGTAGATGATACTATGGCAACTCGGATTATAGAGATATTATCAAAAGATGACAAAGAGGCAATCAAAGCCGACTTCCTTAAAGCACCAGCATGGATTAGGAAGAGACTGGCTCCTCTGTATTCATAATTATAATAAGGTATAAGGGATGAATCGACAGCAGTTATGGACAGACCTTGACATTAGTGAACGTCAGGTGATACTTGAAAAAGTCAGGGAGAAACGGAAACTTGACGTTATCGCTATAGAAAAGGACTTTTGGGTCAGCATGGTCCTAAAAGCTCTATTCTCATTGCCCGTAGGAAAAAGCATTGTATTTAAAGGAGGAACTAGTTTGAGTAAAGGTTGGAACCTCATTGACAGATTCAGTGAAGATATTGATTTGGCTATCGATCGCGAGTTTTTCGGCTTTGCTAAAGAATTAGGCAAGAACCAACGCGACAAATTGCGCAAGACCTCGAAGAAGTATATCGAGGAAACACTTGCTCCAACTCTCGCAAATCAACTTGGTGAATTAGGACTTGCAGACCAAATAAACGTCCTTGTTCCGCTTGTCAAGGAGTCAGATAAAGACCCTATGGAACTCTTTATAGAATACAAATCCGTGCTTCCCTCCATCAATCCATATATCAATAAACGGGTGAAGTTGGAGATAAGTTGTCGTTCCATGCGAGAGCCATTCAAGGAGATTCCCATGCGTTCAATGATTGCAGAGGAATATGCAGACGAGTCTTTCGCAGAAGCCCCATTCCTTGTTCCAACAGTATTGCCTGGCAGAACCTTCTTAGAAAAGGTGTTTCTTTTGCACGAGGAGTTCAATCGCCCCAATGGTTGCACGCACTTAGAACGTCTGACCAGGCATCTTTATGATATTGAGAAGATGATGGACAAATCATTTGCAAAAGAGGCGATGAACGATAGCCAACTCTATAATGACATCGTGGAGCATCGCAGTAAATTTACAGCTTGGAGTGGACTTGATTATAAAAGTCATCAACCCTCAACGATTTCATTTGTTCCTCCATCCGAGGTTGAAGATAGTCTTCGACGTGATTATACCAGTATGCAACAGAACTTCATATATGGCGACTCACTACCCTACGACGCTTTGATAGATCGCATTAAGCAACTACAGCAGCGATTCAGAGATATAAAGTTTTGAAACAAAGAGATAAGGATATGCCAACAAACAAGAATGCTCAATTACGCTATCAGGTGCTAGATCGATGCTTTAGCGATTTCACCCATAAATATTCTATTGACGATTTGATAGATAAAGTCAATGATGTGCTTTATGACCTGAATGGTACAGAAGTTAGCATAAGGCAGATTCGAGATGACATAAAATATATGCGAGACCGAGTTACATATAATGCACCGATTAAAGCATATCCTTGATAGCAAACATGAGGGCATAAAAAACAAATAGCGTGTAACTCATTGAGCTACACGCTATTTTGTTGTGTTTTGTTATGTCTTTACTTATGCGTCTCATTTGACCTCCTCGAAGTCAGCGTCCTGGATGTCCTCAGCCTTTGGGCCTTCCTGCTGGGCCTGCTGCTGACCACCGTTGAACTGGTCGCCACCAGGCTGGCCTGCTGCGCCACTCTGCTGGTACATCTGCTGTGAAGCTGTCTGCCAAGCGTTGTTCAGGGCTGCGATTGCTGTGTCGATAGCAGCTACGTCGCCTGCCTTGTGAGCATCCTTCAGCTGCTGCAGAGCCTGCTCGATAGCTGGCTTGTGCTGAGCAGGAATCTTATCGCCAATCTCCTTCAGCTGGTTCTCAGTCTGGAAGATCATAGAGTCAGCCTGATTCAGCTTGTCAATACGCTCGCGCTCCTTCTTATCGTTCTCAGCATTCTGCTCAGCCTCAGCCTTCATGCGGTTGATCTCGTCCTGTGACAGACCGCTAGATGCCTCGATGCGGATAGCCTGCTCCTTACCTGTAGCCTTATCCTTAGCAGAAACCTTGAGGATACCGTTAGCGTCGATATCGAATGTTACCTCGATCTGAGGAATACCACGGCGTGCTGGAGCAATACCTGTGAGGTTGAACTGACCGATTGACTTGTTCTGTGAAGCCATTGGGCGCTCACCCTGCAGAACGTGGATGGTTACCTCTGTCTGATTGTCAGCAGCAGTAGAGAATGTCTCGCTCTTCTTGCAAGGGATTGTAGTGTTAGCCTCAATCAGCTTGGTCATAACACCACCCATGGTCTCGATACCCAGTGTAAGAGGAGTAACGTCGAGCAGTACGATGTCGCCTACGCCACCTTCCTTGTTCAGGATAGCACCCTGAATAGAAGCACCTACGGCTACAACCTCGTCAGGATTTACACCCTTTGAAGGCTCCTTGCCAAAGTAGTTCTTAACCAGAGTCTGAACGGCTGGGATACGGCTTGAACCACCTACGAGGATAACCTCATCGATATCTGAAGTGTTCAGCTTAGCATCGGCCATAGCCTTCTGACATGGAGCCAGACAAGCCTGGATCAGCTCGTGAGCCAGCTGCTCGAACTTAGCACGAGTCAGAGTCTTAACCAAGTGCTTAGGTACACCGCCTACAGGCATGATGTAAGGCAGGTTAATCTCAGTTGATGTGCTTGATGACAGCTCGATCTTTGCCTTCTCAGCAGCCTCCTTCAGGCGCTGCATAGCCATAGGATCGCTCTTCAGGTCGGCACCCTCGTCGTTCTTGAACTCCTGTACCAGCCAGTCGATGATAACCTGGTCGAAGTCGTCACCACCCAGGTGAGTATCACCGTTGGTTGACAGAACCTCGAATACGCCACCACCAAACTCCAGGATTGAGATATCGAATGTACCACCACCAAGGTCGAATACAGCGATCTTCATATCCTTGTTAGCCTTATCTACACCATAAGCCAGAGCTGCTGCTGTAGGCTCGTTAACAATACGCTTAACCTCGAGACCTGCAATCTGACCGGCCTCCTTAGTAGCCTGACGCTGAGAGTCAGAGAAGTATGCAGGTACGGTAATAACTGCCTCTGTAACCTCCTGTCCGAGATAATCCTCAGCAGTCTTCTTCATCTTCTGAAGAACCATGGCAGAAATCTCCTGTGGAGTGTACTTACGACCATCGATGTCAACACGTGGGTAGCCACCCTCGTTAACTACGTTATATGGTACGCGAGAAATCTCCTTCTCAGTCTGCTGCCAGTTCTCACCCATGAAACGCTTGATAGAGTAAACGGTGTTCTTTGGGTTAGTGATAGCCTGACGCTTGGCAGGATCACCAATCTTGCGCTCACCATTCTCAACAAAACCAACTACTGAAGGAGTTGTACGCTTACCCTCGCTGTTGGCAATTACTACTGGCTCGTTACCTTCGAATACGGCAACACAGCTGTTTGTAGTTCCTAAATCGATTCCAATAATCTTTCCCATAATTCTATATTTTTTTTAATTTATACTCAATTTGTCACAAATCGGATTGCAAAGCATGTGCCAAAATGACGATTTAGGTAAAAATTGTATTTTATTACGTCATTTTGGCATAAAATATTTGGATTTTCATTTTAAAAAGTCTATCTTTGCACACAGAATATTAGAATAAAACTATAGGTAGTCATGAAAAGAATGATTTTTACGGCCTGTATGGCGATTGCCTTTTTGACAGCATCGGCTCAGAGTAACCCTTATATCGTGAAGACTAAGGGCGTCAAGAAGAGTGCTCAAACTCATATGCAAGAGGAACTGGCCGAAGCACAACAAGAAGAAGAGGAGGCATCGCAGGATTTTATTAGCCAGAACTTTAAGTTCCATAGTCTTTGCGACTGGGAGAAAGGCATGAAGTTTATGGTGATGCCTGAAAAATACGACCTGGTGGTTAAGACCTTTACTGATGCTAGCACAGAAAAAGAGGTTAGCAGCATGACGCTGAAGTACAAGATAATGGTATATCAAGGCCACGACGAGAGTAAAGATGGTCATGCACGTATAAACTTTATCTGTCAGGATAATGGTAAACCCTATTATTATGAGATAGGTTATGGCACATTTGATGACTACTGTTTCCAAAAGACAGGTGTGCCCACTTTGGCATATCTTGGCGATGTTGACATAGCCAAGGAGAAACTGATGGACAAGACGCTTTACACCAAAACTAAATATTATCGCATAGACACGGAGTTTGATGGCGAAGGCTATCAGGATGTTGAGGTTGATAAGGATATGGAGGTCAAGGTGGTAGCCGTTGGCGTAGGTTCGCGCAAGTATCCTGTCAAGATTATCGTTGAGGATAAGAATGGCAACCAGTTCTTCCAGAATGTTACGATGTCGAAGACCAACTGTGGTATGCGCGACGATGAGTTTGTGGCTGATGAGGCTCGTTATCTGTTCTACAACTCATTTGAGCTTCAGGATGATATCATGTCTATTAGCAGCAAAAATTACAAGCAGTTTATTGGCAAGGTTGTACATACCAAGTTCCCCACCAAGATGCTGAACGAGGTTACAAGCAAACAGCAGGCAATACCACGCTTAGCTGAGTATAGTATTGAGTCAATCACTCCACATAAGAACGACGATATGGCTACTGTTAAGCTTAAGAATACCACATTGGGTAACTACTTCTATGCAGAGTGCTATCTGGATCAGTATAAGTGTGTGAATGAACCAGAGCAGTTCTTTGGTGCCATCTTTGCACCTGGACCTGGTAAGAAGGTTGTTACCAGTGAGGCTTCGCGTGCGATGATTCGTGCTGGACACGTTGGTATTGGCATGTCGGAAGGTGAGGTTGAGATGGCTGCTGGCGAGGCCGATAAGGTGGAACCAGGTCAGGGAGGTCATTACTTCTGGATTTTCAAACGCTCGAACGATAAGCTGCTGTATGTAGAGTTCGACGGCTCTGGAGTGGTAAAGAAAACCAGCGTGAAGGATGCTAACGGGGGTGCTGCAAAGAAAAGTAATGGTAAGGCTAAGGCCAAGAAAGTTACCAAACCCGAGAAGCCATCAAAAGAAAGAGAAGGATGGTTGAATGGAGAAGCAACTCCCATAGATATGTAAAAATAAGAATCCCAGCCAAGTGGCTGGGATTTGTTTTGCTATTTTATTTACCCTTAGCAATTGCTTCCATGATTTTTGCTTCGAGCTCATCGCAGAGTTCAGGATTGTCCTTGAGCAGCTCTTTAACTGCATCGCGACCCTGACCAAGTTTAGAGTCGCCATAGCTGAACCATGAGCCACTCTTCTTGATGATGCCATACTCAACACCAAGGTCTGCAATTTCGCCAATCTTTGATATTCCCTCGCCAAAGGTAATCTCGAATTCTGCCTTGCGGAATGGGGGAGCCACTTTGTTCTTCACAATCTTTACGCGAACCTGGTTGCCAATAGGCTGATCGCCATCCTTCAGGGTGGTTACCTTGCGGATGTCGAGACGTACTGAAGCATAGAACTTCAAGGCGTTACCACCTGTGGTTGTCTCTGGGTTGCCAAACATCACGCCAATCTTCTCGCGAAGCTGGTTGATGAAGATACAGGTGGTGTTGGTCTTCGAGATGGTTGATGTGAGCTTGCGCAGAGCCTGGCTCATCAGTCGAGCCTGGAGTCCTACTGCTGAGTCGCCCATATCGCCCTCGATTTCCTTCTTTGGGGTGAGTGCTGCTACAGAGTCGATAACGATGATGTCGATAGCGCTAGAGCGAATCAACTGATCAGCAATCTCGAGTGCCTGCTCACCATTATCTGGCTGAGAGATATAGAGGTTATCAACGTCGACACCCAGATGGGCTGCATAGAAACGGTCGAATGCATGCTCTGCATCGATGAATGCTGCGATACCGCCAGCTTTCTGTGCCTCAGCAATGGCGTGGATAGCCAATGTGGTCTTACCTGATGACTCAGGACCATAGATTTCGATGATACGTCCCTTGGGGTAACCGCCTACGCCCAGAGCTGCATTCAGGCCTATCGAGCCAGTAGGAATCACTTCTACATTCTCTATGTGTTCGTCGCCCATGCGCATAATCGAGCCCTTGCCATAGTCCTTCTCAATCTTCGACATAGCGGCCATCAGGGCTTTCATCTTCTCCTGCTGAGGCGTCAATACCTCTTCTTCTTTTTCTTTCTTTGCCATTTTCTAGTTTATTTATAAATTGTTATTTTTAAAGTTCCAAGTCACCATCGTGAATCTCATGCCAAGGCAGGCCCTGCTTGTTGAGCTGCTCCATGAATGGATCTGGATCAAACTCCTCTACGTTGTGTACACCAGGCTTCTTCCAGAGTCCCTTGCAGAACATCATGGCGCCAATCATGGCAGGTACACCTGTGGTGTAGCTTACGCCCTGCATGCCAGTCTCCTCGTAGGCAGCACGGTGTGAGCAGTTGTTGTAAACATAGTAGGTATGCTCCTTGCCATCGTTGCCAATACCACGAATACGGCATCCGATAGAGGTCTCGCCCTCGTAGTTCTCACCCAGATCCTGTGGGTTAGGCAATACAGCCTTCAGGAACTGCAGAGGTACAATCTTTACTTTTGCTGTACCTGATCCATCTGCCAAAGGTGCTTCGTACTCCACCTCGTCGATGCGACTCATACCGATGTTCTGAATCACCTCGAGGTGCTTCAGGTACTGCTGACCAAAGGTCATCCAGAAACGTGCACGCTTGATGGTAGGGTAGTTGATGACCAAACTCTCGATTTCCTCGTGGTGCAACAGATAGCTGTCGCGAGGGCCGATGTTTGGGTAGTTCAGATCCTTATGAATCTCAAGTGGCTCTGTCTCAACCCACTTGCCATCTTCCCAATAGAGTCCCTTCTGGGTAATCTCGCGGATGTTAATCTCTGGGTTGAAGTTGGTGGCGAATGCCTTGTGGTGATCACCTGCATTACAGTCAACGATATCCAGATACTGAATCTCCTTGAAGTGGTGCTTGGCAGCATAAGCTGTATAGATGCTGGTTACGCCTGGGTCGAAACCACAACCAAGGATAGCTGTGAGACCAGCCTTCTCGAAGCGGTCGCGATAAGCCCACTGCCAAGAGTACTCAAAGTGAGCCTCATCCTTTGGCTCGTAGTTGGCTGTATCCAGATAGTTGCATCCGCAAGCCAAGCAGGCATCCATAATAGTCAGATCCTGATAGGGCAGAGCCAGATTGATGACCAACTCGGGCTTGAAGTCGTTGAATAAAACCTTAAGCTGCTCCACATCGTCAGCATCAACCTGAGCGGTCTTGATGTCCATATTATATCCAGCCTTGTGGATATCCTCCACAATCTTATCGCATTTTGCCTTACGGCGACTAGCAATCATAAACTCTGTAAACACGTCAGCATTCTGAGCAATCTTAAATGCTGCAACGGTAGCTACGCCACCTGCTCCAATCATTAATACTTTTGCCATATCTTTTAATGTTTAATTTTAATCCTTAATCTCATCTGCCTTGATGCCAAGGGCTGCCATTAGCGAATAGCCCAGTATTTCCTGGCGATAGTTGCCTCCTGCAGTTGGCTGCATGGTGAATACTGTGATACGTTTTTCGTCATCATCAGCACGACGCAAAGCCTCGCGTACCTTATTATATATAGAAGCATCTTCAGCATTAGGTATCACCATCAGTCGCTTGATGTTCTTCTGTGTCAATACCAGTTCGAGTACCTCGTTGAAGAAATCGCCAACCTTGGCAAAGTCTTCTGCCTGATAGGCATTAATGGTAAACTCGCCCAGATGGTCTTTGAATGCCTTCTCGCTCAGGTCGCTGGCATAGTTGCCTGGCACAAAGTTATCCATCTGCTGCTTGTTCTTCTGGTGAATCAGTATCACCTGTATCTCGTTCTCGCCATCTCTGATACCTCCATCAAGGGCGATGCAATCCAGCCATTTGGCAATGTCGGCCTGGGGTATGCGACGTCCTATCATCCTCTCGAAGTTTACGATCAGATTAAACGCCACAGAGTCAACGTAGTCTGCATCTACCAGCACCACGTTTTCACTCCACTTTACTTCTCTATTTAAGTCGTTGTTCATACGGAGTGCAAATATACGAACTTTTTCGCTAAGCAGCAAACTTTTCGACTTTTATTTAGTATAATTATTTGGTTTTCTACTTACTTATTCGTACCTTTGCACCCAAATTTAAAACGTAATATTAAAAAAGTATTCAAAACAAATGTCAACATTAACAATTCTTATTGTCACAGTGTTCTGCATAGGCTATATGTGCATAGCTCTTGAGAGCCTGACAAAAGTTAATAAAGCGGCCATTGCGCTGCTGATGTGTGTGCTGTGTTGGACACTGCTCATGCTCGATCCTGCATCGTATTATTCATCGATTCTTGGTGGTGATGTCATCCACCATATCTCGGAGGTTATCGAACACCATCTGGGCGATGCTGCTGGCACACTTTTCTTCCTGATGGGAGCCATGACCATTGTAGAGATTGTGGACTCGAATGGTGGATTTAACTTTGTTCGTGACACGCTGAAGACGCGTTCTAAGCGTAAGCTGATGTGGCGAATGGCCTTTATGACCTTCTTCCTTTCAGCTATTCTCGACAACCTCACCACCTCTATCGTCATGATTATGGTGCTCCGTAAGTTGGTTCAGAATCGTAACGATCGCCTGATTTATGCAGCACTTGTGGTTATCTCAGCCAACTCTGGAGGTGCATTCTCGCCTATTGGCGACGTTACCACCATTATGCTCTGGATCAAGGGTGTTATCACCACTCAGGGGGTGCTCACAGAAATCTTTGTTCCTTCGCTTGTTTCAATGCTTGTGCCTGCATTTATTCTGCAGTATCAGCTTCAGGGCAAGTTCGACAAGGAGCAGAATCTGCCAAAGGCTGATGTAAGCCAGTTCACCAAGTCGCAGCGCGACATCATCTTCTGGCTTGGTGTAGGTGGTCTCTGCTTTGTGCCCATCTTCAAGACCATTACCCATCTGCCCCCATTCATGGGCATCCTGCTGGTTCTGGGATTGCTGTGGACAGTTACTGAGATTTTCCACTACAACACCTCTGACGATGACACGATGGCCAAGCGTGTAAGCGATTTGTTGTCGAAGATCGACCTCTCTACCATCATGTTCTTCCTAGGCATCCTGATGGCTGTGGCTGTACTTCAGGAGGTTGGTGTACTCACCATGCTTGGTGGCGTGCTCGACAAGACCTTCGAGGGTAATCACTTCCTCGTAACTGGTATTATTGGTGTGCTGTCATCTATCGTAGATAATGTGCCTCTGGTAGCTGGTTGTATGGGTATGTATCCTGTAGCTGCTGCTGGCGATATGGCTATCGATGGTATCTTCTGGCAGTTGCTGGCTTACTGTGCTGGTGTGGGCGGTTCTATGCTTATCATTGGTTCTGCTGCTGGTGTAGTGGTTATGGGCCTTGAGAAGATTACCTTTGGCTGGTACATGAAGAAGATTACCTGGATAGCATTTGCAGGCTACATCGCAGGTATTCTGGTTTACTGGATTGAGCGTGCACTATTCTTCTAATTAATAAGAACTAAATACAAAAAATATTCCCAGCCTGGGAACATGATGTTCCCACGTTGGGAATAATTTGTTCCCAGGCTGGGAACATTTTTTATTCTTGCGCCTTACGATTTCTCGCTAATGTTTCTTGGTGTCCACATCCAGAAGGTTGAACCGTGTCCTTCGCCTTCTGACGTTACGCCTATCTTACCATTACAGCGCTCAGCTATGGCCTTACAGATGCTAAGACCAAGACCTGTGCCTTGTACAAAGTCGTTAAGTTTTACGAATCGCTCGAATACAGCATTCTGCTTGTCCTTAGGGATACCTGCACCTGTGTCTTCGCAATAGAAGTAGATGCCACCATCCTGTTCGCGATAGCCCACCTTGATGTGGCCCTCGTGGGTGTACTTGATGGCGTTGGTGGTGAAGTTGGTCAATACCTGCTGTATGCGTCCCTTGTCGAGTGTAGCAACAAACGAGTCGTATGGATTGTCTTTGATAAACTGTACTCCAGCCTCGTCTACACGCTGGGCCAGCGTCTGACAGATATCATCGAATACCTTGGCAAAGTCTACCTCTTCAGGCTGAATAGCCAGCGCCTGCCCCACATTCGATGCTTCGAGGATATCGTTGATGAGTCGCATCAGCATATCGCAGTTGTTGCGGATAATGCGGATGAACTCCATACGGTCGTCATGGCCCTCTACAACTGGCAGAAGGTCGCTAAAGCCTACGATAGCATTCAGTGGCGTGCGTATCTCGTGAGTCATGTTGGCAAGGAAGGCTGCCTTCATCTTTCCTGACTCTTCAGCACGTTTGGTTTCGTCTTTCAGCTTCTGCTGAGCCTCCATCAGCTTGTCGATGTTACGCGCCACACCAAAGTACTTGGTAAGATTACCCTCTTCATCAAACTTAGGTATACCGCTGATGGCGTACCATACAGGATTTGGCTCAATCATGGTGTACTTGAAGTGGATGGTCTTGTTGTAGGGCTTAGCCTGAGAGATAGCTTCTCTGGCCTCTCTGAAAGCATCTTCGCGATACTCATCTGTGGCACCACCAAAGAACACATCTAGCGTCTTGGTATAGTCGGACTTATGTCCACTATAACTGAAGTGGATGAGGCCTTCTTTCAGGTCGTATGTCCATAGGAACATTTTACAGTTCTCAAGCAGATAGCCAAGTTGCTTTTCGTAGAACTGGATGTCTGCAGTTGCTTTTTGTATCTCCTTGTCGTGTTTTGACTGCTCCAGATACATGTGGCGTTCGGCTGTCATGTCACGAGCTGTAACAATGTAGAACTGCAATTCGTCTTCATCGTCGAATGTGGGATGAACCTTTATCTCAATATACTTATAGATGCCGATTTCAGGATAGAACATACGCTGGCATACATGGAAACTCTCCTTGTCGCCCTTTTGATACTGTCCTTTTACCAAAGGTACTTCAAACAGATTCATCTTGCGGAAGAACTCTTCACCTTCTTTGTCGAATTCGCATAGTTCGCTCATGCGTTTGTTAACATCAATCAGCGTTCCGTCTTTTGCGTAGAACGACATGGCGATAAGTCCGTTGCTGAACATGTTCTGGTACTTACTGGCTATCTCTTCATTGATACGCTCTTCCAGAATCTCATGTGTAAAGTCTCTGAAAGATGTGATGACGTAGCGTGGCTTGCCATCTACGTGCTCCACTACAGCATGACCTTCAATCCAGCGCCAATCAGGGTTCTGTTCTGTTCCCTTATTATATCTGCGTTTCAGGTAGCCCAGGTCTTTCTGGCCCTGACTCATCAGTCGCATGGCTTCGCTAAACTTGCCTTTCTCGTTATCAGGCAGACGCTTCATAAACTCCTCGCGGCTCAGACCCTCCTTGGGTAGCATATCGCCATAATCATTTCTCATGCGCTGCGTTTGTATGTCGTATTCTATCACGTAGTAGTTGCCAGATCTAAGTGCCTCAGTCATCAGCTGGTTCATGTCTAACGATTTCTCAACAGCCTTCTTCACTCTGATACGCATCATGCGGCTAAAAAGCAGGACAACAATAGCTGTAATGATAATGGCTACCAGCAGGAAAAGTGCCATAGGCGAGGCGTCGTTATGAACGTGCTCTGGATGGAACCACTTTTCGTGTATCTTCTGAATGTCGCCTGATTGCTCCAAACGTGCAAAAAGATCGTCGATGGCGTGTATCAGTTCCTTGTCGTAGCCTATAATACGCAACTCACCTGAAGGAATATCTGTCTCATCGAATTCTATGCCTTCAAGACTTAGCTCTTTAACCTTCATCTTTAGTGGCTGTTCGCCCCACATGTAGTACTTGTACTTTCCGTTTCTGATTCCCATCAATGCTTCGCGTGGTGCATGATATTCAACTGTGAAATCCTTTTGGGCGAGTGCATTTACCTTCAGGTCTACATAGTCGTTCCTCTTAAGTGTAAGAGTGTCGTTGTTGGTGAGCTGACTCATTCGTCTAAGCGGACGTGTTGACCTAAGTCTGATGGCTCTTACATTATAATAGGTAATCATGTTGTGGGTGTACTCAAATTCTGGTCCTTCGTATTTGAACTTGAGGGCATGTATCAGGTCGGCCTCATGATTGTCGAAAGCCTCAGTACATTTATACCACTCTAGCATGACGAACTTGTGGGGAATACCAAGCTTGTCTAGAATCAGGTTCAGTACCTCTACATTATATCCATCGGGGGCGCCATGGTCGTTTCTGAACTCATAAGGCGGAAACTCCCAGTCGCTAACGATTACAAGTGGCTTTTCATTAGTATATTCGCGTATGTAGCCAGCCTCAGCACGCTGTGTGGGGCACAAGGCAAGCAAACTGGTAATGGCTAATATTATTATCTTCTTTGTCATCATATCTCTATGTTACGTTTTTAGTTTCTTTCCATTTCTAACATCTTGCATGGCAATGAGAACCAAACTGTGGTACCCTTGCCCTCAGTAGATGTCAGTTCTATCTTACCACCCATGTACTGTATCAGTTCATGACAGATGCTAAGGCCAAGGCCAGCACCATTATTGGCGCCAGTTACGAATCGTCCGAAGATGTTCTCCAGATTTTCCTTCTTGATACCGCTTCCTGTATCTTCTACAGATACCAGCAGTCTGTCAGCAATATACTCATATCGTGCCAATACGCAACCTGATTTGGTGTGTTGTATGGCATTGGTAATAATCTTATTGATGATTAATGATACGTTGGGTTCATCAATCTCGATGACAAGTCGTTTGTATGGACTCTGGATTTTGTATTCCACGCCAGGTAGTTTGTGGTTATCCCATATCGATGTGCAGCGACCTGCAAAGATGCTTGCAAAGTCGACAGGTTGTGGAGATACTGTAATCATGCCCGCATCGAGTCGCGATAGGAACAGAATGTCGTTAATCAGCTTTAGCAGCGATGCAGAGTTGTTCTTGATTTCGCTGATGAACACAGCCTCGTCTTCAGCAGAATGCTCTATTTCAAAGAGCTCTGAGAATCCTACTACAGTATTCAATGGCGTACGGATTTCGTGGCTCATGTTGTGCAGGAATGCGTTTTTAACAGTCTCAACCTCCTGAGCTCGTATTGACTCCATGGCCAGTTTCTCTTCTACTGCCTTTATATCGCTAATATCACGTATCAGTCCGAAGTACTCCTGTATAGCACCGTCTTTATAAGTGGGCACAAAGTTAAGCTGCAGGTAAAGTGGTATGCGGTCTTTGCGTCGTCGGATGTTTGTTTTTACCTCAACACTTAGATTGCCTACCTGATGATTGTCCATCTTGTTGAGTATGCGCAGAGCCTGTTTCTCAGATGAGCTGTCAACAAATGCCAGAGCTCTGGTTTGTGTCAATGAATATTTCTCGTGGCCAATTTCGCTGTAAATGGTAAGTGTATGTGTATCGAGGTGATATTTTACCAGGCTGATACCACCTACAGACAGCACATAGTCGATGTTGTGAACATAGGTGGTTACCTCGTCCTTGATGGCCTGTAACTCGCTGGAATTTTCTTTCAGCTTTCTGTATGAATTAGCCGATTCTGTGACATTACGTCCTGTTCCAAAGAATCCTATGCGATTGCCATACTTATCGCGTATAGGTAGTACTTGCAACTCGTAATAGAGTGTATCTCTGCCCAAAATCTTGTTCAAAACTCTGTTATCGCTAGGCGAATTGAATAACTGTGTGGCATAGAAGTATTCAAACTTGTCGATATCGAGATTGTCAATGCCAATGACATCACGAAGCGAGATTCTACGTCTCTTGATTTCGTCAATATCACAACCAATTACTGATATCGACTTGAGGTTCATGTCGACAATATATCCATCAGCATCATAGTATACCATGTCGACCATAGCTGAGTTGAATATCGACTGATAACGCAGCATCGACTCCTTAATCAGGGCTTGACGCATTCTGTCTTGGCTGGTGTCGGTCTTTGAGATAATGATGATTGATGGCCTTTTACGTTTGTCTCTTCTGAGTACTGATAGCGTAGCCGTATAGTTATTGCTGTTAATCAAGTCGTTGTCGTACTCTTTTAGCTGCAAAGTGATAGTCGATTTTTTTTCATCGATAATGCTACGTAGTCCGTCAGTAAGTACTGTAAAGTCGTTAGGATCGAATCTGTGTGAGTACTCCAGTAGCGAATACGTGCGTTCTGCATGACCAGATGAGTCCATCACCGTGAAATACTGTGAGGTGACATTGTAGGTACTGAACATAACGTTACTGGTCTTCATGAGTAGCAGCAGACGCTCGTTCTCCTTATTAATCTTTTTGGTCATCTTGCGTTCGCGTACCTTGAAGAAGGTGTAGTAAACCAATATGCCCACAGCAAGTATGGCAACAAAATTGATCAAATCCCATATCCACGATGGAATACCTGTTTCGTGGCGTTCAGGATAGAACCACTTGTTTTGTATGGCTGTAAGGCGTTCGTTGGCACGCAGATTTGAATATACGCTGTCTAGTTTTTCCAGCAGACGATGGTCGTTGGCAAAGAACTTATACTCGCCATAGGGAAAATCGATAGGAATTATCTCGAGGTTCTCTGTTTGGTATTTTGTCATCAACCATTTCAGCGACATCGAATTCCACAAAATGATACCTTTGTTTTCAGTACTTACGTTCTGAATAGCCTCTTTCATGTCATCGTAAGGAATGATTTCCTTTGCCCAATCGTTATCTACCAACTTATGATGACTAAAGCTTCCTTCGTGAACTATGATTGGATACTGGGCCAGATCTTTTACGTTGTTTACGTTTAGCGTTTGTCCCTTAGGTTTAACCAGACTATGGGTGAATAACTGTACAATGGTTCTTCCATACGAAGAGTTGTGGCGGGCAAAGTCGGCATCCATTCTCAACATCAGGTCCGACTTGTGTTCCTTCAGGTCTTTCTGGGCCTCAAGTGTAGGCCTTAGGCGTATTTCGTAAGGAATATTCAGTTCCTTGAATATCAATTTCAGCAGGTCTATGTTGTAACCATCTGGCTCTCCGTTCTCATTTAGGAATACGTATGGCCATAGGTCCCACGCGTCTTCATAAATAAGTGGACGCTTATCGTTGTATACGATGACGCTGTCTTCGTTTTGTTGAGCGTAAGTCATGCCTACAGATAAATGGCATGCCACTAGAAATGCTATTATTCTATATCTATTCATAATCATATGGTTGTTTCTTCTTTACATGGAATCCAGAGCCAGAATGTTGAACCACAATCCCTGCCCTCGGATGTTACGCCAATCTCGCCACCACAATTATCTGCGATAGCTTTACAGATGCTTAACCCAAGACCTGTGCCTTGTACGAAATCATTCAGTTTAACGAAACGGTCGAACACTTTCTTCTGATGTTCCTTTGGTATGCCTGCACCAGTATCTTCGCAATATATGTACAGTCCTTCTAAGTCGTGGCGAACCTGTTTCTTGTAACCTATCTTGATGTGTCCTGTTTTGGTGTATTTAACAGCATTGGTAACAAAGTTGGTTATTACCTGCTGTATGCGTCCGCCATCTATCGTGGTGATAAATGTGGGATAGGGACTCTCTGTTTTGAATTCTACATTTGGATTCTGTACTCTCTTGGCCAACGATATCGACAAGTTGTTAAAGCATTGTGCGAAATCAGTCTTGGTAGGTTCAATCTTGATGTCTCCGCTTTCAAACGATGATAGTGCCAGAATATCGTTAACCAGACGTAGCAACATGTCGCAGTTGTTGTTGATTACCTTGATAATCTGTGCTCGTTCAGCATCTGTGGTCAGCATTGGCAGTACCTCTGAGAATCCTACGATGGCATTCAATGGGGTGCGTATCTCATGACTCATATTGGCCAGGAAGGCACTCTTGCGCAATCCTGACTGGTTGGCACGTTCAGTCTCCTCCTTCAGTAGCTCTTGTTTGTTTATCAGATTGGTTACGTTTCTGAATACACCATAGGTACCAGTTAGCTTACCTTCTTCGTCGTGGAATGGTACAAAGTCGATGAAGTGCCATTCCAACTTGTCGTTATTTTGGAAGAATGAACGAGAGTGTGATAGTAATCTCTTTGGCTCTTTGAAAAAGTCGTATGGATTCTTTTTCATTTCCTCTATAAACGGTGTGCCGTTGAAGTATGACAATAGCTTATCGAAATCCATCGTTATTTCAGGTGCACTCATATCTTTGTAGAATGATATCTCGCGCTTGATGAACGATGCACGGAAGAATCGCATTTCGATATTATCCATCAGGTATTTCAGTTCGTTCTCATACTCAGCAATTTTCTTGTTGGTACGCTGTATCTGAGCTTCGTTCTTCTTTTGCTGATGGTATAGCTCTCGCTCCTGACTGATATCTCTGATGTATAGGGTGAACATCTCCAACTCCTTGTCGTTATTGAAGATGGGGTGAATACGTATCTCTACATAGCAGTCAACCTCTCGCTCTGTGATGATGGTTCTGGTGCAGAAGTACAGATCTTCCTTTTCTTTCTTATAAATAATAAAGCGGAAGTTAGGAATTTCGAACAATGGGAAACGGTAGTAGAAGGGATCATTGTCGCCTTTGAATTTCAGGATCTCGCGCAATTTCTTGTTGGCAGTTAGCAGATGGCCGTCTTTGTCATAAAAGGCCTGACCTACGATGCTCTGTTCAAACAATTTGCGATAGCGATCAGTCAACTCTATATCTTCCTTCTCCAGCAACATCTGTTCTGTCTGGTCATAAAGTGTGCAGTAGAAGTTCACTGGTTTCTTCTTGTCTTGCTCGTCATACTCTACTATTCCCACATCACGCAGGTATCGCCAGTCGTGCTTGTGCTCCTTGGTACTTCTGTCCCATCTGAACATACACTCTGATGATTTGGCACCCTTAACCAATCTGTTCATAAATGCCATGTAGATGTGCTTATCGTCAGGATGTATATAGTTCAGACTCTCCTCGTAGCTCATACCCTCGTGAGGCAGGAAGTTACCATACAGGTTATCAGCCAGACGGTTCTGTAGGTTCAGTCGTATCACGTAGTTGTTTTCGTCAAGTGTGTGTTGCATAATGGTAGCCATATCCTTAGCTCTCTCAGTATTCCTTCGTATACTGTAGAGGGTTATGCGGTTCAGTATCACTCCTATGATAATGACCATCAGGGTTAATATAACTATCAATATCTGCATGCTACATCATTTCTTTTCAAAACTATTCATCTCGCATGGGATGCTCATAAAGAATGTGTTCCCCTTGCCTGGTGCTGAGAGTACATCGATGGTTCCTCCCATCTGTTCAACCAGTTCTTTTACTATTGGCAGGTCTAGGCCTGTGCCTATGCGCTTGTTCTTGGCATCGCCCATAAAGCGGTTGAAAGCCTTTGGCACTTCATCAAACTCCATGCCCTGGCCAGTATCTTCTACTATGATAATCAACTCGTCGTGCAGGTATTCGTATCTCGACTTCAGCGATCCTGCTTTAGTGGTGAGGGCAGAATATCCGCATAGTTTCTGGATGGCTGTGCCCAGATTCTGTGGGTCAATCTTAATCAGTAGCGAGTTGTATGAGTTTTCTATGACTTGCTTTACATTCTTGCTTGCATCAGCCCAACCCTTCTGGCACCATTTCTCAAATTGTGCAGCAAAGTCGCACACCTCATAATGATACTCTATCATGTGGGCATCAAGACGTGAAATAAACAAGATGTCATTGATCAACCCCAACAGAACATCAGTATTTTTTTTGATCTCGTTAGCAAATACAGGCTCATCTTCTCGATTATGTTCAGATTTGAACAACTCTGCAAATCCTATTACGGCATGCAGGGGAACGCGTAGCTCGTAGCTCATGTTCAGCAGGAAGGCGTTCTTCAGCTGTTCCTCCTCTTGCGCCTTGGCCGTCTCTTCTTGCAGGTGCTTCTCAATGTGAGCCATCTCTGTCTCATTTCTGCACATACCAAAGTAGTGGGTCACCTTTCCCTCCTTGTCTGTTATGGGCATCATACTGAAGTTCAGATAGATGTCGCGCCCCTTGTGATCTCTAAGTTTGGTGCGTACAGTTTCTGATATGGTGCTCTTGTACAGCCTGTCCATTCTGGTTATCAGTCGCTTGGCGCGCTTCCTGTCGTCAGAATGCACCATAGCTATGGCTTTTAGCTGACTGAGACGTGTGCCTGCTCCGCTCAAGTCGCTCAGTATCTCAAGCGTGTGGCTTTCTGGGTAGTAGCTCGTCAGTCGTGCATCGCTTATCTTCAGTGTGTAGTTCAGGTCGTCAATATATTGTTTCAGTGCCTTGGTTCGCTCCTCCATCAGCCTGGCTGACTCTTGCTGTCTGTGGTGCGACTCTACCATCTCTGTAATGTCGCGCCCTGCAGCTATCACACCTTGCGACTGGTTGTCAATGTCGTGAATAGGCTCTAGCATTACCTCGTAGTATATCTTCCCTGTTCGAGTTACCTCTGGCACACGCTCGTCAGTGGCTTTTACCTGAGTGATGTCTGTGATGGATGATAGTTGGGTATGCTCTAAGGTCTTGATGTCGATATCCCTGTACGATGGAATGTCTGTCATCTTCATTCCTCGTCTCAGAAGTTCCTGCGGATTCTTAACTCCAAATGTTTCGCAAGCCTTTTCGTTGAGTTCTGCCAGATAGCCATCAGCATCGTAGTATATCATGTCTACTAGCGACGAGTTGAACACTGTGTGGTATTTCAGCATCAGGTTCTTGGCCGCTTCGGCCTGATTCTTTTCCTGGGTCACGTCTCTTTGTGTGCCTAGGATTTCTATAGGTAGATCCTGCTTGTTCCTGCGTAATACCGAAAGGCTCATCTCGTATGTCTTTACGTCGCCATCCTGCGATGGAGAACCTTTTACTGTCAGCGTGTCAGTAATCTGTTCTCTGTTCTGTATGCTTTCTATCGCTTTTACTATCTGCTTGAAGTCTTCTCTGTCGTACAGCTGCGAGAACTCGAATGGGGTGTAGAATGTTTTCGTAAGATCCTTTTTTGATATAACTTTGAATACGTTCTTCTTGGTATTATAAGTCCAGGCATCAGTTTTGTTGGCATCCATAATGAGGGTTAGCTGTGCATTCAGTCTTTGTACCTCACGCGTCACTCGTTTTTCTTTGTAGTAAGTCAATCGGTTGTATACTACCATTGCGATAGCGGAAATAATAAATGCCGCTATCAAATAGATGTAGGTGTGGCTAATATCTATAAGCATTAATTGTTGTATTGTCTATAAGTATGGTAGTAAACACCCGCAAAGATAGCTTATTTTGCGCAAATAACAAAATTTTTGAATGAAAAAAACACAATTATTTGGAAGTTTCGCAGAAAAACCTTACTTTTGTCATCAGAAAATGATTAAAAGTATACAAAAATGGTTGACGTAAAAGAAATTTTAAAGAAAAGCGAAGAGCGCATGGAGATGGCAGCTATGTACCTTGAGGACGAGCTGAATCGCATTCGTGCAGGTCGTGCCAATGTGGCCATTCTCGATGGTGTTCGTGTAGAAGTGTATGGTAGCAAGGTGCCTCTGAATCAGGTTGCTAACGTGAGCGTTCCTGATCCTCGTACCATCGCCATCAAGCCTTGGGACCGCAAGGAGATCCGTAACATCGAAAAGGCTATCATGGATAGCGATGTAGGTATCACTCCTGAGAACAATGGCGAGATTATCCGCCTGAATATCCCTGTTCCTACTGAGGAGCGTCGTCGTGACCTTACCAAGCAGTGTAACAAGATTGCTGAGAAGGCAAAGGTTGAGGTTCGTAACGTTCGTGGCGATGTAAAGGATAAGCTGAAGAAGGCAATCAAGGATGGTCTTTCTGAGGACTTGGAGAAGGATGCTGAGGCTGAGCTCCAGAAGTTGCATGATAAGTACATCAAGAAGATCGACGAACTGATTACAGCCAAGAACAAAGAGATCATGACCGTATAATGCGCGGACTCGTTATTAAGAATACAGGCAGCTGGTACACCGTCTTAACAGACGATGGCCAGCTGATTGATTGTAAGATAAAGGGTAACTTCAGGTTGAAGGGCATCCGTAGTACCAATCCTGTGGCTGTGGGCGACAGAGTGCAGATAGTACCCAACAATGAGGGTACGGCTTTTATCACTGAGATTGAGGATCGTCGTAACTACATCATCCGCAAGAGTATCAACCTCTCTAAGCAGAGTCATATCATTGCGGCTAATGTAGACCAGGCTATCTTGGTGGTAACAGTGGTTAATCCTCAGACATCCACCACCTTCATCGATCGTTTCCTGGCATCAGCCGAGGCTTATCGAGTGCCAGTCATTCTGGTGTTCAATAAGACTGATCTGCTCGATGAGGATATGCGTCGCTATCAGGAGGCAATGGTTAATCTGTATCAGACCATTGGCTATGAGTGCCATCAGATTTCGGCCAATACGGGCGATGGGGTAGAGGCGCTGCATCCGTTGTTGAAGGATAAGATTACCTTGCTGAGTGGCAATAGTGGTGTGGGCAAGTCTACACTTATCAATCGCTTGGTGCCAGGTGCCAGTCAGCGTACTGCCGAAATTAGTGATGCGCATAACACAGGTCAGCACACTACCACGTTTAGTGAGATGATACCATTAGTATTCTCCTCCTCCTCTGGAGAGGAGGGGCAAGGGGTGGAGGCGAAATCATGGCTCATCGACACTCCAGGCATCAAGGGCTTTGGTACTTTCGATATGGAGCCTGAGGAGTTGACCAGCTATTTCAAGGAGATATTCCATTTCTCGCAAGAGTGTCGATTCTCTAATTGTACCCATACCCACGAACCTGGTTGTGCAGTACTTAAAGCACTCGAAGACCATTACATAGCCGAAAGCCGCTATCAGTCCTATCTGTCTATGCTCGAAGATAAGGATGAAGGCAAATACAGAGCAGCTTATTAAACTAACATAATGAAGAAACTTATTTCTATTCAATGCTTGTTGGCTGTCAGCATGATGGCCACAGCACAGGTTAAGACTCCAGTCAAGGAGTTTAATCTCTCCGGCCCTTATGCCGTTTCAGCTCCATTTGCTATCGATACCGTCGATGTGAATGGTAAGAAGTTCGATCCTACCTCAATGATGGGATCTATCGCCTTGACCTCTAAGTCTGATGGCAAGTTTGATGGTTGCGTACTTCCTTCTTTGAAGGATAGCAAGAGCGTGGGCCTGCTTACGTTCTATGTGAACAATGCCGATTACATAAAGGGAAAGGTTGAAGTGAAAGGTCCCAAGCATTCAAAGCTGTTTATTGATGGTGTTGAGGCTGGTGGCGACATCAAACTGGCTCCAGAGCATCATACCTTTACTGTCCAGTATCTGGCTGAGCCTAATGATACTGATTCTATCAAGGTTTGCTTCGATGCTCCTAAGGCTATTCCTTATACCCTCGACACACGTCACCCCTATATGGTACACGATCTGACTGATGGAAAGCGTGTACGTGGCATCAGTCTTTCAGCCGATGGCCAGTTGGTGGCTCTGTCTTATCAGACTACTGCCCGTGGTGGTAATAGCACTTGGAGCTATGAGCTGCGTGATGCTAAGACCCAGCGACTGATAACTACTCTGGCCAGCAATCCCCGTTGGATGCCTAAGTCAATCGCTTGCTTGGTTGATGAGAAAGAGGGCGATAAGCGCTCACTCTATAAAGTAGATCCTAAGACGGGTGTCCGCACCTTGTTTGCTTATGATATTCCTGAGGGTTCTTACGTTCTGGCGCCTAATGAGGATTATCTGATTTTTTATATGGAAGAAGAGGGCCCCAAGGAGGATAAGGAGGTGTTCGAAGTTCTCGAGATGGACGATCGTCAGCCTGGTTGGCGCAAGCGTAACTACCTGGCCAAGTACGATATCAAGACAGGTATCACCCAGCGCATCACCTTTGGCACCAAGGGCGAATATCTTGGCGACATCTCGCAGGATGGTAATAAACTGCTTGTTGTAAGCAATCGATCTCGTCTGGTAAAGCGTCCCACAACGGTGAGCGATATCTTTACTATCGATGCTAAGACATTGAAGGTCGACACTTTGCTTTGTGGTGCAGAGTTCCTGGGCAATTGTTGCTTCTCGCCCGATGGTTCGCAGGTTCTGTTCACTGGCAATCCTGAGGCCTTCAATCGCATTGGTTGTCAGTTGCCTGCCAGCGTAACACCAAGTATGACTGAGAACGAGTTGTTCCTCTTCGATATCGCTACCAAGAAGGTTACACCACTCACCAAGGATTTCGATCCTAGCATCGAGAGTGTTGATTGGAATTGGGCCGATGGCCAGATTTATTTCTCTGCTGAGGATCGCGATTATGTAAATATGTTTGTGCTAAATCCAAAGAACGGGAAAATAAGTAAACTTCCTGTCTCTGGCGATTATGCATATCGCTATAACATGGCTGCCCATGCGCCTGTGATTGGTTATCTCTCGTATAAGACGATGGAGCCAGCATCTGCCTATGTCTACGATCTGAAGTCTAAGAAGAACCATACTCTCTTTGATGGTGTTAAGGCTCTGGGCGATGCTGAGATTGGTACTTGTCAGGATTGGAACTTTACCAATTCTAAGGGCGATACCGTTTATGGTCGCCTCTACTTGCCAAAGGATTTCGATGCTACCAAGAAGTATCCTATGATTGTTTACTACTATGGTGGCTGTTCTCCTGTGTCACGATATTTCGAGTCGCCTTATGCTCCTCAGTATTGGAACTCTCTTGGTTATGTGGCTTATATCCTTCAGCCCAGTGGTGCCACAGGTTTTGGTCAGGAATGGGCATCGCGCCATGTAAACACGGCTGGTCGTGGTCCTGCTGAGGATATCATCGAGGGAACCAAGAAGATTTGTGAGGCTCATCCGTTTATCAATGCTAATAAGATAGGTTGTATGGGTGCCAGCTATGGTGGATTCATGACCCAGTATCTGCAGACTCAGACAGACATCTTTGCTGCAGCTGTCAGCCATGCAGGTATCGCCAACCACACCAGCTATTGGGGCGAGGGCTATTGGGGCTACAACTATAGCGAGGTTTCTATGGCCAACAGCTATCCTTGGAGCCATCGCCAACTCTATGTAGATCAGAGTCCGCTTTTCAATGCTGATAAGATTCATACCCCACTGCTTCTGCTTCATGGTAATGCTGATACCAATGTGCCGCTGATTGAGAGCTTGCAGATGTTCACTGCCCTCAAGCTTCTTGGTTGCGAGGTATCGCTGGTAGAGGTTGAAGGTGAGAACCACCACATTCTCGATTACTCGAAAAAGGAGAAGTGGCTTGCCACCCAGATGGCTTGGTTCCAGAAGTGGCTCAAGGACGACCCCTCATGGTGGGACGCCCTCTATCCAAAGAAACATCTCTAAACGATTAAAAGTACACAAAAGGAACCGTCCCTTTTGTGTACTTTTTTAGATGGTGATCTCGCCTGAACCTATGCAGTGGTGATGGTTCTCGTCGTAGACCACGCAGAACTGACCTGGGGCCACACCATGTATCTTATCCTTGGAGTGGACGATGCACTCATTTGGGCTTGTCCATTCTAATGTGGCTGGATGATACTCTGGTGTGTGGCGAATCTTGAATGTGACCTCTGTGGGCTGCATCTCCTTGGTCAGGAAGTGGAAGTCCTTCACAGGGAAGTCGGCCTTATAGGCTGTTTCTGGGTCGTAGCCATGCGATACATATAATATATTATTGGCTACATCTTTCTTAACCACAAACCATGGACCACCACCAAAGCCCATACCTTTACGCTGACCTATGGTGTGGAACCACAATCCCTTGTGTTCGCCAATGCACTTGCCCGTTTCGAGTTCGATCACATCGCCTGGTTGCTCGCCCAGATAACGACGGATATAGTCATTGTAGTTGATTTTACCAAGGAAACAGATGCCCTGCGAATCCTTACGCTTGGCGTTTACCAGATGTTCGCGCTCTGCTATCACACGCACCTCATCCTTTACGTAATGTCCTATTGGGAACAACGCCTTCTTCAATTGCCAATCAGCAATCTGCGCCAAGAAATCCGTCTGATCCTTCACAGGGTCAGGGCTTGTGCACAGCCATTTGTAACCATCAGCATCAACCTCAGTCATGGCATAGTGTCCAGTAGCTATCAGGTCGTAGTCGTGGCCACGCTTCTCGTCGAAGGCGCCAAACTTAATCAGTCTGTTACACATCACATCTGGGTTGGGGGTTAATCCAGCACGAACCTTGTCCATGGTGTACTTCGTAACCTGGTCCCAATACTCCTTGTGGCAATCAATCACCTCCAGCTTGCAACCATACTTATGCGATACGGCTGTAGCCATCTCGAGGTCTTCCTCGCTCGAGCAGTCCCACTCCTCTTGCTCCTCAGGGCCAATCTTGATGTAGAAGCAATCTGGATGCAATCCCATACGAGCAAACTCGTATACGACTACGGAGCTGTCTACACCGCCTGAAAGCAGCACTGCAATGCGCTTATTCTCTATATCCTTGATATTCATGGGTGCAAAGGTACAAAAAGTTAATAGTTAATAGTGAATAGTTTATAGTTAATTATGCTTAATTATTTGTGTATTTCCATTGTCAGTTCAAAAATACTACATATCTTTGCGATATCAAAATGATATCAAATTATTAATCATATAAAACTATAAAGTTATGGAGACAAAAGAGTTTGAGTTCAAAGGATCGGTTATGAATGGATTCCTGATGCTGTTTGTAAACATTGCAGTTATCATTCTGGCAATCGTTGGTATAGTATATAGCATTATCCAGCTCGATGCTAGCAATGGCGCTATGGGTGGCTGGGAGCTTGGAGCAAGCGTACTGCTGATTGTTATTAATATAATTATGTGGTGTGGCATGATGCAGCTTGAGCCAAATGAGGCGCGAGTAACCACATGGTTTGGCAAGTATGCTGGCACATTTGCCCAGACGGGTTTCTACTGGATCAACCCTTTCTATGGCACCAAGAAGGTTTCGCTTCGCGCTCGCAACCTGGATGCTGAGCCCATCAAGGTAAATGATAAGACAGGTAACCCAGTGATGATTGGATTGGTACTGGTTTGGAAACTGAAGGATACCTATAAGGCTCTGTTCGAGGTTGATACACAGACCATGGCTGCTGCTCCCAATACTGTTGGCAGCGACACCAAGGGACTGATGAAGGCCCTGGAGAGTTTTGTTCGCGTTCAGAGCGATGCAGCCTTGCGCCAGGTGGCTGGTCAGTATGCTTATGATGATGAGGATTCTAAGACTGGTGAACCTACTTTGCGCTCAAGTGCCGATGAAATCAACGAGCAGTTGGAGCAGAAACTCGACGAGCGCCTGGCTCTGGCTGGTATCGAGGTGGTTGAGGCTCGTATCAACTATCTGGCCTATGCTCCTGAGATTGCTGCCGTGATGCTGCGTCGCCAACAGGCAAGTGCCATCATTACGGCTCGCGAGAAGATAGTAGAGGGTGCTGTATCGATGGTAAAGATGGCGCTTGATAAACTCTCGAGTGAGGAGGTTGTAGAGCTCGACGACGACAAGAAAGCTGCCATGGTCTCTAATCTGCTGGTAGTGCTCTGTGGCGACGATAATGCTCAGCCAGTAGTAAATACTGGTACTTTAAATCATTGATCATTGAACATTGACCATTGAACATTTATGGCTGAAAAGAAATCCACTAAGAGTTTCATCCTGCGTGTTGACTCTGACACGATGGACGCGATAGAAGCCTGGGCTGCGGACGAGTTCCGCAGCACCAATGGCCAGCTGCAGTGGATCATCACTGAGGCCCTTCGCAAAGCCAAGCGCCTGCCCAAGAAACGAATCCCAAAAACTGAAGAAGAATAATGAGTGATTTTGATTTAAAGTCAGTAAAAGTGCATCGCACACTCGAGGGAACTATCTTCGAGATAGCTGCTGCTGTTATCATGTTATGTGCGTGGGTGGTAGTAATAGTTACCAGACATAATTCAACCCCTGATTGGATAGGATACGGAGGTTTTACCGTAGCTGTTTTGGTAGCTCTATTATGTGCCTATTCGCCAAGTCATATTAATGTATTTAGCATACCATTACATAATATCCGACAAGTAGAACTTTCTATTCGTATGGTTCGTATCATTGCTATAGGATTAGCTTTAATGGCTCTGGTGCTTTCTATTGTCGGTCCAGATTCACCTCTTTCTAAAACGCTTACCCTTGGTATCTTTATTCTTGTCGGTCTCATTGGCTTTGTATTTATTTACCTTATTCAAAGAGCAAGATGATACTTAGAAAGTTTGTTGCATATCTGTATTACGTAGGCTGTGTAATATTAGGCATAGGCATTGTTGGCAAGATGCTAATACACTTTCCATTATATTGTGAGAGGCGTATGAAGAAGTTATTATTCACTATTGCTTTAGCCAGCATAGGTGCATCAGTCTCTGCCCAGAATATTAATGGCACTTGGAGTGGAGAACTGAATGCTGGTTTTCAGAAGATTAAGGTTGTGCTGAATTTGAGCGACGATGGCAAGTGCACGCTCGATAGTCCAGACCAAGGCGCTTATGGCATAGCAGCCACTACCAACTTTGTTTCTGCAGATTCTATCAACGTAAGCATTGCTTCGCTTAATGCATCTTACTCAGCGCGATTGCAGAATGGCGAGTTGAAGGGTACTTTTACTCAGAACGGTTTTAAGTTGCCATTGAGCCTTAAGCCAAGTGAGAAGGCAGAGTTAAGACGCCCACAGAATCCACAACCACCATATCCGTACGAGACTGAGGAGGTGACGTTCCAAAATACTAAGGCAGGAGCCACACTTGCTGGCACACTAACCATACCCGCTGGTGGTTCAAAGTATGTGCTACTGATGGTGACAGGTAGTGGTGCCCAGAATCGCGATGAAGAGGTGTTTGGACACAAGCCTTTTGCTGTAATTGCAGATAGGTTGGCTCGCGCTGGTATCGCCACTTTGCGATACGACGATAGAGCTACTGGTAAATCCGTGGGTGGCATGGATCCTAACGTAACCACACTCGATTTCGCTGCAGATGCAGAAGCTGGCATCCAGTGGCTTCGCTCGCAGAAGCAATTCAAGAAGGTTGGCCTCATTGGTCATAGCGAGGGTGGAACCATCGCCTTTATGTTAGCTGCTCAGAAGAAATTGAATTTCATCGTGTCTCTTGCAGGTACAAGTGTTAAGGGCGATAGTGTGTTGCTGGCTCAGACTAAGGCCATGGCAGGTCCACAAGTCAAAGACTTGACCATAGAGCAGTTGCGCCAGATGCCAGAGATGCAGAATCCTTGGGTTAAGTGGTTTATCGACTACGATCCACAAAACGACATCGCAAAAATCAAGTGCCCTGTAATGGCCCTTAATGGTAGCAAGGACCTTCAGGTTATCGCTAGCCAGAACTTACCTGCCTTGCGTCGCACCCTCCCCAAAAACAAACGCAACATCATCAAGGAGTACGAAGGCCTCAACCATCTATTCCAGCATTGCAAAACAGGCATGCCCACAGAATATGCCACCATCGAAGAAACCTTCTCAGAAGAAGTCATCAACGACATCATAGCTTGGATCAAGCGATTGTAAAAATCATATCCCCATTGGTCCAAAGTACACAAAAACCGTCCTTTTTGTGTGTTGTAAACATTATGTCAAAGATCTCTTGGCCTCTATAGAATAAGCGTTGGCGATGGCATTAAGGGAATTTATTGCTAGAATTAATGCGCGCAATTTCTAGATTTAAATCTCGCAATTTTTTTATTTAGTGCCGCCGCTTGCGCTCTCTCATATTGACGATGCAAAGGTACATAAATTTCAAATGCAAAACAATACTTTTCAAATTCCAATGCGCGGCAGTGCGGCAGTGCGGCAGCGCGGCATTAGGTGTTTGCATAGTATAGTAGTGAGGCATATATATCTATTTTAAATTATTATATATTATAATATATAATAATTATATATAATATAATAGAATAGGTTGCCGCGGATGATGAAAGTGCTGATGCCGCTCTGCCGCAGTGCCGCTCTGCCGCATATTTTACCTAAACGAATCGGTAAGCAGTTTGATTTCGATTTGGGGGGCGATGCGCTCGTAAAGGATGTTGTAGACGGCATCGAGGATAGGCATGTTGACGTGGCAATGACGGTTGATCTCCTTCATGCACTTGGTGCCAAAATAGCCCTCGGCTATCATCTCCATCTCGATCTGGGCGCTCTTAACGCTGTAGCCCTTGCCAATCATGGTGCCAAAGGTGCGGTTGCGTGAGAAGTTGCTATAACCAGTAACTAGCAAGTCGCCCAGGTAAACGCTGTCGTAGGCATTGCGCTCAAGGGGATAGACGGCTGTAAGGAAGCGGTTCATCTCCTGAACGGCATTGGCCATAAGTACGGACTGGAAGTTGTCGCCATACTTCAATCCGCTACAGATACCAGCTGCGATGGCATAGACATTCTTCAAAACGGAAGAATACTCGATGCCCACCACATCGGTAGAAGTCTTGGTCTTGATGTATTCGCTGCTGAGAACATCGCAGAAGGCCTGGGCCTTTTCGCGATCAGCACACCCCACGGTGAGGTAGCTGAGGCGCTCTAGGGCAACCTCCTCGGCATGAGAGGGGCCTCCAATGCAAGCCAGGTTCTCGTAAGGCACATCGTACACCTGATGAAAATACTCGCTACAAACGAGATTTTCATCAGGTACGATACCCTTAATAGCAGTTAGTATAAACTTGTCGCGTATACGCGTCTTCAGTTTCTTGAGGTGACTCTTGAGGTAAGGCGATGGGGTGACAAATACCAGTGTGTCGTACTGCTGGGCAATACGGTTCAGGTCGCTATCGAAGTAAATTTCGTCGATATTGAAGTGGACACTGGTGAGGTAGGCAGGGTTGTGACCCATGCGACGGAAATCTTCGATACGGTCGTCACGACGCATGTACCAACCTATGTGGTGGGTGTGACTCACCACAATCTTGGCTATGGCTGTGGCCCAGCTACCGCCTCCAATAATTGCGATTTTTCCTACGTCAAACATCTAGAGCCTACGGATTTTACAGATTATACAGATTATTTATTGGCGGCCTCGATCCATGCAGCAACCTCATCTACTGATGGCTTCTGCATCTCGAGCTTGTACTTCTTAACGATGTCGCCAATCTTCTGCTGCAGGCCCTGAGGCTTCTCGTCCTTGATGTTTGTAATCAAGTTGAAACCAGCCTTGCGCAGAACGGGAACCCACTCCTCGCTGACGCCAATCTCGGCCCACTCTGCAGGTGTGCTCTGAGGAATCTTCTTCTCAGGCTTCATCTGTGGAAACAGCATCACCTCGCCAATAGTGAACTTACCTGTGAGCAGCATCACCAAGCGGTCGATACCGATACCGATACCAAACGTTGGAGGCATACCATACTGCAGAGCGCGCAGGAAATCCTGGTCGATGATCATAGCCTCGTCGTCGCCCTTGTCAGCAAGCTTCATCTGCTCGATGAAACGCTCTTCCTGGTCTATTGGGTCGTTAAGCTCAGAGTAGGCGTTAGCCAGCTCCTTACCATTAACCATCAGCTCGAAACGCTCAGTGAGTCCTGGCTTAGAGCGATGCATCTTGGTGAGAGGTGACATCTCTACAGGATAGTCGGTAATGAAAGTAGGCTGGATGAATGAGCCCTCGCAGAACTCACCAAACAGCTCGTCGATGAGCTTACCCTTACCCATGGTCTCGTCTACATCCATGCCCTTTGAGAGGCAGAATGCTCGAATCTCATCCTCAGTCTTGCCATCGCAGTCGAAACCTGTTTTCTCCTTGATGGCGTCGAGGATAGGCAGACGGCGGAATGGGGCCTTGAACGAGATGATGTTGCCATCGATCTCAACCTCGGGCTTGCCGTTGACAGCTGTGCAAATCTGCTCCAGCATATTCTCGGTGAAGGTCATACCCCACAGCAGGTCCTTGTAGCTCACGTAGAGCTCCATGCAGGTAAACTCTGGGTTGTGGGTCTTGTCCATGCCCTCGTTGCGGAAGTTCTTACCCATCTCGTAAACACCCTCGAAACCACCTACGATGAGGCGCTTCAGGTAGAGCTCAGTGGCGATACGCATGTACATATCCTGGTTGAGCGCATTGAAGTGGGTGATGAATGGGCGTGCTGAAGCACCACCTGCAATGTTCTGCAGGATAGGTGTGTCAACTTCAGTATATCCAGCATTATCAAGAATGCTACGAAGTGTGCGGATGATGGTGGCACGCTTCAGGAAAGTATCTTTTACACCCTCGTTAACTACCAGGTCGACATAGCGCTGGCGATAACGGAGCTCTGGATCGTCGAACTTATCGTAGGCCACACCGTCCTTATACTTCACGATAGGCAGTGGCTTAAGGCTCTTAGAGAGCAGAGTGAGCTCAGAAGCGTGAACTGAGATCTCGCCCGTCTGGGTGCGGAACACCTTACCCTTTACGCCAATAAAGTCGCCGATATCCAGCAGGCGCTTAAATACATTATTATATAAGTCCTTATTCTCGCCTGGACAAATGTCGTCGCGAGTGATATAAACCTGAATTCGACCTTTTGAGTCCTGGAGCTCAGCAAACGATGCTTTACCCATGACGCGACGACTCATCATACGTCCGGCAATCACTACCAGGCGCTCTTCATCGTCCTTGAAGTTTTCCTTAATCTCTGTGCTGAAAGCATTAGTTGGGAACTCTGCTGCAGGATAGGGGTCGATGCCCATCGAGCGCAGTTCCTGAAGGCTCTGACGCCTTCCGATTTCCTGTTCGCTTAATTCTAAAATGTTCATCTTAAATATTCGAATATTTCAATTTTATGGCTGCAAAGTTACAAAAATCTCGCGAAAAACGCAAGATTAGAGTAAATATTTGCAAAAAAAGTGCGAAAGATTTGTTTAGTACATAAAAAAAGTATATATTTGCTGCACGATAACTTAGAACAACTAATGGGACAAGAGACAATAAAGAAAAGAGTTGTAGGAATTGACATCAGTCTGGATGCCATCACTTACGCCATTGTCGACGTGAAGGGTGAGGTGATAGCGATTGATAGTTTCCCAACACTCGACTATCCGGATATTAACCAATTCATTTCGGCCTTGAGCGACCATATGATGAATATGATCGAGCAAAACGGTGGCTATGAAAGCATCAGGTCTGTGGGTATCAGTGCTCCAAGTGCTAACTTTATGAGTGGCAGCATAGTCAATTCGCCCAACTTTCCTTGGAAAGGCGTGATACCCCTGGGATTACTGCTTAGAGACCGTACTGGTTATGCTGTGGCCGTGGCTAACAATGCTGATGTAAGAGCACTTGGCGAACATGCATATGGCATGGCCAGGGGCATGCGCGACTTTGTGGTGATAACCATGGGTAGCGGAATAGGCAGCTGCCTGTTTTCTAATGGCATGATACATAAAGGTACTGATGGATTCGCAGGTGAGATAGGCCATACGTGCGTAGTGAACAACGGACGCCAATGCGGCTGTGGTAATAAGGGATGCCTTGAGGCGTATGTTGCTGCTAAAGGCATTGTAACTACAGCTAAAGAGCTGATGGAACAAACAGACAAGCCATCGCTGATGCGAGGAGTGGAAAAACTTACCCCCAAGATGATAACGGAATTCTGTGAACAGGGCGACGAGCTGTCGATCGAGGTATATCGCAAAACTGGTGAGCTGTTTGGCTTAGGACTGGCCAACTATGCATCGATGGTAGACCCTGAGGCGTTTATCTTTACAGGAGGCATATCGAGAGCTGGAAAATGGCTGTTCGACCCAGCTAAGGAGATGTTCGACAGATACGTGTTCCACAATACATGTGGTAAAACCAAGTTCCTGGTGTCGGAAGACGATCGTGCTGTAAACGATGTGCTTGGAGCAAGCGTACTGGCATGGGAGGTAAGAGAGTATTCATTATTCAAATAAGAATAGATTATGGCAACTAACGATAATTCAATAGAGAGCGTAGATAAAATTAAAACCAGAGTTATAGGTATCGACATACGTGTTGATCGCACCACTTATGCAGTGGTGGACATCAGAGGCGAAATCGTGGCTCAAGATTATTTCCTGACCACCGACTATAGCGAGGTAAACGAATATATTGGTGCTCTGAGCGAGAAGGTGATTGCTCTGGCTGAGGAAAATGGTGGATATGAGACCATTCGATCGGTGGGTGTTAGTGCCCCATCTGCCAGTTCAGTTACTGGTTGCATCGAGAATGCTGCTAACCTGCCTTGGAAGGGCGTCATCCCCTTGAGTGCCCTACTGAGAGACCGATTGGGGCTTGCTGTGGCTGTGGCCAACGATGCACATATCTCTGCCCTTAGCGAGAAATCGTATGGTAGCGCCCATGGTATGAAGGACTTTGTGGTGATATCGATAAGCCATGGCGGACTGGGTAGCTGCTTCTTCTCGAACGGCCAGCCACACTTGGGATACAATGGCTTTGCTGGCGAGGTGGGCCACACCTGTGTGGAAGTAAACGGACGTCAATGCGGATGCGGAAACATGGGATGCCTTGAGGCTTACTGCTCGGAGAAGGGATTGGTGAGAACGGCTCGTGAGCTGATAGATGCCAGCAAGGAACCCACGCTGTTGAGCGATTTGAAGGAACTGACCATCAAGTCGATTGCAGATTGCTGTTATAGAGGCGACAAGGTGGCCATTGAGGTATTCCGTTGTACGGGTGAACTGCTCGGACTTGGATTGGCCAATTATGCATCGGTGCTTAATCCTGAAGCCATCATCCTGACTGGCGATATGACTCAGGCTGGAAAATGGCTGCTAAAGCCTATGAGGGCATCGTTCGAGGAACATGTGTTCCATAACATCAAGAACAAGACCCGTATCCTGGTATCCATCCTGAAGGAAGGAGAGAGAGATGTGCTGGGAGCTGGTGCTCTGGCATGGGACGTGAAAGAATATTCGCTATTTAAATAATATAACTAGACATGGAGGAATATCAGATTAAAACAAAAGTGGTAGGCGTCGACATCAGTAATGAACGTACGACCTACGCCATTGTGGACATTCGTGGAAACATTATTGCCGAGGAGCATTTTGCAACCAGCGACTATCCCGATGTGAACAATTTTGTGAAAGAGCTGAGCGACAAGATTGTTACGTTGGTTGAGGCCAATGGTGGTTATGAAACCATACGGTCTATTGGTGTTAGTTCGCCAAGTGCAAGTTCGGTTTCTGGATGTATCGAGAATGCCGCCAACTTGCCATGGAAGGGTATTGTGCCACTGGCCGCCATGCTGAGAGATAGAATCGGATTGGCAGTAGGCCTATCGAACGATGCGCATATATCGGCATTGGGCGAGTATACCTTCGGATGTGCACATGGTATGAAGAACTTTATCATACTGAGCATGGGCGTAGGATTGGGCAGTTGCTTCTTCTCGTCTGGTGGCGACCACCAAGGTCACAATGGCTATGCAGGTGAGTTTGGACATACCTGTGTGGTGGACCATGGACGTAAGTGCGGATGTGGTCATGAGGGTTGTCTGGAGGCTTATGCTGGTGCAGCTGGTATCATACATACTGCTGAGGAGCTGATGGCTGAGAGCGACAAACCTACACTGTTGAGAGATCTCGACAAGATTACGCCACGTACCATCAAGATGTGTTGCGATAAGGGCGACGAGTTGGCCATCGAGACATTTAAGAGAACAGGAGAAATCTTAGGATTGGCCATGGCTAACTATGCATCGATTGTAGACCCTGAGGCTATCATCCTCACGGGTGGTATATCGCATGCTGGCAAGTGGCTGCTCGAGCCAACCTATGAGTCGTTCGAGAAGCATGTGTTTGGTAACTTGCGTGGCAAGGTGAAGATTCTGGTGTCGAAACTTAACGACCGCGAACGTGATGTGCTTGGTGCCAGCGCCTTGGCTTGGAGTGTGCCAGAGTACTCATTATTCAAGTAAGATGAACATAGAGAAGATTAATAAGATTATATACGAAAAACCCAATTTAAGTACAGCCCTCGGGATGGAATTTATTTCTACTCCCGAGGACGATACTTGTATGGCGAAAATGAAAGTTGACGAGCGAAATCGCCAGCCTTTCGGATTTCTGAGTGGAGGGGCATCGCTTGCTCTGGCTGAGAATCTGGCGGGTGTGGCATCGTCAGCATTATGCCCTGGATGTGCTTGTGTAGGCATTGAGGTAAGCGGAAGTCATGTAAAGGCGGTGGCTGAAGGAGATACAGTTACAGCCTACGCCCGAATGTTGCACAAAGGTTCTACCCTGCATGTGTGGAACGTAGATATCAAGGACACGGCAGATGAACTGATATCGAATGTGCGAGTTACTAACTACATTATCAAACAGAAGAAATAATGAGTGCATACGCAATATACCGACTACCCCATGAAGACCACGCCACACTGATTCGTCAGACAGAAGGTGAACCCATGGAACTCCATTCGCTTACAGAGCTGAATGGTAAGCAGGGATTTGTAGTAGCACCATTCGAACTAAAGGCTAATCAGCCCGTGCTGCTGATACAAGGAGAGGCAGAGATTGTTTTACTCGAGGAAGGAGGAATGAGGAATGAGGATCGAGATATGATTGGTGTGAACCATCAATATAAGGAGAGCCTCCAGCAGAAGTATTCTCGTTCCTCTTTTCTCGTTCCTCCTTCCTCGTATTATAAAGTTGATTTTGCCAACTATCACTCGCAATTAGAGAACGATACCTTCCGAAAAATCGTGCTAGCCCGTTGTGCTGATGAGAAACTTAATGGAGGTGTCGAACCTATGGAGTTGTTCTATCGTGCTTGCGCCATGTATCCACGACTGTTTATCGCTCTGGTTGAGACAGAAAAAAGTGGTTGCTGGCTAACAGCCACACCTGAGATCCTGCTTGATGGCAAAGGTAATGATTGGCGTACCATCGCCCTGGCAGGAACCATGAAACTGGAGGGCGACCAACTGAATGGCGAGGGTGAGACCTTGACGTGGAGCACCAAGAATATCCAGGAACAACGCATAGTGGCTACATACATCACAGAGTGCCTGGAGCAGTTTACTGGCGACTTCCGTGAGGAAGGGCCTAAGACAGTAAGAGCTGCAAATCTGGTGCACCTGAGGAGCGATTTTACATTTAAACTCAATGATAACAATCATATTGGCGACATACTGAACACCCTACACCCCACACCTGCTGTGTGCGGACTACCTAAGCGTGAGGCGTTTCAGTTTATCGTAAAGAACGAACATACCCCACGCCGTTATTATAGCGGCTTTATGGGTACTCTGAGTGCCACTGAGACTCATCTGTATGTATCGCTGCGATGCATGAACATAGATGGCGACACTTGCCATCTGTATGCAGGTGGTGGATTGCTGAAAGACAGCACAGAAGAGCAGGAGTGGCTTGAAACTGAAGCAAAAATGGAAACAATGAGGAGATTATTATATGTATAGCAGTAAAGAGAACGTAAACATACTGACAGCTTTGTTGGTAAAGCATGGTGTAAGGCACGCAGTTATTTGTCCAGGTAGCCGTAATTCACCCATATCGCACAACCTTTGCGAGTGTCCTGATATCGAGTGCTTCCCTGTTACAGATGAACGTAGTGCTGGATTCTATGCTCTTGGCATGGCATTGACACTATGTAAGCCAGTGGTTATCTGTGTTACCAGCGGAACAGCATTGCTTAACGTTGCCCCAGCCGTGGCAGAGGCTTACTATCAGCATGTGCCCCTTATCGTGGTGTCAGCAGATAGACCACAGCAATGGATTGACCAGCTTGATGGACAAACCATGCCACAACCTGATGCCTTGGGACGCTTTGTGAAGAAAGCAGTATCGCTGCCAGAACCACACGATGACGAGACAAGATGGTATTGCAATCGCTTAGTAAATGAAGCGCTTAACGAGACCAATCATCATGGTTACGGACCTGTACATATCAATGTACCCATCAGTGAGCCATTGTTCGAATTCAATGTAGCAGAGTTGCCAGATGAACGCCGTATACATCTGATAAATAGTCGTTGCGACAGATATATGCTTTCGATAGCATGCTCCGATCAGTTTGTGGCCGCCCAGAAGCCTATGCTGGTTATCGGACAGATGTCGATGGAACAGCTGTTGCCATCTGAGATCTATATGATTTCGCAGTGTGCTGTGGTGCTTAATGAGGCATTAAGTCTGGGTAAGGGTGGAAGCCACTTCAATGAGGTGCTCTATGCCGTTTCGGGCGATCCTGATTTCGAACCTGACTTCCTGCTATACGTAGGCGACACCATGGTTAGTAAACGCTTGAAGTGCTGGATGCGTACGCTGAAGAATACCAAGATATGGGCCGTTACTGAGGATGGTAGGATACAAGACACCACCATGAATCTGTATGGCGTGATAGAAGGTCGTCCAGCTGATGTGATCGAAGATCTGGTGGAGTCGATCAAGACTAAATCTATCAGCTCTACATCGCGCTATAAGGCCCGTTGGGATATGGCTCTCCGCAAGACGGCTTATATGGCTATGACCTACAAGCCAGAATATTCGCAGATGGCTGCTGTAAAGATGTTCGAAGAAAAAATAGGCACAGCTGTTAACTACTTCGTGCACTATGGCAATAGTAGTTCTATACGCTTGGCAAGCTTCTATGCCCGCCATTTTGTGTATTGCAATCGTGGTGTAAATGGTATTGAAGGTACCTTGTCTACAGCTGCTGGAGCATCGGTGGTAGCAGATCAGAAGGTGTTCTGCGCTTTGGGCGACCTTAGCTTCTTCTACGATCAGAATGCACTATGGAATCAGAATCTGAAGGGTAATCTGCGTATTTTGTTGTTGAACAATCATCGTGGCACCATCTTCAGTATGCTGAAGGGCTTGGAGCAGAGTGACTCTCGCGAAAGATTTGTATCAGGTTCGCATACTGCCTCTGCTGAGGGTATCTGCATGCAGAATAATGTTCAGTACCTGAAGGCCACAAATATGGAGGAACTGGCACAAAGTCTCGACACACTGATTAACATAGAGAGTGACCGCCCTGTATTGTTGGAGGTACTTACCGATGCTGATGAGGATGTGCGAATCATTAATGATTATTATCAGAAATTGAAAGTATGAGAAATTGGAAACAGATAAAAGAATTTAAGGAGATACTTTTTGAAGAATATAATGGTATAGCTAAGATTACTATCAATCGTCCGCAATATCGTAATGCTTTTACACCCAAGACTACTTGGGAGTTGAGTCAGGCTTTCTCCATGTGTCGTGAGATGCAGGAAATCAGTGTGGTACTGCTTACTGGTGCTATGAGTGAGGTGCCTGAGGGTAAGACGCTGGCTGATGTGAAGCATGCCTTCTGCTCAGGTGGCGATATGCATGTAAAGGGCCGTGGTGGATATGTGGATGAAGAGGGTGTACCCCGTCTGAGTGTGCTTGATGTGCAGATGCAGATTCGTCGTCTGCCCAAGCCCGTTATCGCTATGGTGAATGGTTACGCTATTGGTGGCGGTCATGTGCTCCACTTGGTATGCGACCTTACCATTGCATCAGAGAATGCCATCTTTGGTCAGACTGGTCCTAAGGTTGGAAGTTTCGATGCTGGATTTGGATCATCGTATCTGGCCAGAATCGTTGGTCAGAAAAAGGCACGTGAGATTTGGTTCCTCTGTCGTCAGTATTCTGCCAAAGAGGCCGAGGAGATGGGGATGGTAAATAAAGTTGTGCCTATCGATCGACTTGAGGACGAATGTGTGGAGTGGGCTGAGATTATGATGGAACGTTCGCCATTGGCACTCCGTATGATCAAGGCTGGATTGAATGCAGAATTGGATGGTCAGGCAGGTATCCAGGAGCTGGCTGGCGATTGCACTATGCTGTATTACTTCCTCGATGAGGCTCAAGAGGGTGGCAAGGCTTTCCTTGAGAAACGTAAACCCGATTTCAAAAAGTATCCCAAGTTGCCATGAGGTTTGAAATAGAAGAACGGCTTCTGCATTTCAAGCAACCTGCAGGTACTTCGCGTGGGGTGTATACTACCAGAAAGATCTGGTTGATAAAACTCGTTGATGGCGAACATCAGGGAGTAGGAGAGTGTGCGCCATTACCCGATTTGAGTTGCGATGCTATGGGCGATGAGGCGTATGCTTCTATATTAAATAAGGTGTGTGAGGATTATTGCAAGACGGGCGAGATAGATTACAACTTCCTTCGCGATTATCCCTCTATGCTCTTCGGTCTGGAAACAGCGGTACTTTCGCTGCATCACCCATCACCCATCACCCATCACCATCTCTTCGACACCGCCTTTAGCAGGGGCGAAGTAGGTATTCCTATCAACGGACTTGTGTGGATGGGTAATTATGAGGAGATGCTTGCGCGATTGGAGGAGAAACTTGATAAAGGTTTCCGATGTGTAAAACTCAAGATTGGCGCCATCGACTTTGATAAAGAGCTGGATTTGGTAAAGAAGATCAGAGAGCGTTTCTCATTTCATGAGGTTGAGCTGAGAGTTGATGCTAATGGTGGATTTAAGTATGATGAGGCACTCTATAAACTAGAGTTACTCTCGCAATACGCCATTCATTCTATCGAGCAACCTATCAAGCAAGGTCAGTGGGCCTATATGGCGGAACTCTGTAGAGAGTCGCCATTGCCTATTGCGCTGGATGAAGAATTGATAGGTGTTAACGATCCTGATACCAAATGCCATATGCTGAACATTATCAAACCACGATACATCATCCTCAAGCCATCGCTTCATGGTGGCATGATGGGGTGTAAAGAGTGGATCAGTATCGCTCGTGAAATGGGTATTGGCTCATGGATAACGTCTGCTCTCGAAAGTAATATTGGTTTGAATGCCATCGCTCAGTTCGCTTCGAGCGTTTATGGCGATGATATTACCATGCCTCAAGGCTTAGGTACTGGTCAGTTGTTTACTGATAATATCCCCATGCCGCTTGAAATTCGTGGCGATAAACTTTGGAGAACTGAAAAGTGAGTGTCGAGGAATTTCTTGCTGAGTGGAATAACGATAGTCCGTATGTCGAGGTAAAGACCAGTGGAAGCACTGGTGAACCTAAACGTATGATGGTTGAGAAACGCAGAATGCTGAATTCTGCGCGTATCACTTGTGATTTTCTCGATCTGAAATCTGGCGATACGGCCTTACTCTGTATGTCTACCGATTACATCGCTGGTAAGATGATGGTAGTAAGGTCTATAGAGCGTGGACTCAAGCTGTTTAGTTTTGAGCCGAGTGGTCATCCGTTGAAAAGTACACAAAATGGAGGATTCTTTGCTTTGCAAAGCGGCAGAGCCGAGCGCTTTCTGTGTACTTTTGCTGCGATGGTGCCTATGCAGGTGTATAACTCGTTGCAGGTTCCTGAAGAAAGGGAAAGACTGATGCAGATAAAGCACTTGATTATTGGTGGTGGGGCAATTGATGAGGCGATGGAACGCGAACTAAGATGTTTTCCAAATGCCGTGTGGAGCACATACGGCATGACTGAGACACTCTCGCATATAGCACTTCGTCGTATCAGTGGTCCTGATGCATCTGATTGGTACACTCCGTTTTCTTCTGTCAGTATCTCCCAAAACGATGATGGTTGCTTGGTAATCAATGCTCCTGAGGTTTGTGCCCAAACACTCGTCACCAACGATATAGTAGAGATCGCGAACAATTGCTTCCGCATACTTGGTCGCAAGGATAACGTCATCTGTTCAGGTGGCATCAAACTGCAGATTGAGGAAATAGAACGTGAATTGAAACCTTACGTGCGCGTACCTTATATAATAACTAAACGTAAGGACGAGAAGTTTGGTGAGGTGGCGGTGCTACTGACTGAAGGTTCTGCTGATGAGGCAAAAGCTATCTGCGAAAAGTATCTGCCCAAATATCATATCCCCAAAGCCTACATACATGTAGACAAAATCCCTCTGACTGAAACAGGAAAACCTGCTAGGAAGAAAGCAGAAACCATAGCTTGCTCAATAAAGTGAAATAGGACTACTCTCGCGAGCAGTCCTACCTCGATTAGTTAGTAATATGATTAGGTCTACTAAGTTGATTGGTTAATCGTATTTCGTTGGCAAACTAGCTTTCTCTGTAGAAATCCAGTGCCTCGTAAATTTCTTCTTTTGTTGCAGTCTGGTTAATCAGTATATCGCCTACACCTCCCAGAAGCGTAAAGTTAATGATGCCAGCTACATTCTTTTTGTCGTGAGTCATCAGCTCAAGTAGCGTTGGGTAATCATCACATGTGATATTCATCTTGCCATAGTGGTCGAGTATGAATCTTGCTGTCTGATGCATCTTCTCGCTTGGGAATCCTGTCTTGATGGCACTCAGATACAACTCAACTATCAGTCCCCATGCCACTGCATAGCCATGCAGCACGGGTTTGCGCTTCAGAGCCAGCGATTCGAAGGCGTGTCCTGCTGTATGTCCTAAGTTCAGTGCCTTGCGAATGCTTTTTTCAGTAGGATCTTCAGTCACAATACGCTGCTTTACAGCTACCGATTCAGCCACCATACGCTTTAACTCCTCCAGATTTGGCTTCTCTATGTCGAACGATAGCAGCTCACCAAGCATCTTCTCGTTGTTAATCAAACCATGCTTCAGCATTTCTGCATAACCTGATAGCATGTTCTCTACATCGAGAGTCTTCAGGAATTCTGTATCCAGAATTACGCTCTTGGCATTGTTAAACACGCCAATCTCGTTTTTCAATCCAAGGAAGTTGATTCCTGTTTTTCCACCTACCGATGCATCTACCATCGAAAGCAGGGTGGTGGGTATGTTGATGTAGTTGATGCCGCGTTTGAAAGTTGATGCTGCAAATCCGCCAAGGTCTGTAACCATTCCACCACCTATATTTATTAATAAGGTGTGGCGTGTGGCTCCTCCTTCGCTCAGATGCTTCCAAACAGTCATCAGCGAAGCAAAGTCCTTATGAGCATCTGTGGCCTCAATAACAATGCGCTTAGCATCCTTCAAGCAACCAAAATCCTCTACTACTGGCAGACAACAATCTGCAGTAGTTTCATCGGCCAGCACGAATATCATGTCGTGCTCGCACTCAGAGATTGCCTCTTCGAGTGTTCTATCCAGCTTGTCGGATATGATAACTTTTTGTGGGCTCATTATCTTTTGGTTGCCTAATTTGATTTTTCTTTCTGCGTGCAAAGATAATATAATTTTTTTAAAACGTAACAATTTCGACTAAAAAATAGTGTTTACATTAAACTTTTTTTTTCTGGAAGCGTCAAAAATTCAAAATATAGTAGAAAAAAGTATCAAATGAGAAGATTATTAGTTTTGATGATGACCGTATCGTTAGCGGTTCTTTCAGTGCATGCGCAACGCATGGTTTCAGGTAAAGTGATTGAGCAGGATACACAGGATGCTGTTATACAAGCTACCGCCTCAATTCTTTCTGGTGACAAGGTGGTGTCTAATGGTGTAACAAATACCGACGGTGCATTCCGTGTTAAAGCCCCAAGCGATGGCCAATACACGCTTAAGATTACTTATGTGGGCTTTAAGACCTATACCAAGAAGATAACCATCAAGGATGGTAAGGATTTTAATGCCGGTACCATATCTATGTCGCCCGATGCCATCATGCTGAAAGGTGCTACTGTTACTGCTCGTGCATCTAAGGTAACACTGAAGGCCGACACCTTTGTATATAATGCTGCAGCATTCCGTACACCTGAAGGCTCGGTAGTCGAAGAGTTGGTAAAACGCCTGCCTGGAGCTGAGGTTAGCGACGATGGTACCATCAAGATTAATGGTAAGGAGGTGAAGAAGATACTTGTAGACGGTAAGGAGTTCATGACTGGCGATACAAAGACTGCCATCAAGAACCTGCCTACTAACATCATCGACCGCATTAAGGCCTACGACAAACAGAGCGATCTGGCTCGTGTTTCTGGTATTGAAGATGGTGAGGAAGAGACAGTACTCGACTTTGGTATCAAGCAGGGTATGAATAAAGGTATTATGGCTAATGCTGATATCGCTATGGGTACTCAGGACCGTTACTCTGGTCGTATCTTTGGCGGTATTATGCAGAGCTCTACCAAGATTTTCCTGATGACCAATGCAAATAATACCAATGATATGGGATTCCCAGGTGGCGGTGGAGGAGGCCGATGGGGAGGTGGTCGCCAAGGCCTCACCGCCAACAAAATGACAGGTTTGAACCTGAACTATGAGGGTGCCAAGCTCAAACTTGATGGTAGCATCCGTTGGAATCACAGCAATGGCGATGCTTTATCTAAGGTTTCAAAGGAAACATTCTATAGTCAGAACATGTCACAGTTTGGTAATAGCATCACTCAGAACTATACTCGTTCTAATGCATGGAATTTCCAGATGCGTTTGGAGTGGACTCCCGATTCGATGACCAACATCATGTTCCGTCCCTCATTCAGACTTAATTCTAACGATGGCGATCAGGTGAGCAACGAGGCATCATTCAGCGATGATCCATATAAGTATGTCAAGTCTCCACTTGCTGAGCTTGCAAAACTTAATGAATTGGGCCTTGTTGACAATACTCGTACCCAGACAAGCGTAACTTATGGCGATAACAAGAATGTTAATGGCATGTTGCAGTTTAACCGTCGTCTTAGCAACAATGGACGTAATATCACCTTGCAGTTGAATGCAGGATGGAGCGACACCAACAATCAGTCAATATCTAACAGCCTTATTAATTATTATGAAACTGGTGTTATTAATGGTGGTGATACAATCAACCGCTATACTATCACACCTAGTAAGAACTGGAACTATAGTGCCCGCCTCACTTACAGCGAGCCAATTCTCCCACGCACCTATTTGCAGTTCAGCTACCAGTATCAGTATCGTTATCAGAAGAGTGATCGTGGTACCTACGATTTCAGCGATTTGTCTGTTATCGCACCTTGGTCTGGAGGCTTCCGTTCATGGGATAGCTACCTCAATCAGTTTGGCGTGAAGAATATTGAGCCTTATCGCGACGAAAGCCAGAGTCGATTCTCTGAGTATCAGAACTATATCCATACCGCCGAAGTTATGCTGCGCATAGTTCGTAGCGCTTATACCTTCAATGTTGGTGTACAGATGGTTCCTCAGAAGTCGCACTTCATTCAGGATTATAAGGGCGTTCATGCAGACACCGTTCGCACTGTTACCAACTTTGCTCCTACCATGGACTTCCGCTGGAAGCGTAATCAGCAGAGTCAGCTGCGATTCATGTATCGTGCTAACACCAATCAGCCCTCTATGAGCGATCTGCTTGACATCACCGACGATAGCGACCCCCTGAACATCCAAAAGGGTAACCCAGGTTTGAAACCTTCGTTCACACAGAATTTCCGTCTTAACTATAACGACTATATCCAGAAGTATCAGCGTGCTATCATGACGTTTGTAAGCTTCTCGACCACGGCCAACTCAATTGCCAACAAGACAACCTATAATCCAGAAACCAAGGGACGTATCACTCGTCCTGAGAATATCAATGGTAACTGGAATGGCAATGTTGGTTTCATGTTCAATACCGCTATCGACTCAGCTGGATTCTTCAATGTTAATACATTCACCAACCTCAGCTATACCCACAATGTAGGTTATGTTAGCCCAGACCAGGTTTCTGATGCTGTTAAGTCGGTTACCAAGACCACAGGTATCATGGAGCGTTTGGCCACCAGCTATCGTAATGACTGGTTGGAGATTGAACTTAATGGAATGGTTAACTACAACCACAGCCGTAGCGAGTTGCAGGAAAGCAACAACCTCGATACATGGATGTTTACCTATGGAGGTATGATTGGCGTCACGGCTCCTTGGGGAACTGCACTCACCACTAATATGAATATGCAGAGCCGTCGTGGATATAACGATGCCTCGATGAATACCAACGAGCTCATTTGGAATGCTCAACTCTCACAGAGTTTCCTCAAGGGTAATGCGCTTACTGTTTCGCTCCAGTTGTACGATATTCTTCATCAGCAGTCAAATCTGTCGCGTGTAATCAATGCTTCTATGCGTAGCGATACCGAGTATAACTCTATCACCAGCTATGGTATGGTTCACGTCATCTATCGTCTGAACCTCTTTGGAGGCAAGGCTGGTCGTCAGGGCTTTGGTGGTCCTGGAGGCCCTGGTGGACGTGGTGGACGTGGAGGCCGTGGCGGCTTTGGTGGCCCAATGGGCGGAGGTCCCCGTGGCGGAGGCTTCGGTGGCCCACGTAGATTCTGATTTTTCAGACCACCCCTATCCCCTCCTACTCAGGAGGGGAATTTTTTTTCTGGCATAATTTCTTTTATCTCAGAAATTTTGTGTAACTTTGCAGCCCAAATAGGTCATGTGCGCATAAATGAAGCAAGCGATGATATTTGCAGCAGGGCTTGGCACTCGTCTCAAGCCACTAACCGACACCATGCCGAAGGCTCTGGTGAGGGTAGGGGGGCAACCGCTGCTTTGGCACGTGATACAGAAACTTAAACTTGCTGGATATGAGCGCATTGTGGTTAATGTTCACCACTTTGCCGAGCAGATTGTTGACTATCTAAAAGTCAATGATAACTTCGGCCTGGATATACGCATCAGCGACGAGAGCTGCCTTCTGCTCGAAACGGGTGGAGGCATCAAGAAGGCACTCCCGCTATTCGACCCCTCTGAGCCTATCCTGATTCATAATGTTGATATTCTGAGTAATCTCGACCTCAATGCGCTACCTACTGATGCGCCACTCCTTGTGGTAAGCCAACGCCAAACCAAGCGTTATTTGCTTTTCGATGATGACCTACGCCTGCAAGGTTGGACCAACATCGAAACGGGCGAGTTGAAAGGCCCCGTGGCCAGTGGCCAATGGGCAATGGTCAATGTTCAATTGAGAAAGCTCGCTTTCTCAGGCATCCACATGTTTCATCCATCGTTAGCACCATTATTGGATGATTGGCCAGAGCGATTCCCTATCATGGACTTCTATCTCAAGGCCTGTGGCGATCATCTCATCCGAGGTTACGAAGCCCACAATCTCCGTCTTCTCGACGTAGGCAAGCTCGACACCCTTGATAAGGCCAACGCCTTCGTCGACGCCCTCTAATGGTCAATGGTCAATGTTAAATATTCAATAATTAAAATATAGTATGACACAGAAGATTATTATTTTGGATTTCGGTTCGCAAACCACGCAGCTTATCGGCCGTCGTGTACGTGAGCTGGACACCTTCTGCGAGATTCTGCCCTACAACAAGTTCCCAAAGGACGATCCTTCGGTTATCGGCGTCATCCTGAGTGGTTCACCCTACTCAGTTCACGATCCTGAGGCGTTCAAGGTCGATCTGAGCCAGTTTGTTGGTCGTCTACCAGTATTGGGCATTTGCTATGGTGCGCAGTTTATTTCCAACACATTGGGTGGTAAGGTAGAAAAAGCCGACTCTCGCGAGTATGGACGTGCCAACCTCGAGACAATTAATCTCGACAACCCACTCTTCAAAGGTTTCGAAAAGGGCTCTCAGGTATGGATGAGTCATGGTGATACCATCACCGCCATCCCAAGCGACTTTGAGGTGATTGGTTCTACCAAGGATGTTAAGAATGCTGCTTTTGCATCAACTAAGCAGCCTGTTTGGGCCGTTCAGTTCCACCCCGAGGTGTTCCACACCCTTCAGGGTACGCAGCTCCTCAAGAACTTCGTAGTTGATATCTGTGGCTCTCGTCAGGAGTGGAGTGCTGCATCATTTGTCGATTCTACTGTAGCCGAACTCAAGGCTCAGCTGGGTAACGACCGCGTTATCCTCGGCCTCTCTGGTGGTGTCGATTCTTCTGTTGCTGCAGTATTGCTTAACAAGGCCATTGGCAAGAATCTTACCTGTATCTTCGTCGATCATGGTATGCTCCGTAAAAACGAGTTTACTCAGGTGATGGAGGATTATAAGGTGTTGGGGCTCAATGTGATAGGTGTTGATGCTAGTGAGAAATTCTTTGGTGATTTGGCTGGTGTTACAGATCCTGAGCAGAAGCGTAAAATCATCGGTCGCGACTTTGTTGAGGTGTTCAATGCCGAGGCTAAGAAGATTACCGATGCCAAGTGGTTGGCTCAGGGCACAATCTATCCCGATCGTATTGAGAGTCTCAATATCACAGGTAAGGTCATCAAGAGCCATCATAATGTGGGTGGTCTGCCTAAAGAGATGCATCTGCAGCTCTGTGAGCCTCTCAAGTGGTTGTTCAAAGATGAGGTTCGTCGCGTAGGCCGTCAGATGGGCATGCCCGAACACTTGATCACTCGTCACCCCTTCCCTGGCCCTGGTCTCGCTGTACGTATTCTTGGTGATATCACCCGTGAGAAGGTTGAGATTCTGCAGAATGCCGACGACATCTATATCCGCGGATTGCGCGATTATAAGGTTAAGCTCTCTGGCGAGGAAGCTCGTAAAGTTCTGGCCGCAGGTGTTCCTGCTCAGATGCAGGATGGCGAGATCGAGGTTTCGCTTTACGACCAGATCTGGCAAGCTGGAGCTATCCTGCTCTCTACTGTTCGTTCAGTAGGTGTGATGGGCGACGAGCGTACCTACGAGCATCCTGTAGCACTTCGTGCTGTTACCAGTACCGATGCTATGACTGCCGACTGGGCTCATCTGCCTTATGAGTTCATGGCTAAGGTTAGTAATGAGATTATTAATAAGGTACGCGGTGTTAATCGTGTATGCTATGATATTTCCTCAAAACCACCCGCAACCATCGAGTGGGAGTAATTTTATAATAATTAAAGACCTACGGATTTTACGGATTATACGGATTTATTATTATCCATTCCCGTAAAACTCGTAGGTCTTTTTTGGTGCCTTAAGAATTAATCCGTAAAATCCGTATAATCCGTAGGTTTAAAACTTTATTTATTCTTCAGCAAGTCACGGATCTCAGCTAGCAACTCCTCCTGTGTGGGGGCCTTTGGAGCCTCTGGTTCGGGTGCAGGCTCTTCCTTCTTGCGGTTCAGCTTGTTGATACCTTTCAGCATCATGAAAATACAGAATGCGATGATTACAAAATCAAGTATGTTCTGCAAAAACTGTCCGTAGGCAAATACCGAAGCACCAGCTTCCTGAGCCTCGGCCAGAGTCTTATACTTTACGTCGTCGCTCAGGTTTATAAACAGGTTTGTAAAGTCAATACCGCCCGTAGCCAGACTGATTACAGGCATCAGCACATCGCCAACCAGCGATGTAACAATCTTACCAAAAGCACCGCCGATGATAACACCGACTGCCATGTCCATCACGTTGCCCTTCATGGCAAACTCCTTGAATTCTTTAATAAATCCCATAATCCTTAAAGTTTAATGTTAAATATTTAATTTTTAATATTTCGCTCGGCTTTGCCGCTTGGCTTGTCCAAGAAAGTAAATGTTTGAATTGTAATGTGTATTTTGCAATCATTGGTTTTTGACCGCTGATTTTTACACTTTTCACTTTTCACTTTTCACTTTTCACTTCTTTTTTCAGTGATTTATGGTGCAAATATAGGAATAATTTTGTAACTTTGCATCCGAAATCAGAAAAATTTTGGTTTTCGATAGAAAAAAGTTAGTAATTATAGGTATAACCCATTTAAATAATTAAGTAAAATGACAAAAGTAGCAATTAACGGTTTTGGCCGTATTGGTCGTCTCGCATTCCGTCAGATGTTCGAGGCTGAAGGTTATGAAGTAGTAGCTATCAACGACTTGACAAGCCCAAAGATGCTTGCTCACCTGTTGAAGTATGACACCGCTCAGGGTGGTTTCTGTGGCAAGTTCGGTGAGAACAAGCACACTGTAGAGGCTGGTGAGGACTTCATCGTAGTTGATGGCAAGAAGATCACTATCTACGCTATTCCTAACGCTGCTGAGCTGCCTTGGGGTAAGCTCGACGTTGACGTAGTACTCGAGTGCACAGGTTTCTACACATCTAAGGAGAAGGCTTCTGCTCACCTCACTGCTGGTGCTAAGAAGGTTGTTATCTCTGCTCCTGCTGGTAACGATCTGCCTACTATCGTTTACAATGTAAACCACAAGACTCTGACTCCTGCTGACACTGTTATCTCAGCTGCTTCTTGCACAACAAACTGCCTTGCTCCAATGACAAAGGCTCTGAACGACCTCGCTCCAATCCAGAGCGGTATCATGACAACTGTTCACGCTTACACAGGTGACCAGATGATCCTCGATGGTCCTCAGCGCAAGGGTGATGTTCAGCGCGCTCGTGCTGGTGCTCAGAACATCGTTCCTAACTCAACTGGTGCTGCTAAGGCTATCGGTCTCGTAATTCCTGAGCTGAACGGTAAGCTCATCGGTGCTGCTCAGCGCGTTCCAACTCCAACTGGTTCTACAACTATCCTGCACGCTGTTGTTAAGGGTGATGTAACTGTTGAGAGCATCAACGCTGCTATGAAGGCTGCTCAGAACGAGTCATTCGGTTACACTGAGGAGAAGCTCGTTTCTAGCGACATCATCGGTATGAAGTTCGGTTCACTCTTCGACGCTAACCAGACAATGGTAAGCAAGATGGAGGACGGTAACTCACTCGTACAGGTTGTTTCTTGGTACGACAATGAGAACTCTTACACTTCTCAGATGGTTCGTACTATCAAGTACCTCGCTGAGCTGAAGTAATACCACTCAGATATATAAAATGAGCCACTCGATTTTCATCGGGTGGCTTTTTTGTATGGTGTTAGCTGTTATATACAATAATCCCCGCTAGGTGAGTAGCGGGGATTGCTGTTGTTTATATTACATCGTAACCTCTACGGTGTGTTTGCCGGCAGAGTAGGGAATTACGGTGCCATCAACCTTGGCGCCATCGAGGGTGATGCTCTTAATACCCTTCTGGGCTCCATTTGGATGGATGGTGATCTCGTACTCGGCATCGCGGAACTTACGGGTGACGGTGTAATCGGTTGCCGTCTCGGGCAGACATGGGTCGATGCGGATGCCATCGTAGTCGGGCTTGATACCCAGGATAAACTCGCTGACGGTGTACCACATCCATGCAGCGGTACCAGTAAGCCATGAGTTCTTACCCTCGCCAGGCTTGTAGGCATCTTTACCGGCTACCATCTGGCAGTTTACGTAAGGCTCTACCTTGTGCAGGGTCTGATACTTCTCTTCTACATACGAAGGCAGAATCTTAGCGTAGTGGCTCCAGGCATCGTTACCGCGACCTGCGATGCACTCACCGATGATGACCCAGGGATTGTTGTGGCAGAAGATACCTGCATTCTCCTTGTAGCCTTCGGGATATGAAGAAATCTCGCCATACTCGTAGATATACTTGGTGAAGGCAGGGTTGTTGAGCACCATTCCATGCTCGCACTCCAGGTACTTCTTACATGAGTCGAGACTCTTGGCCACCATGCCATCCTCGGCACCAATCTCGGCCATGGTACACCAGCCCTGGCTCTCGATGAAGATCTTAGCCTCGTCGCACTCGTTACTACCAATCTTGCGACCATAGAAGTCGTAGGCGCGCAGATACCACTCGCCATCCCAACCGTGCTTCTTAACAGCCTCAATCATCGCGTCTACAGCCTTCTGCATACGATCGGCTTCGTCGTTCTTGCCAATCTTCTTGCAGAGAGCTACATAATCCTTACCTGTTACTACGAACAATCCTGCAATCATCAAGCTCTCGGCCTTGGTGCCTTCGCTGACGTTCTCGGTAGTCTGGAAACTCTCGTTAGGATCCCACGAGAAGCAGTTCAGGTTCAGGCAGTCGTTCCAGTCGGCACGGCCGATAAGTGGCAACATGTGAGGGCCAAGGTTCTTGATGACGTGGTCCATAGAAATCTTGAGATGCTCGAAGAGTGTTACCTCAGAGCCTGGCTGGTTGTCGAATGGCACCATCTCGTCGAGAATAGAGAAATCGCCTGTCTCTTTGATATAAGCCACGGTACCGAAGATGAGCCAGCATGGGTCATCGTTGAATCCGCCACCAATGTCGTTGTTTCCGCGCTTGGTGAGTGGCTGATACTGATGATAGCATCCACCATCGGGGAACTGGGTTGATGCGATATCGATGATGCGCTGACGAGCGCGAGGTGGAATCTGGTGAACAAAGCCCACAAGGTCCTGGTTGCTATCGCGGAAGCCCATACCACGGCCTACACCACTCTCGAAGAAGCTTGCGCTACGCGAGAAGTTGAAGGTAACCATACACTGGTATTGGTTCCAGATGTTAACCATACGGTCGAGCTTGTCGTTGCCCGTGTGTACATTATATATATTAAGCAGGGCATCCCAGTAGGCGTTAAGCTCGGCAAATGCCTTGTCAACCTTCTCAGTGGTGTCGAGCTCGGCAATCAGGGCGTGAGCCTTCTTCTTGTTGATGACCTGAGGAGCCTCAAACTTCTCGTCCTGCTCGTTCTCGATGTAACCCAGCAGGAATACAAAGTCTTTGCTCTCGCCTGGCTTCAGTGTTACCTCTATATAATGCGAAGCGATAGGGCTCCAACCATGAGCATGACTGTTGCGAGGCTTCCCCTCCATAACTGCCTGAGGGTCAGCGAACTCGTTGTACAATCCAACGAAGGTCTCGCGATCGGTATCAAAGCCCTGAATATCGGCGTTTACATGATAGAAAGCATAGTGGTTACGACGCTCGCGATATTCTGTCTTGTGATAAATGGTACTACCCTCTATCTCTACCTCACCTGTTGAGAAGTTTCGCTGGAAATTTTCCATATCGGTAGCAGCATTCCAAAGACACCACTCCTCGAAGCTGAACAACTTCAGAGTCTTGGTTTCACTTGTTTCGTTCTTGAGTGTAAGCTTCTGAACTTCAGCCCACTTTTTGAGTGGTACAAAGAATAGAACGCTGGCTTCAATGCCATTCTTCTTTCCCGTGATGCGGGTGTAGCTCATGCCGTGACGGCACTCGTAGAAGTCGAGTGGAGTCTTGCAAGGTTTCCATCCTGGGTTCCATACAGTGTCACCATCTTTGATATAAAAGTATCGGCCGCCATTGTCCATTGGTACATTATTGTAACGATAGCGGGTAATACGGCGGAATTTTGCATCCTTGTAGAACGAGTATCCACCTGCGGTATTAGAAATAAGAGAGAAGAAATCCTCGTTGCCCAGATAGTTAATCCAAGGCCACGGCGTCTGTGGGTCTGTAATGACATACTCACGGTGCTGGTCGTCGAAATGACCGTAACGTTTCTGCTTTTCCATGTTAATTATATTTTTATAAAAATGTGATATCAGTAACGAATAGAGGTTGCAAAGTTACAAAAATTACTGATATGTACAAGACTTAGGTCAATAAAGCGTAATAAATGAGCATTATAATACCATTTTTTAATTAAATTGTTTGTTTTAAACAAAATTATTTATTATTTTTGCCACCGCTTAGGGGGAAAAGTTGATATGATATAATTAAACGTTGTTATTTTTATAATTTTATTAAATTTGTTATTACATGAAAAGAATCAGTTTGACCTTAGCCAGCCTATTCCTTTTTATTGGATTGGCACTGGCACAAACAAAGGTGACTGGTACCGTTGTAACCTATGAGGACGGTGAGCCCGTAATTGGCGCAAGTGTTCAGGTTGTAGGTGCAACAAGCATTGGTACCATCACAGACATTGACGGAAAATTTGCCCTTACTGTACCAGAGGGTAAGAAAACGTTGCGTATTTCTTATGTAGGTATGGAGCCATTAGAGGTGGCAGTAAGTAATAGGCCTCTGCGTATCCAGCTTCGCAACGACGACAAAGTATTGGATGAGGTAATCGTGGTAGCATATGGTACCGCTAAGAAATCATCGTTCACCGGATCGGCTTCTACGGTTGGTAGCCAGAGTATTGAAAATCGACCAATTACTAACGTAGCTTCTGCACTCGAAGGTAATGCTTCGGGTATTCAGGTAACAGCTTCTACTGGTCAGCCTGGTGAGGCTCCAAGCATCCGTGTTCGTGGATTCGGTTCGGTTAATGCTTCGAATGCACCTCTCTATGTTGTAGATGGTGCTATCTACAATGGAAGCATTTCTGACCTTAACCCACAGGATATTGAGTCGATGACTGTTCTGAAGGACGCTGCTTCTACATCTCTTTATGGATCGAGCGCAGGTAACGGTGTTATCCTGATTACTACCAAGAAGGGTAAAGGTAACGATGGTACCGGTGTAACACTCGACATCCGTCAGGGATGGTCAAACCGTGCATATAAGGACTATGCAAAGGTTGGCGTTCGCGATTATTATCCACTTCAGTGGCAGATGTTGAAGAACTCTTATGTTTCTACAGGTAAGTCAGAGGCCGATGCTTGTCAGCTGGCTACTAGCAATTTGGGATCAACACTGCGTGGTTACAACATCTTCAAGGGTGTAGCCGATGATGCTATTGTTGGTACTGATGGTTTGCTGAATCCTGCTGCAAATGAGTTGAAGTGGGGTGATGATCTGGATTGGGAAGATGCTGCTTTCAAGACTGGTTATCGTCAGGAGTACAACCTGAGCTACAGCACTAAGACCGAGAAGAGCGATACATACGCTTCAATCGGATATGTTAAGGATAATGGTTATATGATTAAGACCGACTTTGAGCGTTATAGCGGTCGTCTTAACTATAATGTTAATCCTGTTAAGTGGTTTAAGACAGGTTTGAATCTGGGTATTAACCGTACTATTTCAAACTATTCAACCTCTACATCAAGCAACTCTAGTTCATACTCAAACCTTACCCGCTACATTCGCGGTATGGCGCCTATCTACTCAATCCACAAGCACGACCTTGCTACTGGCGCTTATCTGGATTCTGAGGGTAACGTAACAACTAACCCTGCTGAGTATGTTTACGACTACGATGGAGACCGTCTCTCAGCTCCTGGTCGTGATGCTATTGCCGAGACCGAGCTTAACACTCGTGAGTATGTGAGAAATGCATACACAGGTCGTACCTATGCTACTGTATCTCCTATTGCGGGTCTTGATATCACCGTTAACTACTCTATTAATAGTTCTGACTATCGTCGTAAGGTATACGAGAACCCATACGTAGGTGATGGTACAGCAGGACCTGGACGTCTGAACATTACTTCAACCCGTTCTACTACTCAGACTCTGAACGAGCTGATTAACTACACCAAGGCTTTCAACGATCATCATATTGAGGCTATGGTTGGTCATGAGAACTATTCTTATAAATATGAATATGTGTACGGCATGAAGACCGAGGAGACTCTGAAGAATCTTTTCGAGTTTGGTAACTTTGTAAACATCAGTAGCCTGAGCTCATATACTGACAACTATAAGAAGGAGGGTTACTTTGGTCGTATCAACTACGATTATGCTAACAAGTACTATCTCACCATGTCTTATCGTCACGATGGTTCTTCTCGTTTCTCTAAGGATTGCCGTTGGGGTGATTTCTGGTCGTTTGGTGCCAGCTGGCGTTTGAGCGAAGAGGACTTTATGAAGGAGTTTAAGTGGATTGATAATCTGAAGATTCGTGCATCATACGGTGAAACCGGTAACGACGCTATTCTTGATAGCGATGGCGATTCTGATTACTATCCATATCAGACTCTTTACGGAATGGGTTATAAGAACTATAACGAGGCTGGTGCTTACTTTACCACTATTGCTAATTCAGGTTTGAAGTGGGAGACTCAGGTTTCTACTGACTTTGCTGTTGAGTTTGGTTTGTTCGATCGCCTCACTGGATCTATCGAGTACTTCCGTAAGGCTTCTAAGGACTTGCTCTTCGACGTATCTCAGCCTCTTTCAACTGGTGTGGGTTCTGTTATCCAGAATGTAGGTAAGGTTACTAACTCTGGTCTTGAAATCAACCTTGATTATAAGGTGATTAAGGAAAAGGACTATGGATTCAGCGTTGGTGCTAATGCTACATTCGTAAAGAACGAGCTAACTAAATTGCCTGATACCATGAAGGATGGTTATGTATCAGGTTCTAAGAAGTGGGTTGAAGGAAAGAGCATGTATGAGTTCTGGCTCCGTCAGTGGTATGGTGTTGATCCTGCAACTGGTGATGGTCTTTGGATTGCTGATCCCGACAAGTATCAGGAGGGTGGCGATACATATCTCACCATCGATGGCGTACAGCTTACAAACAGCTATAGCAATGCTAAATTTGAGTTCAGTGGACATTCTAACCCCAATCTGTTTGGTGGTTTCAACCTGAATGCTTACTATAAGGGCTTTGACTTTGCTGCAGTATTCTCATATCAGTTGGGTGGTAAGCTGCTCGATTATGGTTATCAGGATATGATGAGCACAGGTAGCTATGGACAGGCTATGAGTCCCGATCTACTGAATGCTTGGCAGAAGGCTGGTGATGTAACAGATGTACCTCGTATTGATGCTACTGCTGCTCATAACACAAACATCTCTACAGGCTACTCTACACGCTGGCTTACAAGCTCAGATTATCTGAACCTGCGTTCTGTAACTATTGGTTATCAGGTTCCAAAGCAACTCCTGAAGTATGCTAGTCTGAAGTCAGCTCGTCTTTCGTTTGCTGTCGAGAATCTGTTCATGCTGAAGGCTCGTCAGGGCTTGAACCCAATGGCTAACTACAGCGGTCTTGTTTATAACGAGTACATGCCTTCTCGCAACTTTACATTCGCACTTAATGTATCATTCTAATAATAAATGCAGATTATGAAATACAATAAAATACTGAATTTCGGAATGGCTGCTTTGTTGGCTGTTGGCCTAAGCAGTTGCGGAAAGGATTATCTGGATACAGTTCCTTCGAACGCTGTTTCTGAAACTTCAATCAATAGTTCGCTCGACAACCTATATATAGCACTGAACGGTATACATAAGGAGATGGTATCTCAGGAAACGGGTTATCAGTGTCTGGGTGGTGAGCCTGGTTTTATGTTCTGTCGCGATATTGAGGCAGATGATATTACCTGGATTACAAACACATGGTGTAAGGCCGCCTACTTGGGATGGTCATGCAATACTAATGAGACTTCTGGTTACAACTCAAGCTATTGGCGTATCTATTATCAATGGATTCTGAATGCTAATAAGATTATCGCAGGTGTTGAGGAAGCTCCTAAGACTGATGAGTCTCTTTATAATCAGGTAAAGGGTGAGGCTCTGTGTATTCGTGCATGGGCTCACTTCAATCTTGTACAGCTTTACGCTAAGCGTTATGAGGCTGGTGGTAACAACACTCAGGACGGCATCCCTTATCGCCTGACAGCTGCTACTGAGGAACAGGCTCGTAACTCTGTTGAAGAGGTTTATAAGCTGATAAATGACGACCTCGACGAGGCATGCAAGGCTCTGGTTGGAATTAATCCTGGCTATCACCACTATAGCGAGATGGTGGCTTGGGGCTTGAAGGCTCGTGTGGCTCTTGCTATGCAGAACTATAATAATGCTGCAACTTATGCTGCTAAGGCTATCTCACTGGCTGAGGCTAACGGTGGCGCTCTGATGGAAGGTGGCCAGCTGATGTCAGGCTTTGCTGATATCTGTACTGATACCAAGGAGGCTATGTATGCTGCACGTACTCCTGACGATAAGACCGTTTACTTCTATTCATTCTATGCCTACATGTCGTGGAACTTCAACGCCACTGCTATTCGTCAGGGTGTGAAGTGTATCAATGCTGATACCTACGATACCATGTCGGAAACCGACTTGCGCCGTGCATGGTGGGATCCAACAGGTAATATGAGTGTTCCCAAGAGTACCTTCGTTAAGCAGCCTTATCAGAACCGTAAGTTCACTGCTCGTTCTGATGCTAATGCAGTTGGCGATGTAGCCTTCATGCGTCTGGCCGAGATGTATCTGACTGAGGCCGAGGCTTTGGCTCGTGCAGGTAAGAATGCTGAGGCTCAGGAGGTATTCACCAAGTTCCAGGTAACCCGCGATCCGTCTTACGTATCAAAGGGTAATACAGGCGATGCTCTGGCTGAAGAGATTATGAATAGCCGTCGTATAGAACTTTGGGGCGAGGGATTCCGTTTCTACGACCTGAAGCGTCTGCACCAGCCTATCAAGCGTGGTCGTAACTTCGTCCAGACATTCTGTACATTCCTTGAGAAGGATGCCGATGCTGATGGTTGGGTATGGGAAATTCCTAAGAACGAGACCGACTTTAATAAGCTCTGCACCAAGAACTATTAATCAGTCGTTCTAAAAATACTTATGGAGCTGGAGAATAACTCTCTGGCTCCATTTTTTTGTTAACCGCAAGTTGGAAAACGCAAATTTGCGGAATATTTTTGCAAGTTTTTTGCTTTTTTACTTGTTTTATATTAAAAAACTTTGTACCTTTGCAGCCCATTTCGTGAGAAATGCCAATATTTAGTTTGGGAAAGACTAATTTAGTTCGTTTAAGTATTTAAGTAATTACTAGTATATTATAAAATTTTTATTATTAAATGAAAAGACTCAGTATGATGTTGGCCGGCTTGTTCCTGCTTGCTGGAATGGCTATGGCTCAAACAAAGGTTACTGGTACGGTGGTTAGTTTTGAGGATAACGAGCCGATTATTGGAGCAACAATCCAGGCTGTTGGCAATGCTAGCATTGGTACCATTACCGATTACGATGGTAATTTTACTCTCGAAGTGCCCGAGGGAGTGAAGACACTTAAGATTACCTATGTGGGCATGGAGCCACTCGAGGTGGCTGTCAGCACAAAAACTCTGAAAATTCAACTTAAGAACGATTCACAGATTCTCGACGAAGTAGTGGTTGTGGCCTATGGTACACAGAAGAAGACTTCGCTTACAGGTTCTATCCAGGAGGTGAAGAGTGAGGCTATCGAGTTGCGCCCCACTTCATCTGTGGCTTCGGCACTCGAAGGAACCGTTACTGGTATCCAGGTTAACAGCACCTATGGTGTTCCTGGTCAGGATCCCTCTATCCGTATTCGTGGTGTGGGAACCGTTAACGGCGATACTAATCCGCTATATATCCTCGATGGTGTGCCTTTCGAGGGCAACATCAGCGACTTGAATCCTGCTGATATCGAGTCGATGTCGGTACTGAAGGATGCTGCTTCTGCTGCTCTTTATGGTAACCGCGCTTCTAACGGTGTTATCCTGATTACCACCAAGAAGGGTAAGCAGGGCAAGTTGAATGTGTCTGTCGACATCAAGCAGGGTACCTATAGTCGTGGTATTCCCGAGTACGACCTCCTGCCCACTCGCGATTGGATGGAGGCTCAGTGGCTCAATATGAAGAACCAGCGCATGTCGGCAGGCGACGATGCCGCTACTGCAGGTGCTTTTGCTTCGCAGAATCTGATTTCAGAGCGCTTGTTCCTTAACATCTTTAATAAGGCCGACGATGCTCTGTTTACTGCTGATGGTAAGCTTGTGAGCGATGCACAGATAAAGGGTACCTATGGCGAAGACCTCGATTGGTACAAGCAGACCATCAAGAGTGGTTATCGCCAGGAGTACAACTTCAATGCCAATGGTGCTAACGAGAAGGCCGACTACTTGATGTCTGTAGGCTATCTCAACGAGCAGGGCTATCTTAAGAACTCTGGTTTCGATCGTATCTCAGCCCGTCTGGCTACCAACATCCAGCCAACCAAGTGGTTGAAGACCGGATTGAACGTTAACGTTACCCATCAGAATTTCGATGCCTCTTATGGCACTGGAACCAGTGGCTACACCAATCCGTTCAACTATTGTCGTAACATATCGCCCATCTATCCTGTTCATTTGCACGATGTGAACACTGGCGAGTATATTCTCGATGGTTTCGGACAGAAGCAGTATGATGGTGGTTCGTATGTCGATGCTAATGGTCAGACCATTGTTACACGCAATCAGTACCCTGATCGTCATGTCATCTGGGAGAACGAGTTGAATCAGGATAAGACCACTCGTAACACCATCAATGGTATTCTTTATGCTGATATCATCTTGCCTTACAACTTCACCTTCACCGTGAAGGGTAACCTGAACCTGCGCACCAATTCAGAGAATAGCTATGGTTCGGCTGTTATTGGCGATAGCAAGAGTGTTAGTGGTGCTGGTACTCGTAAGGATTATCGCTATAAGAACTACGCCTTCCAGCAGCAGCTGCATTGGCGTCAGGAGTATGGAGTTCATTCTATCGATGCTCTGCTGGGTCATGAGAACTACGATTATACTTATAACTACCTGAGTGGTAGCAAGCATCAGGAGGTGGTTCCTGGTTTGAACAACCTGAAGAACTTTACCAACCCTGTTGATGTGAACGACTATAATGAAACTTATCACACCGAGTCGTATCTGGGCCGTGTACGCTATGGTTACGACAATCGCTATAACATCGAGGCCTCGTTCCGTCGCGACGGTTCGTCTAAGTTTGCCAAGCATTCACGTTGGGGTAACTTCTGGAGCTGTGGTGCCAACTGGGTTATCTCTAACGAGAAGTTCATGCGTAAGTACGACTGGGTGAACTACCTGAAGCTGCGTGCCGACTATGGTGAGGTGGGTAACGATGCCGGAACAGGATATTATGGTTATATGGCGCTTTACAACCCCTCAAAGAACGATCGTGAGGGTGCCTTCTGGATTGCCCAGTTGCCTAACGAGGATCTGAAGTGGGAAACAGGTCAGTCGTGGGGTATCGCTGTCGATGGTCGCTTGTTTAACAAGCTGAACTTCAGCATCGAGTACTTCGACAAGCGCAACAAGGATCTGATCTTTAATGTTTACAATCCACTTTCAGCTGGTGCTACCAGCACCACAAGTGCCGAGTCTACCATTACCCGCAACCTGGGTACCATTTCTAACCGTGGTTTCGAGTTCTCGGCCGATATGGATGTATTCAAGACCAAGGAGTGGAAGATTAATGTAGGTGCCAATGTTACCTTTGTTAAGAACAAGATTGTGAAGCTGCCCGAGCAGAACAAGAATGGTATCATCGATGGTACCAAGAAGATTGTCGAGGGCAAGGATCGCTATTCGTTCTATACCTACACATGGGAGGGTATCAACACCAAGAACGGCCTCTCGCTCTATAAGTTCAACGATGATGACTACTTCTTCAGCGATGGCACTACCACCTATGGTAACAAGGATGGTAAGCAGATTACGGGCAACGACCTGAATGCTGTTGTGGTTATCAATGGTGTACCTTACAGCTATCTTACCACTTATGGCAAGCGTGAGTTCCACGGATCGGCCATGCCTACTGCCTACGGAAGCTTCAACTTCACCGTCAGCTATAAGGATCTCTCGCTCTACGCCATGTTTACCTATCAGCTTGGTGGTAAGGTGATGGATAGCAACTATCGCTCGCTGATGATGTCTAGCGGTACCCCGTCTTCGCTCCACAAGGATGTGCTGAAGGGATGGACCGTTGAGCAGGCTACTGCTACTGATGCTATCGATCCTAACGGCATTCCACAGCTTAACAACTCGGCAATGGTTGTAAGTGGTATGGAAGCCGATTTGAATGCTACTTCTTCTCGTTGGCTCACCAGTGCCAGCTATCTCATCCTTAAGAATGTAAACCTGTCTTATCGCCTGCCTAAGGAGTGGGTACGTAAACTCGAGCTCGAGGGCGTAACGCTTACCTTGGCTTGCGAAAACCTCTTTACTAAGACTGCCCGCAAGGGTATGAACCCACAGCAGAACTATGCTGGTACTCAGTCTAATACATTCGTTACACCACGTGTATTCTCAGCTGGCGTAAACATCAAGTTTTAATTGATAGTTGATAATTGATAATTGATAATTATGAAAAAGTATTTATATATATGCATCGCTACGCTGGGTCTTACTGCTTGCAGTAGCGATTATCTGGATACCGCTCCTGAGGTTCAGATGGGTACATCTACCATTCTGAGCACTACCGATAATGCTGAGCTCTCGCTCAATGGCATCTGTCGCGCTATGTCTCAGAAGTATCTCGACACTCAGGGCATGAATGGCGAGGGTACTATCCTCAACTGGTATGGCACCTTTACTGGCAACGATGCCCAGAAGAGCAACCATACAAGTTGGGCCACCGTGTGGAACAACACCTATCATCTGCGTTCTACCAGTCCTTACGATTACTATCCCTGGTTCTATTACTATAAGCTGGTGAGCAATGCCAATGGTATTATCTGCAATATCGACAATGCCGAGGGTACTGAGGCCGATAAGGCTTTCCTCAAGGCTCAGGCTCTCACCTTCCGTGCTTACTCGTTCTTCCGTTTGGCTCAGCTCTATACCAAGCGCTGGAGCGACACCAAGGGCAGCACCGAGGGTATCGTATTGCGCATTGACGAGAGTACTGGCGACGCTCCTGTAGCCACTCAGGCCGAGACCTACGCTCAGATCTACAAGGATCTCGACGATGCCATTGCCCTCTACAAGCAGAGTGGCAAGTCGCGCACCAAGTTCTATAAGCCTGGTCTCGATGTGGCCTATGCCATCTATGCTAAGGCTGCCCTAACCCGCGAGGATTGGGAGAATGCTGCCAAGTATGCTGCTATGGCTCGCGAGGGTCATCCGCTGATGAGCAACAATGAGTATAGCGATGGGTTCCACACACCTAACGACGAGTGGATATGGGGTGTGTTCGAGGAAGAGAACCAGACTCTTGGCTACTATGGCTTCTATGCTTATATCGGTTCTAACTCCAGCTCTAGCAACTGCAAGAGCTATCCTGTAGCCATCAGCAAGGAACTCATCGACCAGATTCCTGCTAGCGATGTTCGTCGTAATCTGTTCCTTGTTCCTACTGATGCCGAGTATGCCGAGTGTGTGGCCTCAGGTCGTAGCACCAAGACTCTTTATAAGCGTGCATATGCCGATTATGCCGATCGTTTAGCTTCTGGCTCACTCATATTTGCTTACATGCAGTTTAAACTCATGGCCGAGTTTATGCCTGGTGGTGGTTCATTCCCCATTATCCGTGCTGCCGAGATGTATTATACTGAGGCCGAGGCTTATTGCCACCTCAATCAGGAGGCTAAGGCTCAGCAGCTGCTTTTCGAGGTGGTTAGTCCTCGCGATGCAGCTTATGCTCAAAGCACAAAGACGGGCGATGACCTCCTGGCTGAGATTAAGCTCTATCGTCGCTTCGACCTTTGGGGCGAGGGTAACGATTGGTTCGACTTCAAGCGTTGGGGCGATCCTATCGTCCGTAAGACCAAGGCCGAGGGTGGTAGTTTTATGACTAATTTTGCCGTTACCATCAATCCTGAAGACGGTAACGCCTGGACTTGGGTCATCCCTCAGAAGGAGACTGACTACAACGGCTTGCTTGACTAATCGCCATGGAAACTACATAAGCGGTGGTCCAGGCGGCTTGGAAATTAAATCCGCCTGTGATGCCATCGATGTCGAGCACTTCTCCAGCAAAATAAAGCTGGGGGAGTGTTTTTGCTTCCAGGGTGTTGGGGTTTATGCCTGAAAGGTCGATGCCGCCACACGTCACAAACTCATCCTTGAAAGCCGAACGCCCGGCTATCCGGTATTGGTCGTTGCACAGGGCGTTTGTCAGTCGGTTCAGTTCTTTTTGGTTCAGGTTCTGCCAACGGTTCTGGGCGCGCTCGCCAAGGGTTTTGGCCACCAGATAATCCCATAACCGACTGGGCAATCCAAAGGGCCTGATGGTGGCTATCTGTTTCTGCGGATGGCGGATGATGATCTCGCGCAGCTCCTGCTGTATCTCAGGCTCCTTCAGCGATGTCCAGTTCACAGCCAGTGGCATCTGGTAGTTGTGCTCATGCAGCTCGCGCGCAGCATAACTCGAGAGTTTGAGTATGGCTGGTCCGCTCATGCCCCAGTGGGTAATCAGCAGCGGTCCGCAGCTTTTAAACTTTGTGCCAGGTATCGATGCCGTTGCATCCTCAACCACCGTTCCCATCAGCGCCCTCAGCGCTTCGTCCTCAATACTGAATGTAAACAGCGATGGCACCGGGGAGACAATGCTCCCCTCCTTAAAGAGTAAGGAGGGGCTTGGGGTGGTTTGATTAGGCACGATGCCTTTTGGCATTCCACCCGTAGTAATCACCTTAAAATCATACTCCGCTAATTGCTCCAGCGATTCTATCTTGCATTGCGTCTTAATCTCCACGCCATGCCTTTTCGCCTCCGCCAAAAACATATTAATAATGGTGTGCGAATCTTGCGACATGGGGAACACACAGTTGTCCTCCTGCGTCACCAGTCTCACCCCGTGACGTTCAAACCACTCGTACGCGTCGCGATAGTCGAAGGTCTTGAATAGCCTTTTCAGCAGTCGGTGGCCTCGTGGGTACACCTGTTGCAGATCCGTCACTGCCTCAAACGAGTTGGTACAGTTACATCTTCCGCCACCCGATACCTCTACCTTTGCAAGCACCTTCTTCGATTCCTCAAAGATGGTTACCTGCATCTCGGGGCACATCTCCTTCAGGTTAATGGCCAGAAAAAATCCTGCCGCCCCTCCACCAACGATTGCTGTTTTCATTCTTTCTTTTTATTCTTTTACCGTAGGCTATACAATTACTTAAATGATTATCTTTCAATAAGAATACGTGCGTCAACGGCAACAACGTCTTTCTCGTCTGCCAGCAGCGGGTTGATATCCATCTCCTTGATCTCTGTGGCAAAGCGCAGCAGGGTAGACAGACGCACGATGATCTCAGCAAATTTCTGCTCGTTGATTCCCTTCTGGCCGCGCGTACCTTTCAGTATCTTGTAGCCACGCAGCGAGTGAATCATCGAGTAGGCCTCGGCATAACTTAGTGGCGCTAGTCCGCTCGATACGTCCTTCAGCACCTCAACGAATATGCCACCCAGTCCGCATAGTGTCACGTGGCCGAAGCGGGTTTCGTATTTCGCGCCTATAAACAGCTCGGTGCCCTTCAGCATCTTCTGTACCATCACGCCCGTTGCGCCCTTTATCTTCATCATGCGGTCAAACTCCAGTGCCAGATGCTCGGGTGTTCGTATGTTCAGTGTCACGCCGCCCACGTCGCTCTTATGTATGGGCCCTACCACCTTAGCCACCACGGGGAATCCCTCGCGCTCGGCAAAGGCTGTCAGTTCCTTTTTATCCTTCGATACCAACTCGGGCACCAGTGGTATGCCTGCGCACGATAGTATCTCGCGTACGGTCTGTGGCGATACGTAGCCGTTCTGCTCTATGCCGCTGATGATGATGTGCAGTCGTGGAAAGTCGATGCCATATAGCTGTACCTCGGGCGGTGCAGGTTTTGGCGTGCGCATGATTTGGCTTAGCGCTGTGGCCAGTGTCACCTCGTCGCTGAAGTTCACATGCCCCTTGCTCAAGAATTCTGCCACCTCGGGACCGGCAGTATGCAAGCTTGGCAATATGGGGAAGATAGGTTTTTTGCACTCACGTATCTTCTTGTCCAGCACGTCGTAGGCCTCGTAGAGCTGCGTCAGTCCAGGAGTGCCGTAAATCACGGCGATGGCATCTATCTCGTCAAATTTGTTTTCGCAATAATCTATCACCGTGCCCAGTTGCTCGGCCGTTCCTGTGGCCAGAAAGTCGATGGGGTTGGCCACTGATGAACCGGGGAACAGCTTCTCTTTCAGCTCGTCGGCCTCGGGCCCTTCTATCTTGGGCACGTTCAGTCCGCCTTTCGACAGCGCATCTGTAAGCATCACTCCAGGCCCACCCGCATGAGTAACAATCGCAAAGTTCTTTCCCTTCAGTTCGGGCAGGGTGAAGATGCATCCAACGGTAGTCAACTCCTCACGCGAAAAACAGCGCACTATTCCTGCCTTACGGAACAGAGCCTCTACAGCCGAGTCGCTCGATGCGATGGCGCCCGTATGGCTCGATGCCGCGCGGCTTCCGCTCTCGCTCGATCCTGCTTTGATAGCTGCTATGCGGCATCCCTTGCGTATCAGGTTGCTGGCGTGGTATAGCAGCTTGTCGGGGTTGCCTATGTTCTCTATATACAGCAGTTTCACCTTCGAGTCCTTTTCGGGGTCAAACTGGTCGTCCATATACTGCAACACGTCTTCTATGCCTATCTGCTTGCCGTTGCCAATGCTCCACACACTGTTAAACTGCAGACCTTTAATCACGGCACTCTCCAGAATGAATACCGCCGTAGCGCCCGATCCCGACACAAAGTCGACGCCCTGCGGGTTCAGTTTGGGTATGGGTAGTGTAAACACGCTGTGGTGGTTCCGATTCAGCAGTCCTATGCAGTTCGGACCTATCAGTGCCGCCCCGTATTTATCGCAGGTGTCCAGTATGCGTTGCTCCAGTTCGGCGCCCGCCTTGGTCTCCTCGCCGAATCCTGCCGAGATAATCACAAAGGCCTTTGTGCCCTTCTCTGCGCACAGATAGTCCACGTAGTCAGGACAGAACTTGGCTGCTACTACCAGCACTGCCAGCTCCGTCTGTGGTATCTCCTTTACATCGTGAAAGGCTTTTATTCCCTGCACTTCATCTTCCTTGGGGTTCACAATGTGCAGGTCGCCACCGAAACCACCATTCTTAATATTACGCACAATAGACCCACCGGGCTTATGCACGTTGTTAGAGCCGCCAATCACGACGATGCTCTTCGGATTCAATAATTGTTGGTTAATCATATTGCAAAGATACGAATAAACGAGCAAAAAACCAAATTTTATTTGAGTTTTTTTTAGGGCAACAGAAACGTAACTTTTGCCACACAGAAACGTAACTTCTGATGGTTAAAAGTTACGTTTCTGTGTTTTTTTGTTTAGATGTTTAGAAGTTTAGATGTTTAGATTTTTAAGGAATTTATCTCAAGTAGGAATATTCAAAAACACCTCTATTTTAATATTATATTATAATATAATATTAAAATAGGTTATAACGGCTATATATTCATCACCCCGTAATCTCAATAAAAAACACAGAAAATCTAAACATCTAAACATCTAAACTTCTAAACTTGATAGAAATAAAGTACACAAAAGGGACTTTGCAAGCAAAGCGGCAAAGCCGAGCGCCTTTTGTGTACTTATCGCGATATTACATCACTTCGCCTTCGTTGCTGATTTCTTCGGCAGGATCGTCGTATAGCTGAAGGCTGCGGTTGCTTGAACGCCCACGCCGAAACAGACGTGAGCAACATTACGAGCAACGTCATGGCTGCTCGACAAAAAATGGATGTAAATTTCATTTCATTATTATTTTTTTACTATGCTTTCTTATTTTTCGGCCGCAAAATTACAAAGAATTTTTGAAATAAGGTGTTCAAAAATCGCAAATGGTGTTAGAAAATCCACAATTAGGTGTTAAAAAGGCCACGTTTTTAACACCTTCGCCCCAAAAAAACGAAAAAAAGTACACAAAAAGAACCGTCCCTTTTGTGTATTGAAAAAAATAAGTTACCTTTGCAGAAATATTAAATGCGTAACACGTATGAAGAGACTTCTATTGATAACTATAGCTTTGATCATGCCTATGTTCATATTCGGACAATCGTATTCGGTGCTCTGGAAGAAGGTTTCGGAGGCCGAAGAGAAAGATCTGCCCAAGACGCAGTATGAGGTGCTACAGCAGATAGTGAACAAGGCTCAGAAGGAGAAGCAATACGGACAGCTGCTCAAGGCGGAACTGATGGGGGCACAGACGATGGCCGCCATAGCGCCCGACTCGCTGAAGCCTGAAGTAGATCGCATTGTAGCGCGATACAACCAGGCGCAGGATGCGGTGCTGAAGCTGGTGTACCAGACGGTGCTCTACCAGATAGGAAGTGAGCAAGCCAACTTGAAACTGGATGTGAAGAAACCGCAACTAACGCCCGAGGTGTGCAAGCTGCTAGCTAAGACCAAGCAGGGCAGCTACGAGCCGTTTGTGGTGCTGGGCGAAGATGCAGCGGTGTTTGGCAACGACATGCTGAGCGTGATAGGCGGTGAGCTGGAAGAAATCAAGGTGCTGCGCGACTACTATGCCAGCGCGGGCAACCAGAAGGCGGTGAGCCTGCTAGATGCCAACCTGGCCGTGCAGGCGTATCACCAACTGCCATACACCACGACTGCGGCCGAGCGCATAGCCTACATAGATGATGCCATAGAGAAGTGGGGCAAGTGGACGCTCATCAATGAGCTGCGCAATGCCAGGCAGCAGCTGACGAACCCACAATTCAGTCTGGCTTACGACCTGACGGTAGCTCGTCCGATGCAATCGCAGAAAGTGGCGCTGAAGGAGTTGCGCCATCTGTCGCAGCTCACCATGACGGTATACCCCGTGAAATGCCAGGGCGACATCGAAGAGACGCCATCGACCGAGAAGGGCTGGAGTAAAATCTGCACGCTGTTGGGGCAGCCGGTAATCAGCGAGACCAAGCAGCTGGGTGCGCATGCCGACTACGAGCTGTTTGAGGATTCGATGACGCTGGCAGGACTGCCAGTGGGCATGTATCTGGTGGAGTTTAAAACCAATCCTGCCACCGAGGTGGTGCGCACGCTGTATCACGTAACCGATATGTTTACCATCGCCGAGACGCAGCCTAACGGCAGAATACGCTATGTGGTGGTGAACGCTACAACAGGACAGCCCATAGCTGGCGCCAAGCTGAAGATTAAGGAACGCATAAGCTATCGCAACGAGAAAAACTATCTTGGCGAGACCAATGCCAAGGGCGAGTTCTTCTTCCCCACAGACGACGTGACGCGCAACCGCAGCGTGTTTGCCTATACCAACGACGATAAGGCGGGCGTAGTGTTGAGCGGCTCAGGGCGATATGTATACTACGATGCCGATCGCGTGATGCAGCAGACGGTGATTTTTACCGATCGCAGCATCTATCGCCCAGGGCAGACGGTGCATGCCTCGGCCATGGCCTATCAGGTGGTTCACGGCACAGAACAGACTGTTTGCTCGAAGAAACCCATGAAGTTTACACTGCTGGATGCCAACTACAAGACGGTGGCCGAGAAGGAGGCAGAGACCGACGAGATGGGTGTGGCTGCCGTAGACTTTACATTGCCACAGACGGGGCTTACGGGCTGGTTTACCGTCCTGGTGAACAACAACTCGCAGCGCATACGTGTAGAGGAGTACAAGCGCCCCACATTCCACGTGGACTTTGACGAATATAAGGAGGCCTACAAGGCTGGCGACACCATCAGTGTGAAGGGTACGGCGATGAACTATGCCGGTGTGCCCGTACAGGATGCCAAGGTGAGCTATAAGGTGATGCGTCGCATGGCCTTCTGGTGGTACGATTACAATCGTTATTACGAAGAGGGCACCTTCGGCTACAGTTCGAATGGCGACGAGATATATAGCGGCGAGGCAGCCACCGATGCCGATGGAAACTTTACGGTGCAGATGCCGCTGACCATGCCCGAGACCAAGCACACCATGTTCTACAACTTTGTGGTGATGGCCGATGTGACCGATGGGGCAGGCGAAACGCATAACGGACAGCTATCGTTGCCACTGGGCAATCGCAAGACAGCACTAAGCATCGACATAGCCGACAAGGTGCTGATAGAGGATAACCCCACAGCCACCTTCCACGTGCGCAATGCCGCTGGAAAGGATATCGACACAGAGGTGCATTATCGCGTAGACGGAGGCGAGTGGCAAACGGTGAAAGCCAATAGTGCACAGGCATTAGGTGCGTTTGCAACTGGTAAGCACACCGTCGAAGCTGCCTACGAGGATCAGACCGTAGAGCGCACTTTCATCATCTTCTCACTTAATGATCAGCGCCCTGTGGCTGAAACGGACGACTGGTTCTACCAGAGCGCAACGCAGTTCCCCAACGATGGTACACCAGTAACCATCCAGGTGGGTTCGTCGGCTCAGGATGTGCATATCGTGTACGGCATCTTTGCGGGTAAGAAACTGATAGAGCAGGGTTCGGTAGAGCGCAGCAACCAACTGATAAACCGCAAGTTTACTTATAAAGATGAATACGATACCGGACTGCTGATAACCTATGCCTGGGTGAAGAACGGCCATTGCTACACGCATTCGGCAAGGATTCAACGCCCCATGCCTGATAAGAAGCTGAAGCTGGAGTGGGCTACCTTCCGCAACCGTCTGACGCCCGGACAGAAGGAGGAGTGGACGCTGACCATCAAGGATGCCAGCGGCAAGCCTGTGAATGCTAACCTGATGGCTACACTCTACGACCAGAGTCTGAACCAGATAGCCAAGCATCAATGGCAGTTTATGCCTTATCTGTGGATACAACTGCCCTTTACTGCGTGGACGTATGTTCCTCGTGAGCAATTCTCACGTTTCGGTTCACGTTCGTGGAAGGCACTCGACTATGATATGATCAGCTTCAGCCGTTTCGACCACGATGTATATCCACAATACTATCGCACATTTGGCTATCGCGGCTCAAGAATGAAACTGGGTGCGCGAAATATCGGCCTGGAGGATGGTGTGATGATGCTTGAATCGGCACCTGCTATGGTGGCTGCACCAATGGCTAAGAATGCGGATGCCAAAGTGTTTGATGTGGTAGAGACTGCCGATGTTGACATTGCCGAAGCACCTGCTGTGGCCGAAGACGAGAAGCAGACAGAAGATATCCAGATTCGCGAAAACCTGAACGAAACCGCCTTCTTCTATCCACAGCTGACTACCGATATGAACGGTCGTGTGGCCATTAAGTTCACCCTGCCCGAGAGCTTGACTACCTGGCAGCTGCTGGGCTTTGCCCACACACGCGAACTCTATTACGGACTGATTGAGGCCGAGGCGGTGGCTAAGAAGGACGTGATGATTCAGCCCAACGTGCCACGCTTTATCCGCGAGGGCGACGAGGCCACCATATCGGTCCGTGTGATGAATACGGGCGAGAAGGCCGTTAAGGGCACAGCACGCCTGGTACTGATCAATGCTGAGACCAACGCCACCATCTACGAGAAGACTCAAAGCGTAAGCCTGAAAGCAGGCGAAACGCGGCCTGTGGCATTTGATATTAACACTGCTGGCTATGAGCCAACGATGTTAATATGCAAGATGAGCATCAGCGGAAAGGGATACTCTGACGGCGAGCAGCACTATCTGCCCGTGCTGCCTGCTAGCGAGCGCATCACAGTGGCTCTGCCTATCACCCAGCACAAGCCTGGTACAGAGACCATCGACCTGACAAAGCTGGTGCCTGCTGATGCCAAGAACGCTAAGCTCACGCTGGAGTACACCAACAACCCCGTGTGGCTGATGGTTCAGGCGCTGCCTTCGGTAGGCTCGCCCAATGAGGATAATGCCATCTCGCTGGCTGCATCGTACTATGCCAACGGAATAGGCAAATACATCATCGATCAGAATCCACAAATCAAGCCCGTATTCGAGCTATGGAAGCAGCAGGAGAATAATGCACAATTAAAAATTAACAATTCACTTTCATCGCAGTTGCAGAAGAACGAAGATTTGAAAAATCTCGTTCTGAGCGAGACGCCTTGGGTGATGGATGCTGACAACGAGACGGAGCAGAAGCACCGCATGGCCGACTTCTTTGACGAGAACCTGATGAACAACCGACTGGATAAGTGCATCGAGAAACTGACGAAACTCCAGTTGGGCGACGGCTCGTGGACATGGTATCCAGGCATGCCGGGATCGTTTTATATGACCGTGGCCGTGAGCGAGATGCTGGTTCGTCTGAATGCACTTACTGAAAAGCAGAGCGGTACCGCCAAGATGCTGAATAGCGCCTTCGGATTTATGGGACGGGAGATAGTAGACTTGGTGAAGGAACTGAAGAAGGCCGAGAAGAAAGGTGAGACCGTGACATTCCCCAGCTATAAGGCTCTGCAGTGGCTCTACCTGGTAACGCTCGATGGCAGGAAACTGCCTACTGAGGTTCAGACAGCCAACAGCTATCTGATAGAGTTGCTGAAGAAGGACATCAAGCGCCAGAGCATCTACGACAAGGCCCTCTCGGCCGTTATCTTCCAGAAGCTGGATGCCCAGCGCGCTCAGGAGTACGCCCAGTCGCTGAAGGAGTACACCGTATTCCGCGAGGAGATGGGTCGCTACTACGACACACCGCGTGCCGGCTACTCTTGGTTCGACTATAAGATTCCTACACAGAGTATCGCCATCGAGGCACTACAGGCTATCACGCCAAACGACTTCGAGACCATCGACGAGATGCAGCGCTGGTTGCTCCAGCAGAAGCGCACGCAGGCGTGGGATACACCTATCAACAGCGTGAACGCCGTGTATGCCTTCCTGAAGGGACAGGAGTTCCGACTGGTTCAGAATCAGAAGATGGCTACCATCAACCTGGATGTGAAGACTGTGCCCCTGCCCAAGGCTACTGCGGCTATTGGCTATGTAAAGACCGAGCTGCCTAAGGGCAAGCGACTCACCATCCGCAAGACCAGCGATGGCACATCGTGGGGAGCCGTCTACGCCCAGTTCTTCCAGCCCGCCAAGAACGTGGCTGATACAGGTAGCGGCCTAAGCATCAAGCGGGAGATTATCGCTAGCAAAACTAGTCAGGCTTGTTCTGCTAGCCTGCTAGTAGGCGATCGTATCCGCGTCCGCCTCACCATCACTGCCGATCGCGACTACGACTTTGTGCAGGTGGTAGATAAGCGTGCTGCCTGCATGGAGCCCGTAAAGCAGTTGAGTGGCTATCATCATGGAGGTTATATCACCCCGCGCGATAACACCACTTGCTACTTCTACGACATGCTGTCGAAGGGTACACATGTGATAGAGACCGAGTATTATATCGATCGCCCAGGAACCTACGAGACGGGTACCGCCACCGTAGAGTGTGCCTATAGTCCGGAATTCCGCGCCGTTACAAAGTCGGAGACGTTAAACATTCTTGGCAAGCCAAGCGGCGAAGCCGAGCGAAAGATTAATTATTAAACATTAAATAATAAAGATGAATAGAAAGTTTCTTATCATAGTATTCTCGTTCCTCGTTACTCCTTTCTCGTTCCTCGAGGCTAATGCTCAGCGTTTAACGGTTAAGAACACCACCGTAGATGTGGGAGCTACGGGCTACGAACAGCCCGTGACGGCTACGTTTGAACTACGTAACAAAGGCTTGCGCCGATTGGTGATAGAAAGTGTGAAACCCGATTGCGGTTGTACCAGTGTGGAGTTTCCCAAGGAGGTGGGCATAGGCGATAAGTTTGTTATCAGAATGACCTACGATGCCCGCCAGCTGGGCCACTTCCAGAAGATGTGTCAGGTTAAGAGCAATGGCACCAAGAAACCCTTCTACCTCACCATGAAGGGTGTGGTGAAGACCGATATGCGCGACTATTCGGGCGAGTATCCTATTGCCATGGGCGACCTGTTGCTGGATGCCGATGCCATTGAGTTCGACGATGTGAACAAAGGCGATGTGCCTGTTAAGGAGATACATATATTTAATAATGGTAAGAAGGCCATGCGTCCTAACCTGATGCATCTGCCTGCTTATCTGACGGCTATCACCAGTCCCGACCATCTGTTGCCAGGACGTTCGGCCACCATCACCGTGAAGTTGCTATCGGATAAGCTTCGCGACTACGGATTGACTAAGACCACCCTCTACGTGGCTCATAACCCAGGCGACAAGGTGAGTCAGGATCGTGCCATTGAAGTGGCTACGGTGCTGCTGCCCGATATGAAGCAGTTTGAGAAGACCAACAAGGCGCTGGCACCTGTGTTGAATATGTCGGAGACGGATGTTGACTTTACCGATTTTGGTGGCAAACCCAAGAAGTCGGCTACCGTTACGCTGACGAATGAGGGTCAGTCGCCACTCAAGATTTCTTCGCTCCAGCTCTTTACGGCCGGACTGAAGGTAACCCTCTCGAAGAGTGAGATAGCACCAGGTCAGAGCACTCATCTGAAGATTACAGGAACAGCTGCCGAGCTCCAGAAGCTGCGCACTCGTCCACGTATACTCATGATTACCAACGATCCCGACCACGCCAAGGTGGTAGTTAACATCAAACTGAGGTAATTATGAATTGTGAATTATGAATTATGAATTGAAAATATGGAACATCCAGAGAATAGCTCAGAATATGCAGGTTTGCAGGTGAACAGTGGGGTAGAGCAGCCCAGTATCATCAACCCCTATCTGAATCGCAATCGTTTCCGCCGTCGTGAACTCTCTGTGGCCGATATGGTAGAGGGTATCGTCAAGGGCGATGTCACCATCCTATCGCAGGCAGTGACGCTCATAGAGAGTGTGAACCCAGATCATCAGGCCAAGGCGCAAGAGGTGATCAACAAGTGTCTGCCCTATAGCGGCAACAGCATCCGCATTGGTATCAGTGGTGTGCCAGGAGCGGGCAAGAGTACCTCGATAGATGAGTTTGGCATGCATGTTCTGCGCGAAAAGGGCGGCAAACTGGCCGTACTGGCTATCGACCCCAGTAGCGAGCGCACCAAGGGATCCATCCTTGGAGATAAAACGCGTATGGAGAAGCTGTCGCAGCATCCATCATCGTTTATTCGCCCTAGTCCATCAGCAGGTTCGCTGGGTGGTGTGGCGCGCAAGACCCGTGAGACCATCATTCTGTGCGAGGCCGCTGGTTTCGACAAGATATTTGTGGAGACCGTGGGTGTGGGACAGAGTGAGACGGCCTGCCACTCGATGGTAGACTTCTTCCTGCTGATACAGGTGGCTGGTACGGGCGATGAGTTGCAGGGCATTAAGCGCGGTATCATGGAGATTAGCGATGGTATCGTCATCAACAAGTGCGATGGCGATAATGTGGATCGTTGCCACATGGCGGCCACCAACTTCCGTAATGCGCTACACTTCTTCCCCATGCCCGATAGTGGTTGGACGCCTAAGGTGCTATGCTATAGCGGATTCTACGGTACGGGTGTGAAGGAGATATTCGACATGATTTACGAGTATGTGGACTTTGTGAAGGCCAACGGCTATTTCGACTATCGTCGCAACGAGCAGTCGAAGTACTGGATGTATGAGAGCATCAACGAGCACTTGCGCCTGAACTTCTACAACAACCCCGCCATCAAGGCTCAGCTCGCAGCTGCCGAGGCCACCGTGCTGGCAGGACAGAAAACCAGCTTCGTAGCCGCCCAGGATTTGCTGGATGAATACTTCGAATTATTAAGAAAATAGGAATGGAAAGGAAGCTAAAAGGAAGTTATGTCCCTTCAATTCCCTTTAACTTCTCTTCAATTCCCGTTAACTTCAAAAATATGATACAGATAGAAATAGATAACGGTAGTGGATTCTGCTTTGGAGTGACTACTGCCATTAAGAAAGCCGAAGAAGAGCTAGCCAAGGGCGAAAAGCTTTATTGTCTCGGCGATATTGTGCATAATGGCCGTGAGTGCGACCGTCTGCGCGAGATGGGACTCATCACCATCAATCACGATGAAATGCAACAACTGCACAATGCCAAGGTGCTGCTTCGTGCTCATGGTGAACCACCTGAGACCTACGAGTTGGCTCGCAAGAACAATATCGAGATTATTGATGCTACATGCCCTGTGGTGCTGAAACTGCAGAAGCGCATCAAGGAGCAGTATGAGATATCTCGCACCCCCGCACCTTCGCACCCCCGCACCTCCGCCCAAATCGTCATCTTCGGAAAGAAAGGACACGCTGAGGTGCTGGGACTGGTGGGTCAGACGCAATCGAACGCCATTGTGATAGAGAGTAGCGACGAGGTGACTAAGCTCGATTTCTCGCGCGATATCTACCTCTATTCGCAGACCACGAAGTCGCTCGATGAGTTTAATCGTATCATCGATTATATCCAGACGCACATATCGCCTGAGGCTACATTTAAGAGCTTCGACACCATCTGTCGCTCAGTGGCCAACCGCATGCCCAACATCTCGCAGTTTGCCACCAAGCACGATCTGGTGCTCTTTGTGTGTGGTCGCAAGAGTTCAAACGGCAAAGTGCTCTATAACGAGTGTCTGCGTGTGAATCCCAATACCCATCTCATCGAAGATCCTCAGGAGATTGAGCCCGCTTGGCTCGATGGAATCCAGAGTGTAGGCATCTGCGGAGCCACCAGCACACCACGCTGGTTGATGGAGCAGTGTCGAGATGCCATCCTTAATATGCAACAGTGATGAAGATTAGTGTATCTAACGAGATTTCGTCTGTATGCCCCACATTTGTGGGCGCGTGTGTAGAGGCTAGAGTAGTAAACACCCTTTATAACGACCGCTTGTGGAATGCTATCCATGAAGTAGAACAACGCCTCCGTCAGGAACTGACCTTTGATAGTGTAAAAGCCTTGCCGTCTATCGCCGCCACGCGTGCGGTATATAAACTATGTGGTAAGGATCCGTCGCGCTATCGTCCTGCCTCCGAGCAGCTCATACGTCGCATGCTTCAGGGCAAGGAGCTGTATCAGATTGATACGCTGGTAGACCTTGTGAACCTGGCCTCGATAGCCTATGGCTATAGCATTGGTGGGTTTGATGCCGATAAGTTTGTGGGTGATGAACTGGTGCTGGGTGTTGGTAAAGAGGGCGAGCCATACGAGGGAATCGGTCGTGGCATGCTTAATATAGCCGGACTGCCCGTGTATCGCGATGCTCAAGGCGGTGTTGGAACGCCTACCAGCGATAACGAGCGCACTAAGATTACGCTGGGCACCACCCACTTGGTGGTATTGATAAATGGCTACGACGGCTGCGAAGAGCGCGTCATAGCCAATGCTCAATATATCCAGAATCTGCTCATCGACTATGCTAAGAGCGATGGCGGAACGGTTACTATCTATCGTGGTTAAAAGTCAGGCATCGGCAAAAACCTTGCCGTCGTCGAGGGTTATCTGCAGTTTGGTATACTCGCAGTGGAAATCGTTCTGCAAGCGGTCCAGATAGCGGGCGCTCTCCCATTTGCACATGGGTAGGTCGTGCAGCAAGTAGTTGCCACAAGCCTCTGGGCGGGTAGCAGGAACCTCCGTCTGTGTGAGAATCCATTTGAGGCACTCGATGGTGAGACGGCGCATATCCTCGACGGTGTATGAGCCCGTCATGATGATGTACATGCCTGTAAGACAGCCCATTGGGCCTACGTAAACCACATCGTCCTTAGCCTCGCTATTGCGGAACCAAGTGGCCATCAGGTGCTCCAGACTATGCATAGCTGCTGGGGCAACGGCGGGCTCCTGATTAGGCTCGGTGATACGCAGGTCGAATGTGGTGAAACCCTTATCCTCGCGCGATACATAGATGCCCGGCTTGAGGTGGGTGTGATCGATGGTGAAACTCTGTATGACTTCCATTTATATAAATTGATAATTAAAGGCTTTCGATGAAGGCCTTGGTGACGTTGAATGAGTTCTGGGCGATGGTGCTCCAGAAATCGTGATACTGCGATGCATCGGTATCGCGCAAGGGGATATCGCTGATAACGCGGAACGAGATGAATGGTACCTTATATATATGGCATACTTGAGCGATGGCGCACGACTCCATGTCGACAGCCTTTGCCTCGGGGAAGTGACCTACAATCTCGCGCATCTTATCCTTAGAATCCACAAACCAGTCGCCTGTGACTATCAATCCTGGCTTTGCCCCCGTCTCTAATGCTTTTTGCAACAGGTATGGGTCGGCCTGATAACGGGCTGGGAGGCCTTGAACCTGACCAAAAATGGTGGTATCATCGATGGCACTACCGCAATAAACATCGTGGTAGGTGAGTTCTGAACTAACCACTACATCCTGCAGGTTGATATCGTCGCCATTACCACCAGCACATCCGCTCGAAATAATGCAGTCGGGCTTATACTGGCGAATCATCTCTACAGCCTGAATGGCGGCATTAACGGTGGCTATTCCGCTCTTTTGCAGAATCACCTTGTCTTCGGGGAATAATGGACGGAGCTGTTGCAGTTCCTTGTCCATTGCTACAATCATTCCTATTTTCATATTCACTATTCGTTATTCACTCTTCGTTGTCTAAGTGCTTCATACATGAGGATGGCAGCTGAAACGCTGACGTTCAGCGAGTCGAGGCGCCCCAACATGGGTATGCGGATATGGGCATCGGCTGCTTGGCGCCATTGGTTGGTGAGTCCTGTCGACTCGGTGCCCATCACGATGGCTGTGGCGGGGCGCATATCGTAGTCGTAATACTCGTACGAATCCTGTAGTTGCGCAGTCAGAATCTTGATGCCGCGCTCTTTGAGGAATGCGATACACTCCTGCGATGTGCATACAGCCGTAGGAACGCTGAACACCCCACCTATGCTGGCACGAATCAGGTTGGGGTTATACATATCGGTCAGTGGGTCGCACACGATGACGGCATCTACTCCCGAAGCCTCGGCACTACGTAGCACGGCTCCCAAGTTGCCTGGTTTCTCCACGCTCTCCAAGATCACAATCAGTGGATTCTCCTTCAGTTGCAGCTTGGCAAGCGAGTGCTCCTTGCACTTAGCTACGGCAATCATACCTTCGGTACTACCGCGATAGGCCATCTTCTCGTAAACGTTAGGGGATACCATCGTGGTATTCTCGCGCCCACGCGCCTCCGTGCCTTCGCACTCCCGACAAAACTCCTCTACGATTTCGTAGCCACACTCACGACAATGCTCTATTTCGCGTTGGCCCTCTACTACGAAGAGCCCCTCCTCACGGCGGAGCGATGACTTCTGCTGGAGGGCTACTACGTGTTTTATTCTGGCGTTCTGTACGCTTGTAATTATCGTTTCTTCCATATTTTGCTGCAAAGATACTAAAAAATTGATAATTGACAACTTATAATTGATAATTATTTCGTAATTTTGCAGGCAAATTAATAAACTTGCAAGTTATGACATTACTGAAAAAATGGCTGCCCGATGTGTTGGCAGTATTATTGTTTGCCGTTCTGGCTTTCGCTTATTTCTTCCCTGCTGATATCGAGGGGCGCATACTGTATCGTCACGATGCGTCGGCAGGAAGAGGTGCAGGACAGGAGGGAGTAGAGTATCTGCAGAAGACGGGCGAGCGCAGTCGCTGGACTAACGCCTTGTTCGGAGGTATGCCTACCTACCAGATGGCACCATCGTATAAATCTACTGATAAACTGAGTACCATGACAAAGATATATCATCTGTTCTTGCCTGAGAACGTGTGGTATGTGTTTGCCTACCTGCTGGGATTCTATATCCTGCTGCGCGCGTTCGACTTCCGTCAGCATCTGGCAGCATTGGGCTCCATCATCTGGGCGTTCAGCACCTACTTCCTCATTATCATTGCTGCCGGACACATCTGGAAGGTGTGGGCTTTGGCCTATCTGCCACCAATGATAGCGGGTATCGTGCTGGCTTATCGAGGCAAATACCTGTGGGGATTCCTGCTCACAGCCATCTTTACGGCTTTCGAGATTAATGCCAACCACGTGCAGATGACATATTACTATCTGTTCATCATCCTGGCGATGGTAATAGCTTGGCTGGTGGATGCCATCCGCAAGAAGGAGTACGTGCATTTTGCCAAGGCCACAGGTGCGTGTATCGCTGGTGCTGCCATTGGTGTGTGTATCAACCTGAGTAACCTCTACCACACCTGGCAGTACGGTCAGGAGTCTATGCGTGGTAAGAGCGAGTTAGTTAAGAAGAATTCGAGCAACCAGACCAGCAGCGGCCTGGAGCGTGACTATATCACCCAGTGGAGCTACGGTGTCGACGAAACCTGGACACTGCTGGTGCCTAACACCAAGGGAGGCGCATCAGTACCCATGTCGGAGAGCAAGATTGCTATGGAAAAAGCCGATCCTACCTACGAGAGCATCTACCAGCAGATAGGTCAGTACTGGGGCGAGCAGCCTGGAACCAGTGGCCCTGTTTACGTGGGCGCCTTTGTCATGATGCTCTTCATCCTGGGCTTGTTCATTGTTAAGGGCCCCATGAAGTGGGCTTTGCTGGCAGTAACCATTCTGTCGATACTCCTGTCGTGGGGTAAGAACTTCATGGGATTCACCGATTTCTTCCTCGACTATGTGCCCATGTACGCCAAGTTCCGTACCGTGGCTTCGATATTGGTAATAGCCGAGTTCACCATCCCATTGTTGGCCATGATGGCGCTCAAGAAGTTCCTCGACGAGCCCGAGCAGATGAAACCCCGCATGAAGCTTGTGGGCATCTCGTTCCTGCTTACGGGTGGCATCGCCCTGTTGTTTGCCGTAGCGCCATCCATGTTCTTCGATAGCTTTATCTCATCGAGCGAGATGCGTGCTTTGAGCACCCTGCCTCAGGAGCATATCGCACCGCTTACAAGCAATCTCATCGAGATGCGCAAGGCCGTGTTTACAGCCGATGCCATGCGCTCGTTCTATATCATTCTGGCTGGTACGGGCATCCTGCTGGCCATGAGCTTCGGCAAACTCAAGAAGGAGTATGGCGTGGGCATTATCCTGGTACTCTGTCTGGTTGACCTTTGGCAGGTGAACAAGCGCTATCTGAACGACGAGATGTTTGTGCCCCAGAGTGAGCGTGAAGCACCACAGCAGATGTCGCAGACCGATGAGCAGATTCTGAAGGATAAGACGCTCGACTATCGTGTGCTGAACTTGGCATCGAACACCTTCAACGAGAACGAGACATCTTATTATCATAAGAGTATCGGAGGCTACCATGCCGCTAAGCTGCGTCGTTATCAGGAGATGATAGAGCAATACATCAACCCCGAGATGCAGGCCCTGGCGGGTGCTGTAGCTGAGGCTGGTGGTGATATGACTCAGGTGAAGGGCGATAGCATCTGGCCTGTACTCAATATGCTTAATACACGTTACTTTATATACCCGCTTCAGGGTGGTCAGACGGTTCCCTTGCAGAACCCATACGCTCTTGGAAATGCGTGGTTTGTAGATAAAGTGAGCTATGCCAAGAATGCCAACGAGGAGATTCTGAAGGTGGGCAAGATCGACCTGCGCCACGAGGCTGTGGCTGATGAGAAGTTCCAGGCTCAGCTTGGCGAGAGTACTGCTCAAGACACACTGAGCATGGTAACTATCAAGACCTACGAGCCCAACCAGCTTACCTACGAGGTTAACTCGGGTAAGGGTGGTGTCATCGTCTTCTCTGAGATTTATTATCCTGGTTGGACGGCTACCATCGATGGCGAGCCTGCTGAGTTGGGTAGGGTAGACTATATCCTGCGAGCTCTTAGCATAAAACCAGGTAAGCATGAGGTTGTTCTCAGCTTCTTCCCCAAGTCGGTCGATACTACTGAGACGATTGCCAATGTCGCCTACGTCATCTTGTTGTTAGTACTCGCAGGCGCATTGTTCATGGCGTATCGCCGCCGCAAGAATGTTCAATGATCAATGTTCAATGTTCAATGAAAAAGTTGCTCTCGTTGCCACCGAATCTGGTGGACAGTTTCCACGATGTAACAGGGTTGAGTCGCGATGAGTATTTCTGTACCAACGACCCTGTTGGTCATAAGTTGGGTAGTGGTGGTGGTACCACCTGGTTGCTCCAGGCTTGTATGACGGTTGAGGATGGCGAATCGCTCAGCGAGTGGTTGCCACGCGAAAAGCGCATTCTGCTGCATGCTGGCGGACAGAGTCGCCGTTTGCCTTCGTATGCCCCATCGGGTAAGATTCTCACACCTGTTCCCGTGTTCCGTTGGGAGCGCGGCCAGAAGCTCTCGCAGGATCTGTTAAGCCTGCAATTGCCGCTCTACGAGCAGATGATGCAGATGGCGCCAGAGCGCATACATACTATGGTGGTGAGTGGCGATGTGCTGGTACGTACGTCGCAGCCCTTGCAGCCTGTGCCCGATGCCGATGTGGTTTGCTACGGCTTGTGGCTCGATGCCTCGGTGGCTAAGAACCACGGTGTGTTTGTTAGCTCGCGCAAGTCGCCACAGGTGCTGAAACACATGCTGCAGAAACCCAGCGTCGAAACGCTCAACGAGTTGCAGAAAGATCACTATTACCTCACCGATATCGGCATCTGGATGCTAAGCGATAAGGCCGTGGAGCTGCTGGCAAAGAAATCTAAAAAGGACGATGAGTTTATTGAATACGATATGTATTCAGAATTCGGCTGTGCCCTTGGCACTAACCCTTTGATGCCCGATGATGAACTCTCTCAGCTCTCTGTAGCCATCGTACCGTTGCAGGGGGGCGAGTTCTACCATTTTGGTACCTCGCGCGAGATGATTTCGTCGACCCTCCGTATTCAGAATCTGGTGAATGATCAGCGCGAGATTATGCACCACGATCGCAAACCTCATCCCAGCATCTTTGTGCAGAATGCTGTATGTAAGTTCCGCTTTACTGAGGAGAATACCAATATCTGGATAGAAAACAGCTATGTGGGCGAGGGCTGGACCCTGACTCACGACAATATTATAACGGGTGTGCCTGAGAACGACTGGAAGCTCCATCTGGCTCCTGGCGAGTGTATCGATGTGGTGCCTATTGGCGACAAGGAATATGCCATACGCCGCTATCATATCGACGAACGCTTTGCAGGCCCAGAGCAACAGAAACAGCAGTTCCCAGTAGTAGAAAATCTAGCAGGGCTAGCAAAGCTAGCCGGGCTAGAAATGCTAGACAATCTAGATCATCTAGATAAACTAGCCACTCGGCTGATCTCAGCCGAGGAAATTAGCACCGAGGCCAACTTGCACCGTCTCTTCGACCAGCGCAAGGCCTTCCGCAAACTTAACTGGAGTGCGCTGGCTGAAAACTGGAATCATAGTGTGTTCTATCAGCTCGATCTGGCTGATGCCAAGCGCGAGTTCGAAGAGCAGCACATACCTCTGCCTCCGCCACTCGACGAGGATGCGCCGCTGATGACGCGCATCCACGATGCCATGTTCCGTGGCGAGAGCGAGCGTGCGTTCGCCCTGTTGCGCGATGGATTGCTTCACTCAACACTCCACACTCCTCACTCCCCAAAACTCTCAATCGCCGACGACCAGATTGTTTGGGGCCGCTCGCCTGTACGTATCGACATCGCAGGCGGATGGACCGATACCCCACCATACTGCTTGATGGAGGGTGGAAACGTAATCAACCTGGCCATCGAGTTGAATGGTCAGCCACCTTTGCAGGCTTATATCCGCCCATCCAGGGAACCAAGAATCGTGCTTCGCAGCATCGACCTTGGTGCTATGGAGGTAGTAGAGACCAACGAGCAACTCAAGGACTTTATGCACGTAGGCTCTCCCTTCTCTATTCCTAAGGCTGCTCTGGTTTTGGCCGGTTTTGGTAATGGCGTGTTGAAAAATGAGTTACAGGCTTTCGGCTCTGGCATCGAGATTACCCTGCTTTCTGCCATCCCTGCGGGTAGCGGACTTGGTACTAGCAGCATCCTGGCAGCTACCGTGCTGGGCGCGCTCAACGACTTCTGCGGACTGGGATGGGATAAAAACGAGATAGGCCATCGCACGCTGATGCTCGAACAGATGTTGACCACAGGAGGTGGTTGGCAGGATCAGTTTGGCGGTGTGCTGGGTGGTGTTAAGTTGCTGCAAACGGGTAGGGGATTTGCTCAGAATCCACAGGTGCGCTGGTTGTCCACCGACCTCTGGACTCAACCCGAGTATCGCCCGTGCCACCTATTATATTATACAGGCATCACGCGCACGGCCAAGAGTATCCTGGCAGAGATAGTGCGCCGTATGTTCTTGAATCATGGGGGCGAGATACGTTTGCTCCGACAGATGAAGGAGCATACCCTAGAGATGTACGAGGCTATCCAGCAGAACGATTTTGAGCGTATGGGATTGCTGGTACGCAAAACGTGGACTCAGAACCAGCTGATTGATGCTGGCTCTAATCCAGAACCTGTTGAGGCGCTAACCCGATTGATCGATGACCTCTGTCTGGGTTACAAACTGCCAGGTGCTGGCGGTGGCGGCTACCTCTATATGATAGCCAAGGATCCTGAGGCTGCGGCACGTATCAAGCAGATACTGACAGAGAATAGCCCGCGTAAGAATGCCCGATTTGTAGATATGACGCTCTCAACTACTGGCTTGCAAATCAGCAGGAGCTGATTTGAAGGTGAGAAGGTGAGACGGTTGAAAGGTGAGAAGGTGAGATGATGGAATTTAGGACTGTTGTTGATATTGAGAAGCCTGGGTTCGAGATTGGGGCGTGCGAGGAGATGCTCTTCGTAGGGTCGTGCTTTGCCGATAACATTGGTAAGCGCTTTCAGGAAGAAAAGTTCCGCGCCACGGTCAATCCCTTCGGCGTGATGTACAACCCCGCCTCAATCCTCCACACGGTCGAAAAACTCTCTCTGGGCGTTCAGTCGCATTTGCCGCTCGGCTCTGCCGCTAGGCCTGTCCTAGAATTCGTGAAGACTGCGTTCATTACATTGGGCACCAACCACATTTACAGATTGAAGTCCACAGGCGAAATAGTAGATAACTGCCAGAAGCGCCCACAATCGCTTTTTACCGAGGAGGAACTTACCGTAGATGAGTGTGCCGACTACCTGCAACGTGCCATCGACATTCTGCGCCAGCATAACCCCGATATCCGCGTTGTGCTTACAGTCAGCCCCATCCGCTATCGCAAATACGGCTACCATGGTTCGCAACTCTCTAAAGCCACGCTGCTGCTGGCAATACAGAAACTGATTCTCCCCCTGAGTTCTTGGACGAGCCAAGCGGCAAAGCCGAGCGGGGGGAGCCAGAGGGGGGCTGAACAATATATTACTTACTTCCCCGCCTACGAGATCGTCAACGATGAACTCCGCGACTACCGCTTCTATGCCGAGGATATGCTGCACCCCTCATCGCAAGCTGTAGAATACATCTGGCAGCGATTCTCCGAGGTCTATCTCAGCGCCGAGGCCAAGCAATTTGTCAAGGAGTGGCAACCCCTGAAGGCTGCGCTCCATCATAAGCCTTTTAACCCCGAATCGCAAGAATATCGTATATTCATTGATAAAACTATGTTAAAAATAGCAGAGTTGCAAAAAAAATACCCTAACTTTGCACTTTAATTGAACTGAAAAGGAAAAATTGTAGATTTTTGAAGTCATGAAATACAGTATCGAAAAAGTTACCACGCTTATTGGTGCGCGAAGATATGGAAACACTGAGGCACAGGTTAGTTGGTTGCTAACCGATAGTCGTAGCCTCTGCTTCCCCGAAGAGACTTTGTTTTTTGCTCTGAAAACCCAGCGCAACGATGGCCATCGCTATATTCAGGATTTGTATAACCGCGGTGTTCGTCAGTTTGTGGTCGAGCAGGTTCCTGAGCATTTTGATAGCCTCTATCCAGAGGCCAATTTTTTACGAGTGCCCCACACCCTTGCTGCCCTCCAGCGCCTGGCCGAGCGCCATCGCGACGAGTTTGATGTGCCCATCGTAGGTATCACCGGCTCTAACGGTAAGACCATGGTCAAGGAGTGGCTATACCAGCTGCTGTTGCCCTCGCAGCGCATTGTGCGTTCGCCTCGCAGCTACAACTCTCAGATAGGTGTACCCCTCTCGGTATGGTTGCTCAACGAGCAGACCGAGGTAGGCATCTTCGAGGCAGGTATCTCGCAGCCAGGCGAGATGATGGCCCTTCGCGACATCATCCAGCCCACCATCGGCGTGCTCACCTCGCTTGGTGCAGCCCATCAGGAGAACTTCCGCTCTATGGAAGAAAAGTGCATGGAGAAACTCGAGCTGATGCACAACACCCAGGCTATGGTTTACTGCTGCGATAACGATATTGTGAGCCGTTGCATCCGCCGCATGAACTACAAAGGCGAGAAGATTTCGTGGTCAACCTGCGATGAGCAGGCCAGCCTATTCGTGAGGAGTGTGGAGAATTCGCGCATAACTTATATTTGGCAGGGCGAAGAAAACTGCTACACCATCCCATTCATCGACGAGGCTTCTATCGAGAACTCTATCACCTGTACCGCAGTAGCTTTGCACTTGGGCCTGACGCCAGCCGAGTTGGCCGAACGTATGCCAAAGCTCGAGCCTGTTGCCATGCGTCTGGAGGTCAAGGAGGGTCAGCGTGGTTGTGTGCTTATAAACGACTCTTACAACTCTGATATCAACTCGCTCGATATCGCCCTCGACTTCATGAATCGCCGCGAGGATACAAAGGTAGGAGAGGCCAGGGGGGGGCTGATCAAGGGCCTAAGGAAAACTCTGATCTTATCCGACATCTTCCAAACCGGAACAACCTCAGCCGAACTCTACGCTCAGGTCAGCGACCTCGCCACCAAGCGCGGCATCACCAAGTTCATCGGTATTGGTCCAGAGCTCACCGCTCAGGCCGATAAGATTCAGATTGCCGATAAGCAGTTCTTTGCCGATGTCAACCACTTCCTGTCGAGTGAGGCCTTTGCCACCCTGCGCGAAGAGATGATTCTGCTCAAGGGTGCCCGTCCTTTCGGTTTCGACCAGATTACCGAGCAGCTCGAACAGAAGGTTCACGAAACCATCCTCGAGGTCAACCTCAATGCGGTGGTCGAGAATCTCAACTACTACCGCTCGTTCATGAAGCCCGATACCAAGATAGTTTGCATGATTAAGGCCGATGCCTATGGCGCTGGTGCTGTAGAGATAGCCAAGACGCTGCAGGACCACCGTGTTGACTATCTGGCTGTGGCTGTGGCCGACGAGGGTGTCACCCTGCGTAAGGCCGGTATCACCGCCAACATCATGATTATGAACCCTGAGATGACAGCCTTCAAGACCATGTTCGACTACGACTTGGAGCCCGAGGTCTACAGCTTCCGTCTGCTCGATGCCCTCATCAAGGCAGCCCGCAAGGAGGGTATCACCGGCTGGCCTGTACACATCAAACTCGATACTGGCATGCACCGTCTGGGCTTCGATCCAGAGCGCGATATGGACGAGCTTATCGACCGCTTGAAGCATCAGCAGGCCGTCATCCCGCGTTCAGTGTTCAGTCACTTCGTAGGCTCCGATAGCGACGATTTCGACAACTTCTCCCGCCTCCAGTTCAAGCGCTTCGAGGCTGGTAGCCAGAAGCTGCAGGATGCTTTCTCGCATAAGATTCTGCGCCATATCGACAATTCTGCCGGCATCGAGCACTTCCCCGATCGTCAGTTAGATATGTGTCGTCTGGGCCTCGGCCTCTATGGTGTTGATCCGCGCGACAATCGCATCCTCCATACCGTCAGCACGCTGAAGACCACCATTCTCCAGATGCGCGCTGTGCCTAAGAGTGAGACGGTGGGCTATAGCCGCAAGGGCAAGCTCGAGCGCGATTCTGTCATTGCCGCCATTCCTATTGGCTATGCCGACGGCTTGAACCGCCATCTGGGCAATCGCCACTGCTACTGCCTCGTCAACGGTCAGAAGGCCGAGTACGTAGGTAATATCTGTATGGATGTGGCCCTGATCGATGTCACCGACATCCCTTGTAAGGAGGGCGATCAGGTAGAGATTTTCGGCGAGAACCTCCCTGTAACGGTGCTGAGCGATGTGCTCGAAACCATCCCTTACGAGGTGCTAACAGGCATCAGCAATCGTGTGAAACGCGTTTATTTCCAAGACTAAATAATAAAGGCTAGCAGTTTTTTTGCTAGCCTTTCATTTTCGTTTTATGCTTCACCTTTCGTTGGGTCAAACGCATCCATCTTGATGGTGTTCCCATCTCTGTTTGGCAGTTTTATCTGTCCGAACTCTGCCTCATATCGCATCACGTTCTCGTTCAGCGCCAGCAGCAGTCGCTTGGCGTGCTCTGGAGCCATGACTATTCTGCTGCAAGCCTGCGCCTTGGGCACACCAGGCAGCACCCGTGCAAAGTCAATCACAAAGTCGCCCGATCCATGCGTAATCACCGCAAAGTTCGCATACTCACCCTGTGCCACTTCCTGTGGCAACTCTATCTGCAGTCCCTGCTGCTTCTCGTTGTTATTCTCGTTCATAATTCTGATAGTTTTAATTATTCTGCGACAAAGGTACACCAATTCACTCGAACTGCAAAATAAATTAGTACTTTTTATGTTCTTATGATTTTATGAATCATGACAAACGTGACAAATGACACAACCATTTTTTCGTCGCAAATACTCTTTATTAATGCATAAATATAAATTAATGAAAGAAATATGCAAATAAATTTGTCTATTTGATAGAAATGTATTACTTTTGCTGCCGCAAGGAACTAAATTATCTAAATTCAATGACGAAATGAAACGTAAAACTTGCAAAATGAAACTGCTGGCTGTGGTGATGATGGCATTGGGTGCTAACCTTACGGCATCGGCACAGCAAAAGAGCAGCGAGATCGACTGGACAAAGGATTTTACCAGCCGAATTACTCTGAATGGTTACGCTCAGGGGGGATGGAGTTATCAAAACCCTAATGGCAAAGACCAGAATGCTTACAACCTGAAACGAACCCTGCTGTGGGCCAAAGCGCGTATCACCGACAGATGGTCGTTTATGTTTATGCACGACTTCTCGAGCGTGGTGCAGGAGTATTACACAGACTATCGCGTGTCGAAAGGCAACGAACTGACGGTGCGCTTTGGACAGTTTAAGCACTCGTACACGATGGAGAACCCCATGAGTCCCACACAGCTGGAGCTGGTGGATGTGTACTCTCAGGCTGTGCTGTATCTGGCTGGCGAGGGTCCCGACCCGCTGAACGGTGTGAACTACGGACGCGACATGGGACTGGAGCTGTATGGCGACCTGGCCAACGGCGTGGTGCACTATAACCTGGGGCTGATGAGCGGACAGGGCATCAACCGTAAGGACCAGAACAACCAGAAGAACCTGATAGCTAAGCTGGAGCTGCGACCTGTGGATGGATTCCGCGTGGTGGCATCGGGCTATCTGGGCACAGGATGCGCTGTGGGCACGGCTGCATGGAACCCCGAGATAAACGTGGGCGATAACTATAAGCGCAATCGCTACAGCGTGGGTGCCGAGTACAAAACTCAGCCTTACACTGGCAGTAAATATAAGGAGGCACGCCCTGCATCGGTACGTGCTGAATGGCTGGGCGGACAAGACGGCAACGTAGGTAGCCGTGGTGGATACGTGACAACATGTATCCCTGTGGTCGACGCGCTGGACGTTGTGGCTAGTGGTGAGACCTTCGATCGCAACACAAAGGTGGACGGTTGGGACCAGACCAACCTGACCGTGGGACTGCAGTACTGGTTCTACAAGAAGTGCCGTATGCAGCTGCAGTACACACGATGCATGTGTGGCGACAAGATAGGTAAGGATTATAACTGGGTGCAGGCCCAGATGCAGGTGGCATTTTAGTTGACAGTTTACAATTGATAGTTGACAGTTATGATAATCAAGATAGTATTTACAATCATATTTCTGGCGGTGATGATTGGGGTTGGACTGTACACCCGCAAGCAGGCCAGTAGTGTTGAAGGTTTCGTATTGGGCGGTCGCGCCGTTGGCCCATGGCTCACGGCTTTCGCCTTCGGAACAAGTTATTTCTCGGCAGTAGTATTCGTGGGCTACGCAGGTCAGTTCGGCTGGAAATACGGATTGTCGAGCGCGTGGATTGGCATCGGTAACGCCGTGATCGGCTCGCTGTTGGCGTGGCTGATACTGGGCCGACGCACCAAGCTGATGACGCAGCATATTGAGAGTCGCACGATGCCTGATTTCTTTGGAACCCGTTTTAGCGATCAGGGCCTGCGCGTGGCTGCATCTATCATCGCCTTTGTATTCCTGATTCCTTATACAGCAGGCGTGTACAGCGGCATTTCGCGACTGTTTGAGATGGGATTCAGCATTCCTTACGAGTATTGCGTGATCATCATGTCGATACTCACTGCCGTCTACGTGATTCTGGGCGGATACAAGGCTACGGCCATGAACGACTTTATTCAGGGCATCATCATGCTGTTTGGTATCGTGGCTGTGATTGTGGCTGTGCTCAATGTGCAGGGCGGACTGACGGCTGCCGTAGACAAGCTGGCTGCCATCCCATCGGATACCGACCCCACGGTGAACGGAGGCTTTGCTTCGTGGTTCGGACCCGATCCTTGGGGATTGCTGGGCGTAGTTATCCTGACATCGTTGGGAACCATGGGACTGCCACAGATGGTGGGTAAGTTCTACTCGATTACCGACGAGAGCGCCATCAAGCGTGGTACAGTTATCTCTACCGTATTTGCCTTTATCGTGGCTGGTGGTTGCTACTTCCTGGGTGGCTTCGGTCGTTTGTTCGGCACACCTCCTATGTTGCCCAACGGCAAACTTGCCTTCGACTCTATCGTACCTTCGATGCTGGTAACGCTGCCTGATATATTGATTGCCCTTGTGGTGCTGCTGGTGCTCTCGGCATCAATGTCGACACTGGCTTCGCTGGTGCTCACATCGAGCTCGACGATGACACTCGACCTGATTTATCGCGATAAGAAATCGCTGCCTGGTGAGGTAGAAGAGGGTACCATCGACGATATCGTGGCCGAGAAGATTGAGCGCCGTAAGGTCATCGTGATGCGCGTGCTGATTATGTTCTTTATCGCCATTTCGCTGCTCATAGCGCTGAATCCGCCTACGTTCATCGCCCAGCTGATGGGTATCTCGTGGGGTGCACTGGCTGGCGCATTCCTGGCTCCGTTTATGCTGGGTCTGTATCAGCGCAACATCACTACAGCCTCTGTGTGGGCTTGCTTTATCTGGGGTGTGGGTCTGACGGTTATCAACATGCTGGCAGGTAATCCTATTAACCCGATTAACTGTGGTGCCATAGCCATGGTTGGCGGATTCCCAGTAGTATGGCTGGTTAGCTTGTTTACCAAGAAGCTGCCCGAAGATACTGTGAACAAGATATTTGAATGTTATAATAAATAAAAATTGTTTTAATTAATTTTTTTCAACTTCGTATATGAAAAAGCCAGTTTTAACCCTTACTTTACTTTCACTAGCTGTGACACTGATGGCGGCATGCGGCTCTAAGAATGCTCAGAGCGCTCAGAGCGCACCTGCCACAGAAAACACAGAGATGGCCGCCGAGGCTGATGCCGACATGGCGCCAGAGATTGAACTGCCCAACCTGCAGGGATCGACCACCAAGCTTTCTAGCCTGCGTGGCAAGTATGTAGTCATCGACTTTTGGGGCTCATGGTGCATCTGGTGCATCCGTGGTATCCCCAACATGAAGACCTACTATGCTAATTACAAGGACAAGATGGAGATTCTTGGTGTAGACTGTCGCGACACCGAAGAGAAGTGGAAGGCTGCCGTAGAGGAACACCAGCTGCCTTGGTTGCAGGTGCGCTGTCCTGACGGGCAGTTGCAGACACTTGCTGCACAGTACAACATAGAGGGATTCCCTACCAAAGTGGTTGTTGACCCACAGGGCAAAATCGCCAAGGTAGTAGTAGGTGAAGATCCTGAGTTCTACAGCTTCTTAGACGAACTTTTTAAGAAGTAAAAGGGAAGTTATAACTTCCCTTTTACTTCCCTTTCTAGTACGCATGATCATCACCTTGGATTTCTTCCTTGGTGATTTTCTTTTTGTCGATGGCGCGCCAGGCGTAGACGATGTAGGCTAGTACGAATGGAACCAGCAACGACACGTAGAACATAGTGCGCAGGGTGAACTCGCTAGAGCACGAGTTGGCCAGTGTGAGCGACGACTGCAGGTCGGCTGTAGATGGATAGTAGGCGGTATCGTTCCAACCAGCTACCAGCAACAGTGCCAGCACGGTGAATACGGTGCCTAAGCCTGCCTGCCAGATGCCTGCAATAAAATCTTTCCTGATGATGGTATAGATGATGCCAAAGAGCACCATGACTACACCCGCAAACAGCAGTACCAACAGTCCCCACATGTCAATCAGGTTGTTCAGGTACTTATGGGGCTCCATGTAGATGAGGTCGGCTGCGTTGATGGCATAACCGTCTTTCAGCAGCAGATGTACCAGATAGCCCACAAACAGCACGACGAAAGGCACAGCAGCACCAACGAGACGTACGCTGGCACGCGAACGGATATTCTCGTCGGCTACATTATTAATAATATAGAGTATGCCCAGCGAACGAGCCAGGAACACCACAGCAAAGCCAAACACCACTACCCATGGATTGAGCAGCGCATCGAGGCCGTGCGATGCATTGGCCCAGCGCGAGATAATAGGGGTTATGGCACCTGCATCAACCAGATTCTCCTTGACGATGATGAAGTTGGAACCCTCGAAGAAGGTGGCTACGGCTCCACCCAGCAGCAATGGCCCCACGATGCCATTCAGCGTAAGGAAGAACTGGAACGTCTTAGGTCCAAGTATATTGCCTATCTTGTTCTGAAACTCGTAGCTCACAGCCTGTAGCACAAACGTAAACAGGATGATCATCCACAGCCAGTAGGCACCGCCAAACGATGTGCTGTAGAACAACGGGAACGATGCAAAGAAGGCACCACCAAAGGTAACCAGAGTTGTGAAGGTGAACTCCCACTTGCGGCCTGTTGAGTTGTAGACCATGCGGCGCTCCTCTTCAGTACGTCCTAACGAATGGGCCACGGAATTGGCTCCCTGAACAAACAACAGGAACACCAGTATCGCACCTAGCAGTGATACGATAAACCACCAATAATGCTGCAAAAATGTATAACTCATAACTCGGGTCCTTTCTTAATTTGTTTGAGTAAGATATTGATCTCTACAGCCAGCATGGTTGTAAAGAGAATAAGGAATAGGAAGAAAGTGACGGCAACATTGGATGCCTGGATATCAGAGACAGATGCCCAAGTAGGCAGCATGTCCTGGATGGTCCAAGGTTGACGTCCGAATTCGGCTACCAGCCATCCGCACTCAGAGCCGATGTAGCCCAGCGGTATGAGCAGTATGGCCACCCAATAGTGCCAGGCGGGTAGGGCAGTGATGTCGCGCTTGCCAAACAGGAACTTGGGCCAGCGGTAGGTAACAGCCAGTATCACTGCAAAGAACAGGATGAACAGACAGCCCACACCCACCATCACGCGGAATGCCCAGAAGTTAACTGCCACTGGTGGCACCACATCGTTCTTATCCTTGATGTAACCATAGCCGAAATACTTCATGTTCTCATTGAGAATGGAGAGTTGAGAAGCCAGATACTTCTCGTCGGCACCTTCTTTCTTGGCTTTGCGATAAGCTGCAAGTGCCTCGATGGCCTTGCGGCCTCGCTCCATCTTCTCCTCTACTGATGGCTCAACCTTACCGTTGTTGGCAGTATAACCATTCAGAATGTCGTTGATACCAGGTACGAATCCTTTAGGATCGTTGGTAGCCATGATAGATAGTCCGTAAGGCACCTCGATGCCCTCGATGAGCTTCAGGCCAACCTCTGTACCACCATCGTACAGCGCCTCCATAGCAGCCAGTTTCATGGGCTGAACCTCGGCCACATCCATACCGCTCTTATGACCAGTGGCGCCTGCCAGCAAAGCTGCTATCAGACCTACGCCAGCACCTATCTTCATGCTCTCGATGGCCAGCTTGGCGTGCTGTTCTTTAAGCAGATACCAACAGCAAACGCCCACGCAGAAGATGGCGCCGATGATCCAGGCTGAAGTAACGGTGTGACAGAACTTTGAAACAGCGAATGGCGATAGTGCTACCTCGGCAAACGATACCATCTCGTTGCGCATGGTGTCGGGGTTAAACTCGCAGCCCACGGGATACTGCATCCAAGCGTTGGCCACCAGAATCCACCAGGCAGAGATGGTGGCACCAAGACCTGTGAGCCATGTTGAAGCCAGGTGGAATCCAGCCGATACCTTCTTCCATCCAAAGAACATCACAGCCACAAAGGTGCTCTCCATAAAGAAGGCCACTATACCCTCGACAGCCAATGGCGCTCCGAAGATGTCGCCCACAAACCAAGAGTAGTTACTCCAGTTGGTACCAAACTCGAACTCGAGGATGATACCCGTGGCCACACCCATGGCAAAGTTAATACCGAAAAGCCTCTGCCAGAACTTGGCAGCAACCTTCCAAAATTCGGCAGCACCCTCGTCGCTACCATCCACATTGCTCTTTTTTAGTGTTAGATAGTACTTGGTCTCTACAATGCCCATAATCACTGCAAGACCCAGTGTTAGTGGCACAAAGAGCCAGTGGTAGATTGCCGTCAGAGCAAACTGCGCTCTCGACCAGTCGATCGTTCCGGCATCGATGTTTAGAATTAGGTTTTGTAGCATATATCTGAAATTTAATGTTTCGCTCGGCTTTGCCGCTTGGCATCGCCAAGAATCTTTAATGTTTAATCTTTAATTTTTCCTGTCAATCAGTTCCGTTGCCACATATTCTGCCTCGTGTCCATCTGCTTGCTGCTTCAGAAAGTTGGGGAAGAAGAATAACTTGAGCACCACGAATATCACAAACAGCTTGATGAGAATGATGGCCCAGAGCGTGCGCCCCAGTTTCATGGATCGGAAACCGTCGTAATACAAGTGGTAAAATTTATATAGAAAATTGTCCTTGGTCATATAGTTTTATTAAATTATTCTGTGGCAAATATACATTATTTATTATTATCTTCCAAATAATAAGGGCATAAAACTGCAAAAAATGGTCGAAAAATCGCTTTTTTTCTTAAAATTAAGGTCGCTTAATTGATTGAATGCTAATTTTTTTTGTAATTTCGTGTAAAGTTTCTATATTTGCACCCAAAATAGGTAAAGACAATAGGAAAAAAGTAATAAATTGAAATGAATAAGAAGATTTTTATACCTCTAATAGTTGTTATTTTGGTACTTGTGGGTGCCGCTGTATGGTTGTTTATGAATTTGGAAGAGCAGAAGCAGGTGGTGCAGGATATGCAGGAACTGGCTGAGCTGGATAAACAGGAAATGGAAAACGAATACGAGCGATTCACCCTGCAGTATAGCGAGATGAAGACTCAGATAAACAACGACTCTATTATAGCTCAATTGACTGCTGAGCAGATGAGAACACAGCAGCTGTTGGAGGAACTAAAGCAGGTGAAGGCAAGTGATGCACGCGAGATAGCACGCCTGAAGAAAGAACTGGCCACAGTGCGCGCCGTGTTGCGTGACTATGTGATGCAGATTGACTCATTGAACAGACTGAACGAGAGCCTGAAGCAGGAGAACAGTCGTGTGAATGCCGAATTGGAGCGCAGCAATGCACAGGTGGCTGGATTGAGCAGCGAAAAGGCTTCGCTCAGCGAGAAAGTGGCCATCGCAGCCCAGCTTGATGCAACAGGCATCGCCATGCAGATACTCGACAAGCGTGGTAAGGTAGCCAAGAAACTGAAAGACTGCAAGCAGCTATGTGTGAACTTCCGCATAACCAAGAACGTTACAGCCGCTAATGGCAATCGTACCGTATATGTGCGCATACAGAATCCTGGTGGCAACACCCTGAGTGGTGGCGGCATCTTCACTTATGAGAATCGTCAGCTGGAGTGCTCAGCCAAGAAAGTGATAGAGTACACAGGCGAGGAAACACCAGTAACCGTCTATTGGAACATGACTCAGATGCTTGAAGCAGGCGACTATCGCGTTAGCATCTTTGTTGATGGAAATATGATTGGAACGAAAACTTTCTCTTTTAAGTGATAAGTGAATAGTGAAATAGTTAACTATGAGTAATTGAGATAATTATGTATAGGAAAAGAATGAAAAATGAAGTTTTTGTGAGGTGGAAGCTGAAAGTACTTTTAGTACTATTCACTATTCACTGTTCACTATTAACTTCAAATGCTCAGCGTGTGTTGAGTCTTGACAGTTGTCGCCAGATGGCGCTGCGCAATAACAAGCAGTTAGGTGTTTCAAAACTTAAACAGGATGTGGCCGAGAATCTTCGCAAATCGGCCCGCACCAAGTACCTGCCCCACGTGAGTGCTATAGGTACATACGAGCACACGAGCGAAGAAGTATCTATTCTTAACGATGGCCAGAAGGCGGCTCTTGCCAATCTGGGCACAGCCTTTGGACTAACTGTTCAGCAGAAATTCGGACCCGCTATAGCGCAGATGCAGCCGCAAACTCAGCAATTCTTGGGCGAAGTGGTAACCCAGACGTCGGGTATGCTTAATGCCGAAGGACAGAAAATTATCGATGCCTTCCGCACTGACACCCGCAATATCTTTGCTGGTTCTATTCTGGTTACCCAGCCTGTGTTTATGGGTGGTAGCATCGTAGCGCTGAATAAGATTGCCGATATCAACACCCAGATGGCCCAGAACAAGATGGATGCCAGCAGACAAGCTACACTCTATCAGATTGATCAGGCCTACTGGCAGGTGGTGTCGCTGCATCACAAGAAGAAGTTGGCTGAGAGCTATCTGGCATTGGTCAAGAAGTTTGATAGCGATGTACATAAAATGATAGACCAGGGCGTTGCTACACGTAGCGACGGACTGAGTGTTGACGTGAAGGTGAATGAGGCAGAGATGACTCTTACCAAGGTTAACGACGGACTGGTTCTCTCGCGTATGCTACTTAACCAATTGTGTGGTCTGCCCCTTGGCGAACCAGTGGTACTTGAGGATGAGAAGAGTGATAACATCGCAGTTCTGGAGGTTACTCCAAAGTTGGACGTTGAGACTGCTGTAGCTTATCGCCCAGAGCTCAAGTTGCTACAGAATACAGTCGACCTCTCTAAGCAAGCTACCAATGTTCTTAAGGCGGGTAATCTGCCTCAGGTGGCATTGATTGGTGGCTATGCTATCAGTAACCCTAATACGTTTAACGGCTTTGAGAAGAAGTTTGCCGGTTTCTGGCATGTGGGTGTTCTTGTACGTGTGCCCATTTGGAACTGGGGCGATGTGATGTATAAGGTACGCGCATCGAAGGGTGCTACCGCCATTGCCAACCTCGAGCTCGAAGAAGCACGCGAGAAGATTGAGCTTCAGGTTAATCAGATTACTTTTAAGGTTGACGAGGCTAACAAGAAACTCGCCATGGCTCAGACTAATATCAAGAGCGCCGACGAGAATCTGCGTACCGCCAATCTTGGATTCCAGGAGGGGGTTATCAGTCCTACTGTCGTAATGGAAGCTCAGACAGCTTGGATGCAGGCTCAGTCGCAGAAGATAGATGCCGAGATCGATGTGAAACTCTCGCAGGTTGACCTGCAGAAAGCACTCGGAACGCTTGAATAATTGAACATTGAATATTGAACATTGAAAATTAAATAAAACCATGTCAGCAAAAAGTCAGCATAACAACATTCTGCTCGCCATTATTGGTTTTGCAGCAGTAGTTATCATTGTGGCACTTATCGGATTCTTTACCCTTGGCCGCGATCCAGAGATTATCCAGGGGCAGGTAGAGGTTACCGAGTATCGAGTATCCAGCAAGGTGCCTGGTAGAATTCTTGAGTTGCGTGTAAAGGAGGGCGACTACGTGAAGGTGGGCGATACACTCGCCATTCTCGATGCCCCTGAGGTGCGTGCTAAAATGGAGCAGGCCCAGAGTGCCGAGAGTGCAGCTGCAGCCATGGAGCTGAAGGCCCAGAACGGTGCTCGCAAGGAGCAGATTCAGGGTGCCTTCTCTGTTCTGCAGCAGGCCAAGGCTGGATTGGAGATTGCCGAGAAGTCGTATAACCGCATTCAGCGCCTGTATGATGAAGGCGTGATGAGTGCTCAGAAGCGCGACGAGGTGTTTGCCAACTATAAGGCTATGGAGGCTCAGGTAAAGGCCGCCCAGAGTCAGTATGATATGGCTTTGAATGGTGCCCGTCGCGAGGATAAGTTGGCCGCTGCAGCTCAGGTGGGTCGTGCCAAAGGAGCTGTGAATGAGGTTAACTCTTACATCAACGAGACAGTGCAGATAGCCCAGATGGAGGGTGAGGTATCCGATGTCTATCCTAAGGTAGGCGAGCTGGTTGGCACAGGTTCACCCATCATGTCGATTGCTGTGATGCAGGACATGTGGGGCACATTCAATGTGCGTGAGGATCAGCTGAACGGCATGCAGGTTGGCACAGAGATCAATGCCTTTGTACCTGCATTCGATAAGACCATCAAGATGAAGGTTTACTATCTGAAGGATCAGGGCTCGTATGCTGTATGGAAGGCCACCAAGGCCAATGGCCAGTACGACCTGAAGACCTTCGAGGTGAAAGCAAAGCCCGTTGAAAAGTTAGAGGGCCTGCGCCCAGGCATGAGTTTGATTATTAAAGATTGAAAATTGAAGATTGAACATTAAAATGAAATGTTTTAATCAAATCTGGCAGATGTCCTTGCGCGAGGTGCGGATTATGATCAAGAATCCCATCTACGGCTTCTGTATGGTAGTATTTCCGCTCATTGCGATGATATTCTTTACATCGCTGATGGACGATGGATTGCCACAGGATATGCCCGTAGGTGTGGTTGATCTCGATAATACCACCACATCGCGTTCGCTCATCCGCAGACTGGATGGCTTCCAGAGTTCAAAGGTTGTGGCCCACTATCCCAGTGTGGCCGAGGCTCGTAGGGCTATTCAGGAAAATCAGATTTACGCCTTCCTATATATCCCCAAGGGCACTACCGATGATCTGTTGTCATCGCGCCAGCCTAAAATTTCCTATTATTACAACCTGGCATCTATCATGTCGGGTTCGCTGCTCATGAAGGACCTCAAGACCATTTCTACCTTAGGCTCTGCAGGAGTAGGGCAGGCCACCATGCGTGCTAAGGGCTTTACGCAGGAGCAGATCATGGCATTCTTGCAGCCCATACGTGTTGACCTGCATCAGGTAGGCAATCCCTGGACTAATTACAACTCTTATCTCTCTACCGTGTTTGTGCCAGGTATCATGATGCTGTTCATCTTCATGATATCTGCCTATTCGCTTGGTATGGAGTTGAAGTTTGATTCTGGTAAGAAGTGGCTTGAGATGGCCGATAACCGTATGGTGATAGCTATTCTGGGCAAGTTCCTGCCTCAGACACTCATCTGGTTGGCATTGATATTCTTCTACGAGTTCTATGTGTTCAGCATCCTTGGATTCCCCCATCATGGAGTGGCTATGCTGGTGGTGCTGGCGCTGCTCGAGGTGTTTGCTGCCCAGGGATTCGGTATCTTTGCTTTTGGATTGATGCCTTCGCTGCGTATGTCATTAAGTATCTGTTCGCTGTGGGCTGTGTTGTCACTTTCTATGGCAGGTTCAGCCTTTCCCGTGATGGGCATGGATGGTGCACTTCAGTCGCTATCGTGGCTGTTCCCACTGCGCCATTACTACATGGTTTATCAGATATGTGTGTTCAATGGATTCCCCTTGCTCGAGGCTTGGTTCCACTTTGTGGCCATGATCGGATTCACGCTGCTGCCGTGGTTCGTCATCGGCAAGATTAAAAACGCAATGCTTACTTATGTCTATATTCCATAGATTTGTATCAGGTATCCGCGATGCTGCCTATATTTGGTGTCAGGAGATGAAGCAAGCCGTTAAGGACGAGGGCGTGCTCATCTTCTTTATCATCGTTCCTATCATCTATCCGCTGCTTTATTCGTGGATCTATAATAACGAGGTGGTGCACGAGGTGCCTGTGGTAGTGGTCGACGATTCGCATAGCGGACTCTCGCGCGAGTTGGTTCGTAAGCTCGATGCCTCAGCCGATGTTAAGATTCTGTGTCATGCAGCCGATCTCGACGAGGCTCGCTCGCTGGTGTCTCGCCAGTTGGCTAAGGGCATTTATTATATCCCCAGCGATTTTGCCACCCGTCTGAACCGCATGGAGCAGGCTACGCTTAGTGTGTATTGCGATATGTCGCTCATGTTGGCTTATAAGGCTATCTATCAGACTGCTGTTAACGTAACTCAGTATATGGGTGCTGAGATGCAGAAGAAACTCTCAGGCAAGTACACCGTACGCGAGGAACAGATACAGGCCCGTCCGCTCGATTTTCAGGATGTGCCCATCTTTAACCCTCAGGGGGGATATGGCACGTTTGTGATTCCTGCTGTGCTCATGCTGATATTCCAGCAGACGCTGGTACTCGGTATCGGACTTGGTGCAGGTACAGCGCGTGAGAATAGTCCTACTGGCGATTTGATCCCTGTGCATCCTGCCTATAGTGGCATCTATCGCATTGTGCTGGGTAAGGCCTTGTGCTATGGCATGATCTATGCCGTTATGGGCGCCTATCTCACCTTGGTGGTGCCGCGTATATTCTCGTTTGTTACCATGGTCAAGGGCATGGATTTGCTTTGGCTCATGACACCATATCTGTTGGCATGTGTATTCTTCGGCATGACGGTAAGTTGTCTTGTTCGCTATCGCGAGAATGTGATGCTCTTGATGGTTTTCATATCATTACCATTGCTCTTTATGGTAGGCATCTCGTGGCCTCAGAGCGCCATTCCTGGCGTATGGCAAGGTATTTCCTGGTTGTTTCCCAGTACCTTCGGAGCTCGAGCCTTTGTGCGCATGAACACCATGGGCGCCACGCTTGGTGATGTAACCAATGAGTTGCGAGCACTTTGGATACAAGCCGCCTTCTATTTCGGTACTGCATGTCTGGTATATGGTCACCAGCTTCGCGTCACCCGTCGCCATACAGTATCCTCTAACTTGTAAACATTTAAAATAAACATGGATTTCACAACCATTATATTTGGATTAAGCATTTACGGATGGATTACCATACTAACCGTTGTTAGCATTTTTGTTTTCATGGCTAGGACGCATATTCCTGCCGAAGTTACATTCTTAGGAGCACTTACGGTGCTGCTGGTTACAGGTGTTGTAACTGAGGAAGAGGGAATGGCTGGCTTTGGTAGCGAACCTGTGGTAATACATGCCGCTTTCTTTGTGATTGTGGCCGGACTCAACCAGTCGGGTGTGCTTTATTGGCTAACTCATAATCTGCTGGGTAATCCTAGGAACTATCAGAATGCATTGGTTCGATTAATGATTCCTACTAGCATTCTGGCAGCTCTGCTTAATTCTGTAAATGTAGTGGCTCTGTTTATTGATGCTGTTAAGATTTGGTCTCACAAACTCAATATTGCCCCTTCAAAGCTGTTGTTACCTTTGAGCTATTCTGCTACGTTAGGTGGTATGTGTACGTTGTTGGGTAACTCGTCAAATCTGGTTATCGCAGGTTTGTATCTGCAAAAGTCGGGACAGACCATGAGTCTTATTGAACCCCTGATACCAGGTTTGCTGCTTACCGCAGTGGGTGTTGTCATGGTTATATTGCTTCAACGCTTTATTCCACCTCGTGAGTCGGTAGAGCAGTCGTTTGAGACTACTAGCGACTATACTGTAGAACTCTTGGTACCTACCGATAATCCTGCAGTTGGTGAGTCGGTCGAAGAAGCCGGACTCTATAATGTTAAGGGAGGCTCACTTGTAGAAATCGTGCGTTTCGACCGCGAAATCATCATGCCTGTACCCAAGGACGAGTGGGTGATGGGTGGCGACCGTCTGATCTATGCAGGACAGATTAACGATATTCTGGAACTTAAGCGCACTCATGGATTGGCTGCTGCCGACCATCATGTATGGAGTATTAATGATATCGATACCAAGCGCAAAATGCGTACGGCCTTTGTTAATTTCGGTAGTCCATTGATAGGCCGTTCCATTTCCAAGACTCATTTTGAGCAGCGCAACAACGTAGCTTTGGTGGCTGTGGCTCGTGCTGGTCATCGTGTTGAGGGCCAGCCACGCGAGATTATCTTAGAGGCAGGCGATAGTTTGTTGCTGGAGTGCCCACCAAAGGGAGATTTCTTGCTAGAGCAGGAAAACCGTCGCACGGTCACTTTCTTCGATAGTTATTTCGTTCCTCAGTTGGGAGCTAAGACTATCACATCGGCCATTATCTTGATTCTTATGTTCATTGTATCATCGTTCCATGCGTTTCCACTGATGGCAACCACCATGATGGCAGCAGGTTTGATGATGTTGTTAGGTTGCTGTCGTGTTTCGGGTGTTACCAAATTCATTGAGTGGGAGTTGCTACTCATTCTTGGGGCAACGGTGGTCTTCTCTGTAGCTATTACCAAGACTGGTGTTGCCGACACGTTAGCCCGAACAATACTCGACTTGTGTAAGGGCCATCCATATGTGGTTATGGTAGTGATGTGTATTCTGGCATCGCTGGTTAGCGAGTTCGTTAGCGATGTAGGTTCCGCAGCAGTATTTTTCCCAATTATGTATAATCAGGCCGAAATGATGGGGTGTAATCCCATGCCTTTTGTCATATCGTTGATGCTCAGCGTTACCATCAGTTTCGCATCGCCCATAGGTAGTAGCACTCACATGCTGGTATATGGTCCAGGATCATTCAGGTTCTACGATTTTGCGCGCTTGGGTATTTTCATGCACGTAGTGTTGTTGGCACTGATGCTGGTGATTGTTAATCTCATTTATCCTTTGTATATATAAAAATAGCGTTTTTATTTGGTATTTTGCTCACTTAATCGTACCTTTGCAGCGCAATTTTAATTATGGGAAAAGGTAAGTTAGCTAAATTTGCGGATATGGAGACATATGAGAATGTGTTCCAGTATCCGTTTTCGGTTATTGAGAATGTGCCCTTCGATATGAAAGGACACTGGCATGAGCAGTACTTCCACAACCAGAATCCGATAGTGCTGGAGCTGGGTTGTGGCAAGGGCGAATATACGGTAGAGTTGGCTAAACTCTATCCAAACATGAATTTTATTGGCGTCGATATTAAGGGCGCACGTATGTGGACTGGAGCTACGCAGGCTCTGAATGAGGGACTGAAGAACGTGGCTTTTCTGCGTACTAACATCGAGATTATCGAACGTTTCTTTGCTGAGGACGAGGTGCATGAGATATGGCTCACCTTCAGCGATCCACAGATGAAGAATCCACGTAAACGACTCACATCTACCTACTTTATGAACCGCTATCGTAAGTTCCTGGTTGATGGGGGCACCATTCATCTGAAGACAGACTCGAACTTTCTCTTTACCTATACTACTTATATGGTCGAGAAGAACAGTCTGCCAGTAATATTCCGTACAGAGAATCTGTATCACGATGAGCGTATCGATGAAGATACCAGGAAAATACTGGCTATCCAGACCTACTACGAGTCAATGTGGATAGCACGTGGATTAAACATTAAATATTTGAAGTGGAACCTGCCACGCACTGGTGAGCTCGAAGAGCCAGAGGTGGAGATTGAACTGGATGACTATCGCAGTTATTCGCGATCGAAACGTAGTTCACTTGATAAGGCTAAATAATAAGGCCTACGGATTATACGGATTTTACGGATTAATTATTACGATGGATAAAGTATTATACCCAAAAATGATAATGGAGGCGCTGGAGACGGTTACGTATGCCGGCACCAAGAAGAATGTAGTTGAAAGTGGTATGGTGGCCGATACACCTGCTGTGGCTGCCCCACAGAAGGATGGCGAGCCTTGGAAGGTAACAGTGGTGCTGGAGTTCCCCCGCGACACCGACCCATTCCTCAAGTCGACTGTTAAGGCGGCTGAGGCTGCTATTAAGTATTATTGCGCGAGGAACGAGGAGGGAGGAACGAGTAACGATGTTGAAGTTGAGATAAAGACCGAGTTTAAGAGTGCACCACGCCCAGAGGTGGGCCAGATGCTGCCTGGCGTAAAGAATATCATTGCCGTAAGTAGTGGTAAGGGTGGTGTAGGTAAGAGCACCGTATCGGCCAACCTGGCTATTGCCCTGGCACGTCTTGGATATAAGGTGGGACTGCTGGATACTGATATCTTCGGCCCTTCAATGCCAAAGATGTTCGATGTTGAGGACGAGCGCCCATACGCTGTTAAGAAGGATGGCCGCGATCTGATTGTGCCCATCGAGAAGTATGGCGTCAAGCTGTTGAGTATTGGTTTCTTTGTATCGCCAACCACTGCTACATTGTGGCGTGGCGGTATGGCTACCAGTGCGCTGAAGCAGTTGATTGCCGATGCTGATTGGGGCGAGTTGGACTACTTCATTCTCGATACCCCTCCAGGTACCAGTGATATTCACCTGACACTGCTACAGACACTGCCTATTACAGGTGCTGTGATTGTGTCAACACCTCAGCAGGTGGCTTTGGCCGATGCACGTAAGGGTATCGACATGTATCGTAACGACAAGGTGAACGTACCCATCTTAGGACTGATTGAGAACATGGCTTGGTTCACTCCTGCCGAACTGCCCGAGAACAAGTATTACATCTTTGGCAAGGAAGGCTGTAAGCAACTGGCCGAGGAGATGCAGGTACCACTGCTGGCACAGATTCCGTTGGTACAGAGTATCTGTGACAATGGCGATGCTGGTACTCCTGCCGCTCTGAGTAGCGAAACGGCTACAGGCTTAGCCTTTATCAATCTGGCTCAATCAGTAGTAACGGTGGTGAACCGCCGCAACAAAGAGAAGCCTGCCACGAAAATCGTAGGAATGAACAAATAAAGAAATCCCGCTCAAAACTGAGCGGGATTTCTGTTTTATTCTTCAACATATTTAGGCGAGGGGCCGTATTTGTTGGCCTCGGGCTTGCTGTCGAGCAGACACATGATGAACACTATCAGACAAGATACAGAGAATACGCAGCCAAGAAGGAATATAATGACAAAATCGTCAGGATGTTGCATTGCAACCTTCTCGAGGACGGACTGATTGGGATCCATCTTGTCCATCAGTTCCGTAATAGCTGTAGATGTAGATACAAAGAGGTTTGATACACATCCCAGAGCATAGCTTACGTATACCCATATAGCGCTCTTGCCTGAGTCTTGCAGGCGGCGTGCTGTGGCAGACAATGCACAGAACATATAGCAGATGGCCCAAATAGTGCTTGCCAGCATATTGTTGATAAACAACGATACGCAGAAACCTACTACCATTACTACTAGCATCCACCACCAGAACTCTGAGCGACGGCTTCGGCCCTTGAAATCCAGAATACGAACTGAGGCCATTTTGATGGCCTCAGTAAATCCAAGTGTTGGTAATTCTTTCATATGGTTTATCTCTCCAGATTACTCGATTACAACAGTGGTCCAACCGTGTTTGTCTTCGATTTCACCGTACTGGATACCACGAAGTGTGTCGAACAGCTTCTTTGACTGTGGTCCTGGCTTGTCGCCAAATGAATAGCGCTTGCCTGTGTCAAGGTCGTCGATATATGAGATGGGGCTGATAACGGCGGCTGTTCCGCATGCACCTGCCTCCTCAAATGTCTCGAGCTCTTCCTCAGGAATAGGACGACGCTCTACCTTCATGCCCAGATCCTCAGCTACCTGCATCAAACTCTTGTTGGTGATTGAAGGCAGGATAGAGGTTGACTCTGGTGTAACATAGGTGTTGTTCTTGATACCAAAGAAGTTGGCTGCACCACACTCGTCGATGTACTTCTTCTCCTTAGCATCGAGATAGAACTCGCAGGCATAACCCTTCTCGTGAGCCAGATTGTTAGCAAACAGAGAGGCTGCGTAGTTACCACCTACCTTATATTTACCTGTTCCGAGAGGAGCAGAACGGTCGTACTCGCGAACGATGACGTAAGGATTGCTTGAGAATCCACCCTTGAAGTATGGACCTACTGGGGTTACGAAAATCAGGAAGCAATACTCCTTAGCAGGGTGTACACCTACCTGGGCGCTGGTACCGATGAGCAGCGGACGGATGTAGAGTGTAGCGCCACTCTCGTATGTTGGGATCCACTCCTGATTCAGGCGAACCACTTTCTTAACCATCTCTGTAAACAGCTCTGTGCTTACCTCGGGCATCATGATGCCACGACATGTTGACTGTAGGCGCTTAGCATTCTCGTCTACGCGGAAAATACGCACCTTGCCGTCTGGGCAGCGATATGCCTTTAGACCTTCGAATGCCTCCTGACCATAGTGCAGACAGGTGGCGGCCATGTGCAGATTCAGATACTCGTCGGAGCAAACCTCTATTTCGCCCCATTTTCCGTCGCGATAGTAGCAACGTACGTTGTAGTCGGTCTTCATGTAGCCGAACGACAGACTACCCCAATCCAGATTCTTCATATTACTTTTTCCTATGTTTAAAGTTTCAATTTTGCACGCAAAAGTACACAAATAATATCAAATAATAGCAGAAATCGTAGAAAAATTACGAATTCGTAAGTATTTTCTTGATTTCGGCATCTGTTTTCGTTAATTTATCCTTGCAGAGTTTGATAAGTTCTTGGGCTCGCTTCAATTGCTCGGTCATCTGGTCGATGTCGAGTTCGTCGTTTTCCATCTTACGTACGATGGACTGAAGTTCGGCCATGGCGGCCTCGTATTTCATTTCTTCGTTCATATTGTTATTGTTTTGCCTACGGATTATACGGATTTTATTATTGATTTAACTGTCCCCTTTGCTAGGCGGGTTTCTATTTCGTCGCCTGGCTGCAGGGTGGTGGCATCTTTTACGGCTCGGCCATTGTGTATGGTAATGCTGTAGCCTCGTTTGAGTAGCAGGGTGGGGTCGAGTGCCTTGAGTTTCTCGTCAATCAGTTCCAATCGATGCTGTTCAGATACAAGTCTCCTGTCGACGGAGGTGAGCATACGCTGGGCGAAGAGATCGATCTTTGTCTCCTGACGTGTTTTTACTACCGAGAAGAGGCGTGGAATGGCCTCTTGTACAGTTGATAATTGATAATTGACGATTGATAATTTTTGCTGCACGTATTGGGTGATGCGGTTCTGTGAGTCGATGAGGGTGTCAAGCACCACCTTCAGATGGTCTATCAGCAAGGCGGCTGCAGCTGTTGGCGTTTTTACTCGCGTATGAGATACCATATCCAATATGCTCTCATCTCTATCGTGTCCAATACCAGTTATAATAGGTAATGGGAAATTGGCCACGTTCTCGGCTAGTGCCAGTGTATCGAATCCCGACATATCGCTGGTGGCACCACCGCCCCTGATAATTACAACGCAGTCAAAATCAGAATTATAAATGCGTTCCAGCGCATCTATGATACTCTGTTCTACGCCCTCACCTTGCATGATGGCAGGAAAGAGTTGGGTTTCAAACTTAAATCCGTAGGGGTTGTCGGCCAGTTGATTGCAGAAGTCGCCATAGCCTGCGGCAGTTTGCGATGAGATAACCGCAATATGTTGGCAGAACAGCGGCAACTGTAGCTCTTTCTGCAGGTCGAACACGCCTTCGTCTTTCAGCTTCTTGATGATCTCCTGACGCTTACGCGCCATGTCGCCAATAGTGTATGTGGGATCAATGTCGTTGACAATCCACGAGAAACCGTACGCCTCGTGAAACTGTGGATAAACCTGCAACAGCACCTTCATGCCGGCATGTAATGGTTGTCCGGTGGTCCGTTCAAAGTATGGGCGAATGGTGAGCCACTTGTTAGCCCAGCATTTGGCTGATGCTTTGGCGATAGGGGTGGCCGTCTGCTCATCCTTCTGTATCAGTTCCATGTAGCAGTGTCCGCGACTTTCTCTGCATTCGCTCAATTCGGCCTCTACCCAATATTCATCAGGCATTTCGCACTCGATGGATTCACGAACCAATCGATTCAGCTCAAACAAAGAATATCGCTTCGTAATCATAATTATCCGCTCGGCTCTGCCGCTTGGCTTGTCCAAGAATTATCAATTATCAATTCGTCCTACCATATACGCTCTCCAGAAGTTCGGTGTGCCATAACCATAGATGTTGTCGGGCTTTTCGTGATTACTTCCATTCTGGCGTACCAAGTCTATTATCTGTAAAGCAGTCTTGTTGGGCAGAGCCTGCCACAGACAAGCCACTAGTCCTGCCACGATGGGCGTAGAGAACGATGTGCCCATGTCGCGAATCACTGAACCGCGACCTGAGATAAGACATGCCGGACTGCCCAGCGCCATCACATCAGGTTTTACGCGTAGGTCTTGAGTAGGTCCTACACCACTGAATGGCGCATTAACGCGCTGTTGGTTCAGGGCACCTACGGTGATGGTGTTATCTGCATCGGCTGGGAAGGTTATCTTCTTCCAGGGGCCCATGCCGCTGTTACCTGCCGAGTTGACAAGGATGATGCCCTTTTGCGCCAGCATTGATGCGGTGCGCGATATGTAGGCGGTATGGCCATCCAGATCGTATTGGTGGTAATAGCCTGGCAGATTGTCGTATTCCGTATAGCCTAAGCTCGATGTAATGATGTCGGCACCAAGCGAGTCGGCAAATTCGGCTGCCATGGCCCAGTAGTCTTCTTCTACTGGCTGTTCGGTCTGCTGGTCTTCGCATCGCAGCAGCCAGTAGCGTGCATCAGGCGCGGTGCCTACCAGTACTTCTGGTTCATTGGCCGCCATGGTCGATAGTACCTTGGTACCATGGTCTGTCTCCTGATAGAAGTAGGGACTGTTGGGATATACAAAGTCCTTGGCGCCTTCTATGTTGGCCCGTTGGAAGGCTGGAATCTGATCCGCGTTCATAAATCCGCCATCCAGAATGGCAATGGTCATACCCTTGCCGCGAAAGCCTATGTTATGCAGTCGATGGCCGTAAAGCATCTCTATCTGCTCTTGACCATGGCCATATACATGACCTTTCAAACTGTCCCATGGGTTAAAATAGTAGTTTGCTTTGGTCTTTATCATGCGCTCAATGCTGTCGGGGGCTATCCACACCTGTTCACAGCGCTTCACGTATGCCTGCTTGCCAATGGCCTGCAGCAGAGTGGTGTCGGCAGAACGCACAAGCACAGAGTTGTTCCAGCGACTGGTACCGATAATCATCGATAGCACGCTGAGTCTCTTGGTGTTGCGGTTGGCCTCGTTGGCCATGCGCTCTATGGCTTTCAGATAGCCAGTGCTTACAGGCAGGTCGGTAGAGTCGAGGGCCAATCCCTGCTTGCGGCGGCGATCGATGCTCTTATGCGAAAGCCATCGTTGCGGACGGTCGAGTGTATAGCTTGATTCGCGCTTGTCTTCTAGGGTATAACGCCAGATGTAGCACTTGCCCCCAGGATATTTTTTCTTGGGAGGAGCAGTTGCGCCGGCGTGCTGTGATAGGGTTAGCGCGACTAAGATTAGGTTGAGCAGCATTAAGGCTTTTCTCATATCGAGTGCAAAGGTAATACTTTTCTTTTAAAAGTTTGTATGTTTGCTGTTTTTTTTATACCTTTGCACTCGAAAATGGAGAGTAATAATAAGATGAGTGACAACAAACAAGCCGCTTTAGCACTGGGAACGAAGCCTGTGGGTCAATTGCTGTGGCAATATGCCCTGCCAGCTATCGTAGCCATGACTGCATCAAGCCTCTATAATATTATCGACCGTGCTATGATTGGTCAGATAGTAGGTCCTGAGGCAATCGCAGGTCTGGGCATTACATTCCCCTTTATGAACTTGAGTGCGGCTTTCGGTGCAGCCGTTGGCGTAGGCTCTTCGGCTAGTATCAGTGTAAAGTTAGGACAGAAAGACTATAAGGTAGCACAAAACTTACTAGGCAACACCGTAACACTGAACCTGATTATTGGTTTCTTGTTTATGGCCATCAGTCTGGTGTTTCTTGATCCCATTCTGCGATTCTTTGGCGCCAGCGACGTGACGCTGCCATACGCCCGCGAATTTATGATTGTGATCTTGCTGGGTAATATGGTAACCCACATGTATTTTGGACTGAACGCAGTGCTGCGTGCTGCAGGAAAACCCAAGCTTGCCATGTACTCTGTGCTGTTTACGGTGGCTATGAACATTGTACTGGTACTTACCTTTGTATGGTGGTTTCGCTGGGGCATACGAGGCGCTGCTCTTGCTACAGTTACCTCGCAGACACTGGCCATGTGTTGGCAGTTGCGCCTGTTCTCGAATAAGAAAGAACTGCTGCACTTCAAGCGCGGCATGTTTAAACTCAAGGCCGATCTTGTTAAAAATATCGTGGCTATCGGCGTGTCGCCATTCCTTATGAATGCCACATCGTGTGTCATCGTCATCTTTATGAACAATCAGTTTGTTCACTATGGTGGCGATATGGCTGTGGGTGCTTACTCCATCGCCAACTCGGTGGTCATGATGTTCTTTATGTTCGTGATGGGTGTCTGCCAGGGTATGCAGCCTATTGTGGGCTATAACTATGGTGCCGAGAAGTACGACCGCATGTTGCGATGCCTGTTCATGGCCATAGGTTGTGCCACAGCTATCCTGTTGGTGGGGTGGGGCTTGTCTATGCTCTTCCCTCGCCAGATTGCCCGCATCTTTACTACCGACGAGACGCTGATCAACCTCTCTGCGCGAGGCATCAAGCTCGATATGCTGGTGTTCTTCGTGGTAGGCTCGCAGGCCGTCATTACCCACTTCTTCCAGAGTATCGGCAAGGTAAAAGTGTCTATCTTCCTGTCGTTGTCGCGCCAGCTGTTTCTGCTGTTGCCCATGGCCTTTGTGTTCCCGATGTTTTGGGATCTCGACGGCGTGTGGTACTCTATGCCGGCTAGCGACTTCGGCTCGTTTGCCATGACTATACCTATGCTCATGTGGTACATGAAGAAGTTTAAAAGTGTAGATGTGAAAAGTGAGGAGTTATGAAACATATCATCATTAATGTAGGCAGACAGGTAGGTGCCGGCGGCCAGGAGATAGGTCGCATGCTGGCACAGGATTTCGAAGCTAAGTTCTACGATCGTGAACTGCTGAATCTGGCTGCCAAGGAGAGTGGATTCTCTGAGAAGTTCTTTAAGCAGAACGACGAGAAGAAAGGTTTTTTGCGCGGACTGCTCAATATGCAGTCGCCTCATCTCAGTGGTGGCAGCCTGTATGGTTCTAACTTCTCGCAGGAGAGTCTGTTCAAGTTTCAGAGCGATGCCATCCGCAAGGCGGCCGAAGAGGGTAGTTGTGTGTTCCTGGGCCGTTGTGCTGACTATATTCTTCGTGATTTCGACAATGTGGTCAACATCTTCATCACGGCATCGATGGACTTCCGTGTAGATTTAGTGTCAAAGGTAAAAGAGCTCGATGCTGAGCAAGCCCGTAAGTTGATAGAGCATGTTGAGGCCCGTCGTGCGCAGTACTACAATTACTACACAGGTAAGAAGTGGGGTGCTGCCGAAAGCTACGACTTCTGTATCGATGCCAGCATCTTAGGCCTCGAGGCCACAGGGAAACTTATCGCTGAGTACATCCGTCAGAGATTTGAGATATGAAACGAATCGGCATTCTGAGCGATACACATAGCTATTGGGACGATAAGTACCTGCACTACTTTGAACCCTGCGACGAGATTTGGCATGCAGGCGATATCGGTAGTGTTGAGGTGGCCGAGAAGCTGGCTGCCTTCCGTACGTTCCGTGCAGTATGTGGCAATTGCGATGGGGGCGACTTGCGACTGATGTATCGTGAGCTTAATCGCTTTAAGTGTGAGGATGTCGACGTGCTCATCAAGCACATTGGTGGCTATCCTGGCAACTACGATGCTTCAATCCGCTCACAGCTCTTTGCCAATCCGCCACAGTTGTTCGTGGCTGGACACTCGCACATACTGAAGGTAAAGTACGACAAGACACTGAACCTTCTTCACATCAATCCGGGAGCTGCCGGCATACAGGGCTGGCATAAGGAGAGAACCCTCATTCGTCTGGCTATCGACGGGAAGGATTTTAAGGATTTAGAAGTTATAACATTAGGAGATCATGTATAGATATACGGTAATGGCTGTAGCTACGGCAATTATTTTTGCTGTTGTTTACATTATACTTACTCTGATTTTCGGAACTGCAATCGATTGGAGCGGACTTTTGTTTGAGTCGATTGCCTTTGGAATTATCATGACTGTTATACAGTATTATAGTGAAAGAAATAAAAATAATATAGAAGAAGTATGAAAAGAACTATCGTAATTACTGGAGGTGCAGGCTTTATCGGCTCACATGTAGTTCGCCTGTTTGTGAACAAGTATCCTGAGTATCACATCATTAACCTCGACAAACTGACCTATGCTGGTAATTTGGCTAACCTGAAGGACATCGAGAACAAACCAAACTATGAGTTTGTAAAGATGGACATCTGCGACTTCGATGCTTTCTACAAGCTCATGCAGGATAAGAAGGTTGATGGTATCATCCACCTGGCTGCCGAGAGTCATGTAGACCGCTCTATCAAGGATCCGTTCACTTTTGCTAAGACCAACGTCATGGGTACCCTGTCGCTGCTTCAGGCAGCTAAGCTCTATTGGGAGTCTCTGCCTGAGAAGTACGAGGGTAAGCGTTTCTATCATATCTCTACCGATGAGGTTTATGGTGCACTCGAACTCACTCACCCTGAGGGTATCGAGCCTCCATTCACCACTACCGCCTCTAGCTCAGAGCATCATCTGGCTTATGGCGATCAATTCTTCCTCGAGACTACCAAGTACAATCCCCACTCACCATATAGTGCATCTAAGGCATCGAGCGACCACTTTGTGCGCGCCTTCCACGATACCTATGGCATGCCGGTAGTTGTAACCAACTGCTCAAACAACTATGGTCCTTATCAGTTCCCTGAGAAACTGATTCCTCTGTTCATCAACAACATCCGTCACCGCAAGCCACTGCCAGTTTATGGTAAGGGCGAGAATGTGCGCGACTGGCTCTATGTGGAGGATCATGCTCGTGCCATCGACGTCATCTTCCACAACGGTAAAATTGCCGATACTTATAACATCGGTGGATTCAATGAGTGGAAGAATATCGACATCATCAAGGTGGTCATCAAGACCGTCGATCGTCTGTTGGGTCGTAAGGAAGGTGAGGATATGGATCTCATCACCTTCGTTACCGACCGTGCTGGTCACGACCTGCGTTACGCCATCGACAGCTCTAAACTGCAGCGTGAACTCGGTTGGGAGCCCTCGCTCCAGTTCGAAGAGGGTATCGAAAAGACCGTTCGCTGGTATCTCGACAACCAGGAGTGGCTCGACAATGTAACCAGCGGCGATTACCAGAAGTATTACGATAATATGTATGCCAACAGATAATCTCTCACACGAACTGCACTCATATCTGGTTCGTATAGGTCTGAACCCCACCAGTCTGTCACCTCAAATGGAGCACTATCTGGAGCATCTGCTCTACCTGCTGCCCCCTGAGGAGGAAGAGGCTGTAACGCATTATTACGGACTCTTTGGCTGCCAGCGCAAGTCGCTCCAAGAGATAGCCAAGGACTTCAAGATGTCGCAGGAAGACGCCCTGGCCCGCATCGACCAGTGTATCCGTAAGCTGGCCGTTACCCCCGAGTGGCAAATGTTGAAACAAACAATTTAATCAATATGAAGAAGATACTATTACTAGGCTCAGGTGAACTCGGTAAGGAGTTCGTGATAGCCGCCATGCGTGCAGGACAGTATGTGATTGCCTGCGATCGTTACGACAATGCACCAGCCATGCAGGTGGCTGATGAGCGCGAAGTGTTCTCTATGCTCGATGGCGATGCTCTCGAGGCTGTTGTTAATAAGCACAAGCCCGACATCATTGTGCCCGAGATTGAGGCTATACGCACAGAGCGCCTGTTCAAGTTCGAGGAGCAGGGCATCCAGGTGGTTCCTTCTGCCCGAGCCGTTAACTTCACTATGAATCGTCGTGCCATCCGCGATCTAGCTTCAAAGGAGCTGGGACTGCGCACCGCCAAATATTTCTATGCAAAGACCTTCGATGAGTTCAAGGCTGCTGCCGATGAGATAGGTTTCCCATGTGTGGTTAAGCCATTGATGTCGTCATCAGGTCATGGCCAGAGCTATGTTCATAACGACGATGAGCTCGAACAGGCCTTCAAAGAGGCTATGGAAGGCTCTCGTGGCGATGTGAAAGAGGTGATCATCGAGGAGTTCATCGACTTCGATTCAGAGTTCACCCTGCTCACCGTTACTCAGAAGAACGGCTGGCCCACACTGTTCTGTCCTCCCATCGGACACGTACAGAAGGCAGGCGACTATCGTGAGTCATGGCAGCCCTATAAGATTTCCGACGAGGCACTGAAGCAGGCTCAGATGATGGCCGACAAGGTAACTAAGGCCTTGACTGGTGCCGGCATCTGGGGTGTTGAGTTCTTCCTCACCAAGCAGGGCGAGGTCATCTTCAGCGAGCTCTCACCACGTCCACACGATACAGGTATGGTTACCCTTGGTCACACCACCAACCTCAGCGAGTTCGAGCTCCACTTCCGTGCTGTCATGGGTCTGCCCATCCCAGCCATCCACTTGGAGCACGCTGGTGCATCGGCAGTCATCTTGTCGCCCAAAGAGGCTTCTACACCAGTCGATCGTTCACTGCTCGACTACAACTTCGACGAGGCTCTGAAGGAGGATCGCACCCGCATCCGCATCTTCGGTAAGCCCGAGGCCCACAAAGGTCGTCGCATGGGTGTAGTACTTTGCTATGGCGAGGTTGGCGACGATGTAGACGCGCTGCGCGAAAAAGCAAAGCGCTTGGCTAAGACCGTGCTGGGCACCGACCCCTACACCAAGTTCGAGCATTAATCGTCGGTGATGGATAAAGTCAGAACCATAGATCTGCCTAAGATTGTCGACCCGCGTGGCAACCTCACGGTGGCCGAGGAGATGAAGAACGTGCCGTTCGATATCGCCCGTGTCTACTGGACTTACGATGTGCCGTCGGGCGAGCGTCGTGGCGGACATGCCCATCGCACCTGCGAAGAGGTGGTTGTGGCAGTGAGTGGTTCTTTCGATGTAGAGGTGTTTGATGGCAAGGAGCATCAAACGTTTCATCTCAACCATCCCTATCAAGGTGTATATATAGGTACAGGCGTATGGCGCACACTCGAGGACTTCTCGAGTGGCGCCGTTTGCTTAGTGCTCGCTTCTGAACTGTTCAACGAGGATGAGTACATCTACGATTACGACGAATTCCTTGAGTATGTGAAATGATAAAGGTAAGGCAATATCAGTTTACGAGCCAGGATTTTGACGAGTGGAATGCGTTTGTAGCCCAGTCGAAAAATGGTACTTTCCTGATTGACCGTCGATATATGGACTATCATCTGGATAGGTTCAATGACTTTTCGATGATGTTTTATTCTGGCGATAAGCTGGTGGCTGTCATGCCGGCTCATCACGATAACGTTACGCTGTATAGCCATTGCGGATTGAGTTATGGAGGACTGATACTTAGTCGTAAAATCTCGGCAGCACAGGTGTGCGAGTTGTTCCGCGATTTGAACTACTGCCTGCGTGAGATAGATCAGTTTAAGCATGTGGTATATAAGTCTATCCCGTGGATTTATCACCGTCTGCCATCCGAGGAACCGCTTTATGCACTCACCAAGGTATGTGGTGCCAGTATCAAATCGCGCGATGTGGCATCGGTGGTCATGCTCGATAATCGTATTTCATTCACTCAGTTGCGCCGCCGTGGTGTCAAAAAGGCGGTTAAGGCTGGTGTGCAGGTGGTTGAGGAGGCTGACTTCTCACCATTCTGGCAACTGCTCGAAGCAAACCTTATGTCCCGCTACCAGACCAAACCCGTGCATAGTCTTGCCGAGATTAGCCTGCTCAAGTCGCGCTTTCCTCAAAACATCCGCTTGTTTGCTGCTTATTGTGGCAGCGAGATTGTGGGTGGAACCGTGCTATATATCGATGGCGCTGTGGTCAAAACGCAGTATATCTCGGCCTCCGAGGCAGGCCGACATATCGGCGCTCTCGATATGCTCTTCTCAACGCTACTCGACAGATTCGCTGCCGAGGGCTATCGCTATTTCGACTTTGGTACCTCCAATTTCAAGACCAGCGACGACCTCCACACATCGCTCATCTTCCAGAAGGAAGGCTTTGGCGGTCGCGCCGTTTGTTACGACACTTACCAGTACGATTTATGATCAAGTATCTCGACCTGAAGACTATCAATGCGCCATTCCAGCACGCGGCTAACGATGTGCTGCAGAGTGGTTGGTATCTCAAAGGCGAGTACACCCGTAGGTTCGAGGAGGCTTATGCTGCTTATATTGGTACCAGATACTGCATAGGCTGCGCCAATGGTCTTGATGCACTCACGCTGATATTCCGTGCATATATCGAACTGGGTGTGATGCAGAAGGGCGACGAGGTTATCGTGCCTGCCAACACCTATATCGCTTCTATCCTGGCTGTCACCGAGTGCGGCTTAACCCCGGTTTTGGTCGAGCCCGATATCAACACCCTGCAGATTGACGATGCCCTCATCGAGGCGGCCATCACCTCGCGCACCCGCGCCATCATGATTGTCCACCTCTACGGTCGCTGTGCCTATACCGATAGGATAGGGGATATCTGCCAAAAATATAATCTTAAATTGGTTGAAGACAACGCCCAGTCTCACGGCTGTACATATCTCTCACCCGCTCACTCCCTTACCTCCTCACTTCCCAAACAAACTGGTTCGTTTGGCAGCGCCGCTGCCAGTAGCTTCTATCCCACCAAAAACTTGGGTGCTTTTGGCGATGCAGGTGCTGTGACTACCGATGATGAGGCTTTGGCCGAGGTGATACGGTCGATGGGCAATTATGGCTCATCGGATAAGTATGTTTTTGATTATGTTGGTCGCAACAGTCGTATCGATGAGATTCAGGCTGCCATCCTGCTCGAGAAGCTCAAGACGCTTGATGCCTCCAACGCCCGCCGCAAGGAGATTGCTTCCTTATATATTAATAAGGTAGACAATCCATTCATCCGCATCCCCAAATGCCATGATCGCGACTGCGTTTGGCATATTTTCCCTGTTCTTTGTGAGCACCGCGATCGTTTGCAGCAATATCTGCAGGACCATGGCGTAGAAACTCAGATTCATTATCCCATCCCCCCGCACAAACAGCGTTGCTATAAGGAATGGAATAACCTCTCCTTCCCCATTACCGAACAAATCCACGCCGAGGAACTCTCCATCCCCTGCAATCAAGCATTAACCGATAATGAGGTTAATACGATAATAGATTTATTGAATAGTTTTACTCCGGCATAAGTAGTATCGTGGCGCTGCGGGCGGCTTGGGCACCCATCACTAGCACCTGCGCGATATCCGCCGTTTTCGATGGACCGCTGATGAAAACACCATACCCATCGTACTCCTTATCAAACTCTATGCGCTTATAAGCCTCGTGCATATTGTTCACAATCTGACTCTTTGGCAACAGGATGATCAGGTTCTCCGAGATAAAGCACACAGCTTTCTCCTTCATCGTCTGCGGAATCCAGATGCATGCATTCTCAGCCACACCGAACTTCCCACGGATGATACCTACATCCGTACCGTTCAGATCGCGTGCACGACCTGCGGTGTCCGGGTTTCTGGTGGCGATGGTAATCTCCGGCAGGTTCGATGCTATCTCCTTGGCGTCAGGAAACAGCTCTTTTATCAGCACATTGACATCACGTCCTGGGTCAACCTCAATCACCTGTCCGCCCACCATCTCGGTCATCTTCACAAACTGTACCAGTGGGTTGGGGTAGGTGATAGCCTTAATATCACTCAAATCGGGCATGTCGAAACCGGTTTTACCGCTTCGCTCGTCGAAGAATCTCTCCCTCACATTTGCCCTATATTTCTTCAGTATATCGTCTTTGTTACTCATAACTCTTCATTTTCACTATTCACTTCTTTATTTCCTTCCACAACTTATGGAACGGTTTCTTCGGGAATTCCATCATCTTATGTCCCTCTGCCCACGGGTTCAATCCGCAGTTGATGATGGGCGATGGAATGATGTTTGCCCAGTGGGCCAGTGCCGTTCCCAGGTTGTACATGCCCTCACTGCCGTAGAACATGCTCATGCCCTTACACATCATCTTTTTCTGTGGGTTGGCCGTGCCAAACTCATCCAGCTGCTGACGCCACATATAAATCTGGTCGCCCAGGTTTATTTTCGCTGGACATAGTGCCTGACAAGAGTTACACAGCGTGCAGGCACTCACGTTGCCCGAGTGCTTCTCTGGGTCGCGCAGCATGCCTAGGTTGATGCCGATAGGGCCGGGGATAAAGTAGCTGTAGCTGTATCCGCCACTACGACGATATACCGGACATGTGTTCATGCACGATCCGCAACGGATGCATTTCAGTGCTTCCCAGTGTTCAGGATTGCCCACCCATTCGCTACGTCCGTTGTCCACCAGCACGATGTGCATCGGGTTGGCTGTTGGGCGTGCCTTGCGGAAGTGGCTGGTAAACGTAGTCGTGGGCTGACCCGTTCCTGCGCGACAGAGCATGCGCTGGAATACGGCCAGACAGTCGTAGTTCGGAATCACCTTCTCCAGTCCGATGGCGGCGATGTGCAGTTTTGGGCACGATGTCGACATGTCGGCATTACCCTCGTTGGTGCACACTACGATGTCGCCCGTCTCGGCTATACCGAAGTTGGCACCCGTCATGCCGGCATCGGCTGTTAGAAACTCGTTTCTCAGACTCAGTCGTGCCACGTAAGTCAGATACGTGGGGTCGTGGTTACCCTTTTCGCTGCCCAGCTTCTCTTCAAACAGCTCGCCCACGTCGTCGTGGTTCAGGTGGATGGCTGGCATCACGATATGACTGGGTGCCTGCCCCTTCAGCTGGATGATGCGCTCACCCAGGTCGGTCTCTACCACCTCTATGCCGTGCTGCTCCAGATAGGGGTTCATGCCGCATTCCTCCGTCAGCATCGACTTCGATTTCACAAGCTTCTTTACGTTATGGTTCTTCAGTATGCCATACACTATCTCATTGAATTCGTGTGCATCCTTAGCCCAGTGAACGATACATCCGTTCTCCTCGGCCTTGGTGGCAAACTGGTCAAGATATTCGTCCAGATGGGTGATGGTGTGGCGCTTGATGGCACTGGCCTTTTCGCGCAACTGCTCCCATTCCTCCAGTCCGTATGCCATATTGTCACGTTTGGTGCGTACTGCCCAGAAAGTGGCGTCATGCCATTTGGCGTAAGTCTGGTTCTTCAAGAACTCCTTTGCTGCATTACTATGTGCTGTACTCATATTTTGATTTTACTATTTTACGATTTGACTATTTAACTATTAAATTGTGAAATTGTCCAATAGTTCAATTGTCCAATCTCACAGTCCTGCTGCCAATATCTCCACCACATGCAGGAACTGTACATCTAGCCCCCGTTTCTTGGCCACACCCGCCATGTGCATCAGGCACGAGCAGTCTGGTCCGGTCACGAATCTCGCTCCGGTCTTCATGTGGCGTTGAATCTTGTCTACGCCCATCTGCTCACTCACGGCCGTCTCCTCGATCGAGAACATACCGCCAAATCCGCAGCACTCGTCAGGGCGCTCGGGCTCCAGCACCTGTATGCCATCTACCAGGTTCAGCAGATCTTTCACCTTATTAAATTTTGGCACGTTCTCCTCGCTGGGCGAACTCAGTCCCAACTCGCGCACACCGTGACATGAGTTGTGCAGACTCACCTTGTGGGGGAATGTTCCCAATGGATGATTCACCTTGATTACATCGTGCAGAAACTCTACCACGTCCATAATCTTGCCCGATGTCAGGCATTCGTGCTTACCTTTTAGCAGCCGTGGGTAGTTCAGTTTGATAAATGCCGTACAACTCACCGATGGAGCCACCACATAGTCAAAGTCCTTAAACTTATCTTCGAATTTCTCGGCCAGTGGTATGGCCTGATTCTCAAATCCGGCGTTTGCCATTGGCTGTCCGCAACAGGTCTGATTCAACGGATAGTCCACATCCAGCCCCAGATGCTTCAATAGTTTATAAGTGGCTACACCTACCTGAGGGTACACCACGTCTACATAGCAGGGAATAAATAATCCGATCTTCATATTCGTTAGTGTATTATTACGTTCGTTTTTAGTTATTTATGAGGGCAAATATAGTGAAAAATCTCCAAAAATACTAATAATATCTCATTTTATATCACTTATTTATGTTTTATTAAAAGTAAATACTTACCTTTGTGGCATTATATTTGCCGTATAGGCCATTGTATAACGAATCAATAGATTGTTTAACGAACAAAAATTTTAGATTATGAATTATAACAATTTAGATTTCAATCTGTCGAGCCGTGAGCGAGAGCTCTCGATGTCGGCTGCCTTCCCTGTATTGATGAGGAAGGTTTATGTGTGGATGACTTTGGCGCTCGCTCTTACGGGCTTCACTGCTTATGGCGTAGCTACCAGTCCTGGCATCATCACCGCCCTGTATTCTAACAGCATCCTGCTTTGGGGCTTGGTTATTGCCGAGTTTGCTATTGTGTTCGGTGTGAGTGCAGCCATCAATCGCCTGTCGCTTACCACTGCCACACTGCTCTTTGTGCTCTATTCTGTCATCAATGGCGCACTGTTCTCGTCTATCTTCCTAGTTTATACCATGTCGAGCATCGCCAGTGTGTTCTTTATCACTGCAGGCACTTTTGGCGTCATGGCCCTCGTGGGTTATACCACTAAGAAGGACCTCTCGTCTATGGGTAAGATTCTGTTCATGGCCCTTATCGGTATCATCATCGCTACCATTGTCAACATCTTCCTGAAGAGCTCTGGTCTCGAAATGATTGTCAGCTATCTGGGCGTTTTGATCTTTGTGGGGCTCACCGCCTACGATACTCAGAAGATTAAGAATATGCTTTTGATGGCTCCCGATGCCAGCGAGGCTTCTCAGAAGATTGCACTTTTGGGTGCTCTTAACCTCTATTTGGACTTCATAAATCTCTTTATTTATCTGCTGCGCATTTTTGGACGCCGCGAATAGGCTTCTACGCGTACATTATATATAATAGAGATATAAAAGTGTAATTTTGTAAATATTCCCGAAAACTTTCATGTTTTTGGGAATATTTTTTGGAAAATGTTTGGAGGTTTGGAAAAATTGCCGTACCTTTGCACCCGCTTTCGCTCAAAAACGATAGCAAACTAAGAAAGAGTTCTTTGAAAGATTTACATA
>NZ_FRBD01000004.1 GCF_900142525.1 Xylanibacter ruminicola | reverse complement strand
AAGAATATTATTACGAATTTCCCAATAAGATTTCTATAAACAAATGAATCAGTCACGGGGTCGGTTCTTTTGATCATTTTCTCGTTATTTCTTTTGCGGATTACAAATAAGTTTGTATCTTTGTAATCGAATTAATAAACCATCGGTAATAATGGCAAAACGTATTAGAAAGAAAAGCGGGACTGGTCTCCGTCAGTTATCTAGACTTACGGGAGTTTCGTTTGGTGTTATACAAAAGTTGTGATTCAATAAAGATGATCAGAAGACCCTGTGATTGCTTATTTGCAAGCATGAAGAAATAACTTTCGGTGAGAATAAAGATATGAGGTGGATATGGATTAGTTTGGTTCTGGCACCACTGACGCTGATGGCGCAGAAGGTGACTTTACATAAGCAGAGGGCTTTCCCAAAAACGGTCTCTGCAGGCAACTATAGTGGCATTGCGTGGCTAGGAGGTTCAAAATATGCTGTGGCGAATGACAAGTCGCCAACAGCAGGTTTTTATCTGATGACGATAGAGACGGATAGTATCACAGGCGACTTGCTGTCTGTTCATGAAGACTCCTTTCTTACCAGCGGCCTGCCTAACCGCGATGAGGAGGGCGTCTGCTATATGCCTCAGTCACAGACAATCTTTGTGAGTGGTGAGAAAGATCAGGAATCGTCTGCGCTTGCAGTCGTTTGGCGACGACTTGCAGCCCAAGGAACAGTATTGGTATGAAACGGACTCGACGGTGATTCGCAAGTGTAAAGGGCGCAGTATCTTGGGAGTTAGCGGATTGGCGGCTCTTGATGATGGGTCAATCGTGGTGTGATGAGAGATTGGTTTAAAACAGTTGTTTACGACCGATAGACATCATAAAACGTTATCCTTGTATGCCTATTTCTTTTACGCGTTGTTCGAAGTCGTCGCGGTTGCCGGCGGCTTTGTTTTTGATGCGGGCACGGTAGGCGTAGATGCTGTTGGGCGAGTAGTGGAGGAACTCGGCAATCTTTGAACTCTCGTCGATGCCCAGTCGGATGAGGGCGAAGATGCGCAGGTCGGTGTTCAGTCGGCTTTTGCTCGAAGGGATGATGTGCTCCTCGGGCCTAAGCAGGCTGTTGAAGTCGTCGACAAACGTGGGGAACAATCGCAGGAAAACAGCGTCGAAGTTGTCGAACAGCTCCTTCAGCTCATCCTCCTTGAGTTGCTCTGAGCCCGTCATTCGCAACAGGTCGGCATGTTGGTTGGCCTTGAGTTTGCGATGTACTTTGATGCGATAGTTGTCTAGTTTATCGATATAATCAGAACAGATACTGAGGAACTTGCCGATGTATTCGTCTTTTACGCGATTGGCATCCGACAGCAGGATATTGGTGGTTTGCAGCTTCTGGTTTTTGTCTGACAGCTGCTCGTTGAGCGATACCAGCTCGTTGTTAGCCTCCTTCAGTTCGTTTCGGGCTGCAGCCAACTGGCGGCGCTTGCGCATCACATAGATGTATGACCCAAACAGGAACAAAGCCAGGATGCTAACGGCCCCCACCATGATAGACAGCATGTGGTTGGTGTTGCGAAGCTGACTCTTGTAGTTATCGTTGATCACGGTGAGTACAGGCGATATCTGCCAACTGCGCAGATGAGCATTAAACATGGTGGCACATCGCCAAGAGCACTCTACATAGCGGTAGGCTCGCTCCATGTCGCCTTCGGCACTCAGTCGTCCGGCCAGCATCCAGAGCGAAGCCTGGTCCATAATGCTGCATCGCAGGTCGCTGATGGCCGATGAAGCCAACCAATAGCGCTCCATATCCTGATGGCCCAATTTTCCATATATCTCAGAGCGTATATAGGCCATATAGGCGTAGTCGGGGGTGATGGGCTCTACCTTGGTCATCCAGATGTCGCTATAGCGCTTGGCCTCTTCAAACTGGTCGTGTGTATACAGCAGCGATACCTTTTTGGATAGCCATAGGATAGATGTGGTATCGGCTATATTCATGATGGAGTCGCGATAGGCATCCGAGAGCTTATAGGTCTGGTACTTATATTCTGTGTCGTTGGTATAGGTTGCTATCTCGCCATACAGATGGTTCAGGCCTTCGTAGTAGGCTATCTTGGCAGCATCAGTACTCAGCTGTTTGACGTCAACCAGCTGGAAATACTTCTGTGCTTCGCCGTAAGCGCCACTTTCGCCATATTGATGTGCCAAGCGGATATAGCTCTCTGCCTTCAGGTCGGGGCGCCCCATGTTATCGGCCAATTTGATACATTGTTTGCCATAAACCAAAGCCGAGTCGTTCATCAGTTTGCGATAGGCCTCATACAAATCTTCTGCCAACAGGTAGCGCCTCATGGGCTCGTGGGCTTTGGCGTATTGTGCTTTCAGCGAGTTGATCTGTTCCTGACGTTCGGCCAAACGATCGTCCAGCTGCTCGATAGCTTTGTCTAGTTGATGATACAACGAGTCTAAATCAGGCTTTTCGGCGGCCGATGCGATGCGGCCAAGGCCCAATACTGCCAATAAGAATATGAATCGTATCATTTTAGTTATTTTGATGTTTGTGCCTGCAAAGATAGTCATTTATTCTTAACGAGCATCATTTTTAGTCGTTTTTTGTTCATTTTCAGGTAAAAAAACTATCATATTTCTCTTGATACTGTCCATATTTCCTGATGAGGTAGAAAAAAGCTAACTCGTTAATAATCAGCTATATCACTTTTTTATGGTCTTTAAAACATCCATATTTTAGTCTTGATGTTATAGGATAGTGCCTACATTTGCTGTAATTTTGCAACCGAAAACTTGGCGAAGGAATTTCATATAGAGTTAATTGGTTAGTTAAGTTAGTAATGAATAGTTAGTTGATTAGGTTTATAACCTGATAATCGGTAGGCATTAGTTTTAATAAGGTAATTAAGATTGTTGTAAGGGAACATTTAAGAGAATAAATTACAGAAGAAAACGTTTTTTAAAATAATGTCTGATAAAAAAGAATTTATGAAGAAAAGAAAAAACCTGAACGCAATGAGACGAATAGTCTTTGTCTTATTTGCAATGCTTCTTTCTTTGACGGTATCAGCGCAGAAGCTGAAAGTCACTGGAGAAGTTATCGACGACCAGAACAACCCTGTTATTGGCGCGTCAGTTTTTGAAAAGGGCACCTCAAACGGTGCAGTTACCGATCTCGACGGCCATTTCAACATGCAGGTTGAAAAGGGCGCCACTTTGCAATTCAGCTACATTGGTTACGTAACCCAGAATGTAAAGGCTGCTGCTCAGATGAAGGTTGTGTTGAAGGAAGACAACAACCTGCTTGATGAGGTAGTTGCCATTGGTTATGGTGCTGTGAAGCGTAAGGACGTTACAACAGCCGTAAGTAGCGTATCTACCAAGGACTTGGAGAACCGCCCCATTGTAAGTGCCGCACAGGGTATGCAGGGTAAGGCTGCCGGATTGCAGATTTCGCAGGCTAACGGTCAGCCAGGTTCTGCGCCTACCGTTCGCGTGCGTGGTACTACTTCATTGAATGGCTCAAATAACCCGCTTTATGTAGTAGATGGTGTGCCTTTCGAGGATATCGATTTCCTTTCGGCTGATGATATCGACGACATCCAGATTCTGAAGGATGCCTCTTCGGCAGCTATCTATGGTAGCCGTGCTGCCAATGGTGTTATCATCATCGGTACCAAGCAGGGCAAGCAGGGCGTTGCTAAAGTTTCGTTTAATGCACATTATTCATTCAGCCAGGTTAACCATACGCCAAAGGTGCTGAATGCCTGGGAGTATAAGGAACTGCAGGACGAGATAGGCCTGGTGAATATCCCTGACGGACTGACCGACCAGACCGACTGGATGAAGGAGACTTTCCGTACAGGTGCCGTGCAGAACTATCAGTTGCAGGTAACCAACGGTACCGATAAGCTGCGTTACTTCCTGTCGGGTGGTTATACCAAGGAGGATGGTGTGATTCATGATACCGACTTTGAGCGTTATAACTTCCGTGCTGCTGTTGAGAACGATCTGCGTTCTTGGCTCCGCCTGAATGCCAGCGTTACCTATTCAGACTATACATATCGTGGCGGCATTACCTCTGGTACAGGTGCCAACCGCGGTGGTGTGCTGTTGTCGGTTATTAACACCCCAACCTATGCATCCATCTGGAACCCAGAGAAGCCCGAGCAGTATAACAACAGCTTCTATGGCGTAAACATCACCAGCCCGCTGGAGAATATCGCCCGTTCAAAAGATAATCGCACTAACTACAATAAGCTGATAGCTACGGGCAAGGCTACCATTACATTCCTGCCCGAGCTGCAGCTGACCTCTAGTCTCTCGATGGAGCGCACACAGGGAACAACCATGAACTTCCTTGATCCTCATGAGATTCAGTATGGTCGCGATACTTATGGTACAGGCTACGATGCACGTAGCATCCGCACTACCATGACTTTTGATAACATCCTGAACTACAAGAAGAACTTCGGTGTTCACGGCGTTGACCTGATGTTAGGTTCATCTGGTACAACAGATAAGAGCTCTAACAACTGGATTAACGGTTCGAACTACGCTAATGCCGATATCAAGACCCTGAACGGTGCCAACAAGATTTCGTGGACAGGTACTGGCTCATGGGCTGGTCACTGGGCTATGCAGTCGTTCTTTGCACGTTTCAACTACAACTACAACGATACCTATCTGTTTACTGCCAATCTGCGTGCCGATGGTTCGTCGAAGCTGGCTCCTGGTCATCGTTGGGGCTACTTTCCCTCATTCTCAGCCGCTTGGCGCGTAACCAGCGAGAAGTTTATGAAGAATGTAACCTGGATTGACGACCTGAAGATTCGCGGTGGCTGGGGGCAGACCGGTAACCAGAGCGGACTGGGCAACAACAGCTATCTGGCTTCGTACAACATCAACCGCATCCAGTGGTTTGGCGAGGGTAACGATGCCAACGCCACCCCAACTCGCAGTCAGTCGTCGCTGTCGAATCCTGAGCTCACTTGGGAGACCACAACCCAGACCGATATCGGTATCGACGTGACTGTTCTGAAGAACCGTCTGACTCTTTATGCAGACTATTATTACAAGAAGACCAGCGATATGCTGATGTGGATCACTCTGCCCTCAGGTTCGGCCGCAGCTAACTCTCTGCCTTACAATGGTGGTGAGGTAGTGAACAAGGGTTTTGAGTTCACCATCAGTTCAAAGAACATTGTTGGCAAGAACTTCAAGTGGAATACCGACTTCAATATCTCGTTCAACCGCAACGAGCTGAAGAGCCTGAAGCTGACACAGATCTACTATGCTGCCAAGACTACCGACTTTGTAAACGAGTATGTGGTTCGCAATACACCTGGTCGTCCTCTGGGTTCATTCTGGGGTTATATCAGTGACGGTGTAGATCCTGAAACAGGTGAACTGATGTATCGCGATGTAAATGGCGATGGTATGGTATCGGCTTCTGACCGTACCTACATTGGTGATCCTAACCCCGACTTCACTTTCGGATTAACCAACACTTTCTCATATAAAGGCCTCAATCTGAGCGTGCTTATCCAAGGATCGTATGGTAACGATGTCTATAACGTAGGCCGCATGGATACTGAGGGAATGTACGACGGTAAGAACCAGACCACCCGCGTCTTGGAGCGCTGGCGTGTGCCTGGTCAGATTACCGACGTGCCAAAGGCCGGATTCGAGATGCATAACTCAACCTACTTCCTCGAAGATGGTTCATATATCCGTCTGAAAGACGTATCACTCTCTTACGATGTACCTCGCAACTTCCTGCGCAAGCTTCATATCACTAAGCTGCAGCCATATATGTCGGCTACCAACCTGATTACCCTCACCAAGTACATGGGTATGGACCCAGAGGTGAACCAGAATGGTAACAGCGGCTCAGTACAGGGACTCGACTGGGGTACATATCCTCTGTGCAAGTCATTCTCAATCGGACTTAAAGTTGAATTCTAAAAATCAATAAGCAATGAAAGCAATCAAAATATTATATATGTCACTGGTGGCAGCCATGATGGTTGGCTGTTCGCTCGACCAAGACCCTATCTCAGATCCTACTGAGCTGACTGAGGGTGTGCTGAACGACTCGGTGGCTGCTGTACTGAAGGACAAGCAGGCTGCTATCGACCAGCGTAAGAATCTCTATGAACTGCTTCGTAACCGTCAGGAGCACTGGTCGCTCGACATGCTGCTCATAGCCGAGTCGCACTCTGATAATGCCTATGCAGGTACCACAGGTGCCGAGGTAGTGCCTTACGAGACCAACTCTATCGACGCCAGCAACTCTGTGCTTAGTCGTGACTGGAGCCGTTATCTGGCAGATATTGCTCAGGCTAACGTGCTGATTAACGGACTCGACGAACTGAAGGCCAAGAACCAGGTAAGCGATGCAGAGTATCGCCAGTGGCAGGCCGAGGGTCGCATCTTCCGTGCGTTGGTGATGTTTGACATGGCTCGTCTTTGGGGCTCATTCCCTGTTATCACCAGCATTGCCAAGACCATTACATCTGATAATGTAGAGGAGGTCTATCCTACTTATTTCCCTCCAAAGATGACAAGCGAAGAGTGCTATCAGCAGGTTATCAGCGACCTGGAGGATGGTGTTCAGAATGCACCCGATTTCAGTCAGTCTGATCGCACCCTGCTCACCAAGACTGTAGCGCAGGCTATGCTGGCAAAGGTTTATGCCGAGCGCCCTGTGCAGAACTACGCCAAGGTGATTGAGTATGCCGAGAAGGTACGCAATACAGCTGGTCTGGAACTCGAGCCCGACTATGCTACACTTTGGGGCTATGATGCCGACAAGAAAGATTGCGTGAAGCGTAACACTACCGAGGGAATCCTCGAGGTACATTATACTACTGGTAACGGTAACTGGGAGACATGGATGTATGGCCGCCAGTTGGACGATTATGAGTACTACTTTACTTGGGCCAAGTGGATTACTCCATCGCGCGACCTGATTAGCGACTTTACTGCAGAGGGTGATGAGATCCGCTTCAACGAGAGCGTGGTTTACTACGAGTGCACATGGTCTAACTACTATCCCGCTTCGCACTATCCATTCATGTATAAGTGCCGCTCCAGCTATAGCAACCGCTACAAACTGCGTCTGGCTGATATCCTGTTGATGGAGGCTGAGGCCTACGCTCATCAGGGCAATGCCCAGCAGGCTGCATCGCTGGTAAACCAGATTCGTCAGCGTGTCAACCTGAAGGATATCGATGCTTCTGGCGATATGGTTGAGAAGGTGCTGCACGAGCGCCGTCTGGAGCTTGCCTTCGAGGGTCAGCGCTGGTTCGACCTATGCCGTAACGGTAAGGTAGAGCAGTACATGAACGCTGTATATGCCAAGGATGCTGGCCGTCTGGAGCAGAAGCGCCTGTACGACGAGAACAGCTATCTGTTGCCTCTGCCACAGACAGCCCTCGACGAAAATATAAATCTAGAACAAAACCCCGGTTATTAATTTAAAGAACAATGAAAACTAAAATGTCTATATTCAGCATAGCAACAGCCGTGATGCTCTCTGTGTCATCGTGCTCAATAGAATCAATCGACGGTGCTGCCCGTCCAGCAAACAATAGTGAAACTCCAGCTCCAACGGGCGATGTAGCTACTATCTATACCACCACAGGTTCTGGTACCAACCAGCTCACCAAGAGCGCAGCCGAGATTTTTACATCAACCAATATGGCACCTTCTACCATTCTGGTTGATCCCACTCAGCAGTTCCAGACTATGGATGGCTTTGGCTTTGCCATCACCTATTCTACCTGTTATAATCTGTTGAAGATGTCGGCCGAGGATCGTGCTGCCTTCCTGAAGCAGACTTACAGCGTGAGCGAGGGTTACGGTGTGAGCTACGCTCGTATCTCCATCGGATGTAACGACTTCTCGAGCACAGAGTATTCGCTTTGCGACGAGAAAGGTTTGGAGAACTTCCGTCTTTACTCTGACGAGACACAATATGTGATTCCTGTATTGAAGGAGATCCTGGCTATCAATCCTGACTTGAAGATTATTGCTGCTCCTTGGACCTGCCCCAAATGGATGAAGGTGAGCAATATCGAGACCAAGACACCTTTCGACTCTTGGACCGATGGTCATCTGAACCCAGACTATCGTAAGGACTATGCCCAGTACTTCGTGAAGTTCATCCAGGCTATGGCTAAAGAGAATATCAAGATCTATGCTGTATCGCCACAGAACGAGCCATTGAACAAGGCCAACTGTGCTTCGCTCTACATGCCTTGGCAGGAGGAAGCTCCATTCGTAGCCGAGCTGGCCAGCGCCTTCAAGCAGGCTGGTATCAATACCAAGATCTATCTGTTCGACCACAACTACAACTACGACAACGTAGCCGATCAGGAGGATTATCCTGTAAAGGTTTACAACGCGCTTGGTAACGAGTTCGAGGGTAGCGAGCTGGTAGTAGGTTCGGCCTATCACGACTATGGTGGCAGCAACAGTGAGCTGACCGATATCCACAATCAGGCTTCAGACAAGGAGCTTATCTTCTCTGAGTCAAGTATCGGTACTTGGAACGATGGTCGCAACCTGTCGAAGCGCCTCATGGAGGATATGAAGAACGTAACACTGGGTACCGTTAACCAGTGGTGTAAGGCTGTGCTGGTGTGGAACCTGATGCTCGACGTGAATATGGGCCCCAACCTCGATGGTGGTTGTCAGACTTGCTATGGTGCCGTTGATATCGCCCTCGACTATAAGACCATCACCCGCAACTCTCACTACTATGTCATCTCTCACATGTCGAGCGTAGTGCGTCCTAATGCTATGCGTATTGGTGCTGCTCAGAGATCGCTGGTAAAGAACGGCTTGGTTTATTCTGCTTTCCGCAACAACGATGGTACTTATGCTGTAGTGGTTCTGAATAATGGCGATGAAGCCATCAATGCCACTATCAGCGATGGTCAGCGCCACTTCAAGGCCCTGATTCCTGCTCAGTCTGTTGTGTCATGCAATTGGTAATCATTAATAAGTAAGGATTATGAAATCAATTAGAATTATCATCGCAATGTTAGCCGTTCTCCCATTCCTGACGGCTTGTATCGACGAAGATTATCAGAATATCGTGCTTCAGGGCGACCCATTGATCAATGCCTCTTCTATTGGCAGCACCCAGATGGGCCAGGAGTGCAGTTTCAACGTTAACTGTTCTGATAAAACCCATACTGCTCTCTCAACCCTCAAAGCTGAACTCTGTTTCAGCGGCGAGGTAGTTGACCAGAAAACTATCCGCACTAAGACCGAGGGCGACTATAACGTGAGCCTGAATGTGCCTTTCCTGCAGTATATCCCTAATGGTGAGGCTATCGTACGCTTGACACTGCAGAACGTTACCACCTCAAAGACCATTGTCGAGGTGCCTGTTCAGGTAGAGCGCCCACACTTCAGCAATCTGCAGTTCGTTACCTCTGATGATGAGGTTTATCCTATGACCGAGGGTGATGACTATAACTACTCTGTTACCTTCAATACAGTTCAGACAGCTTTCAAGGGTCACTTTGAGACCAGCGACGGTGAGTGGGTGTTTGGTAGCAACGGTTCTGAGATTGTTCTTGGTCAGAAGGGTAATATCGACTTCCAGACCGTTTCATCGGGCGATGTTGAGGTAACATTCAACACTCGCGACTATACCTATGGACCTCTTGAGGAGATTACTGTAGCTCCGCTGATGTTTACCGAGAGCGACAACGTGCTGACCCGTGAGATGGTTCAGGGCCGCCAGTACACCTTCCAGGGTATTGTAGACGATTCTTATTTCATCGACAACGACTTCTTCGAGAAGAACGACGATGATACCTATACTTTCCTCGCTATCGATGGTACTTATACGCTGACTGCTTATCCTAATTATCAGTTCCTGCAGGTTTATGCTGGTACCAAGGATGCACCTGCTACACTTCAGGCAGATGGCTCTGGCGCCCTTTGGGTGATTGGTGGCAATGGCATCAACAAGCCATATCTCACCACCTCTAATAATAACGGCTGGTGGACAGGTACAGAGTGGGATCAGGCAACATCGCAGATTCGTAACAAGGTATATCAGTTAACGCTGACTGTTGGCAAGCAGCTCTCTGCTACCGATGTTAACTTCAAGTTCTTCGGCCAGCCTAACTGGGGTACAGAGTTCAAGGGCGATGGCAGCGACCACTCACTCACCTGCGACAGCGAGATCTTCGGCGTGGGCGATGGTAACGGTCACGACAACGGAAATATCTACCTCAAGGATGGTGTTACTCTGAACGAAGGCGATACCTATATCTTTACCGTCGATCTGACTGCCGGTTGCGCTAACGGTAAGCTCATCGTTAAGAAGGGCGCTGGTGCTGGCGTGCAGACTGTAGAGCTTGAGGATAAGGCCATCCAGACTATGACTATCAAGAAGGGTATGACCTTCGAGTTTGGTGGCATCGTAGCTGACGACTGGTTTGTTGATAACGACTTCTTCAAGAAGAACGACGATGGTACTTACACCTTCCTCTGTATCAATGGAACCTACAACCTGAAGGCCTACGCTGATTATAAGTATCTGCAGGTTTATCCTGCTAACGAAGATGGCTCGGCTGCTACTATGCAGGAAGACGGTACTGGCTCTATCTGGGTGATTGGTTCTAACTGCGTGAACAAGCCTTACCTGACTTCAGACAATAACAAGAGTTGGTGGACCGATCCTGACTGGGATCAGTGTATGGCGCCTATCGCCGCCAAGAAGTATCGCATGACCTTGACAGTTGGTCAGCAGCTTGCAGCATCAGATATCAACTTCAAGTTCTTCGGCCAGCCATCATGGGGTATTGAGTTCAACGGTCAGGGTGGCAACTACCACCTGGACAGCGACAACGAGTGGTTCCGTGTGAATGCAGCCGATAGCGACAACGGCAACATCTTCCTGAAGGATGGTGCTACGCTGAACGATGGCGATACCTTCGTCTTCACTATCGACCTGACAAACGGCATCGCCAATGGTGTGCTGACAGTAGAAAAGAAATAGTTTCCTCTCTCTATAATTAAATGAGGCGCGGCTCTTATCTGGGTTGCGTCTCTTTTTTGCGTTATTCCTGTTGATTTTTGAATATTTGTTGTATCTTTGTAGATGTATCCAAAGAGGTAAAAGAGGTACAAAAGGAAATAGGTCTCGAACACTTGGAGTTCGATGCCTATGAGAAGCATTTGAACTGGACAGACTAATAGTAAGCTCAGTCCTTACGTAATCAGGATTGCAGTCCTCTGCCTAGAGGACTGCAATCCTTTGGTTAAAGGACTCGAGTCCTTTAGGCAGAGGACTATAAAAAACTCTAGGCAGCTACCTTGCGGTGACTGCCTAGATATTTAGAGTTTGCATTATCTACAAGAGATTAATAACCAGCGTTCTGCTTTTTTGTGAGTAAAGGTTGGAATACTTCAGGGCGGTCGAGGTTGACCATATCGGCTTGTTTGTCGATGACCAGTTGGAACTGCGAAGTGTCATCTTCCTGACATGCTGCCATTACCTTTATACCATGCTTGTGGCAGTATTTACGGAATTTATCTGTAATCTTTTCTGGTGCTATCTCTACAAAGGATGGCTTACAGATGGCTTGCCAATACTTCAGACGGTCAATATCCCCTGCATTTACCTTGATCTTCATTTCTGGGGCCAGTGTAATAAACTCACGGAGCATGCCCTCGTCGGCAAACCAAAAGAAGCTGTTATCTGCAAAGCCTTTCTCTCGCACTAAGTGAATCAAGGCAGGAATGGGTGTTCCACGCTTCACGTCGAAAAAAACTTTGGCCTTGCCCTTCAGGTAGTCAAGCATATAGGCTATGGTAGGAACGGGTTCGCCTTGATACAATAGGCTAAACCAGCTGCTGGCATCGAGTTTGCCGACATCCTTAGCAAGCATATCGGCAAGTCTTCCTTTACCGTTGGTGGTACGGTCGAGTGTCTCGTCGTGCAGGTTGAAAAGCACGCCGTCTTTCGACTTGCGTATGTCCAGCTCTATCCATGTTGCACCATATTTCAGCGCAGAGTCGGTAGAGGCAATGGTGTTCTCGGGCGCCAGGGCATTGGCTCCACGATGAACCACTATCTCAATATTCTGGGCAGCCACCGTGGTGACTGCCCAGCATTTATTAATAGGGTTATTATCTATAAAAGATTAGTAACCTGGGTTCTGCTCCCAACCTGGGTTCAGGTCAAGCACTGACTGCTTTACAGGGAAGATACGATGACGCTTGTCGAAGTTTGCATCGGGGAATCCTTGATAATGAGGGAAGAACTCATCCTCGAAGTGACCAAAGCGAATCATATCGTTACGACGCCAGTTCTCATCGAAGAACTCACGACCACGCTCCTCGTAGATTTCCTCCAGTGTAGGCTCAGCAGTAATCTGAGGTGCACCAGCGTAAGCACGAATCTGATTGAAGAGATCCTTAGCACCAGTCTTACCTATACGTGCAAGGGCCTCAGCCTTCATCAGCAGGATATCAGCATAACGGAATATTGGAAGGTCATTAGACTGGCTACGTCCATCTTTATTACCAGGCTCGTATTTTACATTGTAGTCACCTGGGATGAGGAACCACTTGATTGAGTGGCAACCCTGCTGAAGAGCATTATCGTCATTACCAACATCGATAGTATTATCCTCCTTAATGAGTGTGATGTCTTCTGTAAAGTGCACCTGCTTATTATTATACATGAAAGGCTCAGAAGTTGGCTGCAGAGTCTTGGGATCACGATTGTAAACATCGCCACGCAGAATACAGAGGTTACGGATGTCACCATCGAGACAGAACAACTTAGCAAACTCAGGTGTCACAACCATGTTTCCACCAAACGAATTAGTGAATTTTTCGGTTGAGCCATAATAGTTGGGGAGTAATCCCTTCATCTGCTTAAACGAGCGAGGACGAGCGTACTGCATACCAGGAAGGGTAAGTACATCATAAGGCATAACATAGATAAAGTCTTCTACATGAGAACCATTATCATAAGAGAACTTGTGAAGATAGTCAACAGAACCGAGATTGAATTTACCGCTATTGATAATCTCATCACAAACCTCAACACAAGCATCAAGCTTTGGATTGGCAGCAGTTGCTGCATCATACTGGTCAACCGACTCTGCTGTATAAACAGCCCAGTTGATGTAAAGCTTAGCCAATAATGCCTGAGCCATGTATTTTGTTGGCTTACCGTATGTATTCTCTGTTAACTCATCTGTCAGCGAAGGAATGATTTCAATAAGCTCACTTTCAATCCATTCGGCAACTTCCTTACGTGGAGAACGGGCAACAACCTCACCTTCGGCAGGCACCTTCTCAAGAATAGGTGCATCACCAAAACTATCCATCAACACCCATGTAAAGTAAGCACGCATGGCGCGAGCTGGAGCTGTCATCTGTGCCGAAGCACTACTACCCAATTCCTCAAGTACAGTATTTGCCTTTGTGATACCAGAAGTAACATCATCATACCAATCAAGTGAAGCATCAGTAGCTCTACTGTCATGAAGTGCCTGATGAGCGTAAGTACCACTATCATAATAACCTCCATCGAAAGCAAGAGGTGTAAACTCATCTGATGCAAGACACTGAGCCTCCATATAACGACGACCAAGTGTTCCTGAAAGATGGAAATAAACGTCAGCCATCTTTGCTTCTACCATAATCATAGGATCTACACCAGAATTCTTACTGGGGTCCTCAGTATATTGTGAACTTGGATTTACGTCCAAGTTGGTACAGCTGGTTAACGCTACGGCAAACATGCCAGCTGCAAGGAATACTTTATTTAGTTTCATAATACTTGAATCTTATTAAATGATAATAACTTTATTTCTTCTTGCCATCGCCAAAGTTAATCTTCACACCAACCATGAAGGTACGAGCGTGTGGGAAGCGGCTCCAACGATAGTCAATACCAGGGTCGATACCACCGAGGTTAACCTCAGGATCAAGTCCCTTGTAGTTGGTGATAGTAAGAAGGTTGTTAGCTGTACCATAGAGGGTAAGATCCTGAATCCAGTTGTTGAAACAGTTACGGAATGTGTAGCTCAGAGAGAGAGACTGCAGACGAACATAGGTACCCTTTTCAATCCAACGGTCAGATGGGAGTGAACCAGAAGCATCACCAGCTGGGAACGACAGGAACTCCTTCAGCACGTTCTTTCCATCAGAGAACAACTGTGCACTGGTGTAGTGAGCACGTGGGCTGTTGTAAACATCATTGCCGAATACGCCAGTAATAAAGGCGTTCAAACTCCAATCCTTATAAGTCAGGGTATTGTTCCAACCTGCATTCAGCTTAGGCTGTGCACAACCTGTAATAGAACGATCCTTCAGACTTGGGTTATTTGTGGTTTCGCCTGTACGATTACCATTCTCGTCCAATACATAATACTCTGAACGGCCATTAACTGTACCTGCATACTGATAGGTATAGAATGTACCAATAGGCTCACCCTCCATAATACGCTGGGTCCATCCATCAGAAGAAACACCAGCTACGTCAGGATCACCCTGAGACAGGTTAGTTGTATGATAAGTCTCGTTCTGCATTTTGTCAACTCTGTTCTTATTATGCGACAGGTTGATAGTGGTGCTCCATGTAAAGTTCTTAGTGCGAACAGGAACGGCATTAATCGAGAACTCAATACCCTTATTGGTCATCTCACCAACGTTAGCATCCATCCAACCATATACATACTGTGTAGTAGAAACAGGATAGCCCCAAATCAGATCCTTAGTTTTCTTGTTATAAACCTCAACAGTACCGTTGATACGACCACGCAAGAATGCGAAGTCAAGACCGATATTCAGCATTGATGTGGTCTCCCACTTCAAGTCAGGGTTAGCATTCTTGGTAGCACCATAAGTACGATAGGTCTTGCCATCGTATTTAAATGTACCAGAAGCTCCATAAGTTTCGTATGAAGAATAAATATCGAATCCCATAGCATTACCTGATACACCATAACCAGCACGCAACTTCAGGTTATCAAAAATCTTCTGATTCTTCATGAAGCTCTCCTCTGTGATGTTCCATGCAGCTGATACTGATGGGAAGGTACCCCAACGGTTATTCTTACCGAATACTGAAGAACCATCACGACGAATAGTAGCCTGCAGCATGTAGCGGCTATCGAACGAGTAGTTGGCACGTCCGTAGAACGAGATGTTCTTTACATTCTCAACATAGCCGCTTGATACAGAGTTCTGAACGCCGAGAATAGTCTGTGCATACGACATATTATACCATGTCAGGTCATCATTATAGTACCCCTCAACACTCAGACCAAAGCCATCATTGTTCTTCTTCTTTTCCCAAGTGTAACCAGCCATCAGGTCAATCTTGTGCTTACCTGTTGTAAAGCCGTAGTTCAGATAGGTCTCGAAGGTCTGCTCGTAGCCAAAATAGGTATTGCGGCTGGCCTGACCATTCTTATTACCAACACCCTCAATCTGAGAATCGCGAGTATTGTATGCACTATATGTGCTCTGATAGTTGCTCCAAGAATAGTTTACATTCCAAAGGAGGCCCTTCAGAATCTCAAGTGTGGCCTTACCGATAAACTGGTTACGCTTCCAGATGGTCTCAGAGATATTCTCCTCCATCAGAGCCAGTGGGTTGTAGTTCTTTGATCCCTTACCAATTGACCAAGTTCCATCAGCTTCTCTGATAGGATTGGTTGGCGAGTAGTAGTTCATCGCATCGAGAACAGAAGCACCCTTGTCACCTGTAGGCACACCAAAGTGCTTACCATACATAGCATTCAAACTCATCGACAGAGTAAGGCGATCCTTCAGCGTCTTAGTAGAAACAAGTGAACGTAAATTGAAACGATCCATACCTGTCATCTTAATAACACCTTCACGCTTCATCAGGTTACCACTAATCATATAGTTGGTACGACCATTTCCACCAGTAATACCTAAGTTATGATTATGGCTAATACCTGTACGCAGCACTTCCTTCTGCCAATCAACATTAGCGCCTCCATCCTTAAGAGTAACACCATTCTTCGAGGCGTACTCACGCAATTCTGCAGCAGTAGCCACATCGTACTTCTTCAGGATATTGTCGAATGCCACATAACCATTATAGGTAACATTGGTTTTATCCTCACCACCCTTCTTGGTTGTGATGATGATAACACCGTTGGCAGCCTTAGAACCATAGATAGCGGTAGCAGTAGCGTCACGCAGTACGTCGATGCTCTCGATATCATCAGGAGATACAATAGAGATATCAACACCAGGAATACCATCTACAACATAGTATGGCGACATAGCACCTGTACGCAGTGTAGAAGCACCACGCAACGTGATGGTTGGTGAACCATTTGGGTCGGCTGTTGAAGAAACAACCAGTCCGGGCACCTTACCCTGCAGCATCTGACCTGGATCGGTAAATACACCTCGGTTCAAGTCCTCTGCTTTAACTGTGGTAATAGATGAGGTAACGTCCTTACGGCGCATAGTACCATAACCTACTACTACAACTTCGTTCAGCACCTTGTTGTCCTCCTCGAGAGTAACCTTCATGCCGTTCTGGGCAGGGAGAGTCTGAGAATTGTAGCCTACATACGAGAATGTAAGTCTGGCGCCTTGTTTAACTGTGAGTGCGAAGTTACCATCATAATCAGTAACTACACCATTGTTGGTTCCTGCCTCCAGAACGCTTACGCCAATCAGAGGCTCACCGGTAGCGTCCAGTACAGTTCCCGACACCTTGTTCTGTGCCAGCATCACTGTACTGCACAACAGAAAGAACACGAAGAACATGGCCTTCTGAGTTCCTTGCTTGAGATTTAGGATCTTTTGCATAATTATTAATAAAAGTTAGTATAAAAGAAATTATTTAAATTGTTATTCAATCACAACTGTAGCGTTTTCGGTTATCAGAGGAACCTTCATGCTCTTCATGGCTTTCAGGTTGGCCTTGATAAAACCTTCGCCTTTGCATGGTCGTTTGTCCATGCTGCGGCTGCCTTCGCCAAGAAGTCTTACGCGTACATTATTAAAAAAGATATCCTTCACTTTACCAGCTACGTCGCCACCTACAAAGCAGCCGTTCTCGCTGGTAGCGGTGATGTTATTGAAGTAGATACGGCTCACCTCGCCGCAACGGCCTTCAATCTGTCCCTTGGGGAATCGCCAGTTGGCATCCTTGTGGTTGCCGTTGGCGCGTGGGTAGCTGGTTACATAGATTGGCTCAGCCTTTCCCCACCATACGTCGCTCCACAGGTGGCAATCCAGTTGGATATTCGAGAAAACCACATCGGTCACAGTACCCTCGTCGCGATTCTGGATACCTAGACCACGGTTTGAACCAGTGATGATGCAGTTGTCGAATACTACATTATATATAGAATCCATGTTCTCGCTACCAATCTTGATGGCGCAAGAACGAGATGACATGACACAGTTGGTGACGGTGATGTCGTGACAAGAGCCGTATTGCTCGAACTCGCGACGGTTCTTCAGGCAGATGCAGTCGTCGCCACTAGTAATGTGGCAGTTAGCGATGCGAACATTCTTTGAATGGTCGATGTCGATACCATCTCCATTGCGGATCTTCAGGTTGTTCAGCAGATTGATCCCCTCGATGACTGCCTCGTTGCATCCAATCAGGTGTACTGTCCAATAAGCACCCTCTTTGATGGTTACATCGCGGATGGTGAGGTTCTTGACATCAGTAAGTGTCAGTACATGAGGGCGTGGATCGAAAGCCTGGTCGGCCAGAGGCTTCAGCTCGTAGCTGTCGCTCAACTCAGCTCCCATAAAAGCGATACCATTTCCGTGGATGGTGCCCTTACCGCAAATGCTGATATTCTCGGCGTGGTTGGCCCAGAGCCACAACATACCTTCGCCTCGGTTCTCGCCAAAGGCACTCAGGTGGTAAATGCTCTCATCGGGATTGGCTTTCAGTGTGGCTGTAGCTTCGATGTATAATTCGACGTTGCTCTTAAGCTCGATGGGGCCAGCCAGGAAAGTGTGGTTACGTGGCAGTAATACTCTGCCGCCTCCCTCCTGCGAACAGCGATCGATAACGCGCTGAATGGCCACGGCATCGTCTGTGATACCATCGCCAATAGCTCCTGCAACCGTCACATCGTAAATCGTCTGTGCCGCTGATGACATGATTGTCGCCCAAAGCAGAATAAACTGCAACAACGTTCTTTTGGTCATTAACAATATTAGTAGTAACGAATAATTCGCTGCAAATATAGTATATTTTCTGAATAAAACAAAATTTTTAGCAAAAAAATGTTATCTTTGCATCCAAAAAGAAGATTTTATTCAATTAAAAGTCGATATTATGACAGATATTTGTTGTATAGGGCATATAACTCGTGATAGGATTATCACACAAAATCCGCCAATGACAGCCCATTGTGCTGGCGGATCGGCGTATTATATGGCTTGGGCTATAGAAAAGTTGAAGAATTCGGAAGGAGAAGAATCTCAATCTCCGTCATTCCATATGATTACTTCGGTGAGCCAGGAGGTGATGCCGGAAGTCGATAAACTACGTAAGGCAGGTATTCGGGTAACAGCCTTTGAAAGTCCTACAAATGTGTTCTTCGAGAATAAGTATGGTGAAAATATGGACAACCGAACCCAGCGGGTTTTGGCAAAGTCGGCACCATTTACGCTCGATCAGTTAAAAGATGAACAGGCTCGCGTGTATCATCTGGGTACTTTGCTGGCAGATGACTTTGCACCAGAGATAGTAGAGTATCTGGCCAGTAAGGGTGATGTGAGCATAGACGTTCAGGGTTATCTGCGCAAGGTGGATGGCGAACAGGTAAAAGCTGTGGAGTGGACTGACAAGCTGAGATTGCTGAAGCATACGGCTATCCTGAAGGTTAACGAGTGGGAGTGCCTGACACTTACGGGCATTACCAATCCTCGTGAGGCTGCCCAGCAGATACATGATTGGGGAGTACGTGAGGTGATAGTAACATTAGGAGGTGGCGGCTCTATGATTCTGGCCGACGGTAAGTTCTATGAGACTCCTGCTTTTCCGCCAGCTAAACTGGTGGATGCTACGGGATGTGGCGACACCTATAGTGCTGGTTATCTGTATGCCCGTGCTAAGGGTATGGGCTATGCCGAGAGTGGACAGTTTGCCGCTGCCATGTGTACGCTGAAACTTGAGCATACAGGACCCTTTGCTCATCATATAGAAGATGTGTACCAAGTCATAAAGAAAAATAGTTGAAAATGTATCAAATATTATAGGATTTGTTGCTTTTAAGGGTATATTGTTGGTCGTTTGGTTTTTTCTGACTATCTTTGCACCAAATTGCATTTATTTGAAACCTGAGTATGAACAAACGATCAATTCTAACAGTAATGCTTGCGGTGGCCGCAATGAGTGTCCAAGCGCAAGACAGACTCTATGCCGATGAATTCCCTTTGGGAGATGTAACTCTGCTTGACGGGCCGTTAAAGAAGGCTCGCGACTTGAATATCAGTACGCTACTCAAGTATGATTGCGACCGCTTGTTGGCGCCTTATCTGAAGGAAGCAGGACTAACACCTAAAGGCAAATCGTATCCTAACTGGGATGGCTTGGATGGACATGTGGGTGGACACTATCTCACGGCTATGGCTATCAATGCTGCTACTGGTAGCGAGGAATGCCGCCAGCGAATGGAATATTTTATCAGCGAATTGCAGGCCTGTGCCGATGCCAATGCCAAAAACCATCCTGCATGGGGAAAAGGCTATGTAGGTGGCGTGCCTGGTAGTGATCGTGTGTGGGGTAACTTCAAGAAGGGTGACTTTGGAGCCTACTATAGCGCGTGGGTACCTTTCTATAATATACACAAGATGTATGCCGGACTGCGCGATGCCTGGGTGTATTGTGGCAACGAACAGGCCAAGCAGCTCTTCCTGGGATTCTGCGATTGGGCTATCGACCTGACAGCAGGACTTACCGATGCTCAGATGGAGCGTGTGCTCGACACTGAGCATGGAGGCATGAACGAGGTGCTGGCTGATGCTTATGCCATCACAGGCGAGCAGAAATACTTGGATGTGGCCCGCAGGTTCTCACATCGCCGATTGCTCAACCCGCTGATGCAGCGTCGCGATTGTCTGGACAACATGCATGCTAACACCCAGGTGCCCAAGGTGATTGGTTTCGAGCGCATTGCAGAATTGGGTGGTGATGAGGCCTATCATACTGCAGGTGCTTACTTCTGGGAGATTGTTACTGGCGAGCGTTCGTTGGCCTTTGGTGGTAATAGCCGTCGCGAACACTTCCCCAGCAAGGAGGCTTGTCAGGACTTTGTTCAGGATATCGATGGTCCAGAAAGCTGTAACACCAATAATATGCTGAAGCTGACTGAGGATCTGCATCGTCGTAACCCTGAGGCTCGTTTTGCCGATTTCTACGAGTTGGCTACTTTTAATCATATCCTGTCAACCCAGCATCCTGAGCATGGAGGCTATGTTTACTTCACCTCAGCTCGTCCCCGTCATTATCGCAACTACTCTGCGCCAAACGAGGCCATGTGGTGCTGCGTGGGTACAGGTATGGAGAATCATGGCAAATATGGTCAGTTTGTATATACCCACAATGGCGATGCCCTGTTTGTGAATCTCTTTGTGGCTTCAGAGTTGAACTGGAAGGCCAAGGGTATCCAACTTCGTCAGGAAACAGGCTTCCCTTATAGCGAGTCAAGTCGCATCACTATTACTCAAGGCAAGGGTAAGTTTGCTCTTCAGGTTCGTTATCCAGGTTGGGTAAAGCCAGGAAAGTTCGAGGTAAAGGTGAATGGAAAACCCGTCAGCATCGTTACTGGCCCTTCGTCGTATGTCACCATCGACCGCCAGTGGAAGAAGGGTGATGTGGTTGATATTCAGTTCCCCATGCATAACAGTGTGAGATACATGCCTAACCTTTCGCAGTATATTGCCTTGATGCATGGTCCTATCATGCTGGCCATGAAGACAGGTACTGAGGATCTGGCTATGCTGATAGCTGATGACAGCCGATTCGGACAGTTGGCTGTTGGTAAGAAACTGCCTATCGACCAGGCACCTATCTTAATTAATAACGATATCGAGAGCATTGCCAATCAGTTGCAGCCCGTAGCTGGTAAGCCTCTGCACTTCACACTATCTACCAAGATGGTAAACGAAATTAGAAACGAGCTGATGCCATTCTTTGAGCTTCATGATTCACGCTATATGATGTATTGGCTGGCCCTCTCTGAGGATAGCTATAAGGGCTATCTTGATAACCTGGCCAAGCAGGAACAGGAGCGACAGGCTCTCGAGGCTCGCACCACCGATAAGGTTCAGCCAGGCGAACAGCAGCCTGAGAGCGACCACTTTATGGAGACCGACAACTCGACGGTAGGAAACACCAACGACGTATTCTTCCGTGATGCTCGCGATGGTCATTACTTCAGCTATCTGATGCAGACTGGCGGAAAGACCAATTTGAGTCTGCGTCTGAAGTATTGGGGCGTAGGCGACTGGAAGAACCCAGAGTTCGACATCTTTGTAGATGATGCACTGGTGACAACGGTTAACCTTGTGGGCAAGTATCGCACCTCGCAGTTCAAGTTCGAGGAGTATCCCATCCCAGCTGAGCTGCTGAAGGGTAAGAAGCAGGTACGCATCAAGTTCGTAGCCAAGCCCCACAAGCAGGTTGGCGAGATTTACGAAGTGAGACTCATTAGTAACAATCAATAAATAAACTATGTACAAACGAACAATGCTTAGTGCTGTCCTCGTGGCAGCCACGATGGGTATGAATGCCCAAAAGCCAATGAAAGCCCCAATAGGCGGTAAGGCTATCAGCGACGAATTGATTGGCATTTTCTTCGAGGACATCAGCAGCTCGGCCGATGGTGGACTCTATGCCGAGTTATTACAGAACGGCTCGTTCGAGTATAGTCCTGTTGAGAAAGACGGTTGGGGCCCAGGTACCGCCTGGAAGATGATCCGCCCAGGCCACTCTACTGGATGGATTGAGCCACGTATGGATAATCCTGTTCATGCTAACAATGCAACCTATATGCGTCTGCATACTGAGCGTGCCAAGCAGTATTACGACTACACTGGTTGGACTGGCTTTGGTATTCAGAACGACGGTTTCAGCGGTATCTCAGTAAAGGCAGGCGAGAAGTACAACTTCTCTGTATTTATGCGCAATGTGAGTGGTGATGCCAAGAATGTACGTATCGTGCTGGTTGAGCCACAGCCAGGATGGCCACCCAAGGATCCTAAACTGTTGGCCGAGACCACTATCAGAGTAAGCAATAAGGATTGGACCAAGTATGAGGCTGTGTTCACATCTACTGCTGACAGTAAGAAGGCTGCTCTGCAGATGTTAGTTCTCACTCCTGGTGATATGGATGTAGACGTTGTGTCTCTGATACCCGAAGATACCTATAAGGGCCACGGCCTGCGTAAGGATCTGGCTCAGGCATTGGTCGACCTCCAGCCAAAGTTCATGCGCTTTCCTGGTGGTTGCGTAGTCCATGGTGGTGGCGACGGTTTCTGGAATACCTATCGTTGGAAGACCACTATCGGTCCGAAGGAGCAGCGCCGTCAGATTAAAAACACTTGGGGTTATCATCAGAGTGTAGGTCTCGGCTATTTCGAGTACTTCCAGTTCTGTGAAGATGCTGGTATGGAGCCTCTGCCAATCCTGCCTTGTGGTGTTAGCTGTCAGGGCGCCAATGGTGGTTGGGGCATGAAGAATCAGGCTCAGGATGTGGTGCCTATGAGCGAGATGGACGAGTGGGTTGACGAGGCTATCGACCTGATTGAGTGGGCCAATGGCGATCCTGCTACCAACAAGTGGGCTAAGATGCGTGCCGATGCTGGTCATCCCAAACCATTCAACCTCAAATACCTTGGACTTGGTAACGAGGAGCGTATATCTCCAGAGTTTGCAGAGCGTTTCAAGTATATCTATGATCGCGTAACCAAGGCTCATCCTGAGATTGTCATCGTAGGTACAGCTGGTCCTGGTTCTCATCCTGGCAACCCTGATCTGGAGAATGGATGGAAGCTGGCAGATGAGACTGCTATGCCAGTTATCGATGAGCACTACTATGAGCCACGCGACTACTTCCTCTCTTCACGCCAGTATGATTACTACCCACGTGATCGCAAGACCAAGGTTTATCTGGGTGAGTATGCTGCTAAGGACAAGAAACTGATTGATGCACTGGCCGAGGGTTTGTATCTGCTTCATGTTGAGCGAAACGGCGATGTAGTGTCTATGACCTCTTATGCACCTCTCTTCGCAAAGAAGAATGCAACCAACTGGAATCCAGATTTGATCTACTTCGACAACGAGCGTCCTTTCCTCACATGCAGTTATTATGTTCAGCAGATGTTTGGACAGAGTGCAGGTCAGTATTACTATGGCGACTGTGTTAATATTGAGAATCCTGATGTAGCCCCACGATGGAAGGGACTGCCCGAAGGACAGGAAAGCGGCTTCCTGCAGGGACAGAGTGTTGTGCTGAATGCCAAGACCCGTAAGCTCTATGTTAAGCTGGTAAATGCTTCTGACAAGGCTAAGGAGGCCAAGGTGAACCTGAGTCGCTTTGGTTTGAAGAAGGCTGCTGTTAAGACAGTTCTCGCTGGTCAGCCTAACGACGAGAATAACTACGATGCTCAGCCCATCGCTCCAAAGAAAGAAACAATTAAGGCCCAGAAGAAGTTCAACCTCACTCTGGAACCTTATTCTATGGTTATGTTTGAGTACTCGCTATAATTATCAGTACTTGAAGCTACTGCCGCCTACGAACTCTCTCATGATGCTCGTGGGCGGTATTTCTTTATCGCTGATGGGGATAAAATAGCGCAGGAACTTCAGTAATCTGTGGGCTTCGGAATACTCGGGACAGTTCTTCTGTACTGACGACAAGATAAGCTCGGCATGGGTGCGCAGTACGGCAAATTCGATGTTAAGAGCCGAGTTGAACATGACATCGGCCGTCTCCTGGAAGGGGAAGATCCATTGGTCCTCGGCCTCGCAAACACTCTTCCACTGACTGATGGTTTCACGGGCAGAGAAGGCGCCTTTGTTGTAATCGCGGATGATACGACGTAACAATCGGTTGTCCTGTGTGGGAATCCAGTTGTGGTCGTCGAGCGAGATGCTGGTAAGGGCTGAGATATAGATCTTGTATTTCTTAGAGTTGTCAATCTGGCTGGTGAGCAGCGGGTTCAGGGCGTGGATGCCTTCGATGATGAGTACACTGTCGTTGCTGAGTTTGAACTTCTTGCCGTTCCACTCACGTTTGCCGGTCACAAAGTTATACTCGGGCACTTCTACTACTTCACCCTTCATCAATCGCTCCAGATGCTCGCCTAACAACTTATAGTCGACGGTTTCGATATTGTCAAAGTCGTACTGGCCATTGGGCAACTTGGGAGTGTCGATACGATTTACAAAGTAATCGTCGGTTGAGAATGAGTAGGGTCGCAGTCCGCAGGCCAGTAATTGTACCGACAGACGCTTGCAGAAGGTTGACTTGCCAGAACTTGAAGGACCGGTGATGAGTACCAATCGGATGGGATTCTCCTCGTCGTGGAATCGGCGGTCGATCTCTTCGGCAATCTTTACGATTTTCTTTTCCTGTAGAGCCTCGCTCACCTGAATCAGTTCAGATGCATGGCCTCGAAGTATGGCTTTGTTTACATCGCCTGCATTCGAAAGGCGCATGATGATGTCCCAACGTACCTTTTCGGCAAACATCTCGAAGGTACGAGGCATGTTTACCCTCTCTGATAGTTTCAGTGGGTTGTTCTTGTCGGGTACACGTAGCAGCAAACCATCGTTCAGACGCTCAAGTCCCCATACTTTCAGATAGCCAGCCGAGGGCACAAGCGGACCATAATAATAGTCGACAGTATCGCCCAGCATATAGTAATCGGTATATATCTGTCCGCTGGTCTCAATCAGCTTGACCTTATCAGAGAAGCCACGTTCGCTGAACACACGTACGGCCTCTTCGGTAGTAGCCTCGGTGCGGCGGAAAGGCATATCCTGGACTATGATTTCCTGCATGCGTTGGCAGATGCGCTCAATATCATTGTCGGTAAGTGGCTCATTGCCGCGCTTCTTGAAGTTGCAATAGTATCCGCCTGACAGCGGGTGCTCGATAAACAGCTTGCTGCCAGGGAAAACATCGCAAGAAGCCTTGTAGAGCACGAAACACAGTGAGCGAACATATACTCGGCGGCCTGAGCCATCGCGGGCATCGATAAACTCGACGTCGCGATTCTGATACAAACGGAATTTGAGTCCCTGTGAGGCATTGTTAACCTTGGCCGACACCACAGGGAAGGTCATATTAAGATCGGGGGCAAACTCCTGATAGACATCTACCAGCGATGTGCCCTCTGGAAAACTCTTTGTAACGTTGTTGTTTTTACAGCGAATTTGTAACATGGTATTAATGTTTCTTGAGACTTACTTTGTCGATGGCAATCTTGGCACAGCCAATGCCGATAATGGCCAGACGGGCTTTGCTGCATGTGGCGATGGCTGCGAACTGTCTGTCGAACTGTTGCCATCCTTGGCCTTCAACTCTGATGGTTGTCTCGGCAATGGGCTTGCATTGCTCGTCAATTAACTGTACGATGACCAGTTTGTTGCCTTCAGTGCGGTTTTCGGCCTTGACAGCAGGGATGTTTCTCAGAGCTATCGACAGGTCGTATTTAGTACCCTCGGCCACATCTATGCCGTCGACACCACTGTTATAGAGTGTATCGCAGCAAATAACGGCATAGTGGGGATTGTTGGCACTTATGGGATCAACATGTGTAACGACTACTGGCTTGCGGCTATCCCAGCCTGTGGTGGCGCTGGTACCGCGCTGTACTCTTGGGTTTAGTTCAAAATCACCATTCTTAATAAGTTCCTGTGCACTGATTGTTACGGCAGTAAAGGCCATAACAAGTAGCAACGACAGGTGTTTAACGTTTATCATACAGTTATATAAAAAGTAAAGTATTTATTTTATGCGCAGGCAGAGCATGCTGAGGTCGTCGTTAGGATCGGCGCCGTTACGATGGTGCTTAACCTCGCTCTTCATTGTCTTTATCACATCACGTGGACTCATCTGGCTAGTGCGCTTAACAATGTCAAGCAGTTTCTCATCACCAAACTGAACTTGCTGGGGATTCTCGGCTTCATTCAGTCCGTCGGTATATACAAACAGCAGTCGGCCGCGGATGTCTTCTATGACCTCGCCAGTAAACTGGAGTCCTTCCCATAGTCCGATAGGAGCATTAGATTCCATTGGGATAAACTTACTCTCGTTACCGTTGCCCAAAACAGGAGGATTATGACCGGCATTACAGAAGTCGAGCTTTCCTGTTGGCAGGTGTACCATACCAATGAACATGGTTACGAACATACCATCGTCATTGTGCTCCACCAGCTCGGCATTCAGTTCGGTGGCAATCTTTACAGGCGTGTAGCCACGCTTAGCCATGGCGCGGAACAGTCGTATTGCCTGTGCCATGAACAAGGCCGAGGGCACTCCCTTGCCTGAAACGTCGCCCACGCAGAAGTGCAGATAATCACCGATAATCAAGTAGTCGTATAAATCGCCACCCACTTCCTTGGCCGGAGTCATAGAGGCATAAAGCTCAAAGTCGTCACGCTGTGGGAATTCGTTGGGCACAATAGACTCCTGGATGTGGCGGGCAATACGTAGTTCGCTCTCAATCTTCTCCTTTGCCGATGTTGTCTCTTCAAGTTGGTTGTAGGCCTCCTTCAGTTCTTCGTGAGCTTTGGTAAGCTTGATGGTAGATTTGTGCTTGTAGAGCATGTAGGCAATGAAGAATGCTGATATGAGTATGATAGTTATCAGAGCAGCTAATTGGCGCTCGCGAAGCATGGATGCCTTCTGCTCGGCAATCTTACTTTCTTTCTTCTGCGTATCGTATATGGTGGCCAACTCAGCCGCATCTTCATGTTTATATCTGTCGATAGCTGCACTCAGCGAGTCGCATATATAAGTGCTCACAGCATAAACCGTGTCTTTGCGGCCTGCCATACGGTTGGCTTCGTATTTCTTCAGTAGAAAGTTCTGAATATTGTCGAATGTAAACTCCATATGGTAGAGGTCTAACAACTTGTTAAGATGCTGAAAACAGTCGGCTGCCTCGCTCCATTTCTCTGTATCAATCAGATATTCGCCTTCATCATATATACCCTCTATACTCTTGCTGAACTCTGTCTTTTTGAATTCGCTGTAAGCAATGTACGCATCTAACTCTTGGTCGAGGTTGGCCAATGCGGTGGCACTGTAAATGTTCTGGCGGGCTCGCTGCTTATCAAGATAAGAACTACTGGCACCAGGAAGCTGTTCGTATTTGTCTAATAGCTCTTCATAGCGTTTGCACCAATACACTGTCTTTTCATATTGGTGGATGGTGAGGCAGTTGTAGGCAATATTGACAATACCTGCAATTGCTGATTTATATTCGTCCTGCGACGGATTGTTCTTTAAGTGCTCAAGATGTTTTGTATATGCACGTTCAAAGATGTTGGTGTTACCCTCGCCTAAATTGGCAAAGCGCGACTGACCGCAACCTATGAATATCAACAGGTTGATGTAATCGCTTGTGGTATCGCAGTGTAGCTCTTCCAGTTTCTCAACAACAGGGATGGCAAACTGCAGTGTTCCTTCATAGTCGCCCTTCACGCATTTAAGGTTTGCTAAACGGCTTGCTGACTTGGCGTAGTATTCTACCTCTTCCGGATTCTTGAAGTCGGTTATAGAACTACCTGATTTCTTCCAATAATACTCTGCCGCACGCTTCTTGCCCATATGATCGCTGGCATAGCCGCGCCAATAGTACGATTTTACAGGAGAGAGCGCTCCTATCTTTTCCAGACTATCGGCCAAAGCCAACAACAACGGATAGTCCTTCTGCTTGTAAGCATTAAGGACTAATCCGTCGGCTGTATTTTTCTCAAGTCTTGTCTCTTTCCGTTCGCCGCATGCTACTATAAGCATGATAACCAATGAGAAACAAGCTAGTAGTCTAATAGCTCTTTGGCTCATTCTTTTGCCCGATTATTATTTCTTGTGGGCAAAGATACGGAAAAAGTTTGAAACTTGCAAGTTATTCTATCAAAATATTGCGTAAAATTGCTCTTTTATCCGCGAGCCTCAATCTCACGATTGATTTCATCAAGCCTCTCATCAGTAAGAGGATACTTATAAATAAGGTAACCTACAATGATAAGAAGAATGGCGGGGATAATGGTGGTGAACAGCAGAATTGCATTCTGTGCGGTCTCAGAATAGTTGGCCAACTTGGTATAATAGGCATTTACAGGAGCGCTGATGAATGATGCCAGGAATACTACAACAAAGATGCTGAGTACCAGCTGGAGACACTTGTTGGCCTTGAACTCCTGCCACATCTCGCCGAATGATACAGGCTTTTCGGGGGTGGTGGTGATATTCTCCTTGCTACCCATGAAGCAAAGCATCAGGAGAACAAAACCTACGAGTGCGAATACACATGTAACCGTAAACCAAGCACTTGGCTCGATAGGTAGTGCAGACTCTTCGCTGGCAAAGTTAAAGCCGATCATACCCATTACCAATGGTGTAATCCAACCTGCAATTGAGAAACCTGCCTTGAAAGCAACACCGGCAAGGGCATTGACAGTAGCTGCGGGACGGTTGCCTGTACGGTACTCAGCCTCGGTGATAACCTCAGGTACCAATGCCCACATCAGAGAACCTACAAGAAGACCGACACCAGTCATAACCTTTGCAGTCTGAACAAGTGCATTATTATCTGCTACATCAAAGAATTTACCAATGGTGAATAAGATGGCAAATCCAACCAATCCAATGCAGAGAAGTGTATAATAAAGGCCTTTTTTGCCCAACAGTCTCTTCAGCATAGGCATAGCAGGAAGGATGACGAATGCAGGGATGGTACCGATAGCCATAAATGTGGCCTGATTCCAGTCGATAGCTGCATGTACACACATGGCGAGTCCGATGGGGAAGCCGGCCTGAACAACAATCTGACCAATGTTGGCGCATACCATACGTGTTGAAGTAAGAATCAGAACTTCATCGTTATCGCGAGTCATACTGGCCATAATCGAGCCGTAAGGTATGTTGACTACTGAATAGATCATGCTCAGTACGGTATAGCTGATGGTGGCATAGGCTATCTTCAGGCTCATTGACCAAGTGGCTACCTGAGGAAGCATCAGTAAGCAGGCTGCAACTGTAAGGGGAATACCTCCATACAGCAGGTAAGAGCGGTACTTACCTAGCTTGGGATTGCGGTTATCAATATATCGTCCTACTACTGGACTCCAGAAACAGTCGATGAGTCGAACGGCAAGAATCAATCCGCTGACAAAAGCCGGGTTCAGTTTCAAGACTGTTGTGAGGTAAATCATCAGGTAGCATGCTACCGTCTGGAAAATCAGATTCTGCGCCAGGTCGCCCGAGCCAAAGCCGATGCGCTGGAGCCATGAGAGCTTGTAGAAGCCTTTGGTTTCATTAGTTGTACTCATAATTACTATTGTTATTTAATTGTTATTTCGAATGAACTCATGGGCAGACCGCTTAGTGAGCGGATGTTTGCCTGCAGGGGGTTGTCTTTCCAAGCATAGCGGATGCTTAGAGGTGAGAGCGGAGAAGTTAGAGGTGAGAGGATAGTTATTCTGTTTCCTTCGGCAGTGGCTGTTGCATTAACAAACTTGCCATCTGTGCCTGCTACCTCTATTGTTTCAATCTTGCCCGACTGTATGGGCTGGTCGAGGGTAAGTATTATCTCGTTGTCTTTAACCTCAGTTGATACAACCTCGGGCGATAATTTCACCTTATTATTATATAATAGACGATCGAAACAAAGACTGATGCGCTCGGAAACTTCTTTCTTACGTAGTGGATGTATGTCGACGGTCTCGCCCAAATCATTAATAACTGCCAGTTCGGCTCTTGCGTCGGCTTTGGCTACAGTGCGCTGTGCTTCGCGCAATTGTGCCCAACCGCTATTTACAGGCTCTGGCTGTGCTGTTATCGGTCTTGGAAAGGCTGTCTGCTGGCGTCCGTCGTAGTTAGCCAACTGTACTATGACAAATGGCATCTGCTGGTCGTTCCAGCGATCACGCCAGCACCCCAGAAGTTTCTTCAGATAGTCGGCGTATGGAGCGGGATTGCCTGTGTTTGATTCTCCCTGATACCACACAACTCCGTTGATGGCATAGGGTGCCAACGGGTAGAGTACTGCATTATAGAGTGTGGTGGGCAGATTCTGTAGCGACACATCACCTCCTGGACATTGTGGCATCTCGGCACCAACGTGCATCTTCCAATTCGCATCCAAGGGAATAACATCTTTTGGCATGGGATTCTGCGACATGCGGTCGTCGCCGAAGCAAAGCATATATGGCTTCTGGGGGATGAAGTGAACGGCACCGTATTTGTTGATGAATCTTACGGCTATCACGTTGTCGCCCTCGTGCAGCATGCCTTCAGGTATATCATATCGGCGTGGAGGATACTGATAATAGGTGTGTCCTATCTCCTTGCCATTAAGATAAGTAATATCTTGGTCGAATAGGGTGCCAAGTAACAATCGTGCAGGTTTACCCGCGTGTTCCTTATCTATATTTATATGTTGGCGCAGCCAAACGCTGCCTGTGCCTCGCCATGCCCAGTTGTTTTGGTTTATCGTGGTCCATTGGCTGTCGTCGCATGCTGCATCAGCATATCCAGGGTCGTTCTGATTCAAAATGGCATCCCATTGACGATTAGCGGCACCATTGGCTTGCATTTGGGCTCGTATGTAGTCATCGCTCTGGTACATCTGTGTCTTCTTTATCAGCATGGGATAGTCGGCCTTAAGCGAATCTTCGCTAATCCAAGCCTCAATGGGCGTGCCTCCCCAGCTGTTAACGATGATGCCCTGTGCTACCTTGTTTTTCTCGAACATCTTTTTGCCCAGGAAGTATCCAACGGCTGAGAATGGCCATGCATTCTGCTTGTTCAGTGGTTTCCAGTTGATACTGGTGGGGCGTATGTCGTCTTTCACGCCATGCGTGCTTGTCTCGTTCTGTACGCGGAACAAACGAATGTTGGAGTTCTCGTAGTTATCAATCTCGGTAGTATATTGTGGATATACACGCTCAATATGTACATCGATGTTCGACTGGCCCGACAATAGCCATACGTCACCGATTAATATATCAGAGATTTCTCTCACTTCTCCATTCTTACCTCTCACCTCTAGTTTATAAGGACCACCTGCTTTCATCTTGGGGAGGTCAATTCTCCATTTTCCGTTGGCATCGGCCGTGGTGGTGTGTTCCTTTTTATTGAATCGTATGGTTACAGCCTCGCCTGCATCAGCTTTACCCCATATAGGGATGGCTTTGCCGCGCTGCATAACCATGCCCGACTGGAAAAGTTGGGGCATAGATATTTTTGCATCGGCAGTAGTAAGGCAAAACAATGTTGCGCAAAAAAATAATAATTTCTTCATAAAATGTTGCTTTGATGTTGCAAAAGTAACAAAAATCTTTGTTGAACATGTCAAAAATACCCATTTTCTTGCCCAATGACACATTTTGAAAAGCATCTGTAACAATTTAGAATGTCGGATGGTTATTTTTTCACTACCTTTGCAGCAGTTTTTTACACAACAGTATATGAATAAGTTTGCATCACAGCAGGTTTCATTAGGCGAAAAGGTGGGCTACTCGTTAGGAGATGCCGCCGCAAACCTTGTGTTCCAAATGATGATGATATTCCAACTGAAGTTTTATACAGATGTGTTTGGACTCAATGGTGCGATTGCTGGTTCGATATTGATGATAGCCAGTTTGTCGGCCATCATTGTTGATCCTAGCATAGGCCTGCTTACTGATCGTACTCATACCAGATGGGGAAAGTTCCGTCCTTGGATGCTTTGGACTGTCATCCCGTTCTGCTTGTTCTATGTACTGGCCTTCTATAATCCTGGGATTCATGAAAAGTCGCATGTAGCTATGTATGCCACAGCCAGCTATGTGCTTCTGATGACGGCTTATTCGTTCAATAACATTCCTTATACTTCTTTGGGCGGTGTGATGACGAGTGATATACGCGAGCGCACCAGTATCACCACCGTCAGGTTTGTTGTCGTTACCATAGTTCAGTTTGTTGTTCAGGGCTTAACGCTGCCTATGGTCAATCATTTCTCCGAGGATAGTACCTTGCAGCACGGCTGGACTTGTACCATTGCCATCTTTGCATGCATAGCATTTATATTCTTTATTATAACGTTTGCTGTAACCAAAGAACGCATACAGCCGCCTCCACGCCAGCAGATAAGCGTGCGCGAGGATATCAAGAATACATTCTCTAGCGTATCGTGGAACTCGATGGCATTGCTTACATTCTCACTGTTTGTTACATTAGCTATGTGGGGATCGGCCATGAACTTCTATTTCCAGTATAATGTTGATCAGAAGTCGCTTTACGATTTTCTGTCACATTTTATGACGCTTCATCCCGATAATGCCTATTCTGTAGGCTTCTCGGTATTCAATATGATGGGTGCTATCGTGCAGTTTGTGGGTGTTATCTGCTTCTCGCAGTATCTGGCCAATAAGTTTGGCAAGCGCAATACATTCAAGGTATGTCTCTCTATGACTGCCTTCCTAACTGCTCTGTTCTGCATTCCGGAGCCTACCGACGTGGGACTGCTTTTCCTGATTAACTTCCTAAGATCGCTGGCTTACGCTCCTACCATACCGTTGTTATGGGCTATGATAGGCGATGTGGCCGACCATATAGAATACGAGAATCATCGTCGTGCTACGGGTTTCTGTTTCTCGGGTATCGTTTTGGCTCTTAAGCTGGGTCTAGGCTTTGGTGGAGCTATTGCGGGTATCTTTATCTCTATGTTCGGTTATGTATCAGGTGGCGAGGCCACTATCCAGAACGAGAGTGCCATGATGGGTATCCGACTTGTTTCGAGCATTGTGCCTGCTGTACTGTTCATGGTTGGGGTGGTTGCTCTGCATTACTATCCTATTACTAAAGAATATAATGAGAATATGCAGGCCGAGCTGGCAGCGCGCCGCAGGTTTGCTAACCAGAATAATGTTTAATATCTAAAAAGGAAATTTGTTATATGAAACCACGTTATCTTTATCCCAAAGATTATTATGCAGATCCATCTGCTAATGTGTTTAACGGCAAACTTTATGTTTATCCCTCGCACGACTGGGAGGCAGGTGCTGCCTTCGATGATGATGGTGGTCACTTCCAGATGAAAGACTATCACGTTATCTCGATGGAGGATGTTGAGAACGGTGAGATTACCGATCATGGTATGATTCTGCATGTAGACCAGGTGAAGTGGGCTGAGAAGCAGATGTGGGATAACGATGTAGTTGAGAAGGATGGTAAGTACTATCTTATCTTCTCGGCTAAGGATTATAACGGCGTGTTCCACCTTGGTGTGGCTATCGCCGATAAGCCCGAGGGCCCATTCGTGCCTCAGGAGCACCCCATCCGTGGCTCGTTCTCTATTGACCCTAGCGTGTTTAAGGATGAGGACGGCCAGATATACTGCTACTTCGGTGGTCTGTGGGGCGGTCAGTTACAGTGGTACCAGGCTCCAGAGAAGCTTCTGAAAGAGGGCGGTGTTGACCTTGGACCTGCTGCCGATAAGAAGACTCAGCTCTTTGCTCCTGCCGATGTGCCTGCATTGTCGAGCTTTGTTGTTAAGATGAGCGACGATGTGTTGCAGTTTGCTGAGGCTCCACGTAGCGTGGTAGTTCTTGATAAGGACGGACAGCCACTGAAGGCTGGCGATCCTCATCGTTTCTTCGAGGCTTCGTGGATGCACAAGTATAACGGCAAGTATTACTTCAGCTATTCTACCGGCGACAGCCATATGCTTTGCTATGCTATCGGCGATAACCCATACGGACCATTCACCTATCAGGGTGTTATCCTTGATCCTGTAGTAGGTTGGACTACCCATCACTCTATCGTACAGTATAAGGGCGAGTGGTTCTTGTTCTATCATGATTGCGTTCCTTCGAATGATATCACCCATCTGCGTTCACTTAAGGTTCAGCGCCTGTTCTATAACGAGGATGGAACGATTCAAAAGGTTGTGAATGAATAAAGATTTAGACCTAATAACCAACTATTACATTACTCACCGCGGCGAGTTGCTTAATTATGTAAGTGCTCGCCTGAGTGGACGAGCAGAGGCAGAAGACGTGGTACAAAACGTTTTTCTGCGTCTGCTCACATCCACCAAACTTATTTCAGAGGTCACACTGCCTGCTTTGGTGTATACCACAGCCCGCAACATCATATTCGATATCAATCGTCGTCTTGCCAATGCCAACGATTACGAGCATTACATCCGTAAGGTTTGTAGTGATGAGCTTTCGGCCGATTCGGTTTATTCCATGCATGAGGTGATTGAGCAGATGGAACAGGGATTGGCTCGTTTGCCCGAGAACTTCCGTGAGGTTTATCGCCTGCACATCTACGATGGCATGAAGGTAAGCGAGATATCCGACTTTCTGGGCGATAACTACAAGAGTGTTGAGTATCGCCTGGGCACAGCCCGCAAGGTGGTAAGGAGTTATCTGCAAGCTATCTGAAAATCAGCACTTTCAATTTGTCGGTGGCAAACAGCTCGTTTGCTACTTTTTGTATGTCGCCGGCAGTCACCTTGTCGATGCTTTCAAACAGCTTGTCTACGTTTTTCTCCCAGCCGTAGTGCAGATAGCTCTTTCCGAAGTCGAGTGCAAACTGCTCTCGGTTATCGCATGCGATGGCAATCTGACCTTTCAGCTGCTGTTTGGCTGTTCGTAGTGCATGGGCACTCAGTGGTTTCTGCATCACCTTGTCGAGCTCACGACGTACCAGTCGCAGACATTTGTTCACGTCGTGTGGGTCGCAGCCAAAGTAGATGCTCCACATGCCGGTATCGCTGTAGCTCACCATGGTGCTCTCAACGGTGTATACCAGTCCGTTGCGTTCACGTAGAGCCAGGTTCAGTCGGGCGTTCATGCTTGGGCCGCCCAGTATGTTATTAAGCAGATACAGAGGTATGCGCATGGGGTGGTGGATGTCGTAACCCTTGGTTCCGATCATGACATGTGCCTGGTGCGAGCCGATTTCTTTAATGATTTGTTCAGCTGCTCCCCCTTGTTCAGCCGAATTTGTAATTAGGCTGGAGGTAATATCGGCATTTGCAATGCCGAGGGGATTGCCGCTCGGCATTGCAAATGCACCCGAACTCTGTTTAAACTCTTTTTCCAGTTGCTTCACCACCCATTTAAAGCTAACATTACCATAGATAAAGAACACAGCCTTTTCGGGCAGATAGTTACGTCGCACGAAACGCAGGGCATCCTCGGTCTTGAAGGTGCGTAGCTGCTCGGCCTGACCTAGGATGTTGTGGCCCAGCGGATGACCTTCAAACAGCATGTTCTCGAACTCATCGTATATCAGTTCGGCTGGTGAGTCGTTGTAGCTCTCTATCTCGTCGCATATCACTTCAACCTCCTTGTCGATTTCATGCTGTGGATAGGTGCTGTTAAACACGATGTCGGTGAGCAGACTTACCGCCTTGGCTATATGCTCCTTCTGGATGGCGGCATAGAAGGTGGTGTCCTCCTTGTTGGTAAATGCGTTCAGGTCGCCTCCCAGCTGCTCCAGACCGTTTATGATCTGGAGGGCATTGCGGGTGCGAGTGCCTTTAAACGTCATGTGCTCGCAGAAGTGGGCCATACCCTCTTCGCCAGACAGCTCGTCGCGTGTGCCCGCTGCTATCTGATAGCCGCAGTACACCACCTGCGCCACCGAAGGCTTATGAATAATTCTGAGTCCATTCTGGAGTGTATATGTATTGTAGTTAGTCATATTATTCAGGGAAATTGTATACCAGATATTGCACGTTGGGCTCGGTGGGATAGTTTGTGAGTCGTCCTGAGCGTGTGATAAACGACAGTATGCCATTGTAAACACCATTGCCAAACGTGTACTGACCACCATAGATATTGATATAGTGAATACGACGGGCATCATACCTCAGCAGTCGCTCTACATCGGTTACGGGCATACCGTCAATCAGTACCAGCGTAGGCAGTGAGGTGTTATAGAACTCTTGCTCTTTGCGAACAATGAGCTGCGTTACACCGTTGTTCTTGATTTTTCTGACGTGCTTCACGTATTCAAGCAGCACCTCTCTGATGGTGAAAAACTGTCGGTACTCATCGAGGTTATAGGTCTGCTCAGGCTTGATGCCGAACACTTTCTCATCATAATCCAGTGGCACACCTTCTTCGGCTGTGTCGTCGGCAAAATCGCCTAAACGCAGTTCGCGTTTGGCCGGGGCAATCGCTATCTGATGCTTCTGCATGTCGAGCGAGCGGGCTTCTACCTCATGTCGATTGTAGTGGAACACCAGATGTGGCAACTGCTTAGGGAGCAGGGTGGCAAACGGGCTTATCATCTCGATGGGCAGGCTGACACCTGTGTACGACATGGCCGACAGTACCAATGGCTGCTTGCCATGGATGCCGTAAGTGTAGAACACGGCGATGGAATCGTTTACCATATCGCCCTCAAAGTAGTGTATCTGCTTGCCCACGATACTGAGCGATGGACGAATCTGATTGCCTTTGAAGGTCTTGCCGTTATATGCATTCTTAACCAGGGCTTTGATGATATGGCCTTCGCTTTCACGAACCTCTATGCCCTTCTGGCTTATCAGCTCGGCTGTCCCGTTGCTTATCGCGCACGACGAGCTGTCGGTTGGCAGCCACTTGATGTCGTCTTCCTTACTCTTATGCAGTGTGTTAACGATGGCTACCAGTTGGTTGGCTACCTTAGCGTTGTTGCGGGTATAGGCCGACAACACGTAGTAACCGCTATGCAGATCGGAAGGCAGCTCGATGACTCCCTCGCCTGATCCCTCTTTGAGATCGATGGCGATGCCAACAGCCATCCCGTACGTGTCGCACAGTTCGGCGTATGCTACTGTGGCGTCGTGGGCAGTAATGCTCACTTTCATGGCCTCGCCGGCCAGATACCATGTGCGGTCGGTCTTTACACTCTCTGCAAGGGCTCCTGTAGCGAGCACCATTGCGGCTATCAGTGATAATATCTTGTTTCTCATTTTAGTAACTTACGTTTTCTTCAAGTTTCCAGAAATCCGGCTCATAAATGTATGCACCTCTATATCTTACATCCAGCTGGTATTCGTATGCCCAGGCGGTTTCCAGTTCGCCCCCCGATAGTCTCTCGTCTTTCCATATACACAGGTACATGCCATCGTTTACTAATCGCAAGCACAGGGCATTGCTGGGGTTGATGGCCCAATAGCGCATATCTGGTTTGTAGGGATAGTAGATGTTGTAATCGTCGGCATTGATAAAGAACCGATATGCGCTCGTATTCAGCGAGCAGCCTATATATCCTATCACGCGCTTGCTCGATGTGAGACAATGGATATTGGTGGGCAGGGCCGATGGCATAGGTGTGAACAGGCCGCCCATCTCGTCGCCAGCCTGACGGCGAGCCAGCTCGTATTCGTACTCAGCCTTGCTGATGGCGCGCTGATGAATCAGTCCGCTATAGCGGTGATGTACGCGCTCGTCGCTGCGATCTATGTCGTACAGTTTGAGTTTCTCAATGTGCTGACTTTCGTAATTACGGCTTGAGCCCACCATGATGGTCGAACCGGTGTCGTTTATCCATCCGCGCTCAGGAAACTGGTGCATCTTAAAGATGCCCTTTCCCAGATTGACATCATAATACATGTTGGTGGTATAGTCAGGATGAACCTCCCAGGTTTCCTCGTATGTCCACTGGTAGTAATGAATGGTGCTGGGGTCGTCGGGGCTTTCAGGCGTTACCAGAATGTCGAGGTCACTCTCGGGCGTGTTCTGCACACATGCTACATCTGATATTCCTTCGGTTGGCATAGGTTTCTGAGGCTCCGATTCGTACACCTCACCGTCTACCTCAATATGCAGATAATACTCCACATTCGAGTTCAGAGCGTCGATCCAGCATCCGTAACAATCAGAATATGGTACTAAATAGGCCGTAATCTCGCTGCCGTCGGTGCCGCGAACGGATACACTGGCGTTGTTTTCAATCACACGGTCATCCGAATCATCTAATGTCTGTGTACGCGACAGAATGAAGGTATTATAGTCATTAGCGCGTATGGAGCCTTCTACAACCAGCAGATTGGTCTCGTCTGAAGGAATTTCGGCATTGAATTCCTCGATACAGCCCGACAGCGTGCATAAGCCAGCCATGAGGCATAGCGCGGTATATAGCGTTTTTCTCAGTTTCATCATATCTTAGTTGAATCGAATGTTAAGTGAAACATAAGGGATAGCTGTGCCAAACACCGAGAGCTTGTAACCCTGTATCTTATTCCCGTCGGACACATAATAGATGGTATATGCATTCTTGCGTGCAAGGGCGTTGTATACACCTATTGAGAACGATGTGTGGAAGAAGCTTGTAAGCTTGTGGGTAGGCTCAATATTGAACGCAAGGTCCAGGCGCATATAGTCGGGTATGCGGAATTTGTTGCGGTCGGTATAGTATGGCATGTATCTGTGATTATACGTGTCGTAGTATTTGCCGGCAGGCACCGTGGTGGGGCGGCCTGTGGCGTAGTTGAAGTTGCTCGAGAAACTGTATCTCTCGGTAAACTTGTAGTTCAGCACAGCCTTCACCTCGTGCGGCCGGTCATATTCGGCTGGATACCATTCTCCGTTGTTCAGAGGCATGGCCACTCGGCTGTCATCCTGTTTCAGCAACGAGCGCGAGTAGGTGTAGTTCACCCATCCGTTCAGCTTGCCCAGTGGTTTCTTGGCCTGCAGTTCTATACCGTAGGCCTTTCCCTTGGTCGAGATGACGTCTGTTTCTAGGTGGTGGTTCATCAGGAGTACAGCCGAGCTGCGATAGTTCAGGTAGTCGCTAATGTGCTTGTAGTACACCTCAGCCGAGAACTCGTAGTTCTTATTGGCTGTTTCGTGATAGATACCTGCAGCAGCCTGCCAACCAGTCTGGGGCTTGATGTTGAGGTCTGACAGCTTCCAGATGTCGGTAGGCGACATAATTAAGGTGTTCGACACTTTGTGGATATATTGGTGCATGGTGTTGAAACCAGCCTTCAGCGAGAGGTTGTCCTGCAGCAAATACTTGGCCGACAGACGGATTTCGGGGGCGTGATAGGTTTTGATGATGCCCGATTCGTGGCGTGTTTCCAGCAGCGTCTTTTCCGATGGCAACTCGTTGGCGTCGTAATAGTTCACGTTGCGCGGACCGAGGGCATTGAACATAGAATAGCGCAGTCCGGCTGATACAGACAGCTTCTCGTTAAACTGATGCTCGTAGTCGATATATGCTGCACTCTCCAGAGCCTTCTCCTTTTCAAGCTGGTCGGTGGTGATGCACGACTCTTCGCCCACGGGCTCGTATTTACCAGCCTGCACATTGTAGTGCTGCGTTGAGAGTCCGTAGGTAAGCACCTCTTTTTCCGACAGGCGGTGACGTATATTCAGCTTGGCCCACAGCTGGTCGATGCCGAAACTCAGTCGGGCGGCCATCGAGGGCACGTATCTGTCTTCGTTAAAATAGTCGTAGTGGTCGAGCCCGGCCGAGAATGTGGCAGTTATCTTTTCGTTCAGTATCGATCGCCACTCGGCCGATATGTTGCGGTTTTTGTAGCCGTAGTTGTCGTCCGAGCTGAACGAGAACTTGTCGTAGCTCCAATAGCCGAACACCTTCAGGCGGTGCATGCTGTTTATCTTCCACGTCAGCACGCCACCGAAATCATAGAAGTTGGCATTACCGTTCTTGTAGCCACTATCTTCGGGCAGCTGCTTCAGAATCCAGTCGCTATACGTGGTTCGTCCGTTCAGTAGCAGCGATACGTGGTCCTTCACGATAGGTATCTCCAGATTGGCCTTGCTGGTCAGGGCGCCTATGCTGGCCGAGCCCGTCAGCTTCTGCATGTTGGCCTCTTTCGAGTTCACCTTCAGTACGCTGCTGATGCGGCCGCCGTATTCTACCGGGATGCTCGACTTGAACAGCTCCACATCCTCTACGGCATCCGAGTTGAACGATGTGAATAGTCCGAACAGGTGCGAGGGGTTGTAAACCGTGCCGCCGTTAAATAGTATCAGGTTCTGATCGGTAGCACCGCCGCGCACATTATATCCGCTCGATGCCTCGCCCACGCTGGTAACACCCGGCAGGGTGAGGGCTATCTTCATGATGTCCGATTCACCAAAGGCCGATGGGATGTTCTTCAGTATCTGGGGCTTGAACTTCTCCGAGCCTATCATCATGTTGTTCACGGCACTCTGTCGGCCGCCCACAACCACAATCTCGGCCAGCTCTTGGTCGTCGGCAATGCTTGCCTTTGCCTTCTTCACGCCTGGCACGATATATACCTTTGTTCTCGACGATGTAACCGATGTGGCCACCGAGTCGTTGTCGAGAACGGGGATGCCGGCTATGAGCGACTTCTCGTCGATGAGTTGGGCGGGTGCAGCAGGCTGTGTGGTGCTTGGGGTGGCTTGCTGTGCAGCTGTAGCAGGCTTGTTCTCGGCTATCGGCTTGCCCTCGATGCTGCCAGCCAGTGTGGCCAGACTGCGCTCGCGATGGCTCTTCATGAACGAGAGGTGATTCTTGCGGGCAAACCTCTTGATTTGCTTTTTCTGTTCGGGAAACAGCTTGGCCACATCCGATGCGCGCTTCACATGATGCATCTCGCCGTCGGGAGTAACAAGCGTGTAGTAATCGTTGGTAAGCAGCGTCTTCAGGTATATCTTTCCGTCAATCACCTTTTCGCCGTTGTAGTCCTTCCACTCGCAGTGATACAGGCGTACGCCGTTGGTGCTGCCATCGCTCAGCAGGGCTGCAAAGCGCAGACTGTCCTCCGGATCGTGCACGTATCGGTGACCGTCCATCTCAAACCAGTCGATGTGCTGCTTTTCGGGCACACAGAGGTAGTTGCCAATGGGCGATAACACCACCACCCTCTGTGCAAACAGGTCGAAACGTAGCTCTACGTTTTCGTAAACCACGCCATGATAGCTCACGCGCCCCTTACACAAGTCGGTGCTACCTTTGTAATAAGGCATGTCGTGCCACAGTCCTAATGGATACTGTGGCTCGACAACACCTTGATACAGTCGGGCAAAGTCAGCAGCTGCAGAGAAATATTCCTGCGCCCTAACACTCCGTACGATTGCCATCATACAGACCAATACCAACAAATATTTTTTCATATCTTCAATAAAACTCTAACTTTTTATGGTCAGGTACACATATAGAGAATGCAAAAATACTAAAATACTGTATGAGAAACGAAATTTTTAACAAAGTTTTACTTTAGAGTGAAACCTATAATTTTATCGTGCAGATGATTGCGGCTATTGCTTCGGCTATTGATGCTGCATTGGGCACTACGAGCTGCATGGGACACGGGCCATTTTAGTAAATGTCCCTCAAATGTCCCTCAAATGTCCATCGTATGTCCGCCACATGTCCATCGTGTATCCGATAGCATCTGAGTTTGGAGAGAAAGAGTTTGGGAATCATTAAAAACAAAAAAGCCTCAAGTTTAACCTTGAGACTTCGTGGTGGACCAGCCTGGGCTTGAACCAGGGACCTCCAGATTATGAGTCTGTTGCTCTAACCAACTGAGCTACAAGTCCGATGCAATTTACGTTTTGCGGCTGCAAAGGTAAACAGAATTCTTTAAATATCCAAATTTTTAAGAGGAAATAACTAAAAATGTTTGTATCGCGGGGCAGAATTGCAGATTTTTGGCTAACTTTGCACCCCAAATGGAGAAAATATACGATATTAATCAGATAAGTATACCATCGGAGTGCGCAGCTACCATAGGCGTCTTCGATGGGGTGCATGTAGGCCATCGACATATCATACAGCAGATGATAATAGATGCCCAGCAGGCAGGGTATAAATCGATGGTGATTACATTCGATCGTCAACCACGCCAATTGTTTGATGCCAACTATAAGCCGCAGCTGCTTACCAGGCAGGAGGATAAAGAATTACTTCTTTCGGACTGTGACATAGACTATTTGGTTGTGCTGCCGTTTACTATGGAACTGGCACAGCTGTCAGCACGCGACTTTATGCAGCAGATATTGAAGGACAAACTGAACGTGAAGCTGTTGCGACTAGGCTACGATAATAGGTTTGGCCGCGGCCGCACAGATACATTCGATGATTACGTGGAGTATGGCCGCGAGATGGGTATAGAGGTGCTACAAGGCTCGTCGCTGCAGGTGGAAGGTTTTGACGAGCCTGTGAGCTCATCGCTGATACGCCGGCTGCTAGCCGAAGAGGGTGATGTGAGAGTTGCTGGAACTTTACTCAAGCGTGAATATAGCGTGTTTGGCGTAGTGAAACCTGGTGAGCACATAGGAAGCACACTGGGATTCCCAACGGCTAACCTGGAGCCTTCGGACCCCAATCAGCTGATACCAGCATCGGGCGTTTATGCAGTGAGGGCTATACTGGGCTACGGAGTTATAAGGAATGGCATGATGAACATAGGCACAAGGCCCACGTTTAATGGCAAGAAACAGACGCTGGAGGTGAACATTTTTGACTTTGAGGGCGACCTGTACGGCCATGAGATAGTGGTGTTCTTTATTGAAAGAATACGCGAGGAACGCCGATTTGACAATCCGGAGACGCTGAAGGCTCAGCTAGAGGAAGACAAGAAACAAGTAGAACAAATACTCAATATGAAATGAAGAAAGCATTATTTTATACCATCATTTTCGCCGCCATCCAGATGGTGATAGGGGCTATTGTGATGGCCGTTTGGAAGATTGTAACGCACGAAGAGCCTCAAAGCAGCGTGCCCTGCCTGATAGTAGCATCGGTGGTAACAGATATCGTGGTTATCGCATTGTTCCTGAAACTGAAGTGGAGCGTGGTTTCGCCTAATTGGATACGTACGCGCCCCTGGTCGGTGCTGCTTTGGTGTTGCGTGGCTTCTATTGGCATGCTGGTGCCATCGCAGTGGCTACAGGAGTCGATGCCCGAACTGCCCAACTGGGCTGAGGACTTGTTTGTTGGGCTGATGAAGAATCCATGGGGCTACGTGGTGATAGGACTGGCTGCCCCGTTTGTAGAGGAGCTGGCCATACGCGGCGCCGTGCTACGCGAGCTGCTGAAGTGGAACGAGAATCACTGGGTGGGTATCACTATATCGGCTGTACTGTTTGCGCTGATACATGCTAATCCGGCTCAGATGCCGCATGCTTTCCTGGCAGGCCTGCTGCTGGGTTGGCTCTATTATCGCAGTGGCAGCATTCTGCCTGGCGTGATGGTGCACTGGGTGAACAACTCGGTGGCCTTTGGTGTCGGTCATGTGATGATGGCTATCGACCCTGCCAGCAAGGGCGACATTACCTTGTTGCAGATGTTTGGCAGCGATGCCCGCGTGATGATGGCGATAGGGTGCTCGCTGTTGATGTTCGTGCCGGCGATTTATCAGTTGAATTTGAGGATGAAAAAGGCATAGCCCTTGATTAGACCACCCCTGTCCCCTCCTACCTCAGGAGGGGAAATATTGGGGGAATAGAATTGAAGAAGGCTGCTCCCGATGCGTTCGGAGGCAGCCTTTACTTCAGCGTTAGTATTTCCTGAAAATTTGAGAGAAACGAAACTTCACAGTTTCTTCGTTTTTTGTTTTACTTGTTTTATTATAAAGAAAGCATAGAAAAAAATATCTTACTCAATAATGGTGGGAGCATCTTTCGTTACCTTCACTGTGTCGGCAAAGTTCTCGGCCTGAATGGTTCCGAGAGAGTTGACAGAGTCGGCCTCGTGCATCTGCTGGAACTTAGCATAAGCATCCTTCGGGTCGTCCCATCCACGATCCCATGGTGCCTGAGCGGCATTGCCAAGGGTGAGGACGATGGCTACTACGGCAGCAGCACGGAACAGAGGCATGAGGCGCGAGGTAAGGGTTACAACCTTGGCCTTGGATTCTTCCTCCTCCTGACCCACCATTGCTAGAATACGGGCATCGAAGTCATCGCCAAGAACCTCCTGATGCTGCTGGGCAGCAAACAGAGCCTTGTACTGCTCTAGCTGGGCAGGAACATCCTCCTGGCTGAAGAATGTGCGCAAGATAGCCTCTTCCTGGAGTGTGGTTTCACACTGCCAATAACGCTCCAGCAACTGTTCGATGTACTTATAGTCCATATTTCTCTGATTTTATATATTTTTGTCGGATGGCTTGTCGGGCTCGGAAGATGTTTACTTTCACCTGTTCTTCGCTTATAGCCATGATCGACGCTATTTCTTTGTAACTTTTGCCTTCAAATTCTCGCAGGTGCATGGCACTACGTTGTTTCTCGGGCAGCTCGCTTATTAATCGGCGTATCAGCTCAACTCGGTCGCGCTGCATAGCCTGTTCCTCAGGATTGGAGGAGTAGCTGTGGTCGGGCGAATCATGCTCGCCCTCCTCAAGGCTCTGGTTCTGGTTTTCCAGCTTGCGCATCCTATCCAGAGATAGGTTTCGGCAGATGGTGAGGCAGAAAGCTTCGATGGATTCTATCTCGTCCCACTGTTCGCGGCGGTTCCACACCTTGATCATCGTGTCTTGTACTACATCCTCTGCCTCTGCAGGGTTGAGGGTGACTCGAAGTGCAAGCCTATAGAGCTCGTTCTTCAGGGGCAAGATGTCGTTTTGGAAACTAATCTTTTTCATCCTCTTCTTATTATATGACGAATAGCCTGGGGCAAATGTTACAAGTAAAACAAAAAAATTATGAAATAATTGTGCCACTTTGGCCGTCGATGGCTGTGGCAAGGGTAATAATCACTCTATTTACACCTGCATCGATGGCACTTAGAGCATTCTCGATTTTAGGTAGCATGCCGCCGCTGATGGTGCCATCGGCCTTGTAGCGCTCAAAGTCGGCGCGGGTGATGGAGGGGATGACAGAGTCGTCGTCATCGGGGTTGCTAAGCACACCTTTCTTCTCGAAACTATAGATAAGTGTTACATCATAGTAGGGGGCCAAAGCCTTGGCTGTTTCGCTGGCGATGGTGTCGGCATTGGTGTTGAGTATATGGCCTTGGCCGTCGTGAGTGAGCGGAGCCATAACGGGGGTGATGCCTGCCTCAATGAGCTTTGAGAGCATCTCGCCGTCGGCCTGATCCACATCGCCTACAAAACCAAAGTCGATACCGTCCTTAATGGGGCGCATGTGGCTGCGGATGACATTGATGTCGGCACCAGTTAGTCCGAGCGCATTAACACCGTTGGCCTGCAGACGGGCCACAAGGTTCTTGTTTACCAGTCCGCCATATACCATCGTTACCACGCTGAGCATATCGGCATCGGTAATGCGGCGGCCACCCACCATCTTCGACTCTATGCCTAAGTTGGCTGCTACCTGAGTAGCACGGCGACCACCACCATGAATCAATACCTTGTGCCCACTTATGGCGCTAAAATCCCTTAAAAGCAGGGTGAGCTGAGTCTCGTCTTCGACTACGGCTCCTCCTACTTTTACAATAGTGAGCTTCTGTTTCATTTATTTAAACTCGAACAGATTGATGAATCCTGTCATTGCAAATACCTGACGCAGATCCTCGTTGATGCCACGGATGTAGATATGGCTGCCCTTTGGTTTGGCTGTCTTAAGCAGTGCAAGGAACAGGCGCAGACCACTTGAAGAGATGTACTCAAGATTGGTGCAGTCGAGAATGATGTCGTGGCCAGAGCAGTCGTAGAGTGGCTTCATGTCCTCTTCTGTCTGAGCTGATGCTGCCGTGTCAAGACGGCCCTCGAAGTACATTACAAAATAATTGTCTTCTTCTTTAAATGTTGTCTTCATAATGCTATAAGTTTTTAGTGAGATTTTTGCTGAGCGTAAGCACGTTCTTGCCGTCCACACGCTCGTAATTAATTGTATCCATTATCTGTCGGATCAGGTGAATACCCAATCCTCCTATTCCGCGCTCCTCGGCCGAGAGGGTGGTGTCAACCTCGCCCTTGGTGGTTGGATCGAAGGGGGTGCCGCTATCGCTGATTACAAACTTCAGCTGTTCATTGGTTGCCTCGGCATCGATGTCTACATCGCCCTTTGTGCCTGCGGGATAGGCGTAGCTCATGACATTGACCACAGCTTCCTCGATAGCGAGGTTCAGCTTAAGCGCTGTGCTCATGTCGAATCCAACGTTCTCGCAGACTTCATCGACGAACATTCCGAGCTCGGTTGTAGCCTGCACGTCGTTAGGTAGAGTAATATGACGTTGGTACTGCATGTTAGGTTTTATTTTTAAGTTATTATTCTAGATATGTATATCCGTATAGGCCAGAGCGGTAGTTTGATAGAAACTCCTTGCCCTCTTCGAGAGAGATTTTACCCTGCTTGACACTTTTAGCTACCCACACCTCGAGCTGGCGGACCAGCTTCTTGGGGTCGTACTGAACGTAGTCGAGTACCTCGGCCACGGTCTCACCATCGATAATCTGGTCGATGTGGTAGCTGCCATCCTTCTCTGAGATATGAACGGCATTGGTATCGCCAAACAGGTTGTGCATATCACCCAGAATCTCCTGATAAGCACCTACCAGGAACACGCCCAGATAGTAGGGCTCGCTCTTTTTGAGTGCATGTACAGGTAGTGAGTGCGAATTGTTGCGATTGGTAACAAAATTAGCCACTTTACCATCGCTGTCGCAGGTGATGTCCTGAAGTGTGGCATTTCGGGTGGGGCGCTCATCAAGACGCTGGATGGGCATGATGGGGAACAGCTGGTCGATAGCCCAGCTATCGGGCAGACTCTGGAACAATGAGAAGTTGCAGAAGTACTTGTCGGCCAGTAATTTATCGATATTCATCAGCTCCTCGGGGATGTGCTTGAGGCCCTTGGTAAGGATGTTAATCTCATGACAAACACTCCAGTACATGGCCTCGATCTCAGCGCGCGTCTTCAGGTCTACGATGCCGTGGGCAAACAGGTCGAGTACCTCTTCGCGTATCTGCTCGGCATCGTGCCAGTCTTCGAGTACGTTGCGAGGCGAGAGGTTATCCCAGATCTCATACAGATCCTTTACCAGCTGGTGGGCGTTCTCATCGGGCTCGTACTCCTCGGGCATCTCGGGCAGTGAGGCTGTCTCAAGTACATCGATTACCAGCACCGAATGGTGTGCTGCCAGCGAACGGCCGCTCTCGGTAATGATGTTGGGATGAGGCAGATTATTTTTGTTGGCAGCATCTACGAAGGTATAGATACAGTCGTTCACATACTCCTGAATAGAGTAGTTGACCGAACTTTCGCTTGAAGGTGAGCGAGTGCCGTCGTAGTCGACACCAAGTCCACCACCACAGTCTACAAAGTCAACATTGTAGCCCATCTTGTGCAGCTGGATGTAGAACTGCGAAGCCTCGCGCAGGGCAGTCTGTATACGACGTATCTTGGTGATCTGAGAACCGATGTGGAAGTGAATCAGGCGCAGACAGTCGCGCATATCCTTCTTATCCAGCATCTCCAGAGCATCCAGCAGTTCGGCACTGGTGAGTCCGAACTTTGAGGCATCGCCGCCACTCTCTTCCCATTTGCCTGAACCGCTCGAAGCCAGTTTTATGCGGATACCTATATTAGGACGGATACCCATCTTCTTGGCTACCCTGGCAATGATTTCGAGCTCGTTCAGCTTCTCGACCACGATGAAGATGCGTTTACCCATCTTCTGGGCCAGCAAAGCCAGCTCGATGTAGCTCTGGTCTTTATAGCCGTTGCAGACGATGATGGAATCGCTTTGGCACTGTACGGCAATCACGGCATGCAGCTCGGGTTTAGAACCGGCTTCGACACCAAGATTGAACTTCTTGCCGTGCGATATAATCTCCTCGACAACGGGCTGTATCTGGTTTACCTTGATGGGGTAGACTACGTAGTTCTCGCCTTTGTAATCGTACTCCTGAGCAGCCTTCTTAAAGCAGCTCCAGGTCTTCTCGATACGATTGTCGAGAATGTCGGGGAAACGCAGCAGTACTGGTGGTGTGACATCACGCAGTGCCAGTTCGTCCATCACCTCACGCAGGTCAATCTGCGTGTTGTTCTTGCAAGGTGTGACGTAGACATCGCCCTTCTCGTTGATGCCAAAATAGGAAGTACCCCAACCATTGATGTTGTAGAGTTCCTTCGAATCCTCAATCGTCCATTTCTTCATATATCAAGTATTTCTTTTATCTTATCAACGCTGATTTTTATTTTCTCGTAATTGTCCATTAGGCTTACATCTAGCGTGTACTTAGCCTTGGTGTAGTATGGCTCGCGCTTGTCAAGCTGTTCGCGGATAAAGGTTATCAGCTCTTCGGGACTCTTGCCCTTGATGAGCGGACGTTCTACCTTTCCCATCAGCAGGTGGTTGTAAAGCACCTCGGGGGTGGCTTTAAGATACACCGTCTTGCCTTGCTGGTTTAGGTAGTCCATGTTATCAAAGAAGCAGGGCGTGCCGCCACCACAGCTGATGATGACATTCTCGAACTCAGCCACCTCGTGCAGCATGTTGTACTCCATCTTTCGGAAACCCTCTTCGCCCTTCTCGGCAAATATCTGTGCCACCGTTTTGCGCATGCGGCTTTCAATGTACCAATCGAGGTCGTAGAAAGTGGCCCCTAACTCTTTTGAGAGCGCTTTGCCGATAGTGGTCTTACCGGCCCCCATATAGCCTATCAGGATAATACGATTCATGCCTTATGCTGTTGCCTTTTTGGTAGTCTTTCTAGTGGCGCCCTTTCTGGTTTTCTTGCCACCTTTATCATCACCCTTCAGTGCCTCCATATCTTGGATAACCTTCATACACTCGGCATATGTAAGCTCCTTGGCATTCTCGTGCATGGTCTTGGGCAGGCGGTAGTTCTTGCCATCGTACGACAGATATGGACCATACAGGCCATTCATGATCTCAAGCTTGGGATCCTCGAGGAAGAACTTCAGGTGCTTGGCAGCCTCGGCTCTGCGCTTATCCTGGATCAGGGCAATAGCTTCATCGAGTGTGATGGCCATCGGGTCGGCATCCTTGGGCAGCGATGCAAACAGGTTCTCATGTTTTACATAAGGACCGAATCGGCCTGCACCAACGCTTACGGGCGAACCCTCGAAGTCGCCAAGCTCGCGAGGCAGCTTAAATAGCTCCATAGCCTCTTCGAGTGTGATGGTTTCCATGCTCAGTTCCTTTGGCAGCTGGGCAAACAGAGGCTTCTCTTTATCTTCTGATGAACCAATCTGTACCACTGGCCCGAATCGGCCGATCTTTACAAACACTGGGCGGCCGGTCTTGGGGTCGTCACCCAATACACGCTCGCCGGCCTTGAACTTCTGGCGGCTGTTCATGGTTTCTTCTACTGTAGGCTCAAAACTCTTGTAGAACTGCTTCATCATGTCCTTCCACTGCTCGTCGCCCTCGGCAATCTTATCGAAGTCCTGCTCAACCTTGGCTGTAAAGTTGTAGTCCATGATCTCGCTGAAGTTTTCCATCAGGAAATCATTAACCACAGTACCGATGTCGGTAGGAATAAGCTTGCCTTTATCTGAACCAGCCATCTCCTTGCGGGTCTTCTGAGTAACCTGCTTGCCCTTGAGCTGGTAGATAGAATAGAAGCGCTCTTCGCCCTTGCGATCGCCCTTCATCACATATTCGCGCTGCTGGATGGTAGAAATGGTTGGTGCATAGGTTGAAGGACGACCGATGCCAAGCTCCTCCATCTTGTGTACCAGACTAGCCTCAGTATAACGCTGTGGGCCGGCACTGAAACGCTCGGTAGCAAGTATCTCGCGGCGCACCAGCTCCTGGCCCTTCTTCATGGTAGGGAGAGAGTGGCTGTAGTCCTCTGATGACTCATCATCGTCGGATGACTCGCGATAAACCTTGATGAATCCATCGAACTTAACAACCTCGCCCTGAGCAGTGAATACCTCATCGATATCATCACTCTTGATGGTGATGGTGGTCTTCTCAATCTCAGCATCAGCCATCTGGCTGGCAATGGTGCGTTTCCAGATCAGCTCGTACAAGCGTTTCTCTTGGGCGCTGCCTTCGATATTACTCTTGTCCATATACGAAGGGCGGATGGCTTCGTGAGCCTCTTGAGCACCCTTGGAGTTTGTATGATACTTACGGGTCTTGCTATAGTTCTCGCCATACAGGTCGATAATCTCCTTCTTACTTGCATTCAAGCAGAGCTGCGACAGATTTACAGAGTCTGTACGCATATAGGTGATACGTCCGCTTTCGTACAGGTGCTGGGCAATCATCATGGTCTGACTAACAGAGTATCCAAGTTTGCGGGCAGCCTCCTGCTGAAGTGTTGATGTGGTGAATGGGGGAGCTGGTGTACGCTTCATGGGCTTCTTAGAGATGGTCTCGACGGTAAATGTAGCCGTCTTGCACTTCTCTAGGAATGCCAGCACTTCGGCTTCGGTCTTGAAACGTGTGCTCAGCTGTGCCTTAACCTCTGATGCCGATCCATCGGGATTGGCAATGGCAAACACACCATTAACACTATAATATGGCTCGGAAGTGAAGTTCTGAATCTCGCGCTCGCGTTCTACTATCAGTCTTACTGCAACACTTTGTACGCGACCGGCTGAGAGTGCGGGCTTAACCTTACGCCAGAGGACTGGAGAAAGCTTGAAACCTACCAGACGGTCGAGCACGCGGCGGGCCTGCTGGGCATTAACCAGATCCATATTAATATGGCGTGGGTGCTCAATAGCATCCAATATGGCTGTTGGAGTAATCTCGTGGAAAACAATACGATTGGTCTTGTCCTTGTCTAGTCCTAGCACCTCACAAAGATGCCATGATATAGCTTCTCCTTCACGGTCTTCATCGGATGCCAGCCATACAGTTTTTGAATTAGCAGCTTTCTCTCTCAGATCTTCTACTAGTTTTTTCTTCTCTTCTGGAATCTCGTATTCTGGTTCCAGAGTCTTGTCGTCGATGCTGATTTCTTTCTTCTTCAAATCGCGGATGTGTCCGTAACTTGACATTACCTTGAAATCTTTTCCTAAGAATTTCTCAATTGTCTTTGCCTTTGCGGGCGACTCCACTATCACTAAGTTCTTTTGCATATTTCTGTCGCATTATATTTCTTTCGGGCTGCAAAAGTAAGCAAAAAACTCTCTTTCACCTTATTAATATAGAAGTTTTTTGTTTTATTAACAGTTTTGAGCCAAGAAACGGTGTACTGCCTCGCGTATGGAGCGAAGTCCGAAACGCTCTACGTATACTTCATTTAATGGAATCCATTGCAGATTTGCAGCATCGTCGGCAGCCTTCACTTCAACATTTTCGTCAACACGGCATAAGAAGAAGAAATCGAGTGTATGGATATCCATGCTCGAGTAGCGATATACATTGGGAATGGAGAATTGATACTCGACGGTTTTGGGGTCGATAATCAGTCCCGTTTCCTCTTTGATCTCTCTTACCATGCCTTCTTCGGCGTTCTCGTCGTTATCAACAAAACCGCCAGGCAAATCTAGTGTGCCTATAGCAGGCTCCTTGCCTCGTGTGGCAACAAGAAGCTCATCTTTAGAGTTCAGAATGAATGCTGCTGTTGACGCACGCGGGTTCTGATAGAATGTGAAACCACACTGAGAGCAATGACGGCTCAGTGCATTGTGAATCTCAAAGTCCTGACTGCCACATTTGGGGCAGAATCGGAATATCTCTAATGGATGTTCGGTCATAGGGCAATAGAAATTACCAGTTATCAGTTCTAAATGGGAATAACGGCAGATTGGCTCCGTTCTTAACATTGCCTATCTGGAAGTTGCGGAAGCAGTAACGTACAGCTACAGGCTTTTTGACATCGGGCGAGGTAAGTTTGATAGCCTCGTCCCAATAGCCGCCTCCTGGCTGCCAGAAGTGTACTGCTTTTGCGGGATAAAAAACCTTGTCTTCGCCTGCAATCTCGAAACCTTGTATGTCCTCGAATGGTGCATCGGTGTGATAGTTGTTGTCAAGATGGATATAAACGGCATCGCCTTTAATATTCATATCTTTATAAGTTGAACTCTGATAGAGCACGTTCTCGAATCCATAGTCGCGGTTTAGTGCTGTATATGCCAATCGCTCGCCAACCTGCTGCTTCTGAGTGGGGTGAATCTGGCTGAACTCGTATGGGTATACCAAATCGTTGATACATACCAACGAGCTGTTTGGAATGATCTTTTGGGCCTTAAACTGCTGTTCACGAAGCAAAGCACCACTGATGGCGTTGTTGTCGTCGTCATAGCGATAGGGGGCTATCTGTACAAAGTAGAAAGGAATCTCGCCAAGACCAAACTGGCTGCGCCATTGTTCAACCAATAGTTTTAGGCGCTTAGAATACTGATCGCCTGGGTCGCCTACGTTTGAGCATCCCTGATAGTAAAGAATACCTTTGACGGTGAAATTAAGTATAGGATTAAACGTTCCGTTGCCCCATAGCAGTGATCGATGATAATCGTACTCTGACCATTTCTTGCAGATCTCAATAGAATCAGTAGGATCGCTGGTGTATTTCTCTAAATTATCCTTTGTGAGCCAGCTTTCTACACGCGAACCGCCTTTGTTGGCCTCAATCAGACCGATGGGGATGTCGAGTGCTTGGTGCATGGTGCGAGCAAAGAAATATCCTGTGGCCGAGAAATCTCCAACCGTTTTCGGAGAGCAAACACGCCATTCGCACTGAGCATCGTTAAGTGGCTTTGCCGACATGATGCTGGGAATTTTTACAGAACGTACTCCTTCGTGTTTTTTTGAATCGATGACTACTTGATTGTAGTCTTTTACAGGACACATCCAGAACCCCTTAACAGGCATCTCCATATTCGACTGTCCTGCACATACCCATACTTCGCCCGCAAGAATATTGTTGATGGTTACTTTCTCACCATCGTCGAAAGTGATAGATAGTGGGGTGTAACTGGCTTTCGGGGTTCTTACTTTTATCAACCACTCACCTTGCTTGTTGGCTTTGGTTGTTTTTACTTCATTGCTCCAGGAATTGGATATCTTTACTGTTTGACCAGGTTTGGCCCAGCCCCACAGACGAGCTTCTGTCTGTTGTTGTATCACCATGTTGTCGCCAATCAGATGTGGTAACTTAACCTTTGCCTGGGTTCCAAGTGATATTGCAACAATTGCAGCTAAAATTAGGTTTCTCTTCATTTTTTGTTGATAATTTCAAGTTTATGGCGACAAAGATACAAAAATAAAAATAAAAATATTACCTTTGCACCGCGATTAACATATTTAAAGCAATGAAAAGTTTGAAAACGATATTATCTACCCTGCTGTTGGCCTTCACAGCCACAGCTTTTGCACAAAAAGGTACAACAATGAAATTATGGCCAAATGCTCCCGAGGTGGTGAGCGCTGATGAGAAAGATCAGGCAGAAATAACAGTATATCTACCAGATGCTAAGAAAGCAACAGGTAGAGCTGTGGTATGTTGCCCTGGTGGTGGATATAGTCATCTGGCTATGGATCATGAGGGGCATCAGTGGGCCCCGTTTTTCAATACTCAGGGTATTGCACTCATTGTGCTTAAGTATCGTATGCCTCATGGTAATCGTTTAGTGCCCATATCTGATGCCGAAGAGGCAGTAAAGATTGTTCGTCGCCATGCAGCAGAGTGGCATATTAACCCCAATGATGTAGGTATTATGGGCTTCTCGGCTGGCGGTCATCTGGCTTCTACCATCGCTACTCATTCCAAAGGCGATGCTGCGCCAAACTTCCAGATTCTCTTCTATCCAGTGATTACGATGGATCCTGGTTTTACCCATAAAGGGTCGCATGATAATTTTTTAGGTGTGATAGAGAGTAAAAAGGAACTGAAAAAACTTGAAGTTGAATTTAGTAATGACCTTCAGGTCAATCGTGTTACTCCTCGAGCATTCCTTGCCTTGAGTGACGATGATAAAGCGGTGCCTGCCTGCAATGGCTTTAGCTATTATCAGCAGTTGTATAAACACGATGTTCCTGCCTCTATTCATATCTATCCTACAGGTGGGCACGGATGGGGATATCGTGAAACATTTGAATATCACTATCAAATGGTTTTTGAACTTAAAGCATGGTTGAAAAGTTTTTAAAATTTGAATATGTATTTTACTGGAATTATAATTGCTGTCTGCACTTTTCTTGCCATAGGTATTTGGCATCCTATTGTTATAAAAACTGAATATTATTGGGGCACTCGTCCTTGGATACTATATCTCATCATAGGTTTGGCTTGTGTGTTTGGCGCACTTTTTATTGAGGATGCTATCCTTTCTTCAATAGTAGGAGTGTTTGGAGCTTCTGCCCTTTGGGGGATAGGAGAACTCTTTGCACAGAAAAAGAGAGTGGAGAAAGGTTGGTTTCCCAAGAATCCTAAGAGGAAGTATTGATATTTATTTGTTAAAACTATACACAAAAACGTATAATATTTGCAAAAGTATTTGGTTTATTCTGATAAAATATGTAATTTTGCAGCAGAATTAATTCGTTTAGCTGAAATTTAACTATTTATAGAGTATGAGAAAATGCCTTTTGAATGGAGTTGCAGCCCTTGCTATGGGTTGTGCAATGACAGCCTGTACACAGGATTTTAATTACGAGCAGCAGGAACAAGAAGCCTCCCTCAACAATGCTCAACAAACACTTGGTTTCTATATCCCAGAGAACCAAGATTGGGTGATGTCTGCAATGATTACTGCAAATATTCCTGTTGATATTAAGGATGGTGAGGTTTATACGGTGAAAGTGTACTCTAACGATCCTTTAATGGATGGTGTTGGCTATGTGTTGGCAACAGATGTTGTGAATAATGGACAGAATTTTACGGCAACATTCCGTGCCCCATCGTATAAACATGTTTATTTTTTCGGTTTGACCAATAACGAGGGGGAAACAGTATATCGCTCGGCAAATATTGAAGATGGAGAATTAAAGGAGTTTAACGAGGATAAAGAAATAGTATACGATGAGGTGGAAGTAAGTGCATCAAGAACACGTTCTATTACGGTTAATGGTGATACTTATAGTGCATTTACTGCACCTACTTCTTCTGAAATAGCAGATGCTTTTCCCACATCAATTCCTTCTACAGCATTAGAGGTTGCCGATTTGACCGGAAATTTGTATTTTGTATACAAGGACAATAGTACTGGCCGAAATTATAAAGTAACCAGATCTGGCGAAGTGACAATCGGCGGAACATGGAGTAATGATTATAATAAGTCAAAAGCTAATAATATATACGTTGATGTAGATGGCGATGTCACCATTAAACGTGATGGAATGGAGTTTGCTAATATTTATATATTGAGAGGAAATGTAACCCTTGATAGTAATTATGGAGAATGCGGAGGTCTTATTTCTGTAGCAGCAGGTGCCACATTGAATGATAAACGTGACCACATCGCACACAATGGCGGTATTAGGCTTTATAACAGAGGTACGGTAAATGCCCAAAATGCGGGGGGCTATGATATAGGCAATAATGCTGCTGTTTATAATGAAGGTGCATTTGCAGTTACGGGGCCATTAAGCTATAGTGCTGGTTCTAGCAATACATCTTACTTTATGAATATGGGTGATGGTTGTGAACTTACTGCACCATCAATGACAATGAACTCTACTTGTAATTTCTATAGCGATGGAACAGTGAACATTGCTGGCGAAACCAAGGTAACGCAAGCAGGTATAACATGGATTAACAATGGTCATTATACAACCAGAACGATGGTGTTTAGTGCTCACAACGGAACTTTCTATAATTATTGCCAGCTTATTGTTACAGAGCAATGCAATTTTACCGATGGATCGTTTAATATGATGCAGAACAGTTATGCAGAATTGAATACTGCCGTATTTAATAACTTCCGTGTAAACATGGCTAATAACTCTGGCTTTAATGTGAAGAATGGTTCTAAGTGGGGGCGTCAGGGTGCTGACTTTATTGGTAAGAACCTGATGCAGGGATTTGTTGCATCAGACGATAATGCTAAGTGTTTTGTTCGTCTTGGTGGTGAGACGCAGGTTCCTGTCTATACCGGATATGCATTCAATGTTCAAGGAGCTAATCTGACTCTTGCCTACAATAGCATTAAGTTCTATAAAGGTTTTAATAGTATTGATATGTATAGCACTTATAGCAATGTAAGTTATTGGAGTGAGACAACTGCCGAACAGTTGGCAGCCAACCAAGATGGCGATAAAACATGGAATACTCATAATGTTACCAAGTTTGTAACTGGTGATGATTTTGCTAACGTTAAAGTCGAGACTAAGAGTGGTCAGTGTGCTGCTACATGGACTATTCCCGGCGAACCAAGTATTGTGGAGGAGAATCAGAGCTGGACATACGCTTTCGAGGATAACAAGACGCGTTGCGACTTTGATTTGAACGATGTGGTTATCCAGGTTAGAGAGAGTGATGCCGATGCTTCTAAGCTTATTGTAACCTTGGTTGCTGCTGGTTGTGAATACGATAACTATGTTTATCTAGGTGACACTCGCATTGCATGGGCAAATGGATCTGAGGTACACGCAGCCTTAGGTCAGTCTTCTGGCGTCATGATTAATACGGGCAATGGTAAGGGCGTTGATGCTACTCCTGTATCCGTGACTATTGATAAGCCCTCGAATTTCGATTTCCAAAGTGCCGACTTCAAGATTCGTCCATTCAGAATCGGTTCGAATCCAGATGAGGAGACAGGAGCTGTTGATGGATATATCACCATTCAGAAAGCTGGTAATACAGATGGCCTTTGGGGACCATTAGGTCTTGCTATTCCTGGCAGATGGAAATGGCCAAAGGAGCGCTATACTGTTAACTATGCTTATCCTGAGTTTACAAGTTGGGGTAAGGAAGCTGATCTTACACTCAGACCAGAATTGAGTGGCTGGTATGAGAATCCTACATCAGGACTTGTTTATGGTGAATAAGATTTTTTAATACTCTATTATAGTTAAATTTAGGAGGGGTGTTCGCGTGATGTGAATGCCCCTCCGTTTTCTGTTTAGCTATATTGGGTTAATACGTAAGCTGTTTGTTGGGATAGAGATACCAGTCAAGATAATTGTTATGATCCTCAGCCCACTCTCCGAATGAGTGACCTACTGTGGCGTATGCGCCATACATAGCGACCTTGCCATCTTCTGTCTTTTTCCGATATCCTATTTCATGACCCTCAAGCGGATACAGGAAATCTGCTTCGGGAACCATTAGTGCCCAGGGTAGATCCTTAAAGGATGGTACGAAATACTCGTGGAGCACTTTGGCTGATTTGAACTGCTCGGTGTGAGTCTCCCAAACACCGCCATTGTACTCGGTAAGGATAAATGGATCAAGCGTGTCGAGAGTAAAGTTATCTAGTACTGAACTGAAACCGTCCTTAAATCTTATTACGTAGCTGATAGTACGTGGAGTACGTATCTGGTAGTTATCGCCAACAGAAGTCAAAACATTGTATTTCTTACGCTGGAAGAGCCCGTAGTCGAGACTCATATTAAATGCCATTGCCCAATGCGCATCACAAAACATATTCAACACTGCCTCATGGTTCTGGCCTTCAATAAGAAGGGTGGTGTCTTTATGGAAGTAATACTGTTTCTGGGGATTGAAGCCTTCATTAAACGAATCTCCATTTGTTGTATATACCGAGTCGATGTTCTCGTAAAGATAACCTACTAGTCGGATACAGCCTGCAATCTGCTTATCGGCTCCAATCGCCGAAATAGTAACATTGACGGTTATTTCGTTTTCGGCTGTACGCTGCTGAGATACACGTAGAACTATATCATTATAATCGTAGTCGCCAGCTTCTGGATAATTTTCTTCAAAAAGGTAAGTATAGGTCTGAGGTTTATGTGATGTGATTGCCACGCCTTTTGTAACATCAGTGAAATCTATTGAAAGTGGTGATGAAGACGTAGGCAGGGATGATACATAGAGAAGGCCGCTTGCATCAACCAGCGCTGCATAAATAGTTGACAACTGATAAGGTACATTGACAGTTAGTGAACCCGACTTTCCTGAGGAAACATAAATCTGACTCATCAATTCTGCATTTGAATCGGTTAGAGGGTTGGCTGTATAAACACGTAACTGTTTATAACTTGAGCCCGAAGGAACCTGAAAGCGCAGGGTTTTATCTTGTGAGAGTTGCCACATGTGTTGCTGGTCTACACTATCTACCTTAGAATAATAATGTATTAACTCTTCATGTATCTTTTCATCGTAAACATTCTTGTTGCATGCCATCATTCCTAAGGTGATGGCGATGCCTGCTATGATGGTAGTAATCAGACTTTTATGCATTTCTTTTCTGTTTTTGTGGCCAAAATTACAAAATAATCTGATAAGTGATGCATATTTTCTAAATATTTACAGATTTTAACCATAAAATTCATACAAGAATTCGAAAAAAGTGGTAACTTTGCACCCGAAAATCTATATAGTTACGTAACAATTTTATTAAAGTCTATATGAAGAAGTATTTGATAGCAGGGGCATTGGTTCTTATCTGCAACGTTTTTATGAGTAGTTGCGGTGAGGATCTGGGGAATTACAATTCCCTTGAAGAAGAAAAGAAAGCCCAATTCGCACAGAATTTCGAAAAGTTCTATGGTCAGATTAGTTCTACCCAGGATTGGGGATTTGGTGATGCAGCACTTTCTGCTGTACATGCCAAAACACGTTCTGTGAATGTGAATGGTAATCTATGGTATCAAAATTGGAATCGTCCTGTAAATGTTACCGCTGATGAGGCTGCTAAGGTATTAGCAGAGTTCAGCAAAAAACGCGAGAACCAGACCAATACTATCACTATCAATTGGAATAATTATTGGGTACATCAGGTTCATCAGAGTAATAATTCATATTATGATGGTTTTGGTCAGAGTACGGGCGATATCCATGCAAGTATGAATAAAATCATTGCTTATAATACAAGTGGAAGCAGTTATTATTATGAGCATGTAAACAACTTCAATAATGGCACCAATACAACCGTTTATACTGATGATGAAACGAAACAGCAGTACATTGGTACCACGTTGATGCTTGATATGGGAACTAATGCATCTAATACAAATCAGTTTGGATATCATAATACCCGTGATAGTAAAGATCACTTTGAGTATTATATTATTGCTGGTGCAGATATCGATGCATCGCTTGCTGGTTACTATTATGTTGGTTTCGACTTCTGTGCCTCTCCTTCTGCAGAACAGGCGAATAATAAGAATATGTACGTGGGTCGTGATTGGATTTATAACGACTGGATTGTGAGAATCAGTCCTGCTACATCTTCTGGCTCAGGCAGTAGTACTGGTGGAGGTATTAGTACAGACACTGATGGAACCGAGGTTTATACTAAGCAGCATGTGCTGGTACACAAGTGGGTGTTCTGTGAGGACCTTGGAAGCTCATCAAATAGGAAGGATTACGACTACAATGACTTAGTCTTTGATGCTCGAATTGTAGACGAATATAAGGTAATCAAGAATGCAGATGGTACCGAGAGCGATTATCCTGGTGATAATACTCATAAGTACTATGCCAAAATTACTCCGCTGGCAGCGGGAGGTGAACTTGCTATGTGGTTCGATCAGGATAACACTCCTGTTCACTCACTCTTTGCTTATGGCGTAGCTAACAATGTATTGATTAATACTTGCAATCCTGATCAGGAAATCAGTATGTCGCATATGGAGGGTCTTTCTGCTAAGACTTTCATATATAACTTCAATTCGCTTAATGATGCAACGATTAACAATATTACAATCTTTGTGAGATATTCTTCTTCTACCTATGATCTTACTGCCGAGGAGGGTGAAGCACCTCATAAGCTTTGTGTTCCACCAGGTACACGCTGGGCTTACGAACGTACTGATATCAAGGAGGCTTATACAGGCTTTTCAGATTATGTAGTGAACAGAATTGATCCATGGAATGATGGTGTTGAGGCAAACCTTTATCCACTCGATGGAGTACCTGATAGCTTGAAAATAGATCAGTATGGTCAGTATTTCTATATAAAGGATAGTGCAAATAGTACAGAGAATACAACCTATACCGTTACACCGTCAGCGAGTGAGACATCTATCTGGACTGGTGAAACTAATTTTGTAAATTATAGTAATTCTGTTGAAATAGCTGCTAGTAATTTCGCAGAAGTTGGCGATGGAACCATTGTGCGCTTCTATGGCGTGGCAAATAGTTCATTCAATGTAAAAGCAATCTATTTAGCCAATACTTGGACAGATGTTGATTTGGGCGATACTCGTTGGGTAACAGGAAATGATAAGTGTAATTATGAAAACACCGCACTAAATAGCTATATTGAGTTGAAACTTAATGCCACTACTGCTGAAAGATTCAAGAGTCAAGGAATGCGTGTATATGGCAACAATTTTAAGCTTCTCAGTGTTACCTATGATAATAGTAATCAGCCAACTCCTGCTGCAGAAGAAACCCTATGGACCGGTCCGTTGGATTTCGGATGGAGCAACAAGATTTCCCTTGCTTATGGCGCATTCATGAATAAGGGACTAAAAGCTGGCAGTATTATTCGTTTCTATATGCAAAGTAGTGCAACAAGCTATAATGGTTCTGTAAATGACTGGAACTTTAAGATATTTACCGGCTACGAACAAGGTTGGACAATGAATGATTGTGATAAGAATGGTTATAATACTGATATAAGTAAAGGTTACTTCGATTATGTACTGACCAGCGATGATGCACAAGTTCTCGCTATGGAGAAGAATTTAGGTTGGACTCCAAGTTCTAGTCTGCAAATACAAGGCGAGAAGTTTATCTTAAATAAGATAACTCTTATTCCTTAAAAATTTAAACTTCAAATTCAAAATAAGACTTTAATAAATTGTTGGGGAGGGCATCTGCGGGAGCAGATGTCCTTCTTGTTTGGGATAAAAATCGCGCAATTAAGGATTATTAACAGTAATATTCGTTAATGGCAAACTATTTTTCGTATTTTTGCAACGTGAAAATGAGTGATTTGGTTTTTTACCAAATACTTTGCATCAAATACTTAAACGAGCTAAATTAAGGGAGTGAGCGTCTACGTGAGTAAACGCTTACTTTTTTTATTATTGCCTTAATTGCTTGTTTATATCAGAAAAATGATGTAACTTTGCACGCTGATATGGTACTAAATTGGATTTGGGTAGGATTTTTTATCATAGCTTTCGTTATAGCTTTGGTAAAATTGATATTCTGGGGCGACTTCGATGTATTCCCAGCTATGATGGATTCTACATTCTCATCATCTAAAACTGCCTTTGAAATATCATTGGGATTAACTGGTGTTCTGTCTCTATGGCTTGGCATCATGAAGATAGGTGAAAAGGGCGGTGTGGTAAATGTGTTGGCCAAAGCACTTAGTCCTATCTTTACCAAACTGTTTCCTGACATTCCCAAGGGGCATCCTGTTACAGGTTCGATATTTATGAACATAGCAGCCAACATGTTGGGGCTTGATAATGCTGCAACCCCATTAGGACTGAAGGCTATGGAGCAACTGCAGGAGCTGAACCAGAAAAAGGATACGGCCTCCAATCCAATGATTATGTTCTTGGTGCTGAATACCAGCGGACTCACGCTAATACCTATTTCTATATTAGTGTATCGCGCTCAGATGGGAGCTGCACAGCCTACGGATATCTTTATCCCTATCTTGTTGGCCACTTTCTTCTCGACCATTGCAGGTATTACCATCACAAGTATCTTCCAGAAAATCAATCTGTTTAATCGCACCATCCTGCTTACTCTTGGTGGAGCAGCATTGGTAGTGGCTGCAGTTATCTGGGGATTCGGACAGATGGATTCTATACTGATGAACAAGGTAAGTACTAGCGCAGCTAACATTATGCTGATGCTGATAATCATAGCCTTTATTCTGGCTGGAGTGCGCAAGAAGATAAACGTGTATGATGCCTTTATTGAGGGTGCCAAAGAGGGATTCACTACAGCCGTTCGCATCATCCCATATCTGGTAGCTATACTTGTTGGCATTGGCGTATTCCGTGCTTCAGGAGCTATGGATATGCTGATTGATGGCATCAAATACGGTGTTGAGGCTTGTGGCGGCAATACCGATTTTGTAGGTGCTCTACCTACAGCGCTAATGAAACCGCTATCAGGAAGTGGTGCACGAGGCATGATGGTGGATGCGATGACCACCTATGGCGCTGACTCATTCGTAGGTCGACTGAGTTGTATTTTCCAGGGCTCTACTGATACCACCTTTTATATATTAGCAGTTTATTTTGGTAGCGTGGGCATCGTGAAGACTCGTCACGCTGTGGCTTGCGGACTGCTTGCCGACTTGGCAGGTATCATTGCAGCTATCGCAATAGCATACTTATTCTTTGGATAAACTATGGCAAATCTGAAATCATTAGCAAAAGACACGGCTATCTATGGCCTTTCGAGTATCGTTGGCAGATTTTTGAACTATCTGCTGGTACCGCTGTATACCCACTATATGCCCAAAGATTCTGGCGACTATGGCATTAGCACCAATGTGTATGCCTATACTGCTCTGATTTTGGTGATACTGACATTCGGCATGGAGACAACGTTGTTTCGTTTTGCCAACGACGAGAAGTATAAATCAGATACCGTTTTTTCAACAGCCTTTGCTACCGTTGGTTCGCTCACAGCAGTTTTCCTGCTGTTGATATTCGGCTTTATCAGTCCTATCAGTCATGCTTTGGGCTATACCGAGCATCCAGACTATCTGTTGATGATGGCTGTGGTTGTGGCACTCGATGCCATTCAGGCCCTACCTTTCAGCTACCTGCGATACCAAAAACGTCCCATCCGCTTTGCATCGCTCAAGATGCTGTTCATCGTGATAAATATCGCCTTGAACGTTATCTACTTTGTATTGTTGGGTAAGACATCAGTATTCTATGTATTCTTTATCAACCTGTTGTGTACGGGTCTCATCACCTTCTTCTTCCTGCCTGATTTGTTCCGCATCAAGTGGAAGTTCGATGGGAAGTTGCTGAGTGAGATGCTGGGTTATTCATGGCCCATTTTGATTCTGGGTATTGCTGGTATTCTGAACCAGGTGGCTGATAAGATTATCTTCCCATTGGTTTATCCTGACGAGGCCGATGCCAATGTACAGTTGGGTATCTATGGCTCGTGTGTAAAGATAGCGATGATTATGGCTATGATTACCCAGGCTTTCCGCTATGCTTACGAGCCCATCGTGTTTGCAAAGAGCAAGGATTCTGATAAGACACAGTATTATGCTTCGGCCATGAAGTACTTTATTATCTTTACGCTTCTGGCCTTCCTCTGTGTGATGGGTTGGATGCCTGTATTAAAACTTATCATTGGTGCCGACTATCGCGAAGGCCTTGGTGTAGTACCTATTGTGATGATGGCTGAAATTTTTATGGGCATCTATTTCAATCTGTCGTTCTGGTATAAGCTCATCGACAAGACCATCTATGGTGCTTGGTTCTCGCTGGCTGGCTGTATCGTACTTCTGGCTGTAAACATCATCTTCATCCCTAAGATGGGTTATTGGGCTTGTGCTTGGGGAGGTCTTGCCGGCTATGGCACAGCTATGGTGCTGAGCTACGTCGTTGGACAGAAAAAGAATCCTATCCCATATCCTATAAGGGATATCGTATACTATTTTATCGCCTCTATGACTCTCTTCGGCATGATGAAGTGGTTTGCCATTAAAACCGATTGGCCTGAGTGGGCATTGTTCCTTATCAACAACTTCCTGATCTGTGGCTTCGTTTACAGAATCATCAAGTGCGATATGCCATTGAGCAGCTTGCCAGTTATTGGAAAGAAATTTAAGAAAAACTAGATAAGATTATGAAAAAACTTTTTATTACTTTACTTGCCGCATGTGCCCTTACATCAGCTAAGGCCGATGAGGGTATGTGGACATTGTACAACCTGCCAAATGCGGTTTATGAAACCATGAAGCAGGAGAATTATCAGCTGCCTTATGGAGCACTCTATTATGGCGACGATGCTGTAAAGAACTGCGTAGTTAACTTTGGCGGCTATTGCTCAGGTGTTGTTGTTTCGCCTGATGGACTGGTGTTTACCAACCACCACTGTGGTTTTGAGGCCATCCGTAGTCACTCTACTGTTGAGCATGACTATATGCTGAATGGATTTGTTGCTAATTCTTATGAAGAGGAATTGCCAAACGAGCGCCTTTTTGTTAGCTTTATGATTGAGCAGAAAGATGTAACCTCTTATCTCGACTCATTAGGTCTGAATAATTTGGCACAGGGCAAGCGCTCTCATTTCGTTGATTCTGTAGAGAACGCTATGAGCAAGGAGATTCGTAAGCAGGACTCTACACTCCGCGTTGAGATTAAGCCTTTCTATGAGGGTAACCAGTATTACATGACCACCTATCGCGACTACAAGGATGTCCGTTTGGTATTTGCCTTACCTAAGTCTATGGGTAAGTTCGGTGGCGAGACTGACAACTGGATGTGGCCTCGCCAGACTTGTGACTTCTCTGTATTCCGTATCTATGTCGACCCCAAGACTGGTGCTCCAGCCAAGTACTCTAAGGACAACGTGCCTTATCACCCCAAAAAGTGGGCACCTGTATCGCTTCAGGGCTATGTGCCAGGTTCGTTCTCAATGACCATCGGATATCCTGGTTCTACCAATCGCTATCTGTCAAGCTATGGTATCCGCGAGCGTCGTGATGCTCAGAATGAGCCTATGTACAAGACTCGCGAGGTAAAGCAGAATGTGATGATTCGCCACATGCGTGCTGATGAGGCCGTACGTATCAAGTACGATTCTAAATACGCTCAGAGCTCTAACTACTGGAAGAACTCTATCGGTATGAACAAGTGTATCGATTCTATCGGTCTTATCCAGCAGAAAGCTCAGTTTGAGCAGAAGATTCGCCAGTGGCAGGATTCAACAGGATTCCTGAAAGACAAACTCGATTTTGATCTTTTGGAGCGTTTGTATGCCAAGCAGTTCAAGGCTGTTAGAGCGTTGACTTACTTCACTGAGACCTTTGGCGGGCGTAGTGCTGACGAGTTGACACGTCGTGCTTATCGTGCTCATAATGGTTCTGTAGTGAAGGGTGATAAGGATAAGCCAAAGAGCCAGTATATCGAGTTCGAAGATAACAGCAATGAGTGGGACGAGGCTACTGACAAGGAGGTTCAGGCTGCAGCGATGAAGTTCTATCGCAAACAGGTTGAGGAGAAATATCTGCCCGATTTCTATCAGGTAGTTGACCGTGACTTTGGAGGTGACTATCAGAAGTATATTGACTATCTGTTCAAGAAGTCTAAGCTGATGAAGAACGGAAAGAAGATCTATATCAACAAGAAGAGCTTCCAGAAGGATCCTGGTGTGGCCTTTGGTGAAAGTCTGCAAAATGTCTTGTATACTATCATAGGTGAAGCTACTGAGGTTTATGATTCTATAGCTGTTCAGGAGCGTTACCTCTGTGCTGCCAAGCTGCGTATGGAAGAGGATATGCCTAACTATAGCGATGCCAACTTCACTATGCGTCTCAGCTACGGTCAGGTAGGCGAGTATCTGCTGGCTGGCAAGCCTTCAGGTTACTATACAACAGCTGAGAGCATCGTTGAGAAGATGGAGCAGGGCGAGAAGGGTGTTATCGACTATGAGGCTGAGCCTATCATGAAGGAGCTGCTCTCTAAGAAGGACTTTGGTAAGTATACCGATAAGACCACAGGCAAGATGCACCTCTGCTTCCTGTCGAACAACGATATTACTGGTGGTAACTCTGGATCACCTATGTTCAACGGTAAGGGCGAGCTGATTGGTCTGGCCTTCGATGGCAACTGGGATAGCCTGAGTTCAGATATCTTCTTCGACAAGCAGCTGGCTCGTTGTATCGGCGTCGACATCCGCTACGTACTCTATATGATGGAGACTTGGGGTAAAGCCGATCGTCTGATTAAAGAGATTAACGCAAAATAAAAAAGTAAAGCCTCGCAAATCGCGAGGCTTTTTCTTTTCTATTTCTTCTTTTTACGAGGTTTGCGCATAGCCCAACCCTCTTCGCTGAAGTCGGGCTCAGAACCTTTCAGGTCTCTTGGAACCTTATTCATCAACTCGCGCCAGTTATCCTTCTTAGGGCGGCGCTGCTTTGACTGCTTCTTGCCTTCAGGTGCCTTCCCGCCTTCGTCAGCATCGTTACAACGCACCGTTTTACCCTTATGCCTGATACCTGTCAGCTGAATCATCACCTTCTTGGCATCCTTCTCAGGCACTTCGAAATATGAGATAGAGTCCAGCAGGTCGATGTGACCTACTTCCTGACGTCCGCCAACAAAGCGATTCAGTGTCTGCATCAGCTCGCCAGGGTAGAAACCATCGCGCTTACCAAGATTGATAAATAATCGGCGATAGCCCTTCTGGGCCTTATTCTGCAGCTTCTGCTTGTCGCTCTGGGGCCTCTTCTCCTTCTTGTCGGGCACAACTGCCTCAATCTCAGGAGCCTCGGCATAGTAAGCCAGGAACTTTCCAAACTCAAGCGATACAATCTTCTTGATCAGCTCCTCTTTGTCGATATACTCAAAGTAGCGATTGATATCCTGCATGAATGGAGCAATCTCCTCATCGTCCACATCCGTCTTCACTATTTGGTCCATCACCTTGTAGAGCTGCTTCTTGCAGATTTCCTCAGCCGATGGAATCTCTGCCTTTACAAACTCCTTACAGATAATCTTCTCGATATTGCGGATTTTGAACTTCTCGCGACTATGTACAATAGAGATTGATGTACCCTTCTTTCCTGCTCGTCCTGTACGACCAGAGCGATGGGTATAGCTCTCGATATCATCAGGCAATCCGAAGTTGATGACGTGTGTCAGATCGTCTACATCCAGTCCTCGTGCAGCCACATCTGTTGCCACCAGCAACTGTGTCAGGTGGTTACGGAACTTCTGCATCGTCAGGTCGCGTTGTTGCTGACTCAGGTCGCCATGCAGCGATTCGGCATTATAGCCATCCTTTATCAGCTTGTCAGCCACCTCCTGCGTCTCTACCTTGGTGCGACAGAAGATGATGGCAAAAATGCGTGGATAGTAGTCAACGATACGTTTCAGCGCCAGATACTTATCCTTGGCGTTCACCATATAATAGATGTGGTTTACGCTCTCAGCGCCCTCGTTGCGGCTACCCACCACTATCTCCTTGTAGTCGTGCAGGTATTTCTTTGCCACACGCTCCACCTCTTTGCTCATGGTGGCCGAGAACATCAGCGTGTGATGATCCTCTGATAGCGATTCGAATATCTCGTTGATGCTATCCGAGAAGCCCATGTTCAGCATCTCGTCGGCCTCGTCGAGCACGATATTCGTTACCTGCTCCAGTTTGGCATAGCCACGATGCATCAAGTCTACCAGTCGTCCTGGAGTGGCCACAATAATCTCTACGCCCTTCTTCAGGGCTCTCATCTGTGGTTCTATCGCAGCACCACCATAAACAGCCTCTACATGCACACCATCCATATATTTGGCAAAGTCGCGCAGGTCGTCGGCAATCTGCAAGCAGAGCTCACGTGTTGGCGATAGCACCAACGCCTGGGTCTCGCGGCGCGATGTATCTATGCGCTCCAGCAGGGGTATGCCGAATGCGGCTGTTTTTCCTGTACCCGTCTGGGCCAGGGCTATCACATCATTTTCGTTAGCCAGCAGATACGGAATCACCGCCTCCTGAACTGGCATGGGATGTACAAAACCTAACTCATCGATAGCCTTGCGTATCGATTCACAAACACCTAATTCTTCGAATGTCTTCATTAATTTTATCTTACAACTTCAGTAAATTCGGCTTTGGCGCCCTTCTCTACCGTCACGTAGATAGTCGAGGTTGCCTCTTTGCCGTCCATGCCGCGACTCTTCACGCTGAACTTATAGTCAGTGCCGTCGGCAGTCGCGCGCTTACCCACCGTCTCGGGGGTGCCTAAGGGGAACTGGTAGCTTGAGCAAGCCTCATCAAACAGCGCCTTCTCAGCAGCAGTTACAGGCTTCTGTTCTGAGTAATCGGCCAACTTCTCTACGCTACCTTTCTTATATCCATTCTCTATCAAGAAGCGGTTCAGCTCCTTAGCAGCCTTAGCCACCCTGGCTGTACGTATGCCGTACCCCTTCTCGATTTTTGCTTTGGGCAGGGCCTTCTTCAGGTCGGCAGACGATGTATTCAGACCACCGCTTCCGAAAGTGCAGAAAGGCACGATGGTCTTTCCTGCAAAATCCTGCTCTTTTATGAGAGTAACCATCGGGTTGGCATATGTGCCATACCAGATGGGGTATCCTAAGAAAATCACATCATAGTCTGCAATCTTCTTCTTGAGGGGCTTGATAGCAGGCCACTGGCCGCTCTCGCGCTCCTTATTTCCACGCTGAACAGTAGCCTGAAAATCGCCTGTATAGGCCTCAATAGCCTCCACAGCCTCGATGTCAGCACCTACCTGCTTCTGAATTTCTTCTGCTACGGTCTTGGTTGTACCATTCTCTGAAAAATAGAGAACCAGTTTCTTTTGTGCAAACGATGTTGCCACACAAGTAATCATTGCCATTGATAAAAATAGTTTTTTCATAAGTCGTTATGTCTAAAAATGTATACCTATTCTATTTTTGCTGCAAAGTTACCTTTTTTTATTGGATAATGCAAGTAATTTGCCAAAAAAACGCAGGGCTCGATATATGTCAAGATATACCGAGCCCTGAAACTCCTTCTGTTTCTTGTCTTTAAATTTTCTTATTAAGTCTTCTTTATCGTAATGCCAAAGACGTAGATGCATGGGCTGTAATGGAATGTGGCACTCTTATTAATATATACGCTCAAATTGGGTGATTATTTCGCTTATGGCTGTTAATCATTGCTAAACAGGAATTGTTGATTGATGTATTCCCATTTGGCAACGTGGAAGCGGATGAGGCGAGCCAGAAGGGTAATGACCTTATGACGAGGGATTTTTGAAAGTCGCACTACTTGGTTCAGAGTGATCTGTTGATTTTGCAAGGTATCGATAAGCTTGCGGACGGTATCCGTGTAGGTCATCATAGCGCCTTGAGGCTTTTGGGCCTCCCGCCAGATAGCAAGGTGTACAGGAGAAGCCACGATGTTCTCGTCAGCAATACGGATATAAGCACGCTGGTGGCCTTCATCATCGATAGCGCAGATAGGGCGTTTATCTGAGGGAGGAACGGTAGCAATAACAATGGTTCTGCCCTCAACATGATAGGTATCAAATTTGATACTTGCTTGTGGGCGACAGTAACGATAAGCTGCCTGGTGCATCATGTAGATTTCCTCCTCATCGCGAACGCCAGACATGTGTCCATCGTCGCGAACACCAATCAGCAGTCGTCCCCCATCAGTATTGGCAAATGCCGATACCGATTTGGCCAACTTTATTGCATTGGATACTCGATACTTGAAGTCCTGCTGCTGATGCTCACCCTCTTTAATGAGGCTTTGGATATAACGCTTATCGTCCACTTAACAATCTAATTATGGTACAAAAGTACAAAAACTTATGCACATAAACTAACTTTATAGAAATTATTCCCATCTTGGGAATAAAACATTCTGTGATAAATACGATATTCGCTATCGTTATTCAAGCGTAAAATTAGAGACTTTTTGATCCTGTTTTATACTTAAATGTTAGCCTTAATACTTCTATTATTTCTCCATCAGCCAGTACTCCATGTGCTTGGTGGTGCGCTTGCTCTTGAAATTGAACTGGATGTCGTTGAGGGCGTTGCCAATTTTCTTGAATGGGGTTTCTGAGTCGAAGTTGGGATAGCGCGAGGCGAGTAGGGCGCTGATGTCGCCTAAGCTCCACCACTTGCCTGATTCATTATCCTTGGGAGCGCTGAAGGTCTCGCCAATCATCTCTACCAAGTCGTTCAGGTGCTGATAGGGCTCGTTTTCGGCTATCAGCGTCTTGATTTCATCGTCGTTCAGCCAGAATCGTTCGCCACTATTAAATAGGTGTAGGGCTTGGGCAAAGAGTTGCTCATGGTAGAGGTTGTCCTCGAAGTTGATGTTGCCATTAACTCCAACGCATACGAATCGTCGCGAACCAGTAGGATCCACAAGTGGTTTCAACTGATTGGTAGTACCAATGAAAGAGGTATAGCGGCGATAGAGTTTGATGGTCTTACCGTATGGTGGACGGAACTTTACATCGCTTGACGACAATAGGTATTTCAGCACAATCTGCTGAGAGTTGGTGGTCTTATCAAACTCGTCGATATTGATGAGCGCAAAGCTGGTCAGGGCGATGTTCAAGTCGAACTCGTTCTTGAAGTTCAGTTTGTCGTTATAATAATCGCGTAGTTCTGGGGGCAGGATAATCTTGCAGAATCGCGTCTTTCCGCAACCTTGACGACCAATCAAAAGTGGCGTTAACGCATTGCCTGTCAACTGCTTATCACTCTCGCGCCATTGGCCAACCATACCTGTCAACCAGAACTTCAGATACTTAGGCCAATGGGGCTGAGAGGTTGGTACGCGGGCTGCCAGCTCAGCGATATAGTCGTGCCCGTCCCAAGCAGGCAGCTTGTCGAGCCAGGAGTTCACAGGATCGAATTGCTCGATACGGGTTGAATCGATAAAACGGTTCACGTTTCTGTCCCACGCTTTCAGGCCTAACTCGGTGGCTCTCAGCGTCATATCGTTGCGCACCTCGTCAGTAAGTGGCTTGAATCGCTGGTCGTCGCTGAATTTTTCGCGATATTCAGCCACACCTGTCAACAGATTCTTGCGCATATCGAAGTTGGAGTTCAAGAATATCTCTGTCTTCATCGCCTGGATAGTGTCATCAGGAACGCTTTTTAGCGGATGGAACTTATGCTTTTCGCAATAGTCCTCCTGCTCCAATACGCTGTAAACGCATTGGAAGATTTTTTCTACCAGCATCTTGTCGCGATTAAGCACGGGATGCAGCAACGTCAACCCCTTGGCATGGGCTTGGGGAATACCCTGGTCGAGACACATCGAGGCTATCTGCATCAGCAAAGTGGCCTCTTTATTTTCATCGGGCAGTTCGAAATAGTGTGCCCCATCACGGTCTCAACGATAAAAGTCCAGTTCAGGTGATAGGTGCGAGTAACGGTGCGACCAGGCATCAGATGATCCTCCTCGCGAGTGATGACTACAGGCTGAGGCAACTCATGGTTTTCTGTGTCGGCATAGAACGGACGCGCCTCTGGGTTGAACCACATCTCAGGATCGGCACTCATATAGATGGTGCGATCCAGTCGAGGATCCAAAAACTCGATGTCAAAACCAAACTGATTCTGATAGGCCCTTCTGGCTGTGTTATAAAGATTGAGGTGGAACTGCTTGATGTTATCTGGCTCAGTAGGTAGTGCCTTTGTAGCGGATTTGTATTCTCCAAACATCTGGCCTCGACACACAATCTTTACGCTACGGCCCGATCCACCCAGGAAACACATCATGGTTTCAGGCAGTTTCTTTGCCAATTCCCTGATTTCTACAGCTTTCTCATACGTCTGCAGATCGTTAACCTCCAGCATCGCCAAGCCGTTATAGCTAATCATTGCCCATTCACCTTTGCGCTTAAGATAATCAGCTGCAAAGCAGATTCTGGGCAGCTTGATGCCGCCCTCCCATTGCGTGTCTATCTGTCCATCCTCCAATCGGTGTGGATTCATCAGATGATACACCTCGCGAGTTCTGGTAACAGCATTCTTAAACACCCCGCTTTTAATCGCAGCAGCTAATTCTGCCAGTTCAATACGGTTGATGACTTCTTTAGAGCCTGTTTTTTTAAGTAATGTAATATTCATATAATTATTTTGATTAATGGTTCCGGTTTGCAAAGGTAATACAAAAATGCTAAACTGCAAAACATATATGAGACATTTTTTCGCTAAGTTACCTACATACCTACATAAATTTACCTGCAAACCGCATATATACAGGCATCTTGGAAAGTTTTTACCTACATCGAAACTACATTTTACCTACACATAACTACATTCTACCTACATCAAAACACCTCTATAACGTAGTTTCAGTAATAAATACGTGTATCTACAATCGCTACTATTATGGATAGTAAGAAAATTCTCTCGAGAATTTTTTGCTAAGTAACGTACTATTGATGACTGACAAGTAAGGTAGTAGCAAAATTCTCGAGAGAATTTGACAATGAGTATTAAGGATAAAACTTGCAAATCAGGCAGTTCTACTTTCTTAATAGCCTGTAAGCGGCCAAAACTATGTAGGTAGAATGTAGTTATATGTAGTTTCAATGTATGTGTGCTGATTTGTAAACCGTTAAAAATTAGATAGTTAGTTTAGATTTATGTAGGTATGTAGGTAGTTTCGCAAATTTTGAATTCAGAGAAATATTTTTGATTATCAAAATAGTTATTTTAAAGAAAATGTTTGTTATTCTCTAGAAAATTTGTATATTTGCACAAAATTTGAGCAAACGTATTATGAAGTACAGAATCAAACAGGAAACCAAACCTACGCTACCAACTTATGGCAAATATAAGGCAGTAGCAGTACATTATCAAACCGTTGAAAGAGGCGACAATCTCAAGGATTTCAAAGCTAAGAAACATATCCGAGGTGTCCGTCTCCACTTCCTGCCAGAAAGCTACGAGGGCACCCAGGCCCTCTACCAAGGCATCACCTTCGAGAAAGACAAAAATGGATGATAAGTTATAGCTTCTCGCCGCAATGTGAGCAATAGCGGTCTTTGTCGCGCACTTTGTCGCCACAACGGGGACAGCGGCCGTCTTTTGGTTTATCTTTAACCTCGTCGATGATGTTGGCTGTAACAATACCTGTAGGTACGGCAATGATGGTGTAACCCAACAGCATGACGAATGCAGAAAGCAATCGGCCTATGGCTGTAATAGGTGTGATATCGCCATAGCCTACTGTGGTCATAGTGACTATGGCCCAATAGACTGATGTGGCCAAATCGGTGAATTGGGTATTGGGTTGGCCACTCTCAACCATATACATCAGTGTGCCCAGACAGATGTCGAGTATCAGTACGAACAAAAAGTAGACGGCTATCTTGGTAAGACTCTTATTGAGCGAGCGCATCAGTAGGTATCCCTCGTTGATGAAGCTGAACAGCTTGAAGATGCGGAAGATACGGATGAAGCGGAACGAACGCAGCAGAATCATGTAGCGTGCATTGGGCAGGAAATAAGAGAGATAAGGTGGCAGGATTGACAATAGGTCGATGACACCAAAAAAGCTCAGCACATAGTCGCGAGGTTTGGGCGAGCAGTAAACACGGGCAATATACTCGAGTGTAAAGAAGAAGGTGAGCGCATATTCCAGTATCTCCAGTACCAGCTTAAAAGTACGAGCCAACGAGGGCACGGTCTCAACGAATGAGATGAGGATGCTCAGCGAGATGGCTATGATCAGGGCGATGTCGAACATGCGTCCAAGTCGGGTATCCGACTCGAACATGATATTGTAGAGTTTTTCTTTCTCAAGCCAATGAGGTTTCTTCATAAGAGATGAATGTTTAAAATCACGTGGCAAAAATACGAAAAACTTTCAAAAAGGCCAAGTAATTGCAAGGGTTCTTTTCTGTTTGTATGGATTATTTGCTGTTCTAATATTTTATCAGCATTTGATTCATCATGGTGCGATATTCGTTGGGGGTAATACCCTTCCTCTTCTTGAACATCCTGATGAAGTTGGATATATTATTAAAACCACTTGAATAGCATATCTCGGCAATCGTGTTGCTTGTTTCTGCCAATAGCTGGCAGGCTTTGGCTATGCGCAGATTGTTAAGGTAGTCGATAAATGTACCACCAGTTTTTTTCTTGAAAAAGTGGCTGAATGCAGATTCTGACATACCCACAAGTGATGACACCTCAGCAAGCGAGATGGAATCATAGCATTTCTTTTCGATATAATCGCATACTTTTGCAATTCTTCTGCTTTTTGAGGTCATAACCACATCTGCTGTGTTGTATTGGTTTGTAGTAAGTATGGTGTACTCTGCAACAGCCAGTTCGTATAGAATGGAAAAGAACTCCAGAACGCTCTGAAAACCCTTGGTCTGAGTAAGATGGATAATCTTTTCTTTGATCAGCATCGTTGATTTCTCTGAAAAGCAGATGCCTCGTTTCGAGTCTACCAGTAGTTGCTTGATGGGCGAAAAGAGTCGTTTGTCCATAATAGGCATATTAAGAAGTCCTTCTGTAAACTGTATGGTTATGACGTGGTTACCCTCAATAATTTCGCCTCTCCATGCATGGAGCACATTGGGGCCAGTCATCACCAGGTCCATATTGCCAAATGGGCAGACAGAGTCGCCAATAACTCTTTCGCCTCGCGTGTACATTACTAAATTGATTTCATATTCAGAATGATAATGTACAGGATAATCGAATTGTGCGTCAGGATGATTCAGAACTATGAATAAGTCTTCATCGGCAATAGGGATAATCTCTTTTTGGAAATCTTTCAGCATATGATGATAGTTTTTTGAATTTTCTGTTGCAAATTTATGAATTATCTGCGATAAAACAATAATTAGTTCAAAAAAGTACAACTATTGAGCAGGAATTAATATCAAGAATTGCAAATTAATACCTAATTTTGCAACCGAATAAGTGAATAACTATAATTTTGTTAGTAGAACGTGAATCATTTTACAATTAGTTGGATAGATATCATCATCGTTGTATGTTATATGGCAGCCATTGTATGGTGGGGCCTCAAAAATGCTAAAAGCAACGATTCGCAATCATACTTCTTGGCAGGCAGAAGTATGCCTTGGTGGGTTGTTGGTCTCTCCTTGTTTGCTGCAAGTATCTCCAGCAACACGTTGATTGGGCAGTCTGGTGATTCGTATTCAACAGGACTTGCTGTCTTCAACTATAATCTTACAGGCGTATTGGTTATGGTGTTCTTTGCCATTTTCTTGTTGCCACTCTATATCAAATCTCACATATTTACCATACCCGAGTTTCTTGAGAAGCGTTTTGACAGTCGTTCCAGATATTATTTTTCAGCGATATGCATCATCGGCAATATATTCCTTGATGCCGCAGGGGCGCTTTATGCAGCAGCTCTTATCATCAAGTTGATCTTTCCAGATGCCGATTTGCAGATGATTATTATCGTTTTTGCCCTGATTTGTGCATCGTATACAATTCCTGGAGGATTGTCTTCTGCTATTAACACAGAATTGATTCAGGCCGTTATCCTTATCTTGGGATCAATCATGCTGACATTTTTCTGCTTTGAGCGTGGAAGTGATTATCTATATCAGTTGTATGCCAGCAACGATATGTTAGCAAAGCTGATCCGTCCGATTGATGACAATTCGACACCATGGCCTGGACTTATTGTTGGAATGCCAATACTCGGACTCTATTTCTGGGCAAACAATCAGACGTTGGTTCAGCGTGTGTTGAGTTCCAGAACAATTGATCAGGGGCGCAAAGGAGTATTCTTTGCAGGTTTTCTTACGTTGTCAACGCTCTTTATCATAGCTGTTCCCGGCTTGATTTCTCGTGACCTGTTTCCTGGTTTAGAGAAGCCTGATATGGTTTATCCGAATATGGTGATGCAGCTGGTGCCCACAGGATTGCTTGGCATGATGTTGGCCGCCCTTCTATCTGCCCTCACCTCAACTTTGAGTGCAATCCTTAATTCCACATCTACACTTTTTACGATGGATTTCTATGCCAAGGTCAGAACGGGTGCTTCGTCCAGACAACTTGTGGCTGTTGGAAAGATTGTAGCTTGTGTTATAGTATTGATTGCTGCATTATGGGCTCCGCAAATTGGCAAGTTCGGCTCTCTGCTGAAATACTATCAAGAGATGCTGTCGTATATAGCCCCTCCTATTGTTGCTACATTCCTTTTAGGAATCTTCAGCAAGCGGACTAATGGCACAGGTGCCTTTATCGGTCTGTTGGCTGGCTTGGCTATTGCAGTCTTGATGCTTGTGTTTAAAAAAGACATATTTGGAGACCTGCATTTCCTGTTGATTGTTCCATTCCTTTTTGTGTCGAGTGCTTTAGTCACTTATCTGTCAAGCTTATGCTTTGCCAAACCTGATAGCGCCAAACTGCAGGATACTACTTTTTCTCTGCAGGATTTTCGACATGAACTTTCTGTGGCATATTCCAAGCCCTGGTATATTAATTATTTTAATATAGCATTACTGTTGGTGGTAAGCTGTATTGCTATCCTGATTATTTTTGCATAACTCAATTAAAAAAAACGAAGTATGAAACTGAGAAAATCAGATAAGAACCCTATTTTGACACCTGATGCGCACAATGATTGGGAGTCGCTAATAACTTGTAACCCTGGCGTGATATATGATAAGGGTACATTCTATATGCTGTATCGAGCAGCAGGAAACGACGAGCAACATGTCATCCGTTTTGGGCTTGCTACCAGTAAAGATGGTGTTAATTTTCAGCGTGTTTCTGATTATTATGCCTTTGGCCCCAGCAATGATGGCTATGATAGTGGCTGCGTAGAAGATCCGCGTATTGTGAAGTTTGATGATGATTTCTACATCACTTATGCTTTTCGTCCTTATTCGCCAGGACAATACTGGAAATTTGCTCACGATGTCGTTCTGCTTCCAGAGTGTGGACGTCATGCTCCTCTTGCTATATCTCAGAATTTAGGAGGTACAGCCCTCGCCGTTACCAGCGATTTTGTAACTTATAGACGTTTAGGTCGACTCACTTCGCCAGTATTGGATGATCGCGACGTCATATTGTTTCCTGATAAAGTAAATGGACAATATGTCATGCTGCATCGCCCCAAGCAATATGTTGGCGAAAAATATGGCGTTAAGTATCCCTCTATCTGGGTTAAGTTCTCTGACGATCTCCTTGATTGGGAAACCAAAGAGAGTCATCTCTTGATGACAGGAAAAGAGGGGGCTTGGGAGGAGAAGATAGGAGGTAGCACCCCTCCTATTTTAACAGAAGATGGTTGGCTGATGCTCTATCATGGTGTTGAACATGGTGGATGCGGATATTATCGTGTAGGAGCAGTACTGCTTGATGCCAATAATCCTTTGAGGATGATTGCGAGAACTCCACAGCCTATCTTGGAGCCAGAGTGTGATTATGAGCTACATGGACTGTATAACGGATGTGTTTTCCCTACAGGAAACGTTGTGGTAGATGGCATGTTGTATGTTTATTATGGTGCTGCCGATATGAATATTGGTTTAGCAACCTGTCCGTTAAATGACCTTTTGGATTACCTGAAATCTGATGAATGCAGGCTTTGAGTCCTGGAAGGAATGTTAAATTATGTAGCATTCAAAAAAGTATAATCAAAGAACAATTATTATCATCAAATTGTGCAAAGATATATATACCTTTGCATCGTGAAAGTTTGCCAACTCAAAACCCGGGTGAGGGGCACTTGACCAATTAAAATATAAACGTAAAACAATTTAAAATGAAAAGAATTAAAAACCTAACAATGGAGTCGATTTTGTCAAGAAAAAGACTAAAATTGTTTGTGTATGTGTTCTTGGGGGTATGTGCGTTTACGGCATGCTCGGAAGATGAACGCAACACGGAGTCATTGGTCGATCCATGGACAAGGGAACGAACGCCAGTGAATTTCCGTCTTGAGTCACAAATAGGTAATGCCGTCATTACTAATGATAGGCGTGATGATGGGGTAGGAACTATCCATGTGAGTCTGATCACTGGTGGACTTGACATGTCGAAGGTGAAGGTCGATGCTGTAGATTTCAAGTTCCCACAGAGCGAATTCTGCCCAGAATCGTCTGTTAACGCAGGAGACTATATCGATCTGAGCAGTGGTAGCGCTAAGCTAACTGTTACCGCCTACAATGGTGAGACACGTGTTTACACAGTGGATTATGAGCAATTTACCGACCCATTGGAAGGTACCTATATCCACGCTCCTATTCCAGGAATTCTGGATGCAAGTGCGCCTCAAAGTTCAATGGTTATCATTGGTGGATGGACTGACGCTATCGTCATGTCGACTGATATGGATAAGAGCTGGCACTGGGGAGAGGGCTATACTCACAACGACGAGATGGACAACACACTCAGTTTCATGCTGACAGACGCTGACCCAGAGACAGGTCTGACTCGTGGCACGACTGTGAACCTTGCTGGTGATAATGGAGCGTATGCCAACTATGTCTACAACAATACGAATGATGTGAATGCCTTCTACCGTATCTTCCCTGCTGGCGCAAGCCGCTGGGCAAAGGATTCAGATGGAAACATTCATGTGTATGCGATTGACGACACCGACTATGCCAATGAATTGTATGTGGTGAAGTTCCTTCCAGCTGGCACCTATACCTTCAGTACTAAGGATATCACAATTGGTGACTGTGCATTTATGCGTGAACATGTGACGGAGGAAGTGATTGACTGGAACTGGCCAGACACTCGTTGGATGGTCGACAACATCCACAATACTTTCTGGATGATGCATAAAAGTTCGGATAATCCAGTAGAAGGGCATGGTGAATTGGCAAAATAACAGGATATGAAACATTTCTTGTTTAGTATTATGATATCGCTTGTCATAGTAATGCTTGGTATAGGCAGTTGCAGTTGTGCAAGCGATTCAAGTCTGGCGCCTGAGCCTTCTGATACACGTTTCCTGAATCTTTCTGTCAGTCCAGCCATACCCCTTGATGCAAGTGCGACGCAGATAGAGCTAAAGGTTGAAACCAACTTCGATTATATTGTTACGGTCGATGCTGACTGGCTGAAGCAAAGGGAAGGCGTTGCACCAAAGGCTACAATGGTTCCGTTTGATGTGGAAACCAACCTGACAAAAAACTCACGTTCGGCAACTATAACTGTAAGTGACAAAAATGATCGCTATTATACGAAATCTGTGCAAATTGTTCAGAATGGAAATCCGAATCCAGTAGAAGAACTGTCGATAGTGGACAAGCAAGCCACAATACAGACCAAGGCTCTGTTTGCCAACCTCTGGACCATTGCAGACAAAGGTTTTATGTTTGGACATCACGACGATTTGTGGTATGGTCGCTACTGGTACAACGAACCAGGCGGTTCAGACACGAAAGCCGTTTGCGGAGACTATCCGGGAGTGTTCAGCGTAGATTTTGCTTCTATCATGGACGACCGTCACGGAAGTGAAGAAAATGCCATCAGACGCAGAGTGATCCTTGAAGCAAGAGAACGAGGAGAAGTCATCATGGCTTGTGCTCACCTGAACAACCCGCTTACTGGCGGAGACTCTTGGGATAATTCTCGCAAGGATGTGGTGAAGAGCATTCTGACCCCTGCCAACCCCACACGTGAGAAGTTCCTTACATGGCTCGACCGATTAGCTGATTTCTGTTTGAACCTCAAAGACTCCAAGGGAGACCTCGTGCCAGTGATTTTTCGTCCGCTCCACGAGCACACTCAGGGATGGTCATGGTGGGGGTCGTCGTGCACCACGGAGACCGAGTTCATAGAGCTCTGGCAGATGATGGTGAAATACCTGCGTGACACAAAGGGAGTGCATAACCTTCTCTATGCAGTATCGCCACAGTTGGACAGCTGGTATGATGACCAGACTATTCGCAACCGTTTGCTCTACCGTTGGCCAGGCGATGAATTCGTGGACTTCATAGGCATGGACTGCTATCATGGCGAGAATCCGGCTGCATTCTCGAATTACCTTCGTATTGCCACTGAGATTTCTTTGATGAAGCGTAAACCATGTGGTGTGACAGAAGACGGCGTAGAGTCGTTCACCCGTGCTGACTATTGGACCTATTCAATACTTGAGCCGGCACAAGACAAACGCATCTCGATGGTTGTAATGTGGCGTAATAAGTATGTTGGAAATAATGAGTCTGACAAGCACTACTTCAGTGTCTATCCAAGTCATCCTTCAGAAGACAACTTCAGAAAGATGTATTCGGACAAACGCACGTTCTTCAGCAATGATCTGTCTGATATGTACTCATTACCAGAAAATATAAGAATAAAATAAAAACAAAATAACATTATGAACAAAACACTTAAGACAATCCTGCCGACAATAGTTCTTTTATTTTTGGGAACTTTGTCTTCGGCAATTATGGCGCAAACAAGGGCTGTCAGTGGTCTTGTTCTGGATGAGAACGGAGAGCCTCTTATTGGTGCTACCGTCATCCAGAAAGGAACGACTAATGCTTCGATAACTGATTTGGATGGACGCTATAACCTTAGTGTTCCAGAATCAACTATTGTGTTGGAGTTTAGCTATGTTGGCTATAAGACTACTGAGAAGTCTGTTACAGCCAAGCAGCAGATAGTCAATGTAACTCTTCTTCCTGATGCAAATCTGATGGACGAGGTTGTTGTCACTGCCTTTGCCAAACAGAAGAAGGTGAATGTGACAGGTGCCATCTCGTCTATCAATGGTAGCGAAGTGCTTGCTTCGCCTGTAGCAAACGTGTCTACAGCACTTCTTGGTGTTGCGGCAGGCGTATCGGGTCTGCAGAGCTCTGGTGAGCCTGGTCGCAACGATGCAAACCTGCATATCCGTGGTATTTCGACCTATGGTTCGAGTGCACCACTCATAATCATCGATGGGGTGGAACAGTCATCGGAGCAAGCCATGGCCGAGTTCAACGCGATGGATGCCAATGAAATCCAGGGTATCAGTATTCTGAAGGATGCCTCTTCTACTGCAGTATACGGTGTGCGTGGTGCTAATGGTGTAATTATCGTCACCACAAAGCGTGGTACAACAGGCAAGCCGAGTATCAATTTCTCAGCCAGTTACGGTGTGACAAAGGCAACAACACTCCAGAAGGGAGTGACATCATACGAGTATGCACTCTTCCGTAATGAAGCTATCCGCAATGAGCAGAATGGTTTCCCTGGCAAGGAGTCGCTCTCAGCTTATATATATGATGACTATGACCTGTGGAAATTCAAAAACAATCGTGACTTCACCCCTCAGGAGGTAGAGGCCATGAATCTCACACCTGAGCAGAAGGCTGCGCTCAATGCATCGCCAGCCATCTACTATGGTTCGCACGATCTGTATAAGGAGCAGTTCAACAGGGCTGCACCTCAGTATCAGGCCAACATTAACGTGTCGGGTGGTACGGACAGAGTGAAGTACTTCGTATCGTTCGGTTATTTCCGTCAGGAGGGTATAACCAATTCAGTATCTTATTATGGAGCAAGCACGCAGTCTGTCTTCAACCGCTACAATTTCCGTAGTAACTTTGATATTAACATTGCCAAGAACCTTACTCTCTCCATAAATTCTGCTGGGCAGTTTGGTGAGACCACAGGCCCCGGCAACAATGCCGAACCTTATGATATGTCGGGCCGCTATAAGATTATTATGCAGTACATCTACGACAGCACCCCATTTACCTGTCCAGGTATTGTAGACAATCATCTTATCAATGGTTTCTCTGGTATTGCTGGTTCGGAACAGAATCCTCTTGCATCAAAGACGAATAGCAGCATCGGCAACCAGAATGCTGTCTACAACTTGCTTGTCAGCGGTTCGCATACAATCTTTAATAGCTTGCTCGACAACAGCATCCGTCTGAACTACAACATGGACTACCTGCTGCCAGGACTGAATGCGCACGCCACAGTGTCATACCAGGACAACTACAACCGATTGGTGAAATTCACCCCGTCCATTCCTTCATACACTATTCAGCGTAATGCAGAAAATCCAAATATCTTCGACTTCTTTGGAGGATCAATGGGAGGTGGCAATTTCGAGTCTTACGGATATTCCAACTGGAATAAGATATATGTCGATGCTAGTGTAGACTGGTCAGGCTCGTTTGGCAAGCACAATGTAGGAGCATTGTTCCTTGGCAAGGCTTCAAAATATACCATGCCAAACGATTCCTACCATGTGCCATCTGGAATCATGGGTTTTGTGGGACGTGTAACTTATAACTATGACAATAAATATATGGCAGAGATAAACGCCGGTTACAACGGAACAGAGCAGTTTCGTGAAGGTAAGCGATTCGGCCTTTTCCCTGCGCTGTCTATCGGTTGGGTACCAACAGCTGAGAAGTTCTTCCCTGAAAACGACATCCTCACCTTCATGAAGATTCGTGCTTCTTACGGAGAGGTGGGTAACGACCAACTAGGCGGAAGTCGTCGCTACTACTATCTGCCTAATACCTATAACCTGAACCAAAACGGATATTACCTTGGCAATAGCAATGGTTCGGTACAAAATACATATTTCGCTGGAGCTGTTGAAGGTAGTCTGGGTAATCCTGATATCACATGGGAACGCGCCCGCAAGTATGATGTAGGTGTAGAGACAAAGTTCTTCAAGAACCGCCTCTCTATTGACTATGACTGGTTCTACGAGAAGCGTGACAACATCCTTACTACTCTCGGAACCATCCCAGCCATATATGGTGTGTCAATGGGCGATGTTCCTCCTGCAAATGTGGGAATCACCGAGAACCATGGTTTCGAGGCTGTTGTCAACTGGACGGAGAGCAGAGGCAAACTGCTCTACACTATCAGTGGTAACATCAGCTATGCTAAAAATAAGATTATCTACAAGGCTGAGGCTTCCAACCCTTACCCATGGATGAACGAGACAGGCCATGCTATCGGTCAGCGTTTCGGTCTGCAGAGCGATGGACTCTTCAACACTCAAGAAGAACTCGATGCCCGTCCTTACAACACCTATACAGGTAATGCGGCAACCCTTGGTGACATTCGTTACAAGGATCTCGACGGTGATGGTAAGATAGATCAGAACGACCGTGCACCTATCGGCAAACCAAACTATGCGGAGTATCACTTCGGTTTCAAGGCGCAAATAGCATACAAGGGCTTTGACCTGCGTTTGCTTTTCACTGGTAGTCTTAATGGTTCGTACTATTTGAGCAGCGGTTACACCATCCCATTCTTCAAATCGGCAGGTAATGCCTGGAAGTGGCAGTATGATGGGCGTTGGACGCAAGAGAAATATCTTGCAGGTGAGGAGATAACTTATCCACGTGCTACCTACGACGCAACATCCGGTCACAACAACTACCTGCAGAGTGACTACTGGGTGAAGTCAACAAACCACTTCAAATTGAAGAATATTGAGGTCGGCTACACGTTCGATCTTTCAAAGAAGACTCGGATAATAGAAGGTTTGCGTGTATATGCTAATGCTAATAACGTATACACATTCAAGAATGCCCTTTCTGATTATGGTATTGATCCAGAAACAACTGATGGAAGTGCTTACATCTATCCTCTGACAAAGGTGGTCACTATAGGTCTTAGCTTCCGTTTCTAAAAAATAGGAGATTCAAAATATGAAAATAAATATAAAAAGTCTACTCATTGTTTCAACTTTGGTGTTTACCTCATGCAGTGAGTTTTTAGAAAAGCCTGATACTACAGGAACCGTAGACCAAGAGGCCGTTTATGGTTCGAGTAAGAATGCTTTTTCTGCCTTGATGACATGCTACGACAATGTGCTGCGTCATGGTTGGCCTGGTGGTATGGGCATAGGCCACTGTACTTTGGGAGCTATTTCTGGAGAGGTAGGTCGTGGTTACAGTTGGCATGGCAGTTACAATATCGTGCAGCAAGGTCTGTCGGTGAATGGCACAGACGGTTCGGATGCCGGTGCTGACCACTATGGCAATAACTGGAAGTTCATCCGCCAGTGTTTCCTTGTAAAAGAGAATATCGATAACGTACCTGACATGAGTGATGCAGAGAAGGCAAGCATCAAAGGTGAGGTAACTGCTCTTATCGCTTACCGTTACATGGGAATGTTTTACCGCTATGGTGGTGTGCCCCGCGTTGAGAAATCGTTCGTGGCAAGCGATGATCTTACTGCAGGTCGTGAGTCATTGCAGGGTACGCTCGATTACATTCTCGAACTCTGCGACGAGGCTTACGCTCTTGTTCCGGATAAGTGGGACGGAGCCAACACTGGCCGTATGACAAAAGGAGCTGTTCTCGCCATCAAGGCTCGTGCATTACTTTTCGCAGCCCGTCCATTGTTCAACAGCAGCACTCCTTATCTTGACAATGGCGATTTGAATAACCTCATTTGCTTTGGGAGTGCCGACAAACAGCGTTGGCAGCAGGCTATTGAGGCTAACCTCGCCGTGCTTAACTGGGCTAAATCGAATGGTGTGGAACTCATCAATACTGGTGGTGCTGGAGAAGGACATCCAAATCCAAATGCTTTCGATGACTATGCTACAGCTGCGTCAACACCAGGAAACCGTGAGATTATTTTAGCATACAAAAATGACAGAAATGCTGGTAATGACCCTATGGTGAATTTCATGAACTGTTCAAACTATCAGACTTCTAACCGTTACGACACTGACTGTAGTGGTGTCCTGACAAATTTTATCGAGAATTACTATGCTGCTGATGGCACCGATATAGATTGGCCAAAGGTGGGTGAATCTTCGCCACGTAGTGGTTCTGATTGGATGAGTAATGTAGCCAAACTTGAAGCCCGTGCATTGGCTGATATCAAGTGGGGAGGACACGATGCTATGAACAACCCTGGCGAGTACAACTGGCAGAATCAAGGTTGGAACCGTGGTGGTTATGCTGCCGACAAGGGAAAAGGTGATGTGTTCCCAAATGCCATTGATGGTGATAAAGGTTGTGGTGAGAGAACAAAGTTTTATTACAAAGCTGGTTCACGACTTTGGCTGGAGGTCCCTATCTTTCGTCTGGCAGAAACCTACATGAATCTTGCTGAGGCCTACAACGAGATTGACGACTCGCAGAATGCTCTGAAGTATCTCAATGCAGTGCACAACCGTGCAGGTTTGCCTGCAATTACAGAAACAAATCAAATCAAGCTTCGTTCGATTATTCAGCGTGAAGATGCCATAGAATTCTTCCAAGAGAATCATCGTTACTTCGATGTGAAGCACTGGAAACGCGCTGACATCGACAAAGGCATCTGTGGTGGTGAGATGCGTATGCTTCAGTTCAACATCAAGGACACTGATGAAGCAATATGGCCTTACGCCGCAAGTTGGATTGAGACCTATTGGGATGCGGTGGCATATACATCTTTCTGGAGTCCTGCCATGTATCTGGAACCATTCCCCCAGTCGGAAATCAATAAGGGAACAATTACTCAGAACCCTGGATATTAATTCAAATTGAGAATTGGAAATTTGAAATAAAAAAAAGTCAAATGATATGAAAAAGAAAATTATAACTGTTGCCATAGGTTTGCTGCCATTTGCCCCAGTAACTCTCAAAGCCCAAAACGACACTCCATCAGAAGAGTCGAAGGCTGAGAATGTCACGACCACTTCAACATCTTCCGTGACTGGTGACGATCTATATAAAACCGTTACATCAAACTTCACTAATACCCTAGTGGGTAAACTATCGGGGTTGATCGTTAAGGAAGGTACAGGAGAAATAGGAGCGAACAATGCTCAGTATCTGGTACGTGGCATGGGTAGCTTTGGCATTGGCAGTTGGAATACAGCAAAAGTCTTTGTTGATGGATTTGAGGTTACCACCCAGTATTTGTCGGGGCTTTCTCCTTCAGAGATAGAAAGTGTCTCTGTACTCAAGGATGCTGCTGCACTTGCCATTTATGGTGAGAAAGGTGCCAATGGTGTGATTGAAATCAAGACCAAGCGTGGAAAGATTGGTATGGCAACCATCAACGCACGTCTACGCATGGGGGTACAAATGCCTACGCAGACCAATAAGCCACTTAATTCCTACGACTATGCTTCGCTCTATAACCAAGCAGTATCAAACGACAATGGAATGATATGGTCACCAGTCTACTCTGTTGATCAGTTGGCTGCTTATAAGAATGGGAATGGCATAAATATTGACTGGTATGACGAGGCGCTGAAAAGTAGTGGTCAGTTTCTGGAAGGTGATATCGTATTCAATGGAGGTTCGAAGAATGCACGCTACAATATCGATTTGGGATACCTGAACAATTCAGGTATACTGAATGTTCCGAATACAGACCAGACTAAGAATCTGGGATATGCGAAATATAATGTTCGTGCTAACCTTGATTTTAATGTCCTTGACATATTTGACGTGAAACTTGATATGGGTGGACGTATTGAGAATATAAAACGTCCCAACTACTCCATATCTCAGCTCTTTACCGACCTCTCACGATATCCTTCAAACATATACCAGATATACGATAATGTGGAGGAAGGTAACTATTCAGGTACAGCTATCTATCCAAACAACCCATATGGCTCAATAAATGCCTTGGGATGGCAGTCATCCAAAGCCCGTACGCTGCAGACTAACTTCTCGGTACGTGAGCGTTTGGATATGGTGACGCCGGGCTTGTATCTGAAGCAGTCGGTTTCATTCTATAACTACACGCTCAGCGCCTATAGCAAGACACGCAACTATGCTCGTTGGTATCAAGGTGCCACTACTACTACTGACGAAACGACATCTCTCACAGCCAGCGGTTATGGCTCGAACGGATTGCAAGACTGGAAGCAGTATCAATTCACAGCCGGTTATGACCGTACATTCGCCAAACATGCTTTCTCAGCAATGCTTAATTGGAATGTGTCTTCATACAAAGGCGAAAGTCACGACTCGTACCGTTACAAGTACAACACGCTGAATCTATATGGTTTTGCTCATTATGAATACGATCACCGATATATTGTAGAATTGGCTTTCTCTCGTTTTGGTAATGATGCTTATGCTAAGGGCAATCGTTGGAGTACATATCCTGCACTATCGCTTGCATGGGTTGCCAGTGAAGAGAATAGTCTTAAGGATAATGATGTTGTCAATTATCTAAAGATACGTGCATCAGCAGGTCTTACTGGCTCGTCAGAGTCGTCTACTACAGAGGCCCTCTCAAGTTTCAATACATCAGGTCGCTACCTCTTCAAGGACTTCTTTACATACAGTTTCATCGGCTCATTCTACACAGGAAAGAACCAGGGCAACTGGCAGACTACGTACGTGCCAATGTTCATTCCTAACGAGAAGGCACATGCGGAAAAGAGTATGAAGTATAATTTTGGCATTGATGCAACGTTGTTTCATGGACTCGAACTCACTGTAGATGCTTATCTTGACAAGCGCTACGACATTCTGACCATTGACAACTCCCTCATGGGGTACTATGGCAAACAATACTATTTCTCAAATCTCGGCAAGATGACAAGCTATGGTGTTGATCTTTCTGCAGTCTATACCGGTAAATGTGGAGATGTGGACTATCGTGTAAATGGTATGATGTCGTACAACAAGAATCGAATAGATGATATGCAGGAGGTACCTACAGCCAATGCCTTCAGTGCAAAGACTGGCCGTGCCTATGGTACTCTCATTGGTCTTGTTGCAGATGGATTCTACGACATTACCGATTTCGATGCAAATGGCAATCTCCTTGGAGGTATTACTCCTGCGTTTGGAGCAGTACAGCCTGGTGATCTCAAGTACAAGGACCTTGATGGCAACAACGTGATAGACCAGAATGATGTTACGGCAATAGGCCGTTCAGAATATCCTGAGTGGTATTACAGTTTTGGTGGCAAGGTGGGTTATAAAGGTTTCGACCTTGAAGTCCTGTTTCAAGGAACTGCCGGTGTATCTGCCAACCTGCTTGACAACTGGGATCAGGTCGTGGCATTTGTGGACAATGGCAATGCCTTTGACATAGCAAAGGGTGCATGGGCATATTATCCTACTGAGGGTATCGATAACCGTGCAAATGCCACCTATCCTCGTCTGACAACACAGAGCAATGAGAACAACTACCAACTCAGTTCATTCTGGGTGAAAGATGCTTCTTATCTCAAACTTCGTACAGTAGAACTTGGATATAACTTCAGTTCAGAGATGTTGAAAAAAGTTGGTATCGGAAACCTGCGTGTTTATTTTAACGCAAACAATCTTTTTACGATCAGTTCGCTATTAAAAGACTATAACATCGATCCTGAGAATGTAGCAAGTTGTTATCCTATGATGAAGTCATTTAATGCAGGAGTAAGTATAACATTCTAAAACTATTATGAAAAAGATGAAACATCATATTATTATTGCGATTGCATTGATTTTCTCAATGTCGTCGTGTGAAGACTTCCTCGACACAAGTCTTGATACAAACCAAACCAATGAGACTTTGGCTACTGACAGAGGTAGCATCTGGGCTTTTGCCAATGCATTCTATTCACCAATACACTATGGCTATTCAGCAATTGACGGTAATATTTTTGCATCAGCCTCTGACGAGGCTCAGCAGGCATCAGCCGCTTCGAATGTCATCTACTTTAACAAAGGAATGGTCAATACCAATGTTAATCCTCTGTCCTATTTCTATACCAATTGCTATGAAGGTATACGTGCTGCGAATTACTTCCTCGATTATGTAGCTGATGGCAAAGGTAAAGCATTACTTGAACTGAACCGTAACTTAGTGACTGACGCGGAAAATTACAAACGCGATTTGCTCTCACTCGATTGGTATATAGCAGAGGCGCATATTGCAAGAGCCTACTATTATGCCGAACTAATAAAGATGTATGGGGGTATGCCTATCGTCGAGCAGACTATGTCACAAAATGATCGTCAGATGATCAGCCGTTCTTCGTACGATGAGTGTGTCGAGTATATTGTAAAAGAGATTGACACTTGGAAGGATAAACTGGCTAAAGATTGGAATAACTATGCCGACCGTGAAGGTCGTTTCACTTTGGGGGCAGCATTGGCTATAAAGTCACGCGTATTGCTCTATGCTGCTAGTCCATTGCATAATCCTACAGGCGACAATGTTAAATGGATGCGTGCCGCACAGGCTGCTAATGAATTTCTTGCAAATAGTGATATCCACTATGAACTGGACTCAAGTTATGAGAACTATTTCAATGGTGAAACATCGCTCACAAGTCCGGAAACAATCTATCTGGTTCGCAGAGCTGCATCAAACAGTCTTGAACAGGCTAACTATCCAATCGCCACCCCTGGTGGTAAGAGTGGTGTTTGTCCGACAGAGAACCTCGTAAGCCAGTATGAATACATAGGCGAGCCTGATCCAAGCAATCCTTATGCAAACCGTGACCCACGCCTTGCAGCTTCTGTTGTAGTCAATGGTAGCTTGTGGAACGGACGAACCATATCACAGGCTCCTGGTGAAACCGATGATATGGCTAATGCCAACGCAAGTCCTACAGGTTACTACCTTAAGAAGTTTCTTACTGATGGGTTGAATCTGATTCAGGGGCAAACAGCCCAGCATAACTGGGTGGCTTTCCGCTATGCAGAAATCCTTCTCAATTATGCTGAGGCCATGAATGAGGCTTTTGGTCCTATGAATGCTCCTGACGGATATGTTATGTCGGCAAAGGATGCACTGCAGAAGGTGCGCGACAGGGCTTCAGTTAGTCTTCCTGCAGTCGACGTATCGTCCATCGAGGCATTCCGCCAAGCAGTCAAGCATGAACGACAGATAGAACTTGCCTTTGAGGATCATCGTTATTGGGACTTATTGCGCTGGAATGACGCGATGACCATATTGAATCAGCCAGTGAAAGGTGTGAAGATCAATAAATCGGGTGAAGTATACTCGTATTCTGTTGTCGATGTTGCCTCACGTGTGTTCTATGAGAGAAATTATTATTTGCCACTGCTCCGTTCAGAGATAGAGAACTCTAACGGCACATTGGAACAAAATCCTAAATATTGATAGTCTGTTATGATGAGATATATATTATTGTTGACTGTTTGTCTTCTTACGTTTCTGACAACCGATGCCCAGATTATAAAGGTAAATCCGCAATCTATGTCCTGCGCTCTCTATGAGCGTATGGATATAGACGTGGAGTTGAAAGGTGAGTGGGCCAATCCTTACAGACAGGAAGAGGCACGTCTTGATATGATTGTGACTGCACCGAATGGCAAAAACAGTGTAGTGCCTGCATTTTTTGTAGAAGGTGAATCTGGCAAGACGAGCCATTGGGCTGTAAGATACACGCCACAAGCCGCAGGCCAGCACACCTATATAATGCGTTATACTCAGCCGGGGATGGAATCTGTCTCACAATCTTACAAACTTAATGTGAAAGAAAGTAATGGTCACGGTATTCTACATATTGCCGACAATTGGAGCCTGCGTTATGATGATGGAACACCTTTCCGTGGTATAGGTGAGAATCTCTGTTGGGAGTCAAGAGCGAATGATGACTCTAAGTATTTCAAAAAGTTGCACGAACAGCACGACAGGTTTAACTATCCGGCAATGCTACCGAAGTTCGCTGAAAACGGTGGAAATTTTGCTCGTATATGGATGTGTAGTTGGAATTTCCCGATAGACAGGAAAGACCACTTCAACAATATTCGCTATGAGGTATGTGATGGTTACATCAACCCTAGCGCAGTTAAACGTATGGACGAGACTATTGAGTTATGTGAAAAACTCGGTATAAAGATTATGCTCTGCATCGGAGCCGGCGAAGCACACACCAATAGCGAATTCTTTGTAAGCGAAAAAGCAATGGCCGCTCATCGTAACCGTCTGCGCTACATCGTAGCTCGTTGGGGCTACAGTGAGGCCATAGCAATGTGGGAGTTTTTTAATGAAATTGACAACATCCAGTATCGCGATAGTAAACATCCTATCCCTGCAAAGGATATTGTTGACTGGCATGCTCAAATGGCTCGTTATATCAAGAGCATTGATGCTTTCAAACATATTGTCACAACGTCAATCTCACACCGTGATCTGGAAGGGCTTAACTCCATTACAGATATGGATATTAACCAGAAGCATATCTATAACCAAACATCAGTCATCCCAACTACTATCAAGGACTATACTCAGAAATTTGGAAAACCTTATATTATAGGCGAATTTGGTTACGAGTGGGACTGGTCGAAGAATTTCGATGATTTTGCAGATGGTATGGATGTGGATTTCCGTCGTGGTCTGTGGTATGGCTTGTTTTCGCCAACCCCAGTAACCCCTATGAGCTGGTGGTGGGAATATTTCGACAATCGCAATATGCAGCGCTTTTTCCGTGCTCCAGCCTTGGTCAATAAGGAAATGATAGAAAGCGGTAAAGGTCGTTTTGTGCCCTGCGAGGTATGTGCTGACAATGGTCAGGCATTTGCCGTAAAGTGTGGAACGAAGACTTATGTTTATCTCTTCAATGACTCAAAGCGTGCCATGAAGAAGGTACAGGTTGAAGCCTGTGGTACACTTCGCGAATTAAATATCGAGAAGGCTGTATGGGGTAAGGGAAGAAAGTTTGAAGGCACAATCAGCACTTACGTAAAACCTTATGCAGAGAAAGTCTTTGTTATTGAATAGTTTAGTAAAAATATATTCATGAAGAAAACTTTGGTAAAGATACTTTGTTTGACAGGTTGCTTACAACTGTCAGCAGTAGCAATCGCTCAAAACTTGAAAGTTTGGGAGACAACTCCTGACGGTCGGTCATGTGTTGCTCCTAGACCTCAGGTATATTCATTCTCTGACAAGTCGACCGACCGATGTGTACCCATCACCGTCGATGAACGACTGCACTTCCAGAAAATGCGTGGTTTCGGATATGCTCTCACTGGCGGCAGTGCTGAACTGATGATGGCAATGAGTGCCGAAGCCCGTCACGATCTTATCCTCTCGCTCTTTGGCAATGGAGTGGGGCAGGCTGGCATCAGTTATATTCGTTTGACAATTGGAGCCTCTGATATGAACTCGTTTGTATTCTCTTACGACGATATGCCTCGTGACAAGAGTGACTGGAAGCTAAAGAATTTCTCGCTGGCTCAGGACTTGAATGATGTTGTTCCTGTTATGAAGGAGATACTGGCTGTCAACCCTGACATCGAAATATTGGCATCACCATGGTCTGCCCCAACATGGATGAAGACAAATAACGAAGTGCAGGGTGGCAAGCTGCGAAAGGAATGCTACGATGTCTATGCCCGTTATTTCGTCAGATACATTCAGGAAATGGCTAAGCATGGCATAACGATTTCTGCACTTACAATTCAGAACGAACCTCTTAATTCTCGCAACACTCCCAGTATGGCATGGACTCCTCAGGAACAGGCCGAGTTTATTGCTGACTATCTCGGGCCTCAGTTTCGCAAAAATGGTATCACAACTGATATTGTATTGTTCGACCATAACTGTGACCGTCCCGACTATCCTCTCACCATACTCAGTAATTCGAAAGCATCGCAGTATGCCTCTGGTGTTGCTTTCCATCAATACATGGGCGACCACTCTGGCATGACAACTGTTCATGAGATGCGTCCCGACAAAGACATCTTCTTCACAGAACAAATGATTATAGATCGTTCTGGCAGTGCTACTGCCACTATAGCGCCTGTGGTAGAGAGAGTAGTGGTGAATGTTGTGCGCAATTGGTCGACCAACGTTATTCTTTGGAATCTTGCAGCTGACACTGATGCTGGTCCGCATACTGATAATGGTGGTTGTCCTTTCTGTCATGGTGCTGTTACCATAGCAGGCGACAAGTGGCACAGGAACATTGCATTCTACGGTTTGGCCCACGCCTCTGAGTTTGTGCCTGCAGGTTCCTATCGCATCTCAAGTACGTCACCAACCGACAAAGGTACCATCCTTTTTGAGGACGAACAGTCGGTAGGAACAATGCGTGCTGTCGAGTACGAGCATTCGGGGGTGTTGCCTAATGTGGCATTTGAAACTCCCGACGGAAGAATCGTTCTTGTTGTTGCCAACACCCATTCTTTTTCTGAATCGGTATGGGTTAGATATCATGGTAAGTACTGCGAGATTCCGGTGGAGAGTGGCAGTGTCGTGACATTGGAATGGAACAAATAGTCAAAGTGATAATATTCAAAGCGTTAAAAAAATGGAAAAAAAACTTTTCGTCCTTTTACTTTTTCTGTTTTCATATGTCTCAATAAATGGACAGGCATTCTCAACAGAAGGTTGGTGGTCGCCTGAAACGCAGAATTATTCGCCTGTGGTGACTGCAGATGGACACATTACTTTTCGTACACCCGCCCCCAATGCCAAGGAAGTAAAACTTGTATTTGGTGAGTGGGATGCAAAGATTGTCAATATGCACAAGAACGCTGAAGGTGACTGGGAAACAACAATCGGTCCTGTGTCTCCGGGCATCTATGAATACAAGTTCGAGATAGATGGTTTGAAGGTATTAGATTATAAGAATCCTAAAGTTAAATTTGGCACAGAAGTGTATGGAAGCATTGTTGAAGTATGTGCATCTGTTCCTCGTTTCGATCAGTATGTCTATGCGGGCAGTGAGGTCGATGTAATCAGTTATATTTCGACCCCACTTTCTCAGCGTAGAAAGATATATGTATACATCCCTGCTGCGTATTATGAAAATCCGGAAATTAGACTGCCGGTACTGTATCTCCGGCATGGTGGAGGTGACGACGAGAGTAGTTGGATTCGTTCTGCATCGGCTGATGCAATTATGGACAACCTTATTATAGAGGGTAAGGCTCGGCCGATGATTGTTGTTATGACCAATGGTCTTACCGACGGTTCCTGGGCAGGCGGGAGTAATGTAGAGGGTATGGCGGCATTGGAGGAAGAACTCCTCAAAGATGTTATACCGCTCGTTGAAAACCGCTATCGTGTACTTACCGACCGCAAGTGGCGTGCTATAGCTGGTCTTTCAATGGGTGGCGGACAGGCTTTTGTCATTGGTATGCGTCATCTTGAGTTGTTCTCCGCGATAGGTGAATTCTGTTCTGGTCTACTGAGCGACTCTTCTTGGGACTATTCTAAATATGGTGTGGTAAGTATTGATGACTCTGCAAGAGTGAATTCTATGCTTTCACTGCTTTGGATTTCGTGTGGCACAAAGGACACACGGTGGGAAGGGCACAAGGAGTTCTGTCAACTGCTCGACAGGAAAGGCATCAACTATGTGTTCCATCATAGTGAGCATGGTCATGAATGGCAATTCTGGAGAGAGCAATTGCGTGACTTTGCAACGGCTTTGTTTCATTAAAATAATCCACTGCTTCGGCATCACTTCTTCTTTGATTTCTTTTTTCAGATGAATACAAAATAACAGTCTCTTGTTCTGACAAATAGAATGTAATATGTTTATGAAGAAAAAAATGTTTTGTTTGGTAGCATCTCTGATTTTCACATGCAATTATCTTTTGGCGGTACAACCTGAAGATAAAGTCACTACAGTGACCTTTAGCCAGGAGGTAACCAATTCTGGTTATATAGGTAATGGTGTACAGTGGGATCCGTATCAGTTGGATTATGGCAGCGTGAAACTGCAGATTAGCGAACAAGATTGGCAGAAAATATATCGCCGTTTGGATTTTATGCGTCCACAACTCATGCGTGTGGTCCATAATACGTCAAGTCTTATACTCGACAACCAACTCTTTCCTGAAGGCAACTTCGACCAGATTAAACATATCCTCGATTATTGCCAGAGTCGTGGAGTGATAGTTGTGTTCGGTGATTGGGGATGGGGACTGGCTGATGCAAAAATCCCTGAGTATGACAAAAAGAAAGTGGAATTGGCTGCCGACTATGTTACTTGGCTCATCGAGGAAAAGGGCTACACTTGCATCAAGTATTACAATATGATTAACGAGCCAAATGGCTTCTGGTCAACTACCGAGGGCAACTATGCGCTCTGGCATGACATCACCCTATGTTTCTACAACCGTTTGAAGAAAAATAAGATGCTGTCTAAGGTCACTCTCGTCGGTCCAGACGTTGCCATATGGACTCCAGATGAGGTTACATGGCTTGAGAGGGCCAACAGAGAGCTCGAATTTGGACTCTTCGACATCCATACCTATCCTTCAAAATGTACTGTGAATAGTGGTGAGTATAGCCAGATCATCAAGGCTTACAGAGATGCCACTCCTTCTGGCCGAAAGATTATCATGGGCGAAATTGGACTGAAGTTCGTTGAACCTCAAGATTCTCTCTATCAGCAGGAGATGCTACGTCGGGCTGCAGCCCGTCCGTTTGCATCAACCGAAGACTCGCAAATGTTTATCTTCGACTATATGTATGGAACAGATATGGCAGATGCTGTCATACAGACTGCCAATGCTGGTTATTCGGGCTCAGTGGCATGGATGCTCGATGATGCCATGCATGCTGCTGGTGATAAAGGTGATCAACTGAAGATGTGGGGATTTTGGAACATTCTTGGTGAGGAGTATTTCGGCGCCGACGGTGAAGCCATCCGTCCATGGTTCTTTGCGTGGAGCCTTCTCTGCCGATACATGCCAACAGGATGTGATGTCTATGCTTCGTCTGTCAAAGGCAACACCATGGTGAAGGCTCTCAAAGTAAAGCACGATGGCAAAACAATGCTAGCCGTGCTCAATCCTACAAAAAAAGCACAAACAGTTCATATTCAAGGTTTTGATTATTTGGCTCCGTGTAAGCAGTTCGTTTTTGCTGAGCACAAACTGAATATCAAGGATGAATGTGTGCTCGAACCTGCAAAGGTTATACCCGAGTTGTATTTTGCAAATGGCACGGATCTCGATATGCCAGGCGAGTCACTCTTTGTATTTACTGATTTTGATTATTAATGTTCTAAGAAATGAATGATTTATTAAAAATACTATTCCTATCGTTTATGACGATGACAGTAAACAGTATCTTTGCACATTCCATAGAGATCTGTCATGGGTGGCAATTTAAACAAGCAAGAGGAGAAAACTGGTATCCTGCGACAGTCCCTGGTACTGTGCATACAGATTTGTTGGCAAATGGTATTATCGAGGACCCTTTTGTTGGTTTAAATGAAAGAGGTGTACAATGGGTAGACAAGGAAGACTGGGTTTATCAGACAACCTTTAACGTGGATGAAAAAATTCTCAAGAAGACTAACATTCAGATTGAGTTCGAAGGGCTTGATACTTATGCCGATGTATATTTGAATGACTCTTTGATAATAAAGGCCGATAATATGTTCAGACGCTGGAACGCTGATGTGCGTAGTTTGTTGCGTTTAGAGAATAATCTGCTTAGGGTTTACTTCCACTCGCCAGTCAAGGTGGATATGCCCAAATGGGAGGCAATTCCATATCACTATGAAGCCATGAATGATCAATCACAGAATGGTGGCCTTATGGATAGAAAAATTAGCGTTTTTGCCCGTAAAGCTGGCTATCATTATGGATGGGACTGGGGGCCTCGTCTGGTTACTTCAGGTATTTGGCGAAAAGTTTATTTGCAGGCTTGGGATGGAGTTAGGATTACCGATGTTCATACACAGCAACTTAAGGTTAACAAATATGTAGCACAGATACGACAAACTATTGAGGTGATTTCTGATTCAGACTATGTCGCTGCTGTACGAACGATAGATACCGACACAAATAAAAAGTATATAAATAAGAAGGTTTCGCTCAGAAAAGGCTTGAATAGAATACAGTTGGATTTTTCAATTAAGAATCCTAAACTATGGTGGAGTAATGGTCTAGGCGATCCTCATCTTTACGGTTTTAAGACAGAAGTCAGAACTGATGTTACAAGTGATTATAAAATACAGAAAATAGGAGTACGTTCCCTGAGACTGTTAACAGCTAACGACAGCATAGGGCAGGAATTCTGTTTTGAACTGAATGGAATACGTGTGTTTGCTAAGGGAGCTAATTATATACCAAATGATAATTTTCTTCCTCGTGTTACAGATGATGTCTATCAGAAAGTCATCAATGATGCTGTGAATGTTAATATGAATATGCTCCGTGTATGGGGTGGAGGCGTGTATGAAGATGATCGTTTTTATGATCTTTGTGATGCTAATGGTATTTTGGTTTGGCAGGATTTTATGTTTGCATGTAGTCTTTATCCAGCTTCAGGGGATTTTCTTGAGAATGTCAGACAAGAGGCCATAGATAATGTGAAGCGTCTTAGAAATCATTCTTGTATTGCATTGTGGTGTGGCAATAATGAGTGTCAGGACGGATGGTATAATTGGGGGTGGAAGCGTAACTATGAAAGCCAGAATCCAAAGTACGCAGAAAAGATATGGAAAGAGTTTGAGGATTTGTTTTATAAAACGCTTCCGGACGTTGTGGAACAGTATTCACCAGAAACATGTTATTGGCCTTCGTCACCTTTCGGAGGATATGGGCATGGTAGCAACGAAACGAATGGAGACTATCATTATTGGTCTGTTTGGCATGCAAAGAAACCAATTACAGAGTATAATAATACTCGTTTCCGCTTTTGCAGTGAATATGGCATGCAAAGTTTTCCTGAATTTGAATCAGTCAAATTGTTTGCGGGAAAAAGTTCCGATTGGGATATTTATTCGGAAGTGATGATGTCTCATCAGCGAGGTGGTTCTCATGCTAATCATTTGATAGAGACCTATCTGTTGAACGAATATCATCGTCCTAAAAATTTTGAGTCTCTTTTATATGTTGGACAACTGATGCAAGGAGATGCAATGAAGACCGCCATAGAGTCTCATCGCAGAGAAAAAGGCTATTGTTGGGGAACTCTGTTCTGGCAGATAAATGATTGTTGGCCAGTTGCCTCTTGGTCTACACGTGACTACTATGGCCGTTGGAAAGCAGCACATTATATGAGTCGTAATGCGTTTAATGATGTGTTGATATCACCTATTGAAAAGCCCGACGGACAGTTGCATGTCTATATTGTCAACGATAGACTTAAAGCTCTAAATGGAAAAGTTTCTATAATGATACTTGATATGAATGGTAATGAGGTAAATAGAATAGAGAAAAATGTTTGTGTTTCTGCTAATGCCTCTCAAGATGTTCTGAACTTTCCCGTTGATGGGACTTTAATGGCTTTGGATAGAAAAGATGTGGTAATTGAAGCATCTTTTACTTGTGATAAAGTGTATAAGAATGTCTATTATCTTTGCCCACCCAAAGATGTTAACTTCTTTAAGCCATCAATATCTTCACAAATTGTCAAAGTAGGTGATGGGTATGATGTTGTACTAAAGACCGATAAAGTCGCAAGGGGCGTTTTCCTTTCTTTAGATGGAATCGATAATGATTTCACAGACAACTATTTCGATCTGCTACCATTTAGAGAGAAGGTTGTGCATATCCGAACACCTTTTAAAGAAGATGAAATAGCTAAACAATTGAAGATTACATCCCTAGCAGATGTAAATAAGAACTAGAAATATGAAAAGTATATTATTGATGTTAATCCTAGAGGGATCATTGTAGAATAGGAGATTTGGACAAAATTCATATTTAAGTTAGATAATATAATGGATAGGATAAGGGGCGTCGTGAGACGTTCCTTATCTGCTTTTTTGTTTTTTTCTTGGTATTTCTATTTTATTTGCTATCTTTGCAATCAGTATGAAGATATGTGTTTTTTGTTCCGCCAATAATCAGATTGACCCTGAGTTTTTCGCTTTGACTGAAGAACTTGGTAAGTGGGCGGTTGAAAATGGTCACACCATCGTGTATGGTGGTGTGAACCAGGGTTTGATGGAGTGTTTAGCTAAGGCTACGAAAGGAGCAGGTGGACATACGATAGGTGTTGTTCCGATGAAGGTTGAGGAGAGTGGGCGCATGAGTGATTATGTGGATGTGGAGATCCCTTGCGATAACTTGACTGACCGTAAGCAGCTGATGATGGACCAGAGCGATGTGTTTATCGCCCTGCCAGGTGGTCTTGGAACGCTCGACGAGGTGTTTACTGTTGCGGCTTCAGCCACTATTGGCTATCACCACAAGTCTGTCATTCTTTATAATATGGGGGGATGCTGGAATCAGCTGATTGCGCTGCTTAACGATTTGCAGCAGAAAGGGATGATTCGTGGTGAGTGGCAGCAATATATAAAAACGGCTGATTCCTTGGAAGAAATCAGCCGTCTGATATAATCATATATTTATTTTAGCAGACTGTCGGCCAGCTGCTCCAGCATGACTTCGTCGGCAGCCTTCATTCGAGAGCGGATAGTTACCATCGGCTCCACGATTTCGCAGTCCTTCAGTCCCTCTATCATCGAGCGCATCACCTTGCCTGCTGTTGGTGCCCAACTGCCGTTCTCAACGATACCGAAGCGGCGCTTCTGATAGTTTTTGATCTGCAGGTGATAGAGGAAATCGTGCATCACAGGGAATACACCTGCATCGTAGCTCGATGCAGCCACTACGACGGTAGGATAGCGGAAAGCATCTTCGATGACTTCGGCCATATCGTCGCGGCTCAGGTCGCTTACCACTACTTTTGGAGCGCCTTTCTCGCGCAGTATCTCACCCAGACGCTCAGCAGCAGCAGCTGTGCCACCATGAATGCTGGCGTAGGCTATCAGGATACCCTCGCTCTCAGGCTCGTACTTGCTCCAAGTATCGTATAGTTTGATGGCAGCAGCCAACTGTTCGCCCTTGAGCACAGGACCGTGTAGCGGACAAATGGCCTGAACATCAAGTGCAGCCAACTTCTTCATTACCATCTGTACCTGTGTGCCATACTTGCCGCAGATATTAAAATAGTAGCGACGTGCCTCGCAGGCCCAGTCGTCAGTCTCATTGACCAAGGCTCCGAATTTGCCGAATGCATCAGCAGAGAAGAGTACTTTGTCCAAGCTGTCGTAGCTCATGATGACCTCTGGCCAGTGTATCATCGCAGCCCCAATAAACTTCAATTCATGATGTCCCAGCGAGAGAGTATCGCCCTCCTTGACAGTCAGCACACGACCTTCGAAGTTGAAACCCTCGAAGAAGTTTGACAGCATCTTCACTGCCTGGGCGCTACATACCAGCTGCAGGTTAGGATAGGTCTCCAACATCCAGGCAATAAGTGCCGAGTGGTCTGGCTCCATGTGGTGTGCCACCAGATAATCAGGCTGGCGTCCATTGAGTGCGGCCTTCAGGTTAGCCTTCCACTCTTCGCCCTTACGGCGGTCGGCAGTATCCATGACTGCAATCTTCTCATCTTCAATGAGATAAGAATTATAACTCATGCCCTCAGGCACCACATACTGACTCTCAAACAGATCAATGTCAAGATCGTCGACACCGATGTACTTAATGGTATCACTTATCATATTTATAGATATTAATTGTTCTCTTCCATATTCTTCAGGGCCACCTCCAGTTCATGCTGCTTCTGCCCTGCAAAGTCAAGGTCAACGCTGTTGTTAATGCTGGCACACACATTGGCTGCATACTGGTTGGCCTCGCCGATAACAGCATCCCAAACGTCCTCGGCTACGCCCTCGTCGAGCATATCGCGCGTTACGCCATACTTGATGAGGCCATATACAAAGCCGGCATTAAAATTGTCGCCAGCACCAATGGTGCTAACGGTCTTGGTGTCAGGTACGGCATACTGCTTGGCAAGGCCGCCCTTGGCTCTGAACTCAATAGGTTCTCCACCCTGAGTGTAGATGAAATTCTTGCAGTAGAAGTCGATCTGTGCACGATATACACTATCTGCATCTTTCTTATTGAACAGCACTTCAAAGTCCTCCGAACTACCACGAATGATATCGGCCAGCTCAAAGTTCTCAAGGATATTGGCTGTAACCTTTACCACCTCGTTCTTGTGCGATGCACGATAGTTGACATCGTAGTAGAGTATAGCCCCCTTCTGATGGGCATACTCAAGGAATGCCTGCATCTGTGGACGGATAACGGGATTGATGGCATAGAACGAGCCAAACATCACGATATCATCAGGATTGATATCAGGAGTAACAAACTCCAGACGGTCGTGCGGATGGTCTTTATAGAATATGTATTCGGCATCGTTTTTCTCGTTCAGGAAAGCCAGTGATATAGGCGATTTCGCCTCTGGATATACACTGATGTTCGATGCATCAACATGGTTCTCTTCCATAAAACTGATAATGCGCTTGCCCACACGGTCATCGCCCGTCTCGCTGATAAACGAGGCGTTCAGGCCTGTGCGACCCAGCGAGATGAGCCCATTGAACATAGAACCTCCAGGAACGGCTCCTACGGGCTGCTCGTCTCTGAAGATGATGTCAAGGATTGTTTCTCCTATTCCTATTACTTTTCTCATTTGTTTTGGATTTTACGCTGCAAATATACGAAAAAGAATTGTAACTATAGCATGTTGGCACAAAAAAATCGGCACTGCTTGCGCAATGCCGACCTTAACTATATAGCTTTGTATTAATCAGCTACGAGTGTGAAGCGCTGGAAAGCAACGATCTTCAGATCCTTGTCCTGCTTAGCGAGCCACTGAGAAACAGTAGCCTTGTCGCCATCACCGAACTGGAACTCCTGATCAACCAGACAGTTCTCCTTCAGGAACTTCTGAACACGACCCTTAGCGATGTTCTCGATCATGTTCATGTTCAGAGTAGCAGCCTTCTCAGCAGCTGCCTGCTCCTTCAGCTTGCGAGCCTCGTCGGCCTGCTCCTGTGTCAGCCAGCCCTTAGCCATGTTGCTTTCGATGTGATCCTCAGAGTCAACGAGGTTAGGATTGATACCAGCCTTCTTCAGAACTACCTCAACGTACTTCTCAACCTGCTCGAGCTTAGACTTCTCAACAGCTGTCTTGTACTCCTCGTCCAGAATCTTCTGGTCAACGCTCTCTGCGTTCAGAGCTACTGGCTTCATGGCAGCTACCTGCATAGCAACCTTGTGACCCTCCTCAGCAGCGGGCTTGTTGGTCTGAACCATGGTGCACAGAGTGTGCTTACCCATGTGGTCGTAAACCTCGATGTTCTCACCCTCGAGAGTCAGGTAGCCATCAAGCTCCATCTTCTCACCAGTGATACCAGAGCGCTGTGTAACAGCATCCTGAACCTTCTGACCGTCAGCCAGAGTGAGCTCCTTAACAGCCTCAACATCCTTAGCCTTAGCAGCGATAGCAGCGTCGAGGATGCTCTGAGTAAGAGCGATGAAATCGGCACCGTTAGCTACGAAGTCGGTCTCGCACTTCAGGGCGATCATAGCAGCGAAGCCATCAACGCTCTTTACGAGTACACAACCATTAGATGTCTCACGGTCGCTACGCTTAGCAGCGATAGCGAGGCCACGCTCACGGAGAAGCTCCTTGGCCTTGTCGAAGTCGCCCTCAGCCTCGGTCAGAGCCTTCTTTACGTCAGCCAGACCAGCACCAGTCATAGCGCGAAGCTTCTTGATATCGTCAATTGAAATTGCCATAATTATTTCTTAATTCTTAATTATTAATTCTTAATTACTCAGCGGCAGCCTCTTCAGCCTTTGGCTCAGCGTCCTTGCGAGCCTTGCGTGGAGCACGCTTTGGCTTAGCCTCTTCGCCCTCAGCCTGAGCATCAGCAGCCTTCTCGTCTGCCTTCTCTACCTTACGCTCCTCGATACCCTCGGCGATAGCGGTGCAGCAGGCATTCAGGATAGCCTCTACAGAGTCCTTAGCATCGTCGTTAGCAGGGATAACGAAGTCGATATTGTTAGGATCAGAGTTGGTGTCAACGATTCCGAATACGGGGATACCCAGACGGTTAGCCTCGCGAACGGCAATGTTCTCCTTCATTACGTCTACAACGAAGAGTGCGCTTGGCAGACGGGTCAGATCAGCGATAGAACCCAGGTTCTTCTCCAGCTTAGCACGCTGACGTGTGATCTGCAGCAGCTCGCGCTTAGAGAGGTTAGAGTAGGTACCATCCTGCATCAGACGATCGATGTTCGCCATTTTCTTAACGGCCTTACGGATTGTAGGGAAGTTGGTAAGCATACCACCTGGCCAACGCTCGATAACGTATGGCATGTTGATGCTTGCAGCCTTCTCAGCAATCACTTCCTTTGTCTGTTTTTTAGTAGCGACGAACAGAATTTTCTTGCCACTCTTGGCAATCTGCTTCAGTGCATCGGCAGCCTCGTCAACCTTGGCTACTGTCTTATGCAGGTCGATGATATGAATACCGTTACGCTCGGTATAGATGTATGGAGCCATTGCTGGGTTCCACTTGCGCTTCAGGTGACCGAAATGACAGCCAGCCTGCAGCAACTGTTCAAAATTTGTTCTTGACATTTTCTTAATTCCTTTAAATTGTTTACTTTCTTTTTAATTCTTTTTGTTAGAATCAGCCGAGAGGTAGTCATTGAACATTGACCATTCAAATAGTCCCTCAAGAATCTTCTCGGTTTAGATACTAAACTGTTCAGTTTTCCATGAATTAACCATAAACATCTCACTATATAATGTTCAATGGTCAATGTTCAATGGAATTAACGCTTACTGAACTGGAAGCGACGACGTGCCTTTGGACGACCTGGCTTCTTACGCTCAACCTCACGGCTATCACGTGTCATGAATCCTGCATCCTTCAGCTTCTTCTTATCCTCTTCGTTGATCTTCACGAGAGCGCGAGCGATTGCGAGACGCAGAGCCTGGCTCTGACCAGTGAAACCACCACCGTCGAGGTTTGCCTTGATGTCATACTTCTCAGCTACTTCGAGCAGTGCAAGTGGCTGCTTAACCACGTACTGCAGGATTGCTGATGGGAAATATACCTCTAAATCTTTCTTGTTGATCGTAATCTTGCCAGTACCCTCAGTTACATATACACGGGCTACAGAGCTCTTACGACGACCTATTGCGTTAATTACTTCCATCTTTCCTTATTATTTATACTGGTTAATATCAATAGTCTTTGGCTGCTGAGCGGCATGTGGATGCTCGGTTCCCTCGTAGATGAAGAGGTTGTTCAGCAGGCTGCGGCCCAGAGGACCCTTTGGCAGCATACCCTTAACGGCGTGACGAAGCATCTTGTCAACACCACCGTTCTTCTTGCGAAGCTCAGCTGGAGTGTTGAAGCGCTGGCCACCAGGATAACCTGTGTAGCGGGTATAAACCTTATCGGTCTCTTTCTTACCAGTGAAAACTACCTTATCGGCGTTGATAAGGATTACATTGTCACCACAATCAACGTGTGGAGTGAAAGTTGGCTTGTACTTTCCGCGGATCAGCTTAGCTACCTTTGAAGCGAGACGACCAACAACCTGGTCTGTGGCATCGATTACCACCCACTCCTTCTTTGCTGTTTCCTTGTTTACAGAAAGTGTCTTGTAACTCAAAGTGTTCATTTTTAAATTTTACTACTAAAAAACAGTTTAACTTATTATATAATATGTAAGCGCATAAACTCACTCCCAGGGTCTAACTCCCGGTTGTCAGTCTAACTTGCGCAGAAACGCTGATTCACGAACCGCCATGCCCGGCCAAAGACACCGCTATTCACACAACATTTCACGGGGATTCTAAGTCTCTCCCCTAAATCGGTGTGCAAAGGTACTAACTATTTTTATTATATAATGTACGCGCAAAAGAAAAAGCGCTAAATTTAGAGAAATTTAACGCTTTTCTTTATTTTTAAGATTTCTTTCTTAGAAATCCATGTTGTCTAATGAGTCGCTGAAGTCCTTAGGCTCCTGGTTCTCTTTTGGAGCTTCCTGCTGCTCAGGACGTGGACGATGCTCGCCACGCTCAGGGCGCTCACGACGCTCACCATTGCGACGATCGCCACGGTCTGGACGACGGTCACGGCGCTCGCCATTACGCTCAGGGCGCTCACGACGCTCACCACGAGCTGGACGCTCAACATAATCAGCTGGCTTCTCAATCAGTACACGATGAGAGAGCTTGTACTTACCTGTCTTTGGATCGATCTCGAGCAGCTTAACCTGGATATGGTCGCCCTCCTTGATGCCAGCCTCCTCGACAGTTTCAAGGCGCTTCCAGTCAATCTCAGAGATGTGCAGCAGTCCATCCTTGCCAGGCATGATCTCTACGAAGCAGCCATAAGGCATGATAGAGCGAACTACACCGTCGTAAACCTCGCCAACCTCAGGAATAGCTACGATAGCCTTGATCTTGCCGATAGCTGCATCGATGCTGTCCTTGTTAGGAGCTGATACCTGAACCTTACCTACACCGTCAACCTCGTCGATAGTGATGGTAGCACCAGTATCCTCCTGCATCTGCTGGATAATCTTACCGCCAGGGCCAATCACAGCGCCGATGAACTCCTTAGGAATCTCGAGCTGTACGATACGTGGAACCTGTGGCTTCATCTCTGCACGTGGCTCAGCGATAGTATCGGTGAGGCACTTCAGGATGTGCTCACGACCAGCCTTAGCCTGCATCAGAGCCTTCTCTAGAATGTCGAAGCTCAGACCGTCGCACTTGATATCCATCTGTGTAGCTGTCAGACCGTCCTTAGTACCAGTGGTCTTGAAGTCCATATCACCCAGGTGGTCCTCGTCGCCAAGGATATCGCTCAATACTGCATACTTATCTTCACCAGGATTCTTAATCAGACCCATTGCAATACCTGAAACAGGCTTCTTCATAGGAACACCAGCGTCCATCAGGGCGAGTGTACCAGCACATACAGTAGCCATTGAAGAAGAACCGTTAGACTCGAGGATCTGAGAAACCAGACGTACGGTGTAAGGGAAGTCCTCAGGAATCTGACCCTTCAGACCGCGCCATGCCAGGTGACCGTGACCAATCTCACGACGGCCTACGCCGCGCTGAGCCTTAGCCTCACCAGTACAGAATGGTGGGAAGTTATAGTGCAACAGGAAGCGCTGATATCCGTGCTCAAGCACGTCGTCAACCAGCTTCTCGTCAAGCTTAGTACCAAGGGTACATGTAGAGAGTGACTGTGTCTCACCACGAGTGAAGATAGAGCTTCCGTGAGGCATTGGCAGAGGAGAAACCTCGCACCAGATAGGACGGATCTCGTCAGTCTTACGACCATCGAGGCGGATACCCTCGTCGAGGATGCAACGACGCATAGCGTCACGCTCTACATCGTGGTAGTAGCGATCCATCATAGCATACTTCTCTTCCATCTCGTCCTCAGTCAGGTCAGCATGCTCAGCAGCATACTTCTCCTTGAAGTCGGTCAGGATTTTCTCGAAAGCCTCAGCACGCTGCTGCTTCTCGAGAGCCTGCTTTGTAACATCATAGGCGGGCTGATACAGCTCCTTGTTCATCTGCTCGCGCAGCTCCTCGTCGTTAACCTCGTGATCGTACTCACGCTTAACGTCCTTACCCAGCTCCTTTGAGAGCTCGGCCTGGAGTTCGCACATAGGCTTGATAGCCTCCATAGCAGCCTTGAGGGCGCCAATCATATCCTGTTCTGACACCTCTTTCATCTCACCCTCTACCATCATGATGTTCTCTGCCGAAGCACCAACCATGATGTCCATATCGGCCTCCTTCATCTGCTCGAAGGTAGGATCGATAACGTACTCACCGTTGATACGAGCTACACGAACCTCACTGATAGGACACTCGAAAGGAATGTCTGAGCAAGCCAAAGCTGCAGAGGCAGCAAAACCTGCCAAAGCATCGGGCTGGTCAACACCATCTGCTGAGAACAGCATGACGTTAACAAAAACCTCTGCGTGATAGTTTGAGGGGAAGAGTGGACGGAGTACACGGTCCACCAATCTTGATGTCAGGATTTCGTTGTCACTGGCTTTGCCTTCACGCTTGGTAAATCCGCCGGGGAAACGTCCGGCTGCGCTGTACTGTTCACGATAATCTACCTGCAAAGGCATAAAATCTGTTCCGGGAACTGCATCTTTTGCGGCACAAACAGTGGCTAGTAGTACGGTGTTGTTCATCTTCAACATGACAGCACCATCGGTCTGTTTTGCCACTTTCCCGGTTTCAATGGTGATGGTTCTTCCATCAGCCAATTGAAGGGTCTTCGTAATTACGTTCATCTTGTATAAAACATCTAATATATAAAAAACAGGCGCAAAGTTACACATAATTATATTAATAAACGAAGAAATAGTGAATATTTTTCGTTTTTTATGAAAAAAGTTATATCTTTGCACCCGCAAAACGTAAATTCTAATTAAAAATGAAACATATCTATAAAGCCGCAGCCGTAGTCTTTGCTGCATTATCAGTTGCCTCGTGCAACAACAATAAGTTTACCGTTGAGGGCCAGATTTCTGGCGCCAAGGATTCTGTGCTTTATTTCGAGAATGTAGGTCTCGAAGGCATAAATGTTTTAGACTCTGTGAAGTTGGATGATGATGGTGATTTCTCATTCAGTGAGGCCGCTAATCTGGCTCCTGAATTCTATCGCCTTCGTATCGCTGATCAGATTATCAATGTAAGTATTGATTCTACTGAAACAGTTCAGATTAAGGGCCAGTATCCAGGTATGGCGTCGAACTATACTGTAAGTGGTTCAGACAACTGCGATAAGATTCGTGAGTTGGCTCTTAAGCAGATGGATCTTCAGGCTAAGGCTATTGCTTTGCAGGGCAACACCGAACTGGGTATTGTGAAGGCTAATGACAGCATACAGACCCTTATCGATGCATATAAGGATGAGGTTAAGCGTAATTATATCTACAAAGAGCCTTATAAGGCATACGCATATTTTGCTCTGTTCCAGGCTATTGGCAACTATCTGATCTTTAATCCTCGTAATAACAAGGAGGATATCAAAGCGTTTGCTGCCGTTGCTACCAGCTGGGATACCTATTACCCACATGCTGAGCGTGGACAGAACCTGCATAACATTGCTATCGAGGGCATGAAGAATCAGCGTATTGTTGCAGCGCAGAATGCTGATATTCAGGTAGATGCCAGCAAAGTCAATGAGGCAGGCGTACTTGATATCGCCCTGCTTGATAATAAGGGTGTTCAGCGTCATCTTACCGACTTGAAGGGTCAGGTGGTATTGCTCGACTTCCATGTTTTTGCTATGGACGATTCTCCTGCTCGTATTATCACTCTGCGTGAGCTTTATAACAAATATCACTCTCTGGGACTTGAAATCTTCCAGGTTAGTCTGGATTCAGACGAGCACTTCTGGAAGCAACAGACTGCTGCTCTGCCTTGGATTAGCGTTCGCGATGAGGATGGTATCAACTCTTCACGCCTTGTGATGTATAATATCCAGGCTGTTCCTGATTTCTTTATTATCGACCGCGGCAACAATCTTGTAAAGCGTGCTGCGCAGATAAAGGATGTTGAGGCAGAAATCAAAAAACTATTATAAATAAAATACCCAATAACATGAACCACCTGTCACCACATTGCCAGGAGCTGGTGAGGGAGTACCAGAAATACCTCCCTCAGTTGGAGGAACTTCAGCTTAAGGTCTATGACCAGTTGTGCGAAGTCCTTCATAAACAGGGGATAGAGTTGAATTCTATCGAGCACCGTGTAAAAACAGAGCAATCGCTCATTGGAAAGTTAGAGCGCAAAGGTGAGAAATATCAGAGTCTGGAGGATATCACCGATTTGGTAGGCCTGCGCATTATCACTTTCTATACCGATGATGTTGACAAGGTGGCTGCCATCATGAAGAGGCAGTTTGTTATAGATTGGGGTAATTCTGTAGACAAACGAAAACTGCACGAGTTAACCAGTTTTGGTTATAACTCGATACACTTTATCTGTCATTTAAAGGAGGGTCCACTTTGTGGTATCCCCTTTGAGATACAGGTACGTACAGCATTGCAACATGTCTGGTCGGCTATTGAGCACGATATTGGATATAAGGGGGCGGTAAAACTGCCACCTGAATACAGACGACAGTTCAGCAGACTGGCAGGTATGCTTGAACTTGCTGACGATGAGTTCAGTCGTCTGCGTACAACGATGGCTGAATATCGCCGACAGGTTCAGACATTAGTCAAGGACGGAAAACTGGACGATGTACCCTTGTCAACAGATTCCTTCCGCAGTTATTTGGAGTTGCATCCGTTCGATCGCCTCAATCAGCGTATTGCTGCAGTGAATCAGGCCGAATTGTTCCCAGTATCGTTAATGCCTTACCTTCCTATTCTTGAGACATTCAGGCTGCAGACTCTTGGCGATGTTCAGCGCTTTATCGACGAGAATAGTGAAGATGCCTATCAATTGGCTTTGTCGCAATTGGCAGTAACCGATCTGGACATCCTCTCTGAAACAATTGGCTTGTTGTATCTTAGCCTGGTTCATGTTTTGAAAAGTGGAGGTGGACGTGCTGGCTTATGGTTTGTCTACGATACCATTAATGGCGAAAGCGAGTCGAATATGGCTCTTGCAGATAATATGCTGGAGCATGCCAAGACCTTGAAATTTATGCATGTTTAATATAGAAGGCAGGGAGCTTAAATCCCTGCTTTCTTGAACATATTGGAAAGGTTTTGAACGAATCGGAAAACGGGGCGTTTTTTTTGAACAACAGCGAAAATTAAACGAACACAGCAGAAAGAAGGTTTGATGTGGTATGCGTAATTTTGCACCCACAAACCAGAATTTGTAATAACTAAAAAGTATAATTTAAACAATGAAGATTTCGTTTCATCAGATTAGTTTGGTTGTAATGGCTGTGGCAATGTCGTTCAGCTGCAGCCTTGGCGTGTCGGCCCAGCAGCTTAGGGCAGAAAATATCGACGAGGTGGTTAAGGCGATGACCCTCGAAGAAAAATGTCATATGGTGCTGGGACGCGGCATGCATTTTAACGATGAAGCTAAATTTCCTGGTACTGCAGGCAGTACTTTCTCTGTTAATCGCCTTGGTATTCCTGAAACCTATTGTGCTGACTCTCAGCAGGGCTTGCGTATGAGTGCTACACGTGCGTGGGATCATCATGATTATTATCCTACTGATTTCGTGGCTTCTATGACGCTGGCTTCAACATGGGATCGCGAGGCTGCTTTCAAGGTGGGTAAGGGCATTGGTAATGAGGTTCGAGAATTCGGACTCGACTGGATTCTTTCTCCAGCCATGAACCTGATCCGTAATCCGCTGTGTGGCCGTAACCACGAGTATTACTCTGAAGATCCATATCTCTCAGGAACTATTGCTGCAGACTATGTAAAAGGTGTGCAGAGCGAAGGTACGGCAGCATGCCCCAAGCACTTTGTGGCTAACAACCAGGAAACAAACCGTAATAACAATATCTCGCAGGTCTCTCAGCGTGCGCTGCGTGAGATTTATCTCAAGGCTTTCGAGATTATGGTGAAGGAGAGTGATCCTTGGACCATCATGACATCGTATAACAAGCTGAATGGCCCTTATGCAGTTCAGAATGGTGAGCTGCTTACCACTATCGTTCGCGACGAGTGGGGATGGAAGGGTATGTTTGTTAGCGACTGGAATGCAGGCGATGATGCCGTTGCAGCTATGTTGGCTGGTAACGATATGCTGCAGCCTGGTCAGGACAAGCAGTATAAGGCTATCTACGAGGCTGCCAAAAGCGGCAAATTGCCCATGGAGGTGCTCGATGCCAATGTGAAGCGTATATTGGAATATGTAGTAAAGACTCATAATTTCAAGGGTTATAAGTATAGCAACGAGCCTGACCTGAAAGCTCATGCTCAGGTGGTGCGCGAGGTTGGTGCCGATGGTATCGTACTGCTGAAGAATAGTGGCATTCTGCCTCTCGCAGGTAAACGCGTTGCTCTGTTTGGATGCACCAGCTACGATTGGATCTCAGGTGGTTCTGGTTTTGGTGGAACATCAGTTGGCCACTATACCGTATCTCTGGTTGAGGGAATGCGCTCTGCTGGTTACGAGGTGTACAAGCCCTTGATTCGTACCTATACCCAGCATATAGCTGCTGAGGAGAAGCGTCTGTTCCCCAATGGGCGACCCCCATTCTCATTGATGCCACCAGCACGTGCTGACGAGAAGCAGTTTACTGCCGATGAGCTCAATGCAGCTATTGAGGGTAGCGATGTAGCTATCATCTCATTGGGTCGTAAGAGCGGTGAGGCTGCCGATCGTAGTGAGGCCGACTTCTATCTGAAGGAAGGTGAGAAGCAGTTGATTAAGGCCGTTAGCGAGGCTTATCATGCTAAGGGCAAGCAGGTAGTTGTGTTGCTCGACATCTGCAGTCCTATCGATGTGGCCTCTTGGCAGAATCAGATTGACGCTTTGGTTTGTACTTGGCAGGGCGGTCAGGAGAGTGGTTTCAGCTTGGCTGATGTACTCTCAGGCAAGGTGAACCCAAGTGGAAAATTGCCTATGACCTTCCAGAATAAATATGGCGATGCCTATGCTGATAAGAACTTCCCCAGCAATGTTGATGACAAGACACTTGGTGCTATGTTCATGTGGGGTTATAACAAGGATCAGGCTCCTAAGGAGCGCAAGCCACAGGCCAATATCGACTATACCAACTACGAGGAGGATATCTATGTAGGTTACCGCTATTTCGATAGCTTCGGTAAGTCTGTTGCATATCCATTTGGCTTCGGACTCAGTTATACCACTTTTGGTTACGATAACCTGAAGGTTACTGAGGCCAATGGCGTGTTCACAGTTAAGGTTGATGTGAAGAATACTGGTAGCAAGGCTGGTCGCAATGTAGTTGAGCTGTTTGTTGCTGCACCAAACAGCAAGAAGGCAAATAAGCCCGAAAAAGAGCTCCGCAACTATGCTAAGACCAAGCTGTTGCAGCCTGGTCAGACAGAGACCATCACCATGCAGGTAAAGACTGAAGATCTTGCTTCGTTCAACGAGAAGGCTTCTGCCTGGAAGACCGATGCTGGTGTCTATACCTTCATGATTTGTTCATCAGCCAACGATGTTGAGGCCAAGGCTACTGCTAAAGTAAAGGCCTGGACCAAGAAGGTGAACAACGTGATGAAACCCAATGTAAAACTTAATTTGCTTAAGCGATAATGAAACAATTTTTTTCGATATTAGTGCTTGCATGCTGCTCTGTGCCTATGATGGCACAGTGGCAGATGCAGCCAACTCCAAATGACACACTCCAGCCAGTTCGTAATCTAGGTGGTGGTAAGGTTGCTTTCAGTATCTATGCGCCTAACGCCAAGCAGGTGGGCTTTGGTGGCGACGCTATGCCTTGGGGCAAGCCTCTGCAGTTTACTAAGGCCGATAACGGTGTGTGGACTGCAGTTATCAGCGACCTGAAGGATGGCGTTTATCGCTATAACTTCACCGTTGATGGCGTAAAAGTGCAGGATCCAAAGGGTGCGCTCTCTGCCGAGACATCAGCTCTCGCCAATATCGGCGATGGTAAGCAGTTCTACGATATGCGTCAGGATGTTCCCCATGGAGCACTGGCTCAGCGCTATTATTTCAGCAAACCTCTTAATGCCCTGCGCCGCCTGCATGTTTGGACGCCTGCAGGCTATGAGAAAAGTGCCGATAAACTGCCCGTGCTCTATCTGATTCATGGTGGTGGCGATAACGATGCCTCTTGGCCAGGAGTAGGCTGCGCTTGTAATATTCTTGACAATCTACTGGCTGAAGGCAAGATGAAACCCATGGTGGTTGTGATGCCCAACGGCTCTATTCCTGTAAAGAATATGATGGACGAAGTTCCCCTGTTTGAGCAGGACTTGGTTACCAGCATTATTCCTTATATCGAGGATAATTATCGTGTGCTCACAGGTAAGGCTCATCGCGCTATGGCCGGACTCTCTATGGGAGGTATGGAAACCATGGAGGCCATCCTGAACGATAACGATAAGTTCGAGTACTTCTGGGTGCTCAGCGCAGGTTGGTTCCCCGCTCAGAAAGAGCAGTTCGAGGGCTATCGCCAGCGCCTGAACAAGGCTGCTCCAGGCATTAAGAAGAATGTCCGCCAACTGGTGTTCACTCAGGGCGATCCTGAGGATATTGCCTACCAGAATGGGTTGGCCACCCTGAAACTCTTCGATGCAGCTGGCATCAAATACGAGTACTATACCGCTCCAGGCGGACATACTTGGTACACATGGCGTAACAACCTGCATCAATTGGCTCAACGATTATTCAAGTAATAATAATTATTTATACCAATATTTTATGAAAAAAACTATTATGACTTTGGCGCTCGCAGCTATGTGCTGTGCTGGCGCTCAGGCACAGGAGAAACTCTTCAATAGTGCCAGTGTTCAATCTCCTGTTATTAACAAAGACGGTACCGTTACATTCAACCTCTTTGCTCCTAAGGCAGTAAAGGTTGAGGTTACTGGCGACTTCCTGCCTACTCAGCCCATCGAGATTCCTGGTTATGGCAAGTACGATGCTCCAGGAGTAGCCCAGCTCAAGGAGGGTAAGAATGGCGTATGGAGCTATACTACCGATAAGTTGGCTCCTGAGATGTACAGCTACACCTTTAATATCGATGGTATGACAGGTGTAAAGGATCCTGCTAACATTTATGTAAACCGTGATATCGTTTCTTTTACCAATATCTTTATTGTTAGCGATCAGAAGGGCGATAAGGGCGACCTGTATAAGGTAAACGAGGTGCCTCACGGAAACCTTTCTAAGGTTTGGTACAACAGCCCAACGCTCAAGATGCAGCGTCGTATGACCATCTATACACCTGCTGGTTACGACAAGGGTGGTAAGTATCCTGTATTGTATCTGCTTCATGGTGCTGGTGGCGATGAGAACGCTTGGAGCGAGCTCGGACGCGCTGCACAGATTCTCGACAACCTGATTGCTACAGGTAAGGCTAAGCCTATGATCGTGGTTATGCCTAATGGTAATCCTAACTGTCAGGCTGCTCCTGGCGAGTGGTCATGGGGTATGTACACTCCTGGTTTCCGCGATGGCGGTACTGGACCTACAGCTCCTGCTGCAGCCTCTATTCCAGAGAGCTTCATGGACATCGTAAACTATGTTGATGCCAACTACCGCACGCTCAAGGATCGCTCTCATCGTGCCATCTGCGGTCTGTCAATGGGTGGTGGTCACACCTTCCACGTAAGTCTGCTCTATCCTAACAAGTTCGACTACTTCGGACTGTTCTCAGCTGGTCTGCACCTGTCTAATGGCGGTTATCAGGATTCGTTTGCTGAGCAGATTAAGAAGGATCCTAACTTCGCACAGCAGAGTGCCAAACTGTTTGGCAGCAAGCCCAAGCTCTATTGGATGGGTATGGGTAAGACCGACTTCCTTTATCAGAGCACAGTTGACCTGCGCAACTACTGGGACAGCAAGGGTTACAAGTACGAGTATGTAGAGACCGATGGCGGCCACATCTGGCGCAACTGGCGTATCTACCTCACCATGTTCGCCCAGAAGATTTTCAAGTAAAAAGTAATAACCCCTCGCCAATCGCGAGGGGTTATTACTTTCCCGTTCTGTCGCATTTGCAATGCGACAACATCTAATATGTGCATTTGTAATGCATAAAGATGCATAGGTCTATAATAAAAAAAGAAATTAACAGAAAAACTCTCATCTCTCAAGAAATCTCTCGAAATGCCTTTAAATACAGGCGTTTCGAACAATTTCTTGAGAGATGGAGGGATTTTTCTATCAAACTTTTTAAAAACATATTTTTAATACCAAAGAAACTACATCAGAAGGAACAGAAATGTTCCTAGTAAGGGCGCTCGGCTTTGCCGCTTCGCTTGTCGAAGAACAATTGATTCCCCTACTGGGAATAAATTTCAATGCACATTATTATACTCCCAACGAAAAAGCCATAGACTACGATGTCTATGGCTTTCCTATATTATAAAAACAACTTTTGCTTGAATATCAACCCTCCTCTTCTGGGGTTTCGTCGTAGGCTAGCATCAGGAGGGTGATGAACTCAGAAACTTCGTTGAAACATCTTGAACAGGTTGAGATGTAGGCATCGGTGTAGATGGCGTCTTCTTGTTTGTTTACAGAAACAAATGGGGCTGTGCGATTGATGTATGTCCAATAGCAATCCTCAATGCTCTTGAAGGTGTTTGAATAGTAATACCTATCAATAGTCATTGCAAGTGTAAACTTGTTGGCTTCTGCTGTGATATCAATGCGTGCTGCGGCCTGAACGTACATATCGAAGGTCTTGCCGCCATAACCCTTACGTGATGCTACTTCACCAAAAGCATCGACAAGTGTTATCTGATTATCGGTCCAGTCTACTGCAATCTGGCGCTGATAGGGCTTGGCCTCAATAAAGGCGGCTATAGCTGTCTTTACCTTTTCTATGTCGAGTTTGGTGCCTTCTGGTTCGATTGGGAATTCGAACTTGTATGTGATTGTAGGAGACTTCTTGTTCAGATCAAGCAGGTTCTTGCCCCACTTTTTCTTGTTGTTGTCCTTGGTCTGGTTGAACTGTTCAATGGCTTCATTGAAAGAGTCAACATTGATTTTTACCTGTGCGCGGATATTAACTGCACACAATACTGCGATACAGATAAATAAGATTCGTTTCATAGTTATAAGTTTTTAAATGTTATTGGCTCCGCGATGGCGGTCGAACTTGCGAAGGATGAAGTTGAAGGCCTCTAAGCCTACAAGAACCAGAAATGTAGATGCGATGGAGAGGATATACATTCCACCTCCGCAGGCCAGTCCGATGGCAGCAGTAACCCAAAGGCCTGCTGCTGTGGTAAGTCCGCGCACCACATTCTCACTCTTATGGAAGATGATGGTACCGGCACCAATGAAACCGATACCTGAAACGACTTGGGCGGCTACACGCGATACATCCCAACGGTGCTCTGGGGTGTGCATGGCTCCTTCGAAACCATAGGCAGATACTACCATAAACAGGGCTGAGCCTAAGGCCACAAGGAAGTGGGTGCGCAATCCAGCTTCCTTGGCGCGATACTCACGTTCAAGACCGATGGCACCACCAAGAAGGGCTGCCACAAAGATGCGCAATACAAATTCCCAAGTCATATCCATAATCAAAGCTTTTTACGATAACAACGATGACGGCGATGAATAGTGGCATCTAAATATTGCCATTGTGAGAGTACGCCTTCGTTCGACTCCATCTGTGGTCCTGTTTCTGCCCATTTAAAACCGTAGCGCTGGAACTGGCGGATCAAATCGTCGAAGATAAGAGCATTAGCACCCTTGCCGCGATATTCGGGCAGAACGCCAATCAGCAACAAATCGACAGTATCGGTATTATGCCATTTAAGCGTCTTGAGCAATTCCCACCAGCCAAAGGGCAGGAATCTGCCGTCGCGAGTGCGTTGCAGCGTGCGAGAGAACGAAGGGAAGGTTACGCCAAAACCCACCATCTTGTCGCCATCCATGATACCGGTAACAAGATTCAGGTCGGCTATCTTAATATAATCGTTAACAAGTTTATCTATCTGGCGCTGAGATAGTTCTGAGAATCCGTACAGATCCTTATAGGTGGCATTGAGCAGGTGGAACACCTCGCGGCCCCAACCATCGCTTACAAGTTCCTTGCGGGTGAACTTATGCACTCTCAGACCATAACGGTCGCGAACCATCTGGGTTATCTTTGCAAACTTTTCAGGAACCTGTTCGGGCACTTTTACTTTGCACTCCACATAGTCGTTATCCTTGTAGAATCCGCCCATCTGCTCCATGTGCTGGGGGTAGTAAGGATAGTTGTAGTTGATGTACATGGTGGCCAACTGGTCGAACCCATCAATAAGCATGCCTTCGCGATCGGTATCGATAAAGCCTAAAGGACCAGCAATCTCGGTCATGCTTTTGGCTTTGCCCCAATCTTCAACTGCCTTAATCAAGGCTTTACTTACTTCCGGATCATCGATAAAGTCGAACCATCCGAATCTTACCTGTCTGCAATTCCAACGTTCGTTGGCACGGTGGTTGATGATAGCTGCCACGCGTCCAGCTATCTTACCGTCCTTAAAGGCAAGGAAATATTCTGCTTCACAGCATTCGAATGAAGGGTTCTTGTCGCGACGCAGAGTTGCCATCTCGTCTAAAAAGATAAATGGTACAGCACTGTCGCAACCTCTGTAAAGGTCGTAATAGAACTGTATAAACTGTTTCAGTTCTCGTTTGGTCTCTACTCTTTTTATCTTTATCATGGTGCAAAATTACGACAAAAAAACGAAACTCACAAACATTTATTAAGTTTTTTTAAAGAGCGTCGATGTATTCGTACAGCTTCTTATAGAATGGATGTCGGGTAAGTGTGGAAGCATCGCCAAGAATGATGAGTTTCATTTTGGCACGAGTGATAGCCACATTCATACGTCGCAGATCTCGTAGGAATCCTATCTGTCCGTCGTCGTTGGCACGCACCAGCGAAATCATGATGATGTCGCGTTCCTGTCCTTGGAAACCGTCGACGGTATTGATGCTGATGAGGCCTTTGAAGGGTTTGAAAAACTCACGTTTCTTAAGCTGTTGGCGCAGATACTGCACTTGTGCTCTGTATGGTGAGATGACGCCCACGTCGATGCGCTCTTCAAGGATACGCTCCTTGCCTATCTTCTCGAAATACTGCTGCAGGGCCAGCAATGTGAGTTCGGCCTCGGCCTTGTTGATGCGACCAAAGCTTTCGCCTATAAACTCCTCTTTGAATGAGATACCACTGTCCTCGGGGAAGACAAACTGTGATGTGTCAATCCATGTCATTGGCACGTCAAGGTCAAGAATGCTGCGGAACTTTACATCTGGCGAACTCTCTACCTGGTTATTGTAGAACCAGTCGCTCGAGAATCGCATAATATCCTCGTTCATACGATACTGCATCTTGAGTAGTGTTACCACCTCGGGCTTATTCTCTACGATACGTTCCATCAGCGTCTTGCCAAGACCGGCCTTCAAGGCTTCGTAGCTCTTAACGGTAGGGGGCAGCTGACAATGGTCGCCAGCCAGAATTACTCTCGAAACCCTGCGAATAGGTATCCAGCATGCTGCTTCGAGTGCTTGTGCAGCCTCGTCGATAAATAAGGTGCTGAACCTCTGCCCGTCAAGCAGTCGGTTAGCTGAGCCCACAAGTGTACAGGCGATGACACGCGCCTCACTAAATAGTTCGTTCTTGATACGTAACTCTAATTCGGTGGCGCGTTCTTTCAGTCGTTCTACCTTTTGGTGGAACTTCTGATCGCCCTTTTTGCGGTTAGCCCTGACCTCACGGATGGCCTTTCTTAATGCCCAAAGCATCTCGTAGTCGGGATGGGCTTCGAAACGGCGTTCGTAGGTAAACGATAGCATTTTGTCGTTTACACGTGTAGGGTTACCTATTCTTAACACGTTAACTCCACGGTCGACCAGCTTTTCTGATATCCAGTCGACAGCCATGTTGCTCTGTGCACAAACTAGTACCTGACTTTCACGTCGTAGTGTTTCGTATATGGCTTCAACGAGTGTTGTAGTCTTGCCTGTTCCTGGAGGTCCGTGAACGATGGCCACATCTTTGGCTCTCAACACCTTGTTCACGGCATCCTCTTGTGTGGCATTGAGGTAGGGGAAATGGAGCGAGCTGAAACTAAATGTCTCTGCCTTGACCCTATTGTAGAACAAGTCGCGCAGATAACCCAAACGTCCTTTGGCATTAATTACCTTGTCGAGGGCGTTGAACATCATCTTATAGCTCGTCTCGTCGAAGAATAGCTGTACACCGACATTAGCGGCTGTCTGTACGTCGATAAGGCCGTTATCGGGCACGCTTATCACCATCCTGTTACCATCCACATAGCTCACGCTGGCCGTCATCTTGAAATAGCTGATTTTATCGCCATCAACACTAAAAAAAACGACGGGCTTGCCATATTCAAAATTATGCTCTATCTCTTCATCGGTTTCGCGGAAGACCTCTATCACCCTTTGGTTCAGAGAATTAAAATAGCTCTTTCCTATGGTTAAGGGGTACCATACGTCACCACGTTTCACCTTCCGTTGCAGTCCCATGTTCTCTGTCTGCTGGCGGAAGGCTTCCTTCTCGGCTTCGTACTCAATCTGAAGTAACTGCCGTTGTTTTTGTAGCGCCAATATAGGCGAATCCTGCAGTTTTTCCATAAACAGCGGCAAAATTACAAAAAAACTTCGAAACTCTTACCACCTTATATAAAAAAGTAGTAACTTTGCAGCCGAAATGAAACAGATATTGTTAATTAACGACATTGCAGGCTACGGCAAAGTGGGCATGGGAGCCATGTTGCCTATCCTGTCTTACTTGGGCATTCCTACATATAGTCTGCCTACAGCACTTGTGTCTAATACCCTTGACTACGGTAAGTTTAACATCCAAGACACCACCGAATACATCCGCGGTACCCTGCCTGTATGGAAAGAGCTGGGATTTGGTTTCGATGCCATCTGTACGGGTTTGATGTTCAGCGAAGAACAAGCCAAACTGGTGGCTGGCTACTGCAGAGAACAGGGCGAACAGGGAACAACGGTTTTTGTAGATCCTATTCTTGGAGATGGTGGCCGCCTGTATAATGGCATGACTGAACGCCAGGTAGAACTGATGCGCGAGATGGTATCTGTGGCACATCTTACGTTCCCGAACTATACTGAGGCTTGCTATCTTACAAATACTCCGATAAAGATGGAGGGCATTAGTTGGGAAGAGGCTGGTGACTTGCTGGATTGTCTGCGTAAGATAGGCACCAAGTCGGCCTTGATAACCAGTTGTAAGGTAGATGGACGAAATGCTGTAGTAGGTTATAACCACTTTGATGATAGCTATTTCCATTTGGAATACCACGAGATTCCAGGACTGTTTCATGGAACTGGCGACATCTTCTCTGCCGTATTGATTGGTCATCTGCTGAATGGCGAGAGTCTTAAGGTTTGCACTCGTACAGCTATGGATACCGTGTTCCGCATGATTGAACGCTATAAGGATACCGACGATAAGAATCGTGGCATCCCAGTAGAGAAATGCCTCGATCTTCTATGAGGCTTCACCCACTGCATACCGACATAGCTAAACCAGAATGGTTTACCTGGCCTTTCTGCTATGAGCCACATCCACTCTGCCTCTTGGCTTGTGAGGAGTTGAAACACGAGATTGAGCGGATAAATCCTTCAGAGGGAAAAATGTTTGGGGTACTTGTGGTTGAGTCGGATTCTTGGACAAGCCAAGCGGCAGAGCCGAGCGGCAAATCCGACACAACAATAGCAAAGTTGGGATTTCTGGCAGCTTATTCGGGATTACTTGAAGGGCGGAACGATTGGGAGTATTTTGTGCCTCCAGTATTTGATGCACAACAACCAGATGGCTATTTCAAGCAGAAGGAAAGAGAAATTTCTGAAATTAACCATCACTTAACACCTACCACACAACACCTTCCCCGCCAAATGTCGCAGGATCTTCAATTGTGGCTGTTTAGGCAGTATCGCATGCTGAATGGTAATGGCGAAGAGCGGGATCTTGTTGAAATCTGGCACGACTATCATCAAAGTCCCAAGATACAGAAGAAATTTCCATTACCACCTGGTGGTACTGGCGATTGCTGTGCTCCTAAACTCTTGCAATATGCCTATCAGAACCATCTGAAGCCTGTGTGTATGGCCGAGTTCTGGTGGGGACCATCTCCGCAAAGTGAGATACGTCATCACGGTGAGTTTTACCCGGCATGCAGGGGGAAATGTAAGCCCGTACTTACATGGATGCTGCAAGGATTGGATGTAGATCCTGATCCGGAAACCCATGGTTTCTTGCATCAAGGCGTGGAAATCATTTATGAGGATGATGCCATTGCTGCAGTATATAAACCTTCTGGGATGCTGAGTGTTCCTGGTAAAGCAGATGATTACTCTGTGGCTACTTGGGCAAAGGAACGATGGCCCGAATCCATGCTTCCTCATCGATTGGATCTGCTTACATCTGGTATGATGCTTGTGGCAAAGCATGCTGAGGCGTATCATCATCTGCAAGACCAGTTTGCTGCTCGTACCATTAAAAAGAAATATCTGGCTGTGGTTGAGGGGAAAGTTGAAAACGAACATGGCGTTATCGACTTGCCGCTTAGCAGCGACCCGCTCAACCGTCCGCGTCAGATTGTCGACTTTGAAGGTGGAAAGCGTGCTATAACTGAATACAGAGTTCAGCAAACTGCAGAGTGGGAGGGGCGGAGCGTCACCTTGTTGGCACTTTATCCTCACACTGGTCGCACTCATCAGCTCAGAATGCATTGCGCACATCAGAAGGGATTGGGATGCCCTATTGTAGGCGATGAACTCTATGGTCATAAGGCAGACAGACTGTATCTTCAGGCAGAATCAATAGCTTTCGTTCATCCGTCAACAGGTAAACGCATGCATCTTTTTTGCCCTCCAAACATAAAAATATGGCGATAATGATGGCTGTTTACAGAAATTTTGCTATATTTGCAAGCGGAAACAATTAATTATGTGTCTCATGAAAACAGCCAAAGGTATATTTGTATTGATTTTAAGTTTAGTTGCGCTTGGTATAAATGCTCAGAATGATAACCGCAAAGGAAATATTAGTGGAATATTATATCAACTGACATTTAATATTCCAGAAAAGCAATCGGAGAAAGTTACAGGAAATGCTACTATTACCTTCGATATCAAGACAAAACAGAATGTTGTACTTGATTTTCAGGGAACTCCTGGTGATGTGCTGGTCTATAAAGCTAATAAAGGCAAAGGCAAGAAAGCTAAGGTGAAAATTGAAAACGATCAGATTATTATTCCTGGCAAGATGTTTAAGCTGGGAACAAACAGAATCTCTGTCAACTTTACAAGTCAGGATAAGGCATTGACCCATAGCGGAGATGTTGTTTTTACTCAGGTTCAGGCAGATGAAGGACGTGCGCTCTTCCCATGTTTCGATGATAATGAAATGCGCGGACAATATCAGACAACTATCAACACTCCTGCGGGGTGGAAGTCTGTAACAGTTGACATGGCAGAAAAGCTAGCTCCTATCGATTATTGTTTTGTTACTGGTAAGCTGTTCGAAAAGACATCGAATACTGATGGGCGCAATTTGCGCGTGCTATATTCTGAGACTGATCCTAACAAAGTGGCCCAGATTGATGAGGTGTTCACAGAGGTGGCAAAGGCTATGAAGTGGATGGAGGGCTACACAGGAATAGGAAATCCATATGAGAAAGAGTGTGTGATATTTATTCTGCCAAGTCTTGATCTTGGTGGAGTTGAGCGTCGTGGCACGATTGCTTTTAGCGATAAGACTATTTTCCTTGGTAAGAAGCCTCTGAAAGAAGAACTCCTGAAGCGTACAGAGGTTATTTCCCACGAGACATCGCATATCTGGTTTGGTAATATTACCGCTATTGACGAGCCTTGGGCTAAGGAGGTGCTGGCTAACTTCATGGCATCGAAGATTACGCGCAGCCAATATAAGAAGGAGGAGGTTGAAGTGAGCTTTATGAACAGCTATATGCAGAATGCTATTGCCTTGGACCGCACCGAGGGGACTCATCCCATAGCATGGGAGGTTGACAATCCTCGCGATCCTATTCTGTGGTACGATAATATCAACTATTGCAAAGGCCCTGTCATGATGCGTATGATGGAAGACGAGATGGGTGCCGAGGCTATGCAAAAAGGTCTTCAGCAGTGTTTGCGCGACCATTATATGGGTAACATTAGCTGGAATCAGATTGTTGATATCCTTGACAAACAGGCCCCCGCTGCTGGTATTCGTCAGTTTAGTGATGTGTGGGTAAAGCAAAAGGGTATGCCCGTTATCACTTGCACATATAAAGACGGTCAGGTAATTGTCTCTCAGAGTGACCCATATGGTCGTGGACTATGCTGGCGCCAGAAGTTTGAACTGAAGGTGATTAATAATATGGGTATTGCACAGATTATGAAGGTGGATATGCAGCAACCCACCATGACATTCAAGTATAAGGGTGGCGTCCCTGATTTTATTATTCCTAATCAGGATGGTCGTGGTTACGGACGTTTCACACTTGCTGACAGTTACGTTAAGAATCTGCCAACAAAATTGATTACCACTCGCAACGATATTAATCGTTATACATTGCTTAATCTGATTCATGATAACTATCTGCAGGGCAAGTTGGCGCCTTCGCACTTTGGTGAGCTGTTCCGCTTCTTGGGTAGGGAAAAGAATCCTCTGATTATGGAAACAGCCATCAACCAGATGCATAAGATTGCCTCTGATCTTACTTTGCAGCAGAGATATACCCTTGAACTGGTTATTATGGACCTGCTGGGTGAGAATAGGACAAAAGAGTGCCGCCAGTTTGTCCTGCGCAAGCTTGGTACAAGTGCCATTTCACCCGAGGTATTGGATAAACTGCAGACCATACTTGATCGCCATAACGAGGAGGTGCTGGATGAGCACGACTATATGGCCATTGCCTATCGTCTGGCTGTCACACGTCCTGAACGTCGTGACCAAATTCTTGAAAAAGAGCGTAATCGCCTGATTACTTCTGGTAACGATGAATTGCGACAGGAATTCGATTTCGTTAGTAAGGCTACTCATCCGAATGCCAATGCGCGTGAAGAGGTGTTCCGTAGTTTGCTGAAGGCTGAGAACCGTGTTAATGAGTCTTGGGCTCTTAATGCCTTGCGTCTGTTGAACTCAGACGTGTTCGAGCCACAGAGCAATGTGTATATCGTTGAGGGACTTAAGGCTTTGCCTGAGATTCAGAAGACTAACAGTCTTGCATTCCCGCAACGTTGGACGCATACGCTTATTACTCCGCACAGGAGTGAAGAGGCAAAGATCGAGGTGAAGAAGTTCCTTAATGAGTCTGCTGATTATCCTGCAAGTCTTAAGAACTTCGTATATGAGTCGGCGTGGGTTCTGATGAATCAGATTCCATACGTTGACAATACACCAAAGCCTGCAACTACTGCTACAAAGAAGAAGACTACTACCAGGAGGAGAAGGTAGTTATTCCTCTTGCATAAATTCTCTTGAGAATTTCCCGAAGAAGTTACGTTTCAACACCTGAGAAACGTAACTTCTTTTTTATTAAAGTTATTAAGTTCCAAATGTTTTGGTAATTATATTTGTTAGTTAAGATAAAAAATAGTACCTTTGCACGCAAAATTGGAAATATAAAATAAATAAGGTATGATACGCTTCTTTCAGACCCCACAGAAATCGGTGATTGCCACTGAGGTTGATCACACACTTAGTGAACAGGAAATTAATGAGTTAAGCTGGCTTTACGGCGGTGCTACACTGCTGGATGCCCAGACGTTAGACGGATTCTTCGTTGGCCCACGCCGCGAAATGGTGACCCCTTGGTCGACAAATGCCGTTGAGATAACTCAGAATATGGGACTCAGCGGCATCTTGCGTATTGAAGAATACTTTCCCGCTGCTAGTAAGGATGCTGAGCACGACGAGATGCTACAGCGCATGTATACAGGTTTGAACCAGGATATTTTTACTATTAACATCAAGCCTGAACCTATCAAGTATGTGGATAATCTGGAAGAGTATAATGAAAAGGAGGGTCTTGCACTGAGTCCTGAGGAGATAGAATATCTGCACGGACTTGAGAAGAAGAACGGACGTCCTCTTACTGATTCTGAAATCTTCGGTTTTGCACAGATTAACTCTGAGCACTGCCGTCACAAGATCTTCGGTGGTACTTTCATCATCGATGGTAAGGAGATGGAGAGTTCGCTCTTCGCTATGATTAAAAAGACTACACAGGAGAACCAGAACAAGATTCTTTCTGCCTATAAGGATAATGTAGCCTTTGCACAGGGTCCTGTTGTAGAGCAGTTTGCTCCAAAGGATCAGAGCACAAGTGATTATTTCCAGATAAAGGATATCGAGAGTGTTATCTCGCTGAAGGCTGAGACACATAACTTCCCAACTACCGTAGAGCCTTTCAATGGTGCTGCAACAGGTACTGGTGGTGAGATCCGTGACCGTATGGGTGGTGGCGTAGGTTCATGGCCTATCGCTGGTACTGCTGTCTATATGACAGCTTATCCACGTCTGACCGACGACGATAAGCTGACTCGTGATTGGGAGGATATCCTGCCCGTTCGCCAGTGGCTGTATCAGACACCAGAGCAGATCCTGATTAAGGCTTCTAATGGTGCATCAGACTTCGGAAACAAGTTCGGTCAGCCACTGATCTGTGGTTCTGTACTGACCTTCGAGCATCAGGAGCCCAACGATACCAAGTATGCTTACGATAAGGTGATCATGTTGGCTGGTGGCGTAGGTTACGGCACTAAGCGCGACTGTCTGAAGAAGGAGCCTCAGAAGGGTAACAAGGTAGTCGTTGTAGGTGGTGATAACTACCGCATCGGTCTTGGTGGTGGTTCTGTATCATCAGTAGATACTGGTCGTTATAGCAATGGTATCGAGCTGAACGCTGTTCAGCGTGCCAACCCTGAGATGCAGAAGCGTGCCTACAACTTGGTTCGTGCGCTTTGCGAGGAGGATGTAAACCCTGTTGTTTCTATCCACGACCATGGTTCAGCTGGTCACCTTAACTGTCTATCAGAGCTTGTTGAGGAGTGTGGTGGTGAGATTGATATGACCAAGCTGCCTATTGGCGACAAGACTCTTTCAAGTAAGGAGATTATTGCCAATGAAAGTCAGGAGCGTATGGGTCTGCTTATCGACGAAAAGCATATCGAACATGTACGTAAGATTGCCGAGCGTGAGCGTGCTCCACTATATGTAGTAGGTGAGACTACTGGTGATGCTCACTTCTCGTTCAAGCAGGGCGATGGTGTGAAGCCATTCGACCTCGATGTGGCTCAGATGTTTGGTCACTCGCCAAAGACCATCATGAAGGATAATACTGTAGAGCGTCATTATAAGAATGTAGAATATTCTCTAGATAATCTAGACATTCTAGGATATCTAGAAAGAGTTCTCCAATTGGAGGCAGTAGCTTGTAAGGACTGGCTCACCAACAAGGTCGACCGTTCTGTAACCGGAAAAATTGCCCGTCAGCAGTGCCAGGGTGAGATCCAGTTGCCTTTGAGCGACTGTGGTGTTGTAGCTCTCGACTATCGTGGCAAGAAGGGTATCGCCACTGCTCTGGGTCATGCGCCTCAGGCTGGTCTGGCTGATCCTGCTGCTGGTTCTGTACTCTCTGTAGCTGAGGCTCTTACTAATATTGTATGGGCTCCATTGGCTGAGGGTATGGATTCTCTGAGTCTCTCTGCCAACTGGATGTGGCCTTGCCGCTCTCAGGAGGGTGAGGATGCCCGTCTCTATGCTGGTGTGAAGGCTCTGAGTGACTTCTGTTGCGACCTGCACATCAACGTGCCTACAGGTAAGGACTCGCTGTCTTTGAGTCAGCAGTATCCTAACGGAGAGAAGATTATCTCTCCAGGAACTGTGATTGTATCTGCTGGTGGTGAGGTTTCTGATATCAAGAAGGTGGTATCACCAGTATTGGTTAACGATAAGAACGCATCACTCTATCATATCGACTTCTCGTTCGACGAGCAGCACCTCGGTGGTTCTGCCTTTGCCCAGAGTCTGGGTAAGGTGGGCGACGATGTGCCTACAGTTAAGAATGCTGAGTACTTCGCTGATGCCTTTATGGCTGTTCAGCAGATGATTGAGAAGGGCTGGATTATGGCTGGTCACGATATCTCGGCTGGTGGTTTGATTACTACTCTGCTCGAGATGTGCTTCGCCAACCAGAAAGGCGGTATGCATATCAACCTGCACGACATCTGCAAGGATGGCGATGTTGTGAAGGCTCTCTTCGCTGAGAACCCAGGCGTTGTCATCGAGGTGAGCGACGAGCACAAGCAGGAGTTCAAGGACTTCATGGAGGAACAGGGTGTTGGCTTTGCCAAGATTGGTTATCCCGTGGAGGACAGCCGCGAAATCGTGGTTGTTTATCCTAGTACGTCTAGTCAGACTAGTGAGACTTGTTCTACTAGCTTCGACATCGACGCCCTCCGCGATGTTTGGTACAAGACTTCTTATCTGCTGGATCGCAAGCAGAGCTTCAATGGCAAGGCTAAGGAGCGTTTCGAGAACTATAAGAAGCAGCCTCTGGAGATGAAGTTCAACAAGGACTTCACTGGTAAGTTGGCCCAGTATGGTCTCAACCCAGACCGCTGGAAGAATGGTCAATCGTCAATGGTCAATGGTCAATCTCCCAAGGCTGCCATCATCCGTGAGAAGGGTACCAATGGTGAGCGCGAGATGGCTTACTGCCTCTACCTGGCCGGCTTCGACGTGAAGGATGTGATGATGACCGACCTGATTTCTGGTCGTGAGACCCTCGAGGACATCAACATGATTGTGTTCTGCGGTGGATTCTCTAACTCCGACGTACTTGGCTCTGCTAAGGGTTGGGCTGGTGCTTTCCTCTTCAATCCTAAGGCTAAGGAGGCCCTCGATAAGTTCTATGCCCGCAAGGACACCCTCTCACTGGGTATCTGTAACGGTTGTCAGCTGATGGTTGAGCTCGGTCTGACTGGTGCTAAGGGTGCTAAGATGCTGCACAACGATTCGCACAAGTTCGAGAGTGAGTTCATCTCTCTGAGCATTCCTCAGAACAACAGCGTGATGTTCGGCTCGCTGAGCGGCAACAAGCTCGGTCTGTGGGTAGCTCACGGAGAGGGCAAGTTCTCATTGCCTGAGGCTGAGAGCGCTTACAACGTGATTGCCAAGTACAACTACGCAGGCTATCCTGCTAATCCTAACGGTTCTGACTACAACGTAGCTGGTATCTGCTCTCAGGATGGTCGTCATCTCTGCATGATGCCTCACTTGGAGCGTGCCGTATTCCCTTGGCAGAATGCTTGGTATCCTGCTGACCGTCGTCAGGATGAGGTAACTCCTTGGATTGAGGCATTTGTTAATGCACGTAAGTGGGTTGAGGAAAAAATGAAATAATGAAAGAATGAGAAAATGAATATCTATTGGGATTCATTTAAGACATTCTTTAAGATTGGCATATTCACCCTTGGTGGTGGATATGCCATGATACCTTTGATAGAGGAAGAGGTGGTAAATAGGAAACAATGGGTATCGAAGGACGAGATGCTCGACCTGATTGCCATTGCCCAGAGTTGTCCTGGTGTATTCGCCATCAATATTGCTACCTTTATCGGCTATAAGCTGCGCAAGACGCGTGGTGCCATCTGTACCACGCTTGGCACAGCCCTGCCATCGTTCTTGATTATCCTGGCCATCGCTATCTTCTTCAGTCAGTTTAAGGAAAACAAAATAGTTGCAGCCATCTTCCGAGGCATTCGTCCTGCGGTGGTGGCTCTGATTGCTGTACCAACGTTCCGTTTGGGTCAACGGGCCAAACTTAACAGGTACACAGTCTGGATTCCTCTTGTTTGTGCCATAGCTATTTGGGCACTCGGCGTTTCACCTATTTATATTATATTGGTAGCTGGTCTTGCTGGCTATCTCTACGGTATGTATATTAAACCCACAGAGTCATGATATTCCTGAGTCTATTTGTTACGTTCTTCGAGATAGGCCTCTTTGGTTTTGGAGGTGGCTATGGCATGCTGTCGCTGATTCAGCACGAGACGGTTGAGGCACATCATTGGCTTTCTACCTCTGAATTTACCGACATTGTGGCTATCTCGCAGATGACTCCAGGACCTATCGGTATCAACTCTGCTACTTACTGTGGTTATACTGCTATCCACAATGCCGGCTATGGACATCTGATGGCTGTTCTTGGTTCGGTTACAGCTACTTTTGCCTTGGTACTGCCATCATTGATACTGATGATACTTATTAGCCGGATGTTTATGAAGTACATGAACACCCCGTTAGTACAATCCATATTTACTGGTTTGCGTCCTGCTGTCGTTGGTCTTCTTGCAGCTGCTACACTGTTGCTCTGTAACAAGGAGAATTTCTCAACTCCTTTTGAGAATCCCTGGCAGTTCTTTATCAGCTGTGCTCTTCTGATTGCCACCGCCTTTGGCACGGGCTACCTTAAGATTAATCCCATTCGTATGATATGTTATGCGGGGGGAGCAGGTTTGTTACTACTATATTAGAAACATGAAACAATACATTAACTATCTGATTATTACTACTCTACTTTCCATTGTTGCTTGTACAGATAGCAGCTCTGGTAAGAATGACAATGATGTTGCGGATGCCGTCTACTCTGCTATTAAAGCTCACAACAAAGAGCGTGCTCTAGCGTTGACCGATAGCCTGGAACATGTAGGTGCTATCACCACGGCCCGTGCAGATCTATTACGCGGAAATGCATACGACTTCTCCACAGATAAGAAACGTTTAGGAGAACTCTATTATAAGAAATCATACGAGGCGTTAAAGTCGAATCCGGCTCAGGATTGGAATACCTATGCTGAAGCTGGTTACCGTTATTCTGCTCTGCTGGGAATGCGTTTGGATATGGAAGGATCATTGTTGGTATGCACAGACATGATGAAAGTGGCTGACCTCAACAAGGATTTCCCTGCTGAATATAAATGGTCTGTTTTGATGCAGATTGCATTTTGCCATGCAGAACTTCATCAGCATAAAGAGGCCACGAAAACCTATTATAAAGCTTATGAGGTTGCAAGTAAGGCTTATGGTGGTGAGGGATGTGGCGAATTAAATCTGGTGATTATCGATGGAAATATCTTCTCTTATTTCTTAGAACAGAAGAAGTATGACGAAGCCCGTACTTGGTTTGAACGATCCAAACGGGAGTTTGCCATCTATGAGCAGCATGGCGATTCGGCTCTTATCGAAGAATATAAAGGTCACCTGGCTCTGCAGCAGGCCATGCTCTTGCAGTCAACAGGACATTCGGTTGAGGCTGCTGCTATCTACAATGCCATCCCCCAAAGTCGCATCATAAACCTCTTTGGTATAGAAGAGGCTATTGATTACCTAATGGCAGCTGGCCGTTACAGCGAGGCTGCCGACTGTTATGAACAGGTGGATAGCTCTTACGCATCAGATGACAACGTGAAAATGAATTTCGATAATATCAGTTATCGTCTTGCTTCACGTTATATGGCAAATGTAAAGGCCGGGCGTCATGACAAGGCGTTGAAGTTGGGCGTAGATATGTGTGAGGCTATTGATTCGGCTTTGGTTTGGCAGAAAAAGAACGACGCAGCCGAATTGGCCATTATTTATCAGACACATGAAAATGAGTTGGCTTTAGAAAAGTCGATGGTCGAGACGCGTGTTCATAGAATCTTATTGATTTCTGCTTTGCTCATCATTGCTTTGTTTGCTGTGTTGCTCTATCGGGCATACAGCTATAACAAGATGTTGACGGCTAAGAACAGGAAACTATATGAAGAAATTGAGCAGCGTGAACACGAGAAACAGCAGGTGATTGAGAAGCTGGAGGCAACGCCCGAGTCTGTCCTTTCTTTCAACCAGCAGCTCTATCGCCAGATATGTGACTTGATGAAGAATCCAGATATCTTTACAGATCCTGAGATGAACCAGGATACGTTGGCCAGCCTGATTGGTACCAATCGTACCTATATTTACGATGCTCTGCGTGAGTGTTCAAATCTGACGCCTGCCGATTTCATCAATGGTTATCGTTTGCGTCATGCTGCTAACCTATTGGCCACTACAGATCACTCTGTGGCACTTATCGCTGAACTGTGCGGTTTGTCGCGTCGCACATTCTATCGACTGTTTAACGATACCTATAGCATGTCACCCTCCGACTATCGAAAAGTGGCCTGCAATACCTAAAGTAGCCTCATTATTTAGCAATTTTTGCAAAATTGGCACAAAGAATTGTATCTATGGCACATTAATTATAAATATTTACTGTATATTTGCACCAAAATTAGAAACTTATGGAAGTAAACCTGATCATCACCGTAGCCCTTGCAGCCGCTATCATAGTGGTTGTGTTGGTGTTGGTAGCAGTCATCATCTATCTCAGATGGCGACTTAGCGATAAAAATGCCGCGCTTGGCAAGTTTATTGATGAGAATGAGAGATTGCGCAATAAAATGCGCCGTGCAGGAATTTATTAACTCTTTATACCTAAATAATTCAAAATGGATACGTTGCTTATCATTATTATCACAGGCCTAGTGGCTATAGTGGTACTTGTGCTAATCGTGTATAACAGTTTGTTGCACAATCGTATTACCGAATCTGCAGTCGAGAACGATCGACTGAAGCGTGAGAATCATTCGCTGGAAAAGGAGAATAGAGAGCTTTCCGATGAACTTGAAGTAGTGACTGGTGGAAAAAGAGGACCAAATACTAGAAAATTTTGAGATCCAAATTCGTAAGCACCGATTTTAATAGATAATAATGGCAGAAATATTCAATAAGGAGGCCCTTGAGGCACTGGATGATCACAGTGAGGCCGAAGAGATGCCCCGCGTGGCATCTCCTAAACTCCGTTTGGTACTTGGCGCCATGGTGGCAATGATAGTAGTCGTTGGCTATTGGTGTGTGTTTGGTACCATCAATTATAAAGTAACGGCCCAAGGCGTGGTTTTCCCATTTGGCGAAGCTGCACCTGTTAGCGTTCCTTACGATGGGGTCGTAAGTAGAGTGTTGCTTACTCATGGTACCACAGTTTCAAATGGTACGCCTATTATGGAGATTCGCAATACCCTGTCTACAACCTCCGTTCAGGTTCCCCGTAATGGTGTTGTTATCCAGACGCTTCCGTTAGGTACAGAGTTTAAGGCCGGTCAACCTTTGGCATGGCTGTTGCCACAAGATAGGCAGATGACAGGACGTGAGATGCTTTGCTATGTTACCTACAACGACCTGCACAAACTGAAGATAGGTCAGCAGGTTCAGGCCACTCCTGCCAATTTGGAGCGTGAGAACTGGGGTTATGCCTATGGTAAGGTTGTAGGTATCGAATACTATCCCACCACTCGTCAGGAAATCATCAGCCGTATCAAGCTCGATCCTTTGGCATCGTTCGTTCCCGATGGACAACCGATGTATGAGGTGCGTGTTGTGCTTGAAGATCAGGATGGTGGCCTTGTATGGAGCCGTGAGAAGAGTCGTGAAATTACAGTAGGTAATGGAGCCCTTTGTAATATCCAGATAATAACACGTAAGAAAGCCGTATGGCGAGTGCTTGTAGGAGCAGTAGATAATGCCATAGAAACTATCAGTGGAAATTGATCGACTATGAGTAGAAACAAAGTTGCCAAGGTACCACAGGTAATGCAGATGGAGGCGGTGGAGTGTGGAGCAGCTTCACTTACCATGATATTGGCGCACTTCGGCAAGTGGCTGCCCCTGGAGCAGGTACGTGCTGCGTGTGGCGTAAGTCGCGATGGATCGTCGGCTAAATCGATACTCCGTGCAGCAAGGAATTATGGTCTCAATGCTAAGGGTTTCCGCATGAGTCCTGAAGCCCTTGATGGTAAGCAGCCGGCCATCATCCATTGGAATTTTGAACATTTTGTGGTGTTCCGTGGTTTTGACCGTAAGGGCCGTGCATGTATTAACGATCCAGGTGTAGGTCCTGTAAAGTGGCCTATGGAGGAGTTCCGTAAGCATTTTACAGGTGTTTGTCTCACCTTCGAGCCTTCTGAAAACTTTGAGAAGGGCGGCGAGCATACAAGCATTCTTTCATACATCCGTCGTAATCTCATGGGAGCTGGTGAGGCTTTCTGGCTTTCTTTCACTTTTGCCCTGATGGCGGCCTTCGTGGCACTTCTCACACCATTGTTCACCCGTATCTTCCTCGACGAAATTCTTTCAGGAAAGAATGCCGACTGGGCTAGTTGGTTCTTTACAGGAATGGCTACTCTGGCCATCTATCAGTTCATTGTAGTACTGTTGCAGAGCCGTTATGTTAAGCGTGTGGCTGGTGCTTTGGCCTTGAAGGGAAATAGAGAATACCTGCATCATCTGTTGCGTCTGCCGATGTCATTTTTTGCGATGCGAAATGTAGGCGACCTTCAGCAACGTATGCATCTTAACGAAAAGATTACCCACTCGCTTGTTGAAGTGCTTGCCCCACAGATCATCAATGTAGGTCTTTTGGTACTTTACCTTTTCCTGATGTTCAGTTACTCATGTTGGCTCACGATTATAGGTATAGTAGCTGCTATGGTAAACCTTGGTTTGGTACAATATTTTTCAACCAAGCGTATCAATCTTGTCCGATCGATGGAGCAGAGTGAGGGTCGGTACTTTTCTGCTACGATATCTTGTATCGACAACATGGAAAGCATTAAGGCTGCTGGAGCCGAAACGGGTTTCTTTAAATATTGGAGTGGTTTGTGGGCTCACAAGTTCAATGTGAACGGCAATGCCGACAAGGAACAGACTAAGATGGCTCTGCTTCCTGTCCTGGCTACAGGATTGGTTAATATGGCAGTGCTGGTGCTTGGTGCTTATTTTATATTGCAAGGCGAACTGACTGTTGGTATGCTGATGGCGTTCCAAGGATTTATGGGCTCATTCCTTGAACCTGTAAATGCCATTGTGAATGCATCGCAGACGATTGTCGAGATGCGCTCTCAGATGGAGCGTGTAGAAGACGTGATGAAATATCCTGAGGATCATAGAGATCATAAAGGAGAAGTGATGAAAGGAAAGCTAACCGGATTGTTGGAGCTGAAGAATGTTACTTTTGGTTACTCTCCATTGCAACCGCCTCTTATTGAGGATTTCAATCTTAAAATCGAGCCAGGCCATAGTGTAGCCTTTGTAGGTACTTCGGGTTGTGGTAAGAGTACATTGGCAAAACTTATCTCAGGCTTGTATAAGCCTTGGAGTGGCGAAATCCTATTCGATGGTCGTCCTATTGAGAGCATTTCGAGCGAGGAACTCACCAACTCTGTAGCTGTCATCGACCAGAATGTTGTGCTTTTCGACGATACCGTGGCACAGAACATTCGAATGTGGGATACAAGTATCGAAGAATTTGCTATCATGATGGCTTGTAATGATGCTCAGATACGTGCCGACATCGTTACTCGTCCCGAGGGCTTTGCTACCAAGATAGTCAAAGGCGGTCAGAACTTCTCTGGCGGACAGAGACAACGCATGGAAATAGCCACTGCATTAGCTAAGGAGCCAGCTGTGCTCATCATGGACGAGGCAACCAGTGCCCTTGACCCAAAGACCGAAGATGAGGTAATGAAGCGTATACGCGGCATGGGGCCCACTCAGATTATTGTGGCTCACCGCCTCTCTACCATACGCGATTGTGATGAGATTATCGTGATGGATCAGGGTAAGATTCTACAGCGAGGCCGTCATGAGGAACTCATTAATGTGGAAGGATTCTACAGAGATTTGATGAGGAGTGAATAACGAATATTGATAATCTATGGCAATATATCTCAACCAGATAAATAAACGACGTGCAGCTGAGAGCGCTGCATTGGCCGAGGTTAACGAGAAAACCTCCCAACGACTTGGATTGCTGGGTGGTAAGCGTGTTGTGCCTCAGGACAATGAGAGTGCGCTGCGTCAGGTGCTGGAGGCTCTTGGTATCACCGACTATGAGTTGGATGAATATGATCTTCTGACGCCCGAAGAGCAACTCACAGGTATTCTCCGTCCACGTGGCATCATGATGCGCGACATTCATCTTACTGGTGAATGGTGGCGTGAGTGTGTAGGTCCGCTTTTAGGCTATGCTAAGGATGGGCGCCTTGTGGCACTTACTCCTACAAAGACTGGTCTTGGCTACCAGTATCGAATGCAGGATGGTACCATACGTAGGGTTGGTCATCGCGAGATGGCCGAAGAACTGAAGCCTAAGGCTATCACCTTTACAAAGGCATTACCGCTGAAGCCTTTGAAGCTGAAAGACCTTATTTCCTTTACATGGAGTGTGGTCTCTGGTCCTAATGCCTTGTTGCTTGGTGCGTGTGCCTTGGTAGTAATTCTGCTCGGTATGTTTACGCCTATGGCAAACAAACTTATATTTGATACCGTGATTCCTACTGGCGATGCTGCCGATTTGTTGCCTATCACAGGTTTGCTAATTGGTGCCACTATCGGTACATTGCTGCTTACGCTTACTCGTAACCTATATATTATAAGAATACAGCATATCGTTGAGATGCATGTTCAGAATGCAATCATGGCTCGCACGTTCCTGCTTTCTCCAACGTTTTTCAGTAAGAACTCAAGTGGTGAGCTAACGGCCAAACTCAATAATGTTTCCGTATTATGTTCGTTGGTCAACGAGACTATGGTTGGTCCACTGCTGTCTGCAGCGCTTAGCGTCATCTACCTTATACAGGTGTATATCTATGGTGGCAAACTTCTTTGGCCGGCCTTGGGCATCATCATTGCTCAGGGGGTGGTGTTATTTCTTAATTATCGTCGCACTGTAGACGTACTTCAGAAGTATATCCGGAAAACGGCTGGACTAAGTGGTTTGGAGTATAACCTTTTTGCAGGCATACAGAAACTGAAGCTTACTGGCAGTGAGAACCGCGCCTTTGCCCGCTGGCTCGACTTCTACGGCGATGCAACGCGTTATATATATAATCCTCATTTCAAGGGCCGTCTATATCCTGCGTTGACTGCATTCCTGGGATTAGGTGGTTCTATGCTGATATTCTGGAGTACGCTTTCTAACGGGGTGTCAACCTCCGATTATATCGCTTTTAGTTCTGCCTTTGGCATGATAATAGCTTCAATGGCTCAGCTTAATCTTGCTATTCCTAGCTTGGCGCAGATTAAACCTCTCTTGGAGAGTGTGAGACCAATACTCGAGGCTGTGCCTGAGATGGAAGAAAAGGCGCCGCAGGTAGTCAATCTGTTCGGTAGCATCGAGGTGTCTGGTCTCTCATTCCGCTATCAGGAAGACGGACCGCTGATTCTTAACGATCTTTCGCTAAAGATTAAACCTGGTGAATATGTGGGAATAGTTGGAAAGTCGGGCTGTGGTAAAAGTACCCTGATGCGATTGATGCTAGGATTCGAGGAGCCTCTTAGTGGTGGTATCTATTACGACAACTTCGATTTGTCGAAGGTCGATAAGGCTTCGCTCCGTCGAAAGATCGGTTGCTGTTTGCAGAGTGGTAGTCTGTTTACTGGCGACTTGTTCCATAACATTACCATCACCGCGCCATGGGCCACCCACGATGATGCCTGGGATGCATTGCGTATGGCCTGTCTGGAGGAAGATGTTAAGCGCATGCCAATGGGCCTCCATACTGTGGTGAGCGAAGGTGGCGGCGGATTCAGTGGCGGACAGAAACAGCGTATCCTTATTGCGAGGGCGCTCATTTCTAAGCCTAGCATCATCTTCTTCGATGAAGCTACGTCGGCACTCGATAACATCTCGCAGAAAGCTGTTAGTGATAATCTCGATAGTCTTAAGTGTACCCGTGTGGTCATTGCCCACCGACTGAGCACCATCCGCCATTGCGACCGCATCATCGTGCTTGATAAGGGGCATATTGCCGAGGAAGGTACTTTCGAAGAACTGATGGAGCGCAAGGGCATTTTCTTTGAGATGGCCCAGAGACAGATTTAGAATAAATATTTAGAAGACAATCATGATGAATATGAATAGACAAACAATAATGATATTGGCTGCATCGGCCATTTTGTTGGGCTGCCATAACAACCAGTCTGAGCAGACTGCCTCAGAAGCATCTGTAGCAAGTAATGTTGTTGATTCAGCAAAAACTGCCGATTCTATACAGGCAACCTTGGCTACTCCGTTGTCGGGAGGAACTAATGTGATGGGAAAGGTTGTTGCAGAGCGTTATGCCGACCTTGCTTTCGAGACGGCTCTGCCCATCGAACGCGTGTTGGTAAAGAATGGTCAGCAGGTTCGTCGTGGACAAGTCTTGGCACAGTTAGACCAGTTTAAACTTCGCAATGCCATTGCTCAGCAGCAGCGTGCCATCGAACAGGCACAGTTGCAGATAGAGCAGGCGCGTTTGCAGATGCAGGATGTCATCATCTCTCAGGGATACGATCCTGATAAAGATGCCTCTATTCCTGCCAGTGTAAAGCATAATGCTGATGTTAAATCGGGCCATGCCCTGTCAATAAGCCAGTTGGCATCAGCCAAGAACCAACTTGCTGCTGCACAGCATGAGTTGCGTAGCGGTGTGCTGACAGCCCCATTCGATGGTGTTGTAGCCAATGTTGCTGTGCAGGCTCACCAATTGGCTCAGGCAGGTCAGCCAGTGTGTCGCGTTATTGCATCGGGCAACATGGCCGTTGAGTTCCGCGTGATGGAGGCCGACCTTTCTAAATATAAGATAGGTACAGGAGTAGTAGTGGTACCTGTGGCTGATAACAATGCCCGCTACGAGGCTTCTGTCAGCGAGATCAATCCTGTAGTTGATCAGCAGGGTGCCGTTACGCTGCGTGCCCGTATAGCCAATGCCACCACACTGTTCGATGGTATGAACGTTACAATTCAGTTAAAAAAATAAGAATTCTTGGCGATATGATGACTAAGCGATTCCTTATTCTTCTGGCGGCTGTTCAATTGTCAATTGTCAATTGTCCGCTCGGCTATGCCGCTTCGCAAGGCGAAGAATTATCAATGGCCCAGCAGCGCGTTGTGCTCGATCTTGATCGTACGGTGCAGTTGGCTACCGACAGTTCGTTGGCGGCGCAGAAGTACCAGAGCGTTTACGATGCTTCGCGCTATCAGTATCTCTCATGGCAGGCTTCGCGCAAGCCTCAGTTCTCGTTGGAGTCAACGCCTGTGTCGTATCAGCGATATATGACTCAGCGTTACATCTCCGACGAAGACCTTGATGTGTATCGCCAGCAGCGCATGTTCTACTCTCAGGCAGGCATCCATGCCACTCAGATCATGGAGAGCTGGGGTGGAGAGTTCTATGGATCAACCCAATTGGGCTATCTGCGCACTTTTGGCGATGACAACCAGACACAGTTTATGAGTGTGCCTATCAAGGTAGGTTATAAGCAGGATTTGTTGTTCTTCAACCCGCTGAAGTGGGACCGCCAGATAGAGCCCATGAAGCTGACGCTGGCCGAAAAGAGCTTGGTATATAATGTTGAGACAACCAGCGAGGAGGTTGTCGAAAAGTTCTTTACCCTTGCTTTGGCTCAGGAGCAGCTGCGTATGGCCGAGGAGTATCTTTCCTCATGTGATACCATCTATTCTATCGCCGAACGCCGATACCGCATCGCTAGTATCTCAAAGGCCGAGCTCAGCATCCTGGAGCTACAAAAGACTAACGCCCGAACCACACTTGCCAATGCCCGTATTGGTCGTAGCCGTGCTTCTCAGGATCTGGCTACTTACTTGGGGATGGAACGTAATACTGTTATCGAACTGATTATTCCTGCCGTTATGCAGAATCTTCAAATCGACGCCAAAGAAGCCATTCAGTATGCTCGTGAGAATAATCCGCAATACCTCAGCTCACGCGAGGCAGTGGCTGAGGCCCGTCGTGATGCCGAACGCGCCCGTGTCGAGAAGAACTTCAGTGTAAGTCTGGATGCCAGCATTGGTCTTAACCAGGTGGCCGATCGTTTTGCCGATGCCTATCGTCATCTGCTGTCTCAGGATATGGCTACCCTCACCCTGTCTGTTCCTTTGAAAGACTGGGGTAAGCGTAAGAATGCTTATCTGGCTGCTCGTAGCACTGTTGAGGCCACAGAGCGTGCCGAACAGGAGGCTGCTCGCGATACTGAGCTTGATGTAGCTCTTACCGTAGCCGATTTCAACGAGCGTCAGGATATCGTGGAGACTGCCGGTAAGGCCCTCACCATCGCCGAGGACGCCTATGCTCAGACGCTGCAGCGCTTTATCAAGGCCCAGGCCGATGCCTATAGCCTGTCGATAGCCCAGAGTCATTGGCAGACGGCTCGCCAGAACCAGATAGCCTCTTTGCAGAACTACTGGCTGGCTTACTACCATCTGCGCCGCCTGACTCTCTACGACTATCAGCGTCGCCAGCCCATATCAAGGTAGGGATCCGTCGTAAATAGATTCACTCTTTAGTTTTGATTCCAAATACACAGAAAGCACCTGCTACAAGTAGGACGCCTGCCACAATCATCATGTATGCCTGGTTACTGCCTACGAGGGTGAGTACGGTGCCACCCAGCAAGGCTGCTACTATCTGTGGCACGCAGATGGTGCCGTTGAAGAGTCCCAGATAGGCGCCCATGTGTCCGTAGCCCTGCAGCGCGTTGGTAACCAGTGTGAACGGACATGCCAGCATGGCAGCCCAGGCACAACCTATCAGCAGGAATGGGATGATTTGCAGATACTGTCCAGGACAGAACGGAACGAGCGCAAAGCCCAGACCGCCGATAAGCAAGCTGATGGTGTAGGCAGTCTTGATGTTCTTGAATCTAGGTATCAGTGCTGCCCACGCTACTGCGCTCATGGCCTGTATGGCATAGAGCACACCGGTCCAGTTGCCTGCCTCCTGATATTCGGCAGTGGTCGAATCGGCTGTATCCCATACGGTCAGCGATACGGCGTCAACCACATAGGTCCACATATAGAGGAATGCAGCCCAGCAGAAGAACTGCACGAGTCCGATGCGCCAGAAGGCCGATGGGGCGTTCTTGAGCAGTACGAACCAGTTGGCCGAGTCGTCTTTCTCTTCCGATACGGGGTTATATTCGGCATACTCCTGTGGTGGCCATTCCTTCACCTTCATGGTGGTGTAGATCACGCAGAGTATCAGGATGGCTGCGCCAATGTAGAACGACCAGATCACCGTGTCGGGCACTACGCCCTCGGGAGCCACGTTCTTCAGTCCTATCCATGCAAAGATAAACGGGAACAGGAATCCTGCCACGCTACCTGCATTACACAGAAACGACTGGATAGAGTAGGCCTTACCCTTCTGCTTCTCGTTCACCATGTCGCCCACCATCATCTTGAATGGCTGCATGGCCATGTTGATACTGGTGTCGAGCAGCATCAGCATGATGAGGCCGAATATCATCACCATCGATATGCTCAGTCCCAGCGATCCCGCATTGGGCAGCAGGCACATCACAGCCACAGCCGTCAGTGCTCCTATAAATAAGTAAGGTATACGTCGGCCGAAGCGCGTCCATGTTCTGTCGCTCAGTGTTCCCACGATGGGCTGCACCAGGATTCCCATCAGCGGTGGCAGAATCCAGAAGAAACTCAGCGAGTGGGGGTCGGCACCCAGCGTACGGAATATACGTGAAATGTTAGCACTCTGAAGGGCGTAGGCTATCTGTACGCCAAAGAATCCGAAACTCAGATTCCATAAACTCCAAAACGATAAATCCGGTTTTTGTTTCATAGTTCTATTATTTTCTTAATTCTTAACTCTTAACTCTTAACTACTTCGTTGTTCCACGAACCACAAGCCTCGTTCTCACCACTCGTTTCTCTATCTTTTCGAGTGGCGACAGCCCTTCTACCTTATCCATCAGGATGGTGGCTGCCTCTTCGCCCACTTTGTGGCCTCGCTGTTCTACGGTGGTCAGCATCGGGTCGCAGGCCACGGCGCGCTGTCCGTTGGTAAATCCGCATATCTGCACCTCTTCGGGCACTTTGATGCCAGCATGCTTCAGCGTGTATAGTATGCCGATGGCTGTATCGTCGTTCACGGCAAAGTATCCGTCGGGCGGATTGTCGGTCGCCATCAGCTTGGGTGTCAGCTCTTCGGCTGCGTCGCGATTGTCGCATACCGTCACTATGCTCTCGTCTATCTTCATGCCGTGTTTCAGCAGCGCATCCTTGTATCCGTTAAATCGGTTTTTCGATATCTCCAGCTGCATCGGACTGCCGTAGAAGGCAATGCGTTTGCAGCCCGACTCTATCAGGTAGTTCACGGCGTTCATGGCACCCATGTAGTCGTCTACCACCACTCGGCTGGCATTCACGCCCGTACATATTCTATCGTAGAACACCATGGGTATGCCTGCGTCTATCAGCTTCTGATAGTGATCGTAGTTCTTGGTGTCCTTGGCTTGCGATACAATCACGCCGCACACCTTGTATCGGTGGAAGTTCTCGCATATCTGTGCCTCGCGCTCATACTGCTCGCCGCTCAGCGCCACCATGATGTGGAAGCCTCGGGCTCTGGCTGTTTCCTCAATGCCGGTTAGGATAGATGAAAAATAGTAGTGCGTAAACTCGGGCACTATCACGCCTATCAGTCTTTGTGGCATCACGCGGCTGTGGCGTAGCGCCTCGCCAATGGCGTTGGGATAAAAGTTATGTTCGCGCGCGTACTGCTGGATAGCCTTTCTGCGCTCTTCGCTGATGCGGGGCGAATCCTTGAGTGCACGCGACACCGTAGCCACGGAAATACCGAACTCCCGTGCTATATCCTTCATTGTCATTGGCGCTTTCTCTTCCATCGGTCTTTAATTATCTGTGTGCAAAGATAGTGCAAATTGTAATAAGTACCAAATATTTTCTGTTTTTTCTGATGTGTGGCCCCTTAAATGGTGTGCAAACGTTTGCATGGCTAAATAAACAAAAAGTAACAAAAAATAGAATAACGTAACAAAAACTCAATTATCTTTGCACCGATAAAACTGTAAATTCAAGCTCTATAAAAGCTTAAAACGATATAACAATAACAAATTAACTCTAATTTTAAAATGTAATGATGAAGCAGGTAAACATTCAATTTCCGCTTAGGATGCTGGGCCTTATTTTGGGCTTGTTCCTATCGGTAAGTGCCTTTGCTCAGATTGACGTTAAAGGCCATGTGAAAGATGCTACAGGCGAACCCATTATCGGCGCAACAGTACGCGTAGACGGCACACAGACCGCTACCATCACTGACTTCGACGGTAATTTCACGCTGAAGGCAAATCAGGGTGCAGGCATCACTATTTCTTACGTTGGCTATCAAGATGCCAAGGTGAAGGCTGCTCCAAATGTAGTTGTAACTCTGCAAGACGATGCTCAGGTTCTTGAGAACGTTGTTGTAATCGGTTACGGCCGCGCTAGGAAATCCGACTTGACGGGTTCTGTAACAGCTATTAAACCAGATGAGAAAAACCACGGTTTGATTACCAATGCTCAGGACATGATCCAGGGTAAGATTGCCGGTGTAAATGTTACCACAGGTGGTGGTATTCCTGGTGGTGGCGCTACAATCCGTATTCGTGGTGGTTCGTCACTGAATGCAAGTAACGACCCATTGATCGTTATCGATGGTCTTGCTATGGATAACCAGGGTATTAAGGGTGCTGCTAACCCTCTGACCATGGTTAACCCTAACGATATCGAGTCGTTTACAGTTCTGAAGGATGCTTCGGCCACCGCTATTTATGGTAGCCGTGGTTCTAACGGTGTTATCATTATCACTACCAAGAAGGGTCGTGGCAACATGGCTCCACAGGTAAGCTACAATGGTAACGTTTCTTATTCGGTTAAGAAGAAGACTATTGATGTTCTTGATGGCGATGCATACCGTGCATTCATCAAGTCATATTATGGTGAGGATTCTGAGGCTGCATCTCTTCTTGGCACTGCAAATACCAACTGGCAGGATGAGTTGTTCCGTGGCGCTATTTCTACCGACCACAACATCACTGTTCAGGGTGGCTTCAAGAATATGCCATACCGCTTCAGCGTAGGTTATACCAACCAGAATGGTATTCTGAAGACCTCTAACTTCCAGCGTACAACTGCCAGCCTGACATTGAATCCTTCTTTCTTACAGGATCACCTGAAGTTCAATATCAATGGTAAGTTCATGTATGCTCACAACCGTTATGCTAATGGGGATGCTATTGGCGACGCAACACGCATGGATCCAACTCAGCCTATCTACTCTTCTGACGAAAAGTATAAGAACTATGGTGGTTATTGGCAGTGGCTGGATTCAGGTGCATCGTTGATAGACGATACCTATCCTACTCAGTGGAACAGTAAATCTGTAGCAAACCCATTATCTCGTCTTTATGAGAAGAACGATCGTGCAAACTCTTACGATTATATGGGTAATGTAGAGGTTGACTATCAGGTTCATGGGTTCGAAGATCTTCGCCTCCATGCCAATCTGAGCGGTGACTGGGCTAACGGTAAGCAGAAGACCGACTATGAGAAGTGGGGTCCATCTAATTTCTACTATGGCAACAGTGGCTATTCATATGAGAAGAAGTACAATTTGACTCTGTCTGCCTATGCTCAGTACTATAAGGACTTCCTGAAGACTCAGCATTTCGATGTCATGGTTGGTTACGAGTGGAGTCACAATAAATATTGGGGCGACTCTTACTATGCAGGCCTTTATCCAATGACAACCGGTCAGACTATCACCAATGAGGATGGTTCACAAGTTGCAGCAGCAGGTCTGCCTTACAACGCTAAAACAAGTATCTGGAAGTCAGAGAACTACCTTGTCAGCTTCTTCGGCCGTGCCAACTATATTGCATGGGATCGTTACATGTTGACATTCACCGTTCGTCGTGATGGTTCTAGCCGCTTCAAGGAGCATTGGGCAACATTCCCATCAGTAGCTCTGGGTTGGAAGATCAACGAGGAGGCTTTCCTGAAGAACGTAAAATGGATGGACGAGTTGAAGCTCCGTCTCGGATGGGGTAAGACTGGTCAGCAGGAAGGTATTGGCGACTACAACTATTTCGCTACTTATAATGTAAATACTACCAATAAGGATGGACGTTATCCAATCGTTGGTGTTAACGACGAAGGTCTGATGTATCGTCCAGATGCCTATAATTCAGATTTGAAGTGGGAGACAACCACAACTTCAAACATCGGTCTTGACTTTAGCTTATTCAACAATCGTTTGAGCGGTAGCTTGGATTACTACTATCGTAAGACCACCGACCTGATTAACGATGCATATGTATCAGCAGGTTCTAACTTCCGCAATAAGGTGCGTTCTAACATCGGTTCTCTCGAGAATAAGGGTTTTGAGGCAGCTGTCACCGTTCGCCCAATCGTAAGCAAGGATTGGCAGTGGGAGGTTACCGCTAACTTCACATATAATAAGAATCAGATCACAGAACTTACCGGCGAGTCATCAATTGTTCTGACTGGTCATATTTCTGCTGGTACAGGTAACGACTGTCAGGCTCATTCTGTTGGTCATCCCGCAAGCTCGTTCTATGTATACCAGCAGGTTTACGATGCCAACGGAATTCCTCTTGAGGGCGTTTATGTCGATCGTAATGCCGATGGTGTTATCAACGACTCTGACCGTTATTTCTACAAGAGTCCTGCAGCACCTTATATAGCTGGTTTGAGCTCACGTGTACAGTATAAGCAGTGGGACCTCGGTTTCGGTTTGCGTGCAAGCTTCGACAACTATGTATATTGGGATAAGGAGGCTGGCTATTCTAACACAGCTAAGCGCTTTGACTCTTCGTTCGGTTATCTGCAGAACACTATACCAGGTGCTATCGTGCGCAACTGGACTACTTATGACCATGCTCTCTCAGACTACTTTGTTCACAATGCTTCGTTCCTGAAGTGTGACAACATTACACTGGGTTACTCTTTCGATAAACTCTTTGGTATTGGCGGACGTGTTTACGCTTCAGCTACCAATGTATTCACCATTACTAAGTACAAGGGTATTGATCCTGAGGTTTCAGGTGGTATTGACAACAATATGTATCCTCGTCCTCTTACATTCCTGGTGGGTCTGAACCTCAATTTCTAAAGAGCAAACAGGGTTTAAAACAAAAAAAGTTTAAAGGATTAAGATTATGAACTTAAAATATTTTAAAAATATAATTCCAGCCGCAGCTTTGATTGCTGCAGTAGGATTGAGTTCTTGCACAAAAGATCTGGATGTGACTCCAATCGACCCTAGTAAGACTATGGTTCCCGATGAGGCTGCTCTTTTCACAAAGTGCTATGCTCAAATGGCCTTGCAGGGACAGACTGGTGCCGATGGTGACTGCGATATCGATGGTCTCGATGGTGGTACTGCCGGTTTCGTACGCCAGTTGTTCAATGCAAACGAACTCACTACAGATGAAGCTATCTGTGCATGGGGTGACCCCGGTATCCCCGCATTCAATTTCAATCAGTGGAATGCTTCTCATCCAATGTTGCAAGGATTCTATTATCGTTTGTATACAGGTATTACTTATTGTAACCACTATCTGGAAGTTTGTGGCGATGCGGATGCTGCTCATGTAGCCGAAATCCGTTTCTTGCGCGCCCTCTTCTATTATCACCTGATGGACTGCTTTGGCAATGTACCTTTTGCTACAGCTTTGATGGCAACATCTCCTGAGCAGATTCAGCGTGCCGAACTGTTCAAGTGGATCGAGAGCGAACTGCTTGAGGTGAAGGATCAGATGATGACTCCTGCTGCTCGTAAGGACACTGATGCAAATTATGGCCGTGCCGATCAGGATGCTGCTAATCTGCTGCTGGCTCGTTTGTATCTCAATGCTGAGGTATACACAGGTACGGCTCGTTGGGCTGATGCCAAGACCTATGCCGAGAAGGTCATCAATGGACCTCACAAACTTTGGACTTCTAGCATGAATGGCTGGAGTGCTTACCAGATGCTGTTTATGGGCGATAATGGTAGCAATGGTGCATCGCAGGAGGCTATTCTTCCTCTGCTTCAGGATGGTAAAAAGACCACAGCATATTGTACATCTTTGTTCCTGGTTGCATCTACTTGGAAATCGGATATGGATACTAATTCCGATTATGGAACAAGTGAGTTCTGGGCTGGTAACCGTGCAAGAAGTCAGCTGCTTGCCAAGTTCTTCCCTGCTGGCGATGCTCCTGCCGCTACTATCAGCGAAATGGCTGAAGCTGCAGGCGACGACCGCGCACTCTTCTTTGGTATCGACCGTACTCTCGTTGTTGATAAGCCAACCGAGTTTACTTCTGGCTACTCAGTAGGTAAGTATCGCAATACTTATGCGAGTGGAGGTAGTGCACACAATTCTAAGTTTATTGATACAGATTTCTTCCTGATGCGTTCTGCCGAGGCTTACCTCATAGCAGCTGAGGCTGATGCACGTATTAATGGTGGTACCACCACTGCTACTGGTACTGGTTATATCAACGCACTTCGTGAGCGTGCTAATACTACAACTAGCAACAGCTATACTACCGATCAGGTGCTTGACGAGCGTTCACGCGAGCTCTATTTCGAGGGATTCCGTCGTACCGACCTCATCCGCTACGGATACTTTGGTGGCGATAAGAGCAGCCAGTATCTTTGGGATTGGAAAGCTGGTTCGCAGAATGGTGCCGGTTTTGCTGCATATCTTAATCTCTTTGCCATTCCTGCAGAGGATATGAATGCTAATCCAAATCTTGTGCAGAATGCTGGCTATTGATAAAGAAATAAAAGTGAATATTTAAATGATTATATGATTATGAAGACAATATTCAAATCAACATTACTGCTGACTGCTCTGGGACTTACCTTCCTTACATCTTGTAAGGATGATAACGAGTCGAACCCAACACTCACTCAGCCCCAGGAGTTCGTGCTCAATGATATTGATATCAACGGCACTGTAGAGCTGGAGAATACAAAGTCTGTGACACTTACTTGGTCGCAGCCCACTCCTTACAATAATTTCAATTCGGCTATGGTTCCTATCTATACTGTTGAGATTTCGCCAACAGGAGCCTTTACAAAGGCTTTCGATGCCAATGTCGAGGATAATACCGGTGCCGACTTCTTTACATTAGATCAGACCTATAATAGTGGTGCTGATGTGGTAGTGAGCACAGAGACTATCGACCGTTCTTTGGTTCAGCTTTGTGGTTGGTCAGAGACTACGGTTCCTTCGATTCTCGATCTTTCTATCCGCGTTAAGTCTGTTATCAAGGATGCCTCTTTCCGCGAGTATAACGAGATTTACTCAAATGTAATTAACATCAGCACCGTTCCATATTACATTCAGTTGAAGGAAGCTGATCCTGAAATCTGGTGGCTTATCGGTGGCGATATTGCCGATGGTTCTTGGGGTGGCGATTATGGTAAGTGCATAATTCCTTTGCAGACTATTGAGGACAATAAGTACGACAAGAAGACTGGTCAGGGTACCATCCAGTGGATTGGTTATCTGGGCGGCAATGGATTTAAACTCAAGCAGGATCCTGCTTCTTGGGACGTTCAGATTGGACAGAACGATGGTGGTTTCGTGAAGAACGATGGTGGTTCTGGTAACATAACAGTCGATGAGCCAGGTGTTTATGTAGTAACTCTGAAGACCGATGAGTTGGCTGGGGTTGAAGATAAGGCTAATACCACTGCTCTCACTATCAAGAAGTACGAAGGCAGTGCTCCTGTATTCGATGGAATGGCTATCGCTGGTTCGTTCAACAAATGGGGCGATACAGAAATGAAGCCTTGTTCTACTGGATGGGAGAACCACGACTGGTATATCGAGCAGGAATTCGAAGCTGGCGATGAAGTGAAGATTAAGCAGATAGACTCATGGGAGTTCAACAAGGGTGGTACATTTGTTGAGTATTCAGAAGGTATGTATGCTTATGGTGTTAACGGTGGTGCCAACCTGAAGGTTCCTGAGAAGGGTAACTATTTGATTCTCTTCAACGATATCACGGGTTATATCCGCTTTATTAAAAAGTAATTATTAAGGAAGATTATTATGATTAAGAAGATATTATTCGGAATAGCATTTGTAGCGTCGGTAGTAGCATGTACCGACGACTACAAAGACTGGGCATCTCCACAGGTTATTGCTCAACCTGATCAGGTAAGCTTTGGTAAGGGAAGCATTTCGACTGTCGACGTCATCAAGTTTGCTGATTTCGCCGAAGATCAAACCACAGTTAAGGTTTGCGGTATCACTGCTCCTACCACAACAGATGCCTCATTTGTACGTGAAGATCGTTATGTGATCACCCTGGGCGGAAAGACCTTCGATCTGGCTGCTGACGGTACTATCTCGAAAGACGATTTTGTTAACTATGTATACGCTACTTATGGTAAGGCTCCATCAGAGCGCGCTTTCGATGCAACTGTTAGCACATGGTTCAGCAATGGTTCAACTACAGTCAAGACCACTTCGGATGTATTCCAGGTAAAGGCTCTGCCAGTTGCTCCATTCATCGATGAGGCTTATTATATTACAGGCGACTTTGCCGGTTGGAATAAGGAGGGTGCTCTTGCACTCACACATCTTGGCGATGGTAATGTATACGATAATCCTGAGTTCCAGATTGTATTAAAGACAACTGCTGCCAACCAGTATTGGAAGATTATTCCTAAGAATAACTATGAAGGTGACTTCTGGAAGACTGGCGAAGACGGTGTTGTTGGTGTTGCTGTTGATGGCGATACAAGTATGGAAGGACTCCTTACCACCGATAACCCACAGGCAGGTAAAATTGAGGAAGAAGGTATCTATCGTATAACCATCAACATGATGGAGTATACCTATAAGATTGAGAAGCTCAACTTCACAGAGTATATCTATGTACCAGGTAACGCTCAGGGTTGGGCACCAGCATCGGCTGCTGCTCTGCACTCACCAAACTTCGACGGTATTTACACTGGTTATGTATATCTTGATGGCGGCTTCAAGTTCACCAAGGAGCGTAGCTGGGATGGTGGCGAGTACAACTGGAGTAACTTTATCGAAGTTCCTGATTTCCTGAACAATGGTGCTGGCACAGATACCAACATCTATTGCGATGATCCTGGTCTGTATTATCTGACTGTAGATGCTGCATCTGGCAAAATTACAGGCGAGAAGATCAACAACATGAATCTGGTTGGCGACTTCAATGGTTGGAACAATGCTGACGATGCTATGCAGATGACATGGGATGCTGCTAATTTATGCTACACCATTACTGGTGTTGCTGTAACAGCCAATGGTTGGAAGTTCACAGCAAACAATGCTTGGGACATCAACCTCGGATCAAATGATTCTGTAGAGCCTTCTACAATCCTGAACGATCTTGTTGGAGGTGGAAAGAACATTGGTGTAGCTGGTTCTACCATCAAGCTCTATCCATGCCGCACTAATTCAGACAAGATTTACTGCACAGTAGAGTAATCAGTACTTCTATAACACAAAAAATTCAAACGGGCCGTTAATAATAGCGGTCCGCTTGTTTTTTTGTTTTCTATCTATATACAAAATGCTATTAGACTATTATGTATTTTATGTTTACGGGCGATAAACATATGTTCACAGTCCTAAAACATATGTACACGGTGCGTAAACATAAGTTCTAGGGCCGGAAACATAAAATAGTAAGTGAGCTGATGCAACCGATTACACAGAGTAACTTGCATCAGCATCTGATAAGTCTCTACAATGAGCATCCTGCCCTGCGCAAAGGCAAGTTGACTACATATCCCGACAACGATGTGCTTGTTTTCGAGAAGGCTGATGATGCTGAGCGATTCCTGATTCTTGTTAATGTGCGTAACGAGGCTAAGACTGTTGCCGTTCCTGGCGATTGGAAGAAACTGGGAGAAACCATCACCCTCAAGCCTTTTGAGTATCGCATAGAGAAGTTTTAGCGTAAATGCAACCGATTGCGCAATATAGCATATAGATTTTAAGCCGTTTGGAGAATAACCAGACGGCTTTTTACGTATCTTTGCACCAAAATAAATATAGATAACTAAAAGCGTATGAGAAGATTTTACTCCACATTGATGTTCTGCCTGGTAACTATCATATCGATGGCGCAGGGCTGGCCCGAAAACTACAAAGGCGTTATGCTGCAAGGTTTCTCTTGGGACTCGTTTGTTGACACACAGTGGACAAACCTGGAGAGTCAGGCCGACGAGCTGTCGGGCTATTTCGACCTGATATGGGTGCCACAGAGTGGTAACTGCAACTCAACGTACAATCAGATGGGTTATACCCCAGTGTACTACTTCGACCAGAACAGCTCGTTTGGTACCGAAGCTCAGTTGCGCAGTATGATCAAGGCGTTTAAGGACAGAAACGTGGGCATTATTGCCGATGTGGTGGTAAACCATCGCAATAATCTAGGCGTGAACGGATCGTGGGTAGACTATCCCGCTGAGACCTACAATGGCGTGACCTACCAGATGCTGTCTACCGACATCTGTGGAAACGATGATGATAATATATATGATAAAAACGGAAATAAACAGAAGTCAACAGCAGAATGGGCTGCTGAAAATGGATATACGCTAGGAAATAACGAGAATCATAATACGTGCGAAGACTGGGGCGGATGTCGAGATCTGGATCACAGCAGCGAGAATGTACAGAACATCATTAAGGTGTATCTTAAGTATCTGCTCAACGACCTGGGTTATGCAGGCTTCCGCTACGATATGACCAAGGGCTTTAAGCGCAGTTATCTGGCTGATTATAACTACGATGCGAACCCAACATTCTCGGTAGGTGAATACTGGGATGGCAACAAGTCGACGCTTAAGAGCGTGATTAACCAGCAGAAGAAAAACGATGTGGTGCAGAGTGCTACATTCGACTTCGCCTTCCGCTACTCGGCACGCGACGCTTGTAACGGCAACAACTGGAGCAAGCTGGCTAATGGTGGACTGGCCACCGAGACGGGCTATTCGCGCTATGCAGTAACCTTTGTAGAGAACCACGACATGCAGGATCGCGGTAATGTTACCGGTTACACCAAAGACCCTATTACAAAGAATGTTGAGGCAGCCAATGCGTGGTTGATGGCTATGCCTGGCACACCCTGCGTATTCCTGCTGCACTGGAAGAGTTATAAGAACGAGATTAAGCAGATGATTAAAGCTCGTAAGGCTGCTGGCATCAGCAATCAGAGCAGTTGGGAGCAGAAGGCTAGCACAAGCACATTCTACAAGCTAGAAACCACCGGTAGCAACGGTAAACTCTATGCGATACTGGGAAGTGGAACACTAGAGGACGATAATTATGTGAAGATACTGAGCGGCACAAAGTATGCTTACTATCTGAGTAAGAGCACCGAGACGCCATGGGTAAGCCTGGCAGAAGGCACTTATACCGAGGCTCAGGAAAACACGCTCACAGCTGTATCGGCAAATGCCAATGCACAGCTGGTGTATACTCTCGATGGCAGTGATCCAACGGCTAGCAGCACCAAGGTTAACAGCGCTACCGCCATCACCATCAGCGAGAGCTGCACCCTGAAGGTGGGCTTGCTTATCGATGGCGTGGTTAAGAACATCATCAGTCGTCAGTATGTCATCAAGCCGTTTGTGGCTCACAAGGCTGCCATATATCTGAAGGATCCCAATTGGAGCACACCAGTATATTTCTACTCATGGGCTAACGATGGTAGTAACACCCAGCTGTTGGGTAATTGGCCCGGCACAGTCATTACTGCCACCAAGGAGATTGACGGACAGATGTGGTATTATCATGAGTTCGATGTAAATACCCAGGACTATTCGTTCAACATCATCTTCAATCAGGGTAATGGTAAACCCCAGACGGTAGATATCGGTCCGTTGAGCGAGGATACCTTCTACGAAATAGGCGATATGGTGAACGGTAAGTTCTCGGTTAACAAAATCAATAAGACTCATACTGGTATCAGCCCTGTTAAGATGATGCCGCAGGCGGATGACGTGGTGAAGGTTTATACCATCGACGGGCGACTGGTGCGCACGGTGAAGAGGGGAAAAGATGCCCTCGACGGTCTGGCCAAAGGCATGTATATAGTAGACAAACAAAAGTACGTTGTTAATTAGTTGGTTAGTAAGTAGTTAGTGTTTAAGAAAAGAGCGGACGGCAAACCAACAGTGTAGTAGGAAGGTTTGCACGCGTCCGTAATGATGCTCCATCACTCGATATCGCTCCCAGAGCGATTCGCGGTGGTGGAGTGTTGTTTGTCCCTCTTCGGTATAGTTGGCTACTACCATGTGTAGGTTCAGCAGGGGCACATTCTCCTTCTGGGCTGCTTTCATCACGCGGATGCACCAGTCTACATCGGCCGAGTAGCGGTACTGCATATCGTAGGGTGTGGCGATGGCAAAGTCGGTGCGGGCGTAGAAGGCCTGATGACACACCAGCATGCCTTGGCGGAACGAGCGCCACGTGAGGTTCTCGGGCGGAGCCAGACGGCGGTGGCGCAGGAACCGGCCCTCGCCATCTACGATGTCGGTATCGCCGTAGAGCACGGCGGGACATTGAACATTTTCAACCTGCTGTGCTATCTTGCTCACGGTGTCGGGCGCGGGCAGGAAGTCGCCGGCGTTCAGGTAGCACACGTAGTCGCCATCGAGCGAGCGCAGACCCTTGTTCATGGCATCGTAGATGCCTTTGTCGGGCTCTGAGGTTACCTGTATGCGGTGGCCGTTCTCGGCCGCATTCGATCGGGCGATGTAATCGTCTACCAGCTTCAGTGTGTCGTCGGTCGATGCACCGTCGATGATCAGGTGAACAATGTTAGGATAGTCCTGGCTGAGCACGCTGTCGAGTGTGCGCTGCAGCACCTGGGCGGCGTTATAGGTGATGGTAACGTAGGTGATGCGTATCATAGGTGGTAGTGTTTAAAGGCCATAGCCTGGTGATACACGTCGAGATACTTCATGGCCACGCTCTGCTGCGAGTAGCTGTGCGCCACCTTGTGGATGGCAGCCTCGCTCAGTGCGCGGTAGTCGGCCTCGCTCAGAATCCAACTGATGCCGCGAGCCAAATCGGCTGCATCGCGATATTCGGCCACATAGCCGTTCTTCTTGTGGTCTATCTCCTCGGGTATGCCGCCCACTCTGAATCCCACGCAAGGCACACCGCAGGCCATCGATTCCATAATGGTGTTGGGTAGGTTCTCGGATAGCGACGGCAGCACAAACACGTCGACAGCATTATACACATCTACGATGCGGTGCTCATCGTTGACGTAGCCTAGAGGATAAGCCTCGAGTGGCAACTGTGCCACCACCTCCTCGGCATGACCGCCCAAGATGACTACGCCCGGCTTCTCGCTATCGGCCTTGGCCAGCTGCTGGCAGGCCTCTATCAGATAGCTCATGCCCTTGTTCTCGTTGGTTACGCGTTGCGAGGCAAAGAGTATCAGTTTCTTGTCGGCAGGCAGTCCCAGTCGCTGGCGCGCTTCCTGCTTGTTACCTTTCTTATATACGTGCGTGTCGATGCAGTTGGGCACGCTGGTTATCTTCTGTCCGCTGAGCAGGGCGCTCTTCTTAGCCTCCAGCTCCAGCCATCGGCTGCAGGCCACGTAGTAGATGTTCTCATCGCGCACCATAGCCAGCTTCTTCTGCCAGGTCTGGTAGGCCAGATCGTGGCTCGAGCCGTTGCCCGGCAGCAGTCGGCAGTTGCTGCAGCCGTTGGTAAACCGGCGGCAGTTCAGCGTAACGTGGCAGATGCCTGTGGCGGGCCAGATGTCGTGCATGGTCCATACCACGGGCTTGCCGCTGCGCAGTATCTTGCGGATATTGCTGAGCGACAGCATGCCTTGGTTGATCCAATGCAGGTGTATGATGTCGGCCTCTTCGAACTCACGCAGCTTGGTGATGTCGGTGCCGGCATTGGCTATGTCTATCTCAAACAGGTGGCGCTTGCTGAAGTGCAGATGGCAGAACACCACCAGGCGCTCCCACAGAAAGTGCCAGCGGTTCAGGGGCGACTTGGGCAGTTCGGCCACAGTCAGCGTGTCGGTCTCCTTTTCGCGTACCAGCATCTTAGCCTTGACGCCGTTATTGATCAGAGCTTTCATCAGACGGTTGGCTGCAACGGCCGCACCGCCTGTTCGCTCGCTTGTATTTACTATGAGTATCTTCATCGTTTATTATTGATGCTGCAAAGGTACGAATAAGTGAGAAGAAAACCAAATATTCTTTGAGTTTTCTCGAACGGGAGTACTTTAGGGCGTAGCCCAAAGGTACAACAAGTTTTGTTAAAACCAAGTAAAAATACGTAAATATTTGTTGTGTGCGTCCACAACTGTTTGATATAAGTCAATAATAATGTTAAAATATACACTTATTCTGCGAAAATATTTGGAGGATTCAGAAAATCGTCGTACCTTTGCATCGTCAAAAGGTTAATAGATTAGATTGTTTTAGGTTAGTAGTAATATTTATAGTTTTAGGTTTTTAGTTATTGGTAAAAGAAAGTTTTCAACAGTGGGATAACTGGAGGTCGCTGTGAAGCTCCCTTTTAAACTTTCAAATTTTTGGTCCTGTTGGGCTGAAAATTTCTTTTTTAATGAAAAGGATTTTTAGTTAAACATAGGCTTTTGTAATGCCACAGCTCGTGAGGGTTGTGGCATTGCTCTTTTATGTCCTATGCTTTTTCAATCAGCACCACAGCATAAGCCGAGATACCTTCCTCGCGACCGGTGAAGCCGAGTTTCTCGGTAGTAGTGGCTTTGATAGAGATATCATCCTCGTCGCAGCCGATGACCTTTGCCATACAAGCCTTCATTTCGGGAATGTGTGGATTCATCTTGGGGCGCTCGGCACAGATGGTGGCATCGATGTTTACCAGCTTGTAGCCTTTGGCGGCTATCAGCTCGATGGTCTTTTTCAGTATCACCTTGCTGTCCATACCGTCGGTAAACTCGGCTGTATCAGGAAAGTGGTAGCCTATATCGCGCATATTGGCAGCTCCCAGCAGTGCATCGCAGATGGCGTGCAATAGCACGTCGGCATCGCTGTGGCCCAGCAGTCCCTTACTATGTTCAATTTTAATGCCGCCCATCCACAGGTCGCGGCCCTCTACTAACTGATGGACATCATAGCCCATTCCAACTCTAATCTTCATATTTTTACCTTTTAACTTTTTTAGCTTTTAATTGAGCACGAAGAAACTACCTCTTAAACAGGTCCTTAATGCCGTCCATGTCGAATGTGAGCGAGAATCGCAGTGTCTGGTCGAGCGGGTTGCTGCGGGCTGTTGAGATAACGTAACCCACATCGAGCGAAAAGACGTTCATCCTGAAGCCGCCACCCACGGTAAAGTACTTCAGGTTGCCCTTCGACTCGTCCTGATGGTGATAGCCGGCGCGCAACGAGAACTGGTCGTGGTACACGTACTCGGCTCCCACGCTCCACTGTATCTCCTTTAGCTCCTCGCTGAATCCGCCAGGTGCATCGGTAAAACTCTTAAAGATACCGCTGATGGCGCTGATATCGCTATATTCCTGGCGAACGCGATCCTGATATTCGCTATTCGACTCGCCCTCATTCTGTCGGGGCACGGTGGGCACCAGCAGCTTGTTGGCGTCGGCCGAGATAGAAAAGCGGTTGTACTCGTCGATAGGCACCATCAGCGATGCACCCAGTCGCATGTTGGCAGGCAGGAACTGGCTCTCGTCGTCGCCGTAGAATGAAATCTTGCTACCGATGTTCGACAGGTTCAGACCGATGCCCAACTGGCACTCACGACTGCCCAGCATCACGTAATTATTATAATACATAGCCAGGTCGGCGGCAAAGGCCGAGGCTGGTTTCGAGTCTTCTTTGTAGTCGTAGCGCAGGTCGCTGTAAATCCAGCGCAGTCCCGCTGCCAACGAGAGTTTCTCGCTCAGCATCATCGAGTAGGCCACGTCTATCGACATCTCGTAGGGTTTCACTGTCATGCCTTCATCGGCAATCACCTCGCCCAGCGAGAAGTAGCGCAGCGAACCCGAGATGGCCGAATAGTCGCCAATACGGTAGTAACCGGCCAGGTAGGCCAGGTCGATATCGTTCACCAATTGTCGCAGCCAGGGCGTGTAGTTCAAGGCTATGCCGGCACGACTGATGCAGAACGGGTATTTGGCTGGGTTCCAGTACTGCGAGTTCACATCGGGATCGGTGGCCACACCTACATCGCCCATACCGGCTCCACGGGCATCGGGAGCTATGGTCTGCGATATCACTGCATGCTCTACGGGGTTGAACATGATGGTCTTTTCGTCTTGGGCAGAGATAGTGCATAGTGAATAGTGCATAGTGAATAGTACCACCATCGCCCACCTGATCGTATGTTTACTGTTTTCTGTCATCATATTCTTATAACGTTTTCGGGCTTTAATTATTGCTCTTAATCAGTAATTTAACGGTTTTGGTGTTGCCATCGTTCAGGCTGAACCGGCACAGATATAGTCCCGTGTGCAGTCTACTGCCGCCAGCCACACTTAGATTCCAGTCGACGGTTACTGTGTCGCTGGTGGGAACCACGGTCTCCGTCTGGCGCCATACCTGACGACCGCCCGTGTCGTAAACATCCAGCATCACCTTGAGCTCGCTGCCGATGCGGTTGTGGGTGATGACGAACTGGGCGTTGCCGTGTGCAGGATTGCTGCTGCACACCACGTTAAACTCGGCGATGGCTTCCTCGGTAACCTCGAACACCAGTTCGGCGGTCGACGAGTTGTTCAGGATATCCCACGCCCTGAACTGTAGCTTGTGAGTGCCCACGCTGAGCTCTGGTATACTGAATCCCAAGCTGCCCGAACGATAGTCGCCGAAGTCGAACTCAAAGTAATCGTTCAGGTTGTATGTCTTGGTTGGGTCGCCATCGATAACCAGCTCCAGATCGTGACCGATGCTGCTGCCCGATGTGTTGATGCCGCTATCGTCGTAGAGTTCTGCCCTGAAATAGGGTGTTGGGTTCACCTTGTCGCCGTTCTTAAACGATTTTGAGTTCAGGTAGCAGTAGATGGATGGGCCGATGGAGTCGGTAAGTGCCGCTTGACTGCCTATCAGCTCAAAGCTCTCGTTCTCGCCGCTGGCTGTCAGCGTCTTGTCGCTGCTCACAGCGTAGAGCGTCATCAGTCCGCTGCCGTCGGTGTAGCTGATATCCTTTGGAATGGCAAAGGTGATGCTGAATCTGCCGTCGGCCACGCTGTCGGAGCCTTGAAACAGCGTCTTGGTGCGGTCTTTATACACAAATGGCTCGTCGGTTTCCGACGTGTCGTTCTGTCGGCAGGTGATGGTTTCTTCGGCATCGCGGACCGACAGCGTAACCACACCGTTGAAATCGGTATCAACATCGTCGTTGTTCACAATATGTCCGGCTATTCTTACCACCGATCCTGCTGCCAGCTTCACGTTCTGGGCAGTCGACACGCCGTTGATGCTGTCTACCACAATCTCCTGTCTGGGTATGGTCAACTGCAGGGCAGGGTCGCCCAGCAGCGTGTATTGCAACTTGTTGGGCGTCAGGTCGGTGCTCTTGCTCACCAGTTCGCATTTGGCCAGTCGTACAGCCTCACCTATCGCTATGCCGGGTGTGAGCACGTAGCGGGTAAAGGCCAGATTCATCACCTCGTTGTAGGTGGCGTAGACGGTGCGTGTGGTGCCGAAGAAGGCAATGCCGCCGCCTTTGCGGTTCAGCATCACCGTTTCGCCGATGTTGTCTTCCTGTCCGTCAAACGGCATGATGTCGCACGAGGCGGTCATCCACAGTGGCAGATAGTTGGTCTGCGATGTCTCGAAGTCGGCTGTTTTCATCACCAGCTCATGACTCATGGCGTAGGCAGCACCGTGGCCGCAGTAGTTCATCATCAGGGCGCCGCTCTGCATCTGCTGCTTGATGAGGCGTGTCACGTCGGGATAGCTGTAGCCTGTCGACGATGATGTGCGCTGGTAGGCATCCCAGTATATCTTCTTCACGTTGTAGTTGGGATAGTCCTGTTCTATCAGGGTGGCTACCTTGTTGGCAGTCTTCATGTGCGAGTTCTGGTTGCCGTCGTCGCCCATCATGCATATCTCGTTCTGCCAGCTGCCGGCATACTCGTTGTTCGCGTAGCTGATAATCTTGTTGACCAGCGCCTCGGCATCGTCGGCAGTCCGTATTGGCAGTCGGCCCACGGCTACATCGGGCTGTCCCTTGTAGCTGTTGCCTTCCTGTATCATCTCTCCGTCGTCGAGCAGACAATAGAAGTCGTCACTCACGTAGCAGTTTACCTGGCTGAACGAGTTCTCGCTCTCGTAGCACAGCAGGTAGTCGTCGGGGCTGTAGCCGCTCCAGTCGCTGGTGTTCATACGGTTGTCCCATCCGCCGTCGCCAAACAGCAGCAGGTAGCGCGGCTTCTCGCTGTCGGTGCTGGCGCGGTCGTACAGCATCTTCATGTAGCGGCGGTAGGCTGTGGCGTCGGGCGTTCCGCTGCTATACTCGTTGAACAGCTCGTCGGCAGGTACTATCCTTACTGATAGCCCGTCGTGCTGCTCGTGGTGTGCCTTCAGTCGCTCGGCCTGTGCCAGCGTTTGTTGCGATGTGGGGATGATGATCACCATGTCGACGGCTGTGTCGGCGTGGTGGTCTTGGTTGGTTATCTGATACACGTATTCGGGCTCGGGTAGCGTGCCGAAATCTAGCGGTGTGGGCGTGTCGTGTTGTAGGTCGATGTAGTCCAGACGCATGTTGCCGCCTGCTGTCTGGGTGATGCGGATGCAGTTTTCAGTTTTCAGTTTTCCTGTGAGCTGGTATTGGTATAGCTCTTCGTCGGCCTTGGTATAGGCATCGAGCGACACCTTCTTGCTGATGGTGGCCACAATAGAGTCGTTCACTTCGATGGTGGCCTCGTAGTCGGCATCGGCCGTCAGGGCTATGCCTATGGTACCATTGGTGCCGCTGGCTTTCAGTGTGTACACCTGTGGCGTGCCGATGGTGAACAGCGTTTTGTCGAACAGGTTTCGCCCGCCGTGGAACCACGAGTAGTTATCCACCTCGTACAGGTGGTGATAGTCGTTGTTGGCAGGATAGTTCCCGCCTACAATGGTGGCGCTGTCGGTAGTCAACGGCTCGCCGTCAGCCTCCGTCAGGAAGTAGTAGCCGTAGTCAGAATAAGGGTTGCGTGTGCGTTCCATCGATGTCTGGTCGCTCCATGTTACTGGGCCTTGTGCATAAAATATTCGCTTGCCGCCGATGGTGCATGTGGGAACCTCCTTCAGGTCGTCGGTAGCTGTAAGATAATCGCCTGTAAGCTTCTCGGGTTGCAGTGCGCCGCCGTAGCCGTAAATCTTAACCTTGCTCGGATTACTGAATCCGGCCTTCTTTATAAGTGCGTCTGATAGCTGATAGAATCCGCTCTCTGGCACACGTATCTTAGCCCAATTCCCCTCGCGGAGCACAGAGTGTTCCGCATACCGCCCCTCAGCCTTGGCCGCCAGACCAAAGGTTATCAGGAGCAGAGCCATGATTAGTCTACCAATAATCCTCACATCATTAAAACGAAAAAACTCGAGAATTATTGTATCATCATATCTCTCACCTCTATTTGCAATTAAACTCCAGCACTTTGCGCTCTTCGAGCCAGCCCTCCAGGTGGTCGTCAATCTTTACCGGTCCTACGCCGACAGGGGTGCCGGTGTATAGTATGTCGCCGGTTTTCAGCGTAAAGAACTTAGAAATGTAGGCTATGATTTCGTCGATTTTGTATAGCATGTCGCTGGTGCACCCCTCCTGTACGGTCTGTCCGTTGATGTCCAGGTGGAAGTGCAGAGCCTGCAGGTCGATGAATTTCTCCTTGGGCACCCACTCGCCGATGGCTGCCGAGCCGTCGAAACCCTTGCAGATGGTCCAGGGCTGACCGGCCTCGCTGGCCTTTCGCTGCAGGTCGCGGGCGGTAAAGTCGATACCCACGGTCACGGCATCGTAGTAGCGGTGAGCAAATCGCTCGCTGATATTCTTTCCCAGTCGGCAGATGCGCACCACCACCTCGGTCTCGTAGTCGATACGGCCCAGATGGTCGGGGATAAAGAACGGTTTACCCTGATTCAGAATGGCCGAATCAGCTTTGGTAAATATTACTGGCTCGTCGGGACGTTTCACTGTTCCGTGCAGCTCCTGGTTGTGTGCGGCATAGTTCATGCCAATAGCAAATATCTTCATACGGCTGCAAAGTTACAACTTTTTGTCGAGTACACAAAAAGAACCGTCCCTTTTGTGTACTTTTGTGTAAAAAAGGGACGGTTGGTTAGTTAGTCAAATTCGGTAAAAAAGGTTTTATCTGCTCAACAGGTTCATCTGTACCTGTGGCTTCATCACGTTGTTAACCTTGGTCTGCTGAGTCTTGGCATTAGCCTTGAGTGTGGCCTTGATGTCCTGTGCTGAGGCTCCTACCAGGAACTGGTACTCGCCAGCGGCTACAACCCAGGCTGAAGCGGCTTCGTCGAACGATGCCAGGTCGGCAGCCTTCACAGTCATAGTCACGGTCTCAGTCTCATCAGGAGCCAGCAGCTTGGTCTTGGCGTAGGCCTTCAGCTCCTTGGCGGGCTTGTTGGCAGCCTTGTTGTCGGGAGCCGAGATGTAGAGCTCTACAACCTCCTTGCCTTCCTGCTTACCAGTATTCTTAATGGTAACGCTGATCTCGTAAGCATCGCCCTTCTCAGCAATCTTGGCATCGCTATACTCGAATGTGGTGTAGCTCAGACCATAGCCGAATGGATAGCTGACGGGCACATCGAACGAGTCGAAGTAGCGGTAACCTACGTAGATATCCTCCTCGTAGTCGGTATAGTCTACGTTCTTTACGTTACCCTTCTGACCCTGGTTGGTCATGTCTATCTTTGGATCCTGGTCGATGGGGAAGTTCTTTGATGAGTAGGCATCGGTGAACTTCACGGGCCATGTCATGGTGAACTTGCCGCTTGGCGACTGCTTGCCGCTGAGTACGTCGACAACGCTGTTACCGCCTTCCTGACCTGCCTGCCAAGCACAGAGGATGGCATCGGGCAGATCTTTCCAAGAGGCAGTCTCGATGACACCGCCGATGTTGAGCAGTACTACTACCTGCTTGCCTGCCTTGTGATATACATCGCAAACCTGCTGCAGCAGCTGGCGCTCTGAATCGCTTAGGTTGAAGTCGGCAGCCTTACGGTCCATGAACTCACCCGAGATGCGGCCGAGGGTAATCACAGCCACATCGGCTGTCTCAGCCTGCTTGGTCAGCTCGTCGGCACTGAACTGCTTCTCGGCAGGCAGTGGGCGTGGCATGAAGCGCAGCAGCATGGCGTTCTTGGGATCCTTCTTGGCGGCAGCCTCAATCTCGGCCTCGATGGCCTTCTTGCAGTCGGCTGCGTAGGTGGTATAAGCGTTCTTCAGTTCGTCCGACACGGTGTAGCCACCATTCTTCAGTCCGTCGAGCAGAGAAACAACGTAAGCGTGGTTTACATTACCAGAACCAGTACCGCCAGCAATGAAATCGTAAGAGGTGTTGCCATAAAGTGCCACATTCTTGATGTTCTTGGCAAATGGCAGTGCCTGGTTGTTCTTCATCAGCACCATACCCTCGGCAGCACTCTGGCGGGTAACGGCAGCGTGAGCCTTGAGGTCGGGCTTGTTAGAGTACTTGTAACCCTGATAGCGTGGGCTCTTCTCAACAAGGTTCAGTATGCGCTGAACGCTACGGTCGAGGTCGGCCTCAGCCAACTTGCCGCTCTTAACGCCTGCAACGATGCTGTCGAATTGCTCGGCCTTACCAGGCTGCAGCATGTCGTTACCGGCCCACATCTGCTTGGCGCCATCCTTACCGCCAAACCAGTCGGTCATCACGGTTCCCTGATAGCCCCACTCATCGCGCAGGATGGTGGTAACAAGGTCTTTACTCTCTGATGTGTAAACACCGTTAATGTAGTTATACGATGTCATCACGGTCCAAGGTGCGCTTTCCTTGATGGCAATCTCGAAACCTTTCAGGTAGATTTCGCGCAGCGCACGCTGAGAGATGTGTGCATCGTTGTTCATGCGGTTGGTCTCCTGGTTGTTAGCAGCAAAGTGCTTGATGCTGGTACCAACGTCGTTCTTCTGAACGCCGGTGATGTAGGCAGCAGCACTCTTTCCTGCCACAACAGGATCCTCAGAGTAGTACTCGAAGTTACGTCCGCACAAGGGGTTACGCATAATATTGAGTGCAGGAGCCAGCAGCACGTCGGCACCATACTCCTTTACCTCCTCACCAATAGCCTGACCCACCTGCTCAATGAGTTGGGTGTTCCAGGTTGAGGCCAGCAAGGTTCCTATGGGGAAGTGGGTGCAGTAGTAGGTAGCTGAGTCGCCCTGACGCTTAGCGTCGATACGTAGTCCGGCAGGACCGTCGGCCAGCACTACGGCAGGTATTCCCAGTGTGTCGAGGGGGTAGGTGGTACCAGCGGCACCAGGCACCAGACTGCGGGTAGCACCGATAACGGCATCATTGCCCGAGAAGCCTGCCATGCCGGTTCCAATCACGAAGTGAGCCTTGTCTTCGAGTGTGAGCTTCGACATCACTTCTTCCTGGTTGATGGTGTTCTTGGGGCCTTGTTTGTCGGCTGTAGCGCAGCCAACAACGAGTGCGGCTGAGGCTAATAAAATAAAAGATTTCTTCATTGTTTTATAGAAGTTAAAGGGAAGTTAAAAAGAAGTTATTGGGAAGTTAAAGGGACATTACCTTTACTGGTGGGGGATAGCAGACTATTGTCCTTTTAACTACCTTTTAACTTCCCTTTAACTTCCTTTCCATTCCTTATTTAAATAATAACGGAGTGAACTCTGAAAGATAGATACGCCAGTTGCGCCAGATGTGACCACCATCGGTCTCCATGTAGGTGTACTTGTGCTTCTTAGAGTCGAGATAAGCGCGCAGATCGTTGTTGTTCTTGATCAGGAAGTCGGTCTTGCCGATACCAATCCAGAACAGCTTGGGGTTCTTACTGAACAGCTTGTCGATCTTAGCATTGCGGTCGGCATAGATGTTGGGGAATCCACCGTTAGGCTGTTGCTGGTCGACAGCTGCTGAGAACAGACCTACGTAACCGAACATGTCAGGATTGTTGATGCTGATAAAGAGGCTGTGGAAACCACCCATCGACAGACCTGCGATAGCGCGGTGAGCCTTGTCTTTCTTCACGCGATAGGTCTTCTCGATAAACTTCACCACATCGGGGAAGGCTGTCTCGAAGCTACCCTCCATGGTCTTTGGCAGCATCATGGTTGGCACCTTGAAGCCCTCGCTGGTTTCGCCTGGGCAAGCCTCCTGCGAAATGTTGCCGTTGGTCATCACCAGGATCATAGGCTCGGCCTTACCCTGAGCTATCAGGTTGTCCATAATCTGTGTAGCACGACCCAGTTCGCTCCAAGCGTTCTCGTCGCCACCGATACCGTGCAGCAGGTAGAATACGGGATAATCCTTACCACTGGTCTCGTAGCCAGCAGGTGTGTAGACGGTGAGTCGACGGGTAAGTCCGGCTGTAGGACTCTCGTACCACACCTTGCTCACGGTGCCGTGAGCCACCTTGTTTACCTTGTACAGATCGGTGCGCTGGTCGCCACCAATCAGCAGTACACTGAATAGATTGTTGATGTCGCGGATGTTGTAAACGTTCAGTGGGTCGATGATCTTCACACCGTCTACAATCATATTATAGGTATAAAGCTCGGGCTTCAGTGGCTCTGTGGTAAAGCTCCACACACCCTTATCGTTCTTAACCAAATCAACGATGCCTGGAGTGTCGTAGGTGTTACCTGCAAACTCTACCTTCTTGGTAGGCAGCATGTCGCCGGTTATCTGCACCTTCTTTGCGTCGGGGGCAATCAGGTTGAATGTTACACTGTTGTCGGCATGAATGTCGGGTGAGGCCACCTGTGGGCCCTGTCCCCAGCTCAGGTTCTGCTGAGCGTGGGCTGCCATACCCATCAGGCAGAGGGCAGCCACCACTACTAGTTTCTTCATTATTATTATTTTTTTAGTAACGGACTACAGGACATAAGGATTTTTTCCCTATAAATCCTGTTGTCCGCTGCAAATATACAACATTTATTTAAAATATTTACCAAGTTTAGTCAAAAATTTGGGATAGCACTCCTTCCAGAACTTCCAGTCGTGAACACCTGGGCGCTCGATGTACTCATAGTTAGCCAGACCGAGAGGCTGGATAGTGCCTGCCAACCAAGGATTCATAGAATAAACAACTGCGTCCTCTGTGCCTACCTCTTGAGTAAGGTCGGGCAGTTCTGCTATATTGGCAGCAGGATAGAGCTCGAACAGGTTTGGCATGCCGTCGATATAAACGGCTGGGCTCATAGCGTAAGCGCAGCAGAACATCTCAGGATGCTTAACAGCATAGTAGAGAGTTCCGAAACCACCCATCGACAAACCGCCGACAGCGCGCTTTGACTTGTCCTTACCTACGTTGAACATACCCTCGATAGCAGGAACAAGCTCCTCGAAGAAATAATTCTCGTACTCGTTGCAGTAGAATGTAAGCTGAGCATCGGGAGTTACAACTGCTACCTTGCCAAGTTCGCCATTCTCGATGGCAGTACTTGTGAGTGCAGCCATGTTACCTTTGTCGAGCCAAGAGTTCTGATCGTCACCAGCGCCATGTAGCAGGTAGATGACTGGCATAGTGGTCTGACCGTCCCATCCCTCTGGCAGGTAGATAGAATACTTCATCTGAGTGCCAAGAATCTGGCTGTCAATAACCATGTCTCTTACAATAGTACCCTTAACATCAACGAATGATACGAACATAATGTTGAATGAACCGCTACCGGTAGCACCAGTGATGTCGGTTGTACCAACACCTGTGCCCTTGAACGAGTAGAGTGTGCTGCCGTCGATACCTGTAGCTGTGGTAATCTCTACAGTACCGCCACCAGTGAGGTACTGAGTAGCTCCTGCTGCATCTACAAAGCTTGAACCTCCAGCCATACCGTAGTCAGGCAGTGAGTAACCAGCGCTTATCTGCATTGCATCGTGAGCGTCGCTAACGATAGAGTAATTACCAGTGAGCTGGTCGGCCTTCTTGTCGTTGCCGTTGATAACATCGAAGTAAGCTACCTGTGCGCCGTTAGGATCACAGATGGTGATAGAGTACTTGGTTACGTCTGGGTAAGATGTTGTCTGCCATGTTGTCCAGTCCATTATCTCAACAGTGCTGGTCTGGATGCTCATGGTATAGCCGCTTGGCTCTGGATCGTCCTCGCCTACGATGAAGGTCAGTTCGCCCTTGTAGTATGGCTTATACTGCTTACCGTCGGCGGTCTTAACCAGGCCGCTGATGAAGTAGGTTCCGTCAACAAAGCTGACGTCTATGTTACCCTCGTTGATAGCAGCGCCATTGATTGTTCCAGAGTATGTGCCGTCAGCACTTACTTCAGAAACAGCCAGGAATGTGCCTTCGCCAAGAATCCACTCCTTGCTACCGAAGCGGAGCGAAAGGTTATTGCCTGTTGCGTCGGCCAACTGGACGTTGAGGGCCTTGATGCCTTTGCCGATTTTCTCTGTGGGCAGAACATTGCCCGAGTTGAAGTTGCAGAAGGTAATATCGCTGAATTCACCCTTCAGACCTTCGATTGAGTCGCTGTCGCAGGCAGTGAAGCCGATAATCGCCAGCAACATTATGATATATCTAAACTTTTTCATAATTACTTCATTATTACATTTTTACATTCTTACATTTTTGCTTTGTAGAATTACCATTCTGCATTCTGAGTCATGTTAGGATTGAGTTCAATCTCCTTCAGAGGGATAGGTAGAAGCTTGTGCTTGCTCTTGAAACCGTAGTTCTGGTTTTTGTAAGGCCACTGTGTACCCTCGGTGCCGAAGGCGGGCACTTCCTTACCCTGCTGACCAAGTGCTGTCTCTGCATCGCCCCAGCGAACCAGATCCTGGAAGCGTACGCTCTCATTGCAGAGCTCCAGACGCTTCTCGGTTTTGATATCATCCAGTGAAACGCTTGTCAGAGGAGTCTCCTTGGCGCGAGTACGGATCTGATTGATATAATCGAGTGCCTTGCTGGTGTTGCCAGCCTGCAGATGAGCCTCGGCAGCCAACAGCAGAACCTCAGCATAGCGCATAATCTTCAGGTTGGTGAACTGAACACCCTGGAAGAACGACTGGTCAACAACGCAGTCTTCCTTCAACGACTGGTTTTTCCACATAAAGTATCCCTCGCAACCATATACCAAGGCACCTGTCTGGATAGTAACACCAAAGGCCTTCAGCTGGTCGTAGGTCATCATGGTCTTGTTGAGACGGTAGCCGTTGGCACCTTCCCAAGCCACGAAAGCATCGTAGAGCGACTTGCGTGGGTTCATGAATCCGTAGGTACCCTGAGCAATCACAGCAGCAGCCTGACCACTGTAGTTCACCTTGTCGGTACGCCAGCCCTGCATCAGCAAGTACATATCAAACTGGTTCCACATCTGCTCTGAATCATTACGCTTCTGCAGTTCGAATACCGACTCGCAGTTGTTATTGGCTGCAGCATGGAACTGAGCATCGTACTCGCCCTGATAGAGGGCATATTTACCAGAGTTGATCACATTGTCGAGCATGGCAGCAGCCTCACTGTTCTTACCTTCAAAGAGATAAGCCTTGCCTAAGAATGCCTGAGCAGTCTCTTTGGTGATACGGATACCACCCTCGGCATCGTTCACGTCGCTCTTTGAGGGCAGGGTACCACTGTTGATGGCATCGTTCAGATCACTCTCGATGAGTGCCCACATCTCAGCAGGGTCGCTGTTGGCTAAGCGATACTCGCCTGGCTCCAGCAGGTGATCCACAACAGGGGCTGTGCCAAAGAGTGTTACCAGCTCGAACGAAGCCCATGCACGGAACACCTTGGCCTCGTTGATGGCACGTTTCATAACAGGTGTATCGCCCTGTGTCCTGTCGATAATCAGATTAGCTTTGTAGATGACGCCATAGAGACCAGAGTAAAGTCCCTGGATCATGCCGTGGTCGGTGCCGAAGGTGTACTCGTTGAGTTTCTCCATTTCGGCATTGTCGCCGCGTGAACCGCCACCAGTCCAGACATCGTCCGACAGGCAGTTCTTGGTCATAAACCAGTTGTAGTGAAGACTGCGCATCTGCAGATAGAGTGAAGAGGTGGCCTGCATGGTGTTTTCGTCGTTGGTGTAGAAGTCTTCCATGCTTCCCAGGTTGCCGTGCTTGGCAATGTCGAGCTCGCTGTCGCAGCTGCTGAAGCTGAGCGATGAAATGGCCAACATGGCGATATATAATAGATTCTTTTTCATAATTGTATTCTTTTACTTTTTTACCTTTTTACTTTTTTACCCTTTCTTTAGAATTCGATGTTCAAACCAAGTACAACTTTCTTCGAGGTAGGATAGCCGCCCTTGTCGATACCCATACCCGAGGTAGCGTTGGTAGCAGCCTCAGGATCGAAGCCTGGATACTTTGAGAAGGTGAAGAAGTCGTCGAGTGAAGCATAGATACGGGCGTGGCTCAGGAAGACCTTATTGATCAGGCTCTTGGGCAGTGTGTATCCCAGCTGAATCTGCTTGATCTTGAAGAAGCTGCCATCGTAAACCATGGCGCTTGAGCAAGCGTACTTGTCCATATCGTTAGCACCTGCGCGAGGCACTGTACCGTTCTTGTTCTCAGCAGTCCAACGGTTATCGTAGAACACTTCTTTCAGACGGTTTGAAGCTGCGTAGTCAGGACGGTTGATACAGTTGAAAATCTGATTGCCGTATGAACCTGTTCCGAATACAGTCATGTCGATGCCCTTATAGGCAGCTGTGAGGGTGATACCATAGGTGAAGTCGGGGATGGCGTCACCAATGCAGGTCAGGTCGCCGTCAGATACTTTGCCGTCGTCATCCAGATCCTCGAACAAAGGATTTCCGGTTTCACTGTCGATACCGGCAAACTTATAGCCGCGGAAGTAGTAAACAGGATAGCCCTTCTCGAAATAGGTAATGGTGTAAGTATGGAAGTTGCTACCGCTCAAACGCGTGATAGATGGATCGATGTATGTTACCTTATTGCTCAGGGTAGAGAGGTTACCACGGATGCTGTAGTTGAAATCGCCGATGTGGTCGCGCCAGCCAAGTTCAAACTCGAAACCCTTGTTTTCTACGTTACCGGCATTCATAGGTGAAGTGCTGCCGCCGATGATGAGTGAAGGTGTGGTACCCCATACCAGCAGGTCCTTGGTCTTCTTAATGAAGTAGTCGACACCGAAGGTCATGCGACCACCCAGCAGAATGCCATCGAAACCGAAGTTCAGCTGCTCAGAGGTCTCCCACTTCAGATCGTCGTTACCCATGGTTGATGGGGCAGCGGCCTGTGTGTAGTTGATGCCTGAAGAGAAAGGATAGAGTCCGCCCAGTGCCATGTCGGTGCTGTAGCTATAGCCGCCCAATGCAGAGAGACTACCATTCTGACCCCAGCTGGCACGGAACTTCAGACTGTCGAACCAGCTCTTGAGAGGTGCAAAGAATTTCTCCTCGCTCAGAGTCCAACCTACTGATACAGCAGGGAAGTAACCCCAACGGGTTTTCTTAGAGAGCTTCGACAGGTCGGCAGCATCAGCACGCAGCGAAGCCTGCAGCAGGTAACGGCCCATGAAGTCGTAAGAGAGACGGCCGAAGTATGAGTATTTGGTGCTCTCGTTAGTCTCACCGCTTACGCCCTTGGTAGCCGATGCGTTGGCATAGTTCAGATAGTAGAACAGTGGGTCGTTCTTCTTCAGGGCATCTTCGCCATTGGCAGTCAGTGAGCCATTTACATTATTGCTTGTTGACTTCTGGAACGACATACCAACCATGGCTGTAACGGTGTGTCCGCCAAAGGTCTTCATATAGTTTGCAAAGTTCTCCCACTGATAGTAGATAGAGGTAGAAGAACCTGCGCTGAAGTCGAGGAAATCGCGGCTCTGTACTCCGTTGCCATAGAATGGCAGACTGGTACTGCTATTGTTTGAACCTGCCAAGCGATAACCGAAACGAGAAGTGATGGTGAGTCCCTTTGCAGGTGTGAAGTCACCATAGATAGAACCGTTGATATTGAATCCCTGATTCTTTGACAGACCGTTGTCACGCATAATCATTGGGTGATACTGTTCGCCGGCATAGAACTTAGAAACAGCATAGTAGTTTCCATTCTCGTCCTGAAGCAACTGTTTGCCGTTGGCCTGTGCATTTACCATCTGGTAAGGCAGGTTCTCGGCTGTGTATGTGTCGGGAGTAAGAGGATCAAGCATCAGGATGGATGTGAGCAGTGATCCGTACTCGTTGTTTGAAGATACAGAGCGTACATCGTATTTCTCAATCTGGTTGGTGGTTCCTACCTTCAACCAGTCCTTAATCTTATATTCAGAGTTAATGGTAGCTGTGAGGCGTTTGTACACATCAGCGTCGCCCTTAACAATACCATTATTATTAAGGTATGCGAGCGAGAGGTAGTAGTTGCCACGTTCGTTACCACCAGTGAATGAAAGGGCGTGCTTCTGCATGTGACCGTGATTGAAAGCAACATCGGTCCAGGCTGTATTGGTCACGCCGTCCCAGTTCTTAAGCAGATAATCCTTTGTAAAGATGTTACCCTCGTCCATGTACTGGATATACTGCTCAGAGTTCAGCATCTTTGGGATGCGAGCCAGACTCTCGTCGGTAAACATGAAATCGTAAGAGATCTTTCCCTGTCCGGGCTTACCTTTCTTAGTGGTGATAAGTACTACACCGTTACCAGCCTCGGCACCGTAGATAGCGGCAGAGGCAGCATCCTTCAGGATTTCCATTGATGCGATGGTGCTTGGGTCGATACCGCTGATATCACCCAGACGCACACCATCGACAACGAACAGTGGTTCTGAGCTTGAATTAGAGGAATAACCGCGTACGCGTATGGTTGGTGAAGAACCAGGGGCTGCACTCGACTGGATAATCTGCACACCAGAGGTTTTACCCTGCAAAGCCTGTTGTGCGTTGGCAATGGTGCGGTTCTCCATATCCTCGGGCTTTACCTGAGAGATGGCACCAGTAACAGAACTCTTCTTCTGTACACCGTAACCTACAACAACCACTTCGTCGAGTACCTTGTTGTCGGGTCTAAGTTTGATGGTCATGCCGTTTTTAGCGGCTGCTTCCTGTGTCTCGTAACCGATGTAGGTAATCTGAATAATCTTACCCGCATTGACGTTAACCGTGAAGTTACCATCAAAGTCGGTGATGGTAGCATTTTTTGGATTACTCTTTTCGGCAACGGTGGCGCCAATGACTGGCTCTCCGTTTTCGTCGATCACAGTGCCCTTAATTCCTTGGGCAAAAGATGTAAGTGACATAAACAATGCCATCAACATCAATAGAATACTGCTCTTTTTCATTGAGTTTTAATTGTTTTGAGTTAATGTTAGAATAAATATTTGGTTTCAAAATCTCGGCTGCAAAAGTATAACTAATTATTAAAATATGTTTTTTTATTCTGTTTTTCGTTTTTTCGCTTTGTTCAAATCGCTATGGTTGTTTTTCATTTTGTTTAAAAGTTGTCTTATTCGTTCATTTTTTATCTTTTTGCCTTTATACTTTTTACTTTTTTACCTTTTTACTCCTTTACTTTTTTACTTTTTTCTTATCTTTGCAGCAAATTACAACAATATTGACTAAAATGAAACCTTTTTTATCAATCTTTGCTTCAGTGGTTTGTGCTATGATGGTTATCTCGTGTCATCATCAGGGTACACCTAAAGCTAACCGTGATAAAGACGAAGAACATGATCTTGTAGTGGCTCAGGAATTGTCGAACTCCCGTGTGCAGTGTATGGCTGAGGACGCTGCCGGACAGTTGTGGATCGGTACGTTCCGTGGACTGAACCGATACGACGGACATGAGTATCACCAATATTTCTGTACATACGACTCATTAGGACTGCCCGACAATCAGATACAGAGTCTGTTGTGTGATAAGAAGGGGCGCTTGTGGGTGGCCACTGTCAATGGTGTGTGCCGGTATACCAAGTATGACAACTTTGAAAATGTACCTATGCAGACGGGTAACCGCAACGTCCGGAAACTGTTGATGGATAAAAAAGGACGTTTGTTTGTATATAATGGGATGGAGTTGCTTCAGTATGACGAGCAACATAACATTTTTCTGTCTAAGATAAACCGCACCATGACCAATCAGTCGTGGGGCGACTGTTTTATTGATGCTGCCGACGACATCCTGTTGGCCGGTTCTGACAATCTGCTGATATATAGTGGTGAGACGTTTAAACTCAAAAAGGAAATAAAGGATCATAAACACCTTGGATTATACTTCTTTGAACTGTTGCCTAATGGGCTGATATTGGCATCGGGTAATGGTACACTGCTGCTGTTTGATACAAAATCGCAACAGCCCATCCCACTGAGTAGCGAGATGATGGATAGGCTTACAGCCCATGGCAGTGTGCTACAGGCTGCCTGTCTGCTAGAGAACAACACCATACTTCTGAGCACATCGCGCAACGGTCTGTTTGAATTGAATCTGCTGACCCATACGCTGCGTGGTCAGGACGATGCCAATTTTACATTGCCTGTGCCCGATGCATACGTTACTAAGATATTCCAGGATTCGCGTAAGAATATATGGTTAGGCACATACGATAAGGGTATATTTGCCGATTATTACTATAAAGAGAAATTCGGCGGCAGCGACAACTATCTTAACCGTGTGATAGAGAACTCATCGGTTCTTGCTGTAGCAATGGACAAACAAGAGAATCTATGGGTATCAACACTGAGGAAAGGACTGTTTGTGTATCACTCAACCACCCAGAAAGCCGAGCGGATAGACATTGCTGGCCTGCCTGCTGGTGAGAAGAAGAATGCTATTACCCATCTGTTCTGCGATCGCGATGGGCTGTTGTGGCTGTCTACCACTAACATCGTGATGAAATGCCAGTACGATGGTGCCCGACTGAACATATTGAGCCAGTGGCCTGTGTGGGCAACGATGGATTTTGAACAGACTGACGATGGAACAGTGTGGGCATCAACCAGTTCCACCTACATCGTGGCCTTCCGACCAGGTGCTAATCAGCCTGAAGCTAAACAGGCGTTCAATGTGGACTTTACTTTTATCCCATCGCTGCTGAAACTTAACGATGGCACTATGCTCATTTCGGCTTTCTATCAGCAGATCATGAAAATGGACCCGAAGACAGGGAAACTGAGTCAGCAGGAGATTCCCGATATGCAGCGATGCATCCGTAAGAGTGTGTATATCCCTACCGACATGCATCAGGATAAGCACGGCAACGTGTGGATAGGTACAGTAAGCAACGGTCTGCTGTGCTACAACCTTCAGACCAATCAGATGAAACGCATAGCAGGACTGTCGTGTTCGGATGTTGGGGCCATTGAGGAAGATCAGCAAGGCAATCTGTGGATAAGCACTATGAAAGGACTGAACCGACTGGATGCTAAGACAGGTAGCATCACGGCACTGTATAAGGCCGACGGACTGGCTGGCGATGAGTTCTGCGACCGTGCTTCGTGCCGATTGCCTAACGGTAGTCTGGTGTTTGGCGGATCAGATGGTGTAACCATGTTCAACCCTGCCGAGATAGACACGCTGCGTAAGCTCCCACTGAAGTTTTGTGATTTGAAGATCCACAATCAGCTGGTTCGTCCTATGGCTGACGGTCCTATAGATGCCATGCTCGACAGTTGTAGTGAAATTCGCCTGGAACATAGTCAGAATAGTTTCAGCATTTCTTATACGGCCCTTGACTTTGGCGAATACGAGCGTGTACATTATTATTATAAACTTGATGGATTTGACAGTGACTGGATAGATGCGGGCAGCCGTCATGCTGCCGGCTATGCCAATCTGCCATCGGGGCACTATACGTTCCGAGTACGTACATCCGACAGTGCCAGTGACGAAGCAACCAGCGATGAGCGCAAGATAAGTGTGATTGTTGAACCAGCGCCGGCGTTCTCGTGGTGGGCATGGCTCATCTATCTGACTTTGGCAGCAGCTATTGCCTACTATCTCTATCGCAATGCTCGTCGTGTGGTGGCTGCACGCCGTGCTGCCCGTCAGGCACAGATGGAGAAGGAACAGGAACTGCGTACCAACCAGATGAATATGAGTTTCTTTGCCAATATCGCGCATGAGTTCCGTACACCATTGACGATGATTGCCGGTCCTGTGGGACAGTTGGCTAAGAGCGATTCTATTGATGGCGAAGAACGTAGTCTGCTCAGTATTGCCCAGCGTAGCATCCAGCGCATGTTTAAGCTTGTGAACCAGTTGATGGACTTTAATAAGCTGGAGAACGACAGTCTACGCCTAAGTGTGGAACAGATAGATGTGGTGAAACTGATGAACGACATCTGTGATACGTTCGAGTTTAATGTCAAAGAGAAAGGACTGACGCTGAACCGCTTTGGTATGGAAGACCAGCTGATGGCATGGACTGATGGCGACAAACTGGAGAAGATAGTAACCAATCTGTTGTCGAATGCTCTGAAGTTCACACCACGCGGGGGTAGGATTGATGTGCAGTTGGATGTAGTAGATAATAAGGTAAAGGTGAGTGTTGCAGATACAGGTAAGGGAATACCTGAAGAGCAGTGCGAGAATATCTTTAAACGCTATTACCAGCTGGATAATCAAACCAAGGCTGTTGTGAACTGGGGAACAGGCATTGGCCTGTACTATTCGCGCCGACTGGCCGAACTGCATCACGGCAGTCTGACAGCCGGCAACCGCCAGGAAGGTACTGGTGCCGTGTTCACACTGGTCTACCCAATGAATGAACAGGCCTATACCCAAGAAGAACGCCGCCCACTGGAAGGCGACGGCATCGCCGACTACCGCATTATCGACACACCGCAGGCAGTGAATGTTCAATGTTCAATGGTCCGCTCGGCTTCGCCGCTTGGCTTGTCCAAGAATGTTCAATTGCCAACAGACGACAATCGTCCCACCATTCTCATCGTCGACGACGATACCGAAATCATCAACTACATGCGTCTGCTCTTCTCGAACGACTATCGCCTGATAACCTGTCTCGATGCCGATACGGCCTTAGAGGAGATGCGGGCCGAAGAACCCAACATTGTGCTGAGCGATGTGGCTATGCCTGGTAAGGATGGCTACCAGCTGTGTCAGGAGATCAAGCAGGATATCCAGCTGAGTCATATCCCCGTGATTCTGGTAACGGCAAAGATCACAGCCGAGAATCAGGTAGAGGGTCTGAATGTGGGTGCCGATGCCTACGTTACCAAGCCGTTCGAGCCTGCCGTGCTCTCTGCCCTTATCCAGTCGCAGCTCAAGAATCGCGACCGTGTGCGCAAGTTGCTCGCCAAGGCCACTACTACCGAAGACGAAGGTGTGGATAATGCCCTGTCGGAGCAGGATAAGCATTTTATGGAAGAACTGTATAAGCTGATGGAGGAAGAGCTGTCTAACTCTGAACTGGATGTGACGCGCATCACCAAGATGCTCTATATATCGCGCACCAAGCTGTATTACAAGATCAAGGGCTTGACGGGCGAGACACCAAGTAGCTTCTTCCGTACTTATAAGCTGAATCGTGCTGCCGAGCTGCTGAAGGGCGGTAAGCATACGGTGGCCGAGATAGCCGATATGACGGGATTCAGCACGCAGAGCCACTTCTCGGTAGTGTTTAAGAAACAGTTTGGTGTTACGCCTACAGAGTACAAAGGATAGGATTGTGCAATCGTTTGCCACTGCCATCGGTGGGATTTCATTTCTGATGAGAACAACGTGTCAGAAAAATCCCTACCTTTGCAGCAGAGAACAGAGAATAAACTAAGAACAAAAATGAAACGAATTTTATTAGTAACCGCCATCTTGATGGCAAACGTTTTATCAATGAGTGCAGCAAAAAAGACCGTTATTGACCGTATCGAACCCACCGACTGGTATGTAGGCATGAAAAATCCGCAGGTGCAGTTGATGGTGTACGGTAAAGGCATCCGCGATGTTGCAAGTGTAACAACCGATTATCCCGGAGTGGTCATCGACAGTCTGGTGCGCCTCGATTCGCCCAACTATCTGCTCGTTTACATGAATCTGCGTGGTGCTCAGCCAGGTACTATGACACTGAACTTTGGCAAAACCAAGGTACAATACCAGCTCAAGCTGCGCGAGATGAGCGGCGACAAGCGTATGGGCTTTACCAATGCCGATGTGCTCTATATGCTGATGCCCGACCGTTTTGCCCAGGGTGCCAATCACCCCAAGCAGATCAAGGGTATGCGTAACTATGTTGAGGATCGCTCAAAGCCCAGTCTGCGTCATGGTGGCGATTTGAATGGTATCCGCGAGCATCTCGACTACTTCAAGGAGCTGGGCGTTACAGCCCTCTGGTTTACCCCCGTTCTCGAGAACGACTCGCCTGACTCAAAGAACGGCTTCTCAACCTATCACGGCTATGCTACCACCAATTATTATAAGGTAGACCCCCGCTTTGGTTCAAACGAGGAGTATAAGCTGCTCTGCGATGAGGCTCATAAGAAGGGACTGAAGATTGTGATGGATATGATTTTCAACCACAGTGGTTTCGAGCACCCTTGGACTCAGGATATGCCCAGCAAAGACTGGCTTAATACGCCAGAATGGCTCACAGAGAAGCAGAGCGGCCGTGATCCTATGACTGGCTTTACAGCCAATGCCGATGGTTCTGAGCCTGCAAAGTCGGCTTATCTGCAGACCAGCTACAAACTCACTCCAGTGGTTGATCCTTACGCTTCGGAGATTGATCTGAAAGAGACTGTTGAGGGATGGTTTGTGCCTTCTATGCCCGACCTGAATCAGCATAATCCACACTTGATGCGCTATCTCATTCAGAACTCTATCTGGTGGATTGAGACCGTGGGTATCGACGGCATCCGCATGGATACCTATCCTTATGCCTATGCCGATGCGATGGCTCAGTGGATGAAGGAGCTTGATGTGGAGTATCCCAACTTCAACACTGTTGGTGAAACTTGGGTTACAGAACCTGCCTATACCGCTGCTTGGCAGAAGGATTCAAAAATCACACCATCCACCAACACCCAACACCCATTAACCAACACCTATCTTAAGACCGTCATGGACTTCAGCTTCTTCGACAAGCTCAATCAGGCTAAGAACGAGGAGACCGATGGCTGGTGGAATGGTCTCAATCGCCTCTACAACTCGTTTGTCTACGATTATCTGTATCCCAATCCATCGAGTGTGATGGCATTCATCGAGAATCACGATACCGACCGTTTCCTGGGTAATGGCAAGGATACACTCGCCTTGAAGCAGGCGCTGGCCCTGTTGCTCACCGTGAATCGTATCCCTCAGCTCTATTATGGTACCGAGGTGTTGATGAACGGTACTAAGGAGAAGACCGATGGCAACGTGCGTAAGGACTTCCCAGGCGGATTCCCTGGCGATACACACAACTGCTTTACCAAGGAAGGACGCTCAAAGTCAGAGCAGGCCATGTTCTCTTGGCTCTCTCGTCTGCTCCACTGGCGCCAGGGTAACGATGTCATCATCAAGGGCAAGCAAACGCAGTTCACCCCGTTCAACGGCATCTATGTCATCGCCCGCCAGTATCAGGGTAAGACTGCGCTCACCATTCTGAATGGCACCTCAAAGCCCGCCACCTTCGATGTGTCGCGCTATGCCGAGGTCATTGGCAAGACCCTCAAGGCCAAGGACATCCTGACCAACCGCTATTTCGACCTGTCGAAGAATCAGGAGCTCAAGCCCCGCCAGACGCTCATTCTTGAGTTCTGAATAATAAAATAGAAGATTGAATCCTCCATAGCGATATGGAGGATTTTTTGTGATTCACGCCCCGTGATTCTTACCATAGGTAATCGTCAACGTAGCCATTGAACTCCAACGGTTCTTTCCAACCGCATTTGCGGGCGGCCTGACGGATGTACTCATTTTTTATCAAATTACAAAATTTCTTCTCAAAAAAAATACAAAAAAGTGCTTCAACTATTCATATTACGTGTAAACAGCTTATTATCAATGGTTTAGCATATGAATAGTGCCTCCTTTTCAGCATATAACTATTCATAAACGGCCGTTCAGACGTCATCTTGCACCTGTTCAATAGTCATTATCGCATTGAAGATGAGTCAGTTACGTAGTAGTAACTTTCGGAGTGACACTCTGTAACCATGGTCGTGACATAGTGTCACCGCCGATGTGACGATATGTAACCCATTAATATAACTGTTGGAAACAACCATTTTATCGCTATTTACTCATACTAATTATGTCATATAAAATACATATTCACCAATCACCATGAATAGTGTATGAATAGTTGGTGCCAACTATTCATAGTGTTAAAATGCTGATACTCAACAACATAGAACGTTTTTATGAATAGTTGGCCGTAATTTATTGATTTTCTCATTAGAAAATTTGGAATTCGGCTTTTTTTTTATTATCTTTGCAGTCGCAATAAACAAACCAATTAAGATCGCAAAAAAATGCAGAAGATTACAATCGTTAAGAACTATCGCAACTCTGAAACGCTCAGAGGGTTGGAACTATCTGAAGTCGTAAGAATGATACAAGGGTGTGAGTTTAGAAATGAGGTGCTACAGGTAAGCAACATATCGCTATACACTGAACTCAAAAGACGTGACGACGGCAGTGTAGACGGTGCCAACAACTTTACCGACAAGCTGCCACGTGTGTGCTTTGCCTCAGAACTTGAGAACCGCAATCATCAGCGTATACGTAAGTCGTATACCGGCATGGTACTACTCGAAGTCAACAATCTGGTGAGCTATGACGAAGCAGTGGCCATCCGTCAGGGTGCGGCATTGATGCCACAGACATTGCTGGCTTTTGTCGGGGCCAGTGGGCGGAGTGTGAAGATAGTGTGTAGAGGGGAATTGTTTGGCGGCGGCCTACCTGAAGGCGAAGATGACATCAAGCGCTTCCACCTTAATCTATATGAAAAGGCCCGACTGGTGTATAACGCCCAACTAGGTGTGACCATCGACAAGCTGGAGCCCCACTTGGAGCGTACCTGCTATCTGGGTGCCGATGCAGGTCTGTTTTATAATCCCGCTGCTCAGCCATTCTATACCGATACCACCAGCGTGGAGCAGGCATTGAAGCCCTTGCAACCCAAGGACGAGTTGCCCGACGAGATTGTTCCAGGGCGCAACCGTTACCACTCGATGTGCTTGATTTACGAGTACAATCTATCCAAAGCCTACGATGACGTAGAAGGAATAACCGAAGAAGAAGGGCGCCATGAACTGATACTAACGCGATTGGCAGGCTATTGCCGCGAGTCGGGCCTGGATATGGCCTTCGCACAGAGGCAGGCGCTGTACTCTCTGTCGCTTGGTAAACAGCCCGACGTGGTGAAGAAAATCTTTGAGAATGCCTATCGCGAGGAGCACGAGCGACAGTACTACAAGCGCAAGAACATGGTCCGTCCGCTGAAGAACATCCCACAGGAGACGTTACTGATGATGAAGATAGACATCTTCCTGAATACCAATTACGAACTGCGTAAGAATGTGATGCGAGGTGTGGCTGAGTATCGCATGAAGACGGGACTGGGATTCTCGTTCCAGGATCTGACTACCGAAGCGCGTAACTCTATCACCATCAACGCTCTGTCGCAAGGTATCAAGTGTTGGGACAAGGACATCATGCGGTATGTCAACTCCAACGACATCACACTCTACGACCCTATGGACGATTTTCTGGAGCATCTGCCCCGTTGGGACGGCAAGGATCGCGTAGAGGCGCTGGCTCGTAGAATCAAGACCGATTATGAGGAGTGGCCTCATCTGTTCCATATCTGGATGCGGTCGATGGTGGCCATGTGGAAAGGAAAGGGTCAGTTGACGGGTAATGCGCTCGTACCGCTATTGATAGGCCGACAGGGCTGTGGCAAATCCAGCTTCTGTCGCATCCTGCTACCGAGGGAGCAGCGTGAGTACTATAACGACCGCATCAACTTCAAGAACGAGCACGACCTGAACCTGGGTCTCACCTCGTTTGCCCTTATCAACCTCGACGAGTTTGATAAGATTACCCAGCGCCAGCAGATTCTGCTAAAATACCTGGTGTCGACGAGCGAACTGAAGTATCGTCCGCCTTATGGCACCGCCTACTCCAGCCATCGCCGCTATGCGTCGTTTATCGGTACTACCAACGAGCTGATGCCACTGGTTGACCCAACGGGTTCGCGACGTTTTATCTGTGTGATGGTAGATGGCGACATCGACTTTGAGACACCTATCGACTACAATCAGCTGTATGCCCAGCTGAAATACGAGGTGGAACAGCTTCGCGAGCGCTATTTCCTGACCAAGGAAGAAGAGGCTGCCCTGATGCGTCACAACCAGCGCTATCAGAAGATGAACGGACTTGGCGAGATGTTGCTATCGCTATTTGAGAAGCCACTTGGCCATCCCAAGGAAAATCCGGAGAACGGCACATGGCTATCAGTCAAGGAAATCTCCGACCGCCTGAAGCAGAGCTTCAAAGGCGCCTACCAGCCCGACGAAGGCACTCTGGTAAAGATTGGTCAGTTCCTGAGCCGTCCCGAATACCGCTTCGAGAGCGAGCGCAAAACCCGCGGTTGGGTTTACTGGGTGAAGGAAAGGTAAAAAAAAATAATCCCTGCCAAAAGCGGCAGGGATTTGATATTTTAGTGCTTTTTGAAATTCCACTTGGAATTGTCGCTGTTGAAGTCGTATTTGGCGAGGGTGGGGGTAGAGTCGCCTGCAGAATAGAGGCACAGCTCCTTGTTGACACCCTGCTGACCAGGGATGGCCTTAGGCATGATACGGTAGGTGCCGTCTGTCAGCTGCTCAATACGCCAGAGCTGCTCGTCGGCGCCGGTGTAGGCAGGAACAGTGGTTACCTCCTTGTCGGCTGTGGCAGCGAGTGCGCGCTCAGTACCCTCGATGGTAATCTTGAAGTACGGATTGCTGAGATAGCCGCCAGCTGCATCGACAGGTGTGATGGTCCAGCGCTGGTGAGGACGATACATGTAGTCGCCGATACGGGCTGGGATATTGCCCTTTGGCCATGTGTCGATAACCTCGGCCAGTGTCTGGTTGGCAACAGGCTTTACTGGCTGCTGCATCTGCTCGCGGTTGAACCATCCCTGGCGCTCCTGCTGCATGCGAACAAAGTCAACGGTGAGCTCCAAGGCATAGCCACGGCGCTCTGACTCAATAGCGAAGTTGCCGCCCTTGAAGTCGTCGCCAGCTACGGGCCAGCCGTTCTTCCAAACGATAGGACGTACTGCCAATACAGAGCGACCGCTCTTCTCGAAGTCAGCCTCCCAGTGGAATGACATCACTTCTACGCCCTCGTCGATGATGAAGCGTCCGAAGTGTCCGGCTCCGCAGGCGCGCTTTTCAGCGGCTACAACCATCTTTCCGCCGCCATGGAACATGTCGCGTCCCACATTGTCGAGATAGGGGCCTTCTACGCTACGTGAACGGCCTACCACGATGTTATAGGTAGAGTTCACACCATCGCAGCATGTGCCGTGTGTGCCCAGCAGATAGTACCAGCCATCGCGGTACATCAGGTCGCTGGCCTCACAGTCGATGGCGATGTCCTTCTCTTTGTTGCCCTTCTTGCGGAATCCGGTCTTGGGGTCGAGCTCAATCAGGCGGATAGTACCGAAATAGGTGCCGTAGCTTACCCACAGTCGTCCTGTTGTCGGGTCTAACAAGAGACCTGGGTCGATGGCGTCCTGGTCTTCCATACCGTCGGATGCGCAAACCTCTACTGCCTCGCTCCACTTGAAGTCGGGCGACTTAGGGTCGAGTGTCTTGTTCCACATGGTGAGGATGCGGCCAGCATGTCCGCCGCCCAGTCCACCACCCGTGGCGCCATAGATACAGAGGTAGCGATCGCCTATCTTGAGAACATCGGGGGCAGCACCGCCACCAGGACGGTCGGCACCGCTGTTCCAGCTCCAGCCGTCTGCCGAGATAAGACCTCCGCTACCAGTGCCGAAGGTGTAGTATTTGCCATCACACTCGGCGATGGTCGAGGGATCGTGGATGTATGGTGCGCCAATCTGCGCGTTAGCGGCTGCAGAAACAGCAAGCGCCGCCAGTATTGTATGAAGTTTTTTCATAATTATCAATTCTTGACTACTTTGTAATTAGTAACAGGGTTTCCGTTCTCGTCGAGGAAGCGTACGCAGAAGTCGCTCATGCCTGGGCCGTTGATGATGGCGCCACGCAGGATGTTACGTCCCTTCTTCAGTGTGAGACGTGGTGACATGGCATCATCCTTTACCATACGGCGGTCGCCTGAGAGCAGAAGTGCCTCCTGGCCATTGAGCCACCACATAGAGGCAGAGTTAGAGCCTACTGCCAGACGTACGTTCTCGATATCTTCGTCGCAGTCGATGATGGTGACTGCCCAGAAGAGCACACCATAAACCTGCTGGCCCCATTTCTCGGCAAAGCGGAACAGCTTGACGTTCATGTTCTCGCTGTCGAGTGCATGCCAGGTAAGTGTCTGATTTACAGTAACTATTTTGGGTTTAGCTGGCTCCTGAGGCTGACCGAAGCTACGTCCGAAACCGGCAGGTACCTCTTCGCGCTGGAATGATACCTTTACTTTCTGGCCGTCCTTAGGCAGAATGGTCTGCTGACCCTTGAAGTACTGCATGTTGAAGTGCTCGCGCAGATAAGAGTCGGTAAATACGGTGTTACCGCTGTTAGGCTTGTCGATAGGCTCCAGCAGCATCCAGCGGCGGATAAATCCTTCCTCGTCGGGCTTGGCAGGAGTGGCTGTGGCAGGTGAGAAGTACTTAGGACGGTTCTTGAACTGAATCCAGTCTACGCTAACGCCTGCATCACCCTCGCAGGTGATAACCAGATCGGTAACGCCCTTTAGTGCGTACTCCAGTGGCGCTGTCAGTGTGAGCCACTGGTTGCTGAAGTCGCGACGGAACATGGCCGGCATGCCTGCAGGTGTCTCTGGCTTAACGGTCATATCCACCTTGGCCAGAATCTTTCCCTTGGCGTTCTTCTCGCGTATGTAGAGTTTGGTATTTCCTGTAGCTTTTGCATTTACAATGAGGTAACCTTCTGTCAGACAGTTGAAGTCTACGTCGTTGTATTTAATCCAGCTGCCTTTCACTGGCAGTGTGGCCTGGAAGCTGCGGAAGGTGTTAACCGTGTCAATCAGTGATGTGGTAACATCGTTGCTGGCTGCACTGTAGCGGTCGATTTCAATGCGCTCTGTAGCTTTGTTGATACCTACGCCACGCATGGTGGGCTTCACCTCTTTGATGGTACCGTCGGCATTGAAGTATAACTTCTCGATGCATACCGAGCGGCGTTTGTCATCGCGTGGCGAGAAGTCGTTGTGATGATAGAACAGATACCACTGACCCTTGTAGTTGACGATGCTGTGATGATTAGTCCAGCAGCCGTTAGCATGCTCGGCCATGATGAGACCCTTGTATTCGTAGGGGCCCATAGGGTTCTTACTCATAGCGTATCCCAGAACTTCGGTGTTCTCACGTACGTAAGGATAAGTAAGGTAGTAGTTGCCGTTGTATTCGAAGGCGAATGGGCCTTCAGCTTGGCGGTTAGGCAGGTCTTTCAGACAGTTCACGCCATACATCTCAAATTCGCGGTCGCCCCATTTCACCTTTTCTTTTGGTGTGTCGTCGGCCAGCTCTTTCATGTTGGGCTTGAGTTTAGCACAACGGCCGGCACCCCAGAAGATGTATGCGTTGCCGTCGGATGCTTGAAGCACGCATGGGTCGATGCCGTTGATGCCTTTGATAGGTTCTGATTCTGGAATGAAGGGGCCTGTTGGGCTGTCGGCAATGGCAACGCCGATTCCGAAGCCGCGCATTGGTCCATCAGGAGTAGATGGGAAATAGAAGTAGTACTTTCCGTTTCTGTAAACGCAGTCGGGCGCCCACATAGAGTAGGAGTTAGGTCTCACCCAGGGCACTTTGTTCTGGGTAATGATGACACCGTGGTCTGTCCAGTCGGTCAGATTCTCTGATGAGAACACATGATAGTCTTCCATGCAGAACCAGTCCTGGCGTTGTCCGGCAGGAGGTACGATGTCGTGCGATGGGTAGAGATACACACGGTCGTTAAAAACGCGTGCTGTCGGGTCGGCCGAGAATTGATCGCGGATGACCGGATTCTGTGCCATCGATATCAGAGGCACAGACATGAGTAATGAAAGATAAATCTTCTTCATTGGCGATGGTTTATTATAAATATAGTAATACTGTCAGTTCGTACATACATATCATTTATTAGAGTGATTAATTTGCAAAACGTTTAATCGGGAAATATAATTTTATGAAAAAAAGAAGTTATGCCTTCGCCACGTTGTAGTTGTTATAGAGCGTAAAACCATAGCATAGTTAAAAAAAAGATAAATCGTTCAGAGAATATTGTTTACGAAATGTAACCAGGAGTTTGCGATATGTAACATTTTAAGGCTTTTTGGTGATTTGGTAAACTCTACGTTACAAAAAATAAAGTATTTAAGTTAAAATTATAATATATTTGCAACCGATTTCGAACCAATAACGCGCAAGTTTGTGGAAACTTAACGCTTAAATATGATAAATTTCAGCCAAATATATTACAATTATCTAACTAATTAAATTAATTATGTGGAATTTTAAATCACTGCAAAAGCCGTTAATGGCACTGTTCCTGCTCTGTTTGTTCCCAATGGGAGCGCTGGCTCAGAGCTTGGTTAAGGGAACGGTGAATGATGAAGCTGGTGAACCAGTTATCGGTGCTACTGTAAAAGTACAGGGTACTAATATTGGTGCAATTACCGACTTCAATGGTAATTTCCAAATTCAGGCAGCTTCAAACGCTACTCTGAACATCTCTTATGTTGGTTACGTACCACAGTCAATCAAGGTTGCTGGTAAGACTAACATTACTGTTGTGCTGAAGGAAGACGCACAGATGCTGAACGACGTAGTCGTTGTAGGTTATGGTACAATGAAGAAGAGTGATATCTCTGGATCAGTTGCTACCGTTGACCAGGAGGCTGTAATGAAGCGCGTTCCAACTAACGTAGCTCAGGCCCTGCAGGGTGCTGCTGCCGGTGTAATGGTTTCTCAGCAGGACGGATCTCCTGATGGTAAGGCTGCCATCCGTATCCGTGGTATCGGAACCATCAATGGTGATGCTTCACCTCTTTATGTAGTAGATGGTGTACAGGTTGGTACAAGTGCTGATTTCATTAACCCTGCTGATATTGAGCGTATCGAGGTTCTGAAAGATGCTTCTGCAACTGCTATCTATGGTTCTGCAGGTGCTAACGGTGTTATCATGATTACAACCAAGCATGGTCAGAAGGGACGTACTAATATTACTATTACTGCTGACTTCGGTCTTCAGACTCTGCCTTATACCCTCGACGTAATGAACCTGAACACTTATGCAACCGCTATTAAGGAGGCTAAAGCTAATGATAACGGTATGTTTATCAATAAGCTCTGGACTCTCAGCGATTTCAGTAAGGTTAAGGAGATTAACTGGCAGAAGGAAATGACTCGTGCCGCTCTCAAGCAGCAGTACGGTGCTTCTCTGAACGGTGGTAACGAAAAGACACAGTATAACCTCTCATTCGGTTATAACAAGATTGATGGTTTGGTTATCAATACCAACTATCAGCGTTTTACTGCTCGTGCAAACGTTAATACCAAAGTAAATAAGTATTTGGAAGTTGGTGGTGATATCAACTACACTCACAGTGAGAGCTATGGTTCTAATATGAGCCTGGGTAACAACCAGAACATGTCTTCACTTCGTGACTTTGCTTCTATGACTCCTACTTTGGACTATTTCCTTGACAACGATCCAAATAAGCAGCTTGTTAATGTAAACCTTGTAAACCCTGATGGTACATATGGTACTGGTACTCAGCAGAGTACAAACGGTTGGGAGGGTAATACCACTATTGGTGCTAACCCATATGCTTCTCAGATGGAGAATGGTGATCGTGCCCGCAACGGTTTCGATCGTATCCAGACAACTGCTTTCATCGACCTGACATTCCTGGATCTTAAGCACCACAAGCTTGATCTCCGTTCTCAGGGTACCTATACATATTGGGGAAATAATAGTTCAGACTATACAGGTGGACGCCATCGTTACAATCGTATCAATGGTGAATGGACAGAAATTCCTATGCAGTCTGATCAATCCTATGCTTTCTCTCTGAATAACAGTCATGGTTACAGCCTCGGTCTGCAGACTTATCTGACTTACAACTTGACATACGATATCCACAACCTGACTCTGATGGTTGGTAATGAGGTTGGCAAGTCATGGGGACAGTGGGTAAGTGCAAGTGCTCGTAACTTCCCATCTGTACTGAACCGTGCTATCAGTCTGACTGAAAAACCAGATGATATTCAGGGTAATGGAGCTTATAATGGCGATTCTCGTTCAATCTCTTACTTCGCTCGTGCTTCTTATAGCCTGATGGACCGCTACATCCTGACTGCCACTATCCGTAAGGATGGTAGCTCTAACTTCGGTTCTGGTAACCGTTGGGGTACCTTCCCATCAGTAGCCGGTGCATGGCGTATCTCTGAGGAGCCATTCATGAAGGACATTAAGTTCGTTAATAACTTGAAGCTCCGTTTCGGTTGGGGTCAGACCGGTAATGCTGGTAACATGGCAGGCAAAGCTGTTTATGCTCTGAGTGCTGATGCTGCTTATAACTTCTATGGTACCAATGGTATCTCTGGTGCATTTGGTGGAAATCGTGACCGTCAGACTGGTTGGTTTGCTCCTCTGGTTGATACAAACCTGAAGTGGGAGACCAACGAGATGCTGAACTTCGGTATCGACTTTGCATTCCTGAACGATTGGGATATCACTTTGGATTACTTCGTAAAGACCACTAAGGATTTGCTTCTGTATCAGCAGTTCCGTCCAACAGCTGGTAATACTCAGGTTTACACCAACTACGGTGAGATCCAGAACAAGGGATTTGAGTTCGCTATTGGTTATCACAAGCAGATTAACAAGGACTTCGGTATCAATGCTCGTCTGACTGGCTCTACTATTAAGAATAAGGTTAAGAAGATGGGTGATCCTCTGTACAATACTGCTTCTGGAAATAGTGGTGCAGGTGCTTACGACGGTTCTCAGGTTGGTGCTGTCGATGGTAACGGTCACTGGAACAACCACTCTATCTGTATGGAAGGTGAGGCAGTAGGTTCATTCTATGGTTATGTATTTGATGGTATCATCAAGGATGAGGCTGATCTGAAAGAATATCTTGCTTACTATACTGATGCTACAGGTAAATTCCAGGATGCTGAAACTAAGATTGATGCTAGTCAGGGTCATCCTTTGGCAGTTGGAGACGCTAAATTTAAGGATTTGAATGGTGACCACGTTATCGATCAGAACGACCGTACTATCCTGGGTAATGGATTCCCCGCTCTGAACTATGGTATCACTGTAGGTGCAAACTATAAGGATTGGGACTTCAGCCTTTATATGTATGGTGTATTTGGTCAGGACATCCTGTCATACTCTGCAATGAAGCTGAGCAGCATGACACAGCTCGACGACCAGACTACTCCAAATATTCTGACAGAAGCATATAACCAGGCATTCCGTAATGGTAGCGGTTCACTGCCTCGTCTGTCAATCGGTGACTACGCTCGTAACACACGTGTTAGCAGCTTGTGGGTTAAGAACGGTGACTTCCTCCGTATCGGCAACCTCCAGGTAGGTTACACCCTGCCAAAGAATATCAGCAATATGCTGTCAATTCAGAAGGCTCGTGTATACTTGGGTGTTAACAACCTGCTCACCATCTCTGGTTACAACAAGTACGGTGATCCTGAGTGTGGTAGCGGTTCTGTACTCTATCAGGGTCTTGACACTGGTCGTTACCCACAGCCACGTACCTTCATGGGTGGTATCAACGTAACTTTCTAATGGTTTAACGGTCATTAATGAAATAGTAAAATATAAATAAGAATACAAATATGAAAAATAGATATTTTCTTTTCGGAGCTGCCGTTTGCGGTATGATGGCGTTAGGCCTTACATCATGCAACAACGATGAGTTCCTTGCAGTAGATAAATACGACTCAATTGATCCTTCTGGATTGTTTGAGAAGAATTCTAACGCCATTAAAGGTTTGAATGGTGTCTATGATATGATGTATCCTAACGATGATTTCGATGGCGACTGGGGATTTAAGCCAAACCTGTTCACAGGTTGTCACCCTACCATCGACACACAGGCTACAGGTTGGGATAAGAACTGGAACTCACAGGCTTGGAATGCCAACTCATCTGAGTTGCTAAGTGGTTGGAAGCATGTATATGCAGGAATCTGCCGTGCTAACGACTATATTGCAGGTCTTGATGCTGCAGAGACTAACCTGGAGTTCACAGAGAAGTACAAGACTCACCTGAAGGGTGAAGCTCATGCTTTGCGTGGATTCTTCTATCATTGGCTGGCTACCACATTCGGTCGTGTACCTATGCTGGAAACTGGTGAGACATACAACAACACTCCTACAAAGGCACGCGCACAGACTTATGCAGAGATGTGGGACTTCATTATTTCAGACTTTAAGACTGCAGCAGATCTTTTGGACTGGGCGCCTCTAGATGGACAGTATGGCCGCGCAACAAAGGGTATGGCTCTGGCTTACCTGGGTGATGCCTATATGTGGAAGGCTTATCGTCTGACAGATGGTGCAAACGGTATTACTGATACTGGTGCTGATCCTACAACTGCTGCTAAGTGCTATGAGCTCGCTGCTGACTGCTTCAAGCAGATTCTTGACAGCAAGACTTACAAACTGAATGAGTCGTTCACCACTCTGTGGGATCCCGCATCTGCATGGGGACCTGAGGCTATCTGGTGTGAGCAGCTTGATGAGGGTACCAACTGGGGACAGTGGGGTAACCTGACTTCTAAGCTGATGCTGAAGTGGTATACTGCATGTCCTGAAAACGGTGGTTGGGGTTCACTTTACCTCTCTTGGGAGTGGTACTCTTGCTACGAAAAGGGTGACAAGCGTCGTGCCGGTTCTTGCTACACTGGTGCTGTTCCCCAGATCGATCCTAACAACGCTGCATACGATTCTAAGTACGAGGGTTGGTACGAGCCCGCTATCTACGGTGTAAACCCATATCTGCAGGAGGTTCTTGGTAAGGGTAAATCTGGTACGGCTACCAAGCAGTTCCACTTTAACAACGGTGAGTGGGCACCTTCTATCTGGAGTTCTAAGATGTGGCGTACCGCTTCTGCCGACTATAAGTCTTGGGGTGATGGTCACTGGAGCCCAACTCCTATCTACTGGAAGCGTCTGCCTAACGTGATGCTCGACTATGCTGAGTGCTTGTTCCGCTTGAACGGTGGTGACGATGCTACAGCTTGGGCACAGATTGACGAGCTCCGTGAGCGTGCATTTGGTAAGCTCGAGGCTGGTAAAGAGCAGGCTCTTACTGATAAGTATCTGCCATACTACAACAGCTTCGCTGATTGGGTAGGTCGTGAGGATGGTTCAGAAGCCGCTGGTGGTGTTTTCCACAAAACTCGTACAGAGTATCCTATTCCATTCGGAAGCAATGACGCTCTCCGTGAGGATGCAAAGACATACTACACAGCTTATGCTGCAAAGAAGGGCTTCAAGTCTCCTGTTTGGCAGGTTGCTGTTAACACTGAGCGCCGTAAGGAGTTCAACTGTGAGTGGTGTCTCCGTCCAGATATGCAGAAGTCTAACTTCATGGCTGACCACGTGTCTACCAACTATCCTAAGCAGAGCGTTGAGAATCTGAAGGATGTGCCCTGGACCAACCGTGATTACGACTACAACGATTTGAAGATGGATATGCCTATCCCACAGGATGAGCTTATTAAGAATCCAGCTTGTGATCAGAACCCTGCTTACCTGGGTAATAATTAATTGACTATATTTTAAGTTAGTTATAGTAGTTAGTATTAGACACATTGTTTTGGTATTTAGAAGATGCTGCGTCGCGATGACGCGGCATCTTTTTTTGATTATTTTTTTTGGTAATATTATAATTATGTTGTATCTTTGCGGCATCTTTTTCTAACTAATTATGAACGTAAAGGAATATATACAGAATAATGGGCGTTGGCTGCTGGTAGCGGCTCTTGGAGTGGCAGTGTTTTGCTACTTCCTGTTTAAATTGCCCTTCTTGATGCTGGCTCGCGAACAGTCGCAACTGTTTTTGTGGAATACCGACTATCTGGTGGAACGACTTATCATTCCTGGTGGGTTGGCACAGTATCTGGGCGAGATGATTATTCAATTCTATCTTAACCCTCTTTATGGTGCTTTATGGTATGGCGTATTGTTTGTAATCGTGCAGATGCTGACTTATGGCGCATTTGGTAAACCGCAGAAATGGTATTTCTGGCTGCTCAGTCTGGTGCCATCGGTGGTGCTTGTATATCTGTGGACCATCATCCATTTCCCTATGACATTGACAGTTGCCATCATATTGGCTTTGGCCTTGGCAAATCTGGTTAGTGTATTAAATGACAAGGCGCAGCTAGCTTTGCTGATATTCCTGATGCCTGTTGGCTACTGGCTGATAGGTCCTGCCATCATTCTGGCTATCATACCTTATTTATATAATAAGAAGCATATTCCGTTTGTGGCAGGACTTGTTGTGCTGCTGGTGGGTTGTGTAGTTTTAAGCGCAAGGCTTGCTCCATATCCACTGGCACAGTTGACGCGAGGCGTAGACTATTATTGGGACGACAAGAAACTGGGCAGTTATGAAGAGATGGCATTTGACATGAGGATTCGTAGGAATCAGGCCAGTCAGCAAGAGATGCTAAATAACTTCTCGCCTTCAACAGAGGCGCTTCGCAGTATCTCAACAGCATTTTCCGTGAGCGACATTGCAATGCAAATAGGTATGGTGAATATTGCCCAGCGCGCTGCCTTTGAGGCGATGGAGGCTGCACCAAATTATAATAAGAGCGGCAGAGCCTTGCGCCGACTGGTAGAAACGAACCTTATTACAGGACAGACTGAGGTGGCGCTGAAGTATATTGCTATACTCGAGCAGACAACCTTCTATCGCGGTTGGGCTGAAAGAATGAAACAGATGGCTGAACAGCCAGAGTTGTTGAACAAACATCAATATTATCATCGTTTGAAAGAGATTTATGACAATGGCAAAGATGTATTCTTCTATTAGAAATATAGTTTTAAGTATAGGGTGCTGGGCGTTGGTGGCTTGTAGCCCGACTCCCACCAATGTGACAAAAGTGAACCAAACACCCGAGATATACCCTGATTATGTGGGTGTTACTATTCCTGTGGATATAGCACCGCTTAACTTTGCTATGGCCGATGATGCTTTTGCTACGATTGATGTAGAGGTGAAAGGAACAAAAGGAGGAAGTATTCATGCTAATGGTGATTATGCCGACTTTGATGTTGACGAATGGCATCAGCTGCTGAAGCAGAACAAAGGCGGAGCACTCACATTTGCCGTTTGTGCCAAAAAAGACGGACAATGGACTGGATATCAGGAGTTTACAGTAAATGTGAGCGATGAGCCTCTGGAGGCATGGGGTATCACCTATCGTCGTATACCACCCAGCTATGAGATGTATAGCAAAATGGGACTTTACCAGCGTAATCTGAGTAACTTCGACGAGGAAGCGCTGCTTGTAAATACCCAAACACCGAACCAATGTCTGAACTGTCATACGGCTAATCGCACGAATCCCGATCAGTTTGTGTTTCATGTGCGTGGAAATCATGGTGCTACCGCCATTGGTAAAAACGGCATAGAGCTGTTGAAGGCGAAGAACGACTCGCTGGGTGGTTCGATGGTTTATCCCTATTGGCATCCAGGTGGGCGATATTGTGCTTTCTCTACCAACAAGACATCGCAAATGTTCCACACCAATATGAAGAACAAACGAATTGAGGTGTACGACTCATCGTCGGATGTGTTTGTATATGATACCGAGACTCATACCGTGCTTGGCGACACCATTATTATGAAAAAATACTGGGCAGAGAATACGCCAGCTTTCTCGCCTGATGGCAAATGGCTCTATTTTACTACTGCCAAGCGTCAGATATATCCCACAGACTATGATAAGGAGAAATATAGTTTGTGTCGTATCAGTTTCGATGAGAAAACCGGGAAACTAGGTGAGCAGGTTGATACATTGCAGAGTGCTGAGTCTACTGGGAAGAGCTATACCTGGCCTCGTCCGTCGTACGATGGCAGATACCTGATGTATACTCAGACTGATTTTGGCTACTTCTCTATCTGGCATCCGGAAGCAGATTTGTGGTTACTGGATTTGCAGACAGGTGAGACCAGACCGATGACCGAGGTAAACAGCGAAAGAACGGAGAGTTGGCATAACTGGAATGTAAACAGTCGCTGGTTCTTGTTTACCAGTCGCCGTGAGAATGGACTTTACACACAGATTTACCTGTCGATGCTAGACAAGCAGGGCCAGGCAACCAAGCCTTTCCTGTTGCCACAGCGTGATCCTAAACGTTATTACAGAGAGTTGCTATACTCGTTTAATACGCCCGACTTTACGTCGAAGCCTGTAGACTATGATAGCTATCAGACTGCTATGAAACTAAGTGGAAAAGAGCGGGTGGCTACGAAATTTCAGTAGCCTCCGCATCTTCGATGATAATCTCGGGTTCTTTGATGATCTCGGGCTCATCAATAACTTCGGGTTCCTCAATAACTTCAGGCTCGATAAATACCTCAGGTTCTTCAATAACCCTGGGAGCTTCAGTCATCACTGGCTCTGGCTCTGACTCCGGTGCCTGTGCGGGCTCTACTGTTGGCTGTGCTACTGGCTCAACCTCTGGCTCTTGTTCTGTTTCACTATTATTTTGGAGCATCTTTCTGCCGCCCTTGTACCTGATAGTCAGCAATGCGATGTCGTCTCTCTGCTCAAAGTCGCCTGCGAAACGGTTTACGGCATCAAGCATATTCTCGATAAACGGTTTGGGGCGTGGATCCAGTTTCATGGCTTGCAGGGCGCAACCCAGCATGCGTTTCTCGTTGAAGACTCTGTGTTCGGCATTCTTTACCTTTGTCAGTCCGTCGGTGTTCAGGAAGATCATGGTTCCTGGTGTCATCAGTATTTCCTGAGCTTCGTACTTAAAGTTTGGCTTTTCGCCTATAGCTATATTTTGCTCTACCGGCAGGTGATGCAGCTCGTTGCTTACCAACAATGGTGCATCATGGTTGGCATTACAGAAATGTAGGGCGCCGGTGCTGATGTCGAGAATACCTACAAACAGTCTTACTGCCTGACCTTTCTCGCCTTCCTTGGCTATGGCATTGTTGATGGATGACACAATATGGTCTGGCTTATCCTCGAAAGCGATCGCTGTACGGAACTGTGCCTTGACAACGGTGGTAAGGAGTGAAGCTTTAACACCCTCGACGGTTGCTTCGCCTACACAGAAGAACAGCTTTCCGTTGCGCATGGCGTAATCCAGGATTCCGCCGCCTTCCATCAATCCAACGGTTGTTGAGCTCCAGATGTCGAAGAACTTATGCTGTGGCAGTTGACTTGGGGCGATTACCTTTTGTATGTTCTGCGCGATGCGAAGTTCTGAAGCCTCACGCTCTTTCACAATGGTGTCGGCCTCCAGACGGTCGTAGTCGTATTTCAGATCTTCGAATTCGGCCTCCATACGTTTGGCTAGACGATGGCGTATAACGACAAAGGCTGTCATGCAGAGAATCAGGAAAACGAAGCCTGCTACAATCAGAATCTGATATTTCCTGTTTTTCTTGGCTTGTAACTCCGTTGTCTTCTCTACATTCTTCACGATGACGGCCTGTTCCTCTTTCTCAATCTTTCTGGATTTTGCAATAGCCTGGCCTAGTGAGTTGCTGATGTCCATTGCTATCTTCATGGCTGAATCACGACGGCCTGCCAGCACGTTGGTGCGATACTTCTTCAGAACCAGGTTCTCGATATTCTCAATCGAGTAGTTCTTCACATTCTCACCCATCATGGCGTCAAGACTGTTGTAATTCTCTGAGGCCTCGTCCCATCGATGGGCGGCAGTCAGATAGTCGTTGGCATCAATGCGTCCCTTTGGCGTCTTGCTGAACTGGGTAGTCAGGAATTTGTCGTAGGCCTTGGCTGCTTCGTCTGATTTGTGAAGTCCTTCAAGTGCAATGGCCTGATAGATGTCGTGACGTGCCAACTGGCGGTCAATGTACTCGGCATCGGCATCGGGGCGCTGCTCGTATTCGCTCAATATCTGTCCGAAGCGGGTGGTCCATACCAGAGCCTCTTGCCATTTCTTGGCCCAAATGTAATCATAGGCAATGTTGATAATACCTGTGATACCATCCTTATAAACCACATCGTTATGATAGGTCTCGATGTTTTCCATGTGTCGCTGGTAAGCCTTGGTAAATCCGTCGGCATTACCATCGGCTGTGCCCATGCCTTCCTGGCAGCAACCTATATATATAAGTATGTTCAGATAGTCGCTGGTGCTGTCGCAGTCAAGCGATTCCAGTTTGCTGGCAACAGGGATGGCTATGTTCAGGCCTTCCTCGTAGTCGCCTCTTACCGATAGCATGTTGGCCAATCGGCTAGCTGACTTGGCATAATATGTCATCTCATCGCCGTCGGTCGACTCTTTGGCGGCATCGATAGAGGCTTTCCAATAATATTCTGCCAGTCTCTGGCGTTTCATCTTGTCGCAGGCATAGCCTCGCCAATAGCAGGCTTTGGTAGAAGAGATAATCCCATTCGTCTCCAGACTGTCTACAACCTTCATCAGCTCGTTGTAATTTCTGTTTTTCTGCGATGCCTCAATCAGCTTGTCAACCTCGCTGATCCGGGATTTCTTTTCATCATCGTTACATGCTACTATCAGTACACTGGTCAATACTACCAGCAGAATCCAAAGCTTTGTCTGTTTCATATATCGTTTCAAGTCATTGATGTTTCCGGATGCAAAGATACAAAAGTATTTTAAAAAAACTCAAAAACCGGATAAAAAAGTGCATATATAGTCAAGATGATACTCATGAAAAAGTAAATGTAACTTAGTGAAAAGACACTTTTAAGAAAAGTGTATACCTTTGCAACCATAATAAAGTACTCAACACAATAGTTATGTATCAATTGAAAATAAAAACTATGATTCTGGCATTGGCACTTCTGATTCTGCCTGCCAGCATGTCGGCCCAGAAAAGAAAGGCCGCCCCTAAAAAGAAGGCTGTCATCGAACAGGTGAAGCCCGTAGATGAGAATTTTTATATCTTCCTTTGTTTCGGTCAGTCGAATATGGAGGGTGCTGCCCGTCCTGAGGCTCAGGATCTGGCCAGTCCAGGCCCACGTTTCCTGTTGATGCCTGCTGTCGATTTCCCGGAAAAGGGCAGAAAGATGGGCGAATGGTGTGAGGCTTCGGCTCCTTTGTGTCGTCCTAACACAGGTTTGACTCCTGCCGACTGGTTCGGTCGTACTCTCGTAGCTTCGTTGCCTGAGAATATCAAGATCGGTGTTATCCATGTGGCTATCGGTGGTATTGACATCAAGGGATTCTTGCCCGATAGCATCGGAAACTATATCAAGACAGCTCCAAACTGGATGAAGGGTATGCTTGCCGCTTACGATAATAACCCATACGAGCGTTTGGTAACTCTGGCTAAGAAAGCTCAGAAGGATGGTGTGATCAAAGGTATCCTGATGCACCAGGGTGAGACCAATACCGGTGATCCCAAGTGGGCTAGTATGGTGAAGCAGGTTTATGATAACCTGTGTGGAGACCTTCAGCTGAAGCCCGAGGAAGTGCCCCTCTATGCCGGTAACATTGTTCAGGCTGGCGGCAAAGGTGTTTGCATCGGTTGCAAAAAGCAGATTGATGAGCTGCCACTGACACTGCACACTTCTCAGGTCATCTCTTCTGATGACTGTACTAACGGCCCTGACCGTCTGCACTTTGATGCCGCAGGCTATCGTGAATTGGGTTGTCGTTATGGTGAGGCTGTGGCCCGTAACCTCGGTTACGAGCCCAAGCGTCCATATATCGAAATGCCTAAGCGTATTGAAGTACCTGCCGATGCTGTTACTGTAGAGAATGCCATTCCTGGCAATGAGTTCCCCAAGATTGACAGTCAGCGTCGAGCCTATTTCCGCATCAACGCTCCTGAAGCCCGTAAGGTGGTGGTAGATATCTGTAGCAAGAAGTACGATATGCAGCCTGATGGTAAAGGTGGTTTCATGGCTGTAACAGATCCTCTGCCTGTTGGCTTCCATTACTATTTCATGAATATTGAAGGCGTGAACTTCATCGATCCTGCATCTGAGACCTATTTCGGTTGTAACCGCGAGGCTGGTGGTCTGGAGGTTCCCGAGGGTCCAGAGGGCGACTACTACCGTCCACAGCAGGGCATTGCCCACGGTCAGGTGCGTAGCATTTACTATCCTTCTGCTCACGATGCAAATAGTAAATTGTCAAATGGTCAAATAGTTTGGCGCCATGCGCTGGTTTATACGCCTGCCGAGTATGAGAAGGGAAAGAAAAAATACCCAGTACTCTATCTGCAGCATGGTATGGGCGAGGGCGAGACCAGTTGGATGTTGCAGGGAAAGATGCAGCACATCATGGATAATGCCATTGCTAAGGGCGAGGCAGTTCCTATGATCGTGGTGATGGAGAGTGGCGATATCAAGGCTCCATTCAACTTTGCCGGGGGCGGCTCAAACGAGCAGGGACGCAGTGAGTATGGTGCTTCGTTCTATCCTGTTCTGCTGAATGATCTGATTCCTTATATAGATAGCAACTTCCGTACAAAGGCCGATCGTGAGAACCGTGCTATGGCCGGACTCTCATGGGGTGGTCACCAAACATTTGATGTGGTGCTACAGAATCTCGATAAGTTCGCTTGGATGGGTACCTTCAGCGGCGCTATCTTCGGATTGGATGTTAAGACGGCTTACAATGGCGTATTTGCCAATGCTGATGAGTTCAACAAGAAGATACATTACTTGTATATGAACTGGGGTAGCGATGACTTTGTGAATAGCCAACCAATCGTTGACAGTCTGCGTGAACTGGGGGTCAAGGTAGATTCTTCGGTATCAGAAGGTACAGGTCATGAGTTCCTTACCTGGCGTCGTGGACTCCATGAGTTTATCCCACATCTGTTCAAGAAGTAAATCAATCTCTATATGCCTTAATTAATGCGCCCCTGTTCAGCTTAAGCTGGCAGGGGCGCTAGTTGTTGGTACAATAATTATGATTTCTTAGTGAAAAATATTTTGTATTTTGCATGATTTACACTACCTTTGCGGCGGAAAAAAGATTTAGCATTACTAATAAACTAAATGAAAAGATTATCTCTCTTTGGATTTCTGTTGCTGTGTATTGGAATCCTGCATATACAGGCATATAATATCAGGCATATTTCAAGTGGCGACGGGCTGTCGTCAAGTTCTGTATTGACCATAGAACAACAACCCAACGGCACGATGCTTTTTGGAACTGTCGACGGACTGAATAGTTACGATGGACATAACGTATGGCTAACCACATTTAACGTTGGTCAACGCCTATATGGCAACCTGATAGAACATGTGCTGACCGTAGAGGAAAACAAAACGTGGGTGCTTACCAACTATGGACTGAACATCGTTACTGAGAAGGGACGGACGGTGCGCTTCTATCCGCAATTCCAAGGTATCAGAAGAATACGCAAGAACCCACAGAACGATGGTTTTATTCTGACTGACGACAAACTGAACTTTATCGACAAGCGCGATGGCAGCATGCATGCCCTGCCATTGAAAGGCGTGAAAATTACGAATGTATGCGACTTTGCCGTTACTAACAATGAGCTCCTGCTGTTCTGTAGCGATGGCATCGTGGCTTATCCACTACGCACAGAGAAAGGACTTTATGCCATAGGCAAACCTAAGAAGCTGCAGCAGATGCAGCTGATAACAGCTGTGCCCGACGGCGATATCGAATACTTGGTGACCGACCAGGGACAGCTATACAGTTACAGCCTGACCACACGGGCGATGCACTATGAGATGACACTTGCTGCAGAGATGGTGCGTAGAGGCTACGTGAACGATGTGTTGCAATACAAGGGATCGCTTATGATAGGATTTGCCGAAGGTGGTGTGGTGAAGGTGAACCGCAAGGCCGGTAAGCCTGCTGAGATGATCGACCTCGGGGTAGAGACGGGTGTGTTCTGCCTGCACAAAGACCGTCTGGGCGATATCGTATGGATTGGCTCCGATGGTGGCGGCGTGCTGATGTATAGCGATGAGCCGCTCACCATGCGCTCATTCCGTAGTACATCAGTACGTGCCGGTAAGTCGTGCCCCATACGTACGCTGTTGAAGGATGGTGAGGGCAACCTCTGGATAGGTACAAAAGGCGACGGACTGATACGTTTGCCACAATTCAGTATCTATCAGAATCCACGTCAGTTGGGCGAGACAGTTTTCAGAGAACAGAACAGCGGACTGACCAGCAACGTGCTCTATCGCCTGGTTGAGAGCAAATATCCATGGTTCTGGATAAGTGGAGCCGATGGCATCTGCTACTACTCGTATGTCTCGAAAACGATTAGTCCGGTGCCATCAGATCCGCGTCCTCAACAGATTATTGACATACATGAGGTGGGCAACGAGCTGTGGATGGCCACGCTTGGCTCGGGTATCTATCGGGCTGACATCACTGTGGAAAACGGACAGCCGCGACTTACCAACATGCGTCGATACGTGGTTGACGGTGGTAAGGGGTCATCTAACTATTTCTTCTGTCTGACCCACGACGAGCAAGGCCGTTGGTGGTTTGGCAACCGTGGAAAGGGACTCTATACGTTTGATAACAACCAGTTGAAACCTGTGCCTCCAACTTTACAGACCCAAGACCCTAGTGTGAACGATGTGTTTGCGCTACTCGCAGTGGGCGATAACCTGTGGATAGGCACAGGCATGGGCATTCTTATACGAGATAAGCACGGGCGAACCCGTCGGTTGAGCACCGCTGACGGACTGCCTAACAACACCATACATGCCTTTACGAAAGGTCTGAGTGGCGAGGTCTGGGCAACAACCAACAGCGGACTGGTACAACTGTCGAATACCGGTACCGTGATGAAAGTGTACGGCATGAACAGCGGGCTCGACGTGACAGAATACTGCGATGGAGCCGCTTTTGCCAAGGGGGCAGAGCTGTTCTTTGGCGGAATAAACGGCTTAACGGCCATCAAGAGCGACACCACGGTACGTCAGCAGGTGCACGAGTCGAAAATAGATTTTACGGCGCTCGACATTCTTGGAAAGCTGCAGAATATCAATGAGTTTATGGATGGCGACGGCGATGCCCCCATCTTGACACTCGACCACACGCAGAACACGTTTGCCATCAGTCTGGCCACATTCAACTATCTGGAAGAGCCATATTACCATTACCTCTACCGACTTACCGATAGCGGCGAGTGGATAGACAACGGTTCGAGCAACGTTATCTCGTTTACACAGATGGCGGAAGGCAGTCATACACTCTATGTCAAGGCCAAAAATATGCTCGATGGTAGGGAGACAGCTGTTTCGCAGCTGCACATCGACATAGAGCCGCCCTATTACCGCACCGTGTGGGCCTATCTGCTTTACACCCTGTTAGGCTTAGCGTTGATAATAGCCATAGCGCGCCACTGGTACGAGAACCAGAAGTTGCACCAGCAGATGGAATTGGCCCGACTTGACCAGCAACATCAGGATGAGCTCTACGAGGAGAAACTGAAGTTCCTGACTAACGTGGTGCACGAGCTGAACACGCCACTAACGCTGATTTACGGTCCCTGCGAACGTATATTAGCCTACAGTGGTGCCGATGCGTTCGTCAAGAAATACGTGGGCAAGGTGATACAGAACCTGAGTCGACTGAACAGTCTGATACAGGAAATTATCGATTTCCGTCGTGTGACCTCGGGGCATCACGTCATCAGCTGGCGCCGTGTAGATGTGTCAGGTGTCATCAGCGACTATTCGAATGCTTTCACTGAGATGGCTGAGCGCAACAACATCATCTATCAGCAGGACATTGAGCCGGGTATCGTATGGACATCCGATGATAAGGCGCTGAAGAGTATTGTGGGTAATCTCATCTCGAACGCCTTCAAATACACCAAGAGTGCCGGCACCATCAAGGTAAGACTGGCCCGACAGGCCGACGGCCTGTTGTTCTCGGTCTACAACTCCGGTCGTGGCATTGCGCCCGAAGACAGACAGCGGATTTTCGACTACTATACCGTGTTTGACAGTGTAGAAGAGAGTCCGAACATGGGCCAGACCTCGCGCAACGGTCTTGGTATGGCCATCTGCCATAATATGACGCTGCTGTTTGGCGGTCGCATAGAGATTGACAGCCAGGTGGGCGAGTACGCCCAGTTTAATGTGTTCCTGCCCGAACAACCGCTGCCAGCAGGTGTGAGCGAAGAGGTGGTGACATCCGACAAACAGGATGCCGACATGGCCATCAGCATTCCGTCGACGACAAGCACTGCGCCCCGCATGCCGTACCAGCACCCGAAGATGGCTGGCGACAGAACACCTACTATTCTTGCCATCGACGATAATCAGGATATACTCGACCTGCTTACCGACAGCCTTTCAGACTACCGTCTGCTAACGGCCCTCAATGCCGAACAGGGCATGGCATACCTGAAAGAAGAGACGCCCGACCTGATTATTACCGATATTATGATGCCTGGTACCGACGGACTGGACTTTACCCAACAGGTAAAGAACAACAAGCACACCATGCATATTCCGCTTATCATCCTGTCGGCCAAGACCTCCGACGAGGAGCGTATCGAGGGATTGGAGAGCGGTGCCGACGTCTACATCAGCAAGCCTTTCAGTTTGAGCCTGCTGCAGGCCACCGTGACCCGACTGTTAGAGAACAGGAACGTGCTGCGCGAGTACTATAATTCGGCAGCCTCGGCCTACATCTACTCGTCGGGCGAACTCATCTCGAAGGAGTGTCGTGGATTTGCCGACGAGGTGACACAGATGATTGACGAGCATCTTGCCGACTCAGACCTCACGCCAGAGGCGCTGGCAGAACTGATGAGCATGAGTCCGCGTAATCTCTATAGGAAGTTCAGCGATGCCAATCTTCCTACACCTAAGGATTACATCAAGAGTTATCGTATTCACGTGGCAGCGCGACTGCTCACCACAACAGGAATAACCATACAGGAGATTATCTACAAGACGGGTTTCAACACGCGTTCGCAGTTCTACACCGAATTCCGAAAACAGTTTGGTATGACGCCCAAGGAATACCGCGAGCAGCAGCAAACCATCTGATGCCTAATTGGCACCATTGATGGTTGCTGCTGCCTCAAGCAGTACGCACCCGCTAACATGAGTACCCAAATCGGTACCCGAGTCCTTGCGGGCCCAGTTGCAGCCAAAGAGATTCAGCGCACTGGTTCCTTTATCTTTTAATGTGTTGGCATTGTGGTTCAGGAAAGCCACAAAGCGCGTTTTATCGGTAGTATCGATATTAGGATCTTGGATGAGCAGGGCGAAATAACGCACAAAGATGCCCTTAAACAGGCCGCCATCGCCTGTGCCCTCATCCTTGAGAACACTCTCCGACAAGTCAGAAAGACTCGACAGCGTGTACGACGCAGCCTTGACGGCATCGCGCAGGTAAAGCTTCTCGCCGGTAATCTTATACAACTCGTGGCACATACCAACGAACGTACCCTGGTTATAGGTAAACACCCACGTGGTAACGCTATTGCCGTTCTGACCGTTCATACTGTCGTAGACAGCACCTGTGCCGGCTGCATAGAGGTTGTCGCGCTCCCAGTTGTAGATGTTCTTGGCCAACTGCAGGTCGGCCTCCTTGTGCTGTATGTTGTACATACGTGCCGCAATGATGCCGGCAGGGCCGTTGCTACAGGCGTTCTTGCTCCATGGCTGACTTTTGCGCCAAGCCATACCGCCGCCGCAGTACTTGGTGTTCCAAGCCTGCTGGATATCGCTCCAAAGACTCTGTGCTGTGTCCAGATACTTCTGCTCTTTCGTGCAGTCGTATAGGCGCAGCATGGTCAGACAAATCCACTCCTCATCGTCGTAGAAATCGTTGAAATAACTGTTGCCTGCCTTCTTTTTGATGCCTTCAAGCCACTTGTCGAACAGGTTGCGGTAACCGGCATTGCCCGTACGCAGATAGGCATCGATAACCACATCCATGGCATGGGCCTGGGGCCAATATTGATTGTTTTCTGTGTCGGACAGGTCTGGCATGGTGTTGAAGTACCCTTCACGATTATTCCAGAAATGGGTGATGAGTGCCTGTGTAGCGTCTTCGGCCACCTGGTTCCAAGCCACCTTTTCGGGAGTTGGCGCAGGGGCTGGCTCGTTCTCATCAGAATGACCGCAACTCTGCAGCATAGAGCTGCAGAGAAGCGGTAATAAAACCAAAATGATCTTTCGCATAAGGAGAAAAAGCTATTAATTGGCCAGTTCCACATGGTGGGTATAGTTTGCACCATGGAAGATAACTGTGATACGGGTCTTTACACCAGGATGAGGACCATCTTCACCACCATCGAAATCGCCATCGAACTTCCACTTGTCATCCCACTGGTTATTGCCGGTCTCCATCATATAATAGTAAGGATCCTCGGGGGCCAGACCGCCAGGACGAGAGTCGGTACCATTCTTAGTACCCCAGTACTGTGTGGTGCCATCGGCATACTCCATCAAGAACTTATAACGCTCATCACGTCCCCAGCCCTCCTGCTTGAAGGCAACGACACCAACGCCTGAGAACTCGCCGTTGCCAGCGTATGGCAGGTCGAACATGATGTTATTGTTTGGACAGAAGAACAGACCGATGCTCTTGATTTCGCGGATAGTAGCCGAAGCAACGTTGAAATCGAGTACTAGACGGTAAACACCAGTAGCAGGAGCGGTAGTTGAGCCCCCCTCACGCAGCTTCAATCCATCGAGTGAGAAGATGGTGCCCTCACCGTTGCTGGTACTGCAGAACTGATAGCTCTTGCCACCCTCAAGTTTGGTGAATATCTCGTAAACGCCCTGCTCGGGTGAAGAGAAAGCACTGCCACTCTCGGCACCGTCGCCGATGATATACAAAGCAGAAGGAATCTCGTCGAAGCCTTCGAGTGAGGTGATATTCAGCTGATGCTTTACGGTTGACTCGGCCTGGTTCAAACCGCGTGAGGCAATGATCGACCAGCTTACCTTACCGCTGGCACCGCCCTTGAATCCGGCAGCAGCAGCCACCTTATTCAGTGTCTTGTGGGTGATGGTAGCGCTGTTCATCATACCGTTCTTATCCGAAAGCACCTTGTAGATAGGTGTGCTCTCGCCCTCCTTGTAGAAGGCTACCTCGTATAGAGGCGAGCCGCTGTCTTCGGCCTTGGCTGCCTCCCATTCAAAGTAGGTTGAGGCGGTAGATGAGGCCTGAAGGGTTACACTCTTGCCATCGGCTGGCTCGTAGAGCTGAGTGATAGCTGATACTTGAGTATCCTTGAACTCCATGTCGGATGTGCAGGATGAAATGGTTAGCAATGCGCCAAACAGGGCAAATGCCTTGATATAATTCTTATTCATAGTTATTATTGCTTTTTTGTTTTATGATTACTTATTGATTAATTGCCATAGCCTGGGTTCTGACCTAAGTTAGGATTGAGGTCAATCTGACTCTGTGGAACAGCCCAGAGGTAGTCGCGATTCTCGTTGAACGAGAACTTCCAGGGAATGTCGTGGGTGAAGCTAGCGCCTCTTACCTGCTGTGTGAGGTACTCAGTACCTGCCTTCCAGCGCTTGATATCGTACCAGCGCAGGCCCTCGAGAGCCAACTCGCTGCGACGCTCGTTACGCAGAATCTGGCGGAGCTCGGCCTGCGACTTACCTTCGGGGAAGTCAAGTGCCTTAGCGGTCTTGAAGCCAGCACGCTCACGGATAGAACGTATGGTGTGGTTCCATACATCGGCGGTCAGCTGGTTCTGCTCAAGCTTGGCCTCAGCCTCCATCAACAGGATGTCGGCATAGCGGAACATGATGATGTTCAGTCCTGAGTTCATGTCGCCAGTAGCCTGTGGGGCAAACCACTTACGTACGTAATAACCGGTGGCTGTGGTGTTGCTACCTGTACCAATGTAGGTGTCAACGGTATTGTCGCCAGCAGGGTCAATGTGGATAACCTCGCCTTTCGAGCCATCGTTTACATTTGCACTCCAGTCGTAGTTATCATAGATGATGGTTGCTGTGAGGCGTGGGTCGCGGTTATCGTAAGGGTGGTTTGGATCGTAGTCGGTGCCAGCCTCATCAATCGTATAACCGGTAGCAGTAAGATAGTTGTCGATCAGCGACTGCTGTGGCACGCGGTCGGCCACACGACCACCACGGCTCAGAGGCACCATGTCGAGAATCTCGCCCCATGTCAGCAGGTTACGCACGTAGGCACGGTCGAGAATCACCTCCTGGTTATACTCGTTATCTTCCTCAAACAGTCCGCGATAGCTTGGGAACAGTGCATAAGTGCCGTAAGTCTCGGGCTGATTGATAAGCATCTCACAATAGCGCTGTACGTTACTCCAATCGCTATCCATCAGGTAGGCACGGGCCTGGAAGGCAATAACAGCACCTTTGGTAATCTTTCCGTTCTCGCTCTCGGGCAACTCATTGCGCGAGGGCAGGTCGTTGATAATGTCGTTCAGCTCCTGATGGATGAACGCCATCACCTCGGCATGCGATGTGCGACCGATGGTGTTCGACTCTTCGACAGTGATATCCTTCGTGAAGAAAGGAATATCGCCATACAGATTGGTAAGACGGAAGAAGATATAGGCGCGGATGAAACGGATCTCGGCAATCATACGTGCCTTCTTGGCTGCATCGATGGTGATTTCATCGATATTTTCGAGGAACACGTGGCAGGTTTTGATACCACCATACAGACTCTTCCACTCACTGCTGAAGATGCCTGTTGTGGGAGTGGCCTGCCCCATACGCATCAGACGCTGGTCGGTAGCCGAGCGACCGTCGATCATGTTATCGCTCAGCGACTCGTCCTTCCACATGCGGTCTGAATTATACATCTGGGAATAGGCCATGTTCACAATGTACTGTGCTCTATCTGGCGACTTCCAGAAGTTAGCATCGGTAAACTCGTTGCCAGGAGCATTCTCCATGCCATTGCATGAAGTAAGCGTTATTGCGCCCATGGCAGCAAACAGATACAGATATTTCTTGATTTTCATATTCATAGGTTATTTATTAAAATTCCACATCGAATCCGAATCCATAGTATTGCAGCATAGGATAGTTACGACCACTGTTACCGCCACCAGAATTCATGTTAGAGCCAAACTCTGAAGATTCAGGATCTATGAACGAGTTCTTAGTCAAAGTAAGCAAGTCCTGTCCGTTAGCATAAACGCGCAGTTTCTGCAGTCCCAGAGGCTCAATCCACTTTTTGGGGAGGGTGTAGCCGATAGCGAGATTCTTCAGTCGGGCATACTTGGCATCGAGCACGAAGATATCCGATGGACGGCCCCAGTTGTTGGTATCAGAAGCAGAGCCCTGTGCAGCTAAGCGGGGATATTTGGCATCTGTATGGGTTGGCGTCCAGAAGTCAAGCTGATGCTTATACATGACATAAGAATAGTTAGAGTGGTATGGCTCGAGCAGCTCGCCGCGCAGCATCTGCGAACGCTTGCCTACGCCCTGCCAGAACATACTGAAGTCGAAGCCCTTCCACTCGAAGCTATAGGTAAAGCCGAAGGTATAGCGTGGGAAGGCGTTACCTACTATCACACGGTCGTTAGAGTCAATCACGCCATCATCATTCTGATCTTTGAACTTCAGGTCGCCAGGAGCGACCTCAGCGCCAAGAGGCAGAGCCGAGTTCTTAATCTCGTCATAGCTCTGGAAGATGCCTTCAACCTGCCAAGCATAGTACGAGTTCAGAGGCTCGCCCACACGGATAATCTTGTAGATCTCGTCGACACCGCTTATCTGTTCGTTACCGGGGAATTTGGTCACCTTGTTCTTGGTGTCGCCGATGTTGAAGTAGAAGTTATGCTTCACAGGACCTGTAGTCAGACGATAGTTGATAGAGAGCTCCCAACCATCGTTCGACATCTCGCCGATGTTGGTACTTGGCATCTCGGTGCCGAACACACTGGGCTGCAGGGGCTTCATCAGGATATCCTTAGTGCGCTTGGTATAGTAATCGAAGGTCACGTTCAGCGTGTTATGCAGGAACGAGGCATCAAAACCTATGTTGAATGTGTTGGTGCGCTCCCAGGTCAAGTCTTTCAGACCGAGGTTGAAGCCTGCTCCAGCCACAGCCTGGTTGTTGTAAGCATAGGTGGTAGAGCTCACACTGTAGCGTGTATAGCGGTCGTAGTCGCCAACAGCCTGACTACCCAGGATACCGTACGAACCACGAATCTTAAGGTCGCCTACGTTTTCACGGTACTTCTCCATGAATGGCTCTTCGCTGATGCGCCAGCCTGCAGAGACAGAGGGGAAGAAACCCCAGCGATAGTCCTTGTGGAACTTAGAGCTACCATCGTAACGGAAGTCGAACTCGGCATAGTAGCGCTCATTGAAGTTATATCCGATACGACCGAGGAAAGAGGTGATACTGGTTTGACCAGAGCTGTCGACAGTTGTGTTTCCGCCTATGTTTCCTACCTCACCGGTGGTGATGCTGGTAGCTGTACCCAGGTCGGGATCAACGTACTTCTTCCAAATCTCGTTGTTTGCCCATGTGTACGACTCGTTGGTGGCACCAAACAGGGCACTAACGGTGTGGAGTCCGAAAGTCTTGTTATAGTCAAGCAGAATCTGGGTGTTCAGACGGTAATTGTCGGCATTCCAGTTGCTGGTCTTGAAGTCTGACTCCTTACGTGGACGTGGCTCGGTGGCATCCTCGCCGGCATAATAGTACTGAGGCATGTTGCGTGAGTAACGGCTGTTGCCAACTACATCGGCACCAAACACACCACGAAGTTTCAAACCGTCAAAGATCTTGAACTCACCAGTAACGCTGGCTGTAATGGCGTTATTGCGATAGCGGTCGAATCCGCCTGACTCCAACTGTCCGAGTGGGTTGAACTCACCCCATACATCGTTCAGCAGATAACGACCATCAGGTGATTTCATCTTATAGATGTAGCTGCTTGGCACGCGGCTGGCATCAATCTCCAAACTGCTGCCATTGGTATTCTTGCTGTCGGTACGTGTGTACGAAAGGATGGCTGTCAACTTCAGTCGGCCCAGCTCGGTAACAAGATTGGTACGGAAGTTATAGCGCTGCATGCCGAACCGCTGGTTGCTTACATAGTTGCTACCCTGGTCGAAGTAACCTGCAGAAACCATGTAGGTTGTCTTATCGCTACCGCCGCTGATGCTGATATTGTAGTTCTGCTGCATGGCAGTCTTGAATATCTCATTCAGCGCCCAACTCTCTTCGTTCTGATGAGCATAGTAATCAAGGATCTGGTCCTGGGTGTAAACGGGTGCATTGCCAACATTGGTCTCAGCCATGTTACGCAGCACAGCATTCTGGTAGCCTGTAACCGGTGTGAACAGGATATTCGGATTCTCCCAGCCTACCATACCGTTCAGGCGAACGCTTGTACGCTCGTTCTTCTTACCTTTCTTAGTGGTAACAAGTACGACACCGTTAGCCGAACGCGAACCGTAGATGGCAGCAGTACCAGCGTCCTTCAGGATAGAGATGTTATCGATATCGTTCGGGTTCAGACGGTTGAAGTTGTCGTAATCGGTAACCAGTCCGTCTATAACAAACAGCGGACTGTTGTCATTGAGTGTACTGATACCGCGGATGTTAAAGTTGTTATTCTGTGAGTTAGGGTTGTAATTTCTACGCTGTATGATAACGTTTGGTGCTACACCCTGCAAAGCCTGTGTCACATTGGCTACAGGACGGTTCTCTAACAGGTCGGAACGTACTTGGTCTACAGCACCTACGGCACTTTTACGGGTTGTTGTACCGTAACCGATAACAACCACCTCGTCGAGAATGGCGTTGTCTTCCTTCAGTACCACACGGTTCAGATTGCTGGAGGCGCGAAGTTCCTGGCTGATATAGCCAACATACGAGAACACCAATACATCGCTTGGTTTACAGTTAAGAGAGAATCCACCATCAAGACCAGTGACAGTACCTGAGGACGAACCCTTTACTGCTACAGTAACACCGATCATTGGCTCTCCCGATGCATCAACAACTGTGCCTCTGACGGTTGTCTGCTGAACGTTGTTAGCCTCAGCTGTCGAGACACCATTGGCAAATGTAGGGGACGGGCTACCTACCCAAAGGACCATTCCCATAAAACCTTGCCAGATGAATCTGGAATAGTTGAAAGAATTTTTTTTCATTTAGAAAAACGTTTTAGATTGAATGTTATTTTAGTTATAATGAACTGTTAATTATTCGGTTTTGATTATCATTTCAGTACCTCGCGCCAGCTGACTGTGGGGCACGAACCAACCCTTTAGCTGCTTGCCGCCTATAGTGACCTTACTTATCTTGCGGCCCGTTCCTTCACGGCGAATGGTAAAGGTGTTGCCTGTTGTGCCAAGTGTGAAGCTTATCTTGTTAAAGAGGGGCACCGTTACGATATACTGCGGGTCGGCAGGCGAATAGGTGTAGATGCCGATGGCGTTAAGCACAAACCACGACGACATCTCGCCGGCATCGTCCATACCTGCGTAGGCCAGACCCTCTTCGCCCATACCATAGTAATGTTTCAGTAGTGAGTCGATAACGACTTGTGCCTTCTCCTGTTTATCGGCAAAGTAGTAGGCATAGGGAATGCTGTGTCCGGGCTGGTTGCCATGGCAGTAAGTGCCGAGGAATCCGGTGAGGTTCCAGGCCTCGTAGCCGTGGTTAGGCAGATAGAAGAGCGAGTCTAACTTCTGCTCAACAGCCTTCTTCGATGGATAGAGGGCTACCATTCCTTCTGGATCGTGAGGTGCAAAGAACAGTGAGTTCCAGGCATCAGCCTCGCGGTACATGTAGGCATAGTACGGATACCATGGGTCAAAATCCTTAATCCAAGAGCCATCGGCAATCTTGCCGCGCCAGAATCCTGTCGACGCGTCGAAGAGGTTCTTGTAGTTCTGCGAGTGCTGCATGAGCAGCTGGTAGTTCTTCTTATCTTTCAGCTCTCGGGCTACGAGGGCTATTGCATAGTCATCGTAAGCATATTCTAAGGTTTTGGTGACCGATGCCTTGTACTCATCCCATGTGGGCACATTGGTGGTATCCTTCTCGGCTATCCATCCCTGCTTCAGGTATTCCTCCAGCCAGGGGCGACCGCCGCGTCCGGGCACTGTGGCGTTCTTCAGCAAGAGCTTATAGGCACGTTGCAAATCAAAATTCTTAATGCCACGCAGCCAAGAGCCTGCCACAAAGGTTGAGGCGTGATCGCCATGGAAGAAAGTGGGCATATAGCCACCGGCTTTCTCACCTTTGTCGATAATCGACTTGATGATGTCCGATGCCACGTCGGGGTTTATCATACCTAGCAGAATGAGCTTATTACGGTAGGTGTCCCAGAATGAGGGATTGGTGTAGTAGCGGTAATCAGCCTTTACCACTCTGCCTTGCTCGTCGGTATACTCGCCGTTAACATCGCTACGCAGTGCAGGCCACAGGAAAGCACGGTAGAGAGTAGAGTAGAACATGTTCTGCTGCTTCTCGGTGCCGCCCTCCACCTGAATATGACTTAACTGCTTATCCCAGATATCGTCTGCATCCTGACGTACTTCCTCAAAGCGCTTGTTCAACATCTCGGCCTCGAGGTTCTGCTTTGCGTTGGCTACACTCACAAACGAGAAACCGATTTTAAGTTCTAACGCGCGCGAACCTTTATTATTAAGGAAGTCTACCACTGCTATCTGGTGGCGGTGGTCCTTCTGTATCGTCACCTCACTCACGTTGTGATTGGCTACGGCATAGAAATAGATGCGGCCTTCGCCATCCTGGAATCCCTCAAAACTGTTGGCACCAGCCTTCTTAATCTCCCACTGGCGTGGACGGTTGTTGCTTCTGGTAATGTCAACAATCAGCCTCTTCTCGTCCTCAGGACGGAAGGTGTAACGGTGGAAACCACAGCGCAAGGTGGTCGTAAGCTCTGCATTTACATGATAACGGTCCAGATACACCTGATAGTAGCCAGGATGGGCCGACTCGTTATCATGACTGAACCATGAACAGAAATTATCGGGGTAGAACCTACCCGTGGCGGGCATGATGGGCAGATGCAGCAGGTTCCAGTGCCCCTTACACGTGTGTGCGAAACCATATATCTGGTGATCTTCATACTGATAGCCCGAACCCGACGGATACATCGTCACAGGTGTGAGCTGTACCATGGCATTGGGCAGTGCGGCACCAGGGAAAGCCTCGGCTCCCCAGGCACGTTTCGTCTCAGTGCGGGTATACCCCAAATCCTTTGGGTGCCATAAAGTGGTGGTTCCCACAAACGGGTTCACCTTTGTTGTTAAATTGCCTGCTTCAACAATGTGTACAGTAGTTAGCAGTGCAATCAGTAACGTTAGAGTTTTTTTGTTCATATTTCGTTAATTAATCTATTGGTGTCGCAAAGGTATACATATCAGAATAAAACAATGTCCTCGTTTCTGCAATTTTTGTCTTAAATACAGATTTGGCAGGTAATAAGACAAGAACATGGGAAACAATTTGTATCTTTGCACTCGAAGAAATAAAAAACAATAATAATATAAAGATATGAATAAACGTAGACTGCTCACTACTATCCTATTGGCAGGGCTTTCATTACCTATGCTAGCCGATGGGATTGAAGACTGGAGCAAGGGTATTGCCGCTCCAGCAGACAACACAAATGTATCACGCAGACCAGCCGTCGAAGAGCGTCTTTTTAAGTCAGACACTATCGAGAAGAAGATTGCCGAAGTCAAGAAGTTGCTCATGGATGCACCTTATCTGGCATGGATGTTCGAGAACTGTTTCCCAAACACCCTCGACACCACCGTTCACTACTCTGATGCCGAAGGCGATGACGACACCTTTGTATATACAGGCGACATTCATGCTATGTGGCTCCGCGACTCAGGAGCCCAGGTATGGCCCTACGTGCAGTTTGCCAAGAAAGACAAGAAAATCCGCAAGATGGTGCGTGGCACCATCCTGCGCCAACTCAAGTGTATCTGTATCGATCCATATGCCAACGCCTTTAACATGGGACCTACCGGCAGTGAATGGGAGAGTGATCATACCGATATGAATCCTAACCTGCACGAGCGCAAGTACGAGATTGATTCACTCTGCTACCCCCTGCGCTTAGCTTATTACTACTGGCAGGTAACAGGCGATGATTCTATCTTCGGTCCGCTCTGGCAGGAGGCTATCGCCAAGATACTTAAGACCTTCCGCGAGCAGCAACGCAAGGACGGACTTGGCCCGTACCACTTCCAGCGCACTACCGCCCAGCAGTACGACACGGTAAGCCACGGTGGTTACGGCAATCCCATCAAGCCAGTAGGTCTTATCGCCTCGATTTTCCGTCCCAGTGACGATGCTACCGTGTTCCCATTCCTCATTCCGTCTAACTTCTTTGCTGTTACATCGCTCCGCAAGGCTGCCGACATCCTGACAAAAGTGAATAAAGATGCCAAGACTGCCGATGAGTGTACAGCATTAGCTAATGAAGTGAGCGACGCCCTGCAGCAGTACGCCATATACAACCATCCTAAATATGGTAAGATATATGCTTTCGAGGTTGATGGTTTCGGCAATCAGCACCTTATGGATGATGCAAACGTGCCCAGCCTGCTGGCTATGGCCTATCTTGGCGATGTCGACGTTAACGATCCTATCTATCAGAATACTCGTCGTTTTGTTTGGAGTGAGGATAACCCATACTTCTTCCGTGGCAAGGCAGGCGAGGGTATCGGCGGTCCTCACGTAGGTTACGATATGGTCTGGCCCATGTCAATCATGATGCGAGCCTTTACCAGCACTGACGACAAGGAGATTCAGCAGTGCATCCAAATGCTCGTCGATACTGATGCTGGCACTGGTTTTATGCACGAGTCGTTCAACAAGAACAACGCCTCGAAATACAGCCGTCATTGGTTCGCTTGGCAGAACACCCTCTTTGGCGAGCTCATCCTGAAACTCATTGATGATGGCAAGATAGATCTCCTCAAGAAAATCAAAAAATGATTTTCTTGGGGAGGTTATCTGTACCGTAATAATCGGAATTATAACTTATCGTCGGAATCGAGAACCCATTCGTATTTCTTAACCCAGCGCCAGACGGTGACTCGCGATAGGTTGGTAATGTTTTGAATCTGGGGCTTAGAGAGTCCTATCCTCATGAGATAACATACCTGCATTTGCTGATCGGTGAAGGATCCAAGCTCTTTTAATAACCGATCTTTAAATGTGGGATATAGTTGGTCTACGGCCTGATAGAGCTTCTTCCAATCGGCTGACGTCATTTTCTTTCGGCCGATTGACGACTGGCGGATGTTATAAATCACATCTTCTGCATTATCTTCAAGCTCAGATTGATGCATCATACTCATCACAGCCTTGTTCTGTTCTATCTTATCTGCCAGTTGCTGCTCTTTCTCCTTCAGGGTTTTGTCGAACTCTAAAAGTTCTATGTTCACGTGTTGCAGTTCACTCTTGATACTATCAAGCTCGCTTGTAGAATTGTCGAGCTCCTTTTCCTTGGCTTTGATATCTTCACGCAGTTGCTTGTCGTCATCAGAGATACGCTGTAGTTCAGACGAAAGGGCTACAACGACTTGCAGATGCTTGTTACGTCTACGAACATAGAAGATGTAGGCGATACTGGCAGAGAGAAGCGTTATGAATGAAACAATAATAAGAGCATTTCTGAATTTCTTCTTCTCTTCATACAAATCGCGCTCTTTTTTCTGATCCAGATGGTACTGATATTCGTTATTAACCGTAGCTGCTAACTCCTGACGTTTTCCAAAGTCAATGGAATCGCTTAGCTGCATATATATATCGGCATATTTGCATGCATTACTGATATCACCAGTATTACCATAAATACGATATAGGATCTTTGCTGCATCGAACATATCATCAACATCAGTACTACCATCAAGAATACGTTTACAATATACTATAGTAGAATCGTTAATGCCTAACGATTTGTAATATTGTGCCAAGGCTAATGATGTGAATGATGATAAATCATCCTTGGGGTCGATATCGATTAAGGACAGACATTCTTTTGCTTTTGATAAGCATTTTAACTCAGAATAGTTATTCAACAGATGAATGAGAAGATTTTGGTGTGAAGAAATATTATTCGACTTCACAATAAGTGAAAATGCTGAATCCAATGCGGCTTCAGCTTGTGTTGCACTATCTAAAGCTAACCAAGATGCACCAATATGCATATATGAAACAATGAGATTACTCTTTGTTTTCTTGCTTATTTCCAGCTCCTTAAGTGCCGTTATAACTGCATTGTTATAATCTTGCACCCTATATTGAAGGAAATGTATATTAGAATATGTGTTACGTAACATGATAGAATCAAATACTTCTGAACCATCAGCAAACTCGAGTGATTTAAAGAAGTATTCTAAAGCTCGTGGCGTGTCTTGTAAATCGCGGTAGGTACTGCCGGCATAGTAGTTTACCTCCTGTTTCTCCATGGCAGATTCTTCGCTCTCGAAATAATCGACCAGCTGCTTAATCATAATGTCTGAGGTAGGCGTCTTGTAAGCTTTGTCATTCAGGCGAATTCGCAACAGGTCATATTTATGACGGACATAATCGCTCTCGTTTCGAATGCTGATTTCGAGCGAATCAAGCATAACGATGGCTTTGTTAGGATCATAGTCTCCAACAGCCTTTATTTGTTCCAATTTGTCAAGGAAATGGTGGTTGGAACAGGATGCTACGCATAAGATTATGGTTGCGAGAACACAACGAGAAAATAAATAACTCATATTCAGTTTTATTAAATAATCGTGTGCAAAGATACAAAAAACAAATAGAAACCGCTAGTTTTAGGCAATATTTTGTTTCTAATTGTTTCCAGAAACAAAATGAAACAAGAAAAATTTCGCTAAATTCATAATAGTGACTATTTTTGCACTGTCGATTTTAAAACTAAAAAATTAAATGGATTATGACAAAGAACTTAAAATTACTAGTATTTCTATTTGTGTTTATGGCACAAAGTACAATGATGCTGGCCCAGGGGACTGAAAATGACGAAATCTGTCTGGAGTACAGAACTACACCTAAACTTAATGGTACTGTAGGTCCAACAAGAGCTCCAGCAAGACAGAACGTAAAAAGAACGATTACCGCTTTCCTTGATGAGGCTGCTGGACAGCTGGCTGTTACTAACACTGCAAACGCCATTTACAGCTATTATGTCTGTGATGAGAATGGAACCGTATATTCACAGGGGCTTCTGGCATTCAGTGCAGGTAATACATTGTATATTGATATCAACCATCTCCCAAAAGGAGAATATTATTTGGTAATGCAGAGTGGTAGTACCACAGTTTCTGGATTGTTTTATCTATGAAAGTAACTCTCTCATCTTAAAAAACTTAGTAGATTCTATGAATCTCGATGAGCCGATGACTTGCATTAGACGTGCTGTCATGGAGGTCTTGGATCATTATTAATCATCCTGCTTCTATGCATCGCAGGATGCATAGAAGCCCTACCTTTAGAGGGTGTTTACAACTGCTTTAACATATAATGTCCTATCTCTCTATTAGGATGTGTCGCGTAGGCCAACTTTACTTTTAATATATTAGTTTTTAGAATCGACAGTCTAACTAATTCCGCCCCTACATTGATTGGTAGGGGCGTTTTTGGTACAAATGATAAAGTATATGATACTCTGATAATAGTGTCTTTGTGGGAAATATCGTACCTTTGCACCCGAATAACTTTACAAACAAAGACAATAATAGCAAATATGAAGAAACTATTTCTAGCGTTATCGCTTTTTGCCGGTAGCATCACTGCATCGGCTCAGTGGGGACGTCCTGTAGACTATTCTGCAGGTCAGGGCCTGAAGGATGCCTACAAGGGCTATTTTACAATTGGTGTGGCCGTGAACAAGTTTAATGTATCGGATCCTGCCCAGATAGCAATCATTAAGAAACAGTATAACAGCGTAACCGCTGAGAACGCCTGGAAACCGGGTGAGATTCATCCGAAAGAGGGGGTGTGGAACTTCGGTTTGGCCGATAGTATCGCCAACTTCTGCCGTGAGAACGGTATCAAGATGCGCGGTCACTGTCTGTGCTGGCACTCTCAGTTCGCTGATTGGATGTTCGTTGACAAGAAAGGCAAACCAGTAAAGAAAGAGGTGTTCTATCAGCGTCTGCGTGAGCACATCCACACCGTTGTTAACCGCTACAAGGACGTGGTTTATGCTTGGGACGTAGTGAATGAGGCTATGGCTGATGATGGTCGTCCATTCGAGTTTGTTGATGGTAAGATGGTAAAGACCAGTCCTTATCGTCAGAGCCGTCACTTCAAGCTCTGCGGCGACGAGTTCATTGCCAAGGCATTTGAGTTTGCCCGCGAGGCTGATCCTGACGGACTGCTGTTCTATAACGACTATAGCTGTGTAGACAATGGCAAGCGCGAGCGTATCTATGATATGGTGAAGAAGATGAAGGAGGCTGGTGTGCCCATCGATGGTATCGGCATGCAGGGTCATTACAATATCTACTTCCCTGATGAGGAGCAGCTCGATAAGGCAATTACTCGATTCAGCGAGATTGTCAAGCACATCCATATCACCGAGCTTGACCTGCGTACAAACACCGAGAGTGGTGGACAGCTGATGTTCTCTCGTGGTGAGGCTAAGCCACAGGCTGGTTATATCCAGACTCTGCAGGAAGATCAGTATGCTCGTCTGTTCAAGATTTTCCGTAAGCATAAGGATGTTATTGACAACGTAACTTTCTGGAATCTGAGTGATAAGGACTCATGGTTGGGTGTAAACAACCATCCACTGCCTTTCGACGAGAATTTCAAGGCTAAGCGTTCGCTTCAGATTATCCGTGACTTCGATGAGGCTCTTGAAAATCGTAAGCCAAAGGAGGATTTTGTTCCCAATCCTTGCAACCAGCCAGGACAACAGTATCCAATGGTTAACAGCGAGGGTTATGCTCGCTTCCGTGTTGAGGCTCCCGATGCTAAGTCTGTGATCGTAAGTCTGGGTCTTGGTGGTCGTGGCGGTACTGTACTGCGCAAGGATAAGGATGGTGTATGGGTAGGAACCACCGAGGGCCCAATGGATCCCGGTTTCCACTACTATCATCTGACTATCGACGGTGGTGTATTCAATGATCCTGGTACACATAACTACTTTGGCTCATGCCGTTGGGAGAGTGGAATCGAGATTCCTGCTCCTGATCAGGACTTCTATGCTGAGCGCACTAATATCCCTCATGGAAACATGCAGAAGGTGCTGTTCTATTCAAAGAGTTTGGGCAAGATGCAGGAAGCAACTGTTTACCTGCCTTATGGCTATGGCAAACTTGTGAAAGGTAAGGGTGGTAAGCTTACTCAGGAGCGCTATTCTGTACTGTATCTGCAACATGGATGGGGCGAGAATGAGACTAGCTGGCCTGTACAGGGTAAAGCCGGGTTGATTATGGACAACCTGATTGCCGATGGTAAGATTAAGCCATTCATTATTGTGATGGCTTATGGACTGACCAACGACTTCAAATTCGGTTCAATCGGCAGATTCACTGCAGAGGAGTTTGAGAAGGTGCTTATCGACGAGTTGATTCCTTATATCGATGCTAACTTCCTGACCAAAACCGATAAATGGAATCGCGCTATGGCTGGATTGTCAATGGGTGGTATGACTACTAAACTCATCACATTGCGCCGTCCTGAGGTGTTCGGATATTGGGGACTGCTTTCTGGCGGTCAGTATGCTCCAGAGGAGATTAAGGATCCAAAGTGTGTGAAGTATATCTTCGAGGGTTGTGGTGACAAGGAGAATCCTGAGGGTATCAATAAGAGTGTTGAATCACTGAAAGCTGCTGGTTTCAATGCCGAAGGTTTGATATCTGAGGGTACTGCTCATGAGTTCCTGACATGGCGTCGTTGCCTGCAAAAGATGGCTCAGAAGCTCTTCAAATAAATAAAAAGTGCGAAAAAAGTGTGTTTTTTTAGGCTTTGAAACAAATTAAAAAGTAAATGTAACATAAGAGTAAGCCACTTTCGAAAAAATGCACTAACTTTGCACCCAGATAAGATAAAGAATCGGTTAAAATTGTTTTAGTTATATTAGTAGTTAGTAGTTTTTCCTTCCCTGGGACATAGAAAAGCGTTTCTTGTCCCAGGGTTTTTCTTTTTTATTTGTATTGTTTTGAAATTTTTTTTGTACCTTTGCCGCAAAATTAAACCAATAGCATTTATGAAACGAATCATTACAACCATGCTGATTTGTGCGTGCACAGTAATCGCTGTTAACGCACAACAACATAAACTGTGGTATCATCAACCAGCAAACCATTGGTTAGAAGCACTACCTATAGGAAACTCGCACCTAGGAGCGATGGTATATGGCGGTACAAACAACGAGCAAATACAGTTGAACGAGGAAACATTCTGGAGCGGTTCGCCCCACGATAACAATAATCCTAGTGCAAAAAGCGTTATCAGTGAAGTGCGCAAACTGATATTTGAAGGAAAGGAACAAGAGGCGCAAGGTCTGATAGACCGATATTTCTTTAAGGGCCCGCATGGCCAAAAGTATATGCCATTGGGTGATTTGAACATGAAATTCGACTATCAGAGTCATTCGAAACCTACTAATTATCGCCGTGAACTGAGTCTGGCTGATGCACTTAACACAACCAGTTTTGAAATTGATGGCGTGAAATACGAGCGAATTGTGTTTGCATCACAGGCTGATAACGCCATAGTTGTGCAAATCACAGCCAGCAAGAAAAAGATGCTAAATTTTACTGTGTCGTACCTGCAGAATGAACAGGCACAACACGGAGAGCTGCTGGATAAGCACGAAATGGCCTATTATATTAATAATGTGGAACACGAGGGAATTCCGGGCAAACTCAAAGCTGAGGTTCGTGTGAAAGTCGTAGCCGACGGAGCTGTACAAGATGATGCAGGTAGCATGAACGTTAAGAATGCTACTGCAGCTACAATACTCATTACTGCTGCCACTAACTATGTGAACTATAAGGATATAAGCGGTAATCCGGAGCTTAAGAACAGCTATACTATGGCATCGCTGCAGGGTAAGAGTTACAAGACACTATTGAAGCGACATCTGCAGAAATATCAGGAGCAATACAATCGTGTTTCGCTCAATTTATCTAGTGGGGCTAGTAATGTTAATCAGGCTAGTAAGTCTAGCCTGCCTACCGATGAGCGATTGGCAAAGTTTGATGGCACCGATCTTGACTTTATCTCGTTGATGATGCAGTATGGTAGATATCTGCTCATTTCATCGTCTCAGCCAGGTGGTCAGCCTGCAAATCTGCAAGGCGTATGGAACAATAAAAAAGATGCTCCATGGGATTCGAAATATACTATCAATATCAATGCAGAGATGAACTATTGGCCTGCACTGGTGGGTAATCTGGCAGAAACCCAAGAACCGTTGTTTATGATGATACGCGATTTGAGTGAGACTGGAAAAAAGACTGCACGACAGATGTATGACTGTCCAGGTTGGGTGGCTCACCATAATACAGACCTTTGGCGTATTGCCGGTCCTGTTGACGGTACCACATGGGGTATGTTCCCAACAGGTGGCGCTTGGCTTACAACGCATCTGTGGCAACACTATCTGTATACAGGCGATAAGGACTTCCTGAAGCGATGTTATCCTATACTGAAGGGGGCTTCTGATTTCCTGTTGTCGTATATGCAGGAGTATCCTAAGAATGGAGAGGTGAAACAGGCTGCCGGATGGCTTGTTACCGTACCTACAGTGTCGCCCGAACATGGACCTGTAGGCAAGAATACTACTGTAACGGCAGGTTCGACCATGGATAACCAAATCGTGTTTGATGTGCTGACAAGTACTCTTAAGGCTCATCAGATATTGGGTTATGACAATGTCGTTTATACCACGATGTTGAGTAATGCCATAGCCCAGTTGCCCCCTATGCAGATAGGTAGATACGGACAATTGCAGGAGTGGCTGATAGATGGTGACGACCCCAAGGATGAGCATCGGCATATATCGCATCTGTACGGATTGTATCCGTCAAACCAGATTTCTCCATACTCTCATCCCGAACTGTTTACCGCTGCTGCTAACACTTTGAATCAGCGTGGTGATATGGCAACAGGATGGAGTCTGGGATGGAAGATAAATTTCTGGGCTCGTATGCTTGATGGCAATCATGCCTTCCGTATCATTAGTAATATGCTAACCCCGATACCATATACGACAGAGTGGGGACCGCGTGGTGGAACTTATCCTAACCTGTTCGATGCTCATCCGCCTTTCCAGATTGACGGCAACTTTGGCTGTTCGGCTGGTATATGTGAGATGTTATTGCAGAGTCATGATGGAGCTGTACACCTGTTGCCAGCTCTGCCTGATGCGTGGTCGGAGGGCGAGGTTAAAGGTCTGCGAGCAAGAGGTGCCTTTGTTGTTGATATGAAATGGAACAAAGGAGAATTGTCTGAGGCAGACATTTTCTCGAAGATAGGTGGAAAGTTGCGTCTACGTTCGTATGTGCCTCTGAAAGGCGAAGGCCTTTCTGCTGCTATAGGAGAGTGTGAAAACGAGTTGCTGAAATCTGCTGTTATTCGAGAACCATTGAAGTCGGCAGAGTTGAGTGAGTTTAAGCTGTTGCCAGTCAGAAAAGTCTATGAGTACGATGTGGAAACAATTCCTGGCAGAACTTATAAGGTGACAAGGCTTTAAAGATTAAAACATTAAAAATTTAATATTAAGATTTCATGAAGTATCAACTATTCCTAACAATTGCATTCTGTGCATGTCTATCGGCATCGGCACAGACGTATCCTTATCAAAATCCTAATCTATCGGCTAAGGAGAGAGCCGTAGATCTCTGTGGAAGACTGACATTGGAAGAGAAAGCCATGCTGATGCTTGACGAGAGTCCGGCTATTCCACGTCTTGGTATCAAGAAGTTTTTCTGGTGGAGTGAGGCTCTGCATGGAGCCGCCAATATGGATCATGTAACGGTATTTCCAGAGCCGGTAGCTATGGCTGCATCGTTTAATCCTTCATTATTATACAATGTGTTTGATATTGCCTCGACAGAGTTTCGTGCACAGTATAATGAACGTATGCAGCGCGGGTCGGGCGAGGATGAGAAATTCCATAGCCTGAGTGTGTGGACTCCAAATGTGAACATTTTCCGTGATCCACGTTGGGGTAGAGGACAAGAGACATATGGTGAGGATCCATATCTGACAAGTGTTATGGGCGACCAGGTGGTTCGTGGTTTGCAAGGTCCTGAGTCTGCAAAGTATCGTAAATTGTGGGCTTGTGCCAAGCATTATGCAGTACATAGTGGTCCAGAGTACACTCGTCATAGTGCTAATCTCACAAATGTGTCACCACGCGACTTCTGGGAAACCTATATGCCAGCATTCAAGAAACTGGTGGAGGAGAGTAAAGTTCGTGAGGTGATGTGTGCTTATCAAAGACTGGACGATGACCCATGTTGCGGCTCGCAGCGACTTCTTCAGACAATCTTGCGTGATGAATGGGGATTTAAATATCTTGTAGTGAGCGACTGTGGTGCTGTAAGTGATTTCTATGAGTCGCACAAGTCCTCATCTGATCCTGTTCACGCTACAGCTAAGGCTACTATTGCCGGTACTGATGTGGAATGTGGCTATGGCTATGCTTATCGTAGTATTCCAGAGGCAGTGAAGCGCGGGCTTATTACTGAGGCTGAGGTTGACAAGCATGTGATACGCTTGTTGGAAGGTCGTTTTGACTTGGGTGAAATGGATGATCCTTCGCTCGTAGAATGGGCAAAGATACCATATTCAAAGATGTCTTGCAAAGAGCATGCACAAACAGCTCTAAATATGGCTCGCCAGACTATTGTCTTGCTACAAAACAAGAATAATATTCTGCCATTGAAAAAGAATGCAGAGAAAATTGCTGTTATAGGACCAAATGCCGACAATGCTCCCATGATGTGGGGAAACTATAATGGTATGCCAAACCACACGGTAACAATTCTGGATGGTATCAAGGCAAAGCAGAAGAAACTATACTATCATGCTGGATGTGACCTGACCTACGACAAGGTTATGGATTGTTTGATGGCTTCGCAGTGTAGCTTTGGTGGTAAGAAGGGCTTGAAGGGAACTTTCTGGAATAACCGAAAGATGGAAGGTAAACCTGTTACTACACAGTATTATACTACTCCTCTTGCTGTTACTACTGCAGGTATGCACAATTTCGCTCCTGGGGTACAGCTTGAAGATTTCTCGGCAAAGTATGAGACAGTGTTTACGCCAAAAGAGGCAGGCGAATATGTTGTAAACGTGGATGGTTGTGGGCATTTTGAACTCTATATCAATGGTGAACGCAAGTTTATGCACCATATCTGGCGTACAACTCCTAACCGTGTTGCTATACAGGCAGAGAAGGGCAAGAGTTATAACATAGAGGTTCGTTTCTCGCATATCCATACCTATAATGCAAACCTGAAGATTAACATTGCCAAGGAGTTGCCTATTGACTATCAGCAGATGATTGACAAGCTGAAGGGCATTGACAAGGTTATCTTCTGTGGTGGTATTTCTGCAGCCTTAGAAGGTGAGGAGATGCCGGTGCAGATAGAAGGATTCAAGGGTGGCGACCGTACTAGCATAGAACTGCCAAAGGTTCAGCGAGATTTCCTGAAGGCTCTGAAAGAGGCTGGTAAGCAGGTTATATTCGTAAACTGTTCTGGTTCTGCTATCGCTTTGACTCCAGAAACCGAAACTTGCGAAGCTATTGTTCAGGCTTGGTATGCTGGTCAGGAAGGCGGTACAGCCGTAGCTGAGGTCCTTTTTGGTGATTGTAATCCAAGCGGTAAACTGCCTGTAACATTTTATAAAAACGATTCTCAGTTGCCTGATTATGAGGATTACTCAATGAAAGGACGTACATACCGTTATTTCAATGATCCTCTCTTCGCTTTTGGTTACGGCCTGAGCTATACTAACTTCGTAATTGGTGAGGCTACGTTGCAGGGTAAAGAGTCTGTTACCATTCCCGTAACTAATACAGGAAAACGCAATGGTACAGAGACTGTTCAGGTGTATATTCGCAATTTGGGCGATGCTGAGGGACCGTTGAAGTCGCTCCGTGCTTTTCAGCGTGTGGATGTAAAGGCTGGTGAGACGGTTAAGGCTACTCTGAAACTGGATGCAAAAGCATTTGAATTCTGGGATTCGGAAACAAATACCATGCGAACAAAGCCCGGAAAGTATGAGATACTCTACGGAAACAGTTCGATGGATAAAGACCTGAAGAAAATGACCATCACCCTTTAGTGGTGGTCATTTTTTTATTTACGTAATCTGCGCAAGATGATAATACATGTGAGGATGATTGCCAAGAGAATGCATCCTGCAATGGCAATATGCCAATAGTTGATGACAGATTTATTCTTTATCTTATCCCAGATTTCACGAATAACCTCCTGGCGATCGCCGCTATCGCGAAGGAAACTGCATCGATTTATTGTATTTATGTCGGGGTACATGACACTGTCGACATGAACAGCAGTAGCTTTAGGACCAAAGAAATAGCTGAGATCGATAGTCTCCTTGATCTTGTCATTGGTTACTGTTCTCAAAATGTCGGGCGTGGCAATGGCAGAGCTGTAACCTGTTTCGTCCATACAGAGAAGGGCTATATCTGGACGGCAAATGAAGTTTATCCAATAACTGGCTGCTTCAGCGTTTTTTGTACATGCGGGGATAACCCAGCAGTCCATCCAGCAATCACTGCCTTCCTTGGGTACAATATATTGTAGGTTTACATCTTTGCTAGCCTCGTCGATGGCCCATTTGGCATCGCCGTTCCAGGTCACACTCATCCAATTGCTTCCATCGGCCATTAGTCGTTTGTCATCATCCACATCAAAGCTCTTCATCTGTGGGCGCGCTTTTTCCAGCAGATCTTCTACAATGGCAATATTACGGTTTGTAAGATATGTCGCTAATAGGTTACGGTTAGTAACGCCTGCCTTAATTTCTTCGTAGAAGGCGTAATTGATGAGCAGATTATACAGATCGCTAAACGAATCCTTCATAATCACCTTGCCGCGGAACTTGGAATCAAACAGAAACTCCCAACTATAAACCTCTTCGGGCTTAACGTATTTGGTATTGATAAGTACGCCAGTATTTCCCCAAAGATATCCAACGGTATAGTCCTTTGCTCTAATGCCTTGTGTTTCGCCAATGAGTTGAAGAAGATTGTCGATAAATGGCGAAGTTCCTTTCATCCAATTCGGAATACCTTTTTCGACAAAACTGGTGTCGATAGGATGAAGAAACCCATTTTTCATCATACGTTCGAACAGGTATTCGGGCGGACAGAATACATCAGCGTCTATCTGTCCGCTTTGCATCTGTGCGAAACAGTCTTCTGGGTAGTCATAGGTTACGTACTCGACTTTTATGGTATTACCAGTTACTTCCTTATACCATTTCTCGAATTTCTCAATAACACCTTTTCCAATATACTCATCCCAGTTATAGACTTTCAAAATTTTTTGACGGTCATATTGCGCTTGTGTGCCAAGTGTGCAGAATATGGCAATCAGAATGGTAGCCAATCGTTTCATACGTTCCTTCCTTTATTAACATTATTATCTTTCCTCGTGTTCTCGCATATAGTCGCGTGGCGACATTCCGTAGAATTTTTTGAATACAGTAGAGAATGAAGCTGAGTTCGCAAATCCGCAGGCGTACATCACTTCGGTAACGTTCATGCCCTGGTTGGCCAGTAGTTGTGCTGCTTTCTTCAAGCGAATGTTACGGATGAAGTCGTGAGGTGTCTGACCTGTAAGATCTTTCATCTTGCGGTGTAGGTGTACTCGGCTAATACCAACAGTGTCGGCGATCATATCGACACTCAGGTCGGAATTGTTCAAATTCTTGTTGATGCACTCCATGATGCGCTCCAGCAACTTCTCATCGGGCGACTTAAGGCGAATTTCGTCAACCTGCTCTTCCAGATTGTCATTGCGCTCGTATTTGAGTCGCAACAGTCGGTGCTTATTGATAAGGTTGATGATTGTGCGGCGCAGGATATCCATGTTAAATGGTTTAACGATGTATGCGTCGGCGCCTGTTTCCAGTCCTTCGAGCTTATCCTCGTCGCGACTCTTGGCGGTAAGCAGAACAACTGGAATAGAATTTGTGTTCGGATTGGTCTTGAGTTTGGTACACAGTGTGTTACCATCCATCTCGGGCATCATGATGTCACTTAAAACCAAGTCGGGCTTGGTACGTATGATCTCGCCTAATGCCTCACGACCATTCGTACAGGTATGAACGTCGTAGTCGTTAGAGAGTTCGCTCTCGAGATAGTTACGGATCTCTTCGTCATCCTCGGCTATAACCAAAGTAGTCCTGCGGTTCTGTGGCATCATCTCTGCCATTGGGGTGATAAGTTCTGAGTCTGATTCTTCCTCTAAAATCAGCTCAGGTGTTATGGCTTCAGTGGAGTCGTCGTCAAGAAGCATTTCGTCTGGATTCAGATGACTATTACCCATTGGGATAGTGATAACGAACTCGCAGCCCTTCTCAAGATTATGTACAGTAATGGTTCCATGATGAAGCTCTACAAGTGAACGTGTAAGGTCTAGACCGATGCCTGTACCTACATAGCGGTCGTTGATTGAGGTCGGTGTCTGATAGAAACGATCGAAGATTCTATTAATCTTATCTTCCGGAATTCCTTCTCCATTATCGTATATCGCTATTGTAGCTGACTCGGTGTTGTGAGTGAGACGGATACCGATTTCGCCCCCTGTTGGGGTGTATTTGAAGGCATTCGAAAGGACGTTCATAAATACCTTGTCAAAGTTCTGACGGTCAATCCATACGGGTATCTCCTCGCTATCGTGATTGAATAGGAAATTGATTTGTTTTGACTTGGCTTGATTGTCAAAGAGATTGTAAATATCTCTGGCAAATCCAACGAGGTTGGTTTCGCGCATACGCATCTGCATCTGTCCCTTATCAATCTTTCGGAGGTCCATCATCTGGTTGATAAGGCTGAGAATTCGCTCTGCATTACGTCTGATAGTTTCGTAAACACCTTTTCTGTGTGGGTCTGTATCGTTCTTGATAAGTGAAAGCAATGGTGTGAGAATTAAAGTCATAGGAGTACGAATCTCATGACTCATGTTCATAAAGAATCGTAGTTTTGCCTCGCCCATCTCTTCGGCGTGAATATGAGCCTGAAGGCGGAGCTTGTCTTGTTCTTTATGACGACGATAGGCCAGGTATTGCCATGCAAACAATCCGATAATAATAGCGTAGAAGAAATAGGCCCATGCAGAACGATACCAGGGACTGTGTATCACAACGGTAAATTCTTTGATAGGGGTTTCTACGTTGTTTCTTTCTGCTTTTACCCTAAATCGATAGGTGCCTTGGGGTAGGTGAGAGAGCGTAAGTATGTTCATTCCTGGCTGGAGACGGTTGAACGGCTCGCCATTGATGCTGTACAAATATGATATGTGTTCTGGGTTCTCGTAGGTAAGTGTAGAGAACTGGATAGAGAATGTGTTGTCGTTATAGCAAAGTTCAAAGCGATCGCTGGCTATAATGGCAGTGTCTGTTATCAGATAGCTACCCGATCGGGTGGCTTTGTTTACTTGCTGACCATTGATAGAGAATGAGGTGAGTTTTACTTCTGCCTCCCATTTACTTGGAGAGATATGCTGTGAATCGAACCATGATACACCAGCTGTTCCACCCATGGCCAACATGCCACTTGAGGTGATAAATGAGGCGCCATCGCTAAACTCGTTACTCTGCAATCCGTCATCAGCGAAGTAGTTTTGCCATATATTGTTCTTTGGGGTGAAACAGCTTAATCCATGGTCGGTTCCAATCCATAGTCTGCCCTGTGGATCTCGTTCAATAGTGGCGATACCATTGTCGGCTAGTCCGTTTTCGCGGGTATATTGCTTTGTCTCGTGTGATTGAAGATCGTAACAATATAATCCTTCGTTCGTGCCATACCAGAGTTTTCCGTCGTACTCGCGGGTTATTCTTACAGGAGTGCTATAGTTAAGGCAGTTCTTTCCGAATGTCTTAATCCAACTATTCTCTGCAATGTCCAAACAACAAAGTCCCATGGATGTAGAGGCATATACACGTTTCCCATCGGGCGAAAGATGAACTTGCGAGATGTAGTCGTTGGTAATACAGTTTATCTTTCTGTCTTTCTCTGCACCAGGTTTGATCTTATATTGTGCGATGATATGCCCGTCGGACGCGTCCATCCTAATCAGACCATGTTTCATTGTGGCAAGCCAAAGGCTGCCATCGCCTGCTATGGCAATATCCATGACTATAAGGTGAGGATCTTTAGGGAATGGTATTTTATGATATTGGAAACTTATTGGGTCTATCCATCCCATGCCGTCGCGATATGAGCCTACCCAGATACGTCCTTTAAGATCTTCGGCAAGTGTCATGATAACAGATGGGAAATGTTCTTTCAGATGCTTTGCGGCTTTTGTGTTATAGTCGTAGACATATAGTCCGTCTTTATCTGTTCCCACCCAAATACGCTGTTTGCTATCGAGTACAACACTTGCTACGCATGCGGAACCAATAATATTACGAGCACCTAACTTGTGGCCCATGTAGTTAAAACCTTTGAATGTGATGGGCTGCATGAAGATTCCTTTCTGAAGCAGTCCTAACCACAGATTGCCACTCTTGTCCTCGGTAATAGAGTATACCTTACTGATTGATAGGTCAACTTCGAGTGAGAAGAATGGATTATTGACAAACTCCTTGGTTCTAGGATTGTAGATGGCAACTCCTTTACCGTCATAGCCAATGACAATCATGCCGTCGTGATCGCAGAATAGTGCTGAAACAGAGTTGTTTCCTGTTTCGTCTATATGAACAAAAGTTCCATTCTGCATACGATATACACCATTGTTGGCGGTTCCTGCATATATGATACCATCTGTTCCTTCGCACAGACATGCGAAGACTATGTCAGGGTTGTCTAGAAGGTGGCGTTTTACTTTTTTTCCATCGTAGGATATAATGCCCATATTGTCGGTAACAATCCAAAGGGCTCCCATTCTGTCTTCAATCATACTATTCACAGTATGTATAGAAGCCAAAGGCCCTTTTTCCTGATAAGCAGTCTTCTTGTTCTTAAATTTAAGCAGACCCAGACCAGATGTACCTACCAGGACATCACCGTTTGAGCGTTCAAGGAAACAGTTTGGGAAGCTGTGCCCAATGTTACCGTCTTTGTCGAGCATGGTTACATTATTGAACTTGTTGCCGTCCCATGTCTGTAATGCACCGTACATGCCAAAGTAGAACAGACCGTTTCGATCCTGCATCATGCTGTTAACATAATTGCTGGCCAGCGAACTGTCATGCTCGTTTTCTTTCTTAAATACACGGAACTGATAGCCATCATAACGGTTTATACCATTACGTGTGGTTGCCCATATGAATCCTTCGTTATCAAGGTACACCTGAGTAACAAAGCTACTCGACAATAGTTGATTGTCAGTACTGAAGAACTTTCCCCTTTGGGCGAAAGTATTCGTTGAGATGAATATTGAAGCTAGTGTCAGTATGAACTTAACTCGCATTGTTTTGTTAGTAATTAAATGGTTGCGTTAGTTGTTTATTTGTTGCAAAGATAATGCATTTTTTGAAATGTAACAAAGGAATGTTACAAAAATTAAACTTTTTGATACAAATAATATAGGTAGAGTGCTAAAAATGGCATATCTTTGCATCATTATATTTTGATTTGTAACATTAGAGATTATGATTCTACAACATTTTTGGTCCAAAGTCTTGGCGCTTTTAATGTTCTCGGTCTGCATGATTGGTGTGAAAGTGAAGGCTGCTGAACAGTTTGTTTCATTCCAACCTTCTTCAGATGTATGGCAGTTGAAACGTTTTTCTGTGGGTGTTAGTCAGAATGAGCATAGTTGTGTTCTTCTGGCTGCTAGTAATCTGATGTCTGACATAGAGAATGTAACAGGGCATCCTGCTTCACAAACTGCTGAAGGAATGGAAATCCTGATAGGCACAGTCGGTGTCAATAAGCAGATAGATCAATGGGTTAAAGCTGGAGTATTGAGTAACTTGAAGGGTAAAACCGAGAAATATATCATTAAGACAATCGGTAATCAATTGGTTATTGCTGGTAGTGATAAACGTGGCACGGTTTATGGTATTTATGAGTTGTCAAGGCAGATGGGTGTTTCTCCTTGGTATTATTGGGCTGACGTTCCTATAGAGAAGCATACCTATATATATATTAAACAAGGTGAGTTTACTGATGGTGAGCCAGCAGTACGTTATCGCGGTTTGTTCCTTAATGATGAAGCTCCATGCCTTACAACATGGGTAAAGAATACTTTTGGTACCGATTATGGTGGTCATAAGTTCTATGAAAAGGTCTTTGAACTGATACTGAGATTGAAGGGTAACTATCTGTGGCCAGCTATGTGGGGCTGGGCTTTCTATGCTGATGACCCAGAGAATTTAAAGACTGCCGATAAGATGGGTGTTATGATGGGAACGTCGCATCACGAGCCTATGGCGCGAAACCATCAGGAGTATGCACGTAACCGTAAAGGATGGGGCGCATGGAATTATTCAGTTAATAAAGAAAACCTAGATCGTTTCTTCCGTGAAGGTATTGAACGTATGAAGAATACCGATGATATTGTTACGATAGGTATGCGTGGTGATGGTGACGAAGCAATGGGTAAAGGCACTGATACGCGATTACTCGAGAATATTATCAATAACCAACGTCGTATCATTAAAGAGGTCACTAAACGTCCAGCTAAAGAAACACCGCAGATATGGGCTCTGTATAAAGAAGTACAGGACTATTACGATGCAGGACTGCGTGTGCCCGATGATGTAACAATCTTACTTTGTGACGATAATTGGGGTAATGTGCGCAGAATACCTACCGCGGAGGAAAGGAAACGCAAAGGCGGATGGGGATTGTATTACCATGTAGACTATGTAGGGGCGCCAAGAAATTCTAAATGGATAAATGTTACCCCTATACAAAATATGTGGGAACAGTTACAACTGGCATATAATGGTGGTATTCAGAAGCTTTGGATTCTTAACGTAGGAGATCTTAAGCCGATGGAATATCCTATCCAGTTATTTATGGATATGGCATGGAATCCGTCAAAATATGACACGTCAAATCTTTTAGATCATACTCGTGAGTTCTGTGTAGAGAGTTTTGGCGAGGAAAATGCCGATGAGGCAGCTTCTATTCTAAATCTGGTATGCAAATATAATGGACGCATAACCTCCGAGATGTTGGATGCCAATGTGTATACTTGTGAAGAGTTTGAACAGGTGGTAAGTGAGTACCATGCTTTAGAGGCTCGTGCGTTGCGCTTGTTTTTGGAGTTGAAACCTGAGTGTCAGGATGCATATCGTCAGATAATCCTTTTCCCAGTACAGGCAATGGGTAATATTTATGAGATGTATTATGCTCAGGCCATGAACCGGAGGCTGGCATCAGTAGGTGATCCTGATGCTAATATTTGGGCTGAGCGTTGTCATCAGGCTTTTAAGCGAGATTCTATGCTTTGCCTATATTATAATAAGGTAATGTCGGGTGGTAAATGGGATGGTATGATGATACAGAAACATATCAGCTATCGTACATGGAATGATAATTATCGTGCAGATGTGTGCCCGAAGCTTATTGCTGTTGCCACACCGGAAAATGGACCGGTGTTCTCTCCACGTGATGGCTATATCAGTATTGAGGCTGAGCATACATATAGTCGTCAGGATGCATCGACAGCTAAGTGGACTGTCATCCCATATATGGGACGTACGCTTAGTGGTATTGCTCTAATGCCATATACGGCAAGAACAGAAGAAGCAAATCTAGTATATCGTTTTGAAGCAGAAAATGTAAAGAACGTAAAGGTGCATGTTATTACAAAATCTACGCTTGATTTCCTTGATAAAGGTGGTTTGGTTTACGATCTGTCTATTGACGGTCACTCTCCTGTTGATGTTAATTTCAACAAAGATCTGAATGAGAAACCTGAGAATATCTACACAAAATACTATCCAACGGTGGCAAGTAGAGTGGTAGAGAAGGTAGTTGAACTTCCGCTAGATATCAATCAGAGAGTGCATAGTTTGACTATTCATCCTCAAGATCCTGGTATTGTTTTTGAAAAGATTATCATTGATCTGGGTGGGTATCATAAGCAATTCCTTTTTGGTAAGGAATCACCAAAGGTTTATGGTAAGCAATAATTTTGAACTTCGTGTTCTTCTAGATGTCCGGGCTTGTTAAGGCCCGGACTTTTTGTATGTGTTACGTTTCATAAAGTAAATGATACATTTGGGAAATCCGATGTCGTAATTTTGATGTACCTTTGCAGTCGTAAACTAATAAACGATAATAGAATGATCAAGAAAACTACCGCGATAGCAGCTATGATGTTGCTTGCTACATGTGCGAAGGCACAGAATCCCTTCGTGCAGACATGGTGTACAAGCGACCCTGCTCCAATGGTACACAACGGAACAATGTATGTTTATACCGGCCATGATGAGGATGGCGCAGATTTCTTTTGGATGCAGGAGTGGCGCGTTTACTCAACTCAGGACATGGTAAACTGGCAGGATCACGGGTCACCTCTGGCACTTGAGAGCTTCTCTTGGGCTGACGATCGTGCTTGGGCATCACAGACTATTGAGCGCGACGGTAAGTTTTACTGGTATATCTGTGCTCATTCAAGGATATCTGGTGGAATGGCTATTGGTGTAGCTGTGGCAGACTCGCCAATCGGACCATTTAAAGATGCCTTGGGTAAGCCTTTGTTTGAAAACGGTTCTTGGGATCATATCGATCCTACAGTGATGATAGATGACGACGGACAGGCATGGCTGATGTGGGGAAATCCACAGGTATATTACTTGAAGTTAAATCGCGACATGATATCGTACGAGGGTGAGCTGGGTAAGCTGCCTATGACGGAAGAGGCTTTCGGTGGTCCGATGATGAAGGAGCGCGGGAAGGGTAAGAAGTATAAGGACTCGTATGTAGAGGGTCCATGGCTTACTAAGCGCAATGGCGTGTATCAGCTGCTGTATGCTGCTGGTGGCGTGCCTGAGCATATCTCGTATAGTACGGCCCCATCACCACTTGGTCCATGGAAGTATGCTGGCGAGATTATGCCGCTGTGCGATACCAACTCGTTTACCAACCACTGTGGCGTGGCCGACTTCAAGGGGCACAGCTACTTCTTCTACCACACTGGTAAACTGCCTCAGGGTGGTGGCTTCGGTCGTAGTGTGGCCGTTGAGGAGTTTAAGTATAATGCCGATGGCAGCTTCCCAAAGATTATGCCTACCGATGAGGGTGTGAAGCCAATAGGTAAGTTTAATCCTTATCGTAAGGTTGAGGCTGAGACCATGGCTTTCTCAAAGGGCGTGAAAACCGAACAAAACGATGAGATTGGTGTTTATGTAACCGATATTCATAACGGCGATTATATCAAACTGCAGAATGTTTGTTTCTGCAATAAGTTGCCACGTACGTTTACGGCCCGTGTAGCAAGTGGCCTTCGTGGTGGAAATATCGAGGTGCGCGTGGACAGCGTGAATGGTAAGACACTATGTAAACTTGAAGTCCCTGCAACCGGTGGTTGGGAGAAATGGCAGACGCTGACTGCCGACTTTACCGAGTTGGTAAAAGGTCGTCATGACTTGTATCTGGTGTTTACAGGGCGTAAAGGTCCGAAGTTGTTTAATTTTGATTGGTGGGAGATGCGTGGACTGGAGCAGGTGAACATGCCTCTGTTCCAGACTAAGTACACTGCCGACCCTTCGCCATTGGTAGTAGGCGATACCCTGTTCCTCTACACCTCGCACGATGCTTCGCCTGAAGATATCCCCGATGAAAATGAAAAAGGCTCTGCAGGGTTCTTTATGTACGATTGGTTGTTGTGGAGCACTACCGATATGGTGAACTGGACTGAACATGGTGCAGTAGCATCGCTGAAGGATTTCCCTTGGCGCAGTCGTGAGAACGGTGCCTGGGCCATCCAGACCGTAGAGCGTAACGGTAAATATTACCTCTATGCTCCGTTGCACGGGCATGGCATTGGAGTGCTGGAGGCCGATTCGCCTTATGGACCTTTCAAAGATCCTCTGGGTAAACCACTTGTATGGGATCAGAATAACTGGTATGATATCGACCCATCGGTATATACCGACGACGATGGTCAGGCTTATATGTACTGGGGTAACCCGCATACCTTCTGGGCAAAGTTGGGCAATGATATGACATCGCTGACAAGTGAAGTGAACAAGTTGCCACATATACCCAACTACCAGGAGGGCCCATGGTTCTATAAGCGGAATGGACACTACTATCTTGGTTTCGCATCGACCTGTTGTCCTGAGGCCCTGGGTTATGCCATGAGCGACAGTCCCACAGGCCCATGGGAGTGGAAGGGCTACATCATGAAGCCTACCCAGCGCGATCGTGGAAACCATCCTGGTATCGTGGATTTTAAAGGCCACTCGTATGTGTTCGGACAGAACTATGACCTGATGCATCTGGAGACTTTTGTTCATCATGAGCGTCGTAGCGTATCAGCACAGGAGATCACCTATAATGCCGATGGCACCATCCAGACCATTCCTTACTGGTTGGATCAGCAGCCTATGAAGCAGTTGCACTGGCTGAATCCTTATCAGCGTGTAGAGGCAGAGACCATGGCCTGGGGCTATGGGCTGAAGAGTGCCAAGATGGGTATTGAGAACACGGGCGTAGTGGCAGATATGCCAACATCTACCGGCAAGAAGAATATGTATATCTTCGACATCAATGATGGTGAGTACATAAAACTTCGTGGCGTTGAGTTCGGTAAAGGCGCTAAGCAGTTTAATATAACTGCTGCATCTACAGGCCGTGTTACCGTGAATCTGCGATTAGACAGCAACAAGGGACCCGTGATTGGTACGGTAACAATCGGTAAGACCGGTTCGGTTGAGAAGTATCGTGTTTTCGGTGGTAAGGTGAAGAATGCTGCAGGCGTTCACGACCTCTATATTTGTTTTGACAAGGTCAGCGGCGATGTTCGTCTGGATTGGTGGCAGTTTAAGTAAGAAAGGCTTGGATGATGAAGAAACTATTATCGGTTGCGCTATTGTGGCTGGTGACTCTGTCGGCTGGAGCTCAGCAGAAGTTAATGGTAACTTATGTTGCTAAGAATGCAGTTCGTGTGAGATATTCCGACCCAAAGGTTAAGCCAGAACTGCCCGATTGGTTGTATGTGAAGCACGAGGAACTGAAGAAGGCTGATGTCACTGCTACGGTGAGGGGAAATGTGGTGACGGTAAAAGATAAGGCCGGAAAGAATGTTTTTTGTGCAACCACTCATCAGCTGAAAGAAGGTGAGGCTACACTTACATTCGAATCGCCAAAGGATGAGTTTCTCTTTGGTCTTGGACAGTTTCAGGACGGATATAGTAACGTGCGTGGTCTTTCGCGTCGACTTACGCAGGTAAATACGCAAATAAGCATACCCATGCTCATTTCGAGCAAGGGCTATGGAGTGCTGTGGAATAACTATGGCCTGACCGAGTTTAATCCCTGCAAGCAGAGCGTGAAGTTGATAAAGAGAGCTGGCGCCGGAGAACGTGAAGAGGTGAATGTTACCTCTACCGAAGGCGGAAAGAAAGAGGTGCGCGAGCGCCATATCTTCGAAGCCACTATCGATGTTAAGGAGGCTGGCGACTATGCCTTGCTGCTGGATGTGGGGCAGAAGATGGCTCGTCGCCATAACCTGCTGATTGACGGGAAGCCTGTTATCGAGATGCAGAACCTTTGGCTGCCGCCAACGGCATCTAAGATCGTAACTCTTTCGAAAGGTAGTCACAAGCTGTTGGCCGAGTTAACCAAAGACGATAAGCCTGTGCTATATTATAATAAGGTGAAGGACGAGACTACGTTCCGTTCGCCTGTGGCTGAGGCTGTCGACTATACCGTATTTATTGGTACGCCCGATGAAATTATCGCCACTTATCGCGAATTGACAGGCGAGTGCCCGTTGATGCCAGACTGGGCATTGGGCTATATCCACTGTCGCGAGCGCTTCCACTCGTCGGACGAGATCCTGCAGACGGCAAACCGCTTCCGTAGCGAGCAGTTGCCCATCAGCATGATTGTGCAGGACTGGCAGTATTGGGGCAAGTACGGATGGAACTCTATGCGTTTCGACGAAGAGTTCTATCCAGATCCCAAGGCGCTGACTGATAGTCTGCACAAAATGGATATCAGACTGATGGTATCGGTATGGTCGAAGATTGACAAGAACTCTGAGGTTGGTAAGCAGATGGTGGCTGGAGGGCACTATATTCCTGGCACCGATTGGATTGACTTCTTTAATCCCGATGCCGCTGCTGCCTACTGGAAGAATTTCTCGGAACGCTTGGTTCCGTTAGGAATAGACGCCTGGTGGCAAGACGCTACTGAGCCAGAGAATGATGACCTTGAGGGGCGCAGAGTGAACGCAGGCAAGTGGGCAGGCGAGCAGGTGCGGAATGTATATCCGCTGTTGGTGAACAAGACCGTTTACGAAGGTCTGGTGGCAGCAGGCAAGGAACCGATGATACTGACCCGTTGTGGTTTTGCTGGAATCCAACGCTATGGGTCGGCTTTGTGGAGCGGCGATGTAGGTAACGACTGGGAAACCTTCCGCCGACAGATTACTGCGGGATTGGGTATACAGGCTGCAGGTATCCCCTGGTGGACCTACGATGCAGGCGGATTCTTCCGACCACAGAACCAATATACTGACAGTGCATATATTGAGCGCATGTTGCGCTGGATTGAAACTGCTGTTTATTTGCCGCTGATGCGTGTCCATGGCTATATGAGTAATACCGAACCATGGAATTATGGCAAGGAAGCGCAGAATATCATCGCACAGTGTCTGAAAGAGCGTTACCGTCTGATGCCTTATATCAAGCGCTGTGCTAAGGAGGTATCGGAAAAGGGTGGTACATTGATGCGCCCCTTGGTGTTCGACTTTACAAACGATGTTGAGGCTTTGAAGCAAAAGTATGAATATATGTTTGGTCCCGCACTCCTGATCAGTCCAGTAACTGAACCTGGAGCTTCCTCTTGGCGAACCTACTTGCCTCAGAATTCTGGTGGGTGGACCGATTATCATACTGGTAAGCACTACGATGGAGGACAATATGTAACAACACCTGTTACTAAAGCCTATATACCTGTATTTATTCGAGCTGGATATACTATTTACTAACGACATAAACTTTAAGCGTATGAAGACCAAATCTATCCTAATGTTTCTTCTTGCCTGTTGTATGCAGGCAAATGCTGGGACCATCTGTCATGACGATGGTACCGTGACTTTTCAGTACAAAAACGATCAGGCCAAAGATGTGCAGGTAGATGTACAGTTTGCAGGGCGAAAGCCTATGCAGAAAGATACAAAGACGGGACTATGGACAGTAACACTTGGACCCGCAGCCCCCGACATGTATCCTTATTGCTTTGTGGTTGATGGTGTAAGCATCATGGACCCCGATAATCCGCAGTATTTCCCTAACGAGGGCTTTAAGAACAGTCTGTTGGAAATCAAGTCGAAAGATGGACTTGCTCACGACATTAAGGATGTGCCCCATGGAACTATCGAGTACATCCACTATTACTCAAAGAGTCTTGGTGGAACCAATAATGCCATTGTGTATCTGCCACCAAACTATATGATGAGTTTTGATAAGAAGTATCCTGTATTCTACTTGATAAGTGGTACTACAGATACTGAAGAGGTTTATTATAAGGTAGGTCGTGTAAACTATATCCTCGACAATCTGTTGGCTCAGAAGCAAGCTAAGGAGATGATAATCGTATTGCCTTATGGTAATCCTACTAAACTATTGGCTGCCCCAGCAGCAAACGGGGCTCCACAGACCCGATTCGGTGGCGATGTGTTCAGCAAAGACCTGATAAACGACTTGATGCCGTATATCGAGAAGAACTATCGTACTATCAATAACAAGGATCATCGTGCTATCGGAGGCTTCTCGCGTGGTGGTAATCAGGCGTTGTTCAATGGTTTGAGTAATCTCGATAAGTTCTCATATCTTTGCAGCTATAGTTCGTTCACATCTACAGATATTACCGGTGTCTATGACAATGCTGATGATACAAACAAGAAGATTCGTTTGTTCTGGCTGGGTGTGGGTACCGATGATTTTTTGTATGGTAATGCTCGCGACTATATGGAGTTCCTTGATAAGAAGGGAATCCGTAGCGTGAAGGAGTTTACCAACGATAAGTTCGGCCATACATGGATGAATGCCAAGTACTTTTTGAGCAAGACTCTTCCTTTGCTTTTCAATAAGAAGGCTTCTGAGGAAGCGATGAAGAATGGCGAACCTGCTCCTGCTGCAACAGGAAAGGAACAGCAGTTTACTCCTAGCGTGATGGCTCGTCTCTTTCCCCGTCCTATTATCTCGCCTGAGTATACCGAGGATGGCATCATCTTCCGCTTCAAGGCTCCTGATGCTCAGAAGGTAGAGTTGGAGTGCGAGATTTTGCCTGAGAATGTGGCAATGGAGCGCGACAGCGACGGTGTGTGGAGTGTGAAGATGAGTGAGAATCTGTTTGAAACCTTCAAATACTGTTTCGTAGTTGATGGTATGCAGGTAACCGATCCCAGCAATATGTATATCTCGCCTGATGCGGGATTCAAGTACAGTATTGCCGACAATCCCAAGTCGCCATTTAATTTTGCTTCGCAGGGAGAAATAGCCCACGGACGCGTCAGCTATGACCTTCAGCGTAATACCGCATTCTATACATCTGGCAATATGCGAATGGGCGTGATGCCTGCCTTTATACAATTGATTCCAGTTGAAGGTGAATCAATTGAGGATTGGTTTAAGGTTGGTGGTGCTGATGCTATTGCCGACAGACTGATTGCCGATGGAAATGCCAAACCATGTATGATTACTGTTACTACTCAAGACTTCAGTCAGCAGCAGGGTGGTATGCAGATGCCTGGCTTCAAAATGAATAAACTCGATGCAAATGATTATCCCACATGGAGCCAGCGTCGTAGAGCATTGGTAAAGCTGTTGCTTGACATTAAGAAACAACCCGATCCTGAGTTCCCCGCTATGGGCGGTGGCTTTGGTGGTGGCTTCGGCGGCTTTGGTAATTAATCAATCATTAATGAGGATAACTAATGAAACTTTTATCAACTATTGTACTGTGTTGTGCTACCCTCTGTGCTCAGGCTCAAGAGGGTAGCCAACTACCTTTGTTTTACCAAGTAGAAAATACTGGTGCTGCTTTTGCAAAACCGGCTATGCCCGAGGCAAGCAAGCTACCTGTTCTCAAGAACCTGCCCGATCCACTCGAAGGTGTTGATGGTTTTAGCGACTGGTCTCGCAAACGCAGTGAGATTGCGGCTATGATTCAGCATTACGGTATTGGCGAGAAGCCTGTTGTAAACAAGGAGAGCATCAAAGCTCGTATGTCGGATGACACGCTGATTGTTGACGTGACGGTGAATGGACAGACACTGACATTGAGTTCAGAGATTAAATATCCTAAGACAGGCAAAGCTCCTTATCCGCTGATGATTGGATCGAGCATGATAGCGCTGCCTCGACAGCTGTTCGAGGACCGCCCTATCGCAACGATGAACTTCCACGAGAAGCAGGTGAACGACTATGGTCAGTGGGGTAAGCACCACGAGAGGGGAGAGCATAACTTCGATCGTCTCTATCCACATCTTAAGGATAATGGTGCCTATAGCGAGTGGGCTTGGGGCTTCAGCCGTTTGCTTGACGGACTGGAACTTTTAGGGCCAGAGGTAACCAAGATAGATATGAAGCACATTGGTGTTACCGGTTGTTCGTATGCTGGTAAGATGGCACTTTATTGTGGTGCCTTCGATGAACGCGTCGCTCTTACCATTGCCCAAGAACCTGGTGGCGGCGGTGCTGCTGCTTGGCGAATCTCACATTTACAGAACGATGTGGAGAATATTGATAAAACAGATTATCACTGGTTCTTGGAGAGTCAATTAGAGAATTTCCGTGGTGACAGCGTTTATCAGTTGCCTTACGACCAGCACGAACTCTGTGCAATGGTTTGTCCACGTGCCCTGTTGCTGTTAGGCAACCCAGATTACAAGTGGTTGGCTGATGATGCCATGTTGGTTTCTGCTCAGGCAGCTAGAAAGGTTTGGGCGCGATTTGGTATCGCTGATCGTATGGGATGGAGTATTGTAGGCGGTCACGGGCATTGTCAGCTACCAGAGTGTCAGTGGCCAGAGGTGTTGGCTTTTATCGACAAGTTCCTGTTAGGACGAGATACCGACACAAATGATGTACATGTATATTCTAAAACATTGATAAAATGAAGAAAACACTTTTTTCAGTATGTATGCTTTGCTTGTCGGCAGTAGCTATGGCTCAGCCGGCAGGAGGATTTGGAGGATTCCAGGTGCCTCAGGTTAAACTTGAGACATCGCAGGAGTGGAAGGATGTAAACTATGCTGGTGACGAACAGGCCTATCACACCTGTGATATCTATCTGCCAAAACAACAAAAGGCTTCTTATCCAGTTGTTATCCACATTTACGGAAGTGCATGGTTCAGCAATAGCAGTAAAGGCGCTGCCGACCTTGGTACCATCGTCAAGAGCTTGCTTGATGCAGGATTTGCTGTGGTTTGCCCCAACCACCGTTCAAGTATGGATGCCAAATGGCCTGCACAGATTCATGACATCAGAGCGGTGATACGCTTTGTGCGTGGCGAGGCCAAGAAGTATAAGTTCGATACCAAGTTCATTGCTACTAGCGGTTTTTCATCAGGCGGTCATCTGGCTTCTACTGCTGCAACTACCAGCGGTACCAAGCAGACCAAGGTGGGTACTGTTGATATCGATCTTGAAGGTAATGTAGGTAACTGCCTCAACGAGAGCAGTGCCGTTAATGCTGCTTGCGACTGGTCTGGTCCTATCGACCTCACAGCTATGGATTGTGGTGAGTCTATGAAGATGGGTGAGAATAGTCCTGAGGATGTATTGCTCAACTCTAAGTTGGCCAAGGAGCCAGATAAGTACCTCAGTCTGAGTGCTACAACCTATGTCGACAAGAACGATCCTCCTGTTATCATCTTCCACGGTGAGAAGGATAATGTGGTTCCATGCTGCCAAGGAAAGAAGTTCTTTGAAGTATTAAAGGCTGCTGGTGTTAAGACCGAAGCTACTTTCGTGCCTGAAGGCGGCCACGGCATGGGCATGTATGCCGAAGAGAACCTACAGAAAATGGTTAATTTTCTGGAGGCTCTTATCAAATAGTAACGGTATGACTTAATCGTGAATAATTAGAGCCTCAGCTTGCAATTTACAAACTACTTGTAATGCCATTACAAACTAACTGTAACGGCATTACAATTACGTTGTAACGGTTTTACAACTAGGTTGTAATAGTAGTAAAGTGACTTCGGAACGATTCGTAGATGACTTCGGAACAACTACAACATATTATCCGAATAACTATTACAAACTATTTGTAAGTGCTTCCCTGCCGAAGAGGCTATGCTCCGCAAGAGCGGAAACTCACCACTAAAGGTAAAGAATATCTGGTAAAACTGCGAAAAAAGTCGTTTTGTTGCCATAAAAAGTTTTGTTGTTATCATTTCCAACTATCTGACAATCAGAGAGTAATGGTCGTGATAACAACAAAACAACAAGATGGGACTAAAAAAATGTTAGGTTTCATACAAATCATAAAACAGTTCTTTTATGATCATATTGCAGTGAAAAAGTGATTGGGAGAACTGCCCCGTGATCCTACTGCCCCCGTGATCCTAATTTTTTCTCGCTTTTGATAAGAATATGCCATTATTCTCTTTATTCTCAGTTATTTTGTGTACCTTTGCCCCTCAGAAGTTTAAATTAATCAGGATATAAATGAGAAAGTACAACTTATTGTTTTATTTGGTTTTGTTGCCAATGGTTTCTTTTGCTCAGGCAAAGATTGGCTACAGCTACGATGCTGCCGGCAATCGTGTGAAACGTGAAATCGAGTGATCGGGAGAACCCCATGATTCCAGGTTAAAGAATTGTAAAGAAGATGATGTTTTGTAAATACTTTGTAGGGCTGTTAAGTGTTATGCTTTGGCCATCTAACATTACAGCACAGACCTCCTCTCGAACGGTTAAGGAAGGGAATAGAACTATTGTAGAAGAGACAAATAATAATGATGGAAAGTTATTTTACTATTATACAGTAAATGACATTTCCAACAGAGTTAATGCTCTTAAACAGCGAAAGATAGAATTCAATTATAAAGCAGAGTATCCATATCCAATAAGGAACAACCCGCAATTGATGAAAAAAGAGTTTCATGAATTAGATCAATTATGCTTGAGTTGCTTTAGCAAAAATGCGAAGAACATGAAGCCAAAAGAAATTCTTTGTTACAATAAAGCTTTGATAGACGATGATGGAAGTGTTATCTGTTATAAGATTATAGCGAAAACGCCTTTATTGGAGCTATTTACGGCAAAAGAATTGTTAAATATCTTTGATACCATTAATTCGTTCCGCTTTACTACGCCATTGATGAAGTATGAATCGACAGGCTATTTAGAAGCAACGCTTGGGTATTTCTGAAGAAACGCGGATCGTAGGGTCTTTTGATCATTTTCATGGTCACGTCATTTCTAACAAATATTTTTATGCATATGAGAAAGTTATTATATATATATATTGTATTGTTGTTATGCGGATGTCACGACTCATATTTTGAATTAGGCGACTCTTACATTTATGAAAGCGGACGTATTAACAAGTTAATGGATAAAGGTACTATAACGATATTAGTACCTGATCAAGTCCTTAATTATGAATTTGATGATAATTATGTTATAGCATATCAGAAACCGGATAGTGCATATTATCGCGAATATTACATAAACGCATTTAAGGAGAATTCAGATTCTACTATACGTTCTCAAAAAATGACAGATAGCCTGGAGACACTTTTGAAAAAAATGCTTAGTGTACCGGATTGCTATTGGATAATCCGCAAACAGGATGCCAAAGTATTTGGCCCAATGTCTGAGTCTGACTTTAATCGGATGTGCAAGAAGCTTAATGTTTTGATCAAAATGGATAAAAAATACGAATCCCGGTTTTTAAGAACCAAGTGAACTGGAATGGAAACCAAATAGGATCTAAAAATCCCGTAAGATTTTACCTGAACAATATTGGTAATATCCCCAGTTTGTATTTCTTCATAGTTATAATAAGTGAATTATGATTAATAACAGAATTTTTAAATCAAATATAAATCATCTCTCAGGAGTAATCTCTAATCAGATTGTTGATACTCTTGATTTTGGGTTTGATACTTTTGATCAGCAAGTTGTTGTCGAAAATTGTATCATTGATACATTGATTTTGCATAATGCACACTTTGTAGGTGGGTTATGTTTGCAAAACTGTATTATTAAAAATAAAGTGCAATATGAAATGGGAGGATATAATAAAATGCCGATAGTTATTAAAAATAATATCTTTATGAGCTTGTTTGTCTTCCTTGACTGTATCTTTGGGGCAGATCTTGTTTTGACTGATAATATATTTTTAGACGGCTGTACTTTATATAATGGTTATAACGAATTTGATAACGTAATAGTAGAAAACAACATTGGTAAAATGGATGATGAAAGATGGGATTGATTTGCGGTGTCACTTGCGGACTCTGCTACTTATTTCAAAAGTTATTTTGGGGGCTACTCTTATTATTTTGCTTCTAACATCCTGTCTGCCAATAATGCATTCAAGAGTTATGGCAGTATTCAAGAATTGTACTAATGATACACTATACATCGGGGTATCACATTACGATAATATTGATAGTATTGTACTTCCCTAGAAAAAGTTGAATGGTTTTTAACTTAACCCTGCCATTGGTTGAATGCCTATTGGGTACCTAAATTCTTATCCCTGACAGAAGTTGAACAATTCTCTTTTAACCCTTGTTTTTGTTGAATAGGCTCCACGGAAAGCCGTTCAATCATATTCAGGGTTTGCGGTGCAAAGGTACATGCTCCTTCTTGAATTTCCAAATTTTCTAGATACTTTTCTCTAAAACTGATCCATTTTTTCTGTATTTTACCCATACAAGAGGCTGCCTGATGTGGAGTCATGTTGTTCAGCGACATGTGTGGACG
>NZ_FRBD01000009.1 GCF_900142525.1 Xylanibacter ruminicola | reverse complement strand
CGGAGTGACACTCTGTAACCGTGGGTGTGACAGAGTGTCACCGCCGATGTGACGGTATGTAACCCATTTCTATCACTGTTGGAAACAGTCTTTTTGCTGCCATTTATTCACATCTGTTATGTCAAATAATATACATATTGTATCATCACTATGAATAGTGTATGAATAGTTGACGCCAACTATTCATAGTGTTAAAATGCTGATACTCAGCAATATACAACGTTTTTATGAATAGTTGGCCGTAATTTATTGATTTTCTCGTTATAAGAATCATAGGGGCAGTCCTCTCGATCACTTTTCCGCTGAAATCAGATCGTTTTTTGTTATTTCTTTGAATAAAACTTTTTTTAGTCCGACTTTGTTGTTATTGCTACCAATACTCTCTAATTGCTAACTACTTGATTATGATAAGGTTACGTCAGCGCTAACAATAAAACAACAATGGCGTGAAAAATAAACTTTGATATAAAAAAACTTTGCGATTATTTTTTTGCAAAAAAGCTTGGAAGTTTTAAGGATTTTGCTTATATTTGCCTCAGGAAGTACTACAATCTAAAACATGTTAGCCTATGACGTGGAATTTAAAGTATTTGATGGCTGCCGCGATGGCAGGAATTATGAGTTTAAGTATGACGGCATGCAGTGCAGATTATAATGGTTATGATAACGACGATGCCGAGCTGATAGGTACATGGGATGCCATCAGCACTCAGTTTTATGCCGAGGGAGAGGGGTACAGTAAACCAGGGCTTGGCGTAGGTTATTGGGTGATTACCGATCGCACCATCACCCAGTACGACCGTACAGACGAGGCCAGTCCGCCAGTAGGATATTCATTTGATGGGCGGAAACTGAACATAGAAGGACGTGAAGAACATGAGGTGGTGACGCTGACCAAACAACAAATGCTACTGAGAACGGAGGTGCGCCAAGGCATTTATCAGGAAATAACGTACAAACGTAGATAAGGGAAAGCTAAATATTGTTAACTTGACAATTAATTTTGTGTTTTTTGCATAATTTGTGTAATTTTGCATTTGCATTTTTGCAAAATTAGGGATTGATATAATAAAACATTACTTAAAGGATTAAGGTGAAAACAAAATTCAGCTGTAGACTGAAGTTTTTCATTGTGTTCGTATTAATCTGTCGCTGCCAGCTGACCGTATTGGCTCAGACGGATTGGACACGTGGGTGTGGTGATGGCCGCATCTTCGATGAGAGCTATGCTAAATCATACAGGCAGCTTCCAGACTATCCTTTTGTCTTCGTGTCTGACTCAATGGTTACTACTCCACCAGTTATTTGTGATTCTCTGTTTGATGAAATTGCTCGAGGTCTGAGATTTGAGGTTAACCGTACTGAAATTAAAAAGGATGATCCTTTTATCAGTCTGTATAACGATAGCTTGCTGCCTTGGGTCAAGAAGCATCATCTGGTGTTGCGTGAAGTATTTGTAAAAGGTGCAGCTTCTCCAGAGGGCCCTTACGATAATAATGTTCGCTTAAGTCGTGAGCGTACGAAACGTTTGATAGAATTTCTGAACAGACATGAGGATGCTCCCGTTTCTGATTATCCCGTAAGTGCTAAGTGCGTAACGGAGGATTATGCCTATTTGGTGAAATTGATGGAGCAGGCTGGCGACGTGGAATATAAGCAGGTAAAGGATATCTGGGAGAAAAGTAACGCTGATGAACGTCGATGCAAACAAATGTTGATGGCCCTGAATGGCGGACGTACTTGGAAGCGACTGCTGAAACAATACTTCCCCACGCTACGTCAAAGTCGTGTGGTGTTGTGGTATGTAGCCAAGCCTTGTCAGATGTCGACTCCATCCAGCGTGTCGGCTGTTGACTCCACTGCACAGGAACTGTCTGTGCTGCCAGGTGATACAATCGTAGAGATACCTGCTGCAGAAATGGAAAGTGAATATCCTCGTAGACATATGATTGCTGTGAGAACTAATCTCTTACATGACTTCCTCTATGTACCTCAGTTTGGCTTTGCACCGGGCGCGAACATTCAGGCAGAATATTACCCGCTGAGCGGCCACTATACTTTCAACGCTGGTTTTACTTTTACCAACCACAGACATTGGGATACGCAGAACTTTATGCAGATTCGCGACTTCCAACTGTCGGTGCGTCGATATTTTAAGGGTGGGGGAGAGTTCGTAGGTCCCTATCTTGACGGATATGCAGAGTTTATGAAATACGGTATAGGTTTCGGTCCCGACAAAGGTTGGCAGGGCGAAGGTGGCGGCGCCGGCATAGGAGTAGGTCACACATGGAACCTGAACAAGCGAGGTAACCTGAGGTTGGAGGTCAGTGCCAGTCTGGGCTTCTTTGTGACTAGATACGACCCGTATGTGTGGGGAAATCCTGTTAATGGGTCTATTGATGGTCTCTACTATTATGACTATCATGGTAACACAAGTGAATTTAAGGAGCGCAACCACCGCTTTATGTGGCTCGGACCTACCAATGCAGGTGTGCATATAACCTACGATATTATTTACCGAAAGCGTGGAAAGGAGGTTGTAAGATGAAACGTTTACACCTTATTATATATATAATAGCAGTAATGCAGGGCTTAGTGGGATGCATTGAGCCACCATTGCATCTGCCTGGACAGGAGATAGGCGTGGAGGTGCAGGTGTCACAGACTGAAATGAACATTGTTTGGGATAATGAGGTGCAGCTGAATCATGAATGGTATTACGGTTGGGATATAAAAGACGACTCCATTTGGGGCGGATTAGACTATCCAATACCAACGAGTTATGAGGTGTATCGCTACTACAAGGGCGATGATATCCATAACAAACACACCAGTGTAGACATGTTCACCATCAATACAAACCGTTTCCGACGTTACTTCCAGTTTGGATACTACGACATGTTGCTGTATAGTAACATCGACTCGAAGGATGGCACCCAGGTGTTGTTGATAAAAGAGGATGGCGACTCTGTTATAGCGACAACAACCGGTACACGAGGCATAGCGCGCAGCATACTGGAGGCAAGCAGGTCGAACGGCGACGAAACTCCATTGGGAATTCTGAATCAGCCTGAGATTTTCTATGGCGCCTACTCGGAGAATGTGTATATATCGCCCGATCTGAGCGATTACGAGTACGATCCGGTTGAGAATATCTATATTAAGCACTTAGAAGCCGAGTTGCACCCGCTGGTGTATATCTATCTGGTGCAGTTTGTGTTGCTAAACAACGACGACGGTCGAATAAAGGGAATAAACGGTAATACCGCTATATCGTCGATGGCCAGCAGTACAAATGTGAATACGGGCCATACAGGCAACACACCAAGTCTGGTGTACTTCAACACCCGCATGAAACAGAACATCGAAGTAGAGGGAAAGCTCTGCGATGTGTTCGGTGGTAAGCTGACCACCTTCGGCCTTTGCGACAACGAACCATACTACCGCTCGGGGGCCGAATATAAAGGCGGTCGCGCCAATCTGAAGAATATGGTGTACTACGACCTGGTATGGAACAATAATCAGGTAAAGACCTACGAGGCCGATGTGACCAGTCAGATGCAGGCAAACTCGCATGGCGGCGTGATAACCGTGTGGATAGACTGCAGTAAACTGGAAAAACCCCAGAATGAAGAAGAAGGTGGCGGCAGCCTGTTTATTCCCACAGTAGAGGATTACGACCAGGTGGAATGGCATATAGAGATATAATTATTATTACTAGTAATAAAGCAAATAAATGAATAAAAAAAAGATGAAGAAACAAGTATTTTTTGCAGTAGCTGCTATGGCCTTGGCCAGTTGTAGTAGTGATGGGTTGGTAAACAACTCTGCTGCAGACCAGGAAGCACCCATCGCTTTCGGTGTGGAGAAAAAGAACATTACGCGTGGTACAAATTTTGAAACCCTTGAGCGCTACAACTTTGGTGTTTGGGCTTACAAGGTTAATGGTACTAACAGCCAGCAGGTGATGAACAACTACTTGGTGGGATACTCTGATGGCAATGGTAAGGGTTATGCTCTGAACGGCGCCTCAACATGGGATGCAAGTGCCGGTAAACTTGATGACCACCAGTCGCCTTGGTTCTATGAGAAACTCGGTAAAGCAGAATATAAGAATACAGATTCTTCTAAGGGCTATCTCGCTACTCAGACTGAGTACAAGTCAGCCAACGATTACCAGTATCTCCGCTATTGGGACTTGGCATATACAAATACCAATTTCTATGCTTATGCTCCTTACAAGGCTAGTGGCGTAAGCTATGCCGATGGTAAGATAACCGTAGAGAACGGTGCTCAGACAGCTGGCTACACTGACAACAGCAAGACGGAATTTCTTTATGCCGGTTACAAAGCTTTAAATTCAGATAAGAAAGATGTTTTACTGCAGTTTTATCACCTTGGCGCAAAGGTAAACCTGCAATTCTATGAGGATATTCCTGGTTATAAAGTACAGATTATCGATGTGACGACTAAAGAAACTGGTATTCAGGCTACTCCTGCCACCAAGAGCGGTACCATCTATACAAAGACTGACTACTATACCACCTGTGGCGCTACCATCAGTTATGATACTGATATGAAACCTACTGCCACTGTGAGCCATGTTGATGACGCTGCAAACAAGACTCAGGAGAATTTGAAGTTCGATGTTCCTACTACAAATCTGGAAGCATACACTGCTAAAGTCACAGGCACCAAATACAATGTTATCCCTGAGCAGGTTACTTCTGGCACTCAAACATATGCCGCATCACCAAAAACATACTATCCTGTAGCTCAGCCTACAACTAGTGAGGTTGGTTTTACCTTCCACGTGTCATATAAGCTGATAGCTGAGGATAATGGTGAGGAGATTACCGTTCACGATGCACGCGTATATGTTCCTGCGAAGAGTGTTTCAGGAGAAACAACAACTTATATCGCAGCTTGGCAGCCTAACACCGCATATACATACACCTTCAAGATTACTAATAATTCAACAGGTTCTACTAGCACGACTACTCCTAACATAGAGGATCCTACTATTCCAACAGAAAAGGCTCTTTATCCCATCGTATTCGATGGCGCTACTGTTGAGGCATATAGTACTAGTGATAATGGTTCTGACTTCTAAATATAACTTTAAAACCATGTGGTGGATTGGCACACTATTGCTGTGTGCCAACCTCACCGCGTGTTCATCTGATTCAATCATCGAGCAAACAGAAAACCATGAGGGCGATACACCTATGCAGTTCAGTCAGGCGGCTCTCAATGCTCCTGTAACAAGGGCAACACGTGCAGCAGAGCCATTATCGCAAGGGTTTCTGGTGAGCAGTTGGAAAGGTTTCGGAACCTCTAACCAGCAGGTGGTGATGGATAAGTATCAGGTAAACATCTATGTTGATAACTGGAATAACAATACCAAATGGGATTATGTATCTTCGGAATCTCGTTCCTTTTATCAGACACAGATTATGCGATACTGGGATTTCGCATCGATGCCCTATCGTTTCTACGCCATCACCCCTTGTCCTCCAAGTAATCAGATATCTCAGTTTACATTATCAGCCAATCAACTCATAATACCTAATACTGTAACATTTAAGAGTGAAACTTGCGCTAATGGAATAGTGACTAAGGGCGAAGAACCCTATATGCCTGCTCAGATACGCTGTACTTCAGAGAGTAATAATTCGGATTACGACCTGCTGAATGGCGATAAAAACATTAACAAGAGTGGCAACGGCGCAACAACAACATTAAGCCGCTACGTAGCTCTGCCGTTCCATCATTTTACCACGAAAGTGCGTTTTGCCCTCTATAGTACATACGAGTCGAACGACCCAGCAGAGCTACAACTCAGAAACATTGTAATCAAGGTGAAGCGTGATGGTGGTTTCGTGACATCGGCCAATGGCTATTCTGCTGACTTGAGTCAGAAGACGATGATTGAGGGCGAGTTCACCAATCCAACAACTGTGAGTGGTGATTATACCTTACTTACAGATGCTGGTACTGACAAATTCGCAGAATACAATGAAGAGTCGAATGCCTATTGGTGTCAGTGCGAGGATGGCATATTGCAGATTCCTCAAGACAAGGTGGAACTGATGATTTCGTTCACTTTAAAGGATGATGGCTTTGTGAAGGAATATATTAAAGAGACAGACCAGGTAAAGTATGATGAATCTACTCATACATTGACCTATACCGATATACCAGTGACTGCTTATGTTGACAATCAGGAAGTAAGTAGATTTACTTGGAAGTCGAACTATATATATACGTACAAGATGAAGATTACGGAGTTTTATCCCATCCGAATTGAATGTACGGCCACGTTAACTCCATGGACAGAAGTCTATGGATCAATAGATACCAATCTCGAACAATAACAAGAAATAATAATAGAATAAATAAACGATATGAAACAACTTTTCTACCCGCTGGTTCTAGCCACCGCACTGGTGACAACAGCATGTAACAACGACCTGGAGAGTAACACAGACGTCGTAGATCCAAGCAACAAGACTGCTATCTCATTCTCTGTCGAGGAGAGTCAACAACCCATGACTCGCGCTGGTTTTAAAGCGAGTACAAAGATGGCTATGCGCATCAAAAGTGAGGATGGTAGTGGTAATACACGTTATACTCGTACCGTAGCAAATGCAGCTGCAGCAGCAACGGGCAAGGATTATTCTGCAATTTCCGTGGATGGAGCTTATGTCCGTTATTGGGATGATGCTTTTGGACGTAAAGCAAACCTTTCTGTTTTTGCTTTGGCTGTTCCAGATAAAACTGATATTTTGAACAACGGCAAAACCGTCGAAGAGAAACTTACAGATGGAAGTACTATCTGGTTTACAGAAACTACAGAGAATGAGAAGATTAATTGGGTAGTATCTACAACACAGACAGGCACCACTCTTGCCAACGAGGACCTTACTTACAGCAACAATATCAAGGAAGATGGTTTAAACGGAGTCTACAAATACGATTTCACAAATCAAAAATATCCTGAGGACAACACTAATCTAGAGAATGGTAGAATGCAGTTTCGCTTGCAGAACACATTAGAAACAGACGGCCCTGGTAAGTTTGACAAGGGACACCTCGTATTCAATCATGCTCTGAGCCGAATCACTGTTAATCTAAAGAAGGGTGATGGCTTTACAGGAACAGGTTCATTTCAATTCGCAGATAACACCAATGTAAAGATCCTAAACGTTCCTGTTGATGGTGATTTGGATTTGAAAGAAGGTACATGGTCAAATGTGACGAAAAAAGATATTGATCTCATGGCAGAACAGACACCAGCTTCAAACATGACTTATTCTTTGATGGCACAGATTCTTCCTGACTATGTAATCAGTTCGACAGCTACAACAAATATGCTGACTTTCACCATCGATGATAACCAGTATTTCATTACTCAGGCTCAAATGTATGATGCCTTGAAGAATGCTACGGGTATGACAAAGAAGGATGCTGACAAAATCATCATGGAGCAGGGGCTGAATTACAATTACCAAATTACTGTCGGCAAGACAAATATTATTAATGTAACTGCTGTTGTAGAACCATGGGCAGATGTTGATGCAGTAAATTTTAACCCATCAAATGCTCGTATAACACTTGACGGAATCTACGACTCACAATCAGGTGAATATAGTAAAGACTTCAAATTGTATCGACTTCTCGACGAAAGTTCAACTATAACCGACAACTATGTCGGCAAAAAATGGGATGGCGATTATACTGATTATGCTACATTGCGCGACAATGGCGATAACAGTTGGAGCACAGACTGGTATTTTGAAAGCAACAAAGCATATTACCACTTCCGCACAGTTAATGAAAACACAACGATTGAAACATCTGCAGCCAAAGACTACTTCGAGATTACATCAGGCCCTGTTGCATCAACAGATTTTCATTGGGGCGCTCCAATGACAACTGAACCTATTTATAATGTAACAAATGGTTATGAGGCTACACTCTCAAGTGCAATCGGTGCCACAAAAGCAAAAATCAATATCACAGATCAGCACATGATGAGTAATATTATAATTAAGCTTCAGACCACTACTGGTTCAGACAAAGTTACTCTTGACAATAGCAAGGTTTATATAACTAAACTCAGCAATTCAGCTCATGTTCAGATGGGTAATGGTCTTGTAATACCTACCAGTACAATTACTGGTGAACAGGAGATTACCCCTAAAAATGCTACAGGAACAGAGTTTTCTTATGCAATTGTTCCTCAGGCTCTTGTTCGTGGAGACAATCCAACAGACGATGACTATGTAGGCATTACTATCGTAACAGGCGACAACAACCAGTATTATATCGTAAAGAAATTGAGTGAAATAAAAGCAGAAACTGTTACTAATCAAAAGAATCAGGCTCAAGGTGCTGCAATTACTCGCTGGTTCCCTGGTCATACATACACCTATACATTCACTTTGAAGAAGTCTGGTATTGATAAGATTACCTGTACCGTTCAGGGATGGGTTAACATAACTGCAAACAATAAGGACATTTCACTGGAAGATTAATTCTTTGCAATGATAAGAAAGAATATCATATATGCTCTCACAACCTCATTTGTGCTGGGACTTGGTTCCTGCACTAATGAGGAAATGGGAGGTTCTTTCGATAGGACCGCTGATGGTTCTATAGATTTCATCGTTGGCGTAGAAAGTTCTCCAAGCAGGAAGACGATGACACGTGCCGTTACCCCCACATATTACGCCATGAAGGCAGGTACACAGGTGCGCCTGAAGGTAGATGGTACATGGGCCGGCAAAACACCTGAAGCCATCAGCCAGAAGACAACTTGCACAACTGAAGCTTCAACTACCAGCATCAACGAACTGTCGTTTACAGATAGCGAGATGCTCTATTGGGACGACTATGGAGCAGGCGATCCTGCCAATGCCACAAATACTGCCAGTGGCGTGAATGTATTAGGCGTCGCTGTCGACGGTATGGCTGAGGCTCCTGCTATTACGACTGATGCAGAGTGGGAGAGTCTGTCGTGGCCTGTCATCACCGATGGCAAGAATGTACTGAATGGCGACATCATCGTTTCAAACAACCTGACAAAATATACGTTTGCTAAAAGAAATGACGATGCAGCCAAGAAGATGGTGTTTGTTCACCCCTTGAGCAAGATTACTTTCAACCTCAAGGCTGGTGCTGGTTTCACCAAAGGAACAGTTGGTGCTACCACCAATAAGTTTGAGAAAGACCCAACGCTTTGGCTTTCTAACTCAACTTCATTGGAGGACATTGAGAGAACTAATAATGACTATGCTCTTACTACTGGTACCGTAAGCATCAAGAATGCAAATGCCGAGAGTGACGGAAATAAGGCCAAGCTTATTGCTGGTACAACCAGCACAACAGATGCAGATATCACCGTCATCAAGCAGGCTATCGTCTATCCAGGAACACAACTGGGTGCCAGCAATGATGCTGTGATTGCCGTGCTGAATGCAGATGATAATATCTACTACATCAAGGCTGCTGAGATTCGTAAAGCAATGTTTGATGACGATGCAAGTACAGACTATACGACAAAGGCTGGTCATAACTACATTATTAATATTACAGTCAATAAGTCGGGTCTCGCACTTACTGCTACTGTCACCAACTGGGTTCATGTCAACTCCGAAGAGGTGCACCCAGTCATCAACGTAAATGCAACGATAGGAGATGGTGATACAGCGCCTACCAAGGAAAACGTCTTTGCGTTCTATCGTAGTGAGAATATCGAGAAAGAGTATGTGAAAGCAGCCTCTCCAACGGCGAAGACTGATGGCTCCATAGACTGGACTGGCACGACTACGCTGTACTGGACCAGCCACTACCAGCACTATCACTTCCGAGGCATCTATCCTGAAACAATAACTGTAACCACAGACGATAAAGACCGTCAGTGTGTAGTTGTAACGAATGGTGATTACGATGCCAGCACATTCCCTAGCAACTTCGTGATGGGTATGCCAGAGATTGCTGCTGGAACGATGTGTGGCAATCCTGACCATACTCAGGTGGATATGAGTATTGGTGGCATCTGCGCCCGTGAGGCTGCGATCAACCTGAACTTCCGTTATATGATGAGTCAGGTAGAGGTTGTCCTGAGTACAAGTGCCGAAGGAACTCACAACTATGTGGACCTCAGCAACGTTGTGGTAGAACTGGTGAATGTCTACAACAGTGGTAATATCCTTTTGAAGGATCGCTCAGCTGTGGTGACTGGCGACGCAGGCAACAACCCTCTCAAAGAAGTGAACACCGCAGATCACAAATATCTGGGTGTTATCGTACCACAGGAGTTAACCTACACCACTGCTGGTGCCTCAACGAATGTTCGCATAAAAATCACTGTCACAAATAGTGATTCTACAAAGGATATCTATTATGCTGACGTGAATCCTATCTTGAAGAAAGGTACAACAGACTTAATCGCTCCCAATGGCAAATGGGAATCTGGCATGCACTATGTCTATAACCTGAAGGTGACTAAGACGGAGATCAAGGCTACTGCCTCGCTTACGGACTGGAGTGTAGTAGATGCAGAAGAAGAGGTTTGGTTCTAAAGATAAGAAGATGACAATAAAGAAATATATAACCCTCGCATTAACAGCCCTGACACTTGCAGGTTGTGCCAGTGATGACGCCAACAACTCGCTGACAGAGGATCGTCTGCCCTTGACATTCGAAACAAGTCTGTCGGGTAGTCGTACTGTGACGCGTGCTATAGGCAATCAGTTTGAAGCGAACGATGAGTTGCTGTGCTATGTACGTCATATTTCTAGTAGCAATCTTAGCACAGACAAGAACTACCAAGAAGTTTCGACATACAAGAAGATGGTTACTATCAACAAGAATGGTGAGCCTACTGTGAAACAGTATTGGGACGATTATAGTGATTCGAACAACGACCTCCGCACAAAGAATCATGCTCTGCAGTCTTTCTATGGCTATTGCTATAATGGTGGCACACCATCACCAGCACTTGTTGAAGCTACAGGCGTGCTTGGTTGGACAACTGCTGTCGACCAGACTGCTGATGGTGCTATGAAGGCAAACGATTTGCTTTGGTCTGCAGCTCAAGAGCCTGTCACCTATCAGCATGCGAAAGAAGGCCGTAGTGGTTTGACTATTCCTTACACTCACGCTATGAGTAAGTTTACCATTGTTGTGGTGGCAGGTGAAGGATTTAAGGCTGACGATTTGAATGCCACAACGGTAACACTCGATGGTATGAACCTGAAAGGTACCTTTACGGCTCCTACTGCAAAGGTAGAAGCTACAGGAACTACCACTGTGAAGATGTTTGCCAATGCCGCCTCTACAACTACCGACAATAAACCCTGTCGTGCTTACGAGGCTGTGGTAGTACCAACAACAGCGCTCTCACTCGACAAACACCTGGCTACTATTTCAGATGTGGATGGCAATGATTATGAGATTCATCTTACTAACAACATTCTTTCTGATTGGGCTACTGGCATTGATAACGATGCCAGCAAGAGTGGCTACAACTACAAACTGACCGTCACCCTGAACAAGCAAGCCATCAGTGTTGTTGCCTCTCTTGCCGGCTGGACCGATGTAAGTGCCACTGGTACAGGCGAAATTAACTTCGCTGCTGATGTGACAAGCATTGACAAATCCAACAGCGCAGCTCTAAAAAATGGCGACTCTTTCTCGCTGTGGATGACAACAGATCTCGCCAATATTGGTTCTGTCGCAACAACTGCAGAATATAATGGCAGTAAATTCGTAAACTCGCCCGCTATCTACTGGCCTAATGGCTCGGATAATTTCTATTTCCGTGCTTTGGCAAAGAAAACAATAGAACATGCGCTAGGAGCTGTCACATCAGCCAATGTCTCACAAGGCACCGATCTGCTTTGGGCTACAACTGCAGCCCATACAGGTACTGAGGCAGGTGGCTCAACAACTCATGACTATGCCGAAGGTGCAGCTATCAATCCTCGTACTGGCGATGTACCTCTGACCTTCAGACATGTGATGAGTAATGTGGTGATCAACTTGACGACAAGTAGCGATGCTTCGGCTGTTGACCTGACTGGTGCCAAGATTACATTGACTAACCTCTATAATGATGGTTCTATCGACATCGCTTCAGGCGACATTACACATGGTAGTGCCAAAGCAGCAAAAGCGGTAAAGGAAGCCACAGACTATGATTTAATTATGATCCCTCAGACAATTGATGATAACAGCAAGTTGATTATCACTCTTACTGATGGCACCACCTACTCGCTGCAGTTGAACAAGTGTACAGATAAGACCGATGGCACTACTCTCATCGCCGATTGGAAAAGTGGTAATATGTATACCTATACTATCACTTTGAAGAAAGAAGAGGTGTCTTTCCGTGCCTTGATTCAAGAATGGACAAAAAATCCCGGCAGTGGAAATGCAACACTCGATTGGGACTAAGAGATACGTGAGTGAATAATGAAAATTGAACAATTATATATCGCTGCAATCGCACTGTTGCTGACAGCCTGCTCAGGACAGGACATTATCAACGACTCACAAGAAACGGTGAGTCGTATGCCTGTATTGTTCTCGGCAGGAAATACTGATGTGGCGCTGACTCGTGCCACGGCATCTTATATGCCCAAAGATAGTCGTTTCGTCTGTTCGATGTTCTTCCATGCAGGTGCCAACGATACAAACGACTCAGAGTTTGGCGCCCCCATATCAGATGTCAATATGACCACAGCTTGGCTGAAGATTAACAATGCGACTGGTAATGCGGTGTATTGGAACAGCGCCTATGCAGATGCTTCGGCAACAGACATCTATGGCTTTGACGAGAATGCCAAGTGTTTCTATTGGCAGAACCGATTGAACCATATCTTCTTGGCGCTGGCAGATAATAACAAGCTTAGCACAGAGGATGGGACTGGTACTCTGAAACTTTTCCCTGACGTAAGCACTCAGTATAAGAATCAATATATGAAGGCTTACGACCTGACCAAAGGTACTAAGACCAGTATGGCAGAACAGCCTGATCCCATACTGGCTGTAGAAACAATCAGTCCTGCAGGAGCTACCCCCGAGGCCAACCGTGTGAAGTTGTTCTTCAAGCATCAGTTCTCGCAGATTCAGGTCAATCTGAAAAACTCACAAGACGAGTCGGTAACCATCGACTCTACACTTATTGAAAGTGTAGAATTGCTGGGCGTAGCAGAAACCGGCTACGTGGCCTATTGCATTCAGCCCGATGGAACAGTGCCTGCAACGACATCTGCTCCCATCAATATTGATGATCCTAAATATGATGCCACAGAAAAGGATAATCCTTATGGCTCGTGTTTCAGCCTGTTTAAACGAGTGGCTGTCCCTGGCTATCTGAAGTCGTTCGAAGGTATTGCCTTTGGCACACTGCAAGGTATCCGTATCACTTGGAAAGAATCAAACGATGAAAATGCAGTAAAGCATGTTGCTACATATAAAGGCGTTAAGAATATGACACTTGAAAGTGGTAAGAAATACATCTATAATATGGAGCTGCGTCGAAGTCTGATAGCTCAGGTAAAAGCCGAAGTTGTGGCGTGGGAAATGGATCAGACTGACTATTCTGCCGACGGTACCATTCAAAACTAAGATTTATGATAAAGAACAACATATATAAACTATCACAACTGGTTCTGATGACTTGTATTCTCTTCTTGATGACAAGTTGTCGTGAAACCTTTGAAAACCTCTTTCCCAGCGATATCGCCGATGGAGAGGAAGTGATGTTTACCACCTCGCTGCCCAGTGCCCCTTCAACTCGTGCTACTCAAGAAGAATACGAAACTCAAATGGCAGCCTATAAGACTGTCAACGAGGCTTACGAGTTTACCATTGACATGTTCGAAGAAAACGTCGCTGATCCCATTGGTAGCGGAATATATCGACCTGCCTCTAAAGTAACAAAGGATGAAGAAGGCAATATCACAAAGGTAGAGTATGACGAAGTGGGTACACTGGTTTCAGTTACAAACAAAGCACTATATTGGTCAAGTACTGTTGTTCCCTATGCTTTCGAAGCAACTGCTGGTTCTAAGACTTTATCGGAAAACCAGTCAACAAAAGAAAACTGGCTACAGCAAGATCGCTTGAAAGGTTATGGTTATATCCAGATGTGGGATAATGATAATAATTCTCCTATTGATAATTTGGATACTTTGAACTATCATACTGCCAAACAATGGAAAAAACTCAATAGTCAGGCCTCGTTAGTGAGCGATGACACCGACTATAAGAAGATTCCTCTTTACTTGCAGCACCAGCGCTCACTTATCACTATTATCCTGAAAGCGGGCGAGGGTGTGAGTCGTGAAGCATTGGCTTTTAATGTAGCAGAGAATGATTTGAGCGCAAAGATATATTCGTATTCTGCAAATAATCTAGAAATAACGCCATTGGCGCGTGAAACACTTATTGATTATGAAACCGACAAAAATGGTGCAGCAGCATCAGGGGTAAGTAGCACCCGTTATGATGCCATCGTGGAACCATACGATTATTCGGCTAATCCGTCAACTGACTTGATAACCAGAATATCGATTTCTGGTCAGCATTATTCGTTCTATGCCCAAAACGATTATAACTTTGATACGAATAAAGACAATTACAAGCTAGAAGCAGGCAAGCATCTGATTATCACGGTGACGCTGAGTCGCGATAGTCGCAAGGTGATGATGACGGCCTACATTGAAGACTGGACAGAAGAAGTAACAAACACCATTTGCGATGACTACGGTAATGCTGGAGAGCCTATCAAAATCAAGAATCGTGATGAATTGATAGCATTCCTGAAAGACGAGAATAAGAATAAGGCAGGTAATATTGCGCTCGTCACACAGAACATCAATCTTGAGGAGATTTCTGAAACGAACACAGGCACGTGGGATGCCTATAACACATACGGCCTCAACTGTACGCTGAGTCTTGGTGGTAACACCATCATCAGTAACCATCGTTTCTTGGAAAGTTTAGGCAATGCGGCTAGTCTGCAGAACGGCACCATCCAGATTGGTGGTACTGTAGATGCTGCCATCGCTAATACCAATCATGGTGCTATTGACGATGTGAAGATTACTGCTGAAAGCGCTGCTGCTCATGCCACTGTGGCTGGTGCTGTAATCAGCAATACAGGTACCATCTCCAGATGTCACTCTTCATTAAAAGTAGCAAACACCACTACCACAGAGATTATTGGTGGTATAGCTGCCACCTCTCTGTCTGATGGCAACGCTGCTGTTATTGATGCATGCACCGTGACTAACCGTGTGTGTGGCGGCGCTATCGGTGGTGGTATCGTGGGCCAGGCCAATGGTTATGTAACTAACAATACCTTCGAGTATGGCATCACGCTCTTGCAGGATTCAATAACGCATAAGAATATTGTTGGTGAAGTTAACAGCAATCATAGTTTCAAGGCCGAGAATAACGCATGGCCTACCTATCATACTAATGGTAGTCTAAAAAATGCCACTGCTGGAACAAATCTTTATCATGGTATCATTGATAGTGACGAAGAGTTGCGGGCTTCTGTAGGAACGACCTATAACAAAGATGATAAACGTTATCGCTTGGCTCAGGATATTACGGTTAATTCTACAGTAGGTAGTGTGGCTTACAACCTGGATGGTAATAACAAAACAATTACCACAAAAGCGATGATTTTCGATGCTGTTACAGGTCAGGTTCACGACCTGACGGTCTATGTGACAGGCAATCTGGAAACGACACAGGATGCAGCAACTGCTACTGATGCTATTGCACCACTAGCCTTTGAGGTGCATGGTGAGAAAGCAGAAATCAGTCATATTAAAGTAAAGATGGCCGATGGCACCGTTATCAAGACATCCAACCCTGCCGGCGTGGTGGTTTGGGCATACAATGGCGCTACTGTCAGCAACTGTGAGGCGAAGGTAAATCTTTATGCCAACGTATCCTCATCAGTTACTCAGGGGCGAAAATTTGCTGGTGGTATCGTATCTACAGTCTCTAAGGGCACTGTTACGCAATGTATTCTCCATTCTGGTAGTACGCTGAATGGAACTGCATCTTCTCTTATTTATTATGGCGGTATCGTGGGTGGTATAGAAAAGAAAAATGATTCAAACGATACACCTGCGCTGACCATTACCGATTGTACTAGCTTCTTGACAGTTACAAAAGACGAAAAGCATGGTGGCATTCTGGGTAATTCGCTTCTTGGAACAAGTGAGACGGCGACAAAGGACTGTCAGGGTAACTGGTGGCCAAGTGATTGTAATGGCGTAGGAACATATGTGGGTAGTGTTGAGGCTACCATCGGTAAACGTAATGCCGTTACCCCCACAGAAAAAGACTTTTAAGCATGATGAAAAAGGAAATTAGATTATATCTAGGTTTGACCTTGGGCTTTTTGCTCTTTACAGCCTGTAATTCGCAGAATGAAGCCTTTGCTCCTGATGATGACGATCTGATAATCCATGTGGGCGGTGTGAATACCGACCAGATGGTGACTACTGCTGCCGTTACCCGTTCGGCTGTGGCTGCCGAGACGCTCGACTGGCTGAAAGAGGGATTGGAGCAGGGCATGAACATGCTATATTACAAAGGTGAGTCTGCACAACAGCATGCTATCCTGAAACTTGAAACAGATGGTACTTATAGCATGAAGACTTCTACAGGAACTGTTTGCAAATGGTTGGATAACGGTGAGCATGTGTTCGAAGGCGTTTATGTACCCAGTGGACTGAAAACGCAAAACAACACACAAGATTACGACGATCTGATTCATTACACTGCCATTCCTCCTTCTACCGAAATTGCAGCTACGGTGGGAAAGATTACTATCCCTCTGCAACATCGTCTGGCACGTGTTCATGCCTATGTGCTGATTGATAAAAGCATGGGTACCTATCTGAAAGGTTATGACACCAAAGATATCAGCAACAACTACAATGTAGAGAATACGAAGTTGCGTTTCTGTAACGTCAATACCCTAGATTATGTGAATGGCGACGGAAAGCCTGTGTGGAAGGAGGAGCGAAAAGCTATTCCTCATTATCTGGGCGAACTTGGAAGTATTGTGGAAGACAATAAGGTGGCTTGTGAGACTTTTCGTACCTATAAGGACAAGTCAACAGGCACGTTGTATTTCCCTACCGATGGAGAATGGAAGACTGCCCATGCTGATTATCTGGCTAACGGTGATAAGAACTATATTTGTACCGACTATGGAAAGGTACCCAGCTATGATCTTATTGTGCGTCCTACCTATACAGAGCCATCTGACCCTTCGGAAGGCTCAAACGTTATGTACGATGAAAGTGTCTTGACAGCTGAAAAATCAAACAAGATTGACTTCGAGCTCACGCTTGACAATGATCTGGAATACGAGAAGCAATTTACCTTCGATCTGAATGCCAACGACGAAACAGTGGTGTTCCTGCGTGTGAGTCCTGAGCGTATCGACTATAACAGCGCAGGTACTCGCTTGTGGGTAGAAGCTAGCGGCAACGACAGTTATTACGGAGTGAACAACCAAAATGGTAACAACCTGTCTGTGGCTGGTAGCAGTTGGCAGCGTGCTTATACTAACAGCATTTTAGACACAGGCGTTACAGATGGTCACTTCTACAATGCTGACTCAGAAGATGCTGAGGCACAGTATGTGGATGATGACAAATGGATAGAGATGCTCTTGCAGGCCTACCAGGGTGGCACACATCATGGTGATTACTTCATATTGAAGAAGGATATCACCATCAACACCGACAACTTTGCATTCCCCACAAACTTCAAATTCACAGGTCATCTTGATGCTCTCGACCATACCATTACCATCACAGGTTCTCGCGCCTATTTGTTTGATGGTTTGGATGGAGAATATAAGACGGCTCAAGAAGATGACAAGACCGCAACATGGGAAGCCAATGTACATCTGGAAGGTAAAATCTGGGTGCCCACGTTGGGCTGGCGTGCTGAGATTGTCAATGCCACGATCTCTGGTGGCAGGTTCTTCACAGATGGGGCTAAAATCACTGGTTATGTCAACAATTGCAAGGATGCTACCGGCTCAGTAGAAAACGCCCCAGGCATTCCAACATATAATTAAGAAAGATGAAGATAAGACAAATTATATATCTATTCACTGCCATCGTACTCTCAGCTTGTACTGCCGATGATGATGCGATACTCAGCGATGCGCAACATGCTTTGATGGGGCAGGGCATCTGTTTCGAGACATCTATAGCCGAACCTTTCGTTACCCGCACCACCTATCATCATGATGGCTCGTTCAACGAGGGCGACCAGATGCGCATCTTCCGCCAGTATGCTGACGGGACATCGTTCGATGCTACCACAGAAGCCTTTCGTACCTATTATTTGAAAATGGACTATGCCACAGGTACTTCTGTCTCGCTTAATTCCGACTGGGTGCCTATGGCGGGTAAATTGAAATCTGATAAGCCTGGAGTTGATACCATACAAACATCTGCTGACTCACTGATGTGGGAGAATGGTAAAACAGTTCGTTTCCGTGCCTGGGGACGCAGTAATTTGGCAAATGCGCTCGACAATGGTACCAAAGGCAGCTATTATCCCGACTATACCATTTCGGATTGGGTCACCGTATCTGGACCTACCAAGAGCATCCCTCTTACCATGCGCCACATTGCTTGTCGTATCGGTCTGACATGTAAGTCGGGCAATGAATTTGGCAGCGCACAGATCTGCACGGATGTTGCAGATTATAAACGCAAGGATAATGCCGACACCAAGGATCATGATGATGCCGAGACAGCAAAGACTGATGAAGAGGCTCAAGCAGAACTGGATCAGGTCATGGCCGTTTATAACAAGATGTGTATGCCTGCTGGCGTTGACGATAAGACTTTCCTGCTGACAGCGATGACACAGTCTTTGTATAATGGAACAGACACGGACTTTAAGAATTTTGAGAAATACGGCGTGTCTGACGGTATCGTGAAGATTGGTACCAAGAGCGCTGAGTATATCGCTTCTTATGTTCAGCACCCCGTGTTCAATGGTAATGATGGGCGATTGTATATGATGTCGATACCAATGGATATGAGTAGCACTGGGGCTGGTCAGGAACTGGTGTTGCCTGCCTGTACCCGTTTTAAGGTGTGGCTCTATGATGTGAATAATGGTGACCGCAGCACAACCGATGGCTCTACGGGCAGCGAGAGTAATTATCATATCTTTGCGCTCAGTGAAATCAAAGACAGCCAGGGTAATGCTGTGTATGCCAATGGTCTCACCTTGAAAGCTGGCTACAGCTATTTGTTCAGCGTGGGTTATCACTACGACAAGCTGACCATCACGCCTGTCGACAACTTCTCATGGAACGAGCAGGATGTTATATCGCCCAATGCCAATAATGAGGCACAGCCAAAAGAAAAACTTGATTTCGGTTGGTGGACCAAGGCATATCGTGAGGCTGCCAAGACGGCTCTTGCTGGAGGCAAATTTCTTCCTTCATTCAGTATTTCGAATCAAAAAGAGTTCATCACCTTCATCAAACTGGTCAATGGCACTGCTGCTACAAGAATGAGTGGATTGAAACGTGGAAAGGTGCGTACGGACGATAACGGCAATGAAATAAAGGACGAGGATGGCTTCGAGACCTATTGGTGGATACTGGAGGACGAGACCGATGAGGATGGTAATCCCAAGCAGATTACCAAGGAAGAGGCTGAGGGGCTGGGCTATGTGTTCTATCCTCACTTCTATCCTACCGTATCAACCCAGAAGGCTTATGTAATTGAGGATTATGTAACAGGTCCCATGGATTTCTATGATACCGACTTCGGCAATCGATATGAAGTGAAACTAACGCAAGACCTTGATTTTTATGACTGGGAGCTGCCTAGTATTGGTGAAGATAGCAACCATCCTTTCAGAGGCAATTTCATTGGCAATGGTTATACAATCTCCAATCTGTATATGAAGAGCGGCTATCTCTTTGACCATGTGAAGGATGGCGCCATCAGCAACTTAAAGATAGAGACAACACACAATACTTGTCTATTGAATATAGCAGAAAGTAGTGGCACTATGGGGTGGGGTTGTTATATTGCAGGTATTTCTATGATATGCCCAAGTACTTACAATACGATTGCTACAAGCCTGGAAGGTACCAGCTACGTGGTAGGTTGCATCCATGTAGGCAATGCTGGAGGGGCGCTGGTTGGCTCTGCAAGTAATCTCACCATGCTCGGATGTATGCAGGCTGCCTCGGGTATCGCAAAAAAAACGGGTGCACTGCTGGGGAGTTATTCTGTAAATGCCAAGTCCAACTTCTTCGCTCCTCAGTCGGCTAAGAACCTGACGTGGGGATCGTTTATGTGCAACTACTATGATGTGGAGAAGTCTGAAGGAACCAATGCCGTTGGCAGCATTACTGATGCTTATCAGCCACAGCAGTATATACGTGGTAGTAAGTCGCATATTCTGAAAGCCAAGAACGATTATCTGATTGGTTCCAGTGACGACTATGCTAAGTTGAGTGCTAACATGAAGAAAGAAATGTATGGCCTGGCTCCTTGGAAAGCCATGAACTATGCCATCTGGAAGTACAACCAGTCCGAGATTGGCGAGAAGTATCCCTGCACCATGAAGTATCAGGCTTCTTCGGTAGGCTATACGCATCTTTATCCCACACTTATCGCTGGAGCACCCTCTGTGGAAAGCAGTTGGAATCCGCTCATACAAAACAACTAATGCTGACAGATATGAACATCAATAAAATAATTCTATGTGGAATAGCCGTGTTTCTGGCTAGTTGTTCTGCCGACGAGGGCGCTGAGGAACAGCAGCAGGGCATCCTATCTTTTTCTACGTCGATAGAGAACTTCGAGGGCGAACCATTTACCCGTACAAACTTTGCTGGCAATGCCTTTGAGGCTGGCGATAAGATCAAACTGAAGATTATCTGTCCTTTCTCTACACATACTGAGTTTGGTGAAACCACCTATGGCAACAGCTTCGATGCATTCTGGTTGATGAAATGGGAAAGCAACAAGTGGGCCACACTGACGGCTGCCGATGGCTACGACATCAATGGTGACTACAGTCCTTCGGCATCGCCAGACATCTATGCACGATACGAAGCCCAACAGACACCCTATGTCTATACGGCGCAGACCTGGAGTGAGGAGCAGATTTTTATTGCAGGCAGTAGCACCCGCGTAGAGCAGTATAGCAATGTGTTCCATGCCAACCAAACCAAGGCTGCCGATTATAAGGCTAGCGACCAGATGTGGGCACAGACCATCCAGCAGACAGGCTCTTATAACGTGCATCTCAGTTTCAAGCATGTCATGTCGGCATTATACATCACTGTCAGTGCGGCTGAAAGTCTTGGAATCTCTGATGATGCAGTTCTTACCCTTGAGGGAATGCCTGATATTGACCAAGCGGAGGTTATTGTGGGTGATTACTACGCTGCCAAGAGCAAGGTCAACTCAAGTGATTATGGATATCAGAACAAGCATAACTGCACTGTATTCCAGAATGGTAAGGTGATAGGTGTAGCAGTAATCGATGATTCTAAAAGTAAAGCATATACTGAGGCGATTGACCAGATTGCGCAGACAGCCACCTATACCGCTTATAATGCCGGCAGTAAGACCTATCGAATCATTGTGCCGCCCTGCACTCTAAGTAATAAGGCCACTTTCTGGCTTCGCGATGGCGAGAAGCGCTATAGCATGACGCTGAACCAGGACACCTTTGAGGCTGGTAAACTCTATAACGTAACGATGAATATAAAATGAAACTCAATAAGATATTTCTCTTTGCCTTGATGGCGCTCTTCTCGGCTTGCAGTAGCGAGGACGACTTCTTGGTGCCCGACTCTGCCTTGCAGATAAAAGGTATTTGTGCGTCGGTTTCCGACGAGCTGCCTATGACGCGTGCTATAGCTAAATTAAGTGATGTCGTAGGCCGCAACGCATTTGTTGCCACCGACAGAATTGTTTTCACCAACATTCAGCGTGCAGAAAATCCGTTGAAAGCATTCACATACAGTAACATTATTTACGATTACGACGGAAACAGTTGGGAACGTGCAGAGGGTAACATACCCGAAAAGATTTATTGGACTGATGGCGCCTCCTATCATACATTTATAGGATATAGCTTGCCGTCAAGCACTTACCATTGGGAGACAATTGACAATTCCACGGGAAGTTGCACCTTTGCCGGCGAGTTGGGATATGGTCTCACGGAACTTGATTACACCTCAGGTAATGAGGCGTTGATGGCAGAAGACCTGCTGGTGAACTATAGCGATACCACGAAGGCTGAGTCTGACGGTCTTTCAACCAAGATAAAGTTCACACACGCCCTGAGTAATGTGCGCGTGGTGGTTAATATCAAGGATTTTGCCGCCAGCAGCAGTGCTGTGGATACGCAGGTAGGCATCAGCAACATGGTGCTTCGCAGTCAGCCGTGTCTGTTCTCGTGGGGTGCCAACAGTAAAGACCTCACGGTGAAAGACTTCAGCGAACAGGGTACAGAGCATATCAAAGATCTGAAGCTCTGGTGTCCTAAACCTGCTGGTGAGGGAACAGCACAAAGCAAAACCTTCACCTTCTATGGGCTTACCACGCCTCAGGACGCCACTTTCCATGCTATCAATGGAAACGATAAGAAATTAGAGTTCTCGTTCACGGTGACCTATCCTAATGCCATGAATCCCAATGAGACGCTCACCAAGACCTACTCTGGCACATTCAGCGGCATTGTAAACTTCTATTCTGGCCAATGCACCACACTTAATATTTCCCTCAACCACAAGAACGAGCAGATGTATATGGATGTGGAATACAACGACTGGAACTACGTGTCTACGCCCGACCTGGGTGAGCTTCGCAAAAAATCCACCTTCCTTGATATCAATAGCACCGTCACCATTCATACTGATGCCAATGCCAACATCTATGATGCCACATGGCTCTATAAAGATGGTAGTCAACTGAAAGACATCTATGGCAACGACGGCACGAAGGAAAAGCCTTATCGCATCTCTACTGCCTCACAACTTCTTTCATTCGCCAAGGAGGTGAAGGGTGGTCTCGCTTTCAAAGGACAGTATATTCGCCTAGATGCTGATATCACGATGCAGTCTAGCACGGCAAGAACCACTGCCGAAGACACTACATCGACAACCGCACCTCTGAGTTGGATAGGTATCGGCGATGCCAGCACCGCCTTCAACGGCACCTTCCTTGGGGGCGACCGTTTCATCAATCGCCTGAGTGGCAGTCCGCTGTTTGTCAACTTGGGTGCTGATGCACGTATTGAGCAACTCCAGATTACATGTATTGGCAATATCTCTGGAAAAGGTGCATTGGCCGAGACCAATGCTGGCGTCATCGGAGGCTGTAAGGTCATTGATGATGTGTCAGTAGCCGATGGTGGAGGTGCACTCGTTGGCACCAATACAGGCAGCATCTATGCCTGCTATCACACGGGCACCACTCAGCTCGTTGGCACTACCAGTGCCGATGGAGTTATCGGCTGTTATACGGCCTCAGACATTACTTCCTTGAGCAGTGATTATCTGAAGGGTTTAGTTGAATCCCTGAATACTAAACTGACCACTTGGTATAAAGATCATTTAGGCTTTACCCAGTATCAGTATGTCTACACCGTTGGTAGTTATCCTACTGTAGTAAAGTAGCGATACATTATTATATATACAAAAAGCCCCTCGCACTTCAAAATGCGAGGGGCTTTTTGTATATGAGGTATATTAGATAGGCAGTGAGAGAATAAAACGTGCACCGTTACGATACTCAGTGTCGAGACGTACATCGCCACCTAGACGGCGAGCAATGCTGCGTGCTACGGTAAGTCCTATTCCGTTGCCTTCTAAGAAATCGTTGAGCTTAACGTATGGCTCGAAAATCTTGTCGGCATAGTCAGAGAGAACACCAGTACCGCTATCCTCAACACAGAATTCAAGATTTGAACCATCGATGTTGATGAGCAACAGAATGTCGCCCTGAGCAGTGAACTTCATGGCATTGTCGAGCAATGCAACAAGTGCACGTACGGCCTGCTTAGTGTTAGTGAACACCATCGTGGCCTGTGCCACTTCTACCATCTGACATTTGAAATCGGCCTTCTGGAACTTGTCAATACCTGACTCCTGAATTGCCAATGCCGCAATGTCTTGTGCCATCACATTATCGTCGCACTCGATGGGCTGCTCCATCTCAATCTCAGCAACATTAAGTATACCGTCTGCTAACAGAGCTATGTTGCCTGCATTCGGATGGGTATAGTCGAGTCTTTGCTTGATGCTCTCGGCATATTTCTCGATCATAGCTTTCTTCTTAAGCATGGTCTGCTCAAGCTGTTGCTTGGCAGCCATTATCTCAGATGACTGCTTCTCGATAGCCTCTTTTACCTTAAGCACCTTCTGCTTTTCCTCTTCCATCTTATCGAAAGCCATCAGTGCCTCTTCATAGCCCTGACCCACGTTGTCGAAGTTCTGCTCGAGTGAACGATAGTCCTTGAGCAACTTCTCCATCTCGTTGACGCGCTTCTGATAGTCGTCGAGTAACTGCTTGCTTTCTACCTCCTGTTCGCGGATATGTTTAATCTTCATCTGCAGGATGACGCAGATGGCCAGGAGTGCTATGATAAGTATGACAACAATCCAAATCATACGTTAGTCTTTTTTCTGTTCTACCTTCATGAACTTGGTGAAACCGGTCATTGCCAAAATCTTATAGATCTCGGGCGATACGTTTGTAATCTTGAACTGACCCTTTAGCTGTGTAACGGTGCGCATGGTCTTCTGGATAATACGCAGACCAGAACTGGCCATATATGTAAGTTCTGAGCAGTCCATTTCAAGGTCAACTCCACCATCGCGCAGAGCGGGCTGGATGTCCTGTTCGAACTGGTTGGCATTCATAGTGTCGATTCTAGATCCTGTCTTAATAATGGTCTTACCACCTTCTTTGATAATCTGTGTCATAATTTCGTGCTATCTTAATTATTTTCTTTAAATATCCTTTTTCATTGTGAGCAGGTTCTTACCTTCCAAACGCTGGTAGGTAACTTCGTTCATGATGTTCTTTACAATGTAAATGCCCATACCGCCTAGTTCGCGTTCCATTGGGTCAACATCTGTGTCGGCATCATCCTTCATGGTTGGGTCAAATTCACGGCCCTTGTCGCTTAGGATGAAAGTGAGCTGGCGGCCATTGCATTCAGCTGAAAGCTCGATGTCGGCAGTTTTTCCTTCAGGGTAAGCGTAAAAAATAACGTTTGACACCATTTCTTCCATCACTAGGTTCAGATTCATCAAGAGTTCCATGTCGAGCTGAAGTTCCTCGCCAATCTGCTCGATGAAGGCGTTTACTTTCTCAAGTTCACCGACCTGGTTCTTGATTTTAATTTCTTTTTTCATTTTCATAAGAATATGCAATCTTGGTTATATTGTTTAAATTATGCTGCAAAAGTATATAAAAAAACTGAATCAAACAAGATTTTAAGGAATTTTTATTTAATAATAATGTAATTTTCTGTTTTTGCCTACAATTGTAAACCGTTGTCCATTACGATTTTTCGCATGTTTTTTAGCAAATCGCTGGCAAAAATAAAGTCGGTGAGCTTGGCATTTGTTGAGCCCATAACCTCACTGCTAACACCCTGCCACTCCTTATTTCCTTCGTAAATAAAAATGATGTTCTCGCCGATTCCCATTACCGAGTTCATATCGTGGGTGTTGATGATGGTGGTCATGTTGTATTCTTGAGTAATCGAATGCAACAGATCATCAATAACAAGTGATGTTTTGGGGTCTAGGCCAGAGTTCGGTTCGTCGCAGAAAAGGTATTTGGGGTTAAGCGCTATAGCTCGGGCAATGGCCACGCGCTTCTGCATACCGCCGGAAATCTCTCCTGGAAATTTCTCGTCGGCGCCGCTTAGATTTACACGGTCTAGACACTCTTTCGCACGATGGATTCTTTCTCGCAGAGTCATGCTCGAAAACATGTCGAGCGGAAACATGACATTTTCTAATACTGTCATTGAGTCGAAGAGAGCGGCGCTTTGGAATATCATTCCCATCTCACGGCGCATCATGACTTTTTCATGCTTAGACATGTTTACGAAATTACGACCGTCGTACAGGATTTCTCCTTTGGTGGGTATGAATAGCCCGACAAGATTTTTCATTAAAACGGTTTTGCCGGAACCACTTCGTCCGATGATGAGATTCGTCTTTCCGTCTTCGAATACGGTATTGATGTCTTTTAGGACTTCTTTGTCACCAAAACTTTTATATAAGTGTTTAACTTCAATCATGACAGTAACTGGGTTAGGAAAACATCGGAAAAAAGTATGAGTACACTTGATGTTACTACGGCGTCGGTTGACGCTTTGCCTACGTTTACGCTACCACCTTCGACTGTATAGCCGCAGAATGCTGGTACGCTTGAGATGATGAAGGCAAAAAACTGACTCTTGATAATACTCATCCATACAAACCATGGAATGAAAGCGTGTTGAAGACCTTGTGTTAGGTCGTCGGGGGTAATGATGTGGCCCAAATAAGCTGTGCCATAAGCACCAATGATACCTGTGGCTGATGAGAAAATAACCAAAAACGGCATGATGGTGAGCATGCCGATAATCTTTGGCAGAATCAGATAGCTGGCAGAGTTGATACCCATAATCTCGAGCGCATCGATTTGTTGGGTTACGCGCATTGTTCCTAGCTCTGAAGCGATGTTTGAGCCAACCTTTCCAGCCAGAATAAGACACATGATGGAACTTGAGAATTCAAGCAATAGAATCTCGCGAGTGGTATAACCAGCCACCCATCGCGGCATCCACGGACTCTGGATGTTCAGCTTCATCTGGATGCAGATAACGGCTCCGATGAAAAACGAGATGATGAGTACGATGCCGATAGAGTTGATGCCCAACTGCGTCATCTCGGTGACGTATTGTTTCAGGAACATCCTCATGCGTTCAGGGCGTGAAAAGACACGGCCCATCAACATGATATAACGACCAAAGGAGGTCAGCCATTTATGTAATAACATTGCAAACAAACTAATTAATTCGGGTGCAAAGTTACTTTTTTTTTCCTACGGATTATACGGATTATACAGATTTTTTAATTATTTAGGATTAAATTCCGTAAAATCCGTGTCATCCGTAGCTTTTTTTTTGTACCTTTGCAGCCGATTATGGAAGAAGAGCGTATTGTATTACGAACGGAAGGCCTCGTTAAGCGCTATGGTAAGCGTACGGTGGTAAACGATGTGAGCTTCGACGTGAAGCAAGGGGAGATTGTGGGATTATTGGGACCTAATGGAGCTGGTAAGACTACGTCGTTCTATATGACTACCGGATTGATTGTTCCTAATGGCGGACATATCTATCTGGGCGAAGAGGATGTCACTAAATTCCCTGTATACAAACGAGCCCGTGCAGGTATAGGCTATCTGGCACAGGAGGCTAGTGTATTCCGTAAGATGACGGTTGAGGATAATATTCTCTCTGTTCTTGAGATGACCGGTAAGCCCCGTGATTACCAGTTGAATAAATTGGAGGAACTGATAGCTGAATTCCGTTTGCAGAAGGTTCGTAAGAATCTTGGTGACAGATTGTCGGGAGGTGAGCGTCGTCGCACCGAGATTGCCCGTTGTTTGGCTATCGAACCAAAGTTTATTATGCTCGACGAGCCGTTTGCAGGTGTAGACCCAATTGCAGTGGAGGATATTCAACAGATTGTTTATAAGTTGAAGTATCTTAACATCGGCATCCTGATAACTGACCATAATGTAGACGAGACTTTGGCGATTACTGATCGTGCATATCTGCTATTTGAGGGCCGTATATTGTTTCAAGGTACTCCGGAAGAGTTGGCTGCTAATAAGGTGGTGCGTGAAAAATATCTGACAGAGTCGTTTGAGTTAAGAAAGAAGGATTTTGATCAAATAGAAGCTGAACGAAAGGCTAAAGAGGATGCGGATAAAAGTTAAAAAATGAAAAACTTGCTAGTATATCACCGATTATTTGTACTTTTGCACCTCAAATTTGAAAATATATAATATAAATAAGTACGTAACAAGATGAAAATTTCGTTTGAATGCGCCGACAAGATCAATGGTCTGCTTACTATGACCGTTGAGAAGGCTGATTATCAGGAGGCAGTAGAAAAGACACTGAAGAATTATCGTAAGAAGGCCCAGGTTCCTGGTTTCCGTCCAGGTATGGTTCCTATGGGCATGATAAAGAAGCAGTATGGCACAGCAGTAAAGGTTGAAGAGGTTAACAAGCTGCTGGGCGAGAAGTTGTATGAGTATGTTCGCGAGAACAAGATTCAGATGTTGGGCGAGCCCCTCCCAAATCAGGAGAAGCAGGTTCCTCAGGACTTTGAGAAGGATGATGATCTTACATTCGTATTCGACATTGCTGTAGCTCCAGAGTTCAAGGCTGAGCTGACAGGCAGAGACAAGGTTGACTATTACACTATCAAGGCAGACGATAAGCTGATCGATGATCAGGTTCAGATGTATGCATCACAGGCTGGTGAGTTTGTTAAGGCTGAGGTGTTCAGTGGTAACGACACCATCACCGGTGATCTGCGTGAGCTTGATGAGAATGGTAACACCAAGGAAGGTGGTATCGTGACCGAGGGCGGTATGGTAATGCCTGCATATATCAAGGCTGACGACCAGAAGAAACTCTTTGATGGTGCAAAGCCTGGTGATATCATTACTTTCAACCCAAAGAAGGCATACCCCGACAACGATGCTGAGGTGGCTGCCCTGCTGAAGGTTAAGAAGGAGGATGTAAAGGATCTGAATGCAGACTTTAGCTATCAGATTACAGAAATCCGTCACTTCCAGCCTGCAGAGGTTAACCAGACTCTCTTTGATCGCGTATTCGGTGAAGGTACTGTAAAGGACGAGAAGGCTTTCCGTGAGAAGATTGCTGAGAGCATTGCTCCACAGCTGCAGCAGAACAGCGACTACAAGTTCCTGCTTGATGTTCGTGCTCACATGGAGAAGAAGGTTGGTAAGCTCGAGTTCCCAGAGGCTCTGCTGAAGCGTGTTATGCTGCAGAATAACCAGGATAAGGGTGCAGACTATGTGGAGAAGAACTTCGAGGGTAGCATTAAGGAGCTGGCTTGGCACCTGATCAAGGAGCAGTTGGTTGATGCCAATAATATTAAGGTAGAGGAAGAAGATTTGAAGGCTGTTGCCAAGGAGGCTATCCGTGCTCAGTTTGCTCAGTATGGTATGAGCAATGTTCCCGATGATGTACTCGAGAACTATGCTGCCGAGCAGTTGAAGAAGCGTGAGAATGTTGATAACTTCGTTGATCGTGCCGTTGATGTGAAGCTTACCGAAGCACTCAAAAATGTGGTTAAGCTGAATCAAAAAGAGGTCACTTTGGAGGAGTTTAACAAGCTGATGCAACAAAAATAAGCTTTTTTAGGAAAAAATAACCCCAAAAATGCAAGGGTTATCGACTTTTTTATTATCTTTGTGTTCCAAACGCAAGATGTGAAAGGTCGATAACCTTTTTCTCGTTATTTAAAAGAAAGGAAAGAAGATGAATAATGATTTCAGAAAATATGCTACTCAGCATTTAGGTATGAACGGTTTAGTGCTCGATGATGTTATCAAAGCTCAAAACCAGTATATGAATCCATATATTCTTGAGGAACGTCAGTTGAATGTTACTCAGATGGATGTTTTTTCGCGATTAATGATGGATCGTATCATATTCCTTGGTACGCAGGTTGATGATTATATAGCTAATACCCTGCAGGCGCAGTTGCTGTTCCTGGACTCTACTGATCCAGGCAAAGATATTTCAATCTATATTAATTCTCCTGGTGGAAGTGTTACTGCTGGTCTTGGAATTTATGATACTATGCAGTTTATTACCAGCGATGTGGCTACCATCTGTACAGGTTTGGCTGCATCTATGGGGGCCGTATTGCTTGTGGCAGGTGCCGAGGGAAAACGTTCGGCTCTACCTCATAGCCGCGTTATGATTCACCAGCCTCTGGGTGGTGTACAGGGTCAGGCTTCGGATATTGAAATTGAGGCAAAAGAGATATTGAAGTTCAAGAAAGAACTGTATACCATCATTTCGGAGCACTCGCATACACCATATGATAAGGTCTATGCAGACTCTGATCGAAATTATTGGATGACAGCCGAAGAGGCCAAGGCTTACGGTATGATTGATGAAGTGCTTACCAGAAAGAAGTGAGAAATAAAAAGCTGAGTAAGTGAGAAAGTGAAAAATATAGAATGAAGAACGTTTGTAGTTTCTGTGGTAGAGGTGAAAAGGAGGTAAGGCTGTTGATAAGCGGTCTGAGCGGACAAATCTGTGATGACTGTGCACGACAGGCTTATCAGATTGTGCAGGATAATTTAAAGGATACATCAAAAACTGCTAAGACAGGAAAAAGTGATGATGAGGTCGCAAAACTGAAGGTGCCCAAGCCCAAAGAGATAAAAGAATATTTAGATCAGTATGTTATCGGTCAGGATGATGCCAAGCGCTATCTGTCAGTAGCCGTATATAATCACTATAAGCGTCTGCAACAGCCTATTGATGAAGATGGCGTCGAGATTGAGAAGAGTAACATCATCATGGTGGGCAGTACTGGAACCGGAAAGACTCTGTTGGCACGTACTATTGCTAAGTTGCTTGACGTGCCCTTTACCATAGTCGATGCCACAGTATTTACTGAGGCAGGATATGTAGGTGAGGATGTAGAAAGCATATTGACGCGCTTGCTGCAGGTAGCCGATTATAATGTAGAGGCAGCCCAACGTGGTATTGTATTTATTGACGAAATCGATAAGATTGCACGAAAGGCTGATAATCCATCGATAACCCGCGATGTGAGTGGTGAGGGCGTTCAGCAAGGATTGTTGAAATTATTGGAGGGTACAATTGTGAATGTTCCCCCTAAGGGCGGCCGTAAGCATCCCGACCAGGATTATATTCATGTTGATACCCGAAATATACTGTTTATTTGCGGCGGTGCTTTTGATGGCATCGAGCGTAAGATAGCTCAACGTTTGAATACCCATGTTGTGGGATATAACTCTGTGACAAACGTCAGAAAGATTGATAAGAACGATCTGATGCAGTATATCGTTCCACAGGACTTGAAGTCGTTTGGTCTCATTCCTGAGATTATCGGTCGTTTACCAGTGCTTACGCACCTAAATCCTCTGGACCGTGAGGCATTGGAGAAGATTCTGATAGAGCCGAAGAACTCTATTATCCGTCAGTACAAAAAACTATTTGAGATGGACGGTGTAGAGGTTACCTTTGATAAAGAGGCGCTTGAGGCTTTGGTTGACAAGGCTGTGGAATACAAACTGGGTGCCCGTGGATTGCGTTCTATTGTTGAGAGCGTGATGATGGATGCTATGTACGATTTGCCTTCAAAGAAGACAAAGAAGTTTAAGGTGACTGCCGACTATGTTGAAAAACAGTTGGCAAAATCATATCTTCAGAAATTGGAAGCCTAATTAACTACGATATATGAGTGACAATAAAAATCTTACAGCAGCTCTGAAAAAGTACTTTGGATTCGATACATTCAAAGGCGATCAGGAACGCATCATCCAGAGCTTGATGGATGGACATGATACTTTTGTGCTGATGCCAACCGGTGGTGGAAAATCGTTGTGCTACCAGTTACCGTCATTGCTGATGGAGGGTACTGCTATCGTTATCTCGCCGCTGATAGCCCTGATGAAGAATCAGGTTGACGTAATTTCCAGTCTCAGCGAGACAGAGGGTACGGCTCATTACCTGAACTCGTCGCTGAATAAGGCTGCAATTGATCAGGTAAAGTCAGATGTCTTGGCAGGACGTACTAAACTTCTTTATGTGGCGCCCGAGTCGTTGACTAAGGAAGATAATGTCGAATTCCTTAAGTCGGTAAAGATTTCGTTCTATGCCATCGACGAGGCTCATTGTATCTCGGAATGGGGACATGACTTCCGTCCGGAGTATCGTCGTATCCGTCCGATAGTAGATGAGATAGGGCAGGCTCCGATCATAGCTCTTACTGCTACAGCTACCGACAAGGTGCGTACCGATATCAAGAAAAATCTCGGTATTGTTGATGCTGCAGAGTTTAAAAGTTCCTTCAATCGTCCTAATCTGTATTACGAGGTACGTCCTAAGACTCAGAATGTAGATAAGGATATCATCAAGTTTATTAAGCAGCATCCTGGCAAGAGTGGTATTATTTACTGCTTGTCGAGAAAGAAGGTTGAGGAGTTGGCTGCTATTTTGCGTGCCAATGACATCAAGGCTGCAGCTTATCATGCGGGACTTGATAGTAATACCCGCTCGAACACTCAGGACGAGTTCTTGATGGAGAATATTGATGTTATTGTGGCTACCATCGCGTTTGGTATGGGTATCGATAAACCTGATGTGAGATTTGTTATCCATTACGATATTCCTAAATCACTTGAGGGATATTATCAGGAGACTGGTCGTGCCGGTCGCGACGGAGGAGAAGGCATATGTCTGGCATTCTATTCATATAAGGATCTACAGAAACTTGATAAGTTTATGGAGGGAAAACCGGTGGCTGAACAAGACATCGGTCGCCAGTTGCTTGTTGAGACTGCTGCCTATGCCGAAACCAGTGTTTGTCGTAGAAAGATGCTCTTGCACTACTTTGGTGAGACCTATGAAAAGGATAATTGTGGCAACTGCGACAACTGTCTGCATCCTAAGACTAAAATTGAGGCTCAGGAACAGTTGGTTCTTGTACTTAAGACGATACAGACCATCAAAGAGAATTTCCGCTCGGATTATGTTATCGACTTTATCATAGGTAAGGAAACCGAGGAGATACTGGCCCATCGTCACGAGCAACAAGAGTTGTTTGGTGCCGGAGCTGATGATGATGAGAAGATTTGGAATCCGGTTATCCGACAGGCTCTTATTGCAGGATTCCTTAAGAAAGAGGTTGAGAACTATGGCTTGCTCAAACTTACCTCGGCTGGTAAGAAATTCCTCAAGAATCCTACATCGTTCATGATTGTGAAGGATGCCGAGTTTAGCGATTACGACGATTCGGCCGATCACGAGGGAGGGGTTAGCTCGCTCGACCCTGTGCTTACGGCGATGCTTCGTGACCTGCGTAAGAAGTGGTCTAAACAGTTGTCTCGTCCACCATACGTTATCTTCCAGGATGTGTCTATCGACCAGATGGCAACTGACTATCCTATCACACTCGAGGAACTGAAGAATATTCAGGGCGTGGGCGAGGGAAAGGTTAAACAACCGTATGCTCAGGAGTTTGTGGACCTTATTAAGGCTTACTGCGAGGAGAACGAGATTGAACGCCAAGTTGACATGCGAGTTCGTACCGTGGCAAAGAAATCAATGCTAAAGGTTAAGATTATCCAGAGCATTGATCGTCAGATAGCCCTAGACGATATCGCTGATGCCCAGGGTATTGAGTTCGAGGAATTGCTTGATGAGGTTGAGGCAATAGTATATAGTGGAACCAAACTTGATATCGACTACTTCCTCGATGAGGTGATGGACGAAGATCATATTGATGATATTTATGATTACTTTGCTGAGAGCGAAACAGATAAGTTGAGCGTGGCTGAGGAGGAACTTGGCGAGGATTATTCTGAGGACGAAATCCGTTTAGTGCGTATTAAGTTCATTTCAGAAATGGCTAACTAGTTCGATGATGAAGAAACTTATATTGATCGTGTTGGGCATCTTGTTGGTGGTCCCACCAGTAGATGCACAGTTCTATAAGAAACTGTTTAAGAAGAAGACAAAGACCGAGAAAAAAAAGAAGTCGGGTTCTAAGTCTGATGGCATTGATGACGAGGCGCAGGTCGCTATGGCTGATTGGGCTACAGCAAGCAACAATCAGAATAATCGTAATGCTTTCCTTAATATTCCTTTGGGCATTAAGGCCGACCGCTTTGAGAAACTCTTGCTTGAACAGAACTTTGTCGAGCGCAAGGCCGAAGGAAAACAGACTGCCAAGTCGTATATCTACGAGGGCGATGTTTATGGTTCAAAGGCAGTTGTTACTCTAGTCACCTCCGATCAGACTACACGTGTATATGCTGTCGATGTAGAGGAACAGCAGATTTATCCATCTCTTCAGGCCGTACAACAGCGATTCCAAGAGTTGAAAAATACGCTTGCGGGTGTTTACGGACCAGGCTTTATTGATAATCAAGGTGAGGCATATACCATACAGACTCGCTTGGGAACTATCAGTCTGCATTACGAGCGTGGCTCACTTACTAGTAGCTATACTATCGGTTTTACGCTTGATGATGCTAAGGCCTATCAGATGGCTTACAGCGAGATGGATGCTGAGGATAAGGAATATGAGACGGCTCCACGCGTTATCGAAAATGGATTGGCTCAGGCTTGCGTCCATACAGATCTTGTAGGATTGGGAGTAAAACTTGTGCAGAACCGTCAATTAAAAGCTGCCCAAGCCGTACTCCGCAGCTATGATTATAAGATAGGTAAGGCTACTGTTAAGGTTGTGCCCGCCACTTTCTCCATGACTGATTATCAGGCGTCGGTAAGTCTTGCTCGTAAAAAGCAATCGGTATCATCGGTTACCATCATTGCAACCGATGATATCACTGCTGTTTGCAAAGATCTTCAGACCTATGGCTTTACTTCGGCTGATCAGAAGACCTGGCGTCAGGGCAACATGACGGTGGCGGTTTCAGCCGACAAACAAGGTAGGGTAGTCGTTACACTACGTTAAATCCTATTAATAATAGGATAAAACGCTTGCCATCTCGGAAAAAATGAGTAATTTTGCACGCAATAAAATTTAAAGTAGTATTTTTATGGCTTCATTTATTGCAGACAAGATTGTGATGGACGGCCTGACATTTGACGACGTCCTGTTGATTCCCGCTTATTCAGAAGTGCTGCCTAAGACGGTAGAGTTGAAAACCCGTTTCTCAAAGCACATCGAGCTTAATGTTCCTTTTGTAACAGCTGCTATGGATACCGTTACCGAAAGCCAGATGGCTATTGCCATTGCACGCGAAGGTGGTATCGGTGTTATTCATAAGAATATGTCAATCGAGAATCAGGCTCGTGAGGTTGCTATCGTAAAGCGTGCTGAGAACGGTATGATCTACGATCCTATTACAATTCCTATGGGTAGCACCGTGGCTCAGGCTCTCGACATCATGTCAGAATACCATATCGGTGGTATTCCTGTAGTCGACGACGATAAGCATCTGGTGGGTATTGTTACCAATCGCGACCTTCGTTTCGAGCGTCGTCTGGATCGTCCCGTCGAGGAAATCATGTCTAAGGATAATCTTGTTACTACACATCAGCAGACCGATCTGATTGCAGCAGCTCAGATTCTGCAGGAGAACAAGATCGAGAAATTGCCTGTAGTAGATAAGGACAACCGCCTTATTGGTCTGATTACCTATAAGGATATCACCAAGGCCAAGGATAAGCCAATGGCTTGTAAGGACGATAAGGGTCGTCTGCGTGTTGCTGCTGGTGTTGGCGTGACATTCGATACCCTCGATCGTATGCAGGCGCTGGTTAATGCCGGTGTTGATGCCATTGTGATTGATACTGCTCATGGTCATTCAAAGAGTGTTGTTGAGAAACTTCGCGAGGCTAAGGCTTCGTTCCCCAATATTGATATCGTAGTTGGTAACATTGCTACTGGCGACGCAGCCCGTATGCTGGTTGAGAACGGTGCTGATGCCGTTAAAGTTGGTATCGGTCCTGGCAGTATCTGTACCACTCGTGTTGTAGCTGGTGTAGGTGTTCCTCAGCTTAGTGCGGTCTATGATGTTTACAGCGCTCTGAAAGGAACAGGAGTTCCTTTGATTGCTGATGGAGGTCTGCGTTACTCTGGCGATATTGTGAAGGCGCTGGCTGCTGGTGGTAGCTGTGTCATGATCGGTTCGCTTGTTGCCGGTACCGAGGAGAGTCCTGGTGATACCATCATCTACAATGGTCGTAAGTTTAAGAGCTATCGCGGTATGGGCTCGCTCGAGGCTATGGAGCATGGTTCTAAGGACCGTTACTTCCAGGCCGACACCAAGGATGTCAAGAAGCTTGTTCCAGAGGGAATTGCTGGTCGTGTGCCTTACAAAGGAACCGTTCAGGAGGTTATCTATCAGATGGTAGGTGGTTTGCGTTCGGGTATGGGCTACTGTGGTGCTCCTACTATCGAGAAGCTTCACGATGCCAAGTTTACTCGCATCACCAATGCTGGTGTTAATGAGAGTCATCCACACGATATCACTATCACTAGCGAGGCTCCTAACTACAGCCGTCCTAACGATTGATAATGAGAAAGCTCACCATAGCCCTTTCCTTGTTTGCTGCGATTTTTTCGCAGCAAACATTGGCTCAGTCATCTGACCCTACGGTGATGACTATTAACGGAGTACCTGTATCGCGTTCTGAGTTCGAATATTCGTACAATAAGAATAATGGTGAAGGGGTTATTGATAAGTTAACGGTTGATGAGTATGTTAACTTGTTTGTAAATTATAAGCTTAAAGTGGCCGCTGCTCTTGACGCAAAACTCGATACACTATCATCGTTCCGTCGAGAATACGCCATGTATCGTGATCAGCAGATAAAACCTACTCTGGTTACCGATGCCGATGTGTTATCTGAAGCTCAACAGATGTACGATCGTACTAAGACGATGATAGGCAACCGGGGGTTAATTCATCCTGCACATATCCTGATCAAGTTGTCTACAAAGGCAAATATCCAACAGCAGGAATATGCCAAGCAGCGTATCGATTCTGTATATCGTGTTTTGCAAGGTGGAGCCGATTTTGCTGAGGTTGCCAAGAAGGTGTCTGAAGATTACGGTTCTGCTATGAGGGGAGGTGAACTGCCTTGGATTGCTCCATCACAGACGCTTAAGGAGTTCGAGGATGTAGCCTATTCATTGGCTCCTGGTGAGATGAGTAAACCGTTTCTCAGTCCTGTGGGCTATCATATTGTGTTGATGAAAGAACGCAAGCAGTTGGAACCGTTTGACTCGCTGAAGCAAACTATTGTTGCATCATTGGAACGTCGTGGTATACGTAATAATATTGCTGATATAAAGTTGCGCCGAAAGGTAACTGAGTCAGCTGGGAAACTTACAATAGAGGAGGTCATGCAGCAAAAGGCCGACTCGCTTGCTGCTACCAATTCTGATTTGAAATATTTATTTCTTGAATACCACGATGGCTTGCTGCTATACGAGATTAGTAGCCGAGAGGTATGGAATAAGGCGTCACACGATGAAACGGCACTCAAGGCATGGTTTGATACCCACAAGAAGAGTTATGCCTACAGCGAACCTCGTTATAAGGGTATTGCCTATCATGTAAAGACGAAGGGTGATGTTAAGGCAGTAAAGAAGAGTGTTAAGAACCTGCCCTTCGATCAATGGGCCGAGGTTCTGCGCACCACTTTTAATGCCGATTCTGTTATTCGCATCCGTGTGGAGCAAGGCATCTTTAAGCCTGGCGATAATAAGACTATCGATAAGATGGTGTTCAAAACTAGCACTGCTAGTGATGATAGTCTTGCTGACTATCCCATCGATGCCGTCTACGGCAAGAAGGTTAAGCGTCCCGACGATTACAACGATGTGCGTCAGCAGGTTGTAGATGATCTGCAGGACTATCTCGAAAAGGAGTGGGTAACTGATTTGCGCCGTCGTTATCAAGTAGAAGTTAATAAAGAAGTATTGAAAACAGTAAATAAACATCTATGAGTATTATAAGGAAAGTAATGACCCTTGCGCTTCTGGCTTTACCATTGTTGGCTAATGCCCAGAAGAAAGATTCTATCGGTACTATTGTCGATGAGGTGGTGTGGGTAGTTGGCGATGATGCTATCCTCCGTTCTGATGTAGAGGCCATGCGTATGCAGGCTGCTATGGAGGGCGTGAAATGGAGTGGAAACCCCGATTGCACTATTCCCGAACAGATTGCTGTACAGAAGCTATTCAAGCATCAGGCTCAGATTGATAGTATTGAGGTTACCGATGCTGATGTTGCTCAGGAGGTTGAGCAGCAGATTAGTTACTGGCTCGAGATGGTCGACGGTTCGCGTGAGCGTCTTGAGGAGTACAAACACCAGAATCTGCAACAGATACGTGCTGATCTGCGCGAGGAGATGAAGGACCGCCAGATGGTACAGAAGATGCGCCAGAAGTTGGTTGAAGATATCAGTGTTACTCCTGCCGAGGTTCGACGCTATTTTAGTAACATTCCTCAGGATAGTGTTCCCTTCGTACCTACAGAGGTAGAAGTGCAGATTGTTCAGTTGACTCCTAAAATTGATGCAGAGGAGGTTAACCGTGTTAAGGATGAGCTGCGTAGCTATACCGATCGTGTAAACAAGGGTGAAACCCGATTCCAGACTCTGGCTCAACTATATTCTGAAGATCCAGGTTCTGCTCGTCGTGGTGGTGAACTTGGCTTGATGGGCCGAGGCACTCTTGATCCAGCTTTTGCTCAGGTCGCGTTCAATCTTACCGATCCAAAGAAAGTGTCAAAAATTGTAGAGTCAGAATTTGGCTACCATATTATCCAACTCATCGAAAAGCGTGGCGATAAGGTAAATGTGCGTCACATTCTGCGTAAACCTGTTGTTTCTGATGAGGCTGTCCAGCGTTCTATCGCCCGTTTGGACTCTATTGCCGATGATTTGCGTGCAGAGAAGTTCAGTTTCGAGGATGCAGCATCTCTTATTTCAGACGATAAGGATACCCGTAACGCTAAGGGTTTACTTAGTACCGATATGATGAAGACTGGTAAAACTTCGTCTAAGTTCCGTATGCAGGATCTGCCTCCTGAGATTGCAAAGGCCGTTGATACACTTAAGGTTGGCGAGATTTCTAAGGCCTTCCAGATGATTAACCAGCGTGGAAAAACTGTCTGCGTAATTGCTAAGCTTAAGAGTCGTACAGATGGCCATCGCGCTACTGTTACAGAGGATTTCCAGATTCTCAAAGATGTTGTTTTAAACAAGCGTCGCGAGGATCGTATTCATCAGTGGGTAGTTGATAAAATAAAGAATACCTATACTCGTCTTAACGACGATTATAAGGATTGCGAATTCGAATTCGAAGGCTGGAAAAAGTGAGAAAAATACCTGTTTTTTTGTTACTTTTTGTCCTAACCTTGGGCATGGTGTCTGCTTTCGCACAGAAACAGCAGCAACGTCGTCGTCCTGCTTCTCGCAAGTCGCAGGTTCAAGATACGCGTGTCTATCTTGTGCATGCTGATGTGCTTCATTATGACCAAACAAAGAATGCAGACGCTACCATCCTTAATGGCAAGGTGCATTTTACTCATCAGGGAGCCAGATTGTATTGCGATAGTGCCTATTTCTACGAAGCAAGCAACTCATTCGAGGCTTTCGGTCATGTTAAGATGTATCAGGGCGATACGCTTTCGTTGTTAAGTGATTACGCTTATTACGACGGAAACGAACAGATGGCCCGTGCCCGTTATAACGTGGTGCTCAGACACAAGAAAACGACCCTTTATACCGATAGTCTCGACTTCGACCGACTTTATGATAACGCCTACTTCTTTGAGGGCGGAAAAATGATAGATGGCAAGACAACTCTTACATCCGATTGGGGAGAGTATAACACCAAGACAAAAATGTCGGTGTTCAACTATGATGTAAAGATGAAGAGTCCCAAGTTCTATCTTACTACCGATACACTTTATTATGATACCCGCCTTTCTATGGCACATATCGTAGGACCTTCGAATATTACCTCTGGTGATAGTCATATCTATTCCGAGCAAGGTTATTATGACACCAAAAAGGACCGTGCCCGACTCATGAACCGTTCTGTCATGTCGAATAAAGGCAAAATGTTGGTAGGCGATAGCGTTTATTACGATAGTAAGGATGGATTTAGTCAAGCTTTCCGAAATGTGATATATGTTGACTCGGTAAACAAGAATAAACTTACTGGAAACTATGGCGAATACTGGGAGCATACTGGTTTCGCTCTATGTACCGATAGTGCTGTTGCCATCGATTACTCACAGGGTGATTCGCTCTTCATGCATGCCGATACATTGAAGGTGGTGACATATAACATTGAGACCGACTCGGTTTATCGTAAGATCTTCGGTTTCCATCATGTTCGTGCTTATCGTACTGATGTGCAGGCTGTCTGCGATTCACTCATATATAACTCGCTTGACTCGTGCCTCACACTCTATCGCGATCCGATTGTATGGAACAAGAACCAACAGTTGCTGGGCGACCGTATTGAAGTCTTTTTGAGAGATTCGCTTGTCGATCATGCCCACGTTATCAACAACTGTTTCTCAATACAGCAACTTCTCAGCGATACCACCAGGTTTAATCAGGTGTCATCAAAGGAAATGTTTGCCTATTTCGTCGATGGTAAGATTCGCGAGACGCAGGCAAAAGGCAATGTCCTTATAGGCTATTATTTCGAAGAAGGCGATAGTGTTCCTATTGTGTATAATTATCAGGAAACGGCCGAGATGCGCATGTATCTTAAGGATCGTAAGTTGGAAAAGGTGTGGACACCTAAGAGTTCCGGTACCATGTATCCTCTTAATCAGATTCCTGCCAATCGCAAACAATTGCCTGGATTTGCCTGGTATAACTATGTACGTCCACTAAACCGTGACGATATATTCCACTGGCGTGGAAAAAATGAAAAATGAAAAGTAAATGAGCGACTTAATACATCTTCTTCCTGATAGTGTAGCCAACCAGATTGCTGCTGGTGAGGTTATTCAGCGTCCAGCTTCTGTTATTAAGGAGTTGGTCGAGAACTCTGTCGACGCCGGTGCTACTACCATACATGTTATTGTGGTAGATGCCGGACGAACCTCCATACAGGTTATTGATGATGGTAAGGGTATGAGCGAGACGGATGCCCGTTTGTCGTTTGAGCGTCATGCTACATCAAAGATATTACAGGCAGGCGATTTGTTTGCCCTTCATACGATGGGATTCCGTGGTGAGGCCTTGGCATCTATCGCAGCTGTGGCCCAGGTAGAGTTGCAAACACGTCGCAAGGAAGATGAGATAGGTACGCTGATTAATATCGCTGGCTCCAAACTTACCCGGCAGGAACCTGTTTCCTGTCCAGTGGGTAGTAACTTCAAGGTCGACAATCTGTTTTTCAACGTTCCTGCCCGTCGTAAGTTCTTGAAAAGCAATGCTACAGAACTCAATAACATCCTTACTGCTTTCGAGCGTATTGTGCTTGTTTATCCGAAGATTCATTTCACCCTGCATCATAATGGGGTTGAGATGCTCAACCTGCGTGCTGGTAGTGTTCGCCAGCGTATAGCCGATGTCTTTGGCAAACAGTATAGTCAGGATCTGTTGCCTGTTGAGGTACAAACCGCTATGTGTAAAGTCAGTGGTTTTGTTGGTAAACCAGAGGCCGCACGCAAGAAGACCGGTTGCGATTATTTCTTCGTCAATGGTCGATTCATGAAGCATGCTTACTTCCACAAGGCTGTTATGAAAGCCTACGACCGTTTGGTTCCTGAGGGCATGGCTATACCTTATTTCTTATATATAGAGGTTGAACCTAGTGAGATTGACGTGAATATTCATCCCACCAAGACCGAGATTAAGTTTGAGAACGAACAGGCCATCTGGCAGATTCTCTCTGCAGCAGTTCGCGATGGTATCGGTAAGTTCTGCGAGGTTCCCTCTATTGACTTTGATACCCAAGGACAGCCTGATATTCCAATCTTTGATAATAAATCATTCCAAGATAATTATTCTGCTCCCCGAGTTAATTATAATCCAGATTACAACCCCTTCAAGCAGAGTAGTGGTCGCAGTAATTCTGTACCAAATCAGTGGGAATCACTCTATGAGGATTTTGAGCAGCGTGGCACAACTATTGAGATGCCATTGCAGCAGCCTTCATTGTTCGACGATGACAATATCGTGGAACCGCAGTCGGCTACAGAGATTCTGTCAGAGAAGTCGCCAGCCCATTATCAGTACAAGGGTAAGTATCTTATGACAGCTGTAAAATCGGGGCTTATGATTATCGATCAGCATCGTGCAAGCATCCGTATCCTTTACGATCGCTATGTTAGTCAACAGGATGGGCATGTCATCACTACTCAGAAGTTATTGTTCCCTGAGACAGTTCAGTTCTCACCATCCGAGGCGGTATCAATGAACCAGATGTTGCCCGAGCTCACTAACCTTGGTTTCGATCTTGCCGATCTAGGGGGTAACACTTTTGCCATTAACGGCATCCCCGCTGGTCTTGATGGTCTCGATCCTAAAACTTTGCTGCACGAGATGATTGGGGAAACTCAGGCTCCTGCCAATACTCAACTCTCTGCTGTCAATTCTCAATTGGCTTTGCGCCTTGCTCAAACCGCTGCCATCCCTTATGGTCAGATATTGAGTAATGACGAGATGGAAAGCATGATTAACGATCTTTTTGCTTGCACAAACGTCAATTACACTCCCGATGGAAAAGCTATACTTTGCATCCTTCCACAGGGCGATATTGAGCAATTATTGGGTTGAATTGCAAAATAGTGTTAATAAAATAAACTTTTTAGGCAAAACATGCTGCGGTTTCAAAAAATCTTCTTACCTTTGCACCCGCTTACAAGAAATGAGGGCGTTTAGCTCAGCTGGTTTAGAGCATCTGCCTTACAAGCAGAGGGTCGGCGGTTCGAATCCGTCAACGCCCACAAAAACAAAGTTAGGATGTGAGAAATCACATCCTTTTTTATTTCTTACACAACAACTATCGTATGAAGAAAGTTAAGAATAGTGAGGTACTGCTTTCCTATATTCGCGAAGGCCGCACAATGACCCAAAGAGAAAAGCTTTGGCTAATTGTCAGTCTTAGTATTCCCTCTATTCTTGCGCAGATTTCAGCCACGGTCATGTTTTTTATCGATGCCTCTATGGTTGGTCATTTGGGGGCCAAAGCCTCGGCGTCTATTGGTCTTGTCGAATCTTCTGGTTGGCTTCTAGGCGGACTCGCCGCGGCTGCCAATATGGGTTTCTCGGTACAGGTGGCTCATTTCATTGGTGCCAACGATTTCGAGGCGGCGCGCCGTGTGCTCCGTCAGTCGTTGGTTTGTTGTTTCATATGGGCGTTGCTCATATCTATCACGTCGCTCTCCATATCGCCTTTTCTTCCATATTGGTTAGGTGGCACTCCAGAAATAGCCCGCGATGCTTCGCTCTACTTCGCTATTTTCGGTGTATGTGGACTTTTCTTCCAATTAGAGGGGCTATGTGGTTCTATGCTCAAATGTTCGGGAAATATGAAGATCCCCTCAATGCTTAATATTGGAATGTGTGTGATGGATGTAGTATTCAACTACTTCTTTATCTATATTCTTAACCTTGGCGTTGTTGGTGCGGCTATAGGCACAGGTGTTTCCATGTTTGTCACTGCCTGTCTTATGTTCTATTTCCTCATGTATCGCTCTAAGATGCTTTCGTTGGTTGGTCGTCCGGGGTCTTTCCGTCCTCAGGCCGATACTGTTCGTACGGCATTTAAGATAGGTGCCCCAATGGGCTTGCAACATCTGTTGATGGGATCCGCTCAAGTTGTAAGTACGCTTATTGTTGCGCCGTTGGGTACTATTGCCATTGCAGCCCATTCATTGGCCATTACCGTCGAGAGCCTATGTTATATGCCTGGTTATGGAATTGCCGAGGCCGCTACCACGTTGGTAGGGCAGGGAATAGGTGCTGGTCAGAAGCTACTTACCCAGTCTTTTGCCCGCATGTCGGTTGGTTTGGGAATCGCCGTTATGACTTTCATGGGTGTCTTGATGTGGATTTTTGCCCCACAACTCATGTCGCTCATGTCGCCTGTCGATGATGTTATCGCCCTTGGCACACATGTTTTGCGTATCGAGGCTTGGGCCGAACCGATGTTTGCCGCCGCTATTGTATGTAATGGCGTGTTCATTGGTGCTGGCGATACCATTGTTCCAGCCATTATGAGTCTTGTATCTATGTGGGCAGTACGTCTCAGCTTGGCGGCTACTATGGCACCTAAGTTCGGGCTCAAAGGCGTTTGGACAGCCATGGCCATCGAACTCACATTCCGTGGCTCTATCTTCCTTGTTCGATTGTTCAAAGGCGGCTGGGCCGAGAAGTTGAAGATTAAACATTAAACATTAAATATTAAATCCTTCTTCGAGTATACGCAAAAAAAAGCCGCTCAAGGGTCATCAACGACTCCGGGGCGGCACCAACAATCTATGAATAACTAAAAACCTTTTCTGAGAAAAAACGGAGTGTCACCACTGCGTCTTTGTTATCCTTACTAACTAATCTTTTTCTAACACCTTAGAAATACCTATCTCAAATTTTAACTAACTAACTAATAAACCTAAAACCAAATTCTAACTAACTATTAACTCTAACTAAAACCTAAATCAATCAATCTTTATATACCTTAACTAATACCTCTGTATTTCGTTTCTATGCTTCTATTGAAGATCATGTTGTTGTCTTTTGACGATGCAAAGGTACGACGATTTTTGTTTCTGGCAAAGAAATTATATGTACTTTCCTCTAAAAAATGCGTTTCTTTTGATGTATGTCAAGCCGTTGTGTGCGAACACAGCCAAATTGTGTGCGAAAACACGTGGTTTTTACACTTTTTAAGTAGAAAGGTTATGAAAACAAAAAAAGGATGTGAACATGCTCACATCCTTCGTGTTTTTTCGTGGGTGCTGATGGATTCGAACCACCGAAGTCGAAAGACAGCAGATTTACAGTCTGCCCCATTTGGCCACTCTGGAAAACACCCATTTTTAAAACCGGGTGCAAAGGTACAACTTTTTTTTCATCCCTGCAAATTTTCCTGCAGAAAAATTAAAAAAGATATGGTTATTTGTTAGATTATCGCTATATTTGCACCAAGATTTAACATAAACGTGTTTTACCGATAAAAAATGAAGAAGGTGTTATTACTTACCGTGATGCTGATATTTGGCGTTGGTTATGGGTTTTCTGCTACTGATAGTTTAGCATCTATCATCAAACGTCTCGACGAGAGCCTTGCCAATAAAGATAGGTATGTAAGTGCCAAGCAGCAGCGCATAGGCGATATCAAGAAACAGGAAGACAAGGCTTATAGCGACTTTGCCAGGTTTCAGTTGTGTATCCGATTGTATGATGAATATAAATCGTTTAAGTATGATTCTGCCCATGTCTATGCATGTAAGAGCTTGGAACTGGCCAAGCGACTTGATAAACCCGAATTTATTATCGAGGCCAAGTGTGCCATTACTTTTTGTCTGTTGTCTGCTGGATTATATAGAGAAGCTTTTGAGGAGTTGCGAAGCATCAGTATTGCAGGTGTCAGTACAGAGTGTCTCAAAAAGTATTATTGGATGGCTAGTCGACTGAGTTACGACATGGCCGACTATAACCACACGATGCCCTATCAGGATGAGTATATTAAACAAGGTAGTGTTTACACCGATTCATTGCTTCATCTGCTTCCCGCTCGTTCGGCCGAATGGCTTTATGCCGAAGGTATGCGCCAGATGAAGGAGTATCATTACGATGAGTGTGTGTATACTTTCCGCCAGTTGCTTCGTAACGCCGATCTTGATGTGCATACCCGGGCTGTTGTCACGTCATGTCTTGGTTGGATATATTTTATGCAAGGTGAGCGCGAAGATGCGAAAAGATACCTTGCCGAAGCTGCTATCTGTGATAATGAGTCGGCCACCAAAGAGACTACTGCGCTTTGCGGCCTAGCTGGAATGCTGTACGAAGAAGGTGATATTGAGCGAGCTACCCGATATGTGCAGTTTTCGCTCGACGATGCCAACTACTATGATGCTCGTCAACGAAAGATACAGATAGGCGATATATTGCCCATCATTGAACAAGATCGTTATAACATGATGAAAAACGAGCGCAATGCCATCATCATAACCTTGATAGTGGCCTTGTTGGCTATTGTCATACTTCTTTTTGGTACTTGGATCATCCGTCGGCAGATGCGTAAACTGCAGGAAGCGCGTCGCATCATTGAGCAACGCAACCAAGAGATGCAGCTCGCTAACGATAAACTATGTGAGGCCAACGCCATCAAGGACGAATATATCGGTAGAACGTTCTATATTAATGCCGAATATATTAATAAGGTGGAAAAGCTCTATAAAACGATTGATCGCAAGATAGCTGCGCGGCAATACGAGGATCTGCGTTCTACGCTAAAGGAGTCGACGTTGAATGCCGAGCGTAATTCTATGTTTGCCGATTTCGACGAGACGTTCCTTAAACTCTTCCCCGACTTTGTGCGCCAGTTCAACTTGTTGTTCGACGAGAAAGACCGTCGATTACCTAAAGATGAGAAATCGCTTACCAGCGAGATGCGAATATTTGCACTTATCCGTTTGGGTATCACCGAGATTGAGCGTATTGCAAACTTCCTCGATTATTCCGTTTATACTATTAAGACCTATAAAACCCGAGTCAAAAATAAGTCGATTGTTGATAACGACTTGTTCGAACAACGCATTATGGAGATAGGATAGAGCAGAAATAGAGTATATTTTGGGTATACATTTTCTACCCGACTCATTTAAACGTAGCCTGATTATCAGCGGGTTACGTTTTTCTTTTCGTATTTTTGGGTGTACAAGCCCAAGTTTTCTTCTGTTAGTGCTGAATTAGGCGTAATTTTGCACCCAGAAATTCTATTTCATTAATATCCTAACTAAAATTAATTCTCTATGACGAAAAAATCGACATTAAAAGCACTTATGCTATTGTTGGCGCTTACGCCCACTTTGTGGATGAGTTCGTGCTCAACAATCGAGGATGGTGACTATGTGTCTCCTATCACCCAGTACGAGAAGATGGGTGGCACTTGGAGAGTAAACAGTGTTACCCAGATTGACGAAACGAATCAGAAGTCGATGGCCCTTACCGGTCTGTTCGATTTCGAATCGTTTGCTATTCATTTAGGTACCGATGCAAGCGGTAATCCTACATCTTACACCATTAGCGGCTCCGCACCAGCCTTGTTGCCCGTTAGTGGACAATGGAAACTTGAGAACCCCTTTGTAAATAGCGATGGCTCTTCGGCTAAGGTTCTTCTTAACGAGAATACCGCACTCACCGTTACCGCCATGCCCGGCGCACAACAGTCGTTGGAGTTCAAGCTTACCCGCACGCAGAATGGTAATGCTTTTGTATCGTATGTGTATAACTTAGTACCCGCAGAGTAAAAACAGGAGGATGTGATTATGAAGAAAACAATTTTCGCAGCATTTATCTGTTTGTTGATGTCGGTTGCAGCTATGGCTCAAACCGAGGTGGGTAATCCAAAGTTCTATACCGTGCCATCTATCTATATGCCAACCGATGAGGTGACATTCTATTTTGATATGACCGATGTTGGATTCCAGGAGGGTGTCGACCTGTATTGGTGGGTATGGCAACCCCTTGAGCCCGATGCTGGCAACTGGGAGCACTCTTCCGATTTCGCCAAGCTTGAATACGTTGGTGATAATATCTATAAAAAGACCTTCGTGCCGGTAGATTACTTCTTCCAGAATCAAGACCGCTTTGCCACCAAGGCCGATCTGTTGGCCTTTATGCAGGACGAGTGGGGCGAGGCCGGCTATTGGTGCCGTCTTAAAACCATCGATGGAAGCGTGCAGAGTGGTGTGTTCTGTGTTGAGCACAACCGTACCGAGATTGCCGACTTTGCTAATTCGGGCGCGGCTTATCAGCTGTTCTCGGGCGACAAGACCACGGGCTATACCGATAAGTGGACCATGAACAAGCCATTGTCAATACTGTTTAACGGCGATATCCAGAAGATTGGTGGCAAGACTCTGAACGAGTTGGCTGCTACTGCTGGCTTTAAATATATAGGTACGCACGCGGGAATTCACGGATTCTATACCGATGGCAACGACGAGGTAATCGAGTACGACTTTGTTGATCCACCAGCCAAAAACCTTAACCAGCAGTTCAACGTGTGGCGCCCCGGATGTATCGAAAAGACCTCGCTCAAACAAGTGGGCAATGGTGTGTGGCGCTGGAATCTGATGACCCCACAGGAGTACTTCTGTTATAATCCTGTAAATGCCGACGAGGATCCACGCGGATTTATACTTACCGATATGGGTATTGAGCAGAATGGTAAGTGGGCTGTTAACCCCGACTTTGTAGGCAGTTTTACAGCCGAATCGCTGAAGTTCGGTATCGTGGGCAACGACTGGGATTGGGGCAGTGAGTGGGGCTTTGAGTTCAAGGCCGGCACCGCCGAAGCTTATCCCGATCCTTCGTTCAGCTATTTCCCATCCAAGGTTAGTGCTAAGGATATCATCACCTTCATCCGTCAGTATAACGGCCGTATGGATGGTGAGCTCACATGGATTCTTACTGCGGGCGACAAGACCTTCTCGGGTGTGATGAGCGGTAATCGCGATCGCCGTCAAGGTAGTGCCAACTTGCTTCAGGAGCTTAGCGGCATCAGTAGCGATAGCATGCACCTCACCGTAACCAATGCCAAGGGTGCGGTGGTAACCGAGGCCGATATCCCATTGGTAAGTGCCGATGAGTAATATATCATGAGTTTAATAAACAACATTCACAGAATCAAATGAAGATGACAAAGATAAACAGACGACTGCTTACTTGCGTGTTATTCATCATGGGGCAGTTATCAATCAGTTTTGCACAGGGCTTTACCGCTACAGGTAAGGTTGTGGATAGCAATCAGGAACCACTGGTAGGTGCAACGGTCAAGACGATCGGTACCGATAAGGGTATGGTTACTGATTTAGATGGAAACTTCGCACTGGCATGCAGTCAGGGCGCTATACTCGAGATTTCGTATATCGGATATGTTTCGCAGAAGGTGAAGGCTGGTAAGAACCTTACCATCATTCTCACCGAAGATGCCCATATGCTGGCCGAGACCGTAGTGGTGGGCGTGGGCTATGGCACTATGCGTAAGAGCGACCTTACAGGCGCTATCGCCTCCGTCTCGGCTAAGGACATGAAGAAAGGCGTTATCACCAGTACCGAACAGTTGTTGCAGGGTAAGGTGGCCGGTCTTAGTGTTATCCAGAGTAGCGGTTCGCCCGAATCGGGTGCTTCATTGCGCTTGCGTGGCGGTACGTCGCTTAGTGCCTCTAACGGTCCGTTGGTGGTGGTCGATGGTATTCCCGGTGTCGACTTCAACAGCGTTCAACCTAACGAGATTCTTTCAATCGATGTGTTGAAGGATGCTTCGGCCGCAGCCATCTATGGTAGCCGTGGTGCCAATGGCGTTATCATTGTTACCACCAATCGCCAAGCTTCCGATGCCGAGCAGAAGACGCTTTCTTACAATGGTTTTGTGGCTATTGCCAATGTGGCTAAGCAGCTCGATGTGCTCTCGGCCAATCAGTGGCGTGGTTATGTACGCGACAACAACGTAGGCGGCGCACTCGACTATGGTGCTTCTATCGATTGGCAGAAAGAACTGCTGCGTACAGCCATTTCTCACTCGCACAATATCTCGTTCAGCAATTCGCGCAAGCATAGCGGCTATCGTGCCAACATTACCTATAACAACAATCAGGGCGTGGTAAAGCGCAACTCCATGAACCGCTTGGCTGGTTCGCTCACTGCTTACGAGATAGGTCTTAACGGTCGCTTGCGTCTCGATGCCGGCATCAACGCCAACTTCGACAGCTGGACACCCATCGACTCCCGTATCTTCGAACGCACACTCAATCTTAATCCTACATTCCCAGTTTACAATCCCGATGGATCGTTTGCCCAACTCAATGGCACAAATACCGAGAACCCTGTAGAGATTAACACCAACCGTACTCAGGATAACAAGCGTCATCGCTTCCTGGCTTATGGTAAGGCCGAGTTCGAAATCATCAGCGGACTCAAGGCCACTGCCAACACTTCTTACGAGTTTCAGCATACCACTGGCGGCACCTACAAGCCTACCTACGCACGTATGGAGGGCCAAAGTGAGAAGGGATGGGCTCAACGCACCTATGGCGAGTACACCAACCGCCAGATTGAAACCTACCTTACTTACGATAAGGAAGTGGCCGATGGCCATAAACTGAACCTGATGGCCGGTTACTCGTATATGGATAATGTGAACGAGGGCTTTGGTGCCACCCGTTCCGGTTTCGAGACCAACGCCTTTGGCTATAACAACCTCAATGCCGGTACCGATTATCGCCAAACCGATGTATATAGCTACAAGAGCAAGACCAAGCTCATTTCGTTCTTCGGTCGTCTTAACTATAATCTGTTTAATAAGTATATGCTTACCGCAACGGTGCGTCGCGATGGCTCGTCGGTATTCGGCGAAGACCACAAGTGGGGCGTCTTCCCATCAGTAAGTGCCGCTTGGCGCATCAGCGACGAGAAGTTCATGCAGGGCACACGCTCTTGGCTCGACAATCTGAAGTTGCGTGCCGGCTACGGTATCACCGGTAACCAGAGTGGTGTGGCCGCCTATAAGAGTATTGCCGTGCTTAGCGCTTCGGGTGCTGCTTACTACGATGCCGCCTCGGGCACTTGGAAAAACTCGTATGTTCAGGCACAGAATGTTAATCCCGACCTGAAGTGGGAGTCAACCGCCCAGCTTAACATCGGTATCGACTTCAGCATTCTTAACCGCCTCACCGGTAGTGTAGAGCTGTATTCTAAGAAGACTTCCGATCTGCTTTGGACCTATCCCGTGCCACAGCCACCTTACATCGTAGGTACTATGTTGGCCAATGTGGGCGATATGCAGAACAAGGGTGTTGAGTTAACGCTTGGTTATAACATCATCCGCCAAAAGGACTTTACGCTCGATGCCAACCTCTCGTTCTCATACAATCAGCAAGAGATCACCAAGCTTAGCAACGATACCTACGAGGCCGTTGGACTACAGGCTGGTTCGCTCCACGGACTTCGCGGTATGTCGAATCTCTATTCTCAGGTCATCAAGGAAGGCTATTCGGCCGGTACATTCTGGGGCCCCAAGTGCTCGGGTATCGATGCCGATGGCAACTATATCCTCGACTACGGTCCCGATGGCAACGGCTACGACCTCGGTTCGGCTCAACCCAAGTATAACCTTGGCATCAGTCTTAGTGCCACCTATAAGGACTTCGACTTCAACGTAGCCGGTTATGGCATGTTCGGACAGAAAGTGCTTAATGCCACCCGTATGGAGTTGTTCGATTCATCGCGCCTCCCCGCTCAGAACACGCTCGACGATTTCCTCTCTAGCGGCATCAAGGCCGATCCTGTATTCTCTGATTATTTCATCGAGAACGCTTCGTTCTTCCGCTTGCAGAGTGTTACATTGGGTTATACCCTTCCCGGTACCAAGAAAATCGGTTTCAATCGCATCCGTCTCTATCTCACGGGCGAGAACCTGTTCTGCATCACCGGCTACAAGGGCACCGATCCTGAGGTTTACATCCCCGACAACGTGCTGAATGGTCCTGGTATCGATCGCCTTATTACCGATAGCGACACCGGCAACGGTGCTACTTATTCACCGCGTCCACGTACATTCTCGTTGGGCATCAACCTCTCATTCTAACAGTAATAATGATCATTGTAAAACGTAATAATATGAACAAGAAATATATTCTTTCCTCACTGTTGTTTGGTGCGCTTGCCATCACCGGTTGTACTAATCTCGACGAGGAATTATTTGATGTCGTTTCGATGGACGACTATGGAAAGACTGAGTCTGAGGTGCAAACCATTGTGGGCGGTGCTTATTCTACACTCCGCGGCTACGGCTCCAGCACCGACGAGGGCAACGGCGTTAACTGCTACCCCACGTGTGAGTACGTGTTCTTCCTGACCGAGTGCTCTAGCGATGAGGCCTGTATTCCAACCCGTGGTTCCGACTGGTATGATGGCGGTCGCTATCAGGAGTTGCAGTATCACACGTGGGATGCCACCAATGCTTGCGTACTGGCCGGTTGGCGTTATGCCTTTACAGGTGTTTCAAAGGTTAATGCCATCATTTATCAGGTAGAACAGAGCGGGCTTACCGCCCAGCAGAAGAGTAATGTAGAGGCCGAGCTACGTGGCTTGCGTGCCTACTATTATTATCAGCTCATCGATATGTTTGGCAGTGTGCCCATCTCAACCGATTTCACCGCCAAGCAGTTGCCGGCTAACTCAAGCCGTGCCGAAGTCTACAACTTCATCGAGCGCGAGCTCACCGAGATTCTTCCCGTGCTCCCATCGGGCGTACAGTATGGCCGATTCACTCAGAACGTAGCTTACACCCTGTTGGCGCGCCTCTATCTCAATGCCGAGGTGTTTACAGGTACCGCCCAGTGGCAGAAGTGTATCGATGCTTGCGAGAAGGTACAGGGCTACAGCCTTAATGCCGACTATAAAGCTCCCTTTGCTATCGAAAATGCTGGTAATCAGGAGATTATCTTTGCCATTCCTTACGATCACAAACAAGGCACCGTGGGCAACTATCTGGCCTCTATGACCTATCACTACAATCAGAAGTATGCCTTCGATCCTGCCGGTGTCTACCAGTGGTGCGGCAATGGCATCTGTGCCCAACCGGGAGTATGGTCGTCATACGAGGATGGCGATGTTCGCCGCGACAAGACATTGCTCATTGGCCAGCAGTATTCGGCCAAGGATGGTAGCATTGTGAACATGGACAATGGCGAACCGCTCAACTATACCGAGACTATCGATAACTATACCAACGCCCTGCAGAACGAGGGTGCCCGACTCGACAAGTACGAGTGGAGTGCCAGCGACTCGTGGGAGCGCGACAATGACTGGGTGCTGATGCGTTATGCCGAGATACTCATGATGCAGGCCGAGTGCTACTATCGTTTGGGTTATACCCAGTCGGCTTTGGCCTTTGTCAATCAGTTGCGCGCTCGTGCTGGTTTGACCGATCTGACCACCTTGTCGCTCGAGTCGCTCGATGCCGAATGGTTGCACGAGTTTGCTATGGAGGGCTTGCGCCGCACCACCAATATCCGCTTCGGCACTTACTTCAATGCATGGTGGAACAAGGCCGACGACGCTGCCGACCACCACACCGGTGTATATCCTATCCCAGCCGAGGAGTTGGCCAAGAATCCTAATCTGAAGCAGAATGCAGGCTATTGATATGAAGAAACTCATACTGAACGTGCTGTTCCTAACCGCAAGTTGCCTTTGTGCAGCTTGCGGCGGTAGCAGCGATACGCCGGAACCCGCACCTGTTGATCCTACGCCTACCGACGAGAATCTCGATCCACAGCAACCCGCCAAGACCAACGCTATGAAGGTCTATGTGCACTACATGCCGTGGTTTGTCAGTCCTCAGTCGTCGGGTGTGTGGAATCACTGGACCATGAGCGGCAATCCGCTCGCTGTCGATCAGTCTAACTTTGCCTCGCACTATCATCCGCTCACGGGCGCCTATGCCTCTAACGATGAGGCTATACTCGACTATCAGTGCCTACTCATGAAGTATGCCGGCATCGAGGGCGTCATGGTCGACTGGTATGGCACCCAGCAGAAGAACGACTATCCGCAGAACGAGACCAACACCCGCGCCCTGCTTAAGGCCGTAGAGAAGGCACAACTGAAGATGGCCATCGTCTACGAGGATGCCACGCTCGATGGATTGAGCGATAAGCAAGGACAGGCCCGTTCGGATATGCGCCACTTGCAGAGCTATTACTTCAAGAGCGATAGCTATACCAAGGTGGGCGATAAACCACTGCTTATGTGTTTCGGTCCGCAACAGCTCACCACGGCGGCAGGATGGGATTACGCCTTTGGCGCCCTCAACACGAAACCGCAGTTTGTGGTGCTCAATGGCTTCAGCAGTCGTGCCAATGCGCAAGGCGAGTTTCTGTGGGTCAACCCCAATCCCGATTATTCAAAAGCCAACACTTTCGATACATATATTGCAGGTGCCATGCCCGGCTTCTGGGATGTGTATAAGCAGTTTGGACAGGGCAATGGCTACACCACTTACGATCGCGAAGACGGGGCCTTGTTCCAGCGCCAGCTGAATGCGGCTAAGGCCTCCGGCCTCGATTTGCTGCAGATAAGCACCTGGAACGACTATGGCGAGGGTACCATCGTAGAGCCCACCAAGGAGTTCGGCTATCAGTATCTCAAGATGCTACAGCAGTTCTGTGGCGTGTCCTACGCTCAGAGCCATCTCGAACTGGTTTACCGTTGGTATGTTCAGCGTGTGGCTCATCCCAAGGATCAGCGTGTCAGTCGGGCTTATACCTATCTTAATGCACTACAACCCTTGAAGGCTGAAGTGCTTATCGAGGAACTAGAAAAAATATAGAAAATGAGATATTTCTTTAGCAACGTTATCGTTAGAGTTAGTTTAATTGTTAGTAGTTTTTTCCTCATGCCAAGTGTGGCTGATGCGGCGGAACAGGTAAGCTCGCCCGATGGGCGACTTACCTTAACCGTCGGCATCTCTGGTGGTCGCCCGTATTATTCGCTCCAGCGTAGTGGCGAGGCTATCATCCAGCCGTCTTATCTCGGTTTCACGCTCGATAGTGGCGATTTGTCGCGCCAATTCCGCTTGGTGGGCGTTAGTCGCGATGCTAAGGACGAAACGTGGGAACAGCCGTGGGGCGAGTGCCGCTACGTTAGGAATAACTACCGCGAACTACGTGTAAAATTGCAGCAGCGAGGTCAACTTAAGCGTCGTCTTGATGTGGTGTTTCGTGTCTTCAACGATGGCATCGGTTTCCGCTACGAGTTTCCCAAACAGCTCAATCTCAAGTCGTTTCAGATATTAGACGAGCTCACCGAATTTGCTTTGCCTTGGGATGCTCCCACATGGAGCCAACCCACTAATGGCACCAGCTATTACGAGGGTGTTTACACTTGCGAGCCTATATCGAAGAAGGATACCGTTTCTACCCCCATTACCATGGAGGTGAAGTCCGATCTGTATCTCACCATCCACGAGGCCAACCTTACCGACTATGCCAGCATCAATCTCACCCCGCGTGGCACTCGGTTGATAACGGCTCTCACCCCTTGGGCCTCGGGCGTCAAAGTCTATGCCAAGGCGCCGTTTGTCAGTCCGTGGCGCACGGTTATCGTGGCGTCAACACCTGGCGAACTCATCACCTCGCGCCTCGAACTGAATCTTAACGAACCTTGCCGCATCTCTACATCGTGGCTCGATGTGGGGCGCTACGTGGGCATTTGGTGGGGCATGCACATGACCGATTATACGTGGGGCCAAGGTGCCCGTCATGGCGCTACCACCCAGAACACCAAGCGTTACATCGACTTTGCGGCCCGCCATGGGTTTAAGGGCGTGCTGGTTGAGGGGTGGAACGAAGGTTGGGATGGCGACTGGACGCGCATTGGCAATCACTTTAACTTCTGTAAGACCTATCCCGACTACGATCTTGAAGGCCTTTGTCAGTATGCCGCCTCAAAGGGCGTGCGCATCATTGCCCATAACGAGACGGGTGGCTCGGTTACCAACTACGAGCGCCAACTCGACGATGCCTTCAGTCTTTACGAGCGCCTTGGCATCAACTGCGTCAAAACCGGCTATGTCAACACCATGCTCGATGGCCGCGAGCTTCAACACTCGCAGTTTGGCGTGCGCCATTATCGCAAGGTGGTCGAGACGGCCGCCCGCCATCATCTCATGGTGGTAAACCACGAACCCGCCATGCCTTCGGGCTTGCGCCGCACCTATCCCAATTTGGTGTCGGGCGAGGGCATGCGTGGTCAGGAGTATAATGCCTGGAGTGCCGATGGTGGCAATCCGCCTTATCATGTGTGCATACTGCCTTTCACCCGCGGATTAGCTGGCCCGATGGATTTTACGCCCGGCATCATGAACTTTAAGAACAAGGCCGTGCCCACCACTCATCCGCAAACCACACTGGCCAAGCAGTTGGCCGAGTACGTATTGCTGTATTCGCCTTGGCAGATGGCCGCCGACATGATCGAGAACTACGAGGGCCAACCCGCACTTGCGTTTATCGAGTCGTGCCCTACCGACTGGCATGAAACCCGCGTGCTCGATGCTAAGATAGGCCAATATCTTGTTACAGCGCGCAAGGATCGTCGTAGCGACAACTGGTTCATTGGTGGTGCCACCGATGCCGATGCGCGCACATTGAGTTTTGCGCTCGATTTTCTCGACGCGGGTAGCACCTATCGCGCCACCATCTATCAGGATGGTCCCGGTGCCGATTATCGCACCAATCCTTATCCGCTCACCATCCTCCAGCAAGACGTCAACTCGGCCACTAGGATTACCATTCCTTTAGCTCCCAGTGGTGGTTTTGCTATTAAACTTCAAAAATATTTGTAAAAAGTTTGGATTTCCGGTTGGGAATCCAAATTTTTTTGTATATTTGCGGTCGAAAGTCAATTTATGAACTCGTAAAACCATTATTTAATGATGAAAAGATTGTTGTTAAGTCTTGTGACGATTGCGGGCGCATTTACGCTCCAAGCTCAAACCATTACTGGAAAGTACGAAATCCCCAAGGTGCCTGATTGGGCCAAGAATGCTGTGTTCTATCAGATTTATCCGCAAACATTCTGCGATTCTGATGGCGATGGCATCGGCGACCTGAAGGGTATCATCAGTAAGCTCGACTACGTGAAGAGCCTGGGTGTTGATGCCATCTGGTTCAACCCCTTCTTCGACTCGCCCTTTAATGATGCCGGTTACGACATTCGCGACTATTATAAGATAGCGCCGCGCTATGGCACTAACGACGATGCCAAGAAACTGTTCGAAGAGGCGCACAAGCGTGGCATGCATGTCATCTTCGATTATGTCATTAGCTATACCGCTATCGATCATCCTTGGTTTGTGCAGTCGCAGAAACAGGAGAAGAACAAGTACTCTAACTACTATATCTGGACCGAGACCAACTGGGTTGATCCCCCATTCGAGTTTGCCGGTCAGTTTGTAAAGGGCTATGGTCAGCGCAACGGTCAGTTTATGCGAAACTTCTATTGGTGCCAGCCGGCGCTGAACTTCGGTTTTGCTAATCCCGACCCTAAGCAGAAGTGGCAGTTGCCCACCAATCATCCCGATGTGATGGCCATGCGCGAAGACCTGAAGAATGTGCTGCGATTCTGGATGGATATGGGGTGCGACGGCTTCCGTGCCGACATGGCCGGTGCGCTGGTCAAGACTCGCCGTGTGAGGGGCAACGAGCAGTTCTTCAATACCAACGAGAACGAGACCAAGCTCTTCTGGCGTGAGATTCGTCAGTTGCTCGAGAAGGAGTATCCGCAGGGCTTCATGGTGGCCGAGTGGTCGTATCCAGCCGATGCGCTCGATAACTGTTTCCATGTAGACTTCTTCCACTGGTTTAAGGGCTATAACGACCTGTTCCAGAAGGAGAGTTGGCGCATTCTGAATGGTGTGAGCGAGGGACATAGCTACTTCGATGCCGAAGGTAAGGGCGACATCAAGGAGTTCCTGGCTAGCTATATGGACCAGTATAACAAGACGCTTGGTAAGGGCTACATCAGTTTGCCCATGGGAAACCACGACAATGCCCGACTGGGCAACAAGCGCACTGATAAGGAACTGGAGATTATCTATGCCTTTGGCTTTACCATGCCCGGTGTGCCATTCCTGTATTATGGCAACGAGATTGGCATGCGCCAGTTGCCCACCAGTTGGCCGCAGGTTGAGGGCGCCTACCAGCCTCGTAATGGCGCTCGTACGCCTATGCAGTGGAGTAAGGACAAGAATCTGGGCTTCTCTACCGGCGATGCCGATAAGCTGTATCTGCCTGTCGATCCCGCTCCCGATGCACCCAACGTAGCCGAACAGGAGAAGAATCCCAACTCGCTGCTCAATAAGACACGACAGCTGATAGCCCTACATCATAGTGAGCCCGCTTTGGCCGATTATGCCGAGTTTGTGCCACTTTATCCCACCGGCGATGGCGATCCCTATCCGTTTGTGTACGCCCGTGCCGCTGGAAAAGATGTGGTACTGGTCATGCTCAATCCAAGGGCCAAGGCCTCTGATGCCACGTTCAGCATCAATGTTAAGTTCAAAAAGACCAAGGTTTTGGCTGGCGACCGTTTTACCATCCTGCACAACAAAAAGGCGGGCAATATGACTATCCATATGCCCGCTACCTCTTACGCAGTAGTAAAACTGTTGTAACTCTAAATACCCATACAGCTAGTAGCTCCGAGTGCCGTCAGAATAGCCGACGCTATGGAGGCGATAAGCTGTACAATAAACTTTGCTGTTTCTTTCTTGGTCATGGTTGATTTTGAATTTTAATGGTTTATAATTCGGTGGTACGGTGGTGCGAGGGAGCGGTCGTGCGGTGGTACGAGGTACGTCTGCGGCAGGAGTTTTTTCGCGCCCACGCGCCTCCGCGCCCCCGTACCCCCGATTGCTCCTTAATCCCCCGGATTAGGCGTGTAGCCACCAGTTGGGCCATCATCCTCCTCACTACCCGAATCCTCTACCAGCGCACCTGCGAATGTCTCAGCATTCACGAACTCGGCCTTCTTGATGAACTCACGACTCGAGATGTTGGTCTCGGGCTGTAAAACGTAATTTTCCTCCTCGAAATCCGCAATTTTGTGCCCCGTCAAGTGCCATCTCGTTCGACAACCCATAACAACATAATTCCCGCCCACCTCTCCATCTCAAACAGCAGATGTTATGTTGTTATGTTGTTATGCTGTTATGCTATCGCAGCCCGCAGTTGAATCGGGCGATTGGTGGGGGGGGCTACGTCGAACCATCTTACTGGCTGCGCAGTGGATATCCGCGTAAGTGGACTAGAGAAGTTGATAGTTTACGCCTCGATACTGCTTGACATCAGCCGCGACTGGCAGCAGGATTTCGACGAACTGCTGATAGAACGCCGCTCGGCTTCGCCGCTTGGCTCGTCCAAGAATAAGCATGGCGCCATGTGGCTGCACTTTGCGGTGCGGCCATCTGGAAATCGCAGGAAGGTGGCGTTTATTAATGCTTGATCTTAGCGTATAGCGGCGGCAACCATGTTGGTGAGTTCGATGAACTGAGGAATGGAGAGTTGTTCGGGGCGGCGTGTCATCACGTCGGCCTCGAAGAACCCTGCCGGAGCGGGGTGGGCAGCATCGAAAATCTGGCGTAGCGACACGCGCAGCATCTTGCGACGCTGGTTGAAGGTGGTCTTAACCACGCGGCGGAACAACTGCTCGTCGCATCCCAGATCGGTTACCTCGTTGCGCGTCATGCGGATAACGGCACTCTGCACCTTGGGTGGCGGGTTGAACACGCCGGGCTCTACGGTAAACAGATATTCCACGTTATACCAAGCCTGAATCAATACGGACAGGATGCCGTATTGCTTGTTGCCGGGCTGCGAGGCCATGCGCACGGCCACCTCGTGCTGAATCATACCGGTGCAGCAGGGGATGAGGTCCTTGTTGTCGAGCATCTTGAAGAAAATCTGCGATGAGATGTCGTAAGGATAGTTGCCTGTCAGCACAAACTGCTGCCCGTCAAATACCTCATGCAGGTCCATACGCAGGAAGTCGCCACCGATGATGTTGTCATTTAGACGAGGGAAATTCTCCTGCAGATAAGCCACACTCTCGCGGTCGATCTCTACTACCTTGAAGGGGCGGGGCTTTTCTACCAGATACTGGGTCATGACCCCCATGCCGGGGCCTACCTCGAGTACGGGGATATCAGGACAAGCATCCACCGTATCGGCGATGCGTTTGGCTATGTTCAGGTCGGTCAAGAAGTGCTGACCGAGGTTTTTCTTAGGGCGAACTTGTTTCATGGGTGCAAAGATAATAAAAAAAATCGCAGATTATAAGATCTGCGACTCATTTTTTTTCGGTTACCTATTGAATTACTTATTGTTGTCTACATTAACAGCAACGGTTACTACCAGTGAAACGGCCAGTGCAAAGGCGGCCAAAGTCATCAACAAAAAACTTGTTTCTAATGTTACCATAATAAATTTCCTTTCTCTAAAATATAATTGTTATCCTTAAAACCGCTGCAAAGGTACGGCTGTTTGCGCACACAGCCAAAGATTTCGCATAAAAACAGTAAAAAAATGGGGAATCGTTGACACGTATCAATAAATAATAAAAATCAAATAAAATTTGGAATTTTGCTCACTTATTCGTAATTTTGGCTTTGCCGAAGTTACTACCACTCGGAAATAAAAATAAATTCGGATTTATTTTGTATTTCACTCGTTTATTCGTAACTTTGCACCCATGGAATTAAAAAACATCATCAGTAGCGTGGCTAAGGTAGTGCTGCCCTTTGTGTTGGGTGGTGCTATTTTGTGGTGGATGTACCGAGGCGAGGATTTCTCGGTGATACGCCATGTGCTGACCGAAGAGATGGACTGGACGTGGATGCTGTTGAGCTTCCCCTTTGGTATATTGGCGCAGATGTTCAGAGCATGGCGCTGGAAGCAGACGCTGGAGCCAATTATTCGGGGGGACGAAGGTACCACGCAACCCCGCACCCCCGAAATACGAAGCAGTATCTGCACCTACGCCATATTTATCAGCTATGCGGCGAGCTTGGTGATTCCACGTATCGGTGAGTTCTCGCGTTGCGCCATTTTGAAGCGCTACGATGGGATATCGTTTTCGAAGGCGCTGGGAACGGTGGTAACGGAGCGAGCCGTCGACACGCTGATAGTGATGATATACTCGGGCATCATACTGCTGCTTGAGATGAGTATCTTCGGCACCTTTTTCCGCAAGACGGGTACATCGATGGACCGTATACTGAACAGCTTCTCGCTGACGGGATGGGTGGTAACGGCTATCTGCGGTGTAGCCGTGGCCATATTGCTACACCTGCTACTGAAGAACTTCTCTATATATAATAAGGTGAAAATGACGTTTAGTGGCATCTGGGAGGGTGTGCTCTCGTTGAAGGATGTGCGCAACCTGCCACTATACCTGTTCTTCTCGGTAGGCATCTGGGTGATGTATTTCCTGCATTACTACCTGACGTTCTTCTGCTTCGACTTCACCGCTAATCTGGGCATAGGTTGCGCGTTGGTATCGTTTGTGGTGGCCAACTTCGCCGTGATCGTGCCAACACCAAACGGAGCCGGTCCGTGGCACTTTGCCATCAAGACTATGCTCATCCTCTATGGTGTGGCCGACGAACAGGCGCTGTGGTTTGTGCTCATCGTGCATACCGTGCAGACCATGCTGGTCATCGCCCTTGGCATCTACGCCTGGGCTGCTTTACTTTTTACTAAAAGATTAAACCCCAAAATAGAAAAACTATGAGTGAAATTAAAAACTTGAACCCTACGTGCATCTGGAAAAATTTCTATGCACTGACACAGGTTCCACGTCCATCAGGACATCTGGAGAAAGTACAACAGTTCCTGCTCGACTTTGCTAAGCAGGTAGGTGTGGAGGCCTTTAAGGATCCTGCCGATAACATTGTGATGCGTAAACCCGCCTCGGCCGGAATGGAGAAAAAGAAGGGCGTGATACTGCAGGCACACATGGACATGGTGCCACAGAAGACACCCGAGAGTAACCATAACTTTGAGACCGACCCCATACAGCCTTGGATTGACGGCGAGTGGGTGAAGGCCAAGGGAACCACACTGGGTGCCGACAACGGTCTGGGCGTAGCTGCCATCATGGCTATTATGGAGGACAAAACGCTGAAGCACGGACCGGTAGAGGCACTGATTACTGCCGACGAAGAGACCGGCATGTTTGGCGCTAACGGACTGCCCGAGGGCGAGCTGAACGGCGACATACTGATGAACCTCGACTCAGAGCACTGGGGCAAGTTCGTAATCGGTAGTGCCGGTGGTATCAACATTACCGCTACACTCGACTATAAAGAGGTGGAGACCGATGCCGACGATGCTGCTGTAAAGGTAACCGTGAAGGGACTGCGTGGCGGACACTCGGGACTGGAGATTCACGAAGGTCGTGGAAACGCCAACAAGCTGTTGGTTCGCTTGGTTCGCGAGGCTATCGAGGAGTGTGAGGCCCGATTGGCTTGCTGGCAGGGCGGAAACATGCGTAATGCCATCCCATTTAAGGCCGAGGCTGTACTGACATTGCCTAAGGAGAATGTGGCTGCTCTGAAAGAGTTGGCCGCCGACTGGCTGGAGGACTTCCAGGATGAGTATAAGGGCATAGAGAGTGGTATCGAGGTGATCTGCGAGGATGTAGAGACACCAAAGATGGAGGTGCCACAGGAGATTCAGGACAACCTGATAAATGTGATCTATGGTTGCCACGACGGTGTGGTACGTATGATTCCCAGCTACCCAAGCGTAGTAGAGACATCGAGCAATCTGGCTATCATCGAGATTGGCGGTGGCCACGCCATGATCAAGATTCTGGCCCGCTCAAGTCGCGAGGATATGAAGGACTACATTGTGAAGACCCTGGAGAGTTGCTTCAACATGGCCGGCATGAAGGTGGAGACCGCAGGTAGCTATGGCGGATGGGATCCAAACCCCGACTCTGAGATTCTGCACCTGTTGCTGAAGGAGTATAAGGAGCTGTTTGGCAAGGACGGTATCATACAGGTAGACCATGCCGGACTGGAGTGCTCAATCATTCTGGGTAAGTATCCACACTTGGATGTGGTGAGCATGGGCCCAACCATGAAGTCGCCCCATACCACAACCGAGCGTGCACTCATCGAGACCGTGGCTCCGTTCTGGGAACTCCTGAAGAAGACACTCGAGGATATTCCTGAGAAATAAACGGTGGTGCGTCCTGTTCCCCCGTACCTCCGTACCTTCGAAAAAAATGGCGATTTTCTTTGATTATCGCCATTTTTTATTTAACTTTGAACTACGTTCTAAGTTATTCACGCTCAAAAAAACTCAAAAAAATTTGGTTTTTTACTCGCTTATTCGTAACTTTGCACCCGATAAAACAAATAAATAACAAAATTATGGACGATTACCCGGCGAATAATTACAATTATTAGGCTGGAGGATGCAGCAAGATAGCTAATCCTCTTGCCGCTAAGTCATTTCTCGCGCCCACGTGCCCTCGCACTCATGCGCCTACGATCAAAAAAAGGATTAGCAAAATGAAGACATTCTGGAATACCCAAGGCGGACTGACCCAAATAGACGAGTGGCAGCCCAATTGCTGGATACAGGTGACATGCCCCACCGAAGAAGACCAGCGCGAACTCGAGGAGAAGTTTAACATCCCCGACTACTTTATGTCGGACATCAGCGATACTGATGAGCGTGCCCGTTATGAATACGACGACGGATGGATGCTCATCATTCTGCGTATACCTTATGTCAAGGAGATACGCTCAAGGACACCATACACCACCGTGCCTCTTGGTATCATACACAAGCGCGATGTGACCATCACCGTGTGTTACTACGAGACCAACGTGATGATTGACTTTGTGAGCTTCCAGCAGAAGCGCGGCGAAGGATTTACAGACCATGTGGATATGATTTTCCGCTTGTTCCTGAGTAGTGCCGTGTGGTATCTGAAGCGACTGAAGCAGATATCGATGCTGGTAGACAAGGCCAAGCGCAACCTGGATAAGGAGGTGAACAACGAGAGCCTGATAGGACTAAGCCGACTGCAAGACTCGCTGACGTACTTCCAAACCTCTATACGTGGTAACGAGACACTGCTGTCGAAACTGAAGTTCAAACTGCAGATTGACGAACTGGATGCCGACCTGATTGAGGATGTTAACATCGAGATGACACAGGCCCGCGAGACTACCAGTATCTACTCGAACATTCTGGAGTCGACAATGGATACCTATCAGAGTATTATCAACAACAACATGAACACCGTGATGCGTACGCTGACATCGGTAACCATCATCATGATGATACCTACGCTCATTACGTCGATGTTCGGTATGAATCTGGTAAACGGTATGGAGTCGAAACCATGGGGATTTGTCATCGCCATCATCTTTTCGGTTGCCATTTCGGCCATTGCATGGGGTATTTTCCGCAGGAAACGACTAGTTTAGGCCACAAAACCGCAAAAAAACTAAAAAAAATTAGGTAGTTTCAATAATAATGCTTAATTTTGAACCCAAATGTTGATGATGCTAAGCATCATTTAGTAGTAATTAATATAGTTAAATGATGGACTCTCAAGAGAATACCCTCGAGTTGGGTACAAACGAAGAAGTAGTTAATGAGGAAGTTACATCTCAGGCAGTTGAGACAGAACCTCAAGTTGAAAACGAAGAGCAGACTCGTGTAGTTTACGAGACTAAAGCCGACGTGTTGCACCGTCTGCAGGACATCGCCCACAGCGACGAGACACCGCAGAAGGAGGAAGTGGAGTATCTGAAGGCTTCGTTCTACAAGTTGCACGTGGCTGAGCGTGAGGCTAAACTCAAGGCTTATCTGGAGGCTGGTGGCGATCCTGAGCAGTATCAGTACACACCCGACCCTGAAGAGGAGTCGTTTAAGGCCGAGATGGGCATTATCAAGGAGAAGCGTGCCAAGATATTCAAGGAGATGGAGGCCGAAAAGCAGGACAACCTGACTAAGAAGCTGGCTATCATCGACCGTATCAAGGCTATGGTAACCACTCCCGATGAGGCCAACAAGAACTACAAGGAGTTCAAAGCCCTGCAGGAGCAGTGGCGCGAGATTAAGAATGTGCCAGCTGATAAGGCCAACGAGTTGTGGCGTAACTATCAGTTGTACGTAGAGCAGTTCTACGATATGCTTCGCCTGAACAGTGAAGCCCGCGAGTATGATTTCAAGAAGAACTTTGAGCTGAAGACCGCCCTCTGCGAGGCTGCCGAGAAGTTGGCCGACGAGGAGGATGTGATCAGCGCTTTCCACCAGTTGCAGAAACTGCATCAGGAGTATCGCGAGATAGGTCCTGTAGCCAAGGAGCAGCGTGAGGACATATGGAATCGCTTTAAGGCCGCATCTAGCGTTATCAACAAGCGCCATCAGGCACACTTCGAGGGTGTTCGCGCCAAGGAGGAGGACAACCTGGCACGTAAGACCGTGCTCTGCGAGAAGGTAGAGGCCATCGCTGCCGAGGAGAACAAGGGTAGCGGCGACTGGGAAAAGCATACCAAGCAGATTATTGATATCCAGACAGAGTGGAAGACCATCGGCTTTGCACCACAGAAGATGAACGTGAAGATATTTGAGCGCTTCCGTGCTGCATGCGATGACTTCTTTGGTCGTAAGGCTGCTTACTTCAAGGGCCTGAAGGAGACATTCAAGGATAATGCCGACAAGAAGCGTGCCCTGATTGAGAAGGCAAAGGCTCTGCAGGATTCTACCGACTGGAAGTCGACTGGTGATAAGTTCATCGCCCTGCAGAAGGAGTGGAAGACCATCGGTATGGTGCCCAAGAAACTTGGCGACCAGCTGTGGGCTGAGTTCCTGGCTGCATGTAACACCTTCTTCGAGGCTCGTAATGCCGCAGGAGCAGGACAGCGTGGTGAGGAGCGTGAGAATCTGGATAAGAAAGTGGAGATTATTGCGAAACTGAAGGCTATTGCCGAAGAGACTGGCGACGATCTGGCCGACAAGGTTCAGAAGCTGGTTGAGGAGTACAATGCCGTAGGTCATGTGCCTTATAAAGAGAAGGATAAGCTCTACAAGGAGTATCATGCCGTTCTCGACAAGCTATATAAGGACTTGAACATCAGCACCGCCAAGCGCAAGTTGAGCAACTTTAAGCAGAACCTGAAGCAGGTGGCTGAGCGTGGTGAGAACGCACTCGACAACGAGCGTGCACGTTTGTTCCGTCAGTATGAGGCTCTGAAGCAGGAAATCCAGACCTATGAGAACAACCTGGGATTCCTGAATGCCAGCTCGAAGAAGGGCAACAGCCTGATAGACGAGATGAACCGCAAGGTGCAGAAGCTGAAGGATGATATGGCTCTTGTGCGCGAGAAGATCAAGGCTATTGATGCAGAAAACAAACAGTAATATAGCGGATGATAACAGAACAAGATAAACAATTTATGAGAGAAGCCATCCGCCTCGCCAACGAAAGTGTTGAGCGAGGCGGTGGTCCCTTTGGAGCCGTCATCGTTAAGGACGGCGAGATAGTGGCTGGTAGCAGCAATAGTGTGACAATCGACAATGATCCTACTGCTCATGCTGAGGTGAACACCATTCGTAAGGCATGCCAGAAGTTGCGTACTTTCGATTTGTCTGGATGTACTATCTATACATCGTGCGAGCCTTGCCCAATGTGTTTGGGTGCCATCTATTGGGCGCGCATAGGTAAGATATTCTATGGCAACACCCGTAAGGATGCCCGCGATATCGACTTTGCCGATGACTTTATCTATGAGGAGTTGGAACTTCCACTAGAGAAGCGTACCGTGCCCATCAAGCCGCTGTTGCGTGATGAGGCGCTGAAAACTTTCCGCCTGTGGACTGAGAAAACTGATAAGATAGAATACTAAAAAAAGAAATCGCTAAGCGTAGTGCTTAGCGATCTTTTTTCTGTTGGGGTACCCGGACTCAATATATGGTGATTGAAAGAAATCAGTAAAAATCGAAGTTTTTTAAAAAGCCTGATTTTATAGGTGTTTCCGGGGTTTTGCAAGCAGCTTGTATTATCTTAAGTAATGTTAAATTTGCGTTATCACGGGAAAAACACGGGAAAAATTATGCATTCCCGTGGCTTTTTTTGTGTATCTTTGCAGCCGTATTTTAATGCTCAATATTTTAAAGTTCGCTTTATATATTCGTGGCAAAGGTACGATATTTATTTGAGAATAACAAACATATTAGGATATATCTTATGGAAGAGGTCGGGAAATATGCGCAGCCAGAAGCACAGATGCTGATAGAAGACTTGCGACAGATTGTCAAGCAGGCACGTATTCATGTGGCTGCTACAGCAAATTATGAACTGACAATGATGTACTGGCATATTGGCGAACGAATTAATCGCGATTTGCTTGGTAACCAACGTGTAGAGTATGGAAAACAAATTGTGACGCAGGTTGCGACACAATTACAAGAGGAGTATGGAAAGAGAGGATTTGAGACAAGAAATATCAGAAGGATGATGCAGTTTGCTTCTCTTTTTACCTAACAGAGCTGCCGCCTCGTCATGTTTTGATGCAGCAGATTCAAAAATCATTGGAGGTCGCAAAGGCCAGAATTGAAAACACTATTGACAGTGAAGAGTATTTTTTTGATATGGCACAGATAGAACTTAGAATATCGAGTAAGGTACAGAAAGAAACTGGAAGGAGTGAAATCATGGTGCGTTTCTTTCAAGGAACATCGTTTGATCTTTATTCCAAAAGTGGGATATTTGTAAATCCTGAGTACTTTGAGTATTATATTAATCGTGAGAAAACGGAGAAAGCAGGTGTAAAGGTTCCTGGTAACGCTATTACGTCGTCTGTTGAGAAAGCTGAGAAAAATGGCTATGCGCTTCGTAAGAGTGGTACTATTGTTTTCAAGCAGCGTTTAGAAACGCCTGAGGTAAAATACCATCGTGAACAGGTTGAACGCATTGAAAAATTGAAGAAATTCATTCTTGATCGTTTTGAAAGTGTCGATAAGAGTGGTCTTTCAAGTGAATGGCTTAAAGAGGTGGTTGACATGTTTCATCATCCGGAAAAGTATAACATAAAGACGACAGATAAGTCATTTTTCGATCTTGTTGAATTGTATATCAGTCGTCATCAGCTTGCAGAGTCTCATGCAAGAACTTTTCGCGTTCTATCTCGTGTTATAGCCAGATATCAAGGATATGTCAGAGCTACTGATAAAGTGAGGAAGGATTATGCTTTCTCCATAGATGCCGTTACTCGTGACGACATAGAGGAGTTAAGTGAATATATGCGCCATGAGAAAGAGTTGTCAGAGATGTATCCAAATCTATTTGCAAAATTGATTGAGGAATATCCTGCTTCAGTAAAGAAAGGACGCAATGTTATAGAGGCGCGAGGTGAGAATACTATTATCAAAATGCGTACGCGCCTGAAGTCGCTCTTCCTGTTCTTTGTTGAAGAGGGCATGACTTCAAATCGCCCTTTTGATGGTGTCAAGATTGGTACTGCCAAGGTCGGTACACCTTATTACATAAGTATTGAGGAGAGAAATAAAATTGCAGACTGTGATCTTGAACAGAAATGGTTGGAGATGGATGATGGCTTTCGTAAGAGCATAAACGTGAAAATCGAAACCATTATAGCATGCAGAGATATTTTTGTTTTTCAATGTTTTATAGGATGTCGAGTAAGTGACCTTGTGAAGTTTACTCCCCAGTACATTGAAAATAAAATACTTGCATACACGCCCAAAAAAACGGATGATCAAGAGGAGGCAATTCAGGCCAGAGTTCCACTGCATCCTAAAGCTATTGAACTGATAAAGAAATATAAAGGTCAAGACAAGAAAGGAAGACTCTTCCCCTTTGTTTCTGCTCAAAAATATAATGATGCCATTAAAGCGATATTCACAATGGCCGGGATTACCAGGAATGTCGAGGTTCGTAATTCACTGACAGGTGAATATGAACTGCGACCAATCAATGAGATCGCTTCAAGTCATCTTGCTCGCCGTACTTTCATTGGCAATGCTTACTTCAAGGTAGCCGATCCTAACTTGATCGGTAAGATGAGCGGACATGTTGAAGGGTCTAAGGCCTTTAAACGTTACCGCAATATCGAAGATGAAACTCTTAAGGATGTAATAGATCTTATTGGGTAGTATTTAATCAAAGCACTTAACCATAGCATATTTAAAAAGATGTGCTATGGTTTCTTAATGCTTTTAAGCTCTTGGTTCTCCTTCCATAGACTATTAATAAGATTAACCATGTTTTTTATGTTCTTTCCATACTTGGCCATAACATCATAATCCATCAAGACGGCGGTAACAGTGTCTTCTATGGAAAGTTCATCAACATATTTAACCAAAATATTGTCTATAGTCTCGCCTGCAATCATTTCACTACAGGTCTCCAACCAATAATAGCAGCTAAAAAAATCGTATTTCAAGAAATTGGATATTAAAACCAATTTTCCTGTATCAATCGAGTCGTTCTTTAAAAGTCTGCTAACCTCTTGATGTGAAACACCTAAGAAATCTCCAAGTTCTGCTTGAGTTACTTTATTCTTTTTCAGAATGTCTATTATTCTATTGCCGATATGTGGATGACGCAGGACACATCCTCCAGCCCATATGTCATCATCTTCACCTTTTAAATTAATACATAATTGATATACAGGATCAAGTAATTCGGATTTAGAAAAATCCGCAAAGAGATTGTATTTCAAGTGTTCGCATATACCACATAGAGTTTCTGTATCTATTGTTTCCTTGTTTAGAAGACGGGTAACATATGTTGGCGGTTTCTCTAACATACGTCCCAATTGTGCCTGAGAAATACCTTTCTCGGCAATTATTTCCCTTATTTTTTTTCCTATATTTAAATCTTCAATCATACACAAATATACAGCAACTCAGTTAAAAGTTATTAAATAATATACGCAAATATATTGCGTTTCAAGTGTTTTGTGTATATTTGCAGCAAGTTTCAATGCCCCAATAATACACATGCCGTATCTGGGTGCAAAAATACAAATAAATAATTATATAACAAAATAAAATAAAAAAAACTTATGACACAGAGTGTTAACAATCTGAACGACGTCTCCAATCCACAAACTTTGGATTTGGATTTCGAGAGAAAGTTACTTGCAAGTAAATTGGTATCAGAGGTACATCGGAGCCCCAATCATGTCTCGGTAACTCTCACTGGTAACGGAGTATTAGCTTTCATAAAAGCTCTGCAGACCTTTGCTATTGAGGAAGGAACAAATCTTCAAATGGAGCAAAAAAACGATTGCGGATTGTTTCCGGAACAGAACAAGGATATGGTTAGTAAAAAAAGTGTAATAACTGGTTTGGGCGTAAGTCATACCACGTTATGGAAGTGGGAACAGAGAGGTTTTCTTGTTCCTGTGAGAGTTGGAAAGAAAATCTATTATCGCCGTTCCGACATTGAAAAACTAACGAAATAAAAAGAAAGGTCCCGAGCAATTTGCCCGGGATAATCTTCGCAGATGTTATACCTTCCATTCATCCAAATGCAAAGGTACGAATTTTCTGCGAAACTTCCAAATTATTTGAAAGAAATAGATTAATTATCAGTAACAATGCATTCATTTTATAAAATGAGAAATGATCTTCATGATGAATGGTTTTTTAAAAATCCACAGTATTTATTGTGGTGGGGGGATTTAATGCACTGTGCTTGCTGGAAGTCCGAAACCGTTATGGTAGGATCTATACCCATATCATTACATAGAGGACAGCTTATTGCGAGTATAAATGATCTCGTGAAGCGTTGGGATCGAAGCAAGGATATGATTATCAAATTTATAAAGGTCTTGGAGACAAAAGGCCTTATTATTAAAACAACCAAGAATAACATTTCAATAATAACTATTCTTGATTATGATTTAGAGGATGACACCGACAACCTTGCCGACAACCCTGAACATATCCAGAATACCGATAAACAAAGTACTTTCAAGAGATTAAACGGTAAGCAAACCGACAACCTTGTCGACAACCTTAATACGACCGACAACCTTGCCGACAACTATGCCGACAACCTTTCTGTCGTAATGACCGACAACCTTACCGACAACCCTGAACATATCCAGAATACCGATAAACAAAGACTTTCCAAGAATTTGATGGGTAAGCAGACCGACAACCTTGTCGACAACTTTCCTGCCGTTACGACCGATAACCATGCCGACAACCTTGCCGACAGCTATATAATATATAAAGAAGAAAGAATAAAGAAATCGACGTCGACGACGCGCGAAAGTAAGGCTAAAAAATATTCATTAGAGAGTACGACAGGAAATAACGACAAGAGTTCTGGCAATAGTTCTGCAATATCGACTTTATACGGTATTGGTAAGTTGCTTAGTGATCGGAAAAGTCTCTTGCTTCTCCAGAGAGAATCGGGATTTTCGAAAGATGAGGTGATGCTGTGGATAGAAAAGTTTGGCAAAAAATGGGAATTGTCAGAACCCACACATGATAGTTATAATCATCTCGTAAAACATGTACAAGACACTCTAAACATCAAAAGGAAGAAGAACGAAAAGCCAGGGAAACTGCTTGTCAGTAATGAGTCAAGTGCCAGGGAGATATGGAATATTATACAAGCAGATCTTTGTATGCAGTATCCTGATGGTGTTTCTGTTCTTGGGAAACTTAATTTTTTCGGATTCTGCGGCAACGACATCTCGCTTGTGGCTCCATCTCGAGATGTAAAGGAGACAGTAAAAGAGAAATACATTGCATTAATAAACGAACAATTCGAAAAATATTCAGATTCTCCTATTAAAGTGAAATGTGGAACAATAAAGGAACAGAAAAATAATTAAAAATTTACACTATGACAATGGCTAATGAAATGACCAACATGAAACGTGCAAAATCCATAAACAGCAACATGTATGCACGTGTGCAACCACAAGCGGTTGAAATGGAACAAGCTGTGTTAGGTGCTCTAATGATTGATGTTAATGCTTTCGACCTTATCTCTAACATCCTGACTCCAGAGAGCTTCTATGATCCTCGTAACCAGCAGGTTTTTGGGGTTATTTTGAAACTATTTAATTCCAAAGAAGGTCGAAAACCTATAGATGTGTTGACGGTAACCGATCAGTTAGCTAAGCAGGGTAAACTCGAAGAGGTGGGGGGACCTGGATATGTGGCAGAATTAAGTTCTGGTGTTGCGACGTCAGCAAACATCGAATACCATGCTCGTGTCCTTGCGCAAAAGGCACTGGCACGCAAACTTATAAAGTTCGCTAACATGGTTGAGAATAGGGCTTTTGACGAAACAACAGATATTGACGACCTGATGCAAGACGCAGAAGAGTATCTGTTTAGGTTGAGCAAAGAAAACATCAAGAACGATTATAAGCAGATAGATCCGATCTTGAAAGATGCTATACATGAGGTTTCTGCTGCCGCTGGTAATTCCGATGGTATTACAGGTATTGCCACTGGATATGAAGAACTCGATCGTTTAACGAGCGGATGGCAAAACTCTGACCTTATAATCATCGCAGGACGACCGGCAATGGGTAAGACTGCTCTTGCCTTGTGTATTTCCAGGTATATCGCAATAGATCAAGAGATACCATTGGCCTTCTTCTCATTAGAGATGTCTTCTACACAGCTGGTGAAACGTATTGTTTCAAATGTTAGTGAAGTAGAAGCCGCAAAATTACGCAATGGTCAGCTTGCCCCATATGATTGGGAGCGTATAGATAATGGCATCTCCCGCATACTGGGAAAACCGTTTTATCTCGACGACACCCCAGGTTTGTCTATCTACGATTTAAGAAGTAAGGCGAGAAGGCTTGTAAAGGATCATCATGTGAAGGCAATAATAATTGACTATTTGCAGCTAATGTCTGCCAGTACAACTCGATATAGTACCAGGCAAGATGAAGTGGCACTGGTATCTCGCTCACTTAAGGGGCTTGCCAAAGAGCTAAACATCCCAGTTATAGTCCTTTCTCAACTTAACAGAGGCGTTGAGAACCGTGAAGGATTAGAAGGTAAACGTCCTCAGCTCAGTGATCTTCGTGAGTCTGGAGCTATTGAGCAGGATGCTGACATGGTTATGTTTGTGCATCGCCCTGAATACTATCATATCTATCAAGATGATAAAGGTCGTGATCTGCACGGTATGGCACAGCTTATCATAGCCAAGCAACGTAATGGAGCTACCGGGGATGTTCTCTTGGAGTTTAGAGCAGAATTAACCCGTTTTTCTTCTCCTGATAGAGAACGCTTAATAGGGATGAAACAGATAGAGGAACTCGAATATTAACTTATTTATAAACGAAAAAAAAGAATTAAAAATGAAAAAACGTATTATTTTATTCACCAACATTAAGGGTGGAGTAGGCAAGACCACGCTTTGCGGGCTATTTGCCACTTATCTGGCTCAGCAGGGCATTCCTGTTGCCGTTATGGACGCTGATATCCAGCAGTCTTTGTGTCGTCACCGTCAGCGTGATTTGTCGGATAATCCTACAGAGGAGCTGCCATGGCAAATTCAATCCATCAATACATCCGATGATGAGATGGTAGAATCGTTAATGGAGAAGCTTAAGAGTATTCCTGGCTGGATCCTGATTGACTGTCCTGGCAATGTCAGCGACCACGCATTAAAGTACATCTATCAGGCTGCTGATGTGGCCATAGTGCCATTTGGCTACGATACTGACACTGTCGATGCTACGATGCTCTTCTGTGACCTTTTTAAGCGTGTATGTCCTGCTAAAATGGTTTTTGTCCCCAATAATATCATTGTTAGTGATGAGAGAAGGGAACAAGTAAAGAAAGACCGTGATGAAGCCGTTAAGCTTCTTGGTAATATCGGCTATGTAACACCACGAATTAAGCATGGTGTGGCCGTAAAGAGCTACAATACGCTTAATACTCTTGATTATTGGCAAGAGAAGGCTGTAGAGAATGCCTTTAAGCCACTTATAGAGAAGATTAAGAAATTGTAGAATTGTAGTTAAGTATGAATGTATACAAGTACACATTAATAAATGAAAACATGAAAAAGATAAAGATAAAACCAGTCAATGTGAATCTTGATGACATCATGAGGGAACAAACGGGGCAAACTCCTCAAAAGGACAAAACATATGTTCGCTCAGTGAAAAAGTTGCAAGATAACAATGAATATCGACGTTGTTCCTTCATTTGTAGTCCTGAACTGTGGGAAAAAGCACAGGCTATAGCCCATAAAGAACGCTTTTCTGTGCGTAACGTCATGGAGCATTGGATGCAAGCAGGAATTGCGTCTTATGAAGGTAAAAACGGAAAGATAAAGCTTAAAAAGGGGCGAGCCATTGATGATGTTATGTAGAGGTATACATGTCTATATGTGGCTATGTATAAATGAATACGAGTATACTGGTATTAATGTATACATGTTGCCATGATTGTGCCTTGGATTGTTTAATGTAGGCGGGAGAAGATGAAAGCTCTCGCCTACTTTTTTAAAAGTGTAGACTAACGAATTCGGGAACAAAGCAACAATTTCGGGAAGATGGGCAACAATTTCGGGAAGTAAAAGTAACGAATTCGGGAAGATAAGTTGCTTTTTTTGTGATAAAATTTATGTAACATTCTGTTAATCAGTTAGTTTCTGTTCATCCTTGTTGTTAACAAACGATCATATAACATATACTTTTATTTGTTTTACTTATTAAAGCTTTATTTATGATTTAATATAATTCGTTATAGCAAAATACATCAACTCCCCTTTAAACAGAGGGTTTTCGGGCTATCTTCCCGAATTGGTAGCCGAATCTGAGTTATCTTCCCGAATTGGTAGCCGATAATGGGTTATCTTCCCGAATTGGTAGCCGATAATGACTTTTTTATCATGCTTATACCTACCAGATAGTCTTCATTTGGCCGTTTTTGTGCAGCTAAACATCGTTTTATCTTCCCGAATTGGTAGCTGTATCTGGGTTATCTTCCCGAATTAGTAGTTTTGCCTATTAATTACCCGAATTAGGAGCCAATTCTGTCTTATTACTCGAATTAGGAGTTTTTAGCCTGTTAATTACCCGAATTAGGAGTTTTTCGGGGGAAATCTACCATGTTTTAGGGCTATTTATGATGCTTATAGCCTACGAATTCGGGTAATTGGGATGTTTTTACACACGAACTCGGGTAATTAGACACACGAACTCGGGTAATAATGGGTACGGATAGTGTATACAAGTATTAATGATTACATGTATATTGGTGTTAATGAATACAAGTACACAGGTATAAATGTATACATGTTGCCATGACTGCGCTTTAGTTGGTTCTTGTAGGTGGTGCCTGAAAAACACGTAGGGATTTCTACGAAAAATCACAAACAACCGAACAAAATCATCACAAACAACCGAACGAATTCATCACAAACAACCGAACAAATTCGCCACAAACAACCGAACAAAATCACCGCAAACAACCGAAAAGTTACATAAAAATTTGGATAATTCATTATAAATCAGTAACTTTGCACACAAAATCAAAAACAAATAAAATGATGGACAGTATGTATAAACCAAGAATTGCCGACAGACTATTAGCTCGCAAGCTTGCAGGCAAGGGGGCTGTGTTGATTGAAGGTCCTAAATGGTGTGGCAAGACAACTACCGCTCGCCAGCACGCCAAGAGTTTACTTGACTTAGGTGACACTGAAGTTTTGAAACAGAGCAAACAGATGATGGAAATCAGTTCGAAGACACTCCTCCAAGGCGAAACACCCAGACTGATTGACGAATGGCAGACAATAACAGAACTATGGGACACTATCAGAAATGAGGTTGATAAGCGAAGTGCTTTTTCTCAATTCATCCTGACGGGTTCTACTGTTGCTCCACAGGCTGAAGACACTGTTCACAGCGGAACGGGGCGTATTGGCAGAGTCAAAATGCGACCGATGAGTCTATATGAGTCTGGCGAGTCTACCGGCAGTGTCAGCCTGGCTAAGCTCTTTGATGGCGAGACGTTCGAACCGCAACCAAATAGCATTGATTTGGAGCGTATAGCCTTTCTGACATGCCGTGGTGGCTGGCCACAAGCAACGCTGCTGGAAGGTGATATTGCACTGGATCAGGCCTTTGGCTATGTTGATGACATTTCTGAAAGAGATATACAACGTGTTGACGGAGTAAAACGCAGCCCAGAGCGTACACGTCTACTACTCCGTTCGTATGCCCGCAACATTTCTCAGCAAGTACCCTATAGCACCATCAAGGCCGATATGCTGTCAAACGACTCACAAACACTTGACGAGGATACCGTTGCCGACTACATCAAAGCACTGAGAAAGCTTTTTGTAATTGAAGACCTTGATGCATGGAATCCAAATATCCGCAGTAAGGCAGCTATTCGTACAAGCGACACACGCCATTTCGTTGATCCAAGCATAGGTACGGCATCGTTAGGCTTAGGTCCCAAAGACCTAATAAATGATCTGGACTCGTTCGGACTTATCTTCGAAGATATGGCCGTGCGAGACCTGCGTGTTTTTGCCGAGGCACTCGACGGGAAACTATATCATTATCGCGACAGTTCAGGCCTGGAGTGTGACACCGTGTTGCATCGTCGCAATGGCACCTATGGACTGATAGAGGTGAAGCTTGGTGGCGAAAAACTGATAAACGATGGTGCAGATGCTTTGAATAAGCTTGCCGACACCATAGACACCACAAAAATGAAGAAACCTTCATTCAAGATGGTTCTAACTGCAGTTGGTCCCTATGCATACCAAAGGCCAGATGGCATATTTGTGGTTCCCATTGGTTGTTTGAAAGACTAACACAAAAAACGGCTCCTCAAATGGGAGCCGCTTTTCATTTGGGTATGTACCTATTTTTAAAATACTCGAATGGTGCTTTATCCTCATCGGGGCATACCTCTAAAGTCTTGGTGATAAAATCTTCGAGAGAAATGGCAGAAATCTTATGCTGGAATTCAGGTTTAAGCTCATTCCGTAATGATGCAACCTCTTTTTCTGTAGTAGGATGCTGTGCGGGGGCGAGCACAACGGAATAGCATCTGTGTGCACCCTCAATAATACCATAGCACTCGGTAAGAAGGAAGTTACGATATATTTGCGTCACAACTTTCATGCCTTCTAACTTCTTTTTCTTATCCTTGGCTGCCTCTGCACTCTTAAGCAGTTCTGCTTCAGTTTCAGGTTTGAACATACCAATCCTCTTAATCCATACATCATATAGCACATTGCTCTTTCTACTGGTGTTTTCGCCTAACACATCAGTATACTTTGTTTCTATAGCAATAAAGGCAGGTTTGCCATCCGTATCTTTATAACGTACGATAGCATCCATTGCGGTATTATCGTTCAGATATTTTTTAATGTCTGTATCCAGATACTCTAATCCCACTTCTGTAACCTCACTTATATATTTGTCGGGCAATATATTCTGAAAGATTCTGCTGACAATGTCGCCCTTACCTTGCTGTAGCATTTCTATAAAGGGACAAAAGAGGTTAAATGCCATTGGCTGACTGGATAGCATATTGTTGAAGAGTCGATATTCGTCAATCGTCTCATGAGGTTGTTTGTTTTCTACTCTATGTTTGGCATAATTAAAAGTAAACTCGTTCACAAAGTTCTTACCTGTCTTGTCGCCATCAACCAACATGTTTATTTGTGGCGTACCTTTCTTAAGGTGTGGCCCAACTCCAATGGGCTCGCCCATACGTTCGCGATACCTCCCCTGTAGTTCTCTGCACTTCTGAGTAAATTCTTTAATTGTCATAGAGTCTTACTTAAGCATTTCATCCTTAATAATTGATTAATCCCAGCATTTACTTCCTACCCTCTTCATATTTTTGGAGCGCATCCTGCATGATATCATAATGGTCAAATGCCAGATTTGGCAAGTCAGACAGTAAGAACCACTCTGCCTTGGCAGCATCATCTTGACCAGTTACAGCTGTCGGTTCATCAATGATAGCCAGATAAGCTACAGTTATTGTACGACCTCTTGGATCGCGATCAACCTTTGAGTATGCTCCAATTTGGCGAACCTCTGTCACTCGAAGTCCAGTCTCTTCCTCAAGTTCCCTGATGGCGCATTGCTCCGTTGTCTCATCCATATTCATGAAACCACCGGGGAAAGCCCAGCCTCCCTTGAAAGGCTCATCGCCTCTCTGAATCAGCAGCACCTTTGGTTCTGCCTCCTTCGTTATTACAATGCAGTCTGCCGTTACTGCAGGTCTTGGGTATTTGTAAGTATATGCCATAAATTACTATTATTTACGTGCCTTGTTACGCGCATTCATAAGTTCAAAACTCTTCAGATATGGTATCTTCTGTAAGCAAATTTATCATATCTTGTTCATGTTGGGCACAGATAGTGTCTTTCCATTGTTGGCTTGCATTAACACCTTGAGTCTTTTCACTCATAATACGTAACTTGAGACTACCTTTCTTTATCATATCCTTGAAAGTGCTCTTCTTCGCTTCTGGTGACATGTTTGAGAAGCGTGAATTTACATTTCGTTGGATAAGACATAGGTTACCAAATCTGTCCACATCATCATCCCAGCGTTCAAATGTTCCTTCCGAAGGATTGCGTGGATACCAATGTTCTACAGAGTTACGGAACTCAAATGTGAAGTCCACATTGTCATCTCTTTTCCAAAGCAGGAAGTCCAAATAGTTAAGTACGGCATGTGGAGTATTTACTCCCAGTGAGTATTCCTGATTTTCAAGGAATTCTCGTACTGGACGTTTCGCTATCTCATCGATTTTATAAGTGTAATTAGGTATTTCTGTAGATAATTCTTCCACATTTGATGATAGCCATATTAATAAATCCGTTATCCAGTGCATAACCTTCGGAGAAGTGTAGGATACACGGAGAGCAGATTGTAGCATAAGGTTGTGTTTATGACGCCATTTGTGAGTTAATTCCCTTTGATTGTATCCCCTGAAACAAGTATTTGCATAATAAGCTCGCTTATTTGATTGTTGGCCAGACACGTGCAGGGATTTTAAACTCCACTCGCCATCAGACGATTCGTTGGCGTATTCTCGTTTGATAATATATTTATCAAACAGATATCTTGTTCTTAGTAAGCAGATTATAAAATCACGAGAGAATTGGGAACGATTGATTGGTTTTCCATCCTTTACTCCATAGTCCAGAATACGTTCAAAAGAAGATATCAGTTTCTTGTCATCTAACAATTCGTATACTAACGTATCTCCATCTCTATGTTTAATTTCGGGATGCAAGGCAAGATAAACCTTAAGTACATGAAGCAAAAAATGCGGAAATTCTATTATACTTTCAAATCGAACTCTCGTATCATCATCCAAATATCCATCTTCTATGTCGACAGCATAGTTAGGACGTATTATGTCTGAAATTAGGGATCCTGACATTGATACTGATGATAAAGAAAGTTGACGGTAATCGGTTAATCTATGCGAAGGAATCTGCCCCCAATTCCAACCAAATAATTCTCCACGAAGTGTTGTTGTAAAATGCATTTGTACATAACAAGACATATCACGGCATGCATCCCATATCGTGGAGAAAATAGCTTGATCTTTCCTACTTCCCAGTAATTCGCTCATAAGTCGGGCCTTAAGCACATCGCTCTGTTCCAACTGCTCACCACGGGTATTCATTATTTCGAAATAATGATTTAGATCTGTATGTTCTGGTACCTCTATTCGATAAAGCACTATGTTTTCTAGTTTTCTAACGAAATTAACCTTGTGTTCATCTGTAAACTTTTCAATAGTTTCTTTGATGATATTCAATCCACTAATAATGTTCTGCTGCAGACTGTCAGCATCATACTTGTCCCTTTCATCATTTAGTATGGGTATGATGTGTCGAAGAGTATAGTTTGACTTTTCACGGCAGGAAAAAGATAAAGCATCCTCATCTCCAGTATCAATTCTTAAATAACTCAGCAATAGAAATAAAGTGGTTAAACGCTGTTGTCCATCCACAACCTCATATACTCCTTCTTGATTCGAAACAATCAAAGAACCAATGTAGTAGTTGTCTTTCAAGTTTACATCATCTATATCTTCGATGAGTTGAACTATTTGTTTCTCTTCCCATGCGTAGTCACGCTGATAGAGAGGTATACTATATCTTACTGACTTAAATATCGTCGAATCACCTTCTAATATATGTAATTCTGAGATTTTATTTGTTTTCATCTTAAACCACTCATTTTTTTAATAGTACATATAAGTCTATCTGTTCATCTGTCCAGTATTTTTTATCGAGTCGAGGTTCTGTCTTAATCTGAAGATTACCAATTTCTGTATGTAATCGTGCTAAACTGATCTTGGAAAATACAGCGATGCAATTGGTATAATTAGGTGACCATTCACCAATTGCATATTTATTAACAGAGTCTGCACCTAAACTTTGTAAATCCATACGAAGCATAAATGCCCACATAAACAGTTTCTTAACAGCCAACTCATCCATATTATGGAATTTGTCGTAATAAAACAACAATACTGCAAAGAATAGATTTCTAACATGTGTAAGTCCAGCGGAAGAGTGCTTTTGTGGAATACAGTATGTACAAAGCTGTCCAAACACAGGATTGGTGACAAGTTCATGCTTGATATTTGCTAACGTACGGAGGTAGTGGTCAACCATATCAAAGAAATCTGAGCCTGCAATGAATGGTTCAGTTATTTGGAAATACGGTGATGCTTTGCTTGCACGGCGAGCATATGTGTAGGAAGAAGTGGTAGAAATGCCTTTATAAGTATCAATGTCATGTTCTGTAAATGTCCAGGTCTTTGTACAACGAGACCAGTTCCAAATCGGGAACAGATAAGCAGAAAACAGTTCGCGGATTTGTGACACATCTTTAGCCTCCCATTTCGTTACGGCATATTCCATCTCATACTTATCGTTCTGCATTTCTCGAAGGTGGAAGGCCTTAAGTAAATCGTGAGGATCCAAAGCTCGTCCTCGAGTATTTTGCGAATCAAATAGTTGAAATGCTTCAGATTCTTTTTTTACCTGTATTACAACCATCTCCAACACGTTTGACAATGCTTTCTTGAAAGATTCTTTGGTTTCATTGTCGCGCAACGAAAACCACTCACGAATATGAATGTAGTTGTCGTGAATATGCTTTTGTGTGCTTTTGTCGTAGAACTTTGTTTGCAGAATAGCATTGTCAAAATCGTCATCCAAATATTTGGATATCAATGTGAGCGAAATTAATCGCTGCTGACCATCTACCACATTAAGCATTTGGTCCGACTTATGAAGGATTATTGTACCGATACGATACTTGTAATCTGAGAAAGCCAAACTTTGCTGAATAGCGTTGTTTATATCCCAGAGCATAGTATCTATACTCAAAATGCTCCATTTATATGGTCTTTGGTATTCTGGTATTGACAGGTTTAACTGCAAACACTCAGAAACAGGAAGAATCTCAATATGATTTTGATTTGCCATATGTTTATAATTTCTTTTTCAGTTTCTCAACAATCATGTTTCCACGCTTTGGTACGAACTGCTCCATAAAGTCACAGTATTCATCCACCGCTTTGAAATATGTCTCAGGCTTCTTAGGTTCTGGCATAATTGGCTTAGGGGTGGGTTTTGACGCAGCGATTCTGTCCTCCTTGGATATTTTATCTACAGGTTTTAAATCACTTATAAAGGATAGGACTGCGTCCATATTTAGTTGTGTCTTCGAAAACACAATGCCAGATAAAGATCTTTTCTTTTTCATATGCTCCATATTAATCCCAACCTTCTTCGTCATTATTCTCCATATATCGGCTCATACCGTTGTCCTCCATGTCATCTTCCGATGCAGGGTCAAAACCACGCATATTATCAGGTTTGCGGGGAGAACGACCTTTCCCAAGGGGTGGCGGAGGTGGTGGCTCCATGCGTGATTGATGTAGTGGTCTGCCATTCATTTCCGGTGGTTCCATTCCAGGTTCAGGAAATGGTGGCCGGTCGATAGAATCTGCAATGAAAGATGAATCAGCCATCACAGTATCATCCTCAATGATACCTGCTTCTGACTTACTACGATTAGAACATGCACATACAAAGATGAGCAAAACTAACGCTATTGGTACAAACAGACGATACTTCATGCTGGTCTATTCTTGCACAAATGTTGCTGAGAATGCACGACAACGACGATTAGTTTGACGAACGCTGCCTAAAGAGAATCTTCCGAACTTCTCAAAGATGTCCAGACCACGTGAGAGAGTTATCTTCCAACCATTATCAAGAACAATATTCCTGTCATGATCTGCATCGAAGAAATAACTAAAGTCGATTCCCACAGCAGCTAATTCATCCTTCAACTCATCGAAGGTATCAATCATTTCAGGAACCTTCTCTTCATCATTCTGAGTGTGAAGTTCAATAGTAAGTTCTTCACTATTATTGCTACATTCACGTACAGTCTGTATAAACTCCACAAGGTTTTCTATCTGGAAAGGTGCACGGATGTAAGGATCGGTTATAACAATGTGCGATGCAGTTTCAAGATAGTCCCCAAATAGTTTCTTGTATGAAACATTTGACTGATTGGCCCTGATCTCAACGAATTTTGAAGCCAGTTTTTTCTGTTTGACCTGTTCTTCTGGAGCCTTAATCTCCTCCTTAGAAGATGCTGGCTCAGCGGTTTTCCCTACTGTAGTGTCTGGCAACTCAGAAGTCTCATCATCAGGAAGAGTCTGCTCATGAGCAGGAACGAATTCGTTTTCTATTTGTTCCAGTGTCAACACCTTGTGCTTTTCTCCTGTCTTAACATTGATATACTCAAATTTGGCAGGTTCTGCTGTAAATGTTTCGTCGATGACATAAAGCTGGTCTTTCACACGTTTACGGCATTCTGCAGCGAACTCAATTAATTCAAAAGCTTCCTCGTCTGTAATCTTCTGATCAGGATAGATTAACTTTACCATTCCTGAGAATGTCTTTCGAATTGCCAAATGATCGCGCTCTGATAGTGAACCGTCAAATTTAGCATAATCCTTCAGCATTCCCGTCAAATCAGTATTTCGCATGGCATGAAGAACTGCAGCGATGTAGTCTGTGATTAAGCCATATCCCTTAGAAAAACTATCTTTCTTCAGCATCTTTATTTCCCATCCTGGGTTATACAGATGGATTCGATCAAGGAATGCACCCTTAACAAATGGGGTTGGGATACTCTCAAAAAGATGACTGTTCTTCAGCATGTATGGGACTGTATGTTTCGTATTTCCCACAAACGACATAGAAGCAGACGCTTCGTGAGTAGCCTTACCACGGTTAAACGATTTGTTGGCAAGGTAGTTCTGCATGATGTCAATCAGGGTCGGCTCTACAGCACGGCCTTTCTGTTGTTCAAACTCATCCCATGCTACTACATCCCAATAACCAACCAGACCGAGAAGTTCCTTATTACCTGACATCTTTACAAATAATCGAGCAGATGTCACATCACCACCACTAACCAATACACCATAAGGTGATAGCTCCTGGAAAACATGGCTCTTACCAGTTCCCTTGGGACCAAGTTCAACAAAGTTGAAGTTGTTTTCTACATGTGGCAGCAGACGAGCCAATGTGATGAACTTCTCTCTTCTGTTCATTAATTCAGGGTTCAGACCAACGGTATGCATCATGAAATCAATCCATTCTTCCGTAGTGAATTGCTGACGTTGGGCGATGTAGTCTTGTACGTCAATATTGGAAATCTGGATAGGTTTCAATGTCTGGATGTCCCAGCGCATTTTAATATCTTCTCCCTGTATATAACCGATGGTGACAATACACCACACGCCATTACCTGAAAGTAACTTTGGGTTAGCTTTGACATATTGAGTGCCAATTGGCACATGAGTCAATCCGAGATTAGCAAACTCAGCTTCATACTGGTCTGCTTTTTCGTTTAATGTCACAGATATCTTATCAATGACGCGATAACGACCTGCCTCGCGAATCTTTCCTTTTACAGATTCTGCTTCAGCACGATGAACATAGTTATTTTGAATTACCTGTTTAACCTTCTCCAGTCCCTGTTCGATGGCTTCTTCGTCATCGGTAGCGCAGTACTGACCTAAAAGGTACTCCAATACATATGTCGGAACAGGAAGACCACCTTTTACTTGGAAAGCAAGGTCTTTTCTTACCACTTTGCCTATAAAGGCACTCATTATCTTCTGCTGTAGTGTCATATCTATAGTTTTTTAGAAATCTTGTTCTATCATTGTATTATTCTTCACAGTTTCTTTGATCAGAGGATTGAGCCTATCCTCCACATCATAGACACGCAACTGGAGTACACTCGATGTAACAGATTTGTTCAAGTTTAGTGTCACCTCGAATACTCGATTATTCAGATTTGCAGAATCAGTACTATTCAGTAACAATTCTTTTTCAATCGTTACAGGGTCATCACCATTGAAAATCTGGCAAACTATTCTACGTTCCATAATAGTCATCGATACAGCTTCCGACTGGATTAAATGGAACTTCAAACGGCTACTTACCATATTTAGGTTGTGATTCATCAATGAAACACCGACCTTTTCCGTCTTATCGGTTCTGCGCTGACTGCTCTTGATTACAGGAATAATCATTTCCTGAAGCGTTGCACCTCCATGGGCAAAATTATATCCACCTGGTGCCGCCAGTCTATTTGTTCCATAAGGAACAGCTACAAAGGTCTGTTTTGCTGCAGAAATGCCAGAAACATTTTCTAAGGGGAATTTAGCTATTCCCTCCACCTCAACAGTGCTGTCTGTAAGATAGTATCGAGTTTTCTTTTCAATATTTGGGTCGTTGATACTATGTTTATCTTTCTCTTCAAAATGAATATCATTATAGATAAAGCCGTGGTCAGCAGTTACAATCACGTTGGCTACATTCCATGTGGCGTGAAGTCTCTTAACCAATACCGCCAATTGATTAATCGCCGTCCTGCAAGAACGGATGATCTCGAACGGATTCTGAGGGTGACTATTCTCATCTATAACATCGTGGAAAATATAGACAAGTGGACGCTTAAATAGTTCACGGTTACTCGTCTGGTCACCATTCATTACATCCTCATATTTTACGCATACGGCTCCCTCTTTGTATTTAGCCAAATGGGCTGTTCGTTGTTCGGTAGTAACAAGAACCTGACCGTCAATTACCAACTCTGTTCCCTGCAGTTCTAATGTGCGATGTGGCAATAATGCTGTTTTGCAGTACTTGGTTTCTGTTGGTAGCATAGCCTTGTAAGGGTAAAGCTTTGCAATATGCTTCTCCTTCGACAATTCTTGCATCAATTCTGCTGCTACCTCATAACGCAACGCATCCGAAATGATTATTACTTGCTTAGCACTTGGTTCACTTTCGTTATTATAGAAGTCCTCCTGTTTGCAGATACTTAAGCTATCAAATATGTCATCGCGTTCTTTCACGCATGTCAACCATTCCAGATTAAGTACATTGGCCAGTTTTGCATATTCTTGATCCAACTGGTTCTTAACATTGTTGATGGTCTGGCATATAGGATTCTCTTTTGTTATCAAGTCGTGATATGCCTCCAAACAATGACGATAAATCATATCTGCCAAATAGAGGCCATTGTCCCGGTCTATATATTTTTGCACATATTCTTCAGGGGTGTTAAGTTTCATAGTTCCCACATTCTTAACCTTTTCGTAGTACAAGGCAACCTGTTCAATGAACTTAATCACCACTTGAATATCAGCCTGTGGCGAGAATTTCAATGCCATGTTACGCATTCTGTCATTCACGTCTTCTGGCTCCGTCATAAGTTTCTTTTCAAGAATCTCTTTGAGGATTGGCCAACACAGAGCTTCGGGCATATAGTTATATTGTGCATCAATACCATATACACTTATTATTTCCTCTTCCTTAATGTCCTTTGCGAGTTCTGCCATTGCTTGGCTAAATTTCTCCGACCACTGACGATTCTGAAGTCCATATTCATACACCTTATTCTGGCCTTCAAGCATCATCTGGTTCTTTATCTTATATTGCTTATAATTATCACCCTGTGCTGCATCAAGCAGTTGACTGATACTATTGTATTTTAAGCACTCAGCCACCTCCTTCATCTTTTGGTCAGAATTAGGACTATAGGTTCTGTCAAACAGACTATTGAGTTTCGCATCTACGGCTTTCTTTGCATCAAGATTCTTAGATAATCGATGGAAGAAGTCATTACGTTTCTTCTCCTCCGACTGCAAGCCGAGTACCAGCATGTGTACAATGATCGGTTCCCAATCCAGCAATTTCTTCTCGCCCAAGTACGAAGAGATGAACGCTCTACACACCAGATCTTCGCTGAATGTCTCAGGAGCCAGATGTCCAGCTAACATTGAACTAATCTTGGTAGATTGTATCTCGCTAATATTATTCTTGATAAATAGACGGAATTTCTCTGGTAGGTTATATTGCTGCATAAAGCTCTCATAGTCGTCCTCCTTGAACTCCATATTAGCTTTTAGCATATCCAGCAGTGGGAACACCAACATCTGTTCTTCTGTCTTTGGACAGGTCTTGTCCGTAAAGAGCAGCACAACATTTTTATCCTTCCAAGTATTTTCTATTGCGTACTTGATATTAAACCAAGCACCATCAAAAACCTTGTATATATAATTCTCGGGCCACTCTACCAGTTCCAACTCTGTAAAGTTGATATTCATCTTGTCGAAGATGAACAGAACGTGCAGTTGTGGGTTACGTTCAAAATAGTTGTATATTCTTTCTTGTACCATAATGTAATATCTTATGCGGAGTCAGTTTATATTATAACTTTTACAAAACTCTTACGATATTATTTCTTATTCTTTCGTTTAGATATTTTTGTTCAATTAAATACTGTTTTAATTTCTCTTTATATTCTGGAATCTTTGCAAGTTCAGGAACACCTTCACCTCCAGTCGTTAATATCCACTCTATGTCAACCTCTGCTTTTTTATTATACTCGGTTGGCGCGAGAAAGAATTTCATACATTTGTTCTTTTTCGCAATCTCGTCAATTGATTCATACACGCACTGGTATTGTTTGTTATGACGCATTTTACTCAGCATCCAATAACAATCCAATTTATAGTATTGTGGATTATTATCTAATTTCTTTAGTTTTTCCTTAAAGACAATTACAGAATCCACTTCAAGATTATTGCCTACTATGAATTTCAGATATTTCCTAATTTCACATAGTCTATTCTGACAATAAGAAGAAAATAAACCTTTCAATGAAGGATTTAGTACAGGATATAAATGATACAATTCATTCGCATATTTATCCTCCTTTAACCTCGCCATATCCAAGTCATAAGTTATATCCATTTCCTTCATATAACGTGCAATCCATTCATAACAATCAGCAAAATGATCGTATTTATCAAGATTCGAAGTCAATTTATCCAAAATAGAGTATAACACTTCTTTGGTTGGTTTCTGACTTGAAAGGAGAAACGCAAGTAAATTCCCATTTATCTTAAAACTAACAATATAATCCCAGAATTTAAGAATTGAGTTGTAGACATTATCGGAATTAATTCCATCATTGCTAATTTTAGCGGTAACATATATCAGATTCTCAATATAAGAGCCAAAGATACTTGTTTCTGTAAAAGGAATATGTTTAGCATCAATGAGATTTTTCCAATACTCATTTACAGTATCAATGGCATCTTCTGTTAATTCTATATGGTCAATTTCGTATCGACGAAATATTTCTATTAACTTTTTGGAATCGATACAAAATACAAGGGTAAATATACAAAAAGAAAAAAGCTTGTCTATTTTTGTTGTATTAACGTCTAATCCCTCAAATTTTGTGTCAGGAGTTGCATAACTATTTAGTATTCCGCATACGGTATTATAGCCAATAGACTTAAAGAATCCATTGTTATCGCATATAATATAGTTATTATTGCAAAATTGGAAATTGCGCTCAAATCTTGAAAGAAGTGATACAATATTACTATTGATAGATGATCCCCCCTTTTCTCCAGACTTCCTCTGTTGATAAATGAGTTCTTTCTTGTCTTCTGTTTCTACCGCGCTATTCCCTAAATAACGGTATGACAACAAGTCTTGGAATGTCTTCCTGATTTCTTCTGAAATCGGAAGTCGCCCTAAGACCTCATCTAAATTAATTCCTGATAACTTATCGTATAACCTACAAGCTAATTTCTTATCTTCTAAAAGAAGTGTAGCATACACTCCGTTTCTAATAGACCATAAATTATATAAGCAAATAAAATATATTATATACTTTCCTCTCTTCCATGCGATAGGAAGTATCATATTATATATATGATATGCTTCATAATAATTTCCTAATTTATATAGGATAAAAGGATATTCCAAATCTTTAGAGTCACATGACAATTCCCTCGAACTAAGATATAACAAACGCTTGTGAAGATTGTTATAATCAAAATCATACAAGTACCATAGAGAAGAAAAATCTCCAAGCGATACATTCAACTCATATTGTTTGTTAGGATCTACAATGCACACATCATCAATACTATATAGGTAGTTGTTATAAGCCAATTGCTTTAACTCTTTCCTGTTTATGTTAGGATGATCAAGTATGAATCTTCTTCTCCCTTCAAACGACTTTAGTTGTTTATGTAACGATTTGAAATAAGGGGAGCAAAGCTGAAGTCCATCAGAATAAGGATTATACATAACCATTTCTTGGGGGGGAATGAAATATCTCAATCCATCACCAATAACCGGCAACTCATCTTTGTATTCTTTTATTTGACTATATAACCTACTCGCCAAATCTTGTCTGTAGTCTTTCCTAACATTGCTGATACATCTAAGTACCCTATAGAGGTAAATACCTTTGGGCATCTCCAATGTATATTCACTCGTTTCGGAATTAAACTCATCTAAATCTTCTTCTTCAAGATATACAACATTGATACCTTTATTCTCATAGTAGCTATTCATGATTTGTGAAGGCTTCGTATCTGAAACAAGATAAATTCTCTGCATACGATCATGCAGAACAGAACGAAGATCGTTTAGTATCATTTTGAGATTCAGATCAGCAAAAGAAAAGCCAATAAAAACAACAAGTTTACTTGCGAATAGTGATAATACAAATGAGCGGATTAACGGAAAACTCTTTCCGTAGTTATAGTAATCAGATTCGGTAAGTACGATATTGTTTGTATCGTAGTCACCATGCATTTTTATCAGCGAGTTAGGATAAGCCATATTTGGCATATCCTTGTCCTCTCTAATGATGTCAAATTGCTTAAATTCGTTCTCAATTTCCTGCTCCAGCAAATTGTCATAGTTCGTAGTTATAATATGGCATGGATTTAAGTCGAGTATGGCCTTATGAATATCGTTAGGAATTACTCTGTTATATTTTAGTACTTCCTTGACTTTATCCATATACTCCTTTTCCCCTCTTGCATCTTTATAGAGTTGAGCAATTTTTAAATCATCCGTTTCTTGATCTATCCCACAGTCATTCTTCATTTCGCGAATCAACTCAGACCATGTGGGCACACCAGAATTATTCGAAACGCCGGCACCAACAAAGACTACTAAGCGTCCCTGTTTACTTGCTTCCTGTATATGAAGTATATTTGAAAACTGCAACTTATCCATAGCTATATTATTACATCCAAATCTGCATTACATCTGCCCAAATCTTTTTATATATCAGGGTATTGTTCTTGTATCTATAGTTTTTAGAAAGTTCTTTCCCTACATTTGTATCTTTGTTCTGGTATTCACGCAATGCTGTTTTGCGGAATTCTTCATCTGTACCAGATGTTCTGAGAACCGCATAGTGTTGATTGCGCAACTTTTTAATAACGGAATTTAGGACAGAATATAGAATATGATCAAATAGTTCATGCCCACGTACATAGAGATAAGTTTCGTCATCAGTGACGTCTCTCTTGATGATATTCTCTAACTCAAAATCCGTTTTTTCTGTTATTTCACCAGCGTATTTCTTATCAAACTCTTCTACCTTAGCTTTTGCTTTTGTCACAATCTTAGCCAGGGAGACCTCGGGATCTTTCTCGGTATTTATCAATACCTCACGCCAATCATTAGGTGTGAAATCCAAAATACCTTTACTGTATAAATACGTTGACCATACCAATAAAGGATAAATGGCTTTTGAGAGCCTGGTTAGATAATCTACGAAATCAAAATCCACATCTTCTTCCGTATTTTCGCGACAGAAATCAGATAATGTGCTTGATAGGCACATCAGATTCTCAATAGAATAAGCATAAGTCTGAAGCAGGTACTTATTGCCACTTATAGTCTTGCCTGCTTCTGTATAGTTAGAAAGAATCCAATCGTAATCGCTATCAACACAGCCGATATGCCAGTCGTTAAAGCCTGCCGATGCATTGATGATTTGTGATTTACCTTTTCCTGTCCGTTCACAAGTGCCATCTTCATTGAGGATTGTATGATAAGGGTCAAAATGGAATTCCTTTTCAGGACATAACTCCCCAAGCAGGTCGCTCCAGAAATCCTTGTCAATCGTATCTTCCACCTCAACAGTCACCCTGTTAGGGTTTCCTGTCAATATTGAGGCATTTTCAGAATAGATAGGATTAAATCCACTTTCAAGTGTTGCCATAATCCCTCCTTACTTCTTTATAAGATGACTAACTTCCTTTACTTTGTCGTGCCAACCTGTAATAACGCTGGGGGCATGGGTTGAAAGAATTATCTGCATATAAGGGTTAAGGTCATGTAATTCCTTAACCAGAATTTCCTTCCAATCAATGTGCATACTTAGATCGGGCTCGTCCATGAAGAAAATGCAAGGTTTCTGATTCGTATTGCTCACCATCAGCAAGAGGAGCAATATCTGCTTTTCACCCATCGACAGACGCTCAAAGCCTATTGCACTACCATCCTTAGTAAACTCGAAAGAACTTTTGAAAGGTTCATCATATTCTTGAAGGAAATGAGCTAATATGGAATATATCTTCTTGTATGATTTTACATACTCTGCTCGCTTCTGTTCATCTTCTTCAGGAGAATCAACAAAATCTTCCATCACTTTGGAAAAATCCTTGTTTCGCAGGTCTATTTGATCTTTTATCATTAAATCAAGCATTGTAGGATCATCCAGTGGCAATGACTTGGGTTGACGTTCATATTGCGCTGCAGTTGCCGTATGCTGCTCAAAAGAGTTAATCATAAAAACGTTGAACTGTGATGATAATTCTGAGAACACACGTTTATCCCTTTTATTATCATATATCTCTACAGACTCTCTGAAAACCAAAGGCTTTTTTCCGCCAATATCTACAGAATAATGCTCATTCTCTTTAGCACGCGTCCATGTTACAGTCCAATCGTTAGATAATGTTATAACAACTTTTTCAAAGAGAGTTGAGAAATGTTTATCCATTTCTTCGTTTATTCTCTCAGTTGTTAACAAGGTATAGCACAACTTAAAGAGTGATGATTTGCCACTACCATTCTTACCTCCCAGGATGTTTACAACTGGGTCAAGATTCCATTCGAAATTTCCTTTTCCGAAGTAGTCCTTAATCTCAATTTTCTTAATTGTAACCATAATATTTCGTTTTTTATTCTTTTTCTTACTTTATCTTAGCTAATACATCACCAAACTTGGCGTAGTTGACTACAACGCCATCGTCGAGGTCGAAAGCGATGGCTTGTTCTGCCACTACTTGGAGGCGTTCGTGATACTCGCGGCACTCATCGAGAGCTTTCTGGAAGTTCTGGAGCTTGCGGTTCTCTGTGGTGGAGAGGGCTGCACGACGGTTCTCCATTTCTCCTATCTGATTCTGAAGGAACTCGATGTAGGGGAGCAGGTAGTTGGAGCGGACACGCTCTGCGGTGTAGGCATTCATGCGGTGCATGTAGGCCAGGCATTTGAAGGCACCCTTGCTCGATGAGAACAGCCAGTAGATAGGGCGGTTCTGGTACATCTTCTTATGATCCTTCCAGAAGTCCTTCTGCACATACTGGTCTATCGAGGTTCCTAACTTCTGTTCGATGTAGTTCAGGTTCTCCGTCAGCTTATCCTCGCCGAAGGTGATGCGGACGAAATCGGAAATACGGCTTGACAGGTTATCATCGAAAGGTGAACTTTGTGGCAGCACGGGGATTAGGCCGTCATCGTCGATATACACCTGAACACCACCATACCAATATTCCTGCAGTTCTTTGTCTGTTGGATTTGGATAGGCAATGTGCAAGCCCTTTGTGCCAAGCTTATAGCGACCCATCCATACACCAACTGCGTATGAGATAAGTTGCTTCATCAGCACATCCTCGTTCCACGTCACCTGTTCATTATCGATGTTGATCTCGCCTTGTTGCAAAATAGTTATTTCTGATAGCTTTACCTCTGGTGATAGCTCATCTTCGAGACCATAAATATTTAAGAACTGACGGTTCAAATCAGTCTCATCGTCACGGAGTTTATTGAACAATCCCTTCCAAGAGGACTTGAACTGCTCCATGAAAGTTGAAATCTTAAATGAAGATTCCAGATTGCCCTCTGCAACCTTCGCATTTCGAAGGGCCACAATTGGATTTGAATCAAAGTCCCAAGAAGTTTCATGTGAGTCCCAATCCTGCTTGCTAATATCAATGCAAGATTGTATTTCGTTCATGTCCACTTCATGATCTTTGTATGGCATCTGAGCAATTACACCGCAATTATAGTCCAATGTAGGCGCAATAACTTTCAACAACTCTTTCGATACACGTGAATTAAGATATGCCATAAGTTTTTCTTTCAGTCCATTTGTGTCAGTAAATATACACTGTCCTTTTGTGTCAAAAATGGATCCTTTTGGAGTATAACGTAATGAAATAGCATCACTACTTAATGCAGACCACGTAATATTAGGTTGAAAATATTTGTCTCTATTGATAACTCTTCCTTTGTGATTAACTTTAGAGTGAGAATCAATATAATCACATACTTCTTTGCCTCGATTGTAAAAATTAACCACATAGTCATTATTGCCATACCATTTTCTATATGCTCCTCCCTTATTATATGGAAACCATTTATATATTCCACAAGTATCATCTTCTGAAGACATACCGAAACCGATTTTAGAAATATCGACTTCAAACCATAACTTCAAAAAACGGTCATTATTTGTTGTTGCCATACCTTGGCGAGAGTCTGCAATATCTTTAATTTGAGAGTTGTCAAAAGCCGCTCTCATTCTATCACTAATCCAATACCCAATAGGACATCCTGGGATTCCCTCGAAATTATTCTGACTTATGTTTGGATAAAATATTCTCGCACCATTTTTATTATAATGAATATCATCAACATCTTTTGAATAATCAGCGAAGAAATAACGAAAATCATGGTTTTCAAGGGTCTTTTCAAAAAGCATTCTCAAATGTTTTTGATCAAACTCCTGAAATGTTCGTTCAATTAATCGAAAATAAGTACCATGAGGGTTGTTAGTCTTTCGATTATGAATAACGGTGGAAACACTTCCAAAATCTGCACCAAATATGCCACGACTTAGATGTAGGAGCGACTGTATCGTCTGATTATCAATAATTGAACGTCGTAATCCTTCAAATGTGGATAGAAACATCCATGAGGGAGGAATAATATTTGCATAATAACCTCCTCCTGACGTCTTTTCTGCTTGCATTATCATAAATGCAGTACATAAATCTGCTTTTCCCTTCTCGTAGTTCTTCTTTACATAGTTAGATAATACCTCGTTCATGTTACTATTACCCATATATGGCGGATTCATTACGAGAGCAGCATATTTCTCTGTCAACGTAAGTATTAAATCCATTGCAGGCATAATGGCCTTTACCGGTTCTGGTATAAAACCTTGTTTTTGCCAATAAACCATTATCTGACGGATTGCCAACTGTGTTGACTCAGCTAACTCGAACTTCATAATAGAACCAAGTGAATCTGCATCCTGCATCAGTTCAAAAGCAGCTGTTAGGTCTTTGTGAATCTGACTTGATGGTGTCTCGCGGAAGAATTCTATCAGCCTATCTGATACCTGCTCTTGTGGAATAGGTGTAGGCATATTCAGAACCTTTGGCAGAATGTGGGCATCAGCAAAGGCGCTATCCTTCTGACAAGCCTTCAGCATCAAGGCAAAGGTTGCCAACTGTTTGGCGCGAGTATCGAGATCGATTCCTCGAAGGTTGTAAGTGAAGATGTATTCCACAGCCTCCCTACGGCTATAACCTTCATAAATATAGAGGTCGTAAAGCAGGTCGAAGCACTCATTGAGAATATGGCCTGAGCCACAAGCTAAGTCACCAACGAGGAGGTCTGTTAATTCCTTGTACTTATAGATGGCTTCCTTGGGAGTTGGTGTAGATGGCTCCACGAGATACTGCCATTTTGGTTTGAACTCAGAGGCTGCGCTTGGATTGTTATCAAGATAGATACGCCCAATGGTGTTCTGCACCATGTACTTCACAATCCAGTTGGGCGTGAATATCTGTGTGGCAGCAGGAATCTCGTCGGCTTCGAACTTTCCCTTTTTAGCAAACACTTCATCTTTACGCTCAGAGATATAGAACTGGTAAAGCCAGCCAATCAATTCTGGTGAATGGAAATCATCGTCTGTGATGAACTCCGTGTGATTCAGTAGGTCAATAAACCCTCCCTCTGTCAGAATATCGTTGGGCAACAGTAATTCCGTATAATCGGACATGGCACCAAAACACTTGAAGAGGATTGGATTATCATGACAGAAAGCCGTTACAAGGATGGCAAACTGCTCTGTAATCTTTGAGTCATCATCCAAAAGTTCCATCAGTAATTGGCGTTGGCGCTCTTGCATTTGAGGAACGCGTCCCATGCGGGCTTCATCAACGATCCTTGGTGTGCGGGCAGCATCAACGTAAGCCAAAACAGGCTCAATAAGCTGATTCTTCATCAGGATACGAATAGCTACAAGGCGGTTGAACCAGGTATAAGCAGCTTCTTCATACACTTCCTTGATACCTTTTTTCTGTACTCGGTCGTACAGAGCCATCCACTGGTAGTAGAAGCCCTCTGTTTGAAGTTGACCATTCCACAGCGATCCTCCCTGCATCAATTGTGGGTGCATGTGCTCTGGCACGTTACCATTCTTATCGAATCCTAACGTAATTATCTTAGCGGCAATACCGGCCTTTAATTTGTTTCTCGCTTCTGTGGCAAATTTCTTTATTCTATTTGTATCCATTATCTAATGCGTCCTATTAACTACTTTACAATCATTACTCCATCGTTATCTACCAACAACTTTAAGAGCTGCTCTCTCAATCCATTTAGATAGCGATCAATATCTTCCTCTGTTGAAAGGGGAATGCTGGTCTTGGTCTGAAGTGAAGCCTGACGTATCTTCTTTGTCGGCTTTGGTGGTTCTTGATCTGTTGGAGTACCAGAATCTGTGGGTTGTGGTTCTGTTGGCTTATGCGCGTTTGCGTAATCAAGAATCTTGCCAATCTGCTCCTGATAGAATGCATCGGTACTAACGTTATTCTTCAGTACAAGAATATTGTCAGGAGTAGTCTTTGACAGAATTACGTTTTCGCGGTTTGCTAAAACCGTCAATGGAACATTCTGTTTTGTAGCAACCTTCTCTAAGTACTCATAAATATCGTTGTAGTTCACACGGATTTTCTCTCGTAGTGCCTCACGCACCTCATCAAGTGCATACTTCAGTTCACGTTCACTCTTGATGTAATTACGCATATTTGCTATTGGCCAGGTGTCCTTCTCGATCCCAAGCATAGTGGTGACATGCTCCTGAAGGTCAGTTGGGACAAACGGAAAGTTGTACTGATTGTCCTGTGCGAACTGGAGTAAACGTTGGTATGTGGGCAATTGATCGTGACAGAACTGGGCCACCTCCTTACACTTGTCAATCAGTTCGCATGCCTCCTGCTGCTTATCAATAACTGCTTGGAACAATGTTTCGGGATTGCGCTCTGCTATCCATGTATCAAACAAGTCGATAGCCTTATGGATAGGAGTAGAGAAAGCATAACTTCCTATCTCTGACTCAATCTTACGATAGCCCTCACGTTTATTATAGAGACTGTTTGGACTTTCCTTTTCGCGAGCCTGACGGAACAACTGAGTGCTGTCATTTGTAGAGAAGGCCTCTTTCACACCAAAGATGTTTTTCCATGCAGCAGTGAATTGGTTAATGAGTTCCTGTGAAACAGCCTTTGCCTGACGTAGTGTAAACTTGTTAGTTTCCTGAATCAGACGGCTGGCCACGAGATTGGTGTCAACATTAGGGTTGTTGGCATATGAATAGTCGCGGGCATGGCGACGTACCAACTCATTAACAACGTAAAGCGTGCAGATAGCATCCCATCCATAAGGCGCCTTGCTAAACTTACTGGTCACATCGGCCACATTTACTTCGGCAAACTGCTTGTTCAGATAGATTTCTACCTCGTGTTCTGCATCTGTCAGTTCGGCATTCATACCGTCGTAATCACCTGGCTGTATAGGGCGTAGAATAGCCTTCTTCAGTGCCTCTGTGTTACGAGGCATATCAGAACGATCAACCAAGTTGCCTTTGGTGTAGATACTCGCGAGATGCTTCTGAATGGCATTCTGGAAACGTTCGTTACCTCGCTTGTTGCCAAGCTCCACATCATCAACCACACGCATACCACTGATAACAGGACAGGTGTCGAGTATCTTGTGGAACTCTGGGGCTATGATTGAGTCGAACTGTTCTTTGGCACGCTTCTCAAACTCCTTACGAGTGTTGGCATTTTCATCGCTGGTGGCAGGTGTTGACATATAACGGTTAACCTGGCAATACCAATAGAAGGCATTGTAGAGTTTCTTATTCTCGCGGAACTGTGGGCCAACATAATACACAAGTTTTGTGTTTGGCGTATTCTGTGCCAACACTTCTGCACTTTCGTAGTCGATATCCATTGCAAACTCAACTACGACATCAGGTGAGTTTGACAGGAACTGGCGTTGTTTGATAGAAGCTCCCACAGCAAAGGTGCGAGTAAGATACTGCTCCTTATTGCGAAGTGAGGTGAGATACTTGAAGAATATCTCACGCAGCATCTCTGCCTGGGTATTATTATCAACACTCTGGCTCTGAATGAGCTGAGCTACCTTCATTTCCTCTTCGCTGTAGAAAGAATAAGTTTCGAGAGTACCATTCTTGCCTGGTTCGCGACGGATTATGTTGTTCTCGCAGAAATAATCGAGAATCTTCTCAACCTCGTTCTTGATTGCCAATCGAGGTGTCTCACAGTCATTTACCAACAAAGTTGTCACATTGTCGATATTGGCAGGGAACAACAACTGGTCTGTCTGTGAGATATTACAAATCATAAACAGTACGTTGGCCACTCGGACAGCCATCTTTGGATCATGCTCATATTTGCGAGCCATACCGATGGCATTATCAACAGCCTTCTGACCACGAGCCTGTAAGCCTTCTTCGAACATGTTGTTATACAGTTCATCGAAGGAAACAAACTTGCCTACCTCTTCGTTGGCATTATTCTTGGCGGTAGAATGGATAACCTTAATAATGCTTCGCTCGTTACCCTTTACCTCCTTGGCCACGTAACCCAAGTTTAGGAACGAGTTGAACACCTGCATGATAAGCTTGAACTGATATGGCACAAAAGGATAGTATGCAACGAAATCGTCCTTCGACTCATAGGCAACATAGCTATTTGGCAACTTAAACTGGAGTCCAAAAGCAGCCTTTTGCTGATCATAAAACTTTTCGAGCGTTGGCATCACGCCCTTCTTCTTATCAAGAATACGTTTCTGGGTAATCACTTCGGGCTGGGTGCCTTTAAGCGAAACCTTTACCTCGAAACGACCTTTAATCTTACCTTCCTTATCTTTCTCCTCTGCGATATTGCAGTCGTCAAGAACCTCAGAAAGATCCTGCTGAGCGGTACAAGCAATCCAAACCTTGTTCTCGCAGGCCTCAGAGAGTTTGGTGATGATTTCCTGAAGGTTCAAGTAACGGTCGCGCTCCTTGTTGATGAACTGGCTTACCTCATCGGCCAGCATAATCAAGCGATAGTCATCGCCTTTATCTTTCAGGTATGATGCTAATTCTGAGCTAAAACGGTCGATACTGATATTGGTGTCACGCTTCAAGATGCGTTCGCGAATACTTTCCTTATCCAGAGTAGGGGCGAGGTCACATGCAATGTCAAGCACCATGCCTAACTCGTTGTCAATCATATCGGCAGCCTCTCCTGGATCATTCCAATCGCCACCTTCTTCAGCGATACGCTCCTTGAACTGCTCGAACACACCCTTTTCCTGCAAAGGCTTTTCGAGGTTCTGAGCCAAAGTGAGGTTAAACTTGTTGAAACCACGCTTGCCATTGAACTCATTCCAGAATACATGCAGGAATGCCATCTTCTTATCGGTTGAGTTGTCGTAACTTGTTTCGAGATTGAAGATGCAATTATCAATAGTGGCACGCTTCAGCCAATTGGCAATACTAAGCATAGCTTCGTAATCGCAGCTGATATTGTGGTTCTCGTCCAATGGGTCAATACTCTTAATTGCCTCCAATAAACGTTCCAACGCCTTCTCCTGAGTGCGTGGTGTGATACAGTAATCAAGATACTTCAGGAAGTGAGATTTACCGGAACCATAGTAACCATCAATCCAAATGCCTACGTGATCGTATGGCTTGTTATTCTTGATGGCATCAAGGATTCGATAAAGTCCATTGATGATTTCATCAGTGAACACATACTCTTCTATTTCGATCTTTTCTGTCTCTGGATCAAACTTAGTTGCACTTACAGCTGGATTTACAGCACGGCCAATCGGTTTCTTATATAACTCACTCAGTTTCATATTATTCATTGATTAGAAGGGTTGCACGATATGTATGGTTATCGGGGAGAGTTCCAAATAAACGGAATGAATTGTTCTCGCGATGACCAGGATAAAACACGATAATCTTATAGCGGCTCGTGTCGTTGTAGTCCTCATAGAGAGCCAGCAACTCGTTGACACGAAGATATGGAAACATGCTGCCAACGCCATAGAAAAAGACGTATGGGCGACGATACTTATCTTCAATATTCACATGGTCAAGAATGCGCTGATGTAGGAATTGTACAAACTCTGGGCTATGTGCGTTACGTGTCAGCGTATCTTGCGTATTCTGAGCCTTAGATGGATCTGCCTGTTCTTTCTCCAGCTGGTATTTCAACATACTGGGGTGCTTCAGGAATTTCTTCTGGTCGAGGAAATTGCAGAATTCCTCAAAGAGATTCAGGCAAAGCACGTCCACATAGTTTATGGGGCGAATAAGGTTTGCCTTGAATTCCTGTATCTGACGACGAATGTCGTACTCCTTATCTGCCGGATACTGGTAGATGAAGAAGTTATAGAACAGGTCGCCGTTTTCTGGGTCTTGGAAACCTGGGCTGTTCAGCTTATCGTCGAGTTCCTTAATTGTCATGCGAGTTGCTTTTTAATGTTTTCAATCTGATATGGCTGCAAAAGACAGGCTTCAAGAAACCACTGCTCACCATTGATGATATAGTAGTCGAAATTACTTGCAGAGAGAGGATGAAGGTTATCCTCCTTGTCGAGGATGCCCACTTTACGCAGGATGGTAAGATAGGCTCCAGCCACCTTGCGTTTAGTCTTATCGCTCCATGAATCAACAAACTCATCACGGGCAGAAACTTCATTGAATTCCATATCAATGTCATCGCTGACCAATGTCTTGCTAATGCTATTCCATTTGCGCATGGTTACGTTGATGTGGAAATCAAAACATATCTTATAGGTCTTCAAGATGACGAAGAAAAGAGCTACATGCTGATCTTCCTCGTTCATTGCCTGATAATCTGCCCAAAAAGAGGCTGGCATTGCATCAAAACGACGAGCAATCTCCATGATAGCCCTGTAACGGGATGTTTCTGCATTAATCTTCAGCAGACGGTTGTTCAACTTCTCATCTTTGAGAAGAGCGACTCTGTCTGCAGACTGAAGCAAAGGCAGTAGTGCATTTGTTTCAGAAAAGAGGAATCCTCCTCCTGTGATAGCTGCTGTATATGGACTTTCTTTTGTTATTGACATTTGTTGTTTCTTACTTGTTTACTTGCGGATAAGTTCATTAATGTCTACTTCGAGACATTTAGAGATTTCTACCAAGTTCTCTAAATTGGGTTGTGCGCTATTAGTACACCACTTGGAGATGGTGGCAGGGTCTTTGCCTAATTGCTCGGCAAGCCATTTGTTCGTGCGCTTCTTGTCGGCTAACACGACTTTCAAACGGTTTAAATCCTTGTTTTGCATACACGTTCTTATTTATAAATATAGTTGCAAAGATAGTGTTTTTTGTTGAAAAACATTAGAAAAATGGAAAAATAACGTCTTTTTCATCAAAAAAATGACGTTTTAGTTAATTTTGCACTTAATTTGGAGCATTTATACGATCACAATCACTTGTTTTTATTATTTCTTTGTGTTCTTGAAGTTGTTGACTAATGAATGGAAAATATGTGCCTAGGAGGAATTAATGTTGGGCACGTTCTGTTGTTTGGCATACTATTGCATTATCCTTTTTTTTTAATCTTAATTATTTACAGTTGTTGCATGATTGTACAACTGTAAAAGGGAATCGTTTGAAGCCAGTTTTGATAGTCTCGTGTGGTTGCGTTTGTTACATCTAATGCCGTCTTATGTTGTGTATTATCTGGCGCTGTTCTTGTTTGCTGATATGTTAAGACGTTTTACTTTTTGTTTTGTGCATAAACGAGATTCTTTGTTGATGTATGTGGTGTGTGTTTGAATAGTTTTCTTTGATTGGATACCCTTGTGGCGGACAGGTGATAATGATTGTGTGTTGAGTTGTTTTTATGCCCTTTTCGGTGTTTTGTTGTTGTCGCCTATTAGCGCAAAATAGCGGATCTCTAAAAGTATGATTATTAATGATGGGAGACTTCCTTGTTGTGCTATCTGTTCTATAGTATAGGTCAGATTTATATTAGGGTTCTTAGGGGGAAACCCTGAGCATACGTAACCACCAAGCTTGCTTGTTTTAAGTGTGGTCTCCCTCTTGGCGGCATTTATGTTGCGAGGGGGGTAGTATGCTACCCCTAATGCGGCATTTTGACATTCTGCACGCGCAAGCGCTTGAATTATTTCGATGATCTCTTCGAGGCTCTTGATGCAACATGGCTTTATTTTATTTTTCAGATAGTGCCATCCCGCACCATGCGGCTAATATACCAATTATAACACTTGCGCCAACGTAAAGTGCCATCTGCAGAACATCGCCAGCTTTCATCATGCCGAAAGATTCGTTGGCAAACGTGCTGAATGTGGTAAAACCGCCGCAGAAGCCTGTTACCATCAATAGTTTCATTTCTGGTGATAATATACCCTTGCTAACCAACCCAACCAAAAGCCCGATGAGCAGAGAACCAAGAATATTAACGGCAAAAGTACCCCAAGGGAATGTGGTGTTTATGCCGGAAAGCAGATAGCGCAATACGGAGCCTACTGCTCCTCCAAGTGCTACTAATAACAGATCTCGTATCATTATGAAATAAACTTTAGGGGATGCAAAGGTAAAAAAAATCCATTAAAAATGGCTATTTTTAAGCAGAATCGGCTCAAAAATCATAAAATTTATGCATTTTTTAGCTCATCGTGAGCCGATAATTGAAAAATAAGCGCTATATTTGCACCGATTAAATACTTAAGGTGATGGATATATCAAGAGAGATTCTACAGTTTCTGCACTATCATCCGCTGTCTTCGCGTGATGAAATAGCAAAGGGTACAGCCTTCGAGAGTAGCGATGCCACCTTGAAGCGTCTCATTGCGGCCGGTGTCCAGGATGGGGATATCGTAGTAGAAGGTAAGGCTCGTGCCACTCGATATCGCCTTTCTGACCAGGCACATCTGTTGATGCCGCTTAATCTGGATACCTATTTCTCACTTGATGTTGACCAGCGACAAGTACAGACTTCTTTCAACTTTGAGCTGATTCGTGAGCAACTCCCAGCCGTCAGTCTATTCACAGACGAGGAGAAAGTACGTCTGCAGGAGTTACAGGCAGAGTTCCGTCAGCATGTTAAAGAGATGACTGACAACGAATACCGCAAGGAGATGGAACGACTGGGTATCGACCTCAGCTGGAAGTCGTCGCAGATAGAAGGCAACACTTATTCTTTGCTGGAAACCGAACGTCTGCTTCGCGAGAGTAAGACAGCAGACGGCAAGACTAAGGAAGAAGCTGTTATGCTACTTAACCACAAGGATGCCTTGCGCTTCATTCTTGACAACCCAGACTATCTGCAAACCTTAACGGTCAGCCATATTGAGGATATCCATCAATTGCTGACCAAGGAACTATCCGTTGACAGAGGTATCCGTCATCGTCGTGTGGGTATTACTGGTACCAATTACCACCCGTTGGATAATGAATTTCAGATTCGTGAGGCCATGCGCGATACATGCGACTTGATAAACAGCAAGGAAAGTATATTTGAGAAAGCGCTTCTGACGCTGGTGCTCCTGTCGTATATCCAGGCATTCTCTGATGGCAACAAACGCACGGCTCGCATCACCAGCAATGCCATTTTGATTGCCAACGGCTATTGCCCTCTGAGTTTCCGCTCTGTCGATTCTATAGACTACAAGAAGGCGATGCTCATTTTCTACGAGCAAAATAATCTCTATGCATTCAAACAGATTTTTATCGACCAGTTTGAGTTCGCAGTAAGAGAGTATTTTTAATGGTTTGTACTCAGATTATCTTCTGAACAAATTTTGCTAACTTTGCCGCTGATGAGAATGACTGAGACGATTGTATATATCCTTACCGGCATTAATGTCCTGACCTTCTTTGCCTACGGCGTTGATAAATGGAACGCCAAGCAGGGAAAATGGCGCATATCTGAAGCCACGCTCCTGATGTTGGCTATTATAGGAGGCAGCATCGGGGCGTTATTAGGCATGCGAATATGGCATCACAAGACTATGCACAAGAAGTTTAAGTATGGCTTGCCGCTGATTTTGATGGCTCAGATTGCATTATTATCTTTAACTTCATGTCGTACGAAAAAGGAAGTTACAATAAGTGAGCCAATTAAGACTGAGCCAATCAAGCATAAGCCGATTCAAGAACACTCTCCCAATGTGTTTCTTGTGATGTATGATCCAGAGATCGGAAAAAAGCCCCTTTTGGAAGCCATCAAAGAATACGGAATAGAGATACGCTATGACTATGGCACCATAAACGGAATGGCTCTTAAGAAACCTGACGACAAAACTCTTGAGGAAACGATGCAGTACTTCAAGACGGTAAAGGGCGTAGTTACTGTAGAATACGACCACATTATCCGACTAACTGATCCTGTAAAGCCTAAATTAGAGATACAATGAATATCGATACTACAAACATGTGTTCGCACTTGAAAAAGAAGCTATTTGAAGGGGATGGTGTGTATCATCTGCTATGGGTGGCGATGCAGGATGATTCTGAGATTACTGCAATAGTGCGTTCTCGCCAGCTACATGTTTACCGCAATGGCAAGAAGATTTTGGTGCTGGCGGGTAAGGCTACACCAAAAGTAATAAGAGAAGATAGATTGACTAAATTCTTGGGTGGAGCTATTACTATATATAGCAAATTATAGAATGAATGGTGTGTGTAAAATACACATTATTATATATATAAGGGCATTTTTGAGCGGTTTTACCACATTGTTTAAGGCATTTGGAACCCCCTTGGTAGGGGACGGATTTTTAATATACGGGAATTATCACGGGAATATCACGGGAATTTCGAAAACTAAAAATCGCTAAGTGCTTTGTTTTCAGCGACTTAGCGATTCTTTTGGTTGGGGTACCCGGACTCGAACCAGGAAAGGCAGGACCAGAATCTGCAGTGTTACCATTACACCATACCCCAAAATGTCTTGCTCAAGAACTCGTTGTTTCTGTTTTGCGGGTGCAAAGGTACTACTTTTTCTTGAACTACCAAAATTTTTCGAGGAAAATTTATAAAAAACCGCAATTTTTTCGCTTTTTCTTTGTTTTTCGCTCGATTTGCTGTACCTTTAAAGTATAACTTTGAAAGTACGCTGCATCTCGGAAATGCAAATAAATCCAAATTTATTTGGCATTTCGCTCGATTTGCTGTACCTTTGTGCACAAATAATATATAATAATTAATGAAAGAACTAGTAGAAACAATTAAAGAAGCCATTCAGGAGAAAAAAGGCAGTAACATAGTTGTGGCCGACCTGACAAAAATAGAGGGAACAATATGCCAGTATTTTATGATATGTACTGGTAATTCGCCAACACAGGTAGAAGCAATCACCGAGTCGGTAGGCGATATGGTGCGCGAGAAGTTAGGTGAAAAACCGGCACACGTGGTTGGACTGGAGAATGCACAATGGGTGGCTATGGACTATACCGATGTGTTGGTACATATATTCCTGCCAGATGTGCGCGATTATTATGATTTGGAACATCTTTGGGAAGATGCACCTTTGACCAGAATTCCAGACCTGGATTAATTGAGATTTCTCGACAATGCTCGAAATGACAAATAACGAAAAATATGGAGAATAATCAGAAACCAAACAAAAATATGGGCGGAAACGGTCCGAAGATGAATATGCCTAAGTTCAATATGAACTGGATATACTTCATCGCGATACTCGCATTAGGACTGTTGTACTTTACAAGTGGCGGTACTGCTAATAGCAGTGTGGCCAAGACAGCCTCGTATAGTGAGTTTAAGACAATGGTGGAGCGTGGCTATGCCAAGAAGATTGTGGTAAACAAACCGCAGAGCACACTCCGCATGTATGTGAAGTCTGAACACATTCGCGACGTGTTCCATCAGGGAACCCAACAGACTGGGGTGGAGCCTTATCTGGAGGTAGAGTTCGGAAGTGTGGATCAGGTAGAACAGTTTGTGGCCAAAGCTAAGGAAGATAAGGTGTTTACCGGCGATCTGTCGTTCGACAATCGTAGGGAGAATGAGTTCTTGTCGCTGATTCTTTCTAACCTCATTCCTATCTTATTTATAGTAGGATTGTGGATATTCCTGATGCGTCGCATGGGCGGCGGTGGAGGCGGCATGGGAGGTGGCGTCTTCAGCGTGGGCAAGAGCAAAGCCAAAATGTATGAAAAGGGCGGCGAACTTGGTATCACGTTTAAGGACGTAGCCGGACAAGCTGGCGCCAAGCAGGAGATTCAGGAAATTGTAGACTTCCTGAAGAATCCACAGAAGTACACCGATCTAGGAGGAAAAATCCCCAAGGGAGCCCTGTTGGTAGGTCCTCCGGGAACAGGTAAAACTCTGCTAGCCAAGGCTGTGGCCGGTGAGGCGGGTGTGCCCTTCTTCTCGATGAGTGGATCGGACTTTGTAGAGATGTTTGTGGGTGTTGGTGCATCGCGCGTTCGCGACTTGTTCCAGCAAGCCAAGCAGAAGAGTCCTTGTATCATATTTATCGACGAGATTGATGCTGTGGGTCGTGCCCGTTCGAAGAATCCTGCTATGGGTGGTAACGATGAGCGTGAGAACACGCTGAATGCATTGCTCACCGAGATGGACGGATTTGGTACAAACAGCGGTGTGATTATACTTGCTGCTACCAACCGTGCTGATATGCTTGACTCGGCATTGCTGCGTGCAGGACGTTTCGACCGTCAGATACATGTAGATTTGCCCGACTTGAACGAGCGTAAGGAGGTATTCAAGGTACATCTGAAGCCCGTGAAGATTGATGAAAGTGTAGATATTGATTTCCTGGCCCGTCAGACTCCTGGATTCTCGGGTGCAGATATTGCCAACGTATGTAATGAGGCTGCCTTGATTGCAGCTCGTCATAATAGTCAGACGGTGACCAAGCAGGACTTCCTGGATGCTGTTGACCGTATTATTGGTGGATTGGAGAAGAAAACCAAGGTGATGACACAGGCCGAGAAGCGCTCGATTGCCATCCATGAGGCTGGACACGCCACCATCTCATGGTTTACCGAGTTTGCCAACCCATTGGTGAAGGTATCTATCGTGCCACGTGGTCAGGCGCTTGGTGCCGCATGGTATCTGCCCGAAGAGCGTGTGCTACAGACTAAGGAGGCTATGCTCGACGAGATGTGTTCGCTGCTGGGTGGTCGTGCCGCCGAAGAACTGTTTGTGGGACATATCTCTACAGGTGCTATGAACGACCTGGAGCGTACCACCAAGCAGGCTTACGGTATGATAGCCTATGCCGGTATGAGCGACAAGCTGCCTAACGTGTGCTATTATAACAATGCTGAGTATCAGTTCCAGAAGCCATACTCTGAGACCACTGCTAAGATTATGGACGATGAGGTGCTGCGTATGATTAACGAGCAGTACGAGCGTGCTAAGCAGATTCTGACAGAGCACAAGGAAGGTCACGCCCAGTTGGCTCAGTTGCTGATTGATCGTGAGGTGATTTTTGCCGAGGATGTAGAGAAGATATTCGGTAAGCGTCCTTGGACTAGCCGTGCCGAGGAGTTGCTCGAAGCTCAGATGAAGGCCGATGCAGAGCGTATGGCAGAGGAGCGCGCCAAGGAACTTGAGGCCGAGGCTGCTCAGAAGGCTCTTGAGGCTAAGGGTGATGAAGTGAATCAAGAAGAAAAGGAGGATAAGGATGAATAATTTTATTGTTAGAACCATTACTGGCGTACTGTTTGTGGCCGTTCTGGTATGCAGTTTTCTTCGTCCACAGGCTATGGTGTTGCTGTTTGCACTCATCACAGGTTTAACCATCTGGGAGTTTACCGGTTTGGTGAATGGTCGTGAGAAGGTGACTGTTAACCGCATGATCTCTACGGTGGCAGGCGTTTACTTCTTCTTTGCCGTAGCAGGTTTCAGTAGTGACTTAACGCCATCGGCGGTGTTCATTCCCTACTTGGTGTCGATCATCTATCTGATGGTGGCCGAGCTGTATCTGAAGAACGAAGATCCTATACACGATTGGGCTTATACGATGATGGCGCAGCTTTATATCGCCTTGCCATTTTCGCTGCTCAACACGTTGGCATTCCACTCAACGCCTCAGGGCTTGGTGACATATGATGCCGTGTTGCCCCTTTCGGTATTCGTGTTTCTGTGGATGAACGATACTGGCGCATACCTTTGTGGTTCGTTGCTGGGCAAACATAAACTCTTCCCCAGAATCTCTCCGGGAAAGAGTTGGGAAGGTAGTATCGGCGGTGGTATCCTGGTGATAGCCGTAGCCGTACTTGTATGGTATCTAACAGATCAGAACCAGATGAATCAGCTTGGACTCACAGCCATAGAGTGGGCTGGATTGGGTTTGACAGTTGTTGTATTTGGTACTTGGGGCGACTTGGTAGAGAGTCTGTTTAAGCGCACCCTTGGTATTAAAGATAGTGGTAACATACTGCCCGGACATGGTGGCATGCTGGATCGTTTCGATTCATCGCTACTCGCCATCCCCGCTGCAGTAGTCTATCTTTATACCATCATGTTACTTTGATTGATATAGCACCGAAAGTGTTGGCTTATAAGTATTTTCGAGGGTGAGGGTGATGAAACCGCCGTCATCCTCGAATTTTGCAATACGGTGGTCTTTGCCGTCCTTCAACATGTTAGGCCAAGCACCAATCTGCTTCTCGAACTGGTCGTGCATCTCTTGCCACATTTTGCGGGTACTGTCGTTAGTAGAAATGTGGTAGTTCTCTTGAAGGGCAACAAGCGTGTCGTTCTTCTGAGCCAGCATGAGGCGATAGTTAAGGGCGGGGTTGAACATAGAAACCTTTGTGAAATCAGAATCACTCTTGGCCGAATCTACTGCAAAGCCGCGAGCAGACAGAGAGTCGCAGAACGTCTTGAACGGCATGCCCATTGACAATCCGCGATAGTTAAGGTACTTCTTTTCACTGTTTCCACAAGCACAAAGTGCTGCAATTGCCACAACGGCAACAAATAATTTCTTCATAATCATTAGTTTTTTGTCATTATCGGGGGCAAAGATAGATATTTTTTTTGGAGTTTCCAAAAAAAACACTTAACTTTGCATCATGTTTGTATCAACATTGCTACTATCAACCCTATTATCGTTGTCAACTGTCCCTACAGATACCCTACGTCAGGAACAGTTGGATGAGGTTGTAGTGAAGTCGAATTCGGCTCGCCAGCGATTAAACCAGATACAAACGGGAGCGGAACAAGTACAGATTAAAGACCTGACAGCTTCGCCGCAACTGTTTGGCGAACAGGATATTATGCGATCGATGCAGCTACTGACGGGCGTGAAGTCAGAGAGCGATGCATCGAGCAGTTTCCAAGTGCGTGGCGGTACTTCGGCACAGAATCAGATCCTGGTGGATATTGCCCCTGTATATAATGTGGGGCATTTGGCCGGACTTTTCTCGGCCTTCAATAGTGATGCACTGGTTTCGGCCACGCTCTATAAGGGATTGCTACCAGCTCAATATGGTGGGGCATCGTCGGCTGTACTGGATATTATCGGAAGAACTGGTAACAAGAGCGAACTACATGGTGGAGCCAGTATCGGATTGCTGGCAGCAAAAGGTACACTCGAAGGGCCAATCGTCAAGGATAAAGCGTCGTTCCTTGTTACGGCTCGCCGCTCGTATATGGACATGTTTCTGAAGCTGTCGCCTGATTTTAGGCACAATACCCTGTATTTCTACGATATCAATGCCAAGGCCGATTGGACCATCAATCAGAATAACCAACTGTTTCTGAGTTTCTTTACTGGTAAAGATCGTACGGCTATCGATGAGATGGTGGATATCCGTTGGAATAATCTGTCGGCTAGTTTGAAGTGGCTGCATCATTTCAGTGGCAACTCCTACGCCCAGTCTACAGCCTACTATAGTGGCTATCAGACTGATAATGGTATCGACTTTATGGGGATGAATATCTGGTTCTCGGGTCATATCCGTCAGGTAGGATTCCGTCAGGATTTACACTTGAATCTAGGTCGTTATGTGATGGAAACGGGATTCCAGACGGCTCTGCTGAATGTGAAATCGGCAGAGTGGAAACAGGTAACGCTACACGAAAAGGAACAACGCCGGGCATGGGATAATGCTGCTTGGGTGAACGTTGTGGCACCACTGACAGAGAAGCTTGACGTGTCGGCAGGTTTGCGGCTCAGCTTGTTCTCGCCACTTGGCGGTTCGTTGTATTACGACATAGAACAGGATGGCACCATCGGCTGGTATTATAACTATGGTAAGAACCAGATAGTTAAAACCCACACCACGCTTGAGCCACGCCTCTCTATCAACTATCATCTATCACCCGTCACCTCTATCAAAGTAGGCTATACCCGTACGTCGCAGAATGTGCATGCCTTGCGTAATCAGAGTACATCTACACCATTCGACCGCTATACTATGAGTAGCAACATCGTAGAGCCGGAGGTGGCCGACCAAATAAGTGGTGGCGTGTTTGTGATGACGCCTAATCAAGACTATGATTTCTCGGTAGAGGCATATTATAGACAAATAAACAATGTGCTTGATTATCGTGATGGAAAATCGTTTGCCAGTGAAATTGAGATAGAACGATTGCTGTTGGCCGGCAAGGGTAAGGGGTACGGACTGGAGTTTAGTGCCCGTAAGAACAACGGTAAGTTAACGGGTTGGATAGGCTACACGCTGTCGTGGTCGAAAACCAAGATTGACGGCATCAATAATGGCAAATGGTATGATGCTAATAACGATCGCCGTCATGACATCAACATCGTGGCTATGTATCGCCTGAATAAGCGTTGGACTTTTAACGCGTCGTGGGTATACAATAGTGGTCAAGCCTTTACTGCTCCAAGTGGAAAGTATATGATAGAGGACAATTGGATATACTACTATACTGAGCGTAACGGCTATCGTGCACCTGCCTCACACCACCTGGATGTGAGTGCCGTGTGGAGCAAGCAATACAGAAAGCGTACTCACCAACTGGTGTTGGGTATCTATAATCTGTATAATCGTTATAATCCCTTCCTCATTAACTTCGAGGATGGCGAGTATGGCGCTGGCACCAAAGCTACCCAGTATTCTCTGTTTGGCATCGTGCCTAGTGTATCGTTTAACATTAAATTCTGATGCCCTATGGTTAAGAGATATGTGCTTATGTTCTTCTGCTTGATAAGTATGATTTCCTGCAAAAAGGAAATTGTTATAGACTACCACGAAGCTGATTCGCGTTACGTGGTTGAAGGAAACATATCTGCTACGGGCTCTGAAATACGTGTTAGCAAGACCAACGCGATGGACAATAACTCAACGGGTAGCGATGTTGATAATGCCACGGTGGTGATAACAGGCGATGACGGTACTCGCGCCACCATTCCATTTGTAAGGAATGGGTATTATCGCTCAAAGTTTAAGGCCGTTGCTGGCACTGAGTACCTATTGGAAGTTGATGTAGACGGGCATCATTTCTCTTCTACATCAACCATGCAGCGTACACCAAAGATGAACGAGTTCAGACTGGTGCGGAAGAAGATGCTAACAGAACGTTATCTGTTTGGCGACCTGCGATTGCAGGATATCCCCAATGAAACTAACTGGTACTTTATGCACATCTATCGTAATGGTATCGGATATCGTTGGGCTGTGATGAAAGATGATAAGAATCCTAATAAGGAGTTGCAGCAATTGTTCACCTTCTTCCGTGATGGCGAAAAAGGTAGCGATGTGTTGCAGGATGGCGATGTGCTGAAGATTGTGATTCGCGCCATCGACCAGCGAGCCTACGATTATCTGTACTCCATGCAGCAAATGTCGAGTACGGGTACTAATCCTATAGATAACTTTACAGGGGGATGTCTAGGCTACTTTTCAGCCTACAACGAGATAGAATATCATCAGAGTTTCTACTACAGCGATGTAGTAGAGGATGAAGAATAATAACCGCCACTTTCATTACTCAACTTGCGGATAATGAAAGTGACGGTTATGTTATGCTGTTCCTCTTCGTAACGAAAACGGATAGAGGTGTCGCTAAACTCAACGACTTGAGCTAGAATGGTACGCTTGATACCATCGGTGTCTATGTATTGCAATTTGAGATTATTATTGTCGCACTGATAGTCGCCCTCATAGATGATTCGGCCATAGTCGTCGTATGCAGAGAAAGACCCCTTGCGTACCATACCATTATAAGCTCCATCGCCACGAAACACAAACTGATCGTAGGTGAAGTTGTCTGGTTCTAACTCAGTGTTGCCTTCTATCACCACATCGCCTTCGCCCCAGCCGCGTTGCCAAGTGCCAACAATCATTTCGCCCAATCGGCGCCCGTCGTCGTCGCCTCCACCGCAAGAGGATAAAGTGAATAGTGAACAGTGAATAGTGAATAGTATCATTAAACTATTCACAAGGTGTTTTGCTATAATCTTACTATTCACTATTCGTTATTCACTATTTTACGTTTCCTACCTTTACCAGATATTCTGCAATCTGAACGGCGTTCAGGGCGGCACCCTTACGGATCTGGTCGCCCGACAGCCAGAAGGTAAGACCATTTTCGTCGCTGATATCCTTACGAACACGTCCTACGTAAACATCGTCCTTGCCAGCTGTTTCGAGTGGCATGGGGTAGGTGAGTGTTGCAGGATCATCTTTCAGTGTACAGCCAGGAGCAGCGGCGATAGCCTTCTGTGCCTCCTCAACGCTAATGGGCTTCTCGGTCTCAATCCAAACACTCTCAGAGTGAGAGCGCAGCGAGCTTACACGCACGCACATGGCCGAGCACTTGGCGTCGGTATGCATAATCTTGCGGGTCTCGTTGAACATCTTCATCTCCTCCTTGGTATATCCGTTGGGTTGGAATACGTCAATCTGTGGAATCACATTGTAAGCCAACTGATGGGCAAACTTCTTAACGGTCTTTACCTCGCCATCCTCTACCATTTCCTTGTACTGCTGCTGCAGTTCGGCCATGGCGGCGGCACCTGCACCTGAAGCACTTTGATATGATGCAACATGAATGCGCTTGATGTGAGAAATCTTCTCCAGAGGCTGCAGTACTACTACCATCATGATGGTGGTGCAGTTAGGGTTGGCAATGATACCACGTGGGCGGTTCAAAGCATCCTCGGCATTGCACTCGGGAACAACCAAGGGTACATCGTCGTCCATACGGAAAGCACTCGAGTTGTCAATCATTACAGCACCGTACTTAGTGATGGTCTCAGCAAATTCCTTTGATGTACCAGCACCTGCTGATGTGAACGCGATATCCACATCCTTAAAGTCGTCGTTGTGCTGCAGAAGTTTCACCTCAATCTCCTTACCCTTGAAGTTGTACTTAGTACCAGCACTACGCTCTGATCCAAACAACACCAGTTCATCCATTGGGAAATTTCTCTCGGCGAGAATGCGCAGGAATTCCTGTCCTACGGCTCCACTCGCACCTACAATTGCTACTTTCATCTTGCTAAATCCTTTAATTGGTTACAATTTGGCCGCAAAATTATGTTTTTTTTTTCATTTTACCAAAAAAATGCCTACCTTTGTAGCCAAAATGACATTATTATTATCATATTTGCCGATTACAGACCCAACTTTTATCTTTTTTGTGGTGCTGATGATCATTCTGTTTGCTCCTATTGTGATGAGTAAACTTAGAATTCCGCATATCATCGGTATGGTGCTTGCTGGTATCGCTATCGGTCAATATGGATTTAATATACTAGAGCGTGATAACTCGTTTGAGCTCTTCGGGCGTGTAGGTCTGTACTACATTATGTTTCTGGCCGGTCTCGAGATGGATATGGAGGGCGTGAAGAAACACTCGCGTAGATTCCTGCTATTTGGTCTGCTTACCTGCTTCATTCCGCTGATACTTACCTATATCATGTCGATGACAATTCTAGATTATTCGGCATCGGCATCGTTCCTGTTGGGATGTATTATGGCATCTAACACTCTGATTGCCTATCCAATCATCGGTCGATATGGCTTGCAGCGTCATCAGAGCGTGGCCTTGAGTGTGGGCTCATCTATGATATCACTCTTTATGGCACTGGTCATGTTGGCCGCTCTTTCCGGGTCGTTTAGCAAGGATAGTAACTGGCTATTTTGGGTGATGTTTGTGGTAAAGTTTGCCACCTTCTGTGTGGGTAGTGTCATTTTGATACCTAAGCTCACCCGCTACTTCCTGCGTCGATATAGTGATGCCGTCATGCAGTATATCTTTGTCATGGCGGTTATGTTCCTGAGTGCAGCCCTCTCATCGCTCATTGGCATCGAGGGTGTGTTTGGTGCTTTCTTCTCTGGTCTTATATTAAATAGGTATATACCACGTGTGTCGCCCCTTATGAACCGCATTGAGTTCATCGGCAACGCCCTGTTTATCCCTTATTTCCTGATTGGTGTGGGCATGCTCATCAATCTGCGCACGTTGTTTACCAGCGTTCAGGTGGTGTGGGTTGTGGCGCTCATTGTGTTCTTCGGCACCTTCGGCAAAGCCATAGCTGCGTATATGTGTAGTCTGCTTTTCCGTTTGTCAAAAGCCGATGGTCACATGATGTTCGGCTTGACTTCGGCCCATGCTGCAGGTGCCATTGCTATGGTGATGGTAGGTATTCGACTAGAGGTGGCTCCTGGCGAGTATCTTGTAGGCGATGATATGTTGAACGGTATCATCATGATGATTCTGTTTACCTGTATCATCAGTACCATGATGACCGAGCATGCCTCAAAGCAGATTATCATTCAGGAGAAGACTCATCTGCAGACCGATGCGCCTAAGGACGACGACGAGAAGATTCTGCTCTGCGTAAAATATCCTGAGATTGCACCGCATCTGCTTTATCTGTCGATGTTTATGCGCAATCAGCGATTGAATCGCGATTTGGTGGCGCTTAATGTGGTTTACGACGATCAGAACAGCAATGCTGCTCGCGAAGAGGGATTGCGACTGCTGGAACAATTGCAACAAACTGCCAGCGCCAGCGATGTGAATGTGCAGACTCAGGTCCGTTTGGCTACTAATATTGCCAACGGCATTAAACATGCTTTCCGTGAGTTTGCCTGTTCTGAGATTATCATGGGTATGCACGTGCATACTGATATCAACCCAAGGTTCTGGGGTGAGTTCATACAGAGTTTGTATAATGGTTTGAACCGTCAGATTATTCTGATGCGTTTTGTTCAGCCCATGCCCACGTTGCGTCGTATCCGTGTAGCTGTTCCTTCGCGAGCCGAGTTTGAACCAGGGTTCAATCGCTGGTTGGAACGATTGAGCCGTTTAGCTGGTCAGCTGGATTGTCGCATACAGTTCCATGGCCGTCACGAGAGTCTGGAGCTTATCAAGCAATACATCAACAACCGTCATCCCAATGTTCGGGCTGATTATACCTATATGGCTCATTGGAACGAGTTACCCCAGTTGGCGGCCGATATCGATGAAGACCATCTGTTTGTAGTAGTTACTGCCCGTAAGGGTACCATTTCATATAAGACAGCGCTTGAGCGATTGCCAGATGAGTTGCAGAAGCATTTCTCTGGCAAGAATCTGATGATCATCTTCCCCGATCAGCATGGTGATACCAAGGATGAGCGCATGAGCTTTACCGAAGCACAGCACCATGAGGAGAATAGTATCTACGATACCATCTTGCGCTGGATACATCAGAAGAAGGTGAAAAATTGAGAAATTATGATTGATATAAAGAATATTACTAAGAGCTTTGGCTCATTACAAGTACTTAAAGGCATCGACCTTCATATAGATAAGGGCGAGGTTGTAAGTATTGTAGGCCCAAGTGGTGCCGGAAAGACAACTCTGCTGCAGATTATCGGCACACTTGATCGCCCTGACAGCGGACAAGTCATCGTAGATGGCATCGATACCAGTAATCTCTCTACCAGGAAACTGTCTGATTTCCGTAACCAGCATTTGGGTTTTGTATTCCAGTTTCATCAGCTGTTGCCCGAGTTTACTGCTATAGAGAATATCATGATTCCGGCTTATATCGCCGGCACTTCGCCCAAAAAGGCCAAACAGCGTGCACAAGAATTGTTGCAGTTTATGGGCTTGGCTGATCGTGCGGCCCATAAGCCTAACGAACTCTCTGGTGGTGAGAAACAGCGAGTGGCTGTGGCTCGTGCGCTGGTTAACAATCCTGCAGTCATCCTGGCTGATGAACCATCGGGCTCTCTCGACACTAAGAACAAGGAAGAACTCCACCAGTTGTTCTTCGACCTTCGTAATCAGTTCGGTCAGACTTTCGTCATCGTTACCCACGATGAACAGTTGGCTACCATTACTGATAGAACAATCCATTTAAAGGATGGACTTATTTTGCCGCAGGAAAAACTATGATCAAACTTGGCGATTTTAATAATCTAAAGATAGTTAAGTCCGTAGATTTCGGACTTTACTTGGACGGAGGCGATGAAGGTGAAATTCTGCTTCCGCAGCGTTATGTTACCAACGATATGAAGATTGGTGACGAGATAACAGTGTTTATTTATCTTGACCAGGAAGAACGGCCTGTGGCTACTACAGAGAAACCTTATGCTAAGGTAGGTGAATTTGTGAGTCTTGAGGTGGCTTGGGTCAATCAGTTTGGTGCCTTTCTCAATTGGGGCTTGATGAAGGACATCTTCTGTCCTTTCCGTGAGCAGAAAAAGCGCATGGAGCAAGGGCAGCGTCACATTGTTTATATTAAGGTTGATGAGGACAGCTATCGATTAATGGCTACTGCCAAGGTCGAGAAGTATCTTACTACACCAACTATTAATGACCTGCCACAGCTCCAGCATGGCGTCGAGGTTGATATTCTTGTGTGGCAAAAGACCGACCTAGGTTTTAAGGTTATCGTTAATAATAAGTTCCAAGGTTTGGTGTTCGAGAATCAGATATTCCAACCTTTGCATAGTGGTATGAGGTTGAAAGCATACATAGATCATGTTCGCCAAGACGGTAAGATTGATATTGTGCTACAGCAAACTGGTCGTCAGCAGACGCTCGACTTTGCCGAGACCTTGCTGCGTTATCTCTACGAGAACGACGGCTATTGCAATCTTGGTGATAAATCGCCTGCTGAACTCATCTACGACCGTTTCCAGGTTTCTAAGAAGGCCTACAAGAAAGCCGTAGGAGATTTGTATAAACGTAGATTGATAACTATAGCTGATGATGGTATATACCTGGCTAAATGAAGTTGAGTAAACTGATAGATTGTCGCAACTGGCCGATATTCCTGCTGAGGGTAGGTTTATTGGTATGCGTGATGGTAGTAAATAGTACTGCCAGTATGGCATTGCGTACTGCCGATTTTACAATTTCGCATTTAGGAAAAGCAGAAGGACTTGATAATCAGCGTATTTTCTCTGTTTGTCAGTCTTCATCAGGGGCCATTTGGTGGTCGTCTCTAAAGGGTGTCGGCCGTTTCAATGGTTCCAAGGTTAGAACTTATCGACTTGATGACAAAGTACCTTTTAATCACTTGGGCGGCAGAGTGATACATGTAACTGCAGAGTCAAAAGAGGTATATGCTTTCGACAATCGCGGTTCCTTGTTTAAATTCAATGTCAGTCTTGACAGGTTTGAACTGATTGCTCAAATATCAAAGAAACTTGGTTATGAGGTAGCCCTTAATGATATACAGCTAACTGATCGTGGGATATATCTGGCTTTGCACGATGGTGTTTATATTCTGACAGACAATTCTTTTAGGCAGATTGTAAAGGGTATCTATGTAAACAATATTGTTGCCACAAAAGATAGACTGCTTTTTTGTGCCCGCGAAGGTGTTTTCAATGAAAAAGGTCGAAAGTTGCTTACTTATAATACGGAGAGTGCTTATTATGATGAACTATCGGGCAAATTGTGGTTGGGTGGCTATGAAAACGGTCTACATGTTGTTACGTTTGGACGTGATGGCCGTGTTTCCACCGATCAGTTTGTCAGCCTAACAGGAGGATTGATTCATGGAAATCCTATTCGCAGTATCTGTCCGTACGACGATGATACGATGCTTGTAGGATCTGATGGTGAAGGCGTTTGGCAGATGTCGCGTGATGGTCGTGGTGAGTGCTCCTTATTGTTCGATGCCAACGAAACAAATCATGGAGTGCTGCATGGAAATGGAGTTTACAGTATGGTCGTTGACTCCTGGAAAAACATTGTGATAGGTACCTATTCAGGAGGTATTGACATTGCACGTCCAATAGGTAGTACAATAGCTATCTTTCGGCATACTGCAAACGATCGCGAAACTCTTTCGAACGACCATGTGAATACCGTGATGCCTCTTTCTGATGATTTAGTTCTGATGGGTACTGATAATGGTATCAGTATTTATAATCAAACCACTGGTCAATGGCGTCACAGTTGTCAAGGAATTGTAGTCTTGAGTGCCACTAAACACCCCGATGGAACTGTTCTCGTGTCAACTTATGGTAAGGGCATTTATGTGATAGATTCTCAGGCTCAAGTTCGTCACATTTATACCGTTAATAATAGCACGCTAAAGGATAATCATGTTTATGCAACTTATCATGATAAAAATGGAAACTGGTGGGTGGGTAGTCTTAATGGCGATTTAATTCAGAAATCCAGTAGTGGCGTAATTCGCTGTTATCCTATACACGATGTGCAGGCTATTACACAGTTGGCTTCAGGACAGATTGCTATAGGAACCGCATTCGGCTTGAAACTTGTTACGCCCGACAATGATGAGATAAAGGATTTGAATTATGCGCCCGCTGGAGTTACTGATGTTAATCCGTTTGTAACCCATCTGTTGGCTTTGGGGCCGGAGTTGTGGATTGCTACTGATGGTGGAGGTGTTTATGTCTATCACATGACCAAACGCCAAAGTCGTCAACTTACCGTTGATAATGGTCTCCCATCTAATTATGTCAGAAGTCTGGTTAAGGGGAAAGACGGACGTATCTGGATAGCAACCGATGAAGGCTTGGCGTATGTAAAGACAGATGAGTCATATACCATCGTAAACGTGAACTATTGCTATGGCTTAGATCGTGAATATTCGCGTGGTGCAGTTCAGAATCTGCCAAATGGCGATATTGTCTTTGGCTCTACTACTGGAGCTGTAGTTGTGCATCCTGAGGGCGTTCAGCCTCTTAATTACAAGACAAAACTTGTGATTTTAGGTGTGAATTATATAAAATCTGATAATGATTTAGGTCATATCGATTTAGCCATGGTTCAGGAGCAACGCATCTATCTGTCTTATAGTCAGCGCACCTTCGATGTGTTGTTTGAGAGCGTTAATATGCGTCATCACTATGATATTTCCTATCGCTATAAAATCGATGACGGTGAGTGGAGTCAGCCTACTGATCAGCAGTCTATCCGTTTTGTCAGTATGGAGCCAGGACGGCATCTGCTTACAATTCAGTGTACTAGTCGTACTTGTGGTGAGGTGGTTGACACACAGCAACTTATTATAACCATTGGTCGCCCTTGGTGGAATAGTTGGTGGATGTGGTGTGTTTATATCGCGTTATTGCTGTTAACATTTTGGGGAGCTTGGCGTGTGTACCGACTTCAAGAGAAGTATATGCGACTGTCTATTGACTATCTGCAACTGATGCAACAGGTTCCATCATCATCTTCCGCATCTTCGCCTAAAGAATTGCTTGCAGAAACGGATGTTGCTATAGAGGATAATGACAGCGGTAGAGACTTTGTTGACAGAGCTACGCGTTTGATTGTAGAGAATTTGAGTGACTCAGAGTTCTCTATCGATCGTCTTTGCCGTGAGATGGCTATGAGTCGGACGCTATTCTACGTCAAACTTAAGTCGTATACAGGAAAATCACCCCAAGACTTTATACGAATTATTCGATTAGAGCATGCTGCTGCTTTATTGCGTAGTGGACGTAGTGTTACCGAAGTGTCTGCTCTTTCTGGATTTGATAATCCTAAGTATTTCAGCACTGTATTTAAGAAGTATTTTGGGGTGTCGCCTTCAAAATATCAGTAGAAATCTACCTTTACATTGTTACAAAAGGTTTGAATCTCGACGTTTGAGAGTTTTCAAACCTTTTTTTGAATGCACTCAAACCATTCCTATATATATTGGTTGTATCTTTGCACCCGCTTAAAACCAATAAAAAGAATGATCAATAGTTATGAAAAGGAAATGGATTAGTTTGTGGTATGGCCTACTGATGGCTGCCATCATTCCTGTAGCTGTTACAGCCCAGCCCACAGCAAAGGAATGGAACAAAGATGTGGTGGGTTGGAATCTAGGCAACCAGTTTGAGTGCTCGGCTCCAGGACAAGATGGTGAGTCAATGTTTATTGGTATGCCCGACAATAGTATCAAAGCTGAAACGTCATGGGGAAATCCTGTAGTGACGAAAAAAACTATCAAGGCAGTAAAGGATGCTGGTTTTAATGCTGTGCGTATTCCTATCCGTTGGCAGTGTCACATTACGAATGCTGCGGCTATGAGTATAGATAAAGCATGGTTGACGCGTGTCAAGGAGGTTGTAGACTGGTGTCTGGCTAACAATCTGAAGGTGATTATCAACACTCATCATGAAAAGTGGTTAGAGGGTCGTCCCACCAACCAGTATAAGGAAGAGAATAATCAGAAATTGGCTTTATTGTGGTTGAATATAGCTAGTGAATTTGCAAAGTACGACTATCGTGTGGCCTTTGCTGGGACTAATGAAGTGCATATTAAGGACAACTGGGGTAAACCAGAAGCTGAGAACCTGGCCGTACAAAACTCTTATAATCAGACTTTTATTGATGTGGTACGTGCTACAGGTGGTAATAATACCAAACGTCATCTTATTGTGCAGACATATGTGTGCAATCCTGACTTCGGAATTAATAACGGCGATTTCATTATCCCAACCGATGTTGAAGGTAATGGACTTGATTATATGAGTGTAGAGTTTCATTATTATACTCCTTGGGACTATGCAGGCGAATGTAAGTATAACTATTGGGGAGTATCTAATAAAGATAAGGGGGAGATTTCGCCTAATGACGAGAATAGCATGACCGATTTTTTTGATCGCGTAGTTGATACTTGGAGTAACAAAGGTCTTGGTATCGTAGTAGGCGAGTGGGGAGTTACTGATCGGCAGAAGAGTGGACAGACCGATCTGATTCATGAGAATATGACCTATTATTGCCGATTCTTAGTAAGCGAAACCCGTAAGCGTGGCTTCTCAACTTTTGTTTGGGATAACAATAGCTTTGGTAGTGGCTCTGAACATTTCGGTATATTCGATCGTAATAAAGGTATGAAAGTAAAGGCTGTCTGGACATTGCAGGGTATTATGGAAGGTAAAGGGGTATAAAAACTATCAATAATAGGTTTGATTACTATCACATTTCTGTATTCAAACCTTATTTTGAGTGTGTTCAAACCCGTCTTTATCTGAATACAGATATCTTTGCACCCAAATAAATCAACGATTATTTCATATTAACTCAAAACAAAAATCAAAATGAACAAAAAGAGAATGTTTCTATGTCTGCTTGGTGCATGCATGATGATGGCTCCACTCTCGGCTATGGCTGAGGCGGCAAGTCGTGCAGAACTCGCAGCAGCTCCAAACGACCAGGTTATATCTGGTACTGTTGTGGATGCAGATGGTCCAATGATTGGTGCAACCGTCAAAGTGGCTGGAACAAACAATGCAACAGTGACCGATTTGGATGGTCGCTTTTCTTTGAAATGCCAACCTGGTGATCTTCTTGAAGTTAGTTACGTGGGTTTTTCAACCAAGAAAGTCAAGGCTCATCAGGGTATGAAAATTGTAATGGAGGAGGACAAAACCGTTCTTAGCGAGGTAGTTGTAACTGCTCTTGGTATTAAGCGTGAACGTAAGGCACTTGGTTATGGTGTTGCCGAGGTAAAAGGTGAAGAACTTACCAAAGCCAAGGAGACAAATGTCATTAACTCACTTTCGGGTAAGGTGGCTGGTCTTGTAGTTCAGAATACTGCCGGTGGCGCTTCTGGTTCTACGCGTGTACTCCTGCGTGGTAATACTGAGATTAGTGGTAATAACCAGCCATTATACGTTATCGATGGTGTGCCCTTGGATAACACAAACTTTGGTAGTGCAGGCACCGAGGGTGGTTACGATCTGGGTGATGGTATTTCGGCAATCAACCCTGACGATATCGAGAATATGACTGTGTTGAAGGGTCCTGCAGCTTCAGCTCTGTATGGTAGCCGTGCTTCTCATGGTGTGATTCTGATTACTACTAAGAAGGCAGAAAAGGATAAAGTAAGTGTAGAGTACAATGGCTCGCTTACTATCGACAAGCAGTTGGCAAAGTGGGATAATATTCAGCAGGTGTATGGTATGGGTTATGGTGGCGCATATAGTCGTACTGCCACCACAGGAACCAATTCAAGTTGGGGAGCAAAAGCCGACAATTTCCTTGTGGAGTACTTTGACCACGAGAAACGTCCGTTTATGATGTATCCAAACAACACAAGCGAATTCTTCCGTACTGGTCTTACTGCTCAGAATACAGCCATATTGTCTGTTAACTCTGGCAAAACCGGTGTTCGTTTCTCTGTTACTGATATGCGTAATAAAGATATCTTGCCTAATACGCACATGAGTCGTGACAACTTTAACCTGCGTGTAACAACCTCTGCAGGTCCTGTTGATCTTGACTTTACTGCCAACTACACTCGTGAGGACGTTAAGAACCGCCCAGCCCTCGGCGACTCGCAGAGCAACGTAGGTAAGAATCTGATGACATTGGCCAATACCTATAATCAAGAGTGGCTGAAGAATTATCAGACGTCTGAAGGTGAATATGCTAACTGGAATGGTAATGACCAGTATAACAAGAATCCATATTGGGATCTTTATAAGAATGAGAATACCACAGCTAAGGATGTGTTCCGTCTGACAGGTAAAGCAATATGGAATATCACCGATCACTTGAAGTTGCAGGGAACCATTGGTACAGATATGAACTATATGGATTTCGAAGACTTCATCTGTATGACTACTCCGGGAAAGATGGCCGGACAGCTGCAAAACCAGAAGTACACCAACCGTACATTGAATGCAGAACTCCTTGCTCTCTATAATAATACATTTGGTAATTTTGATGTAAACGCTACGTTGGGTGGTAATATCTTTAAAGTAAACAATAAGACTGACATCTTTACTGGAATGGACCAGCAGATGAAGGATGTTGTTGCTATCATGAACTACGCAGAGCAGAGCATACAGCAGAATACATATAAGAAACAAATCAATTCAATATTTGGATCTGCCAGTGTAGGATACCAGCATACTTATTATCTGGAGGCAACTGTTCGCGGTGATAAGTCGTCAACCCTGCCTGTTACTAATAATGTATATGTATATCCCTCATTCTCTGGTAGCATTGTGTTCTCAGAGTTTATTAAGAACAAGAATCTGATTAACTATGGTAAGATTCGTGCTTCGTGGGCACAGGTAGGTAGCGATACCGATCCTTATCAGCTTGCACTTAACTACTCTACGGCTAAATATTCGTATGGCGGTTTTGTTATCGGTATGATCAATAACAATACACAGCCCAACAAGGACTTGAAGCCTACACGTACCAACTCTTTTGAACTCGGTTTGGAGATGAAGTTCTTTAAGGGACGTTTAGGACTTGACTTTACATACTACAATCAGTTGTCTAAAGACCAGATCATCGCTCTGGCTTCGTCGTCGACCTCAGGTTATAATTATCAGCTTGTCAATGCTGGAGAAATTGAGAATAAGGGTATTGAACTTGCTCTCAATGGTCGTGTACTTCAGTTAGGCGACTTTGCATGGGATGCAGGTGTAAACTTCTCAAAGAACACTAATAAGGTTAAATCTCTTATTGATGGTATGGACTACTTTGAACTGGAGAAGGCAACCTGGTGTGGTGTTAGTGTAGGTGCCGAGGTTGGTAAGAACTATGGTAGTATTATCGGAAAAGACTTCAAGCGTACCGATGATGGACAGCTCATCATTAATCCTGAGAGTGGTCTGCCATATGTTGACGATAAGACACATACCCTCGGCAATGCATCGTGGGATTGGACAGGTGGTTTCTACTCTACGTTCACTTACAAGAATTTCCGACTCTCTGCCGGTTTCGACGTAAAAGTTGGCGCTGACCTGTTCTCAATGTCAATGCGTTCTGCCTATTCTACAGGAAAAGCAAGCGAGACTCTTGCTGGTCGTGAGGAATGGTATCGTTCTGAAGAGAACCGTAAGGCTGCCAATATGACAATCGAAGAGTGGCGAGCTGCAGGCAAGTGCGAGGGACTCGTTGTGCCTGGTGTCATTCAGAACGCTGATGGTACTTATCGTGAAAATAATATCGCAGTTAATCCAGAGTCATACTGGAAGAGTGCTGCCGATAATGCACCTTCAATGTTTATTTACGACAACTCGTATGTAAAGTGTCGTGAGATAACATTTGGTTATACCTTCCCAGAGAAGTGGTTGGGCAAGGCTGTGAAGAGCCTCAGTGTATCGTTTGTTGCACGTAACCCATTCATCGTATGGAAGAATATTCCGAATATTGATCCAGACTCAGGTTACAATACTTCTGGTCTTGGTCTTGAGTATGGTTCGCTGCCTTCACGTCGCAGCTATGGTTTCAATGTTAACGTCAAATTCTAATTAGGAGGGATATAATATGATTTCAAATATGATAAAGAAAACCTTCGCTGCATGTATCGTTGGTTGCGGATTGATGTCAACTACCGCTTGTAGCGACAGTTATATGGAGAAGCTGAATACCGACGATTCGAAAGCAGAGTCGATAGAATCCAGTGCCCAGCTGACTACAGCCCTGCTGCAGACCTATGGTGACTTCGGAATGATGGACACCTACCGCAGCTATATTTCAGGATTTACTCAGCACTTTGCCGGTGGTTGGAACGTATCGAACTATGCAGGTAGTGTTCACGCCCAGGATGACCAAATGAGCCTTGTTTGGGACAAGTTGTATGCAGTATCTATCAAGAACATCGTTGATGCGATTGCTAATTCTGAGGATAAGCCTAATACGAACGCAGCCCTTCGCATTCATCGTGTGTACCTGATGGCCATGCTTACTGACATCTATGGCGACCTGCCTTGTACTGAGGCTGGACTTGGTTTTATCTCTGGTATTTCTACTCCAAAGTACGACTCTCAGGAAGATATCTATAACTTTATCTTCACTGAGCTGGCTGCTTGTGTCGACCAGTTGGGTACTGGTTCCGACCGCATTGGTGGCGACGTGACTAGCATGAAGGGTGATGCTAATGCTTGGCGTAAGTATGCCAATACCTTGCGTATGCGCTATGCCATGCGTATTAGTGAGGTTAATCCTACTAAGGCTCAGGAAGAGTTCGAGAAAGCTCTTAATGCAGCTGGTGGCTATATTACCAGTGCAGCCGATGATGCCTATATTATTTATACAGACGGTCCTTTCACCTTGTATGATGGCTCACGCGATCTCGACTTCCGTGTTAATGCCCTTGGTGAGATCCTTTATGGTCAGGACCCCACATCACCAACATTTGTATGCTCCACATTCTTCAATATTTTAAAGGATAACAACGACCCGCGTCTTTATCGCATATGTCGTCATTACATTAACACTAAGCGTAGTGAAACTAAACCCGATCGTGAGTGGAATGTTGACGTAACCGATGAGGTTGTAGACTATCTGAACCGTGCTGGCGAAGTAGAGAAGCCCTGCAACCCTGGTGCTGCATGGTGGAATGATTGGGTTAATGCACCTGCTATCGAAGAGATTCCAACTCTACAGCGCATTATTAATCTCTATCCTGAAGCAGGTTTCGATGGTAGTAACTTCCCGGCCCGTATGATGCGCCCGTTCCTCAGCATTGATTTTGAGATGCCCGACCGTCCAGGTGCGCTTATTAATTCTGGTGAAGTTGAGTTCTTGCTGGCTGAGGCAAAACTGAAGGGATGGAATGTCGATGGTTCTGTTGAAGATCACTTCAAGGCGGGTGTCAAGGCCTCTATACAGTGGATGAATACCCACTATCTGCAGGTTGCAGATAGAATTTCGGCTACCGAGATCGATACCTATATTAATGGCCTTATTGATACTGGCGTATTGACTGCCAATGCCAAGGAAGCTATCAATACACAGGCTTGGATTCTGCACATGATGAACCCCTCTGAGGCATGGGCTAACCTGCGTCGTTCAGACTATCCTGTATTGCTGGATCGTACAAAGTTGCCCAAGTATGAGTCAGACTTTACTTATGACGACAACAATCTTCAGACTCCCACACGTCTGCGCTATCCTATCCTGGAGAACCAGTATAATAGTGCCAACTATAAGGCAGCTATCGACCGCTTAGGTGGTTCTGACGACTGGCACAAACGTCTCTGGTGGGATGTAGCCGACATTAACGTGAAGTAATAGTTATGAATAAACTAAAGTATTAAGAATTATGATTAACAAGAATATATCAAAGTATATCGCTCTGTTCTTTGTGGGTTGCAGTTTGGCTGCAACAACGGCTTGCTCGTCTGATGAGAATCCGTTCTTCACAGCTAGCGAATTTGATGCTCCCCGCATCTTGAACACTGATATCCCCGAAGGTAAAAATGGAGAGCCTGCTACCCTCGCGAACATTGAACGTACCACCAATTTCACTTATGAGGCTATTGTTACACCTGCCGACTACACCACAGTAACGTGGTTCATCGACGATGAGCAGGTTGCCGAAGGTTTGAAAATTGATGTACCTGTAATAGCAGGCGATCATGTCCTGAAGATTGTTGCTACCACCACTCAGGGACTTTCAACTTCTCGCACATGTATGCTGGTTGTACGTCCTGCCGAGGGCGATCCCGCATTTGCCAGCGATGCCAAGTCGCGTTGGTTGACTATTGGTACCACTAAGACTGTGGATATAGCCAATGTAACTTCTGTATCTAAAGTGTTTATTGGTAAGCAGGAGGCTTCTAACGTGTCTTTTGCAGATGGTAAGGTAACCTTCGATGTTCCAGCAATGGCCGAGGGACAGTATATGGTTAGTATCGAGGCTGATGGCATGCGCTATGGATGTGGCTTGTTCACTGTCAGCAACGATACCTACGTTGATCCTGGTGTGAAAGAAACGGTGCTTTGGGAAGGTGATGTCGATATCAATTGGGGCGCTAGCAATGCAACTGTTACTGCCGATGATCTGGCTGATGTTCCTGTTGGTGCAACTATCCGTTTGGTCTACGAAATGGCTGACATGCCAGAGGGATACCATGCTATGCGTATTACCACTCCATGGTGGGGCGATAATCCCGAAGATCAGGTAGTTGCTCAGTTCGATCTTACCGACGATACTCCTAAACCCTATGAGTTTATTTATACCGAAGCTATCAAAGCTCTTGTAGATGAGCGTGGAGGTATGTTGATTGTAGGCTATGGTTATAAGTTAACTAAGGTTGTTGCTGTCGAGGAAGTCGCTCCAGCTGAGAATGTTATTTGGGAAGGTGGCGTAGATATCAACTGGGGCGCTAGCAATGTGTCTGTTTCTGCCGACGATTTGGCTGCAGTTCCAGTAGGTGCTACAATACATGTCTATTATGAGCTGGTTGACATGCCAGAGGGCTACCATTCTATGCGTATCACCACTCCTTGGTGGGGCGATAATCCCGAAGATCAGGTCGTAGCTCAGTTTGACCTGACTAGTGATACTCCCAATCCATATGATTTTACTTATACCGAAGCCAACAAAGCCATCGTTGATGAGCGCGGAGGTATGTTGATTGTTGGATATGGCTATACATTGAAGAAAATTACCATAGAATAGCACATAGATAGTTGATTTTTCAAAAGTTAATCCCCCGTCGTATGGCTGGGGATTAATTTTTTTGTTATATGTTATGTGTTTATCAAATTATTTGTTTATATTTGCACAGATTTTTAACACAAAACAAAGAATAAACAAATTCTAACTTTTACGGTATGAAAGATTTCAATTATTATGCACCGACTGAAGTCGTATTTGGCAAGGAGTCGGAAGAGCAGGTTGCTCAATTAGTTAAGAAGTATGGTGGTACAAAGGTGCTGGTACACTATGGCGGAAAGAGTGCCGTACGTTCTGGCCTGCTTGATAAGATATGTGGCTTGTTACGTGATGGTGGAATCGAGTTTGTGACACTTGGTGGTGTGGTGCCAAATCCGCGTCTCTCACTGGCCAAAGAGGGCATTGATCTTTGTCGTAAAGAGGGCGTCGACTTTATTCTTGCTGTTGGTGGCGGTAGTGTTATCGACTCGTCAAAGTGCATCGCCTACGGCGTTTGCTTCAAGGGTGATGTTTGGGATATTTACTTAGGCAAGGCCGAACCAAAGTGCATGTTGCCAGTGGCTTCAGTTCTCACTATCCCTGCTGCTGGTAGTGAGATGAGCGAGGCAAGTGTAATAACCAACGAAGATGGCGATGTTAAGTTGGGATACAGTAACAACATGTCTCGCCCTAAATTCGCCATCATGAATCCTTGTCGCACTTTTACGCTTCCTCCTTATCAGACTGCGGCTGGTGTTACCGATATGATTATGCACACCATGGAGCGTTACTTTACTATAGATGACGATATGGATCTGACTACTGATTTGGCTGAAGCCGTGATGCGTCGTATGATGACCGCCGTGTTCGATGTGCTGAAGAATCCTGAGGATTATCGCCAGCGTGCCCAGATTATGTGGGGTGGCAGTCTGGCTCACAACGGACTTACTGGTTGTGGTGTGAGCGACGACTGGGCTACTCACCAGTTGGAGCACGAACTCAGCGGCATGTTCGATGTTACTCATGGTGCAGGTCTGGCAGCTATCTGGCCTAGTTGGGCGCGCTATGTGATGCATCAGAATCTGAGTCGTTTTGTGCGTTTTGCAGTTAATGTGATGAATGTGCCCAACGACTTTGCCAATCCTGAGGCCACAGCCATTAAAGGCATCGAGGCCATGGAGCGTTTCTATCATGCTATCGGCATGCCTATCAATATCAAGGAACTTATAGGACGAGATATTACCGATGATGAGATTCGTGAGATGACTCGTAAGTGCAGCCGTGATTATCAGCATACGTGTGGATGCTTGAAAGTGCTTAAGGCCGAGGATATGGAAGCTATCTACAAATTGGCAAGAGGATAAGACTATGACGGAGGACGGAATCTTACGAGTAGGCATTATTGGTACCGGATGGATTGCTGAGAAAGCGGCAATTACCCTTAACGGACTTAGTGAGTGCAAGGCTTATGCTGTTGGCTCACGTTCTATCGAGAAGGCTGAGGCTTTTGCCACTAAGTGGGACATTTCTAAAGCCTACGGCTCTTATGCTGAGCTGATAGCCGATGCTGATGTAGACCTAGTGTATGTGGGCACGCCCCATTCTCACCATTACGATGTAACTTGTCAGGCAATCTTGGCCGGTAAACCTTGTTTGGTAGAAAAGGCCTTCATGGCCAATCATCGCGAGGCTGCTGAGGTACTACAGCTTGCTCACGAACGCAAGGTGTTTGTAGCTGAAGCGATCTGGACGCGTTATCAACCTGCTGTTGACATCATTCGTGGTCTTATCAGTAGTGGTCGTGTTGGCACCCCGCGACTGCTTACTGCTACACTGGGCTACAGCATGGGCGACAAGCCGCGCATTATGCGTGCCGACCTGTGTGGTGGCGCCTTATTAGATCTGGGTGTCTATGCACTTAACTTTGCCCGTATGTTCTTCCCTGCCGACATTGTCAGCATGGAGAGCCAGTGCGTAAAAAGTCAATCGGGCATGGATATCACTAATGCCATCACTCTAGTGCTTGAAGATGGTATGCTTTGTAATTTGCAGTCGAGTGCTGCCTGTGTGGGCGACAATATTGGTGTGATTGCGGGCACTGAAGGTAATTTGATTATTGACAACATTAACAATCCGCAGAAGATAACTGTTAATGGGCCCGATCGAACTTATGTTGAAACCATTCATGTTCCGCAACAGATAACAGGTTACGAGTACGAGTTTCTGGCCTGCCGAAAAGCCTTGATTGAAGGTTTGACAGAACCCAATGAAATGCCTCACGTGGAAACCTTATATATCATGCAACTGATGGATACCCTGCGCCAGAAGTGGGGCGTTTGCTATCCGATGGACTAAAAAGATTAAATTATGAAGATATTAATTATTGGAGGAACAGGTACTATCAGTAGTGCTATCACACGTCAGTTGGTGGCTGCTGGTCACGAGCTATGGTTGATTAATCGCGGTAACCGTACTGCTGAATTGCCAGATGGCATCAAGCTGATTACGGGTGATATCAACAATCGCGAAGACGAGGTGGTAGCTAAACTGGGTAATGAGCAGTTTGATGCCGTTTGCGAATTTATTGGTTTCTTGCCCTCGCAGGTTGAGCGCGACATCCGTCTCTTTACAGGTCGCACCAAGCAGTATGTCTTTGTCAGTTCCGCATCGGCTTATAACAAACCAGTGCGCAATCATGTCATAACCGAAGGCACTTCGTTGGCCAATCCATATTGGGAATACTCGCGTAACAAGATAGCCTGCGAAGAGCTGCTAATGAAAGCCTATCGCGAAAATGGCTTCCCTGCTACCATTGTGCGCCCCAGCCACACCTATTGCGAACGTGCTGTGCCTGTAAGCGTTCATGGCCCTAAGGGTAGTTGGTCGGTGCTGAAACGTATGATTGAAGGTAAGCAGGTGATTGTTCATGGCGATGGCAGTTCACTGTGGACGCTGACGTGGAACGAGGATTTTGCCCGTGGCTTCATCGGTCTTCTTGGCAATCCCACGGCCATTGGCGAGGCATTCCAGATTATGAGCGATGAGTCGTTGACGTGGAATCAGATCTATCAGACTGTTGCCGATGCACTTGGCGTTGAGTTCAAACCCTATTATGTGTCATCGAGCTATCTGGCTCAAGTGTCACCTCGAGAATGGGATTTCGAAGGAAACCTGCTGGGCGATAAAGCCTGTACTGTTGTCTTCGATTGTAGCAAACTCAAGCGAGCCGTTCCCGGTTTCTGCGCTACAACGCGCTTCGACCAAGGCGTCCGCCACGCCGTAGCCTATATCAAGTCTCACCCCGAGTTCCAGATCGAAGACCCTGAGTTCGATATCTGGTGCGACAAAGTCATAGATACAATAGAAAATACCCGCCAACAGTTTTAGTTGGCGGGCCTTTTTATTATCTATTTTTTTTCTAGGTACTTTTCAATTGCAAACCAGTTAGAATGCAATAATTTCTTAGGTACTTTACAAATGTCCAGAAAAAGTTGTATCTTTGCACCGTAAAAATCTATTTTTAAAGATAATGTATATGAAAAAGATGATTCTTGCAATGGCCCTTGCCCTCTTTTCGTTGGCAGGCTATTCACAGACCATTTTGGGAAAATGGCTAACAGAAGCTGGTGATGCCAAAGTGGAAATCTACGAGGCTAACGGAAAGGTGAATGGTAAAATTGTGTGGCTGGAGAAAGGCCCCGACACCAAAGATACGCACAACACCGACGAGAAGATGCGCAGTCGCAAACTGATGGGCGTGAATATCCTCTCAGGTCTTACCAAGAAGTCAGAAAAGTGGGAAGGTGGTCGTATCTACAACCCCAAGAACGGCAAGACCTACAAATGCTCTATCTGGCTTGATGGCGACAAACTGAAAGTGCGTGGCTATCTCGGTATGTTCTACGAGACACAGACTTGGAAAAAAGCCAAATAGAACTCCCCATCCCCTTATTCGCCATTACTCCCCAACCCGAGTAATGGCGTTTTTTTATTTCCCCTTCCTGAGTAGGAACTCATACCCCACAGTATTCCCCACCTGAGTTCTTGGGCAAGCCAAGCGGCATAGCCGAGCGGGAGGGGCTAGGGGTGGTCTGATCAATTGTATATTCCAACTTCCACCGCTCGGCTCTGCCACTCTTCACAAGTTCCACAAGCCTTGTGAAACACACTTTTTTGAAAATAACTTCTTAAAAACTTGCAAAGTTCAGATATAATTCTTACTTTTGCATTTGACATAATTAGCTCTAACAAGTAAACGTGCCAATAACTATACAAATAATATGTAAATTATATTAGTTATGAAACAATTTGGAATTATTGTTTTCCTTATAGCGCTTATTCCTTCATTATCGTCGTTAGCTCAACGTCAGCGCAACTACGTGTATCTTTTTGATTGCACGTGGAGTATGAAAAAGCCAAATGATATTTGGGAAAAAGCAAAGCTATTTATGAAAGATGACATACAACAGTTGGATAATAATGTAAATGTTACCATCGTCCTATTTCATCAAAATACAGCAGAACCAATTCGTTTTAAAGCAAAAGATTTTGTATGGGAAAATATAGAGACTCAGTGTGAGAACATGATTAATGCCTCACAGCGAACTGGTATATGCAATGCATGGGATTTGGGATTAAAGTATATTGACAAGAACAGGAACAACTATTTGTATCTTTTTACAGATGGGACTGAAAATGTTGACAAAAGGCGTACAGATGCTGTATGTGAACGCATCAAGAAGTGGTGTCTGCAGGCTCCCAACAACTATGCATTCTTTGTTGCCCTTGGTAAAGAAATTAAAGATAAACCAGATGTTAAAAAACTTATTGCAGCTACAGAGGCTTGTGATAGAGCGTTCTACATAGAAGACCATCTTGGTCCTTTTGGCGCTTTTGATAAAACAATATTTAATTTGAATAGTCATTCTATTAAAAATATCCAATCTGTTTTTTCTGATTATGGAACTTTCAATGCTTCTGTGGTATGTAATGATGAATATTACAAGGTTTCTCTGAGGGATAATAAGATCAAGGAGGGAAAAGCGATCTTCCTAATTGAGCAAAAGAAGCATCCAACAAGCAATCATCAAGTTCATTTTGTGGTTAAGGCAAATAATAAAGAACTTCATATCTGTAATCCAGACCTTTTTATTAATATTGACACACGTGATTTGGCAAATCTTGATTTAGGACAGCCCTCTGGTGAAACTGAAGGGCAGTACTGTGCTGGTAAGGCAGAAACTTATTCAAAATTCTTATTTTGGGAAGGTAAGGAAGTTGAAAACATACAAGTTGATTTAGGCACAATCTTTAACGACCAAGCAAAAAAGGTGAAAAGTTGTTTAAACGTTTCTCTTGATATCCCAACTGAATTAAAAAACAAGTGTAAGTTGTACTACAATGGCGAAAGCATTGGAACAACTTTTGAAATCAAGTCATCCGATACTAATAGCATAATAACTTTAGAAGTCCCACATTCAATTGCTCAAAAGGAATATGTTATAGGTATGGAGGGGAAAGCAAGTGGGTTGGAAACGATAAATGCTGAAGAGAACCTTTCTTATGTCAGCAGCATTTATTTTGAACACGATGTTTGCTGGCACCCCATGAAAGTGCTTTTTATGTGGTTAAGTATTATTATAGTGACTATCTTATTTGTATGGTTTGTCTTCCTTAAACCATTATTGTATCCTAGGATTCGATTATCTCGAATTGAATTATCTTCAAGGAAAGGTTATTATACAAACAAAAAGATAAATGGTGCGGTAAAAGTCGTTGTAACAAATAAATACAAGCCTCAAAATTGGCTAAACAAATTATTCTGTGGAAAGGTCTTGTTTATTAAGGATGATATTTGGACTTCTCCTTGGGAGATCACACCAAAAGGCCGAAAGAAAGCGGCAAAGATTAGTTTGCATGGTAATTATATGATAACACCAGTAACATCAGAATTATCTAATTATGGTGTTTATCAACTCGATAATATGACAACAAAAGAAACAATAACAATAAAAATCTTATAATTATGGCTACAAAAACGAAAATTCGCCGAAGTCTCTTCATTGGTCTTGGCGGCACAGGTATGAGAACAATTCTTAAATTGAAGAAACTCTTTATTGAAACTTATGGTGAGGTTCCCGGAATGATAGGTTTCTTAGGAGTAGATACAGATAGAGGTGAATATTCCAAAGATGAGGAATTAAAGAATATAGCTTCAATGGGTTTCATTGATGACAGTGAAATATATGTTGAAGGACAAAATAAAGGGAACAAAGTGAGGCTTGAAAGAAATGAACAGGTACAAATCACAGTGGAGCATCCTCAGTCTCTATTTAAAAGGAACCAAGACAACTATGCATGGATGCCATCAAATAATAATAATGCCTTACGTAGTTTAACCCATGGCGCTGGTCAGGTAAGGACTAATGGAAGATTTGCTTTTATAGCAAATAGTGAGTCTGTAGAAGAAAGAGTAAGCATGGCTTTAACCAAAGTAGCAAGGGCAAGCGCAGTTGGAGAGAAGTACGAACTTATTGATAACAAGACAGACGTCTATATTATTTTTTCTTTATGTGGAGGTACCGGTTGCGGCGTTTTTATTGACATGGGCTATTTAGTTAGAAGAATAGCTGGTGATAATTGCAAATTAGCAGGATTTGGAATGTTGCCAGAAGTGTTTAGGGCCAATCTTACAAATGGTGTTGACAGAGTGCGTCCAAATGCATATGGAGCATTAATGGATCTGGATTGGCTAATGGGGCGTAATTTAGATGACAATCCTGTTAAATTACCTTTGGAAGGTGGCAGAACGTGGAGCACAAGTTATACTCCTTTTGATGCTTGCATTTTAGTTGATAATAAAAACAGAAATCTTGATGTCTATGATGAAACAAGGCAAATAGAAGAGATGTTAGCATTAACGTTAATTACATCAGTCGGAGAACTCTCAACAGCCAATGTTTCCGTGTTAGATAATCTTGCCGTTGATACAACTAGTGGTAGTTTTAATGTTAAAGGGAAAAAAGCTTGGGTTAGTGGTATGGGTGTATGTGAAGTTATTATTAGAAGCGACGAACTTCGCAAAATATACGCACACATGGCTGCAATTCATTTAGTCAACCAATTACTGAATAAACCTGCTGATGTTAATACAGAAGTCATGCAGTGGATTGATACTGTCAAGATAAGAGAACACGATGCAGATGATGTAATAGATTATTTAATTGATACTAAATTCACGCCCCTATCGGGTATAGATAAGAGTGACTATTCGGATGCAATGAATGTTGTAACATCTTTTGTTAATGCAAGACAAATTGATGATGAAGAGGTTGAGACGAGATTGCAAAACCTTATTTCGCGTGTTTCTGACGAATTACGTACATTGGTTATTAATAGTCTGAAACGCTCAGAAGGAATGGGTGTTGGAGCTACAGAAGATTTACTGCAAGGCATAGAAAGCGAAGTTCGTGTCTATTTGAAGGAAATGACTAATGAACTTGAAGAACAAAAGACTTTAGAGGCACAGTACGATGAAACTGTTCGGACAGCATGTAAAGATTTAAAAGAAAAAGCGAAAGGCATATTTAAGATTGGCGTTGATGATGCAAAAGAGGAAGTCTGTAATTTTGCCACATATTTAGCTAAAACAAAAAGGGAGATTGCAAGAAGAGTTAAAGCCATTACTTTCTATAATGACTTACTGACTAAAATTGGCGCATACCAAAATAGAGTACGCGAAATAAGACAGCGATTAGAGATTGTAGCCACTAATAGTCGTTCAGAAATCTCCAAACTCCGTCAAAATATTGCACGAAACACAGAGACCTTCCAAATTAATATCACTTCACGGGTTGAGCCGACTATTTCATTAGATAGCCATAATATTCTCATCTCTGATTTTATTACTTCCCTGAAAGAAGGAAACAAGATCTTTGATTTTAGTGAATTAGAAACGTCAACTATTGGTGTCCGACTTCTTCAGCATACCTATAATCTTGACAGAGCAAAAGAAATTGGTAATATGGACATTAATGATGTCCTTGTTCTACTTAAGAAAAATGGATTGTTTGAAGAACTCGTGCGCAACATGGCAGCAAAAGCCTCTCCACTATTATTGCACAATTTCCTTGGATACATTGACAAGAAACCTGCAATTAATTATTATATCGGCGTAAACAGATTTGAAGATTCGTTATTAAAGAAGGATGATTACTTTAAGAATAATATCGAAGAAGTTGGCGATGTGAATTTCTCAAATATTGGTATGAAAGACCGTATTATTGTTTTTAGCCAAATGAATCCGATACCACCATTTGCTATTGACTCAGTTAGCAACAAATGCAAGAGGGAGTATGAAGACCCTGAAAACGATATATGTTTCCACATTTCCACAACGATACTAAATGAAATGAAGAAGACTGGCTATAGACTTGAACCAGGGAATGGTGATAACGCCTTAGAACTTTGGGTAAAAGGGTTTATCTTTGGCCTTATCAAAAATGATGATGGGACATATAAGTATATTGATGAAGAAAATGGTGACAGTCTTTGGGATTATTGGATTGATTTGGGCAAGTACAGAGATGAGGCATATAAAATGTTTATAGAACGTAAATCTTCTATCGAAGACCAATTTAAGAAAAAAATATATAATATTATTTCTGTTAATGGACTGCCGTATGTCCAAGATATCTATACTCGTGCGAAAGAAGATTATATTGAGAATATTTCACAATTGGGGTTCTCGAAAGAGTATCTGCGTGAACATATAAAAGAATATAAAGGGACTGTAGACCTTATAAGAGAAGAGATAGAATTTGTAAAAAAGCAGCTTGATATACACTAATAATGCAGCATTCACTTCATATTTTTATTGGAGAAGACTTGGCTCCTATAGCAGAGGCTATTGATAATCATCTGACACAACATTGCGACTGTGAGGGAAGACAATTCTCTCACGTTGCAACATGGGTGTTCGAAGGTGAAAATAGTATAGTTAGGCAAATAGATGTACGAGAATCAAAAACTATTATTTCAAATAGAATTGAGGGTGTTGCCTATTTTGAAAATAAGCATCCTCATATAGTCGTGGCAGAAGGAACGGGTGAAGTCAGTTCCAATTTGTATGTATGTGTATATTTATTATTGTACGAAGAGACAGCATTAAAAGAACTATGTAAAATACTGGAATGGATTAAAATTTCAGGCAAGCACTACCTTGTTGACGTATATGGCATCTCTGAAGATTTAGCGTATTTGTTTTGTGTTTCTGAAGCCGAAAAACACGATTTAGTGTATAAGGCTTCAGAGATGAAACAAAAAGCAGCAGAAGCATGTAAACACATAATAGAGAAAGAGAAGGATGATTCAATACGTCATTTTCTCCTGATTCAAGGATGCAATCTGAATGGTTTGGGATTGGATTTAGATAAAACCACATTAATAAGGATATTCGGAGAGTATGCAAGACTTGTAACAACAAATTACTCGGATTTATATCCTGTTGCGGACATTGACAAGCCTGATGTTTTGGCATTAGGCATATCAGCCTATTGGTTTAGCCACAAATTCTTTCATCGTTATATCTTTAGTTGTTGCTTTATTCGTGTACTCGAAAGAGAACGTGTGAATCAGCATGCTATGCTCTCACCTAATGAACTATTAGCAAAAGCGCAGGAATATATAAATCGTTATTATTCATTATTAAGTAATAATAGAGGAGAAATTGACTCTTCTGATAAAATTGTTGCATTAGAAGAATTCGACAAACTTCTTAATGAAGCAACTAACGATTTTCATGGAGTTATAGAAAGAACAGATTTGTCTTTGCCGGAAAAACGCGCCATGTTAGCGCTTTTAATGGGGGAGGATGACGAACTTTTTGACGATAGTGTCTTACTGAAAGATCTTCCTACAATTGATGATTGTATGACTGAAGCTTTCAACCTGTTTATTAATGAGAATAATACAATGGTTGAAGAGGGAGTTGATGGTGTACTTGCTGGCCCTATTAGGGGTGGCAAGATTTATCTTCCTTTAGAAGAACTGAGAAAACAGAGAACGAGGATTCGTCAATCGCAGAGTTTTATTAGGAAGGGCGAAGAAAGACTAATAGAAATAGAAAAAGGAATCAAAATAGCGGAAGAGAGCAAAAAGAGATTAACAGAAGAGGGGTTCGTTTATGGCGATGTTACATATAAACTTATACACAATATTGTTGAGAAACCTTTAGAAGAAACATATAATCCTCAACGTGATCATTTACCATCTGTTGATCTGAGACAGAGTTTTTCTGTTATTCGTAATCAAGGAAAACTTGGTTCCTGCACATCCTTTTCTGTCGCATCGATTTTTGAATACATATTAAATGAGGGGAGTGTAGGAAAGAAATCATGCTTGAGTCCACGTTTCCTGTATTATAATGTCTGTGATAAAAATAGTGATAATACTCCTATTGATAAAGGTAGTTCTTTTTATGACAACATTCATTCTTTAGGTGAAAGAGGTATATGTGAGGAGAATTTGTGTCCTTACGATGATGATTTCAAAACATCTCCAACAGAGGAGGCGACAAGGGATGCCATAACAAGGCTGGTAACAAAGGCACTTAATGTTGATGTTACACATGACGCATTGACCTCAGCTTTGTCTGAGGGATATCCAATAGGGATATCATTAAAAGTGTTTGATTCATTCGCCAAAGGGCACAAGGGCTTTATTTTTCGCCCAACAGATAAAGAATTGAAGAGCTCTGACTTTGGATATCATGCAATGGTGATTTGTGGCTATTCTGAGATAGACAAAGTATATATAGTAAGGAATTCATGGGGCGAAGGTTTTGGTGACAAAGGATATTGTTATGTTCCTTTCTCATACATCGAGGATAAACAGCTTTGTCGTCAAGCCTGCATAATAACAGGAGTTAGTTGCAAGGAGATTGGTGAAACCACAAAGAAATCATTAGCGTTTGATATTGAAGATAAAGATATAGAATATGCAGTTCTTAGGATTCTCATAGAAGAAGAAAAGGTCCAACAACAGAGTTATGTAGATGGATATAATGAAACATATAAGGGTTATATGAGACTCTTAGGCGAATTGTCTAATAAAGGTAAGCGTGATTCAATTATGAACTATGCCTTACGCCAAATAAAACCTTCAACACAAACTGAGCTGATTGAAGAAGAAAAGGAGGCCCCCACCTATAAATCACATTATATTGCATTAGGATTGGTCTTAACGTTATTATGCTTCTTCTTGTTGCCATCGAACGATAGATTGATTGGAGTTGCTGTTACAATAGTTGCTACTGCTCTTATATGGTGGAAATACCCGTCAACCAAGATAATTGTGATTAAGAAGGAAGTAGCAAAGACCATGGAGTCTCCAGATTTGCATAATCAGGAGATACAATATCTGTATGCAGGAAGGATTATTGACAGGTTTAATGAATTGAGGAATGTTTTATCCAACAAGCGAAAATATTTGCAATCATATATCAGTAATTTAGAGACATGGCTAAATGAAGAGAAGATAGTACTTGATGGTATGGACGAACACATGCGTAAACCATTCTATTCTTTGTTTTCTGACGTTCAGGCAGATCATTATATTAGTGAAAACTATAATTTCTTCATATCAGATATATGGCTTTATAAATTGTTTGATGGTTTCGAGGTTACTGATAAAGCCATTGTTGATTTTAAAACTCTGCTTATTCACGAAATCGAACATAGGCTTGAGATGGTTTGCAATGACTTTACAATGTCACGTTATCTTCTTAATTTGATAGAATGTGAGTATCTTCCAAATTATAAAGCGGACGAGATTTTAAGAACAATATTGAATATGAGTATTCCATTTACGCAAGCGAATGGTATTCCTCCAAGAACTGATAAGATACTGTTTTGTAATGTTGTAGCTGAAGATTCTAATTTATGGGATAAATTGATTCAGTCAAATTATACGGCAGTACCTAAACTCACAAATGATACATCTACTCAAAAGATCACATATGTTCAATTTCAGAAGTATAAACTAGAAGAAACTATATATGATGAAAGGAACCTCAGACAATAATGGTTGTGGATGTTTCTTCGTCCTAATTGTTGTGATTGCTTTTATAGTTAATCAGTGCAATAGTTCTGATTCCAATAAAGGTACACATGAAACAGAATATAAAACAGAAACGTACCAATCATATTCTCAACAACAGGCAGTTCCTGCACAGGAAGTCTTATCTGAGGAGGATAAGCAATACCTTAATAATTCATTGTATACGGGGGCAACTCCGTATAGTGATGTGTATGGAAGTAACTATCGATGTCCTTACGACCAATGTTCTGGGATAAGAGTAACTGCTCCTGGGGAAAGTGATATAGTTGTAATTATTAAACGCAATAACCAGAATGGTACTGTAATAGCTCATGGCTATATTAAGGCTGGAGCTACTTATCAGTTTGATATTCCAGATGGAATCTACCAAACGTTCTTCTATTATGGAGAAGGATGGAATCCGAATAAAATAATGAAAGGGGGCGTAAAGGGCGGTTTTGTTAAAGAAGAGCTATTTTCGAAAGATAATCCTCAAGAAATTATAAGTGGTATACTAACATATGTGCTTCAGTTGCAAAGAAATGGCAACTTCCAAACAAAGGGAAGCAATGCTAGTGAGGTTTTTTAAATGCATGAGGGATAAGCAATGGTTGAGAAACAGTCTTTTATTTCGAACCTTATTGGTCGTCAAACATATGACGATGCAAAGGAATTTGCTAAAACAGTGGCTTGGATAGGTGCTGCCATTTTAGCTCTATTATATCTTTTGTCATATTACTTTCATTCTAGTATAATTAGTTTTTTGTTAAACATAACGAATGGTTATTCATTATTGTTTATTGGATATATTGTTGTACTGATGGTTCTGCTTGATTTTGAGGTGAAAGTTGAAGCGCCTGAACGAAAGTATTGGGAAGAGAAAAAAGAGATAGCTAAACCATTTAAATATAAATTAACAGTAGTATGGAGCGTTTTATTATTGCTTTTGGGGATAGTGGCTATATACTATAGTAATAAATACAGAAGGCAATATTCATTTGAATGTGATACATTTTTGGTCGATAAAAGTGCTGGGATTTATCATTATGATTGGAATTCTGACTGCGAAACCGCTGAAACTGCAGAGAGTTTGGAGGAAATGAATGGCTTTCAAATAAATAAGAGTTTTAAGTTGTGCGAGGAATGTAAAGAATGTGAAGAGGAACTCGCGCCATAATTGGTTTTATAATTGTAGTATATGGAATGGTTGTCCTCTTTTTCAAAGTATTTGTTTATTACACTCATTTTGTGTGCCCAGTATTCGTGTGATCAAGAAAAACATATTGAAAAACCTGCACCACTAAGAGAATGTAATGAAATAGTATTAAAGAGAATAAGTTACATTGTATCGTATAATTCAGAAACGAAAATACCAAATTGGGTAGCATGGTGTCTAACAGCAGAACATGTGGATGGTAATTTGAAAAGAATTGGTGGCTATCAAGAAGATAAAGACGTACCAATACCAAGGGCAAAAAAGGAGGATTATAAGAATACCAAATGGTCACATGGGCATATGTGTCCAGCAGGAGATAATAAATGGGATGAAATTGCTATGCGAGAGTCTAATTTGTTAACAAACATTTGTCCGCAAGATAGAAGCTTAAATAGTGGCCTTTGGAATAAAATAGAACAGGATTGCAGAAAATGGGCAAAGAAGTATGGTTGTGTATATATCGTATGCGGCCCTGTCTTGCTGAAAAGAGAACATGAAACAATCGGTGAAAATAGGATCGTTGTACCAGAGGCATTCTTTAAGGTAATCCTACGTATGAAACCACAGCCCGCGGCCATCGGATTTGTTGTTAGAAATAATGAAGGATATAAGAAACGAGATCAGTTTATTAATACCGTTGATGATGTGGAAAGAATTACAGGAATAGATTTTTTTCCTGCGTTACCTGATGATATAGAAAATGTGGTAGAAGCATATTCTGATATAAATGATTGGAAATAACTTTTAATACAAGAAAGATGAAAAATGTGCCTATAATTCTCGCAGTCATATTGCTACTCTGTCTAGCACCAATGCCGTATGGCTATTTTACCTTGGTAAGGTTCCTTGCTATGGTTGGGTTTGGTTATATGGCCTTTCAGTATTTCAAGCAAAAGAAAGAGGTTTTGACATGGACTTTCGTGACTTTGGCGTTGTTGTTCCAGCCATTTGCTAAAGTGGGCCTAGGTCGCATGGTGTGGAATGTTGTAGATGTGGTGGTGGCTATTGGCCTGGTTATCCTATTCATTATGGAAAGGAAGGGTGGAACAAAAGTGCATGCAAGCAACATCCCCAATTTGCCAGTAGAACCTGTCTCTCCTAAATCAGACAACAGAATTGAGTTTAAGCTCGATGGGAAACTTGCTCCGAAGGAATTAATCTATATTGCAAGCGAAGAAGATAAGGAACTGACAGACCTGTTTGAAAACAATCCTGAGATGCTGGAAGGGTGGGGTAAGATGATAGGATATCATGTAATCTATCTGCCATTACTCTTAAAGCAACTCCAGAAGGCTGAAGTGCTGCAATATCGTGCGCCATACATGAGCGAGGCTGAAATCAATAAGATAAATATTGGTAATGATTTCATGCTTAGGTTCTTGGATAATCCTGATGATAGAAACAAGATTAAGCAAGGCTTTATACGAACTGAGGATATTCATAGAGGTAGTGATGGTACCGATAAAGCCATAAATCGCTTTTACCCTATCTCTTCAAGAAGCAATGAGCCAATTGCAGATCAGTTACACAACATCAGCAAGCTAATTCATAATGAAACGAGCAAAAGTGGAAAATGGCTCGTTAATAAGCAAAAATTAGATGATGAGCAACGAAACTTTGAGATTCCTCCAAAGGATGCAGATAATCGATTCAACTCTCAACTTGGCAGTGAAAGTATAGACGATCTTCTTGATGAGATTAAAGAACGTATTATCAAATTAAGACAAAGGGGCGTTTCGCAGTTTATTCTGGAACAGCTAATACATCCGGATGATAGATTAAGTAGACTTGTTATTACCAAGGATTTCCGTATATTATTGCCAGATTACAATAATATGGAAATAAAGATGGAACCGCTGGCAAAGGCTGTTTATCTGCTATTCTTGAAGCATTCAGAAGGTATTGTATTCAAATGCTTACCTGACTATAGAAAGGAATTGGCAGAGATTTATGTAAAACTTAGACCTCTTGGGTTGTCTGATAGGGCACTACAAAGTATCGAGGATGTAACGAATCCGCTTTTGAACTCTATCAATGAGAAGTGTGCCAGAATCCGCGGGGCTTTTGTTGGTCAGTTCGATGATCATATGGCAAGACATTATTATATAGATGGCAGACGTGGCGAGGCAAAGAAAATTTCCCTTCCTCGAAATCTGGTAGTCTGGGAATAAAATCACATTTTCACAAGCCTTGTGGGGCAAAATTGTTTGGTGGCAAAGGTACAAGTTCGTATCTTTGCCACTGAATCGATTATAATAGTTATGACAGATTACGATTACATTATTCAACAGTTAAGAAAGTGTCATTTTACAGGATGGAATGACGAGGTGTTAAGGGATTGTGTTGACAGATTACCAAACTTATCCCGCCAGGAGTTAGCTGCACTCTCCTTAAGTAAATGGACTAAGGATTATCGCGTCTTTAGGGAGGCTATCTTTAACATTTTGTTTGCGGAAAAAATAGGATTGCGAGAGGAGCGCATAAAGAATCTAGAAACTGCAGCTCTTATCGAAGAATTCAAAGACAAGAAGAGTGGTAACGTGTCTCTGATTCGTAACGAAATGCAAAGTAGATATAAGGAGGGACGGGACTGTGAGATAATAGCTGAGGCCTTTAATGCCTCTAACGAAAAGGATCAGCAGTGGGTTAAATCGCAAGAGCGACATTCGGAATAATGAGTATCGAGGAAGTTATAAATAGAGCTGTGTTGTTGGGGCAAACCATTGAGATAGAGTATTGCACCAGAGCTGGCCGTGTGTTTTCTTGCATGATATCGCATATCGAATACTCACGATACTATGGTGGTGACTATATTCAGGCAATACGCTTGAACATTAATGAGGAGCGCACTTTTAAAGTGAGTAGGATCATGAAGATTGATGGACATTCGTTCTCGAGGATATTCTGGAATCAAATAGGTAAAAACTTTAATAGGATATGATACACGTTATAATTTGGGTGCTTATTTTCGCCATATGGTACTTCTATCATGTCTATAAGGCAAGTGCTGAAGAGAAAGAAAGGGAGGAGGATGCCTATTTCGAGAGGCTGATGAATAGTGATAACGATAAAGATAAAGAGGAGGATGAAAACGTGGGGAAATGTTTGGATGAAAGGACTATTACAGGTTTGGTGCTGACTACATTGCGCTCTATAGGATGTGAGCCTGAGACGGAGGAGAAAGGCGGTTTGAATTATGCTTACTTTACTTTTCAGGGTGAAAAGTTTACCATAGAAAGTAATGATCAATGTTATTTCATTACTATCTATGATACATGGTGGCATAGTATATCCATTTATAGCGATGTTGATGATATCGCCAACCTTCATAGAACTATCAATTTGGCTAATCAGCACGTCAATTGTACTTTGCTCTATACCACCAACAACGAGATCGAGGAAATAGGTGTGCACAGCAGACGAACGATATTGTTCAGGAAAGAGATTCCTGAGTTAGATAAGTATCTAATCAGTGTACTGAATGATTTCTTTAAAGCTCAGAGGCTGGTTTTGACGGAATTGGAAAAATGTAAAGTGGAGAAATGAATATGAAGAAATTTCTTTTTGGTTTGATTATTGTACTATGTATCAGCAATATTGGCAGCGTTTGGTATTATGAGCATAGGGAATATGAGAGTGTTGGTTATCTTAAAGACACAATAAGGCATCAAATTTTCTATATCGATAAATTGAAGCGTGAAAGGGATGAAAACAAAGATTATAAGGAAGCTTTGATACTTCAGTTGAAAGGTTTGAGAAACGATAATCGTAGTGGTGATGTTTGTCCCGCATGTGGTAATGATAGTAGTATTGCAATAATGACTTGTTGGGGGTGTTTCCCTCCTAAAAATCCTTATTTGGATTCTTGTGTTTGGAAATTGTATAGAAATCATATTAGGATATACAGGCTGCCTGAAGAGAGAATTGGTACAAATATTCCTGGCGAAAATGCTAAACGATTTCTATGTTCTGATTGTGGTTATAAATGGGGTAAATATAGACCTTTTACATATTACCTAAGTAAAGATAGTGTGTTGTTGTGGAAATGAGCAAATTATGAAGTTTTTTTGTGTCTTTGCAAACATAAAAAAGCATGGTTCGGATGAAGAAGTTTATATTTGGTGCTATAGCTGGGGCGGGCATTATATTGTTGGTGATGTTTTGCTCAAAAGGGGAGAGGAAGGTAAGTACGTGGAAGCCTTATAAGAAAGAGGTGATAACCTGGCAGAAGTTGGATACATTCGTGTTTACCAATCCGACTTTCAAGGTGGAGTATCCTAATAATTTTATACCTGATAGTTCGCTTTTGGATAATCGAAATATGAGATTTGATTATTCGATTGATGGTAATGATGTGTTTCTGAAATGTTTTTCTCTACCGAATGATGTTCAAATGGATGATAGTGCAGCTGTAGAGTTTTTTGTGGGCTTCAGGAAACTCAATGAGGGTTCGATAACTTTGGTAGATAAGCACACAGGTTATTTTTACTTGGAAGGTGTGGATTACTATTATAAGTTCTACGAGCAATACGTCGTAGATAAAGATTATATCTACGTACTTGGATTATTCTATTCGCCTGGACTTAAAGAAGAAAAAGTAAAGAACCTAAAAGATCTGGTGCATGAGTGGAGTCCTAAATAAAAGTATATTATATGTTGGAGAATATTAAGAATGTCCTGTGGATTTTGGTTCAATTTGTTTTGGGAGTAACAGCTTTATTGAGGTAGTGTAAGTTGAACTGTGTCAAGGCCATTTCCCTTATTATATTAACCTCAGATGGGGGACACGATTTTTAATCGTGTTTTCCAGATGAGGAGCCTTTCTAGCTGCAAAGTTACATAATTTCATACCTATCTCCAAATTTTATCGCTATTTGTTGTGAAATAAGTGCCCAGTTCGCCAGGGGCATAGTCCACTTCTCGCTAATGTTACGGTAAGCCAGGTAGACGAGTTTCTCCAAGGCTGTATCAGACGGGAATACGCCCTTGTTCTTCGTAACCTTGCGTATCTGACGGTGATAGC
>NZ_FRBD01000008.1 GCF_900142525.1 Xylanibacter ruminicola | reverse complement strand
GGGTAAAATTATCTCTATAAAATATATATTATATATAATATATATTTTATAGCTACTTTTTAGAGTTCAGAAAGCTTAATGACCTTAATGACAATGACAATGATGACAATGAATAGGGATAAAAATTTCTCACAATTAATTAGAAAAGTATTCGCAAACCGCAATCAATTTATAGTACCTTTGCATCGTAAAAAACGCTCCCGCGTGTGCGCGTAAAAACTCTCACGTGCGGCGGTAAACATTGAACGTTGAACGTTGAACATTGAACATTGAACATTGAACATTGAACGTGTGATGCAGGCATGCTGGGATGCAGCCGGCGAGGTAATCAAGGCGTGGGCCACTGAGGGCCACTCGGTAGCGCTGCCAGGATTGGCAACAAAAAAAAGGCGCTACTCATCATGAGCAGCGTCTTTTTGTTGTTTCTTACTTCTTGGTGATGGAGGGGATTATTTCTTAGCACCACTGTTGCTGATGACTTTCGAGATGTCCATCATCATGCCGCCTCCACCAGTCATGATCTGAGGCATCTTGCCGTCCCACTTCTCGATCATATCCTCCTGCACAATCATGGGCGAGAGGCTGGCGGCGATGGTACGGTTGTAATATGCCTCGGCATCGGCCTTAATCTTCATGGCACGGGCATTACCCTCGGCCTTGGCTACGGCAATCTTAGCGTTGGCCTCAGCCTCCTTTACCTCGTTCTCGGCCTTCAGGGCACTCTGTATGGCGGTGTTCTTGGCATCGATCATAGAGAGCAGCGACGATGGCGGGGTGATCTTCGAGGTAAACTCCTCTACCAGGAAGCCCTCGCTCATGAGCGACTTCTCTAATCGGGCACGCACATCGCGCTCAAAGTTGGCACGGTTCGACATCAGCGAATCCGAGGTGTACTGGTTGGCACAGGTACGATAGGCCTCGTAGATACAGGTGCGGATGTAGCCCTCCTCCAGGTCTTTCACACCTACACGATACTTGGTAAAGATGTCGCAGGCCTTGTCGGGGTTGATACGATAGGCAATCGTCGGGTCCATCTCGAAGAGCGAAGCATCCTTGGCATTCACCGAGAACGTCTCGTACTGCTTACGCTGGGTGAAGGTGGGATAGGTAAACACATTGGTGGTGATGGGGTTGTAGAACACCCAACCCTTACAGGTTCCCTCTACGCCACCGTAGTCCTGCTCGTTGAGCGACCACTTGTGGAAACGGATACCTACCTCACCCGAGTCGACCACGGTGCAACAGGTGGCAAACAGGATGAAAATCAATGCGATAGCACCACCGGCATACGCCAGGGCGCGATAATAAGGCTTAACTGCTGTTGTATTCATATTCTTTTTCATTTTGTGAAATTATGATTGATATCGGGTGCAAAAATACAAAATTTCCTTGAAAGCGTATCGCTTTTGGTAAATAAAATTTGGTTTTTCGCTCGTTTATTCGTAACTTTGCCCACGAATATGGAAGCAGTAACCAAGATACCACAAGAGTGGAACAAATTCTACCTGAAGGACGTGTCGTTTGTTAATCTGATGACACGCCGCATCTTCAACGTGCTGATAGTGGCCAATCCCTACGATGCATTCATGCTGGAGGACGATGGCCGTGTAGACGAGAAAATCTTCGACGAATATATGGAGCTGGGTATGCGCTACCCACCCACGTTTACACAGGTATCGACTACCGAAGAGGCAAACAAAGTACTGCATACCACCGACATCGACCTGGTGATATGTATGCCAGGTAATGCCGATAACGACGCCTTTACCGTGGCCCGCGAAATCAAGGCCGAACACCCCAACATACCCTGCGTGGTGCTCACCCCGTTCTCGCATGGTATCACCAAGCGTATTCAAGACGAGGACATGTCGGTGTTCGACTACGTGTTCTGCTGGCTGGGCAACACCAACCTCATCATGAGCATCATCAAGCTGATTGAGGACAAGATGAACATTGAGCACGACATCAAGGAGGCCGGCGTGCAGATGATACTGCTGGTAGAGGATAACATACGCTTCTACTCGAGCGTGCTGCCTAACCTATATAATTATATACTGGCTCAGAGTAAGCGATTCAGTACCGAGGCACTGAACCCGCACGCTGCAGCCCAGCGCAAGCGAGGCCGCCCCAAGGTAGTGCTGGCCACCACCTACGAGGAGGCCATGGAGCTGTTTGAGAAGTATCACGAGAACACACTGGGTGTGATCAGTGATACCCGATTCCCGATGAAGACGCACGAGGGCCGGTTGAGCCACGTGGAAGAGGGCGACCCCGAGGCAGGACTGAAGCTGCTGAAGGAGATTCGCCGACGCGACGAGTACATACCCCTGATTCTGGATTCGTCGGAGATAGCCAACAAGGCGAAGGCCGAGGCCGAGGGATTCCACTTTGTAGACAAGAACTCGACCAAGATGAACGTAGACCTGCACCACCTGCTGGAGGAGCACATGGGCTTTGGCGACTTCATCTTCCGCGACCCGAAGACCAAGGAAGAGGTGGCCCGCGTTACATCGCTGAAAGAACTGCAAGACAACATCTTCAAGATTCCCCGCGAATCGATGCTATACCACGTAAGCCGCAACCACATGAGCCGCTGGCTCTGCGCCCGCGCCATCTTCCCTGTTTCGGCATTCCTGAAACACGTTACCTGGCACAAGCTGCAGGATGTGGATGCCCACCGACAGATTATCTTCGACGCCATCGTACAGTACCGCCGCATGAAGAACATCGGTGTGGTAGCCGTGTTCGACCGACTGAAGTTTGACCGCTACGCCCACTTTGCCCGTATCGGCGAAGGTTCGCTGGGAGGCAAAGGTCGTGGTCTGGCATTCCTGGATCAGGTCATCAAGCGCCACCCCGAACTGAACCAGTTTGAGCAGGCACAAGTGTCGATACCCAAGACGGTGGTGCTGTGTACCGACTTCTTCGACGAGTTTATGGAGAAGAACAACCTGTGGAGCATAGCCCTGAGCGATGCCAGCGACGACGAGATACTGCAGCACTTTATGAGGGCCCAGCTGCCCGACTCGCTGATAGCCGACTTCTTTACTTTCTTCGAGGCGGTGAAGAGTCCTATTGCCGTGCGATCAAGCTCGCTGCTGGAAGACAGCCACTACCAGCCCTTTGCAGGTATCTATTCTACATATATGATACCTTATCTAAGCGATAAGTACGAAATGCTGCGCATGCTGGCCTGCGCCATCAAGGGTGTGTACGCATCGGTTTACTACAAGGATTCGAAAGCCTACATGCTGGCCACACAGAACGTGATTGACCAGGAGAAGATGGCGGTGATACTGCAGGAGGTAGTGGGTAAGCAGTATGGCGACCTGTACTACCCCAACTTCAGCGGTGTGCTGCGCTCGCTGAACTACTACCCCATCGGCGACGAGACTGCCGAAGAGGGAATAGCCTCGCTGGCAGTAGGTCTGGGCAAATACATCGTTGACGGTGGACAGACACTGCGCGTATCGCCCTACCACCCCAAGCAGGTGCTGCAGACATCGGAGATGGAGACAGCCCTGAGCGAGACGCAGACCCGATTCTATGCGCTCGACATGGCCCACGTAGGCGACGACTTCAAGGTGGACGACGGATTCAACATAAAAAAGGTACGCGTAAAGCAGGCCGCCGAAGACGGTGCACTCACCTATCTGGCATCGACCTACGACCCCACAGACAACATCATCCGCGACGGCATCTACGAGGGCGGCCGCAAGGTGATATCGTTCTGCGGGGTGCTGCAGCACGACGTGTTCCCCCTGCCCGAGCTGCTACAGATGTCGCAGAAGCTGGGTGCCGAAGAGATGAAGCGCCCTGTGGAGATTGAGTTTGCCTGCAATCTTAACGACGACCGCACGGGTGAGTTCTACCTGCTGCAGATACGTCCGATAGTGGATGCCAAGCAGGTGCTCGACGAGGACCTGCAGCAGATACCCGACAGCGATTGTCTGCTTCGCTCAAACAACTCGCTGGGACACGGCATATCAGAAGATGTGGTAGACGTGGTCTACGTGAAGACCGACGACGACTTTACTGCCGTAAACAACCCCACCATCGCCAACGAGATAGAAGAGATAAACCGCAAGTTCCTGCAGGAAGACAAGAACTACGTGCTGATAGGTCCTGGACGCTGGGGCTCGAGCGACTACTGGCTGGGCATCCCCGTGAAATGGCCGCATATCTCGGCAGCCCGCGTCATCGTTGAGGTGGGACTGAAGAACTATCGTGTTGACCCATCGCAGGGCACACACTTCTTCCAGAACCTCACATCGTTCGGTGTGGGCTACTTCACCATCAACACCTTTACCGGCGACGGCGTGTTCCAGAAAGAGGTGCTCGACCAGATGCCAGCTGTAGAGGAAACACAGTACGTGCGCCACGTGCGATTCGACAAACCGCTGAAAATCATGATGGACGGCAAGAAACAATCAGGAGTAGTGCTGCTGTAAACAGAAAAAACATCAAATTTATCAATAACATAAACTACAACAACATGAGAACAAGAACTTTATTAGCAGTATTGCTAATGGCGGGCACTACGTATGCCCAACAGTTTAAACTGAACAGTGACGGGTACTTCACATCGGGTGGTGTAGACGTGATGGCATTCAGCGACTTCTATCCCGAAGGGCACCAAGGAGGCGTGAGCGTGCTGATGAACGGGCACCGCGTGGCTACCAATGGCGACATACGCATGGAGGCCACACCCGGACAGTGGCAGCCTGTGCCCAAGCAACTGAGTCGCGAGGTGAAAGACGGCAGCATCGTTACCACACTGTGCTACCCCGACTCATCGCGCCATCTGACAGGATTCAACCCCATGGTGTATCCCGAGTATCAGGTTACCTACAAGGTACGTGTAGAGACTCAAGGTAGCGGCATACTTGTTACTGTGGACCTTGACCGCCCCGTGCCCGACTATCTGCTGGGCAAGGTGGGATTCAATCTGGAGTTCTTCCCCGGCGAGCTGTTTGGCAAGCCCTGGATGATGGACAACAAGACGGGGATCTATCCGCAGCAGCCCAACACACCGCTGATGAAGACCGAGCCCAATCAGAACCACAATGGCAACTATCACCCGGCAAAAGCACCGCTGGCCAACATGAAGCAGCTTAACGGCAAAGGCTACAGCCCCATGATAGCCGACGACATCATAGCCGAGCCTTACGCTGTGGGTCGCAAGTTCACATCGCGCCCCGACGACGCATTGAGCCGTCTGACAGTGGAATCGCTGACCGGCGATCTGAAGCTGTACGACGGACGCATGAACCACAACAACGGATGGTTTGTGCTGCGCAGCGAAATAGCCAAAGACGCCACCAAGGGTGCCGTGCGCTGGCTTATCACCCCAACGGTTGTGGCCAACTGGCGCTACCCTGCCGTAGTACAGACATCGCAGATAGGCTACCACCCCGCACAGCCCAAGCGCGCCATCATTGAGACCGACGCCAGAGAACAGACGGTGAAAGAGGCCAAACTACTGCTGATTGACGCCAACGGCGAGCGCGTGGTAAAAACCATCACACCAAACCGATGGGGAAAATTCCTGCGCTACGAGTATCTTACTGCCGACTTTACCGACGTGACTGAGCCCGGACTCTATCAGGTGTGCTACGGCGACAGCAAGTCGTCGGTATTCCGCATTGCCAACGATGTGTACGACCGCGGCGTGTGGCAGCCTGTCATAGAATACTTCCTGCCTGTACAAATGTGCCACATGAGGGTATCGGAGAAATACCGCATCTGGCACGATGCCTGCCACATGGACGACGCACTGATGGCACCCGTGGGCAACCACATAGACGGATACGACCAGAAGCCCGGTTTGTCTAAGTTCCAGGCTCTGCAGCCCGTGCCTGGCGTAAACGTAGGCGGATGGCACGATGCCGGCGATTTCGACCTGCGCATAGAATCACAAGCTGGCGAGGCTTACATCCTAGCCCTGGCCTATGAGGCTTTCCACCCGGAGATTGACGTAACCGCCATCGACCAGAACAAGCACCGCGTAGAGATACACGAACCCGACGGACGCAACGACCTGCTGCAGCAGGTGGAGAACGGCGCCCTGACAGTGGTAAGAACCTATCAGGCGCTGGGCCGACTCTATCGCGGCATCATCTGCAACACAGTGCGCCAGTATGCCATGCTAGGCGATGCTGCTGCCATGACCGACGGCATCAGCGGCAACGAGGATGACCGTTGGATATTCACCGAAGACAATCCCATGCGCGCCTTATCAACAGTAGCACAGCTAGCTGGTGCATCGAGAGTGCTGAAGGGATTCAACGACGAGCTGAGTAAGGAATGTCTTGACATAGCTATCGACGTGTACAGCCAGACCAATGTAACAGGCTGGATGGAGGCCGTGAAACTGCAGGCTGCAGTAGAGCTGTACCTAACCACAGGCGAGAAGCAGTATCTGGACTTTGTGCTGGGCCATCAGGAGTTTATCCTGCGAGGCATTGGCCGCACAGGCTGGTACTCAGCCCGACTGGTACAGAAGATAGCCAAGAGCAAGGACAAGAAGATACGTAAGTTTGTAGCCGACTTCCGCACCGCGCTGGCAGGCTACAAGGAGAGTCTCGACAAGCAATCGGAAGCCACACCTTACGGCGTGCCCTACCGCCCAAACATCTGGGGTGCAGGATGGGACATTCAGCGATTCGGATTTGAGTACTACTTCCTGGCATCGGCCTACCCCGACATCTTCCCTGCATCAACCGTTTACGATGCACTGAACTTTATTCTGGGATGCCACCCAGGCAGCAACAGCGCCTCGTTTGCATCGGGCGTTGGAGCCAAATCGGCTACCGTGGCCTACGGACTGAACCGCGCCGACTGGTCGTACATCCCCGGCGGTGTGGTATCGGGAACGGCACTTATCCGCCCCGACTTCCCCGAGCTGTTGGAGTTCCCATTCCTGTGGCAGCAAACAGAATACGTACTGGGCGGTGGTTCATCGCACTACATGTTCCTAGTGCTAGCCGCCCAGCAGTTACTTAAAAAATAACAATCTGGAATACAAAAAAGGCCCACCAACTTCTCCAAAAGAAGCGGTGGGCCCAACTATTATCAACTAATATCTATATGAATTATTTCGCATTAAAATACGGGCGGTTACTTTCTACCGAAGACTGAGTTCCGGAAACCAGTGGCCAGCCGTCGTACCACTCCACACGATCCATCATAACCTGACGACCTGCATCGGGATCGCTACGCATGTAGCCGTGATAAATCATCCAGTCCTGACCTTTATCATCTGTGATGAACTCGGCATTATGTCCAGGACCTGCCACATTGCTTCCGCCATGCAGCAGAACATCGAAGGCGCCATCGAGCATACGCTTACCATCTTTGGTTACATAAGGACCAAACAGATTCTGAGAGCGACCATATATAACCTGATAGGTACTATTATTACCCTCGCAGCACGAACCATTTGAACCAAACAGATAGTAGTAACCATCGCGACGATGGATGTAGGTAGCCTCCATCTGGTTACCGGCTATCTGAACAGGCTTTGAGCCTGGTTTGATAGTCAGTCCGTCAGAACTGAGTTCTATACCATAGATACCATGGAACGACCCCCAGAACACGTACTTCTTACCGCCATCCTCGATGAAGAAAGGATCGATGCTGTTCTGCACACCTATCTCCTGACTGATAAACAATGCACCATGATCGGTATATGGGCCCTGTGGCTTATCGGCCGAGGCTACGCCCAGACCACAAGTCCACTCCCCACCCCACGTTGACTTGGAGTAATAGAGCATATACTTACCATCTACATAATTAATATCAGGAGCCCAAATACCACCTTGAGGGTTCCAGCGAGGACGACTCTCATCATTGAAAGCTGTACCCACGTACTGCCACTTAATCAAATCGGTAGAACGGTAGATGGGCAGGTTGCGGATATCCTCAGTAGCAAAGAGATAGAACACGCCATCGGCCGTCTTGACGATAGAGGGATCGGGCAAGGATGTAGAAATAATCGGGTTGCGATATTTCTGTACTACAGGTGGTGTAGGAGGAATCTCATGAGACTGCCCACCGTCGGATGACGGTGAGCAACTCATAACAGGCATTAAGCCAACAATTATACTAACTATATAAAACATGTATTTCGTTTTATTTACTAACATATTACCAACCAGGATTTTGTGTAAGATTAGGATTACGCTCCAACTCGCCCTGAGGCACAGCAAACAGCTTTACGTGCTCGCCAATGTAGTTGTTGGTGTAGCGCTTGGTGCCCCAGATTTCGGTCATACCATTAGCACCGTTCAGCTGTGCAGGATCGCTAACTACAGCACGGTTTGTACCCAGTTTACGATCGAGCCAAGTGTCCCAGCGCAGCTGCTTCCAGTAGAGCTGACCCTCGCCACAGAGCTCCCAGCCATACTCATTGCGGATACGTTCACGCATGTTGTCCTGACCTGTCACACGAGTGTACTCATTGCTGTTAAGAAGAGCCAGACCTGGAATACGGGCACGAACCATATTGATATACTTCACAGCCTCGTCGGTCTTTCCCTGCTCGTTAAGAGCCTCAGCCAGCGAGATGAGTGCACCTGCATAGCGGAAGATTGGGGTATCGATATCGCTGTTCAGACCGTTCTTGGTCTCACGTCCCTCTGGCACGAACTTGCGCCACAGGTAGTAGAAGCGGTCGTTTGTATCGGTACGCAGATCGTAAGGAGCAGCATTGTCGGAACCGATGTAAGGCCAACGCAGGGTGTAGTCCCAACAATCGGCAGTTGAACCGCCTTTATAGGTAGAGTAAGGAGTGATGAAGTTCATCAGCATACGTGGGTCGCGATTCTGGTAAACCTTCAGGATACGTGCCTCGTTACCATCCTTATCATACTGACTCATATCAGCACCATAGGTCACCATCTGCTGGTAGCCATTCTTCAGCTTATCGCTGGCAGCATTAGGATCGAGACCATCGCGCAGGAAGTAAACCGAACGTGCCTTAGGATCCATTGATGAGTAGCCTGGGAACACCTCGTCCATATTGAAAGGTTTACCGTCGGCATACTCGTAGCTATCAACAAAGTATGGGTTTGGAATCAGGTTGTTCCAGCAGCCGAAACCATCGGCAGTGTAGGTATTACGGTTACCATGTGTACGGCCCAACAGCGAACCCATACCCTCATCGTCGGTATACTGATACTGGAAGATGTACTCATCGTTACGCTCATTAGCTGCCTTGAACATATTCTTGTAATCAGGGAACAGCTCAAAGCCCATCGTGGTGATAGCCATGAAATCAGATGCAGCCTTGTCCCAATCCTTGAGCCACATGTAAACCTGACCACGCAGATAGTAAGCACAAGCCTTGGTTACGCGACCATAGTTCTTATCAGAAGTAGCATACTTGTTAGGCAGACTTGGCTCGGCAATAGCATCAGAACAGTCTTTCAATATCTGCTGCCAAACCTCATCGGCAGTGTTACGTGGTTTGGTATCCTCGCCATACTCTACAGGCTCTGTGTAGATGGGCACTCCACGCCACAGCACGTTGGCACGATAGTAAGCCCAGGCACGCAGGAACTTACACTCTGCGATATCGCGGGCACGCTCGCTAGCCGACATTGCCTCACACTTATCGAGGTTGCAGATAACGTTGCTGGTGCGATAGATCTCCTCGTAGAGACGCTTCCACCAGTCATTGAATCCCCAGTAGCCGGCATTGCAACGACCACGGGCCCAGTCATAGCCTCCCCAGTTGGCATCCAGATCGCATACATCGGTAGCGGCATCAAAGTTCTGCCAGTCGGGGCACTCACCCTGCTGCTCCCAGTAGAAGCGCTCGTAAGCACCATTAACTACGGCATCGGCCATGTTGTAGGTTGTCCAAACCAAGTCGGTTCCTACACGGTCGGATGGTTGAGTATCAAGGAAGTCGGCATTACAAGCCGTCAGTGCGACACTCGTTGCAGCAATCATCAAGCTGCGACATGTTTTATATAAGATTTTCTTTTCCATATTGATTATTCATTGTTGGTGGTTAAAAAGTTACATTCAGTCCGAATGACAGCTGACGCATAGTAGCATAGCCCTCGCCAGAACGCATCTCAGGATCGAGTCCGGGGAAGCTGGTTATAGTAAACAGATTCTCGCCAGAGAAGTATACGCGCAGATTCTCGGCATAGATTTTACGTGAGATGTTTCTTGGCAGAGTGTAGCCAATAGTGAGGTTACGCAGCTTGAGGTAATCGCAGCTGTAGAGGTGGAATGTATTGTCGAGAGCATCACTCATACTTGGATTCTCGAGCGACATACGTGGGTTCTTTGAAGTAATGTTAGTGCGTGGGTCGTTGGGGTTATTGGGGTCATAGTAGTAGTGATCGTCGGCAATCCACTGTGGGATTGACAAGCCGAATACTACGTTTGATGAGTTCTGACCAATCTCACGCCAATAGGTTGAGAAACCAGTTGCACCACCCCAGTTCATAGAGACATCGATACCCTTCCACTCAGCATGAGCCTGGAAACCGAAAGTGAACTTAGGCACGTTCGACTCGCCCATGAACTTCTGGTCGTGGCTACCACCATAAACCTTATCGCCATTGGTATCGGCATAGATATACTCACCATACCAGATAGCATTTGGAGTAACAGCGTGCTGTGGCTCGAACGAATAGCCTGCGGCTACCATATCCTGAGCCCACTTCAAGTCCTCTGGGGTACGAATCATACCATCGCGTGGACCACCATTGGGATCAACAACGCCATTGGCATCATAATATGTACCTGTACCATTATATATTGGATAAACATAGAACTCGTTCATCATGTGACCCTCAACAAGACGCTGTGTGCCTCCCGAAGATACCTCACCAAGATTTGAATAGTAAACATTAGGATCAGGATTGTTTGGATCGGCACCCCAACCAGAGATGAATGCACCCTTATAATCGGTTACGAGGTTCTTATTGAACGAACCGTTAACTGCAACACCATAGGTCACGTCGCCAATCTTGTCTTCCCAGCGGAATGTAGCCTCAAAACCGCGGTTACTTACACCTGCAAGGTTCTGCAGTGGAGCCACCTTATCGCCAAAGGTAAGACCGATAGTAGGACGATACAGAATACCTGATGTCTGCTTGTCGTAGTAGTCGAACACTCCCGACAGACGTCCATTCAGTGTAGTGAAATCAAGACCGATATTGAAGGTCTTGGTAGTCTCCCAAGTCACATTCATGTTAGGCAGGTTCTTCAGATAGAAGCGTGGTGACTTCTTGCCTGCCATAGTGGTGTAACCGGTCTCGTACCATGACTGATAAGCATAGTTATCAACACTTGAGTTACCCAGCTTACCGTAAGAAGCACGCAGTTTCAGATTATCGAATACGCTGAGGAATGAGTTCTTGGCAAAGTTCTCCTCGCTGATGCGCCATCCTGCTGATGCAGAGGGGAAGAAGCCCCAACGGTTATCGGGAGAGAAACGTGAAGAACCATCGTAACGGAAGTTAGCCTCAACCAGATATCTTGAGTCGAAAGCATAATTCAGGCGGCCGAACCATGAGCGATAGGTATAACCGGTGAAGTTACCGCGGATATACTCTTCAGAGGTCAGTGTATTCAGGTCGGTGATGGTAGCATCAATCATACCCATCTTCTTCACATCAGTGTTGCCATCGCTGTTCTTACCTTCCTCGAAACCTACCAGTGCAGCCACATCATGCTTTTGTGCAAATGTGTGGTTCCAGTTAAGAGTATTGGTAACCTTCCAATTATAATAGTGGTGATAGTACATGTAGCTTGAAAGAGCCTCAAGTGCTGCTGGTGCGCTTACTACCTCGCCACGGCTGAAGCTATAGCTCTCGTTCTGACCATCGGTATACTTATGACGTGCATTATAGTAATCGTAACCGAAAGTAGTCTTGAATGTAAAGTCCTTCAGGAACTTTACCTGAGCAAATGCAGTAGCATAAGCATGGGTGGTCTTGTAGTAGCTGTCGCCGTCGCCATTCAGCAAGAGCAGAGGGTTATGGGCAGCACCGTCTTCAACTGAGGTCTCGATACCACCGAACTTTCCATCGTAATAAGGATAGATACCAGGCACGGTCTTCAGGAACTCCCAGTTAGAGAGTGCATCCACATTATTACGGTCGCGGTCGCTATGTGTACCCCAAACCTGAGCACCCATCTGCAGCCAGTTGGTTACATCCGAGATTAACTTCAGGTTAACAGAGTACTTCTGCTCACCAGAGCGAACAATCATGCCAGGATTATCGAGGTAAGTCAAACCAAGATTATAGCGTGTACGGGTATCCTTACCAGAAAGTGAGATAGCATGCTCCTGCATCACCTTAGTCTGATAGATTTCATCGTACCAGTCGGTGTTAGGATATGCCACATAGTTAGGATAGCCCGACTCAGAGATACCATTGGGATTAGCCTCGGCCTGACGCCACTGGTCGATGACCGACTGTGGATACTTACCGGCAGTACCGATATTCTCACTGGCCTCATTTACCAACTCCATGTAGTCGGCATAGTTCGACATGAAACGCACAAGCTTAGAAGGCTTATTGATAGACATGCGACCAGTATAGGTAACGCTTACCTTACCATCGGTACCACTCTTGGTTGTAACAAGGATAACACCATTGGCACCACGGTTACCATAGATGGCACACGATGCAGCGTCCTTCAATACCGAGATGCTCTCGATGTCCATGGGGTTCACATCCGAAAGACTCATCTCCATACCATCAACCAATACCAGCGGACTGGCATCGTTCATGGTTCCCACACCACGGATATTGACTGAGAAATTCTCGGCGCCAGGCTTACCTGATCCCTGAAGGATATCGAGACCAGCAGCCATACCCTGAAGGGCTTGGGCTACTGTGGTAACGGGGCGTGAGTTGGTTTCCTTAGCCATATCGACAGACACAACCGAACCAGTCAGGTTCACCTTCTTCTGCGTGCCATAACCCACAACAACTATCTCGTTGAGTTCATTTCTGTCTTCCTTCATCTTGATTACCATATTATCAGCAGCTCTGCTGGTAACATCTATGTAACCAATATACGTAAAGGTAAGCTGTGCATCAGGCTTGCTGAGCGACAGGGTGAAACGACCGTCCATATCGGTAACAGCGGCATTCTTAGTACCCTGTTCCTTAACGGTAACACCAATCAGTGGATCGCCCTGTTCGTCAAGAACCTTACCGCTAACAGCACGTTGCTGCTGGGTTGCAGAAACGACGTTGGGATGAACCGACATGGCCAGTTTCCGTTCGGCTAGAGTTGGCGAAGCTGTCATCAGGAGAGCTGCGCCTGCCAACGAGGCAATAAATCTTTTTTCCATTTTTGATTTTTAGGTTTAATGTTAAAACTATTTTTTAAGAAAGTTATCTGTACGTGTTGGTGAATACATCTCCCAAAGTGATGCAATAGTCCAACCTGGTGCAAAGTAATTGTTATAGAATCCCTTGCCATTCATACCATAATCCCAAGTTGTGTGCTGAACCACCTCAGGATAGAATCCTGGTACCGCGATACCACAAAGACGATTGGGTGTAGGCATCAACTGGTCGAGCGAGTTAAAAATCACATCGTGCATCTTCTGGAATCGGGCGTTACCCTTCTGGGCTCCCAACCAGTTAACAATATGTGGCAACTCGAATACAAACACATCGATATGATTGTTCTCTACTGATACGTTGCTCCAGCCTCTTGACTTCAGGCCTAAGTCGCCCAGCATCTGTCCCTGAGCAAAAGGCACATCCCACATATAGTACCATGAAAGTGCGAAATAGGCAGCCTGCTCACAGAGGTCGATATAGCGCTGACGCTCCTTACCCTTAGTAACGGCAGCCAGATAATAGGTAGCAGTTACTGCAGCAATGGCAGCCTCCTTATCCTCGCAGTTAGCATCAAGGGTTGATGAGAAATAATCACTCTTCGAGATAATGTTCTGCTCCAGATAGTCAACGGTCTTGCGGGCAGCCTCCAAGTATTGCTTCTTGCCAAAGTAGCGATAACCCATAACAAGGGCAGAGGTTGACGATGGTGTACTACCACCAGTGCCATCAACATCGGCACCATCATCCTTATACTTGCGGGCAAAGCTACCATCAGCCTTCTGCAGTTTCAGGAATCCATCAAGAATACCCTTCATACGTGCCTCCCACTCTGGATGACGACGACCGTGCTCCTTCTCATACTTCAGATAGAGCAGAATGGCATAAACGCCCTCTGACTGCTGACGGATAGAGTGTACCACCTTATCGTCGGTTGGGAAACCACGGTCAAAGTTCACATTATCATAAAAGTATCCGGCACTGGTAAAGCCATGCTTCAGATAGCTCTCAAGTATCTCTTCACCAATAGTTACAAGATCCTGCTCACCATGCTGTTCACCATATTCTATGGCATTGAATGCATTCAGCAGTACACGACCGCAGAAGCCTACCTGCGCCTCAGGGAAAGGCTTGCAATCATCTGTGAGCAATGTATGACCAGAGTTATACTTCAAAGGGAAGTTGCTCACATACGACTTACGGAAATAGTTAGTCAGTCCCTTCTTCATCTCCTCTGGAGTGAAGCGTGGTGTAAGCGGCTGAGGATTCAGATTGTCGAAACAACGCTGCCACATCAGTGTTACATGCTGACCGAAGTCCTTAGCATCTGTCTGACTGATGCGCCACTTGATAGTTTTGGTCTCACCCTTCTCAATCTTAGCAAATGCAAATACTGGAGCAGCCAGTGTGAGCTTACGGATGTAACGCTTAGGTGTCTCTACGTATGGATAGCCGAAAGTAAGCTTTGCCTCTTCCTGCTCGCAGTCGAAACCAAGATAGCCAAGTGATGTCTCGCCGCTCAGGATAATCTCGCCAGCCTGATGAGTTACCATACACTCCTGTGGACAATCCAGACTGCGGATAACAGCTACCGACTTTCCATTAGCCTCATCGTAGATACTGGTCATGGGTGATGACAATCGGTCTTCACGGAAATTCCAGCTCTTTGAAGTATGGAACGAGGGTGCCTCCTTAGGCGAACGCAGGTTGCGATGATACCAGAAACCAGGCAGATAGAACTCACTATCGGCCGACTTGATGCCTGTAGCCAGTGTGGCACCTATATTATAATAGGTGGTAGCATTGGCCTTGATGGTAAGGGTAAACACCTGATCATTGCCATCGTTAGTCAACTGCTGACTGATACTCAAGGGCAATATCTTGCCCTGAGGAGCTTTCAGTTCATTACCTTCTGCATGCAGAGTGATTTCTTCTGCAGGATTGCCAGGCTGTTTGATGCTGATGCGCGTCTGTATGTTAATAGCAGATGCAGTCAGCGACAAAGCAGCCAGGACTGTAGTTAAATTAATCTTCTTGTACATATTTTGATGTTTTCGTTGGTTGTGTAAATTCTACTATTTCGATAGATAATGAAAGGTATTATCTATAACGTTGAATGTGGTTCCCTGCTGTTTCAGCCCTACTACCGCCGTCTTGCGTGGACTTACAACGGTAAAACTGTTATGGGTATGGAACACATAATTCCAGTTACCCTGTACGTCCTTGAACATGTCACCATGTCCTGTTCCATAATAGCCTATGTTGGCACGGTTGATGACAGGCTGTGCTGATTTAGTCCAAGGGCCATAGGGCGACTTTGCTGTAGCAACGCCAACGGCATAGTCGATATTACGGAAGTCATTGGCCGAATAGAACAGATAATAGGTATCGCCTATATGCAGCACAGTAGGACCTTCAGTTACACTCCAACTGGCCTGGGCTGTATTCTCCCATTGTTCAGTGGCGTGTATGCACTCCTTGGCTGTTTCTTCCTTAATACCCATCAGGTCATCGGTCATCTCAGCCACAAAGATACGATTGCCATCCTGCAAGCGCACATGATACAGATAGGCCTTACCATCAGTATCAAAGAACACAAAAGGATCGATAGCCTTGCCTGGAGTTGCTATAGCAGTTTTATTGTCCTGAGTAAAAGGCCCCAGTGGTGAGGTTGCCTTCGCCACAGCAATCTGCTCATTGGCAGTATAGAACATATAATAGGTATTACCTTTCTTAAAAACCTGTGGTGCCCAGAAACCTGCTGTTCCAAACGAAGTGGCACCTGTCAGGCAGAAGCCATTGGCATTTCCAACAGGGCCCTGCCATGTTTTCAGATCTTTCGACTGATATACATAGAATCCCTTATCGGCATTGCTACCTGTACCATAAAGGTAATATGTACCGTCCTCATCAGGAAAGATGGTTGGATCGGCCTCTGTCAGGATTTCCTTCTTAGGCTCCGTTGGAGTATGAGGCCCCTCAATGATATCGTTACCAGTCTCATTCGAACTGCACGATGGCAAAACAGACAGCACGCCAATAATAGTCATTGACAATCTTAAGTTGTTCTTTTTAAACATTTTAGTTATGATAAGAGTTGTTGTTAAAGAATTCGCTGCAAAAGTATATAAATAAGAATATACGGGCGGGTAAAATTGTCCACGAAACAGGTAACATTGTCAAAAGTACAGAAAAATTGGACATAATTCTAGATTAATTCAGGATTAATCGTTAAATTTGCACACAGATATAACGACGTTATGAGATATTTTGCTTTATTCCTCACATGGCTCTTCACGAGTTTATTGGTAGATGCTGCCGACTTTAAGTTCCAGCACCTTAACACCTCCTACGGTCTACCCAACCAGCAGGTAGAGAGTCTGGTGCAGGATCATGACGGTTATATATGGATAGGTACGCGTAACGGATTGGCCAAATATGACGGTTACAACGTAGAGACCTATTACCACATAGAAGGCAAAAACAACTCGCTGGTTCATAACTTTGTTCACGGACTCTTTGTGGATTCAAAGAACCGGCTGTGGATCAGCACCGAGAATGGCGTGAGTCTGTACAGGCCCAAAACCGACGACTTCCGCAACTATCACAATGTAAGAGGCTACTGCACCAGTTTTGTTGAGACCAACGACGGACGAATCATGACTGGCTACAGTCAGCTGTTTGCCTACGATGCAAAGACCGACTCGTTTGTGGTCATCCCCTCGCTCAATGCCGGAACCATTGCTTCGCTGGCAAAAGACAAAGCAGGCAATGTTTATGTGTCGGCAAGCGAGATGATCTTTTCACTAGATGCCAGTCTGACTAAAATCCGTCCGCTCGACATCAGTATCAATGGTGGGCAGCCATTTAGCCACAACGCTATCCTACCCTTACTGGTAGATTCAAAGCAACGCCTTTGGGTGGGGTGTAATGATGGCAGCGTGACTTGTCATAACCTGAGAACCCACACCCAGCAGCATTACACAGCCAACATGCTAACAGGCGGTATCGTGCGTGTTATCATTGAGGACAAACAGCATAGGATATGGTTTGGTACCGAAAACGGTGTGTTCACTTTGAATCCTGATGGCACCAGCATTCTCACACAGAAAGGGTATGACAGCGACGGTCTGTCGGATAACGCCGTCTACTGCATTATGTCCGACCGCCAGAACAACATCTGGATTGGCTCTTATTTCGGCGGTGTCGACTATCTGTATAGCCAGAAGCCACAGTTCCGTCATTTCCAGCCAAGTGCAACCAAAGGCGAACTGAACGCACGCATCCCACGAATGATAACCGAGACTTCGCCCGGCATCTTCTGGATAGCTACCGAAGACCAGGGCGTGCATATCTACAACTCTGTTACAAGCCAGTTCACGCCATTTACGGCTATTCCTGGTCTCGACTCGAATATTCACAGCATCTATTACGACAGTCAGACATCCGATATATGGATTGGAACCAGATTCAAGGGACTATTCCGTTACAACCTGCAGACGCACAAAACCAGTCAGTACTATCGCACCAAGGGCTTAACATCCGAAGGTATTTTTTACCTGACTCGCGATAAGAACCGACGTCTCTGGGTGGCCACGATGGAAGGTCTGCGTTATTACGACGACAAGACTGACACTTTCTGTTCATTAGGACATGACCTACTGGACCAGACTTTTATTTACTCGCTCTTCGTTGACCACCACAACCAGCTGTGGGCCAGTACGGTAGCCTGTGGCCTGTACTGCATCAGCAACAACAAGATAACCAGCTACAGCAAAGACAATGGCTGCGGACTGACCGACAACTATATCATCAGCGCATTCGAAGATTCAAAAGGCCGCTTGTGGATTGGCACTAACAATAACGGACTCTTCTGGCTTGACAGCAAGAATGGCAAAGCACATCAGGCAGGCACCTGGATACCACGCCAATGCACGGTATGCAGTATTGTCGAAGATCAAGCAGGAAGCCTGTGGATAGGTACTGATCAGGGACTTTTCTGTCATCGACTGAGCGATGGTCATACCCGCAGATACTCTGCTGGTTCAGAACTACCTGTCAATCAGTTTAACTTCACCTCAACCTATCTGGCCTCCGACGGGCGTGTACTCATGGGTACTTTCGATGGTCTCATATCATTCCAACCCTCGAAGATGCATGCTGAGACCAAGCATATGGCTGTTCACTTCAAAAAACTGTTTGTGAACGATCAGGTGGTTTCGCAGATTGACTATACCGACAGTATCACCCTGAGCTACGAGGAGTCGCACTCATTCCATATAGAATATGGTGTGGTGATGCCCGAGAACGTGCAGGGCATACAATACCAGATAAAGGTTGACGGTATCGACAGTGATTGGCGCGATGTAGGTACAGAACGCAGATTCTACGGTTATCTGCTCAGTCCTGGTACCTATCAGCTACACGTCAGGGCGAATACCAGCGATGGCGATTGGGACAAATGTCCTGAACGGACTCTGACCATCATCATCAAAGCCCCATTCTACCTCTCTACTATCGCGTACATTATTTATCTGTTGTGCTTTATCGGGTTGGTAGTTGGCGGCCTCTCACTTTACAACATCCGCATGAAGGAGCAGGAAAAGATACGCTTTGCCAACATGGAGAAAGAAAAAGTGGAAGAGATTGACCGCATGAAATCGAACTTCTTCACCATGGTGTCGCATGAGCTCAAAACGCCTCTATCACTCATCATGGCGCCACTCAAAAGCATCGGTGCCAGCAAGGTAGATAAAGAAGTGGGCGAATCGCTGAATATGGCCATCCGCAACTGTTCGAAGATGGAACATCTTATCAACGAACTGGTGACGTTCAACAAGATTGAGTCCGACAACTTCCCGTTCTATGTGCAGCAGGGCAATCCCGTAGAGTTTATTGGCATGGTTGCCGATAGCTTCAACGATGCTGTAACCCCCAAGGGCCTTCATCTCATTATTAACAGCATCGATAATGGCGAAGATGGCTGGTTCTCACCATCCTACATCGAGCACATTCTCAACAATCTGGTATCAAACGCCATCAAGTTTACTGGTAGCGGAGGTACCATCACCATCAATGCCGAAATAACCCAGCTACCCGAATCGCACGACCTGTATCTCAAGATGCAGGTATCAGATACCGGTATCGGCATCAGCAAGGAGGAGCAGCAGAATATCTTTGAGCGTTACTACCAGACCAAGCGCGGTTATAGTGCCAACAGCAGCGGTTGGGGCATCGGTCTGGCGCTGGTTCACCGATTGGTTGAGATTCATAAAGGCTCAGTCTCTGTCGAGAGCGAGTTGGGCAAGGGCAGCACGTTTACTGTATTGATAAACATCTCGGGCGATGCTTTCTCTGATAAGAACAAGATTTCTACCGACAGCGAACTCACATCGGTTAACGGCTATCTCAGCAAGACAGATAACACGCAGCTCACCCTGGCTGTCAACGCAGCTTCAGCCTCAGCCCGTCCATCACAACCTGAGGCACATAAACGCACACTGCTGGTGGTTGAGGACAATGAGGACATGTTGCGATTCCTGGAACAGCTGTTCAGCAGCGATTATAACGTGATTACCGCTCCTGACGGACAGCAGGCATGGGACGTAGCTATCAGCCGACAGGATATCGACCTTGTAGTATCCGACGTGATGATGCCTGTGATGACTGGAGCCGAACTGTGCAATATGATCAAGGGTAACATGAGCACCAGTCATATACCCGTGATACTGCTTACAGCCAAGGGCGACCCAGAGGATGTAAAGGACGGCTATCGCAACGGTGCCGATGCCTACGTACTGAAGCCTTTCGACCCCGAGGCGCTCACCCTGCAGATCAGCAATTTGCTGCGACTGATACAGAACCGCCAGAAGTCTATCTTCGATGGTGGCGAGGAATCATTGGAATCAAACGATAGCCTCACCCAGCTGGACCGCGATTTCATACAGCGACTGATGGAGCTCGTAGATAACAACATCGGTAATGCCAACTTCTCAGTTACCGACATTACCCAAGAATTAGGCATGAGTCGCAGTCTGCTGCACACCAAGATGAAGAACTTGATGAACACCTCGGCTGGCGACTACATCCGCCACAAGCGCATACAGAAGGCCTGCGAGATGATAATCCAAGGGCACAACGTATCGGAAACTGCCTACAGCTGTGGCTTTGCCGATCCCAACTACTTCTCAAAGGTATTCAAAAAGATGGTTGGCGTCGCCCCCTCAGATTATCATAAATAGTAATCCATTTAGAAACGGTTCCTCTCGTCGTTACCAGCACCAGTACCACGATACTTAGAGCGAGTGGCATTAAAGCTGTAGCTCAGCGTGAGACCAACTTGCTGCGTATAACTGTAGTCGTTCTGTGCGGTTGAACCTATCGCATAGTAGGTGGTCAACTTGTTTCTGCAGGTGCGGAAGATGTCGTTGGCATAGAGCGTAGCAACCAAGCTGCCCTTCAAGAATGCCTTCTGTATACGTGCATTCATTATAAAGTTGCTGTTGCGATACATAAATGCCCAGTGATTACTGCCAGAATAGCTGGCCTGTAACAGCGCCTTAGTGGTGGGATTGATAACGAACCAACTCTTCAGGTCGAAGCTGAATTCGGGCTTATTCATCTTCATGGGAGCACCATAGGCTTCAGCATCGAATATCTGCTGATAATAATGCAGAGTAAAGCTAGGTTGCCAGAAGCCCAGTTTTGGGGAAGCTACAAGGGTGGCATAGACCCTGTCCTGATGGTCGAAGTTCATCTGTTGGAAAATACCAATCTCGTTCTCTTCATCATACACTCTACAGATGTGAGTGAAGATATCCTTCTCGCGGGTAAAACCTGTAACGAAGGTGAGCCACGAATAAGTCAGGTTCAAATCGATGCTCTGACGTACAGATGGACGCAAAAGCGGATTTCCTCCCTCATAGAACATACGACTGTCGTACACGATAGCAGAACTCAACATACGATATGGAGGGCGCGTAATGCGCTTGCTGTAGCTGAGCTGGGCGCTCCACTTACCCTTCTGCCAAGCTGCTGACAGGTTGGGGAACCAGTCGTTATAATTGCGAGACAGTTCTGGCTGGTACAGTCCAAACTGATGTACATCGTTCTGAACATGCTCATAGCGCAGGCCTGCACCAAAATGCCAATCACCCAATAGCAGATCGTATTCGGCAAAGCCGGCAATGTTCTGCTCGTCGGTATCTGTATCAGATTCTGGTATGATATTCTCTTCGGTACGGTTGTGGCCATGAGTCAATGTAAATGTTGCTTCTGATCCGATACTGAGTTCACCTTTCCAAATAGGATATGACAATACCAATTTACCCGCTATCATCTTATTATTATCCCAGCTAAGGGTGGTGATTGCACGGTCATCAAGTTCCTCGCTGAACTCCTGTTGGTCCAGATGGTCTTCACTGTCTCTTCGCAAGATGGTAGCATTGAGGTCGATACCTAATTTCCCGATCTTTCCAATATAATAGGCATTCAGTTCCCAAACAGGTTTGTCTTGTTCTGAAGCTGTTGTTTTCAGAAGGATGTCGCCGTAAAATTCTCCATTTTTCAGATAATGCTGCGTCATATCACAGTTAAAGTGCTGGAACAGACGTTTCTGAGACGAGAAGCTAATACCGATAGAGTTATCTACATTGAAATCGTAGCTCAATCCGGCTTTATAGTAAATCTCTGACCAGCGACTTCTTACTGGAGCTTCGGCATGGGCATTATACTTGTCTTTCTTGATGTGCAACTCCTGGTCGATACTCTGGTCGTTGCTATAGTGCCCCCAATCGTACGCCACATTAGCAAAAGCCTCGAGCCCACCTGTACGATATTTCACTGTCAGGTCGTCGTAGTTGTTCCACTTGTTGTTTCGCCACGTCTGGCTGGTAGCCATCAAGCTGAATCCTTCGCCCTGAGGCTTCAAGGTTTTGATGCGGATAACAGCGTTTACCTCGGCATTATATCTGGCTCCAGGCGATGTTATCACGTCAACACTCTTGATGTCGGCAGACTTCAACTGCTTCAGCTCACCCATATCCTGCACCTTTTTATTATTGATGTATATCTCAGGTTCGCCTTTGGCCAGCACTTCGAACTTTCCGTCTTTGCCTTGCTGCACCAGTGGAATCATAGACAATAGATCATTGGCATTTCCAATATCATGAAGCAGCGAGTGCTGCACATCTACTGTCATTCCTCCAGATGCCATTTTGTACTGTGGTATCTCGCCCTTAATCTCAACGCCTTTCACCATATAGGTTTCTGGCTGCAGAGTGATGGTGCCTATGTTGCCCACATTGACATTGCGGGTTACGGTTTTGTAGCCAACGTACGTAACCTTCAGAGTGATGCGCTGGTCTTTGCAGGGAATGACGAAATCGCCGTTCTCATTGCTCACACCGCCATTGATATACCCCACGCTGTTATTCAGTGCGATATTGGCAAATTCTATCGGCTGTCCGTTCTCATCCACAATATGGCCAATAACCTTGGCATCCTCCTTCTGGGTGCACTCTACGAAGATCTTGTCATCGTCGAAGGTAACCTTCATGGGATAGAATCCTATCACCTCGCGGATAGCTTCCTTGATAGGCAGATCACTGAAGTGACTGGTAACAGTAAAGTCTTCCAGTTCGTCGTAGATAAAGTAGATGGTTTTGTCGCTAGTAGCGGCATTCAGGTCTTCGAGCACTTTCGATAGCGACTCGTTCTGATAGTTGCGGCTGATTCTCTGTGCTTGGGCACATAGCGTAAGTACACAGAGCAATGCTGTGAATATATATTTTTTCATTTTGGGTTGGCTTAAGTTATTCTACAATCAGTTTCTGGTTCTCGCGGGTAATATGGATACGTTCAAACTTATTAAACGTATCAATCATCTCGTCTATGGTCTGCTTCTTGTCCCATGTAAAGTATAGGCGGACATGCTTACTAGCTTCACTCTTAAATACGGGCTGAACCTGATAGAAAGCAGCAACCTCGCTCAAGATGGCACTAAGTTCTGCATCCTCGAAAATTACGGGTTTTGCGGGTATAGAATCTGCAGCCAACTTATCGGTATCGCCTGATTGCTGGCGTGAATCGCTCATTCGTGCCTCAGTCATCGATGGGGTGTTATCCCCCGCACCGAGACTTTGCACCATGTGGATGGCTGCATAGGTAATGCCCGATAACATCAGCACACCAATAAACATGGCGGCTATCTTCATCAGCGAGAACTTCTTGAAGGCGGTCTCACCTCTCCCCTCCAGCTTCTCACCTCTAAAGCACTCCCAAGCCTCATCAGCATCAGGGATGTTGATGTTGGTATCGTTCAGCATCTCATCCATCTGCTCATCTGTGTATTGCTCTGGATGCAACAGCATCTTCAGTTTTTCTTCTCTAGTCATACTTCTCTGGTTTTAAAAGTTGAACGTAGTTTCCTCAACCCTTGCACAATATGCTTGTTAACTGCCGACAGACTGATGCCAAGCTCGCTGGATATCTCCTTGTACGACTGTTCCTCGTTGAAATGCATACGGATGATGCGCCCCGTTTGAGGTGTCAGTTTCTCGTCGACATAGCGGTTGATGGCGGTTATCAGTTCATCGTCACTCACATTGGTTGCGGTATCAACCAGCTGTAAAGTGTCCACAGACTGCTCTCCACTTCTGTGTTGTGCAATGATGTTAAGGCAGCGATTACGAACGCAAGTGAGCAGAAACGCTTTCTGGCTCTCTTCACGCAGTGGAGTGGTACCGTTCCACAGTTGGGCAAAGACATCTTGTACAGCGTCTTTTGCCTCGTCTTCATCGCCCAGCAGAATGTAGGCAGCCTTGTACATTCTGTTGTATTCTGAAAGGAAGAGTTCCTTGAATTGTTCTTCTCTGTCTTGCATCTTTACGTTTCGCTTTTTATCTATAATACAGATGAGCAGGAGATTTAATTACCCCCTTGATGCATTTTTTTGATCTTTTTCATGCCGCAAAGATAATAAAAAAACAAGAAACGACTGTCTTCTAGACAAAAAAACAGGTAAGCATAAAAAAAGAATAAAAGACAAAAGATTTATCATTAACAAACCAGAAATCTATACAGAGACTCAATGATGGGGCTTGTGCTAGAGTACGTTTCAGATTGAGTATAGCCGCACAATCATTTGCGTATAGCCACACAATCATTTGCGTATAGGCGAACGATCGTTTCAGTATAGGCAAACGATGGAAAAGTAACGCTTCTGTACCTGCTATCCTTAATTATTGCCCCTGCTAACTATAGCTATCGTACCCTAAAAGCATTAGTATTGGTCACACGGTCACAACTGTGACCGTGACCATTTCCAGTAATAATTATCAAAACAAGAGATTACGATTTTGATTTGAGGATTATATCATCGACGATTTTCTGCGTTTCGCTGGTTTTTATTGTGATTGTTCTATACTCCGTTTGGAATTTTGGCTTCGTAACCTTTATGATGTATTTGTCCTGGCGAGGTACAGCCCAAACGTAGCGATACATCTCTGAACCTCTTACTACTTCTTGAATCCTCGGTTTTGATAGTACAACTTTGTTCATATTCATCAGCTCTACTGTGGCATCATTCAGGTATTTCTTCGTTTTTTCATCTCGAACGTATGCACCGATAAGGACATTGTCCTGTATGTTCTCAAAAGAAACACTTGAAAGAACTAGGCTTTTTACGGGCTTACCATCTTTGATGGCTGGTTTCCATCGTGGCATACTTCGAACCAATCGGAGAGCCTCTTCGTTAAGCGTTTTGTTAATTCCATTTCTGATTCTGACACCACTGATGGAGCCATCTTCGTTGACAACGAAATTTACAGTAACCCTGCGAGATATTCCCTTGCCATCAGTAGCTTTTGGCAATTGTGTGTTTATAGCAAACCACTTATCTTTATCACCAGCGAACTCGGCCTCTTGCTGTACATTACCATAGATACGCTCTCCGGGTTTGCTCATACAGAAAGTCCATCCTTGTATGTCGTTGCCATTAAAATGATTTACTTTGTATGTCTCGGCTTCTAATCCTGGATACGACGCACGTACGGTTGTTCCTAGGGGAACCTTTAGCTCGCACCAGCCTTCGGCATTGGTTTTGGCTTTCTGGCCAGTCTCTACTACTGTTATCTCAGCATCCTTCAGTTGTCGACCTGTGGCCATTTCTTCGGCTTTAAAGAATATCCATGCTTTCTGCTTTTCTTTGTACTCTGCAGGATAGTCAAAATCAACATCTCTATTAAATTCGGTAACATAGTGGGTATAGAGTTCAATACGTCGTGGTGTCTCACCTTGTATCAGTTTTACCTCTTTAATATAGTTTAGTGGCACATATGGCAGATAGCCTTTATTAATCTCTTTTCCATCAAGAGTTATTAAATGGTCATACAAAGGGTAATATCCTCTTACATTCCACCATTTATCTTTATTTATAGCACCTCTTTCGGCCAGATGCCCATTAACAAGCCAGGTGTAGAAAGCCCCAACTGGAGCTTTCACACCTATGCACTCTCTACCATCCTTCTCAATGAGAATAATGGCAGATTCTGCACTCGTGATGAAATTAACAACATTCTTCTTGCCATTCCAATGTTGCTCTATCCTTTTGAGATCCTTGCAGTTCAGAACGGGAACATTGTTCTCATCGAATGGCACACCATTTAGTTGCCATTCCGTTGTGGCTTGGGCGAATGAGTAATTGACGTCAGCCTCAATTTTCTTCGTCTCTTTGTCGTTTACTAACACAGAGCCTTTGGGCATATGAACAACAAGATGCTTACCATGATTGGCTGCTTCTGCAGATTTTTTATCCCAGTGACCATTATCGTCAACGTATCCCCACACACTCCTTGTCTTTCCTTTTTGTGGAACAATCTTTCTTGCTTCATCAACATCGACAATCAGAAAGAGCCGGTTCTCGTTGGTTATTGGCTCCTGAGGTTCGCTGAAAACGATATTTGAACCACGATCCACTACATCCAACTGGACTTTGGCCGACAAGGCAAGCGATACAGCTATGATGGGCAGCAGATAGGCAAAACGAAGCCACTGGTGGCGGGTTGATTTTGGTTTCATCATCATTTTAATTCTTTTTTTGAGGGTACTGTTAAAGAAACCGTTTGCCAGAGAGTACCCGCTCTGTACAGCGGCCTTACGGATTAATAACTGTAGATACTGAACGTCGTTGAATCCGTGAGAGATGACCTGCTGGTCGGCCTCATATTCGTGGATGGTGCGCAAGTCGGCACGAAGCATCCACATAGTGGGGTTGAACCATTGCAGGGCAGTAAGCAGTTCTACCAAGAGCACATCGGCAGAGTGATGCAGACGGATGTGCCCCAGTTCATGAGTCAGGAGGGCTGTGGGGCCATCCTCATAATCCTGACGATTCAGGAATACTGTTTTCCACCAACTAAAGGGCGATTGTATTTTCTCGCATACAGCTATCTGGCGCCCATCGTCCAAGAGATGGATCTCGCTTTCGGCCGCCATCGTGTGAAGTCGCCATAACGACATAGCAACTCTCAACAATACCACCAATACACCTATTATATATATGACGGTTAGCGGCAGTTGCCAATTGAAAGACTGTTGTGTCTCTGTTGGCACTAAAGCGGTTTCTGCCACAGGTGCTTGCTGGAGAGAACTTGAAATATCGGTCTCGCTGGTAGCAGATTCTAAATCCGCAACAACTGTAGATGCAGGCTCTACCGCATCAGGCGTTACCTCTACCGTATGGTGAATGGTTATCACGCAGAGCGGCAATACAAACGATGCGATAGCAGTAGAAAGCAAAACAATACGGTTAAGTCGGTGCCAAGTCTCGTTAGCAACCAGCAATCGCCAGAAGATGTAAAACACAGCTATCAGTATAGCAACCTTCAGTTCGTAGGTGAAAAACAGAGTCATCATTTCTTTGAATCTTTATATTCTTCAACTTGTGTGAGCAGTTCGCGGAGTTCATCTACAGAGAGTTTCTCTTCCTTCAAGAAGGTCGACACCAATCCTTTATAGGAATCAACGATGTAGTTGTCAACCAGACGGAAGATATTCTTCTTGGCATAATCCTCCTCAGTTATCAGTGCATGATACTGATAAGTAGAACCATACTGTTTGTGGCCTACATAGCCCTGATACTCCAGTCTGCGTACAATAGTAGACAGGGTATTGAAATGCGGTTTGGGCTCATCGTAATGTTCCAACAGCTCCCTAACGAACATTGGGCCGTGGTGCCAAAACAGCTCCATCACTTCACGCTCTTTATTTGTAAGTTTCTTCATTCTTGTTTCTGTTTTTTAAGTTTAACTTCAACAACGTTATCAGTATCTGGCGGCAAATGTAACTATAAAAATGTAAACACACAACTATTTCTTGTAGTTACTTATTCTGGTTAAACTCTTTAAATAGTTGTTCACCTATCTTAACCAAATGACAGAAAAATAGAATTATATTTGGCATTTTGATTAGAAATTGGTATCTTTGCGGCCAAAATGAAATAAACAACAAGCAAATGGAGAAGAAATTGAGACAAGGCACGCTTTGCGTACAGGCTGGCTACAAGGCCAAGAACGGAGAACCAATTGAGTTGCCCATCATTCAGAGCACCACATTTAAGTATGATGACTCTGACGAGATGGCAAAGTTGTTTGATCTGGAGAAGGAGGGCTACTTCTACACCCGCCTGCAGAATCCTACCAACGACGCTGTGGCTGCTAAGATAGCTACACTCGAGGGCGGTGTGGGCGCAATGCTTACTTCAAGCGGCCAGGCTGCCAACTTCTACGCCATCTTCAACATCTGCCAGAGCGGCGACCACTTCGTAACCTCAAACGAGATTTACGGTGGAACATACAACCTCTTTGGCGTCACACTGAAGAAGCTTGGCATCGACTGCACCTTTGTATCGCCAGATGCCAGCGAAGAGGAGATTCAGAAGGCTTTCCGTCCAAACACCAAGGCCCTGTTTGGCGAGACCATCACAAACCCAGGCTGCGCCGTGCTCGACATCGAGAAGTTTGCCAAGATAGCACACAAGAATGGTGTGCCCCTGATTATCGATAACACTTTTGCTACACCAATAAACTGTCGCCCATTCGAGTGGGGTGCCGACATCGTAACCCACTCTACCACCAAATATATGGATGGTCTGGCCACTCAGGTTGGCGGATGCGTAGTTGACAGCGGCAACTTCGACTGGATGGCTCACGCAGAAAAGTTCCCAGGACTCTGCACACCCGATGAGTCATACCACGGACTGACTTACGTAAAGGCCTTCGGCAAGATGGGCTATATGACCAAGTTGGTAGCCCAGCTGATGCGCGACCTTGGCAGCATACCTGCACCACAGAACTCGTTCCTGCTGAACCTTGGTCTGCAGACACTGCATCTGCGTATGGCCCAGCACTGTAAGAACGCTCAGAAAGTGGCCGAGTTCCTGAATGCCAACGAGAAGGTGGCTTGGGTTCACTACTGCGGACTGCCCACAGATAAGTACTACGCACTGGGACAGAAGTATCTGCCCAACGGAAGCTGTGGCGTTATCGCCTTCGGTCTGAAAGGAACACGCGAGACAGCCATCAAGTGGATGGACTCGCTGGAGATGATAAACATCGTTACCCACGTGGCCGATGCCCGCACCTGTGTGCTGCATCCAGCCAGCCACACTCACCGTCAGCTGAGCGAAGAGCAGTTGCTTGAGGCAGGCATCGCACCCGACCTGATTCGTCTGAGCGTTGGTATTGAGGACGTAGAAGATATACTGAACGACATCAAACAGGCACTCGACAAAATCTAATTGAGGGTAAACGTCGAAACACATGGGGGTAAACGTCGAAAGTTATTTCACGTTTGCCCCCATTCTTCATACCTTTGCATCGTCAAAAGGACGAAAAAGTAGAAACAATAAAATAAAAAGGTATGAAAAAGATTATTCTTACATTTGCAGCAATCTGCCTGATGGCAGTAGAGACTATGGCCCAAACCACCGTTAAGGGTGTATTGATAGACCAGACACTTGGCGAGAGTGAGCCTTATGCCACAGTCCGCATCTTCTCGGCTAAGAAGAAGGACAAGCCAGTAGCCATGTTTCTGACCAACGAGAACGGACAGTTCCAGCAGGAAGTAAAGGGCAGCGGTACTTACAGCATCGTATTCAGCAGCGTGGGTAAGGAAGACCTGATCAAGGATATTGAACTTGGTAAGGCTGGCACACTCGACCTGGACACCATCTACATGAAGGAGAGCGAGACCATGCTGAAAGGTGTTGAAGTTGTAGCCCAGAAGCCATTAGTAAAAATGGATGTAGACAAGATGAGCTACAATGTGGCCGAAGATGAGGACTCAAAGTCGTACACCGTTCTGGATATGCTCCGCAAAGTACCAATGGTAACTGTTGACGGACAGGATAACATCACCGTAAACGGCAGTTCATCGTTTAAGGTATACGTAGACGGAATGCCCAACGTGATGTTCTCGAGCAATCCATCGATGGTTTTCAAGAGCATGCCAGCCACAGCCGTTAAGAGCATTGAGGTAATGACCAACCCAGGCGCAAAATACGATGCAGAAGGTGCAGCTGGTGTATTGAATATCGTACTGAACAAGGTAGACGTGAACGGACAGGCCACCGCACAAAGCATGAACGGCATCAACGGAACTGTTCGTGCATCGGCAGGAACCAAGCAACTGGGCGGAAGCGCATTTGTAAGCGGACAGCAGGGCAAGCTTTCATTCAGCGCCAACGTGATGACAAGCTACAACAAGCCTGGCAACACCACAACCGAAATGGAGCAGCTACAGGACAACGGTAACTCACAGATACTGACATCGGAGAACGATGTGAAGACACCGTTTACTATGGGAAGCCTGACTCTGGGCTACCAGCTTGACCCCATGAGCAGCCTGAACCTGACGGCATCTATCAACACCATGAACATGAAGAGCAACGGCACAACTTATACCACCATGGGCGGAGATGCTTACGGCACAGGCTTCGATTACACAAGCACTACCGATATGAAGAACTCGCGCACATCGTTCAGCGGAAGCATCGACTATCAGCGTTTCTTCAACAAAGATCACACCCAGTCGCTAGCTCTTACATATCAGCTCAACTACAGCCCCTCTACCACAGAGACAACAAACAACTTCGACAACAGTTCGTCACTTATCGACCTGACTAACAGATTCTCCGACAATGAGAACAAAACCACCAACCACACTTTCCAGTTGGATTACACCATGCCTTTGGCGCAGGGACAGACACTAAGTCTAGGCGGTAAGCTGCAGTTGCACGATGCCACATCAGATTCAAAATATTATCTGAAGGGCGTTTACGATCCAAGTTCAAGCTCTGACTACGAGTATAAGAACTCTATTCTGGCTGGTTATGGCGAATACGTGGGCAACTGGAACAAATTCGGACTGAAGGCAGGCCTGCGCTATGAGTACACCTGGCAGGACGTAGAATACCATCTGGGCAATGGCGATAACTTCAGCACGAGCTACGGAAGCCTGGTCCCAACAGCCAGCATGCAGTATAACCTCGGCATGGGCAGCAACCTCGGCCTGACCTACAACATGCGCATCAGCCGCCCTGGTATCTCTTACCTGAACCCATACGTTGATAAGTCGAACCCGATAGCACTGTTCTATGGTAATCCGGACCTGGATGTAGAGAAAGCCCACAACATCTCGCTGGTATACAACGCCTTCACATCGAAGCTGATGGTAAACCTGAACCTGCATCACAACTTTGTTGATAACGCCATCTCGCAGTACAGCTTCTACGACAACAACAACCTGCTGAACACCACCTATGGCAATGTAGTAAAGAGTCATCAGACAGGTGTGAACGGCTACGTAAACTATCTGCTGACCAAGGACACACGACTCTTCTTTAACGGAAGTCTGAACTACATCGACCTGCGTAGCGACGTGCTTGACGAGAGCAATAACGGATGGACAGCCAACATCATGGCAGGTATACAGCAGACGCTGCCTTGGAATCTGAAGCTGAGTGCATTTGCCATCTCATCAACCAAGAGCTACACGCTGCAGGGATGGAGCGGTGGATTCAATCTGGTAACAGCAAGCCTCTCGAAGAGTCTGCTTAACGACAAGCTGAATCTGAGCATTTCAGGACAACTGGGACTGAACAAGGGTGGCAACATCAGCATTGAGACCTGTAGCCGCGGTAAGGATTTCACCTCTTACAATAACATAAAGGTGCCCATCTACGGCGTTACATTCACAGTAAGCTACAGCTTTGGCAACACCAAGATGGCAAGCAAGCAGCACAAGAGCCGCGTACAGAACGACTTCATTGAGCAGCAGTCGCAGGGTGAGATGTTGAACAGCATCGGATCGGAAACCAATTAAACTTATTTATAGTCTACGGATTATACGGTTTTTACGGATTTTTTATCACAAACTGAAAATAATTCGTATAATCCGTATAATCCGTAGGAAAAAAATATTATATTTGCAAGCGTTATGAAGAAGATAGAGAAAAAAGACATCTGGTTACTAGCAGCACAGGTGGCAGTATGGCTAGTCATTATCTGCGCCATGCCACTGGCCACATATCTTAGTACGCAAGACGGTCACGCCACACGTACTTCATTTCTCGTAGTATGGGGACTGTTCCAGTCGCCATTGGTTATTTATTTTCTGAATTTCTACCTATTTGGCCCCAAGCTCTTTTTCAAACATCGTTACTGGTGGTTCACGCTTATCAATCTCGTGCTGATTATCGGACTGAACTCCCAGTTTTTCTATGTTTTCTTTAATCGCAACAACATCCCTAACATGCCCGAGATGGGCCCCAACATGTGGATTGGCTTCTTCTCTGGCTTCCTGATGTTCCTGGTCCTTAACTGTATGGTTGCAGCTATTGCCATCGGCATACGCCACTATATCCGTACACGAGAGATCAAGCAACAACTGAAAGACGAGAAGGCCAAGAATACCGAGGCAGAGTTGGCATGGCTGAAGAATCAGATAAACCCACACTTCCTGTTTAACACCCTGAACAACATATCGAGTCTCTGCCAGATTGATGCCGATTCCGCTCAGGATGCTATAGCCCAGCTGAGCGACCTGCTGCGCTACGCCATGTATGAGACAAACAAAAAGATGGTACCCATTGAGGGCGAAGTGGAGTTTATGCGCAACTATATATCGCTGATGAAATTGCGCTGCAACGAGAAGACAGAGGTAACAACATCATTCGATGTAAAACAGAACATGGAGATTGCCCCATTGCTATTTATTTCGCTGGTTGAGAATGCATTTAAACACGGAGTGAGCAGCAGTCGTACATCAAAGATTGACATCAGACTGCTACAAAATGAAGGTGAACTGATTTTTAACTGCGACAACACCAACTTCCCCAAAGATGATGCTGATCGCAGTGGATCGGGTATCGGACTGGAGAACACCCGTCGCCGACTAGACCTGATGTATACAAATCGCTATACGTGGGAACAGTCACTCGAAGACGACATCTTCCACGTGAGAATTACAATTAAGAATCAATAATTATCAACTGTCAATTATCAATTGTCAATTAACATGACCTGTATCATCGTAGACGACGAACCTCTGGCAGTCAAACTGATGGAATCGTTTGTGGCTAAAACGCCTGACCTGAAACTGCTGGGCAGTTTCACTGATTCGGTTGAGGCCATCAATGCCGTAAAAGAGCAGAAGCCCAATCTGCTGTTTCTCGACATCCAGATGCCCGATCTGAACGGCATGGAGCTAGCCCACATGATTCCCACAGAGACACGAGTGATATTTACCACGGCTTTCAAGGAGTATGCCTTTGAAAGCTACGAAGTGAGCGCACTCGACTTCCTGCTGAAGCCCATCCGCTACAATAAGTTTATGGTAGCAGTGGAAAAGGCTAAAGAGTGGTTTAACTCGAGGAACGAGGAAGGAGAAAGGAGGAAGGAGAATTGTTCTGCGACATCCCTCTTCGTCCGAGTAGATGGAGAGCTACGGAACATCACTATCGAGAGCATCATCTATGTAAACGGCATGAAGGACTATGTGATGTTCTATCTGGATGGTGAGAGTAAACCGCTGATTACACACCTGACAATGAAAGCCGTAGAAGATATGTTGCCGCCGGATAAATTCCTGCGTGTGCATCGGTCATACATAATTGCTGTAGATAAAATAAAAAAGGTAGACCGCAACGACTGTATTTACATCGGTAACGAGATTATCCACGTACCTGATGGTTATCAAGAATCCTTCCATCATTTCCTGGGAACGCGCACAATTAACAAAATGTAACTTTGCGATAAAATTTTTCTGGTTTTTACTTGGAAGGTATCGATAATTTTCCTACTTTTGCAGTACAATTAATAACAAATTGACACTTAGAACAATTTTAAGAACATGGAAGTTGAGAAAATTATGCAGGCCTTGGAGCAGAAGCATCCAGGCGAAATGGAGTACTTACAGGCAGTAAGAGAGGTGTTGGACAGCATTAAGGATGTTTACAACCAGCACCCCGAGTTTGAGAAAGCCAAGATCATAGAGCGCATTGTGGAACCAGAACGTATCACCACATTCCGTGTGCCCTGGGTTGACGATAAGGGCGAAGTACAGGTAAATATCGGTTACCGCGTACAGTTCAACAGCGCTATCGGCCCATATAAAGGCGGATTGCGTTTCCACCCATCAGTAAACCTGAGCATCCTGAAGTTCCTCGGTTTCGAGCAGACATTCAAGAACGCTTTGACCACACTGCCTATGGGTGGTGGCAAGGGAGGTTCTGACTTTGCTCCACGCGGTAAGAGCGACGCTGAGATTATGCGTTTCTGCCAGGCATTTATGTGCGAGCTTTACAAGGTAATCGGTCCCGACATGGACGTTCCTGCTGGTGATATCGGCGTAGGCGGACGTGAGATTGGTTATCTGTTCGGATATTATAAGAAGCTGACAAGCCAGTTCCATGGTGCAACCCTCACAGGTAAGGGTATGGAATGGGGCGGCAGCATACTGCGCCCAGAGGCAACTGGTTATGGTGCACTCTACTTTGTACACCACATGCTAGAGACTCACGGACTCGACATTAAGGGCAAGACTGTTGCTCTGAGTGGATTCGGCAACGTGGCTTGGGGAGCAGCCAAGAAGGCCACCGAGATGGGAGCAAAGGTTATCACCATCTCTGGTCCTGACGGTTACATCTACGACCCAGAGGGTCTGGATGCCGAGAAGATCGACTACATGCTGGAGCTCCGTGCCAGTGGCAACGACGTATGTCAGCCATACGAGGAGGAGTTCGAGGGCTCTAAGTTCTATGCTGGCAAGAAGCCATGGGAGCAGAAGGCCGATATCTATCTGCCATGTGCCACCCAGAATGAGCTGAATGGTAATGATGCCGACATGATTCTGGAGAATAAGCCACTCTGCGTAGCCGAGGTATCTAACATGGGCTGCACAGCCGAGGCTGTTAACAAGTTCATCGCTGCTGGTCAGCTGTTTGCGCCTGGAAAGGCTGTCAACGCCGGCGGTGTAGCAACATCTGGTCTGGAGATGACCCAGAACTCTATGCGCATGGCATGGACTGCAGAGGAAGTAGACCAGCGCCTGCACCAGATTATGCAGGGCATCCACGAGCAGTGCGTGAAGTATGGTAAGGAAGGCAACTACATCAACTATGTGAAGGGTGCCAACGTAGCCGGCTTCATGAAGGTCGCCAAGGCCATGCTCGCGCAGGGCATTGTATAGAGCTCGGCGTAAGCCAAGGTCGTTAGTTACAATGTTGCTTGCATTGTATAACCCAATTGATGATTAGAAGACTTTATATAACAATTCTTACACTACTGATAAGCTTTACCACTCTGGCTCAACCCGAGAGTGGTAAGGCTTCGTTTTATTCCAAAAGCTTCAGCGGACGTAAAACGGCAAGTGGCGAACGACTGCATCACGACAGTCTTACATGTGCCCATCGTACATATCCATTCGGCACGATGTTGCTAGTAACAAATCCAGCCAACGGCAAGCAGGTTATCGTAAAGGTCACCGATCGTGGTCCATACGTTAGAGGTCGCGTCATTGACCTTTCTGTGAGGGCTGCACAAGAGTTAGGTATCATAGCACAAGGCATAGCGCCAGTAATTGTTGAGAAGTACGAGGAATCAGTCATCCCATATAAACCCGCAGAGTTCTTCAGCCAACCAGAACTTGACATGAGTACCAACGATGGTTCGGCTGCCAAGCCCATCTGGGTAGAACTTAACGAACAAATGAAAAAGAAACATCAAGAAGAAAAAAAGAAGCGATAGGTTATCCTATCGCTTACTTGTTTGAATCCTGAATTCCCTTGTTTGGGATACTTGTTCTCTATTACCTTGGAAAACTCCTATGCGGAATACCGCTTCACCATCTTTTAGTCGATTATCGGCCCTCACAAGCGCTGTATAGCGAATACCTTTACCTGGCTCAATACACTCAATCATAACGTTATCAGACACCTCTATATGCTTGTTACCCGTAATCTCCGTTACACTCGGAGTAATGCGATATACAGGTTTGGTAGAGGTATTGAATATCTCAAACACTACCCTAGCCTCTTCGCCACGGCTTAATAACTGGTCGCGGTTGGTATCTATCAACATCGGGCGACGAATCTCAAGTACATCAAAATCTTTTGTTTCATAACCATGATTATCAGGATATCCATATCTGGGCTGATAGTCGCCCTGACCGCGCTCCATTCGACGCCTCTGGTACTCCTCCATCTTCTTCTGTTGAGCTTCATCAGCGGCCTGTCCGATAGCAGCACCAACCATTGCTCCGCCAGCCATACCAATAAGTGTGCCGACATCACTACCACGCGGTCCACCAGCTATTCCTCCAATAGCCGAACCAATAATAGATCCGAACCAGCCACCTGTTGTAGCACCAGTTTCAGTATAAGTGCCACAGCTGCTGAAAAACAGCACTGCACCAAGCGATAAAACTACGAGCTTCTTCATAACCTTAAACCTATTATTATTAATTCACGCTGCAAAGATAACAAGACTTCAACAAATAAAAAAGGGAATTCCCCCCAAAATATATAGGGGAATCCCTAAAAAATAAAGCCCGCACCTTAAGATGCGAGCTCTATCCATATATGAGAATTAAAAATTCTAACTATTACTCAGCCTTTGCCTCTTCAGCAGCGGGAGCCTCAGCCTTAGCCTCCTCAGCTACAGGAGCCTCAGCAGCTGCCTCAGCCTTTGGAGCTGACTTGCGTGAACGACGGGTTGTCTTCTTCTTAGTATCCTTTGCCATTTCTGGATCAAAGTCTACGAGCTCGATGAAGCAAACCTGAGCGGCGTCACCCTGACGAGTACCGAGCTTGATGATACGAGTGTATCCACCGGGACGATCACCAACCTTCTCACTTACAGTTGAGAAGAGCTCCTTGATAGCGTCCTTGTTCTGAAGGTAGCTGAATACTACACGACGAGAGTTGGTAGAATCCTCCTTAGCCTTAGTGATAAGGGGCTCTACATACTTCTTCAGGGCCTTAGCCTTTGCAACGGTCGTAGTGATTCTTTTGTGCATGATCAGAGAGATAGCCATGTTAGCGAGCATGGCACTGCGGTGAGATGCAGTACGACCGAGATGATTGAATTTCTTATTATGTCTCATTTTTCTTTTGTACTTTTATTGGGCAGGAGATTACTCTCTGTCCAGTTTGTATTTTGAAATATCAGTTCCAAACGACAGATTCAGACTCTCGAGCAAATCATCAAGCTCAGTGAGCGATTTCTTACCAAAGTTACGGAACTTCAGGAGGTCAGTCTTATTATACTGTACCAGATCGCCAAGAGTCTCAACATCAGCAGCCTTGAGGCAGTTGAGGGCACGAACTGAGAGGTTCATGTCAACGAGACGAGTCTTAAGCAGCTGGCGCATGTGCAGGATTTCCTCATCGAACTCCTGATTGCTCTCAGTCTCTGAAGTCTCAAGAGAGATCTTCTCGTCAGAGAACAGCATGAAGTGATAGATAAGAATCTTGGCAGCCTCTTTCAGAGCGTCCTTTGGGTGAATGGAACCGTCCGTAGTAACCTCGAGTACCAACTTGTCATAGTCAGTCTTCTGTTCAACGCGATATGGCTCAACAGTGTACTTTACGTTACGGATCGGAGTGTAAATAGAATCGATTGCAATTACATTCACGTCGGTGCAGAACTCGCGATTCTCATCAGCGGGAACATATCCGCGACCTTTGTTGATTGTAAGATCAATCTGCATCGATGCTTTGGAATCTAAATGACAAATCACCAAATCGGGATTTAACACTTCAAATCCAGTCAGATACTTGCCGATGTCAGCGGCTTTGAATTCGGTAGAATTCTCGACCGTGATACTGACTTTCTCGTTCTCGAATTCTTCTACTACTTGCTTGAATCGAACTTGCTTCAGATTCAAGATAATGTTGGTTACATCTTCCTTTACACCGGGAACTGAAGAGAATTCATGCTCAACACCAGCAATACGGATGGTATTGATAGCATAACCCTCGAGTGATGAAAGTAGAATGCGGCGCAGGGCGTTACCAATGGTTACACCAAAGCCGGGCTCCAAAGGACGAAATTCGAACTTGCCGAACTTGTCGTTGGCCTCCAACATTACGACTTTATCGGGTTTTTGAAATGCTAATATCGCCATTAATTTAAATGATTTTAGTTCTTAGAGTACAACTCAACGATTAACTGTTCCTTAATATTCTCGGGGATGTCAGCGCGCTCTGGCTTGTGCAGGAACTTACCGCCCTTAACATTCTCATCCCACTCGATCCAAGGATACTTGCTGTGATTGAAACCTGCAAGAGCAGCCTCAATAACCTCAAGAGACTTAGACTTCTCACGAACAGCAACTACCTGACCAGGCTTAACAGCATAAGAAGGGATATTAACAACCTGACCATCAACGGTAATGTGCTTGTGACCAACGAGCTGACGAGCAGCAGCGCGGGTAGGAGCAATACCAAGACGGAACACTACGTTGTCAAGACGACTCTCGAGGTTCTGGAGCAGAACCTCACCGGTGATACCCTCGGCCTTAGCAGCCTTTTCGAACATATTACGGAACTGACGCTCAAGTACTCCATAAGTATACTTGGCCTTCTGCTTCTCTGCCAGCATGACGGCATACTCAGACATCTTACGACGACGGTTGTTGCCATGCTGTCCAGGAGGGAAGTTTCTCCTAGACAAAACTTTGTCTGCGCCGAAGATGGGCTCACCAAAACGACGCGCAATTTTTGATTTCGGTCCTAAATATCTTGCCATAATAATAAAATATGTTTCTTCTTAATAATCCTTCTAATAATTATACGCGACGACGCTTTGGAGGACGACATCCGTTGTGTGGCAGTGGAGTTACATCGATAATCTCCATAACCTCGATACCAGCACCGTGGATAGCACGGATAGCAGACTCACGACCGTTACCGGGACCCTTAACATAAGCCTTAACCTTGCGAAGACCCAGGTCGTAAGCAACCTTAGCACAATCCTCAGCAGCCATCTGAGCAGCATAAGGAGTATTCTTCTTAGAGCCACGGAAGCCCATCTTACCAGCTGATGACCAAGAGATGATCTGACCCTCGTCGTTAGCCAGCGACACAATAATATTATTAAAAGAACTGTGAACGTGGAGCTGGCCGATAGCGTTTACTCTCACGTTTCTCTTCTTTGAAGTGACTGTTTTCTTTGCCATAATTCTTAAACTTTAATTCTTTAATGTTTAATGTTTAATTTAGGAATTACTTCGTAGCCTTCTTCTTATTAGCAACAGTCTTCTTCTTACCCTTACGAGTACGAGCATTATTTTTGGTGCTCTGACCGCGAACGGGAAGACCGTTACGATGACGTACGCCACGATAGCAACCAATATCCATCAGTCGCTTGATATTCAACTGGATCTCTGAACGGAGATCACCTTCTACTTTGAATTCAGCGCCGATAATTTCACGGATTTTGGCTGCCTGGTCGTCAGTCCACTCGCTAACCTTCAGGTCACGGCTGACACCTGCCTTGTCCAATATCTTTGCTGAACTACTTCGACCTATACCATAGATATAAGTCAATGCGATTTCGCCACGCTTATTCTGGGGCAAATCTACTCCAACAATTCTTATTGCCATTGTTAATTAAAAAGATAAAAATAAATTACTTTAAAAATTACATTTCTCGCTAAAAAGCATGCAAAGGTACGAAGAATTTTTCAATTCTCCGCAATTTTATGCTTATTTAACATTAACCCTGACGCATTTTATACTTTGGGTTCTTCTTGTTGATAACGAACAGGCGGCCCTTACGACGTACGATTTTGCAGTCTGGGGTACGCTTCTTCAATGATGCTCTTGTCTTCATATTAATTCAAATTGTTTATTTGTATCTGAATACAATTCGTCCCTTTGTCAGGTCATATGGACTCATCTCCACCTTAACCTTATCTCCGGGGAGGATCTTGATATAGTGCATTCTCATCTTACCAGAGATATGCGCAATTATCTGGACTCCATTTTCAAGTTCTACTCGGAACATCGCATTCGACAACGACTCTACAATTGTTCCGTCCTGCTCAATAGCGGATTGCTTTGCCATACAGTATTTTTAATAAATATTACCTTCTAGTTTTTCAACTTCTTCGAAAGAAGACAGGATTTCAGCCTGACCTTTTCTAACAGCGATGGTATGCTCGAAATGAGCAGCTGGCTTACCGTCACGAGTACGTATTGTCCAGCGGTCAGCATCCATCCAGATAGCGCGATTACCCATAGTTACCATAGGCTCTATAGCTAAACACATACCGGCTTTCAGCATGATACCATTACCTCTCCTACCATAGTTAGGCACCTGTGGATCTTCGTGCATGTCGCGACCGATACCATGACCGGTAAGCTCGCGCACGATGCCGTACTTCTGTGCCTCACAGTGTTCCTGCACTGCACTGCTGATGTCACCAAGATGATTACCCGCTACGGCATTCTTGATACCAAGGTAAAGCGACTCTTTGGTTGTCTTCAGCAATTGTTTGACTTCGTCCGACACCTCGCCTACACAGAATGTGTAACAAGAGTCTCCGTTAAAGCCATTCAACAGTGTTCCGCAGTCTACAGATATAATGTCACCCTCTTTCAGAACTGTCTCTGCATTGGGCACACCATGTACGACTACATCATTCACCGATGTGCAGATGCTGGCAGGAAACGGCCCTCCATATGGATTGGGGAAACCCTTGAAAGTTGGGATAGCACCATTATCTCTAATGAACTCGTCCGCTATCTTATCCAACTGGAGGGTCGTTATACCAGGCTTAATATGTTTTGCCAATTCACCAAGCGTACGACCAACGAGTTGGTTAGCCTGGCGCATCAGCTCTATTTCATCTTCAGTCTTCAGGAATATCTTCATAGAAGATTAATAAGCAGCCATTCCACGTCCATGAATACGACCAGAACTGAGCAGGCCATCATAGTGACGCATCAGCAGGTGACTCTCGATCTGTGCAAGTGTATCAAGTACTACACCAACAAGAATCAGCAGAGATGTTCCACCGAAGAACTGAGAGAACGCATCCTGAACATTCAGCAAACCTGCGAGAGCAGGCATAATAGCGATGAAAGCAATAAACAATGAACCGGGAAGAGTGATACGAGACATGACTGTATCGATATACTCAGCGGTCTCCTTACCAGGCTTAACGCCAGGGATGAAACCATTGTTACGCTTCATATCCTCAGCCATCTGAGTAGGATTCAGAGTGATAGCTGTATAGAAATAAGTAAAGGCGATGATCAATACAGCGAAAATGATGTTGTAGGTCCAGCTGTGATGATCGAGCATCGTGCGAACGAACCAACTTGCATTTTCAGGAGCTGAATACTGAACGATAGTCAACGGAATGAACATCAGTGCCTGAGCAAAGATGATTGGCATCACGTTGGCAGCGAACAGCTTCAGTGGGATATACTGACGTGCACCACCTACCTGCTTATTACCTACGAGGCGCTTTGCATACTGAACGGGCACTTTGCGAACGCCCTGAACCAGAACAATAGATGCGCAAACAACTGCATAGAGAATGATGATCTCGACCAAGAACATAACCAGTCCACCACCAGTGATAGCGGTGAAACGCGAGCTAACCTCCTGGATGAAAGCCTGAGGCAGGCGGGCGATGATACCGATCATAATAATCAGCGAGATACCATTACCTATACCCTTATCCGTAATGCGCTCACCGAGCCACAGGATGAACATACTACCTGCAGCAAGGATGATGACAGCAGGAACCATGAAGTATGACCAAGAGATACCTGTTGCCAGAGCAGCTCCCGAAGTCATCTTCAGGTTCATCAAGTACCCCGGTGCCTGGAACATCAGGATGGCTACAGTGAGCCAGCGGGTGTACATGCTGATCTTCTTGCGGCCGCTCTCACCCTCACGCTGCATTTTCTGAACGTAGGGAACAGCGACAGCAAGAAGCTGCATTACGATAGAAGCAGAGATGTAAGGCATGATTCCAAGCGCAAAAATAGACGCGTTGGAGAATGCACCACCGGAGAACATATCGAGCAATGACATCAGACCGCCGGCAGTCTGTGACTGCAGTTGGCTTAACATGGCTGGATTGATACCAGGAAGTACCACAAACGAACCAAAACGATAAATTGCTACGAACAGGAGAGTGATGAGGATGCGCTGGCGCAGGTCCTCAATCTTCCAAATGTTCTTCAGTGTCTCTATTAACTTCTTCATTTTTAATGTTAGATTTTTGTTGCGTTACCACCTACTGCCTTGATTGCCTCTTCAGCAGTCTTTGAGAAAGCGTTAGCCTCTACGTCAACCTTAGCCTTCAGCTCACCGTTGCCAAGAACCTTTACCAGCTCCTTGCCATTGGTAAGACCGGCAGCAATAAGCTCTGCAATTCCGATCTTGGTGAGGTTCTTCTCCTCAGCAAGCTTCTGAAGTGTAGAGAGGTTAACTGCAAAGTACTCCTTGTGGTTGATGTTCTTGAAACCAGCCTTTGGAACACGGCGCTGGAGAGGCATCTGACCACCTTCGAAACCAATCTTTCTCTTATAACCAGAACGAGCCTTGGCTCCCTTGTGACCACGAGTAGAAGTACCACCCAGACCTGAACCAGGTCCGCGACCGATACGACGACTTGAGTGGGTAGAACCCTCAGCCGGCTTTAAATTATTCAGTTTCATAATCTAATCTACTTTTAAATTGTTAATTACTCAACGACGGTCACCAGGTGGTGTACCTTACGGATCATACCACGGATTGAAGGAGTGTCCTCTACCTCAACAACCTGAGAGATCTTGCGCAGGCCCAGAGCCTGGAGAGTGCGCTTCTGATCTACTGGATAACCGATCTTACTCTTAATCTGCTTTACCTTAATTGTTGCCATAGTTTATTCTCCTTAACCTCTAAATACTTTATCCATACTGATTCCGCGAGTACCTGCTACAGTGTAGGCATCACGCATCTGGCTCAGAGCTACGATAGTAGCCTTTACCAGGTTGTGAGGGTTAGATGAGCCCTTTGACTTAGCGAGCACATCCTTAATACCAACACTCTCCAGAACGGCACGCATAGCACCACCGGCAACAAGACCGGTACCAGCAGCAGCTGGCTTCAGGAATACCTGTGCACCGCCAAAGCGAGCCTCCATCTCATGAGGGATGGTGCCCTTGAGTACAGGAACTTTAACAAGATTCTTCTTAGCTGCCTCAACACCCTTGGCGATAGCTGCTGTTACTTCACCAGCCTTACCAAGACCCCAGCCGATGATACCGTTGCCGTCGCCGACAACTACGATAGCTGCGAATGTAAAGGTGCGACCTCCCTTTGTTACCTTGGTAACACGGTTGATGGCAACCAGTCTGTCTTTCAACTCTACGTCACTACTTATTTTAACTTTGTTCATTGCCATAATCGTTTAGAATTTAAGTCCACCTTTACGAGCTGCGTCTGCAAGCGACTTTACGCGGCCGTGATACAGATAACCGTTACGGTCGAAGACAACGGCAGTAACGCCAGCCTCCTGAGCCTTCTTGGCTACCAGCTCACCTACCTTCTCAGCCTGCTCGATCTTTGGCATAGCCTCAAGACCAAGTGATGATGCAGAAGCAAGTGTTTTACCTTCCAAATCATTGATTACCTGAGCATAGATCTGCTTGTTGCTGCGGAAAACGCTCAGACGAGGACGCTCGGCTGTACCGAAAACGTTCTTACGAATTCTATATTTAATCTTAATTCGTCTTTCTACTTTCTTTGTTGTCATAATCGTAAATCAATTAAAATTACTTAGCTGATGCTGACTTACCCGACTTGCGACGGATAACCTCACCCTTGAACAAAATACCCTTTCCTTTATAAGGCTCAGGCATACGGAAAGAACGAATCTTAGCACAAATCAGACCGAGCAGCTGCTTGTCGCATGACTCGAGGATAATCTGAGGGTTCTGGTTACGCTCTGACTTAGTCTCAACCTTAACCTCCTGAGGAAGCTGGATGAAGATGGGGTGAGTATAACCGAGTGCGAACTCGATGATGTTACCCTGGTTTGATACACGGTAACCAACACCTACGAGCTCCATCTCCTTCTTGTAACCTTCGCTTACGCCTACAACCATATTATTAACAAGCGCACGATAAAGACCATGGAAAGCCTGCTTCTGCTTAACATTTACAGGGCTGTTCTCGTCGATCTCAAATTTAACCTGACCATCCTCGATAGTCATCTTGATAGAGGGGTCAACCTTCTGTGTCAGCTCTCCCTTTGGACCCTTAACGGTAACAACACCGTCCTTGTCCTGAGCAACAGTAACGCCTGCAGGGATACTAATTGGCAATTTTCCTATTCTTGACATATTCTATCCTCCAATTAATATACATAACAAAGAACCTCACCACCGATCTTCAGGGCTGCGGCCTCTTTGTCTGTCATTACACCTTTAGACGTGGAAAGGATTGCGATTCCAAGTCCGTTAATTACTCTCGGCATGTCTTTGTAACCAGTATACTGGCGAAGACCTGGTGTTGAAACTCGCTTCAGGCACTTGATGGCGTTTTCACGAGTTGCTGGGTCGTACTTCAAGGCAACCTTGATTGTACCCTGAGGACCATCCTCGATGAACTTGTAGTTCAGGATGTAACCCTTCTCGAAGAGGATCTTAGTGATCTCTTTCTTCAAGTTTGACGCAGGAACCTCTACGACACGGTGATGTGCCATGATGGCGTTTCTGAGTCTTGTCAGATAATCTGCTATTGGATCTGTCATAAAATAAAGTTTTTAATTAATCGGGACTACCCCGACAATATTAAATTAATAAATCTCTTTTTGCTTAAATCGAGTGGATTACCAGCTAGCCTTCTTTACTCCAGGGATCAGGCCGTTTGAAGCCATCTCACGGAACTGGATACGAGAAAGACCGAACTGACGCATATATCCCTTTGGACGACCTGTGATCTTGCAACGGTTGTGCAGACGGATTGGGTTAGCGTTCTTGGGAATGCTCTGCAACTTGCGAGCTGCCTCATAAGCCTCTGCGGGATCCTCGCTAGTAGCGATCACCTTCTTCAGAGCTGCACGCTTCTCAGCATAACGAGCAACGAGCTTAGCGCGCTTTACCTCGCGGGCCTTCATTGATTCTTTTGCCATATCTCTTAATCGTTTTTAGCGTTCTTGAATGGAAGACCGAAAGCCTTGAGCAGTGCGAATCCCTCCTCGTCAGTCTGAGCTGATGTTACGAAGGTGATGTTCATACCCTGGATGCGGTCTACTGAATCGATATTGATCTCTGGGAAGATAATCTGCTCCTGGATACCCAGTGTGTAGTTACCACGACCGTCGAACTTGCTCTCGATACCCTTGAAGTCGCGGATACGAGGAAGAGCGATGCGAACGAGCTTCTCAAGGAACTCGTACATACGCTCACGGCGCAGAGTTACCATAACACCGATAGGCATCTTCTTACGAAGCTTGAAGTTTGCAATATCCTTCTTAGAATATGTTGCAACAGCCTTCTGACCGCAGATAGCGGTAATCTCGTTGATGGCTACCTCGATAATCTTCTTATCCTGAGTTGCGTCACCAAGACCCTGGTTTACTACAATCTTCTTCAGGACAGGAATCTGCATTGCAGAAGTGTAGTTGAACTGCTTCTGAAGAGCAGGAGCAATCTTCTCCTTGTACTCTTTCTTTAACTGTGCTGTATTTGCCATTACTTAATCTCCTCTCCTGACTTTTTAGCGATACGAACGACCTTCTTGCCCTCGCGCTTGATAGCAACACGGGTAGCCTTGCCACTCTTTGGATCAATCAAACTAATATTTGAAATGTGAATAGGAGCCTCCATCTTCACAAATCCTCCCTGAGGATTCTTGGCACTTGGCTTAGCACTCTTGTTCACCATGTTGATGCCCTCAACGAGTGCGCGCTGCTTGTCGGTCAGGACCTTCAGCACCTTACCAGTCTTGCCCTTGTCCTCACCGGCCAGAACGATGACTGTATCGTTTTTCTTAATATTGAACTTTGCCATTTCTTTTAATCAATTAAATTATTAAAGTACCTCAGGTGCCAAAGAAACGACCTTCATATTCACGGCACGGAGCTCACGAGCCACAGGGCCGAAGATACGGCTACCGCGGAGCTCACCTGCATTGTTCAGCAGTACGCAGGCATTGTCGTCGAAGCGGATGTAAGAACCATCAGCACGACGGATTTCCTTCTTAGTGCGAACAACCAAAGCCTTTGATACTGCACCCTTCTTTACATCACTTGTAGGGATCGCGTTCTTGATAGACACAACGATGATATCACCTACGCTGGCATAACGGCGCTTGGTACCGCCCAATACACGGATGCAGAGAGCCTCGCGTGCACCGCTGTTGTCAGCTACTGTAAGTCTTGATTCTGTCTGTATCATAATTACTTAGCTTTTTCTACGATGTTAACTAATCTCCATCTCTTTGTCTTTGACAGAGGACGGGTTTCCATAATGAGCACTGTATCACCTACATTGCACTCGTTGTTCTCGTCGTGTGCGTGATACTTCTTTGTCTTCTGGACAAACTTACCATACATAGGGTGCTTCTCCTTGAACTTGGCTGCAATAACAATGGTTTTATCCATTTTGTTGCTGATAACGACACCCTGTCTTGTCTTTCTTAAATTTCTTGTTTCCATCTGGACCATTGTTATTTATTAAGTTCTCTCTGATGAAGTTCTGATTTCATACGTGCGATGTCGCGACGAGCGGCCTTAATCTGAGATGGATTCTCAAGTGGAGTGATTGCGTGGTTCAACTTCATCTGATTGTACTTTGCAACCTCAGCCTCAATGCGCTCTGCCAAGTCCTTGGTCTCGAGCTCTCTTACTTCTTTAATCTTCATACTCAATTAAGCGTTTTTATCGAAATCACGTCTAACAACAAACTTAGTCTTAACGGGCAGTTTCTGTGCACCGAGACGCAGAGCCTCTTTAGCAATATCGAAAGGAACGCCCTCTACTTCAAAGAGAATACGGCCTGGTGTAACAGGTGCAACCCATCCTGCGGGATCTCCCTTACCTTTACCCATTCGCACATCAGCAGGCTTGCGGGTGATAGGCTTATCAGGGAAGATGCGAATCCATACCTGACCTTCACGGTTCATATAACGATTGATAGCAACACGGGCTGCCTCAATCTGACGGCTGTCGATCCACTTTGCATCCATTGTCTTGATGCCGAATGATCCGAAAGCCAGTGTTGTTCCTCTGTGGGCGTTGCCTTTGTTGCCGCGTCCATCCTGAGGTCTTCTATATCTAACTCTTTTAGGCTGTAACATAATAAGCTTCTACTTTAAATAAATTAATTACTTCTTCTTATTACGGAACTTTCTGTCACGGCCATTACCGCCGTTTGAGCGACCACCAGTCTTCTCCTGAGTGAAGTTAGGTGCGAGATCAACGTCGCCGTAAATCTCACCACGGCAAATCCATACCTTAATACCCAGAATACCAACCTTGGTAAGAGCCTCTGAGTGACAGTAGTCAATATCAGCACGATATGTGTGCAGAGGAGTACGACCCTCCTTCAGCATCTCGCTACGTGCGATTTCTGCTCCGTTAAGACGACCTGAGATCTGAACTTTGATACCCTCGGCACCAGCACGCATAGTGTTCTGGATAGCCATCTTGATGGCACGGCGGTAAGCGATCTTGCCCTCTACCTGGCGAGCGATGTTGTTGGCAACAATCGTGGCATCGAGCTCAGGGCGCTTTACCTCGAAGATATTAATCTGAATCTCCTTGTCGTAGAGCTTCTTCAGTTCTTCCTTCAGTTTGTCGACATCTTGTCCACCTTTACCAATGACGAGACCTGGACGGGCTGTGCAAATAGTAATGGTAACCAGCTTCAATGTGCGCTCGATGACAATCTTAGAAACGCTAGCCTTAGCCAGACGCTCGTTCAGGTACTTACGGATTTTCTGATCCTCTACCAGGTTGTCTCCGAAGTCCTTGCCTCCGAACCAATTTGAATCCCAACCTCTTACGATTCCAAGACGGTTGCTAATTGGATTAACTTTCTGTCCCATACTTATTCTTTTACATCATTAGTTTTAGCATCAACAAACAGAGTCACGTGATTAGAACGCTTGCGGATACGATATCCACGACCCTGTGGTGCAGGTCTCATTCTCTTCATTGTAACGCCCTCGTCAACGAAAACGCGGGTTACATAAAGCTCTCCATCCTCAGCCTTGCGATCATTCTTGGCTTCCCAGTTGGCAATAGCCGAACGGAGGAGTTTCTCTACATCAGCTGCAGCTGCCTTCTTTGAGAATCTCAGAACACCCAGTGCGCGATTTACCTCCATGCCGCGGATCATGTCCACTACATAGCGCATCTTGCGAGGTGAAGAGGGGCAGCCTTTCAGCTTTGCAAAATACTGTGTCTTAAGTGCTGCTTTTCTTTCTTCAGCCTTAATATGTTTTCTTGCTCCCATTTTAATTCTTTAATTTTAAAATTTTCAATTTTCCCTGGGATTACTTCTTGTTACCGGCGTGACCACCGAAACGACGGGTAGGTGCAAACTCTCCGAGCTTGTGACCAACCATGTTTTCTGTAACGTAAACAGGGATAAATTTGTTACCGTTATGAACTGCAACAGTGTGTCCCACGAAATCGGGTGAGATCATTGATGCTCTGGCCCATGTCTTAACGACATTCTTCTTACCACTCTCATTCATAGCGAGAATCTTCTTCTCGAGTGATACGTTGATGTATGGACCCTTCTTTAATGAACGACTCATAATTTACTCTAATTAACTTGTTTACTTCTTGTTAGCTCTTTCAATAATGTACTTGTTTGAAAGCTTCTTAGGTGCACGAGTCTTAAGACCCTTAGCGTACAAGCCCTTACGTGAACGTGGGTGACCTCCAGACTGACGTCCTTCACCACCACCCATTGGGTGATCATGTGGGTTCATAACAACACCACGGTTGTGAGGACGCTGACCCAACCAGCGAGAGCGACCAGCCTTACCTGATGCCTCGAGAGCGTGATCTGAGTTACCTACACTACCTACAGTAGCTTTACAAGCTGAGAGAATCTGACGAGTCTCGCCTGAAGGGAGCTTGATAACACAATAGCTACCCTCACGAGAAGTCAACTGAGCGAAATTACCAGCCGAACGAACGAGCTTGGCACCCTGACCGGGACGCATCTCGATGTTGTGGATCACTGTACCAACAGGGATGTTAGCCAGTGGCAGAGCGTTACCTACCTCAGGTACTGCGTCTGCACCCGACATCAGAGTTGCACCAACCTGCAGTCCATTAGGAGCAATGATATAACGTTTTTCACCATCAGCGTAGAAAAGAAGTGCGATACGAGCCGAACGGTTTGGATCGTACTCAATTGTCTTTACTACAGCTGGAACACCATCTTTCTCTCGCTTGAAGTCGATCAGACGATACTTCTTCTTGTGACCACCGCCCATGTAGCGAACAGTCATCTTACCGGTGTTGTTTCGACCACCGGTTGAACGCTTACCGTAAACGAGAGACTTCTCTGGCACGGATGCAGTAATATCCTCGAACGTGCCAATAATCTTGTGTCTTTGACCCGGAGTTACGGGCTTTAATTTACGTACTGCCATTTTTATTACTGAATATTGCTATAAAAATCAATTACATCGCCCTCCTTAAGAGTAACGATTGCCTTCTTGAACGCGTTCTTCTGACCCTTGATCAGACCAGCCTTAGTGTAGCGTGAGCTACGCTTGCCGGCGTAACGAACTGTGTTCACGTCGATTACTGTAACATTGTACAGACTCTCAACCTCATTCTTAATCTCAAGCTTATTAGCCTCAGGACGAACGATGAAACCATACTTGGCCTCAGCCTTCTTGGTACGCTCCTCGCCCTTTACCTTATAAGTTTTCTCTACAGAAGACTTGTCTGTAATCTTGGTCATCTTCTCAGTGACCATAGGTTTAATGATAAATGCCATATCCTTAGTCCTCCTTTTACTTGTTTAAGATACCGTCGATAGTCTCGAGCGACTTCTCAGTGATAACCAGGACATCAGCGTTCAGCACCTTGTAGGTGTTAACCAGCGAAGCCTCCATCACCTCTGCGTTCTGCAGATTGCGAGCCGACATGTATACATTGTTATTAGTCTCTGACATTACGAAGAGGCTCTTCTTGCCGTCTACCTTCAGGTTCTTTGCAATGTTTACAAACTCCTTAGTCTTTGGAGCCTCCAGAGTGAAGTCCTCAACTACAACGATTGCATTCTCCTGAGCCTTGTATGAAAGGGCTGACTTACGAGCAAGTGCCTTAACCTTCTTATTCAGCTTGAAGCTGTAGTCACGAGGTGTAGGACCAAACACGCGACCACCACCACGCAGCAGAGGCGAGTTGATATCTCCATGACGGGCACCGCCGCCACCCTTCTGACGTCCAAGCTTACGAGTAGAACCAGAGATTTCGCTTCTCTCCTTAGACTTAGCTGTACCCTGACGCTGGTTAGCGAGATACTGCTTTACGTCCAGATAAAGAACGTGGTCATTTGGTTCAATGCCGAAGATAGCCTCGTTCAGAGTTACCTTACGTCCGGTCTCCTGACCTTTGATATTCAATACGCTAACTTCCATCTTACTTGTTGATTATTACAGTTGAACCATTATAACCAGCGCAGCTACCCTTCACAAGAATAAGGTTGTGCTCTGGGATTACCTTTAACACTTTGAGGTTCTGAGTAGTAACTCTGTCGCCTCCCATCTGGCCGCCCATGCGCATTCCCTTGAATACCTTGGCGGGATAAGAACAAGCACCGATAGAACCTGGCTTACGCAGACGGTCGTCCTGACCGTGAGTAGCCTGGCCTACACCACCAAAACCATGACGCTTCACAACGCCCTGGAATCCTTTACCTTTTGATGTACCAACAACGTCAACAAACTCGGCACCCTCGAAGATGTCGACTGTAACGGTGTCACCGAGGTTCAACTCGGTATCAAACTTGAACTCGGCCAAGTGGGCCTTTGGTGTCGTGTTAGCCTTCTTGAAGATACCCATCATTGCTTTTGTGGTATTCTTCTCCTTCTTCTCTCCGAAGGCGAGCTGAACAGCCTCATAGCCGTCCTTCTCAACAGACTTAACCTGAGTTACAACACAAGGACCAGCTTCGATAACAGTGCACGGTACATTCTTACCGTCGGCACTGAAAACGGATGTCATTCCGATTTTTCTTCCAATTAATCCTGGCATTTCAGTTTAAAAATTAATAATGTTTATAATATATAATGTTCATTTCTAAGCGTTTCTCGCAACTGCGAAGCACACAAACCCACTTAAAAAGGAACTTCAACTGCTTCATTTTTGAAGGCTAAGTTGCTCTTTATCAGGGTATTGTTAGCTCCATGGCCAGCGCAATACTCACTTTTGCGGGTGCAAAGGTACTAATATTATATAATATACACAAATATAATTAATCCCATAATATAACTTTTAAGTTTTTTTATGTTTTACTTATCCTTTTTGGGTATTATCTATAGGAACAACACGTATATCTGCACCAAAAATACTACGCTATTGAAACAAAACCTCTATATTATTATAGGTATAAACACAATATGCCGACGGACTGTCGTTTCCACAGTACATCAACTCCATCCTACTTGAGGAATCACTCCGTTTGCTTCACGACGAACCCGGCCTTACCATCTCCGCCATAGCCAAGACCCTAGGTTTTGGCCTTCAAACTTCCGCGAACTGTTCAAACGCACATATGGAGTAACGCCAACAAAGTATAAGGACAAACTGTAATATTTTACATACATTTATGCACGCATTTGGTCCCCATCCCAAATGCGTGCATATTTTTTATGTACTACAAACAAATATTTATCTATCTTTGCATCACGAACAATTTAATCAGTATGGACGAAAGAGTCATTAAAAACGTTAACGAGGCGCGCTGGACTGATGGCCAGATAGTAAGGAGCCGTCTCGACGACATCAAGGAGTAACATATGAATAAAGGGTATTATATTTATCGGATTCATTCCAAGATTGATGCCATGTCAAAGTTCATCGATCTGGAAGAAGTAATAAATGGTGAGAAAAATTCCTTGGCGCAGATACGCAATTACTTCCGAGTCAGCCATTGGGCCTATAAAATATTCCATTCGCAAGACGGCTTCATGCATTTCCGGATTTCAAAGAGTGGCGTCTTTACCGATGAGGATATCTATTATCAGCCCGATACCATTGCCGATTATATCAAGGATGGCGATACGGTGCTGGAGCTGGGGTGCGGACAAGGTGCCAACATCATGTATCTTGCCTATGGTTTCCCCGAGTCGCGCTTTGTTGGTGTAGACCTTATTCCTCTGAAGAAAAACAAGATGCCGCAGAATGTGACGATTTACGAACAAGACTATAGTAGCATTCCCCAGTTGGCCGACAATTCAGTTGATGTGTGTTATGCCGTTGAGACGATTGTTCATAATACCGATAAGGAGAAAATCTACCGTGAGGTAAATCGCGTGCTGAAACCTGGAGGCGTGATGATCATCTACGATTATGCTCTGGCAGCCAGTTTCGACACCTACGATCCTAAACTCCAGATGGCAATAGCCCTGACGTCGAAGGGAGGATCGGCTGCCCTATTCGAATCGCTTGACGAACTGAACACCCACTACACCAACTGTGGGTTTGAGATTGAAAAGATGACAAATTATACTAAAGAGACGTTACCCGACCTGAAACACCTGCAGCATAGTGCCAACAGAACCATGAATCATCCCTGGTTGTGGAAGTTGCAGTACGCCCTCATGCCCAAGCAGTTTGTAAACAACCATATTCTGGGCTGGTTGGGGTATGATGGTGGTAAGGCTGGCATCGGCTATTATATGGAGTGGATACTTAGAAAACCGAAATGAGAAAAAACTGATCATTATACTACATCTAATAATTTTACGAATATGACTAAAAACTTTTTTTCAAGATTTACTCGCAACATGCTGGCGGTACTGGTGTGTGGAGTTGCTGTGACATCGTGTACATTCGTTGCCGACAACGCTGTGAATAATAACGATGATGATGCTCAGGAACAAACCGAAAGGACGATATGGGTGCTGAGCGACATCCATGCGATGGCTCCTGACTTGCTAAACGACCAATACCAGGCCGACGACGCAACCAAAGACCCGAAATTGATGCTATACAGCACCGAGATTCTTGACAAGCTGGTGGGCGATGCGCTGAGCGCCAAGCCCGATATGATGTTGATAACAGGCGACCTGACAGAGCTTGGCGATCAGAAGAGTCACGAGCTGGTAGCCAATACACTGGGCCAGTTGGTGAGCGAGGGTATAAAGGTGGTGGTGATACCAGGCAACCACGACGTGGATAATGCCGATGGTTCCACAACGCCACAGAAGTTTGCAGAACTGTATAAGGATTGTGGATTCAATATGGCTTATGCCAAAGATCAGGCATCGCTATCGTATGCCTGTGAACCATTCGACGGACTGGTACTGCTATGTGTCGACACTTCTACGGGCACCATCGGCGATTCTACCATGAAGTGGATGCTGGATGAGACCGACAAGGCACACGAACAGAGTAAGCAGGTGGTTGTCATGCAGCACCACAACGTGATGGAGCACTACGATGGAAAGAGTAGCTTGCAGAAAGAAAATGTACTTGTAAATTATGAGGATGTAACCGACAAGATGATGAAGAGCGGTATACATCTTGTATTTTCCGGCCACGCCCATATCCCCGACATTGCGTAGTATCGCAAAGAACTGGATGCAGGGGTTGACAGTCTGGTTGAAGTAGAGACAGGCTCTCTGTTGACGCACCCTAACGGGTGGCGTATCATCAAGGTAAACGGCAGCTTCAAGAAGTGGGACATCAGCACCCAGTATATCAAGTCGATTCCATCAATAGCCGATGTAAGCAAGGTGAGCTATCAGCTTTATAAAGATGCTCTACCCAACATTATGAAGAATCATATTGATGCATTCTGGCCAGTCTTCGATAGCTATCGATACGTTCTTACCGATACTAATCTACCAGAAGATATTCTTCCTACAAACATAGAGGATTTCCGTGAGTGGTTTATGGAAGGCATGGGCGAACAGATGTGCAAGGGTTTCCTGTTGCACATTGCCGGCAATGAGGAGAACAACCCCGAGGCGGCAGTGCTAATGACAGAGTTCAAAGAAGCCATGGAGAATATGGTTCGCAAACGACTGGTTGACAACAACGTGGATCAAGAAACAACCGATATGCTGATGCTATTCGTGAGTTCAACCCACGAAGTGCTTTTCAGACCCAAAGTCCAGAGTCTGCTCACAGACACTAACCAGGTAGATACAAACGTATCGAGTTCTACCGATGACTTGAACGTAGAATTAAATATAGGGAAATAACATAAGAGCCTCGCGTCGTGATGACGCGAGGCTCTCTTTTCAAAACCATTTCTTATTGCATGAGCAAATTATTCCGCATCACCTTGTGAAACTAGTTCATCGGTGTTCAGTGTGATGTTGCCGTCGCTCACGGTGACGGTGATGCTCTTGCTGACAGTAGGTGCAGCAACAGAAGTCACCGTGATGGTGGCAGTACCATTGTTGCGAGCCGTAACCAGACCATTGGCATCAACAGTAACAACATTCGCATCCGATGTAGTCCACTGTACGTTCTTCATATTCGTGTCCGTTGGCACAAGCAAGGCAATTAGTTGTACTGTGGTGCCCACGCTCACGTTGCCGTTTCCTGCCAGGATGCCGTCAGCAGCAATGCCAATAGCAACAGGAGGTACGGCATAGAATACCGACGTATAGGCAGTACTGTACATAGATGTACCGTCGTTCATCACTAGTGCAAAGGCATAGCCCTTTCCAGCGGTCATGCCACTTGGTGTAACCGTGAGCGCCAGTCTGCCATTACCTTCGTTAGTAACACCATTGATGGTGATACCCGCCGAGACTGCTAAACCGCGAGTTACGGCCACTTCCTCACCAATAAACGATAGAGTGCTGGCATAATTGGAAGCAAGAGCTGTTGCCACTACCTCAGGCATCACGCGGTCGCGCACCTTCTTGAATGTGTCCATCAGAGGCAGTTTGAAGGTCGTGGTTCCGTCGGCCAACGTAAAGGTCACTTCGGTCTCACCTACTACAACGCTCTGGAAGAAGGCATCGCCATCGTCACCCTTTTCACCCTGGGCCTTCACGCCAAGCGATGTCCAAGAAGTACCACTGTCATAGCTCACCTCCCACATCTGCGTGGTGGCGTTGATACGCAACTGCGGGGTGATACCGTCTTGACCGTTCGTACCGTCAGTACCATTAGTGCCGTCAGTACCATTGATACCGTCCTTGCCGTCCTTACCATCTCGCAGGTTAATAAGCGTTCCGTTCGACATTGTGAACTGATAACCATCAGCGGTCTGTGTCACGCCTGTGATATAGCCAGCCTGCTCCTGCGCATCCACAATCTGCTTGATAGCGGCAATATCACCGTTCAATCCCTCAAGCTTCGTCACGAGCCGTTCAATCTCGTCCACGCGATTGTCCAACTCGTCGATGCTGCTTTGGTAATCGGTACATGCCGCTACAACGCAAGAACCTGATTCTCAGCAACTTGAGTTACCTCCAAAAATGTAAAGGTGATATAGTGACATAATAAATAATAAACTATTATATAAATAATAAAAAAGTGGTACATTTTTATTTTTGCATAATAAGTTTGCACATGTCTATATCACTACATCACCAGTAGAGTGCTAATTATCTGAAAATTAACAAGTTACAAAGATTATTAGGTTATTATGGCGGTTGGGGCAGTTTAGGGTTGTCCTAGCGTCATCTTCAGGTCGTTCCGAAGTCATCTACGATCCGTTCCGCAGTCATCTACGACTCGTTCCGAAGTCATCTTAGGGGGGTAAAGTGATTCATCTACGACCGCAAAGTGACTGAGATTCGAGCGAAAGAAACGTCAACTACGACCCGAACATACCCCACCCCCACGAGTTATTAAATCAGAAACTTTAAATGTGCTTAGAAGCGGAACTCGGCGGAGAGACCCAGACGGGTGATGTCGACTTCTTTGTTGAAGGAGTGAGTCCAACGGTACTCGGCTGACAAGCGGAGTATGTGCTTCTGGATAGCAATATCGACACCTGCACCGGCATAGAATCCATGGCAATGGATAGCTGGATTGATCTCCTGATCAAACTGGAGATACTGAAAGTTTGTCTTTTCGATAGAAAAAGGAATATCTGTCGCGTAACCTACACGCAATACTGGGGAGAACTTAGATTCGGGAATAAAACTATAGGTGGGACCTACCTGGAATCCTAAATCCCAATACTTCAAACTAATATTTGTTTTCCAGTTAGTGTTTGAATATGGCTGATATTCGTCAGACATATTCCATTTGTTGATAAGAGCTAACACTTCTACCGACAAATGCTTGTTGAGACGAGGGAAAGTAAAATCTGCTCCAACTCCAAATTCTTTAACGGTAGTCTTCATAGTATGGTTATTACAGTAACGGTGACCCATAATATCTATATGTCCCAACAATTTGTTGGTTCCTTGCGCGATTCCGGCTTTAAGTAGCAACTTAACAGCGATATTACGCGTAGCTTTTTCGTTGTAGCGGAACACCACACAGTCGCCAGACGATGTACAGTATTCCATGTCGTAGTCGTGGGTAATCTGCGTCAGGTTCTTGGAATTGGTTTCTTTTATCCACAAATCGTGTATGGCCTTATCGCTTTCTGCAAAAACCTGCGATACCTCGCCCAGTGCTTCACGCCTCTGGGCCGACTGCATTTTCTTGGTATATTCATCAGTAGCCGGCTTAGAATAGCTGCCGTCATCCCTGATAGTAGCAACCTTGCCCTGCTCGTCGATAAAGAAATAGTAGTCTACCCCACCCTCTTCGTAACGGAACAGGCTCACACCACCTTGCAACAAATATTCGGCAAAGAACGTTTTCTGAGCACCATCGATATTAAAGGTCTTGGTAACGTAGAAAACACCATCGTCGGTAAAACGATATCCACTGATGTCGCCAGGCTGGTATGTCTTGTAGGCGGTTTCACCATTGGCCTGGAAGAGACACTCTTGGGCACACTTCTTGTCCGACAGATAGTCGATGGTGCCATAGATGGTATCGTTCTGATTGGTGATAATGAAACCAGGTTTAGGATTAAGTTGTGCATACAACATTGTAGGAAACACCGCCCCAATAACCAAGGCAGCATACTTCAATACTTGCTTTTTCATTTTTAATTTAGTTTGATAAATAATTTAATTCAACTTTTGCAAGCTCTGCTTGCAAGGAGTAAACGGGAGTTAACTGTAGTTAACGAGCCTATGGCTCGTGGAGTTAGCAGACAATAGACCCGCAAAATTCTTAATGCAAAGATAATATAATTCTGGATAATCCATATAATAATTATACGAATTTTCTGCAATTTAACATAATTTACGAATGGAAGGCCTAGGCTTTATTTCCGCTTAGACTTTGAGCCGAAGCTGGTGCGCAGCAGCTTTTCGGATTTCTCCATCATATCCTTGAGTTGCGCGGTGGGCTTTTCTTCCTTGCGGGCCACCTGCAGGAACTTCTCCAAGTAAGCTCTCGACTGCTGGTGATCGTTCAGGAAGTAGTAATAAGCATTGGCTATGTTGTAGTAGGTAGCCACAGAGCCAGGGTTATACTCCAGGTGGTGCTTCCAGGCCTCAACGGCTTTATCGTACTGCTTGGTTAAGTAATAGGCCTCGCCTTGCGACAGGGTGATGGCCTTCATAATGGCGGTATCGGGTTTCTGAATCTCTAGGGCCAGGTCGAGATAGCTAAGCCCCTCGTCGTAGCTATGCAGATCGTTGCACACGATGCCGAGGCGATAGGCGCAGCCAAAGTGCTGCATACCGCTCTTTATCAAGGCCAACTGCAGATACTTATAGGCACGGTTCAGGTCTTGTATCTGCGAATAGCACATGCCTGCCGAATAAATGGTATTGAAGGTGGAGTCGCCCTGCTCCATCAGCCCCTGATACCAGATGGATGCTGCTGTAAAGTCGCGCTTCAAGAAGAAGGCATCGGCAATGGCACGATTTACCATGATATTATTCATGTCCTTCAGACTATAGTTAAGGCCGTACTTCAGTCCGATTTCCGGTTGGTTCTTTTGGGCATAGGCAAGCGTCAGGTTGGCCACTATCTCGCCATCCATAGGATAGCGCTTTACCAGCTGAGTGCCCCAATAGATATACGAGTCGAGGTCGCCCTGCTTATGATAACTGAGTGCTAACTGTCGGAAGGCTTCGTGCGAGAGACTATCCTCGGGAACGTTCTTCAGGAGTTCAGCTGTCTGGTGGTAGTTGGCGCGCTTGTAATGGCAGTCGGCCAACTTGATACGCACATTACGACTATCAGCCTTCTGGTAGGCCTGCTGGAAATACTGCAGCGCCTCGAAGGTATTAAACTCCTTCATGCAGCTGTCGCCAGCCTGCAGCAACAGCTGCAACGAGTCGACCACAGCGGACTCAACATTCTTCTTTTTAGCCAAAACCTCGCCCCTGACGGGGATAACCGTCAGGAGGGCGAGTGTAATAACAGTTAGTATCTGTTTCATTAAAATAATTTGAGAGAGATTCTTATTTCTTATTCTTTGTGGTGATAACGATGACTCCGTTCTTAGCTTTCTCACCATATTTCTCGATACCCGACTTATCCTTAAGTACGTCTATACTCTCAATAGTCTTAGGATCGACATCTTTCATCTTTTCGAAATCCACAGTTTTACCATCGATTACTACAAGAGGATGATGGTGTGCTGGTTCCTGACCATAACCAACCACAACGGTTTCGCTTAATTGGTTAACTCGTTTCTCGTTATCGGCAGGAATAGCTGCCCCACCCTGCAGGCGGAATGTAACAGGCACAGTGTATTTTACGCGTACAGGCTCGCCATTCTGCGTACCAGGATTCCAGTTGGGCATGCCATTAATCACGCGGAGTGCCTCAGCATCGAGGGCAGGATGTATGCTCCTAACTACCTTGGCGTTAGAGATGCTTCCATCCTTCTCTACTACGAATGTAGCGATGACACGGCCCTGAACGCCGGCTTTTTCGGCCTCGGCTGGATACTTTACACTCATTGCCAAGTACTGGAACAGTGCCACTTGACCACCAGGATACTGAGGCATCTGCTCTACTACATCGAACACCTTGTTAGGATTAGGCTCGCCAGTCTCCTTACTGAGACCTACGAAATATCTGTTTTCGCCAGTACTCTTTGTGCTAAAGGCCTTGCTTACGCCAATAGTTACGGTTTCGTAGCCCACATAGGATACAGCAAGCTTATCGCCCACAGACACCTCAAGCTGGAAGTTACCATCAAAGTCGGTAACAGCACCCTTTTTAGTGCCTTCGACAACCACCACGGCACCAACTACAGGCGAAGAAGTGCCAGCATCCTTGTCGTACACAAATCCTTTGGCGATAAACTTTTCGCCTGGCTGCTCGTCTTTGGCCTCGGTAGCAGATTCCTCAATCTTGATTTCCTGGTTGCCAATCTTGATGGTGCCGGCCTTCTTGCCCTTCTTGATGGGCTGCTGAGTTTCGGGCTCGCCATATACATAGTCGGTAACCGTCTCGGCATTAACGGCCAAGGCCACTGCCACGATGGGCACTAATGCTAAGAGCTTGAACAGTCTGCTGGGGTTAGATTTTTTATGTAACATCATATTAATTCGGTTTTTTAGGGTACTATGACTAATACCGTTGGCAAGGGAGTACCCACCAATGCTCGCGGCTTTTGTGATTAACAGGTATTGATATTGACGTGCATTGATCCCTTGTGAGAGTACTACACCATCGGCCTCGTATTCGTGGACGGCACGCAGATCGCTGCGCAGCATCCAAATGGCGGGATTAAACCACTGGAGGGCGGTGAGGGTATCGACGAGGAGAAGGTCCCACGAATGGTGAAGACGTATGTGTCCCCGTTCATGAGTGAGAATCGCAGAGTCACGCTGTTCGTAATCATGACGGTTCATCACTATAAAGAGCATCCAGCTGAATGGAGCCATATCTGCGTTACCGGTTACACAGATAACGGTGCCATCGTCCTGGGGGTGCTTTTCGCTTTTACTAATCAGAGATACAATCCTGAACAACGACCAGAGGGTGTGACCAAGAGTTGCCACCATACCCATAATAAAGAGTATGGGCAGCAGGATTTGCCAGAGGGGCGTTTGGGGCTCTTCGGCTGGCAGATTGCTCAGACCACCCCTATCCCCTCCTACCTCAGGAGGGGTAATGAAATCCATTGGAAGCTCCAGGGGTACCGTTTCGTGGAATGTGATGACACATAGCGGGAGTACGAATGAGGCTACCGCTGTGAGAAGCAGCACGATGCGGTTAACACGGTGGAACGTCTCGCGGGCCAGCATGAGGCGGTAGAACATGTAAAATACCGCCAGCAGCACTGCCACCTTCAGGTCGTAGGTCAGGAATTCAATCATTGTTGCTTTCTATTTGGTCTATCAGTTCTTTAAGTTCTTCTACAGAGATCTTCTCTTCCTTGACGAAGGATGATACTGCCGAGAGGTAAGAGTTGTTGAAGTAGTTCTTGATAACGCCGGCTATTGACTTGCGTCCGTACTCAGCCTCGGTAATCAGAGGATAGTACTGGTAGGTGTTACCAAACTGCTTATGGTCGAGATAACCTTCCTTCTCAAGAATGCGTACCATAGTGGACAGTGTATTGAAGTGCGGGCGGGGCTCGTCGTAGTACTCTAAGAGTTCCTTAACGAACATGGGGCCATGCTGCCAATACAGATCCATTATCTCCTTTTCCTTGTTAGTCAACTTTTTCATTTCTACTACAGTTTGTTTTAAGTTTCGCAATCAATTTGCACGTCGTTTATCAATATCTGAGTGCAAAGTAACTAAAAGTTTTCGTTATATACAACTAAAGCATCTAGTTTTTAAACTAAATTAATTAGTTAAGAGTGGTTTTAACAGATTTTTGGGGCAAAGGCACAAAAAAACAGCGCACCCTTTGGAGGATACGCTGTCTATCTTAAAGATAAAGGATAATACTATACCTTGATCTCTACCTCAACACCACTTGGGAGCTCGAGCTTCATCAGAGCGTCAACAGTCTTAGCAGTTGAGCTATAGATGTCGATCAGACGCTTGTAGTCTGAAAGCTGGAACTGCTCGCGAGCCTTCTTGTTAACGAAGGTTGAGCGGTTAACGGTGTAGATACGCTTGTGAGTTGGAAGGGGGATAGGACCGCTGATGATAGCACCTGTAGCCTTTACAGCCTTCACAATCTTCTCTGCTGACTTGTCTACGAGCTTGTGGTCGTAGCTCTTCAGCTTAATACGAATTTTCTGACTCATGTCTTTAATTTTTAATATTTAATATTTAATGTAAGGAGGCCGCTAAAGAGTCATTTGCTCAGCGGCACTCCGTAAATTATCAATTGTCAATTAATTAAACGAGGTCTGCACGGCCCTTAACCTCCTCGAGCACAGTCTTAGCGATTGAGCTAGACAGAGGTGCGTGGTGATCGTACTCCATTGAGCTGGTGGCACGACCAGAAGTGATGGTACGCAGAGCGGTTACATAACCGAACATCTCTGACAGAGGAACCTGAGCCTTAACGACACGGGCACCGCTACGAGCCTCTTCCATACCCTCTACCTGACCACGACGCTTGTTCAGGTCACCGATAACGTCACCCATGTTCTCCTCAGGTGTTACAACCTCGAGTTTCATGATAGGCTCCATCAGTACTGGCTTAGCCTGAGCACATGCGTTCTTGTATGCCTGCAGAGCAGCGATCTCGAATGAGAGCTGGTCAGAGTCAACTGGGTGGAATGAACCGTCGAGTACAGTTACCTTCAGTGAATCCATTGGGTAACCACCGAGGATACCATTCTTCATAGCGTTCTCGAATCCCTTCTGGATAGATGGGATGAACTCCTTAGGAATGTTACCACCCTTAACCTCGTTAACGAACTGCAGACCACCGTCCTTAGCGATATCCCAATCGTCGTCAACAGGACCAACGTTTACGATGATATCAGCGAACTTACCGCGACCACCTGACTGCTTCTTATAAACCTCACGGAGGTTAACAGTCTTGGTGATGGCCTCCTTGTAGTTAACCTGAGGCTTACCCTGGTTACACTCAACCTTGAACTCACGCTTCAGACGGTCGATAATGATATCGAGGTGAAGCTCACCCATACCAGAGATAATGGTCTGACCACTCTGCTCGTCGGTACGAACGGTGAATGTTGGGTCCTCTTCGGCGAGCTTAGCAAGACCATTGTCGAGCTTAGCAACGTCGGCCTGGCTCTTTGGCTCAACTGCAATAGAGATTACAGTGTCGGGGAAAGACATAGACTCAAGTACAATTGGTGCGCCCTCGTCGCAGAGAGTATCACCAGTGCGGATATCCTTGAAACCTACACCTGCGCCGATATCACCAGCGTCAATGCTCTCCATAGGAATTTCCTTGTTTGAGTTCATCTGGAACAGACGGCTGATACGCTCCTTCTTACCAGAACGGGGATTGAATACGTAACTTCCGGCAGTGATCTTACCTGAGTAAACACGGAAGAACACCAGACGTCCCATATATGGATCGGTAGCAATCTTGAAGGCCAGAGCCGATGTAGGCTCATCCTCAGAAGGCTTACGAGATTCCTCCTCGTCGGTATCAGGGTTAGTACCCTTAATAACCTCTACGTCAACAGGTGCGGGCAGGAATGCACATACGTAGTCGAGCAGAGGCTGCACACCCTTGTTCTTATATGAAGAACCGAGCAGCATTGGAGTACAAGCCATTGAGATAGTACCCTTACGGATAGCAGCGATGATCTCCTCCTCAGTGATAGAGTTAGGATCGTCGAAGTACTTCTCCATCAGAGCCTCGTCGTACTCAGCAGCAGCCTCGAGCAGCTTGTTACGCCACTCGTCGCACTCAGCCTCGAGGTCGGCAGGGATATCCTCAACATCGTACTCAGCACCCATGGTCTCATCGTGCCACAGGATAGCCTTCATCTTAATCAGGTCAACCAGACCCTTGAAGTTCTCCTCAGCACCGATGGGCACCTGGATAACAACAGGGTTAGCACCCAAGATGTCCTTCATCTGCTGAACAGTCTCGAAGAAGTCAGCACCTGAACGGTCCATCTTGTTAACATAACCGATACGTGGTACGTTGTACTTATCAGCCTGACGCCATACAGTCTCAGACTGAGGCTGAACACCATCAGCTGCAGAGTATGTAGCAACAGCACCATCGAGTACACGCAGTGAACGCTCTACCTCAGCGGTAAAGTCAACGTGTCCCGGAGTATCGATCAGGTTAATCTTGTACTGCTTACCGTTGTAGTTCCAGTTACAAGTTGTAGCAGCAGAGGTAATAGTAATACCACGCTCCTGCTCCTGAGCCATCCAGTCCATGGTAGCAGCTCCATCGTGCACCTCACCAATCTTATGAGTCTTACCTGTGTAGAACAGAATACGCTCAGAAGTGGTAGTCTTACCGGCATCGATGTGAGCCATAATACCGATATTTCTTGTTAAATGTAAATCGCGATTTGCCATTGTTTTGTATCCTTTTACTTCTTACCTTAATTTATTAGAAACGGAAGTGAGCAAATGCGCGGTTAGCCTCAGCCATACGATGCATATCCTCCTTACGCTTGAAGGCACCACCCTGGTTGTTGAAGGCATCCATGATCTCGGCAGCCAGCTTATCAGCCATTGACTTACCGCTACGCTTACGAGCGAACTGAATCATGTTCTTCATTGAGATGCTCTCCTTACGGTCAGCACGAATCTCGGTTGGAACCTGGAAAGTAGCACCACCGATACGGCGGCTCTTTACCTCAACCTGTGGGGTAATGTTGTCGAGAGCCTGCTTCCAAATCTCAAGAGCAGACTTCTCCTCATTGTTCATCTTAGTCTTCACTGTCTCCAGTGCATTGTAGAAGATCTCATACGACTTGGTCTTCTTACCATCAAACATCAGGTGGTTTACAAACTTAGACACCTTCTGGTCGTTGAAAACGGGATCTGGAAGGATCACACGCTTCTTTGGTTTTGCTTTTCTCATTTTGTTTTTGAATTAAAATTCTGCTTGAGGGCTGTTCTTACTTGTTCTTCAACGTCCTTCGCTTGGACATTTACTCAACCTTATAACATCTCCAGCAAAACGGATTAAATTTTGTTTCTTTGTTTGGCCTGACTGACCATCTCCGGTCATTTTACTTCTTAGCCTTTGGACGCTTAGCACCATACTTAGAACGGCGCTGTGTACGATTTGCTACACCAGCAGTATCAAGAGTACCGCGAACGATGTGATAACGTACACCTGGCAGGTCCTTTACACGACCACCGCGAACAAGCACGATTGAGTGCTCCTGCAGGTTGTGTCCCTCTCCAGGGATGTAAGAGTTAACTTCCTTCTGATTTGTCAGACGAACACGGGCTACCTTACGCATAGCCGAATTAGGCTTCTTAGGTGTTGTTGTGTAAACACGTACGCAGACACCACGACGCTGAGGACAGTTGTCCAAAGCAGGTGACTTTGACTTGTCAACAATTACCTTTCTGCCTTTTCTTACCAATTGTGAAATTGTAGGCATAATACTTTAACTTAATTAATTTATATATGTTATTTTGTTTATAATCAGCGCTTTACACGCCCTATCTCGCTTAATAGGGGTGTTTCGGGCTGCAAAGGTACAACTATTTTCCGATTCCACCTAACTTATATGGAGAAAATATTCTTTGCAAGCCTCAATTTAACAAGATATAACTATTTTTAGAATTATTAATAGCATATTGCTCGCAAATGAAAGAAAAAAGAGTGCTGCATACAGCATGCAGCACTCTCTGAATATGATAGTAATAAGGTAATGCCTTATTTCTCCTCGAGAATAGTCTCCTCAGCGAAGTCGAGCACGTTCTTGCGGTTAGCCTGGATGCGCTCATACTCCTCCTTAGAACCTACAACAATCTTCTCGAACTCACGCAGACCAGTACCTGCAGGAATCAGGTGACCGCAGATAACGTTCTCCTTCATACCTACCAGATGATCGACCTTACCACGGATGGCAGCCTCGTTAAGTACCTTGGTTGTCTCCTGGAACGATGCAGCCGACATGAACGACTTGGTCTGGAGGGCAGCACGTGTGATACCCTGGAGAATCTGGGTAGATGTAGCAGGAACGGCATCACGAACCTGAACCAGACGGAGGTCACGACGCTTCAGCATAGAGTTCTCGTCGCGCAGCTTGCGAGCGGTAACGATCTGACCCTTCTGAAGGTTCTCAGAGTCACCGGCATCGGTAACCACCTTCTTACCCCAGATACGGTCGTTCTCCTCAGAGAAGTCGAGCTTGTCGACAATCTCCTGCTCGAGGAACGAGGTATCACCTGGCTCGTTGATCTGTACCTTACGCATCATCTGACGAACGATAATCTCGAAGTGCTTGTCGTTGATCTTTACACCCTGCAGACGGTAAACGTCCTGAACCTCGTTAACGATGTACTCCTGAACAGCGGTAGGACCCTTGATGGCGAGGATATCGCCTGGAGTGATAACACCATCAGAAAGTGGAGTACCAGCGCGAACGGCATCGTGCTCCTGTACCAGAATCTGCTTTGACAGAGATACGAGATACTTGCGCTGCTCGCCAGTCTTAGAGGTTACGATGATCTCACGGTTACCACGCTTTACCTTACCCATGGTTACCTCACCATCGATTTCAGATACAACAGCAGGGTTAGATGGGTTACGAGCCTCGAAGAGCTCGGTTACACGAGGCAGACCTCCGGTGATATCACCACCCTTGGCAGCTGCACGTGGAATCTTAACGAGGGTTTCACCAGTCTTAACGGTCTGGCCATCCTCAACTACTACGTGACCACCCACTGGGAAGTTATATGTACCGATGACCTCACCGTTGGCATCAACAACATCACAGGTAGGAACCTTGAGCTTATCACGCGACTCGGTAACGATCTTTTCGGTCAGACCGGTTGTTTCGTCGGTCTCGGCACGGAAGGTAACACCCTCGATAACGTCGTTGAACTTCAGTGTACCAGCATACTCGGTAACGATAACGGCGTTGAATGGGTCCCACTGAGCAATCTTGTCGCCCTTGGCAACCTCGTCGCCATTGCTGAAGTAGAGTGAAGAACCGTAAGGAACGTTCACTGTTGACAGAACGATCTTGGTATTTGGATCAACGAAGCGCATTTCACCAAGACGGCTAACTACCATCTGGCAGTCGCGGCCATCCTCATCGAATGGAACGGTACGAACCTCTTCGAGTTCGATCATGGCGCGATCATATTTAGATACGATGCTTGCATTAGCAGCTGCGTTGGCAGCAACACCACCGGCGTGGAACGTACGAAGTGTAAGCTGAGTACCTGGCTCACCGATAGCCTGAGCGGCAATCACACCAACAGCCTCACCCTTCTGTACCATGCGACGGGTAGCGAGGTTACGTCCGTAACACTTCATGCAGACACCCTTCTTCGACTCACAAGTGAGCACTGAACGGATCTCAACGCTCTCGATATCTGAAGCCTCGATGGCATCGGCAACAGCCTCGGTGATCTCCTCACCAGCAGCAACGATAACCTCACCAGTCTTAGGATTGATAACATCGTGAACTGATACACGACCCAGGATACGCTCAGACAGACTTGAGATAACTTCATCGCCATTCTTCAGAGCGGTGCACTGCAGACCACGCAGGGTACCACAATCTTCCTCGGTGATGATCACATCGTGAGATACGTCAACCAGACGACGTGTCAGATAACCAGCGTCGGCAGTCTTCATGGCCGTATCAGCCAGACCCTTACGAGCACCGTGAGTAGAGATAAAGTACTCGAGCACTGACATACCCTCCTTAAAGTTAGAAAGGATTGGGTTCTCAATAATCTGGTGACCCTCGGCACCGGCCTTCTGAGGCTTAGCCATCAGACCACGGATACCTGAAAGCTGCTTAATCTGGTCCTTACTACCACGGGCACCTGAGTCAAGCATCATGAATACAGCGTTGAATCCCTGGTCGGCCTCGGTCATCTGCTTCAGCAGGATGTTACCGATATCGTTGTTGACGTGGGTCCAGGTATCGATAACCTGATTATAACGCTCGTTGTCGGTGATGAATCCCATGTTATAGTTGTCGGTAATCTGCTGTACCTCGTCATTACCCTTGGCAATCAGCTCTGCCTTCTCCTTAGGAATAATGATATCGTCGAGGTTGAACGACAGACCAGCCAGATAAGCCATGCGGTAACCAAGGTTCTTGATACCATCAAGGAACTCACAAGCCTCGGCGAAACCTACATTCTTAATAACGGCTGCGATGATGTCGCGCAGACTCTTCTTAGAGATAACCTTATTTACATAACCTACCTCCTTTGGAATGATGCCGTTCACAATGACGCGACCTACTGAGGTCTCAACCATGTGACGCTCGGCCTTGCCGTCGACGATATCGTCGACCATAACCTTTACCTGAGCGTGGAGATCACACTTGCCCTCGTTGTGGGCGATGATAGCCTCCTCAGGTCCGTAGAAGGTAAGTCCCTCACCCTTTGCACCTGGACGGATCTTGGTAATATAGTAAAGACCAAGTACCATATCCTGTGAAGGCACGGTGATAGGAGCACCGTTAGCAGGGTTCAGGATATTGTGACTCTGAAGCATCAGCAACTGTGCCTCAAGAATAGCCTCGTTTGAAAGTGGGAGGTGAACAGCCATCTGGTCACCATCGAAGTCGGCGTTGAACGCGGTACATGCCAGTGGGTGCAGCTGGATAGCCTTACCCTCGATCATCTTAGGCTGGAAAGCCTGGATACCCAGACGGTGAAGTGTTGGAGCACGGTTCAGCAGAACTGGGTGACCCTTCATCACGTTCTCAAGGATATCGAAGATAACCGGCTCACGACGGTCAACAATCTTCTTAGCGCTCTTTACAGTCTTCACGATACCGCGCTCGATGAGCTTACGGATGATGAATGGCTTGTAGAGCTCGGCAGCCATCAGCTTTGGCAGACCGCACTCACCCATCTTCAGCTCAGGACCTACAACGATAACCGAACGGGCTGAGTAGTCAACACGCTTACCGAGCAAGTTCTGACGGAAACGTCCCTGCTTACCTTTCAGTGAGTCAGAGAGTGACTTCAATGGGCGGTTAGAATCGCTCTTAACAGCGCTCGACTTACGAGAGTTGTCGAAGAGTGAGTCGACAGCCTCCTGCAGCATACGCTTCTCATTGCGGAGAATAACCTCAGGAGCCTTGATCTCCATCAGTCGCTTCAGACGGTTGTTACGGATGATGACACGACGATAGAGGTCGTTCAGATCCGATGTTGCGAAACGTCCACCATCCAGTGGCACCAGAGGACGGAGCTCAGGAGGTGTGACAGGGATAATCTTCATGATCATCCACTCAGGACGGTTGATACCCTTCTCAACGCTACCGCGGAAGGCCTCAACTACCTGCAGACGCTTCAGTGCCTCGTTCTTACGCTGTACTGATGAGTCGCTGTTAGCGCGGTCGCGCAGTTCGTATGAAAGTGAATCAAGGTCGATACGAGTCAGCAGATCGTAGATAGCCTCGGCACCCATCTTAGCGATGAACTTATTGGGATCGCTGTCGTCCAGATAATCATTATCAGGTGAGAGCTGGTTCTCTACGATTTCGGTGTACTCCTCCTCAGAGAGCAGGTCGTAGGCATTTGAACCAAGGGCATCATTGCCGTCGGCATCCTTCTTACCTGCCATGGCACCTGGCTGGATAACCACGTAGCGCTCGTAGTAGATAATTGCGTCGAGCTTCTTGGTGGGCAGACCCAGCAGATAACCGATCTTATTTGGAAGACTACGGAAGTACCAGATATGAGCTACGGGCACTACGAGCTCGATGTGACCAGAACGCTCACGACGAACCTTCTTCTCTGTTACCTCAACACCACAACGGTCGCAGACAATACCCTTATAACGGATGCGCTTGTACTTACCGCAGGCACACTCATAGTCCTTGGTAGGACCGAAGATGCGCTCGCAGAACAAACCATCGCGCTCAGGCTTATAGGTACGATAGTTGATGGTCTCGGGTTTGGTAACCTCACCGAAGCTGCTCTCTAGGATCTCTTCGGGCGAAGCAAGTCCGATGGTAATCTTCGTAAAATTATTCTTTACTTTTGAATCTTTTTTGAAAGCCATATTTCAAATTATCAATTGTCAATTTTCAATTATCAATTCACTTAGTCGAGTGTGATACTCAAACCAAGACCACGCAACTCGTGCAGCAGCACGTTCAGAGACTCAGGAATACCTGGTGTAGGCATTGGCTCACCCTTAACGATAGCCTCGTAAGCCTTAGAACGTCCAACAGTATCATCAGACTTGATAGTCAGAATCTCCTGGAGCACATGGCTGGCACCGAAGGCCTCGAGGGCCCAAACCTCCATCTCTCCGAAACGCTGTCCACCGAACTGAGCTTTACCACCGAGAGGCTGCTGAGTAATCAAGCTGTACGGACCGATTGAACGGGCGTGCATCTTGTCCTCAACCATGTGACCGAGTTTCAGGAAGTAAGTGATACCTACTGTAGCTGGCTGGTCGAAGCGCTCACCTGTCTCACCATCATAGAGGTGGGTAGAGCAGAGACGTGGCAGACCTGCCTTGTCGGTCCACTCAGCCAGGTCATCGAGCTTAGCACCGTCGAAGATAGGAGTAGCGAACTTAACGCCCAGCTTCTTACCGGCAGCACCGAGGATAGCCTCGAAAATCTGTCCAAGGTTCATTCGAGAAGGCACACCCAGTGGGTTCAGTACCAGGTCGACAGGACGACCATCCTCGAGGAATGGCATATCCTCCTGACGTACTACCTTAGAAACGATACCCTTGTTACCGTGACGTCCGGCCAGCTTATCACCTACACCGATCTTACGCTTCTTAGCAACATATACCTTAGCCATCTGCAGGATGCCATTTGGCAGCTCATCACCGATGGTGATAGCGAACTTCTTACGCTTCATCTCTGCATCGAGCAGCTTATACTTCTTCATGAAGTTGATAATCAGCTTGGCAATGAGCTCGTTCTTGTGCTCATCAGTAGTCCAGTTGCTGATCTGTACATCGCCATACTCAAGGTTGCGCAGGGCAGTAGCAGTGAACTTGCTACCCTTGGTGATGATCTCGGCACCTGTATAGTCCTTAACACCCTGTGAGGTCTTACCCTTGGTAAGCTCAAGCAGCTTGTCGATCAGGATGTCCTTCAGATCCTCAACCTTTGCCTCGTACTCCTCGTCGATCTTAGCCAGCAGAACCTTATCCTGCTGCTTTGACTTACGATCCTTGATGGCACGCTGGAACATCTTCTTATCGATAATAACACCACTCAGTGATGGGTTAGCCTTGAGTGAAGAATCCTTCACATCGCCAGCCTTATCACCGAAGATGGCACGGAGCAGCTTCTCCTCAGGTGAAGGATCGCTCTCGCCCTTAGGTGAAATCTTACCGATCAGGATGTCGCCTGGCTCAACACGGGCACCAACACGGATAACACCGTTGTCGTCCAGATCCTTTGTTGCCTCCTCGCTTACGTTAGGAATATCGGCAGTGAACTCCTCAACACCACGCTTGGTCTCACGTACATCGAGTGAGTACTCATCAACGTGAACTGAGGTGAGGATATCCTCGCGAACGATGCGCTCGTTCAGTACGATAGCATCCTCATAGTTATAACCCTTCCAAGGCATGTAGGCTACCAGCAAGTTGCGGCCCAGAGCCAGCTCACCATCCTCAGTAGCATAACCCTCAGTCAGGATATCACCGGCCTTTACGCGCTGTCCCTTCTCACAGATTGGGCGCAGGTCGATGGTCATATTCTGGTTGGTACGACGGAACTTAGCAATACGATACTCCTTCAGGGCTGGCTCGAAGCTTACAAACTCCTCGTCCTCGGTGCGATCGTAGAGAATGCGGATGGTTGTAGCATCAACATACTCGATAACACCATCACCCTCGGCAGTAACCATGGTACGTGAATCCTCACATACCTGCTTCTCGATACCGGTACCTACGATAGGAGCCTCGTTGTGGAGCAGAGGTACAGCCTGACGCATCATGTTAGATCCCATCAGTGCACGGTGAGCATCGTCGTGCTCGAGGAATGGAATCAGAGATGCAGCGATAGAGGCAATCTGCTGTGGAGATACATCCATCAGATCAACCTCTGAAGGTGGAACTACAGGGAAGTCAGCATCCTGACGACACTTAACAACCGAACGGATAAAGGTACCATCGTCGTTCAGAGGTGCATTACCCTGACCGATGATGTGCTCAGCCTCTTCCTCAGCTGTCAGATAAACAATACCTTCGTTGCTCAGATCAGCCACACCATTCTCTACCTTACGGTAAGGAGTCTGGATAAATCCAAGCTCATTAATCTTAGCATATACACACAGAGAAGAGATCAGACCGATGTTTGGTCCTTCAGGACTCTCAATTGGACACAGACGACCATAGTGTGTGTAGTGTACGTCACGAACCTCGAATCCGGCGCGCTCACGAGAAAGACCGCCAGGACCCAGGGCAGACAGACGACGCTTGTGAGTAACCTCAGCAAGTGGGTTGGTCTGGTCCATGAACTGCGACAGAGGGTTAGTACCGAAGAACGAGTTGATAACGCTCGAGATAGTCTTGGCGTTGATCAGGTCGGTTGGAGTGAACACCTCGTTATCACGAACGTTCATGCGCTCACGGATGGTACGGCTCATACGGGCCAGACCTATAGAGAACTGATTGCTCAGCTGCTCACCTACGGTACGAACGCGACGGTTTGACAGGTGGTCGATATCGTCGACGGTAGCCTTAGAGTTTACCAGCTGGATCAGATACTTGATAATCTCAATGATATCCTCCTTGGTCAGTACGCGAACATCCATATCGGTGTTCAGACCAAGCTTCTTATTGATACGGTAACGACCAACATCACCCAGATCGTAACGCTTGTCAGAGAAGAACAGGTTCTGGATAACCTCACGTGCGCTGGCATCATCAGCAGGGTCGGCATTACGCAGCTGACGGTAGATGTATAGCACAGCCTCCTTCTCAGAGTTAGATGGGTCTTTGGCCAGTGTGTTGAAGATGATGCTGTAGTCCTGAGCGATTGACTCGTCCTTGTGCACCAGAATAGTCTGTGCGCCACTCTCAAGGATCTCCATCATGTTCTCCTCAGTAATCTCAGTCTCACGCTCCATGATCATCTGGTTACGCTCGATTGATACTACCTCACCAGTATCCTCATCAACGAAGTCCTCGTTCCAGCTCTTCAGTACACGTGCAGCCAGCTTGCAGCCAAGTACAGCCTTCAGGTTCTTCTTGTTAACCTTAACCTCCTCGGCCAGGTTGAAGATCTGCAGGATGTCCTTATCAGCCTCGAAGCCGATGGCACGAAGCAGAGTTGTTACGGGCAACTTCTTCTTACGGTCGATGTATGCATACATCACATTATTAATATCTGTAGCAAACTCGATCCATGAACCCTTGAATGGGATAACACGTGCCGAATACAGCAGAGTTCCGTTAGCGTGTACGCTCTGGCCGAAGAATACGCCAGGTGAACGGTGCAACTGTGAAACGACTACGCGCTCGGCTCCATTGATAACGAAAGTACCATTGGCGGTCATGTAAGGGATAGGACCCAGGAATACATCCTGAATCACTGTTCCAAAGTCCTCATGATCCGGATCAGTACAATACAGTTTCAGCTTAGCCTTCAAAGGTACGCTATAGGTAAGACCACGCTCCAGGCACTCGTCGATGCTGTAACGGGGCGGGTCGATATAGTAATCCAAGAACTCAAGAACGAAATTATTACGTGTGTCGGTGATAGGGAAGTTCTCAGCGAACACCTTATACAAGCCGTCATTCTTGCGTTCCTCAGGCGGAGTATCCAACTGCAGGAAGTCTTTGAACGACTTTAATTGCACATCAAGGAAATCCGGGAATGGCATCGGATTTTTGACGCTGCCAAAGTTTACTCTGTTATCTATTATTTTTGAAGCCATAAATATTAATTTAGAAAAAAAAGGCTAGGAACCCCCGACTGGGGAGTCCCTAACCGATTGCTATGAATTTGTAACTGATTACTTCAGCTCAACCTCGGCACCAGCGGCCTCGATGGTCTTCTTCAGGTTCTCAGCCTCTTCCTTGCTCAGACCCTCCTTAACGGTAGCAGGAGCACCGTCTACGAGGTCCTTAGCCTCTTTCAGACCAAGACCACAAGCCTCCTTAACGGCCTTTACAACCTGGAGCTTAGCAGCACCTGCAGACTTCAGAACTACGTCGAATGAAGTCTTCTCTTCAGCTGCCTCAGCAGCACCAGCTGCAGCAGGACCAGCAGCTACAGCAACGGCTGCAGCAGCAGGCTCAATTCCATACTCGTCCTTCAGGACTGTTGCCAACTCGTTTACTTCTTTTACAGTAAGGTTTACCAACTCTTCTGCAATAGCTTTAATATCTGCCATTTTATTTAAATTTTTAATTGTTTTTAATGTTAATGTTACTTATTTCGCTTATTTGTTACGCTCAGCGATAGCGTCAAGCAGACCGTGAACCTTGCCACCAGCGTTCAAGCCAGAAACAACATTCTTGATTGGAGACTGCAACAGAGCTACAACCTCGGCGATCAGTTCGTTCTTGCTCTTGATTGCTACGAGCTCATCAAGCTTGTCAGCACCAACGAAGAAGCTCTCCTCAGCATAGGCACCCTTAAGTGCGGGAACAGCCTCCTTCTTGTACTCCTTGATCAGCTTAGCAGGAACGTTAGCTGTCTGTGCGAACATAACAGCTGTGTTTCCCTTCAAGCACTCATAAAGAGGTGAGAAATCAATCTCAGAAGCCTCGAAAGCTTTCTGGAGAAGAGTGTTCTTCACCATCAGCAGCTTAACCTCATTCTTGAAGCACTTCTCACGGAGCTCGCTTGTCTTAGCGGCATCGAGACCTGCGAGGTCTACAAGATAGAAATGAGGATACTGCTTCAGCTTCTCACCAAGTTCTACGATGATAGTATCTTTTACTTCCTTTTTCATTTGTCTAATCTTTTAACGAGTTATTCAACTGATTTAGGATCTACCTTGATACCCATGCTCATAGTGCTTGAGAGGAAGATACTCTTAATGTATGTACCCTTAGCAGCAGCTGGCTTCAGCTTGATAATGGTAGAGATGAACTCCTTAGCATTCTCGAAGATCTGATCAGCATTGAAACTAATCTTACCGATTGAGGTATGTACGATACCTGCCTTATCTACCTTGAAGTCAATCTTACCCTGCTTAACTTCCTTAACTGCCTTAGCAACATCCATAGTAACAGTACCACTCTTGGGGTTTGGCATCAGTCCGCGGGGACCGAGCACACGGCCCAAAGGACCGAGCTTACCCATACAAGAAGGCATTGTGATGATAACATCAACATCTGTCCAACCGCCCTTGATCTTCTCGATATATTCGTCAAGACCAACATAGTCAGCACCTGCTTCCTTAGCAGCAGCCTCCTGATCAGGAGTACAGAGAGCGAGCACACGTGTAACCTTACCAGTACCGTTTGGCAGCGATACAACGCCACGAACCATCTGGTTAGCCTTACGTGGATCAACGCCCAAGCGTACATCGATATCAACTGAAGCGTCGAACTTAGTGGTGGTAATTTCCTTCACCAGTGCGGCGGCTTCCTTCAAAGAGTATGCTTTCCCTGCTTCAACCTTCTCAGCGACCAACTTTTGATTTTTTGTCAGTTTACTCATTGTCTTAATTGAAGTTATTAATTATTTACCAGGGAACTCCCCTTCTACAGTGATACCCATACTACGCGCTGTACCTGCGATCAGCTTCATAGCTGACTCGATGGTAAAGCAGTTCAAGTCCTTCATCTTGTCCTCAGCGATAGCGCGAACCTGATCCCAAGTTACCTTAGCAACCTTCTTACGGTTTGGCTCGGCAGAACCGCTCTTAAGCTTAGCAGCCTCTTTCAGCTGTACAGCTGCGGGAGGAGTCTTCAGCTCGAACGAGAATGACTTGTCAGTGTAGTAGGTGATAACAACAGGAATAATCTTTCCTGCCTTATCCTGGGTTCTGGCGTTGAACTCTTTGCAGAATCCCATAATATTAATTCCCTTAGAACCCAGTGCAGGTCCTACTGGGGGAGAAGGATTCGCAGCGCCACCTTTAATCTGTAATTTGATTAATCCAGCAACTTCTTTAGCCATTTCTGTTTGTTATTAATTGAATTTTTATATAAGTCTAGGGAGTGGAAGCCTCCGTCGACAGTATATAGAACAAGCGTATCGTAACTTACGCCTTATTCCTTTTCTACCTGATTATACCCAAGCTCCAGGGGAGTCTTGCGGCCGAAAATCTTAACCATCACTTTCAGCTTGTGCTTCTCGGCATTCACCTCTTCAATAATTCCACTGAATCCGCTGAAAGGACCATCTGTAACCTTAACTGCCTCATCAACAGCATAAGGTACTCCTATCTCTTCACTCTTAATCTCAGTTTCCTCAGCTGTACCAAGGATTCTGTTAATATCACTCTGTTTTACTGGGGTTGGATTATCCAAACCGCCCAGGAAGCCTAACACATTAGGCATAAAACGCAGTGTATGAGCCATCTCACCCTGAAGGTTGGCCTCTACCAACACATAGCCTGGCAAGAACAGCTTCTCCTTTACCACACGCTTACCATTACGCAACTGAGCATATTTCTCTGTAGGCAACAAAATCTGGCCTACATTTGACTGAAGGAAGGAATCACGCTTCATGAGGGCCTCAAGATATTCCTTTACCTTGCCCTCTTTACCGCTAACTGCGCGGAGTACGTACCATTTCATTCCTGACTGAGCCATCTCTTAAACTGCGTAAATTAACCGGGATAAACCATACTCATTACCGACTTGAACACAAAGTCCATTGCCCATACTACAAGCGCAATAATCAGTGATGCTGAAAGCACCACTACTGCACTGTGAGTCAACTCTTTGCGGCTTGGCCAAGTTGTCTTGTGAGCCAGCTCGTCGTAACAAGCTTTGCAATAATCGATAAACTTCTTAAACATAAATATTTCCTTTTTAGCACGGGAAGGAGGACTCGAACCCACGACCCTCGGTTTTGGAGACCGATGCTCTACCAACTGAGCTATTCCCGTAAATAAGCCCCCGCCCTTTCGCGGGGGCCCTTTTATCTAGTGTTACTAGAATTTCTAGATTATCTAGAAGCGCCGAGGATTAGTCCTCGTAAACCTCTGTGATCTGACCAGAACCTACTGTGCGACCACCCTCACGGATAGCGAAGCGCAGACCTGGGTTCAGAGCTACAGCGTAGATCAGTTCTACAGTGATCTCTACGTTATCACCAGGCATTACCATCTCAACACCTGCTGGGAGTGAAATCTCACCTGTGCAGTCCATTGTGCGGAGGTAGAACTGAGGACGATACTTGTTTCCGAATGGAGTGTGACGACCACCCTCTTCCTTCTTCAGAACGTAGATAGAAGCCTTGAACTTCTTGAATGGTTTAATCTGACCTGGGTGGCAGAGTACCATACCACGCTTGATCTCGTTCTTATCGATACCGCGGAGCAGCAGACCTACGTTATCACCAGCCTGACCCTCATCAAGAATCTTGCGGAACATCTCAACGCCAGTTACAACTGACTTCTTGTCCTCACCAAGACCGAGCAGCTCAACCTCATCACCTACGTGGATAACACCAGTCTCGATACGACCAGTAGCTACAGTACCACGACCTGTGATTGAGAATACGTCCTCAACAGGCATCAGGAATGGCTTGTCAGTAGCGCGTGGAGGCTCCTGAATCCATGTGTCACAGGTATCCATCAGCTCCATTACCTTCTCCTCCCACTTAGCAACACCGTTCAGTGCACCAAGAGCAGAACCACGGATAATTGGAGTATCATCCTCGAACTCGTACTGAGCAAGAATCTCCTGAACCTCCATCTCAACGAGCTCCAGCATCTCCTCGTCCTCAACCATATCACACTTGTTCAGGAATACAACCAGACGTGGAACGTTTACCTGACGAGCGAGCAGAACGTGCTCACGAGTCTGAGGCATAGGACCATCAGTTGCAGCTACTACGAGAATAGCACCGTCCATCTGAGCAGCACCAGTTACCATGTTCTTTACATAGTCAGCGTGTCCTGGGCAGTCAACGTGAGCGTAGTGACGAGTCTTTGTCTCGTACTCAACGTGAGCGGTGTTAATAGTGATACCGCGCTCCTTCTCCTCAGGAGCGTTGTCAATCTGATCGAATGACTTAACCTCAGAGAGTCCAGCCTTTGCCAGCACAGTTGTGATAGCAGCTGTCAGAGTTGTCTTACCGTGGTCAACGTGACCGATAGTACCGATGTTTACGTGCGGTTTGGTGCGCACAAAATTCTCTTTTGCCATTTTACTTGTTATTAATTTTGTTAATTATTACGAATTTTCAGTTTCCTCCTAACATATGCAAGAGAGCTGTAACTGAGAGTTGAACTCAGGACCTCTTCCTTACCAAGGAAGTGCTCTACCACTGAGCTATTACAGCATGTGGAGCGGAAAACGGGGCTCAAACCCGCGACCCCCAGCTTGGAAGGCTAGTGCTCTATCAACTGAGCTATTTCCGCAAACATCTCTTGAAGTGGGTGCTGATGGATTCGAACCACCGAAGTCGAAAGACAGCAGATTTACAGTCTGCCCCATTTGGCCACTCTGGAAAACACCCAAGCCATTTTTGCTCTTGCGAGCTATGTGGATTAGCTTTCGCTATCCTTTCCTCCCTTCTTTGAGCCTTAAGAGGACTGACTTTATCTTTCCTCTGAGTCTCTTTTGAGCCTCTTGTCGGATTCGAACCAACGACCCCGAGATTACAAATCACGTGCTCTGGCCAACTGAGCTAAAGAGGCTTTTCTAAGCAGCCGTTCTCTGTTTCAGATTTACGACCTGTCGGAAAACGGCTGCAAAGTTACGACTTATTTTTGAATTACCAAAACTTTTTTGAGTTTTTTTTATCTATTTCTCAATTTTTCCTTGAATTTCGTCAGTTGAGCCCTCATAGAATCTACACAAAGGTCGATTCCTTCTTCAAAAGTGTCGCAAGTCTTCTCTACAAAGAGCGTGTTTCCAGGAACAAAAACCTCAAGACTAGCTTCCTTATTTTGAGCAGTGGCAGGCTTGACTACTTTTAGTTGCACCTCTACTTTCTGTATATCCTCAAACGATTTCTCTAACTTGGCGACCTTCTTTTCGATGAACGCCTCTAACTTCTCGGTAGCGTCGAAGTGGATCGACTTGATCTTAATCTCCATAATTACCTCCTATTTTAAATAGTTATTAATAAAAAGGTTCAGGCTCTAGGGTGAGCCTCTTTGTAAATTCGCTTTAGTTGCTCAAAAGTGGTATGGGTATAAATCTCGGTTGTGCTAACACTTTCGTGCCCTAACAAACTCTTGATCGTTTCCAACCCAGCACCGTTATTAAGCATGGCAGTGGCAAAGGTATGTCTTAGCACATGGGGCGAACGTTTCTTCAGCGAGGTGACCATCGACAGATACTTACGTACTATCTGGTAAACCTGACCTCCCAAAATGCGTTCTCCTTTGTCACCCAGAAACAGTGCACCGCTGGTTTCACCGAACTCTTCCTGGCGTTTAGCCTGATAGTTCTTTAGTGCCTCTGCCAGTTCAGCACCGAAAGGCACTATACGCTGCTTGTTTCTTTTTCCCGTAACCTTTAATTGTGCCGCCTCGAAATCGATGTCTTTATCATCCAGACCTATTAATTCCGAACGTCTCAACCCAGCCTCATAAAATAGTAATAATATGGTACGTGCGCGTACATTATTAAAAGAGCTATCCCACTCCAGCCCGTCGAGCAATCGATCCATTTCTCCTTCGCGAAGGAATTGCGGCAGTGGTTTTGACTTCTTAGGTCCCGTCACTGCATGGGCGGGATCCTTCTTAACCAGTTCTCTTCTTAGGGCAAAGCGGTAAAAGGAACGCAGTGCACTCAAATTTTTGTTAATTGTTGAGGCAGAGTTTCCTTTATCCATTAGACTCTCCATCCAGTCGCGGATCAGATCGGTATCAACCGAATCCATAGAGAGGTCATTATCCCTAAAAGTCAGATACGATTCAAATGCCCTCAGGCTTTCCTCGTATGTCTGCACCGTCTGCGGAGATGCATTCCGCTCGTAGCGCAAGTAGTCCAGAAACTGGTTAATCATCATAAATCGCGACCAATAGGTTTTCGGCTACGAATTTACGGAAATTTCTCGAAACTACCAAATTTTCGGGGAACTTTTTTTATTCCTCGTTTGTACGAAGCTGCTGTACGTAAACGGCATGCTCCATCTTAAGGCGCTTCAGTACAGATGGCTTGTCAAACTGCTGACGACGACGCAGCTCCTTTACAACACCTGTCTTCTCGAACTTTCTCTTGAACTTCTTGAGAGCCTTCTCAATGTTCTCGCCTTCTTTTACTGGTACAATAATCATTTGTTTTGCTTTTAATTATTTTATGTTAAACTTAATGCTTTCAGGCATCGCGCCTCGAAAAGCGGGTGCAAAGTTACTGCTTTTTTACAAATCTACCAAGTTTTTACACGATTTTTATTAAATAATTATCAATTTCTTGCATTTTCATACCCTCCTGATACTCAAAAACATACATTTTCATGGTTATACCCCTTTCAATCATCAACAGCAAGAGCATAAAGTCCTAGTCCTTTGCCTAAAGGACTGGAGTCCTCTAACTAAAAGACTGCAGTCCTCTAGGCAGAGGACTGTAATTCCGATACGGGAGGGTAAACGGGAGGCTAGACGGGAGGACAAATAGAAGTACCCTCCCGTGCTGTACCCCCTGTATTTAAGCAGGTTTCAAAGCAAGACGGGAGGGTGATAGTTTTTCTTGTTATATTGCAGCGCAGGCTTCACGAAGCCACGCTTTTTCTTCGTCATCGAGATGAGGAGAGAGGATATCAAATACCTGCTGGTGGTACTCGTTGAGCCAATCAATTTCTTCTTGCAGAAGCATTTCTTTGACAATCGGAGTCTTGTCGATGGGACAAAGGGTAAGCGACTCGAACTGCAAGAACTGACCAAACTCTGTCTCTTTGTAAGGAGTTATCAACAAAGTGTTTTCTATACGGACACCAAACTTGCCTTCGAGATAGATGCCAGGTTCGTCTGTTATTGTCATTCCTGCTACCAATGGGGCGGGCTTCCACTCCATACGAAACTGGTGAGGACCTTCGTGCACATTAAGATAGGTACCCACACCATGACCTGTGCCGTGAAGATAGTTCAATCCCTCACGCCACATGTCCTTTCGAGCCAGAATATCAATCTGGGTTCCGCTGGAACCTGATGGGAACTTGCAGAGTTCTATCTGGATATGGCCTTTAAGCACAAGGGTATATACCTTCTTTTGTTCTTCTGTTAATGGGCCCAAGGCGATGGTGCGGGTGATATCTGTGGTGCCGTCGAGATACTGAGCGCCACTATCAAGCAGAAGGAATCCTTCTGGTTTCAGAGGAATATCAGTCTCTGGTGTAGCCTCGTAGTGAACGATGGCGCCATGAGTCTGATAACCTGCGATGGTATCGAAGGAGATATCGCGGAAGTCTGGTTGTTCTGCTCTGAGCGATGTAAGTTTTTGATCTACAGAAATTTCCGTTAATGATACAGGCCCCATCCCTGACCTCTCCCCTACAGGGGCGTGGAGTTCTTTTTGTAGCCAACACAGGAATTTTACCATCGCGATGCCATCTTTCAGCATCGCAGATTTGAATCCTGCTATTTCTGTTGCATTCTTAACGGTCTTCATCCGCTTAACAGGCGACTCAGCTTCGATGATTTCGCGGCTCACCTGCTTATAAAGCGTGTAGTTAACCTCGTTAGGATCGAGCAGGATGTTGTACTCAAAGTAATCTTTCAATCCTTTGGTCACATCCTCGTATGGTGCCACAGCTATTCCTTCGGCCTTAAGATATGCCTCCACCTCAGGAGTTAGTTTCACCTTATTTATATATAATGTAACATCTTTCGACGAAATGAGCAGATAGCTCACAAACACCGGATTGCAATGAACATCTGTGCCGCGAAGGTTCAAAGTCCATGCTATATCATCGAGAGCCGACATCAGCATGCCGTCAGCATGTTTTTCGCGCAAAGCCTTGCGGATACGGGAAATCTTGTCGCTGCAGCTCTCGCCAGCATATTTCAGCGGATAAATCTCAACAGGATTCTCTGGGACGGGTGGACGGCTAGTCCATATCTGAGCCAATGGATCGAGATTGGTGCGGAGTGTGATTCCACCTTGCTGACGGAGTTCGGCAATCAGTTCCTTAACGAAGCTTGCAGAGTTAACCATTCCATCTACAGCCACCTCTGCACCGGCACCACATTCTTGGCCTATCCACTCGGCTATGGTAGGTGTTCCTGGCATCTTTAACTTCATCAGCTGATACTCTGTACCCTTTAGTTGTTCTTCGGCTGCAATGAAATATCTAGAGTCGGTCCAGAGTGCTGCCGAGTTTAGCGTAACGACAGCGGTTCCAGCCGAGCCGTTAAAGCCAGAAATAAACTCGCGCCCCTTCCAGTGGTCGGGTACGTATTCACCTTGATGAGGGTCGGTACTTGGGAATATAAACGCAGCAAGATGCTCGCGCTTCATAACCTCGCGGAGGGCTTCAATTCGTTGAGTAACAGTCATCTTTATCTGATTTTGTAATTTCGAGATTACAAAGGTACAAAATAACCAGCAGAAAATGATACGATTAACACAGATTAATAATAAAAACCTGCATTATATGAGTTCTTTTTTGTAACTTTGCAGCACTTTAGATAAATAATAAAAAAATACAATTATGGCTTTTTTAACTAACGAGAAATTGGTGATTGTTGGTGCCGGCGGTATGATCGGTTCTAACATGGTACAGAGTGTGCTGATGCTGGGTCTTACTCCCAACATTTGTTTGTATGATATCTATGAGCCAGGTGTTCATGGTGTTTACGATGAGATGTGTCACTGCGCTTTCCCAGGTGCAAACATTTCTTATACTGTAGATCCTAAGGAGGCTTTCACAGGTGCTAAGTACATCATCTCTTCAGGTGGTGCTCCTCGTAAGGAGGGTATGACCCGTGAGGATCTGCTGAAGGGCAACTGCCAGATTGCAGCTGACTTCGGTGAGAACATCAAGAAGTACTGCCCAGACGTAAAGCACGTAGTAGTTATCTTCAACCCTGCTGACGTAACAGCTCTTACAGCTCTGATCCACTCAGGTTTGAAGCCCAACCAGCTGACCTCTCTGGCAGCTCTCGACTCTACCCGTCTGCAGCAGCAGTTGGCTCAGGAGTTCGGTGTGCAGCAGGATAAGGTTACTAACGCTTACACTTACGGTGGTCACGGTGAGCAGATGGCAGTATTCGCTAGCAAGGCTCTCATCGATGGTAAGCCTCTCTCAGAGCTCTCACTCTCTGCTGAGCGTTGGGCCGAGATTAAGCACATGACTACACAGGGTGGTAGCAACATCATCAAGCTCCGTGGTCGTTCTTCATTCCAGAGCCCTGCTTATCAGGCTGTTAAGATGATCGAGGGCGCTATGGGTGGTGAGCCATTCAAGTGGCCTGCTGGTTGCTATGTTAACGCCTATGGTTTCAAAAACGTTATGATGGCTATGCCTACCGTTATCGACAAGGACGGTGTACACTTCACTCAGCCTGAGGGTACTGCTGAGGAGATGGCTGCTCTGCAGGCTTCTTACGAGCACCTTCAGAAGATGCGCGACGAGATTATCTCTCTCGGTATCATCCCTGCCGTTGAGGATTGGGGTAAGGACAATGCAAACCTGTAATTAGGTATGGCTTTGATTAAATCATATCGCGGTCTCGCTCCTAAATGGGGGCGAGACTGCTATTTTTCTGAGAATGCCACGATAGTGGGTGATGTAACTATGGGCGATGAATGCTCAGTGTGGTTCAACGCAGTGGTTCGTGGCGACGTGGCTCCTATCACTATCGGTAACTGCACCAATATTCAGGATGGTAGTTGCGTGCATGTTACCCACGAAACAGGTCCTACGCATATTGGCAACTACGTAACCATAGGACATAATGTTACCGTTCATGCCTGCACCATCCATGATAATGCCCTGATAGGCATGGGCTCAACCCTGCTCGATGGATGCGAGGTGGGCGAAGGCAGTATCGTAGCAGCTGGAGCCTTGGTTCTTCAGAACACCAAGATACCTGCTGGCGAGATATGGGGCGGCGTACCAGCCAAATACATCAAGCCCGTACGTCCAGGTCAGACGGATAATGCCAAGCATTATGTGGCTTACTCCAAATTCTATCTGGAGGAAGGCGAAACAGAACCTACAAAATTCTAAGTTTATTTCAGCGTAGCTACAACGTACTCGCTTTGGGTGCCAATGCGGAACTTACCGCCCCAGATGCCTAAGCCCGAAGACACATAGAACTGGGTTTTGCCACGCTGATGACTACCCCACGAACATTCGTAAATACGATCAGTAATCCATGATATTGGCCATACCTGTCCTCGATGGGTATGGCCACTTAATTGAAAGTCAACTCCTGCAGCCTCAGCACGATCTAAGTTGTAGGGCTGGTGATCAAGTACTATAGTATAAAAGAAATCCTTATATGAGAAGTGAGGAGTATGCAGTGATGAGTAAGGGCTTTCTGGTGTCACCAGATCCTGAATAGGCTTGCGACGCATATTGGTACGATCATCGCGACCAATCACAACGATACTACTATCGGGCCCAACAGTAGCAACCTCATCAACCAACAGGTGGATACCAGCATCCTTATAAAACTGTTTGGCTCCTGGTACACCTGAATAGAACTCATGGTTACCCAAACATGCATAAACTGGGGCCTTCAATCTACGAAACTCCTCTGCCATCCGTTCTTCGATAATCGGACGCATACTTCCATCGATAATATCACCTGCAATAAGAATAAAATCGGGATTCTCGGCATTGATCATATCCACCCAACGTGCCAACTCCTTGCGTGGGTTGTGATAGCCAATATGCAAATCGCTAGCCATCACTATCTTATACTCACGAGGCAAGGGTTTCTGCGATTTCAACTCTATCGGCACGCGTACCTTTTTTTTATAATGCAGGTTACCATAAACAAAGATTCCAAGCACTAAAGCAAAGATGCCCAAGGCTGTATAACCATTTTGATATAGAACACTCTTCGACACGAGATGGACCAGACGGCCCAAATCGAGCAGAAGAAATATCATTACCAGATATAATAGCACAAAAAGCGAGGATGTTCCAACCTCGTAAGCCATCTGTGCCACAAAAAGCGGCATTCTATCGAACGCATGACGGAAATTAAGAAACAGCATGGCGAAACAGAGTACGCCAAGCGCTATGATAAGCGATTTCCACAATGCAGACAGAGGCAGCAAAACCCAAATATGCCAAGCAATATAGGTTAGAGCCACCAATGGCAATAATAAGATAAGCAACATCCACATAGATTTCATTATAGTAGTTAGAGAGAAACAGCAGAAAGTACTTTCTGCGAAGCACCAGACTGTCCCTTTACAAAATGACCAGCCTTAAGTCCCTGCTCATGGAGATATTCAGCATCGGATGCGAACTTATCCATCTGCACAGCAAACTCATCATAATTGCTGATTTCAAAACCTCCACAGGATTTGAGTCCCTGAGCTTCCTGGAACTTCTGATTATTGGGGCCAAAGAATACAGGAACATCCCATACTGCAGCCTCAAGCAGATTATGGATACCAACACCAAAGCCTCCACCCACATAAGCCACATTGCCATAGTGGTAGATGCTTGACAACAAGCCGAAGCAGTTGATAATCAGCACCTCAGCATCCTGTACATTCTCTTTGGTAGCCTCCGTATAGCGAATAACCTTTCGGCCTTCTAGCAACTTCTCAATCTGCTTCAGATGATCCTCGCCAATAACATGGGGAGCGATTATCAGTTTCCAATTCTTATGAAGGTTAAAATACTTGATGAAAATTTCCTCATCGGGCGGCCATGACGAACCAGCCACAAACACCTGAGGAGCATCTTTTACGAAAGCCTCAACAACAGGCAACTGCTTAGCAGCATCCTTAATCTGCAGCACACGGTCGAAACGGGTATCGCCAACCACATCTACATTGGTGATGCCAATCTTTGCCAAGAGTTCCTTGCTCACGTCATTCTGCACAAAGAAATGGGTGAAACAATTGAGCACCTTGCCATACTGGCGACCATACCACTTAAAGAATACTTGGTCTGGACGGAAGATACTTGACACGCTGTAAACAGGGATATTACGATGCTTAAGTATATGCAAATAGTTGTACCAGAACTCGTACTTAATAAAGAACGCCATAACAGGGCGAACTGTGCGCAGGAATCTGCGGGCATTGGTAATTGTGTCTAGTGGCAGATATGTGATGATATCAGCACCTTCGTAGTTTTTGCGTACCTCATAGCCTGATGGCGAGAAGAACGTGAGCAGAATCTTATATTCCGGATGATCCTTGCGCATCTGTTCCATAAGCGGTCGGCCCTGTTCGAACTCACCCAACGAGGCGGCATGGAACCAAACATACTTAGCATTTGGATCCACCTTCTCACGGAGAATTCGGAAAACTTCGCGCTCACCACGCCACATCTTGCGCACCTTCTCATTGAAGCGACTATAAATAGCCACTCCAAGAAGATACAGATATATAACCAGGTTATAAATCATCAGCCTAATACTTCAATAGCGCGTTTCATTCTGGTAATGGTCTCCTCCTTACCAAGGAAGGCTGAGATATCGAACATGCCAGGTCCCTTACCCTCGCCTACGAGAGTGAGTCGCCAAGCGTTCATCACATTACCCAGTTTATACTCTTTCTGCTCAACCCAAGCGTGAACAATCTGCTCCTGATTCTCGAGCGAGAAATCGTTGATGCCCTCGAGTACACCGATCAGCTCGGTCATCACCTGAGCTGAGTCTTCCTTCCAGCGCTTCTTGGCAGTCTTCTCATCGTAAGCTGTTGGAGCTTCGAAGAAGAATGAGCAAAGTGGCCACAACTCATGAACAAATGATACGCGATCCTTCATCATCTCAGTAACCTTGAGCACACGCTCAGAGGTCTCGTTAGGACAATGCTCCTTGACGATAGGCTCAAAGAGAGCAGCAATCTCCTCGTTCGACTTCTTGAGGATATACTCATGATTGAACCAAACAGCCTTCTCGAAAGCGAACTTAGCACCAGCCTTTGAACACTTAGAGATATCGAACAGAGGAACAAGTTCATCGAGCGAGAATATCTCCTGCTCAGTTCCAGGATTCCATCCCAGCAAAGCAAGGAAGTTGATAACAGCCTCGGGGAAGTAGCCATCCTCACGATAGCCACGAGAGGTCTCACCACTCTTAGGATCTTTCCAAAGAAGTGGGAATACCGGGAATCCAAGACGATCACCATCGCGCTTTGAAAGCTTACCCTTACCATCGGGCTTGAGCAGCAATGGCAAGTGAGCAAACTGAGGCATGGTATCAGCCCAGCCAAAAGCCTGATAAAGCAATACATGCAGTGGAGCCGATGGCAACCACTCCTCACCACGAATCACGTGCGAGATCTCCATCAGATGGTCATCTACAATATTAGCCAAGTGATATGTTGGCAGTTGGTCGGCACTCTTATACAGCACCTTATCATCAAGGATATCGCTCTTTACACGAACCTCGCCACGAATCAGGTCGTTAACCAGCACTTCCTGTCCAGCCTCAATTTTGAAGCGAACCACATACTGCTTACCCTCAGCTATCAGCTTATCAACCTCCTCCTTAGGGAGAGTCAATGAGTTGCGCATCTGACCACGGGTATGACAATCATACTGGAAGTTCTGAATCTCAGCACGCTTTGCCTCCAACTCCTCTGGAGTATCAAAAGCGATATATGCCTTATCGGCTTCGAGCAACTGCTGAACATATTTCTTATAAATATCACGACGTTCGCTCTGGCGATAAGGACCTTTGTCGCCACCAAAGCTTACACCCTCGTCGAACTTAATGCCAAGCCACTTAAACGACTCAATAATGTACTCCTCGGCACCTGGCACGAAACGGTTAGAATCGGTATCCTCAATACGAAATACCAAGTCGCCACCATGCTGCTTGGCAAACAGATAATTATACAAGGCGGTACGTACGCCGCCGATGTGCAATGCACCCGTTGGACTTGGTGCAAAACGTACTCTTACTCTTCTTTCTGACATACTTTTATTAAATTTGTGTGCAAAGGTACAAAAAAGTTGAGAATTTTTTGTATTTTTGCGCCATAATTGCATAAATTACATAGAAATGAGTAGTTTTAACATCAAAAACGACCTTACTTGGCGCGATTTCCTTATCCGTTTGGGGCTTGTCATCATAACTGTTACCATCATCGTTTGGATGATGCCCCGTAGCAGTCAGAATAATTTCAAGATAGAAAAAGGACGTCCTTGGATCTATACTGATCTCAAGGCTCCATTCGATTTCCCTATCTACAAAAGTGATGAAGCAGTAAAAGCCGAACGAGACAGTTTGATGAGGCAATACGAGCCTTACTACATTATGAACAGCGATATTGTAGGTAAACAACTGCGCCAGTTCTCAAAAGACTATTCAAACGGAATTCCTGGTCTGAACAATGACTACTTGAGTATCATATCCAATAGAATACGCAGGTTATACGATCAGGGTATCATGAGTAACTCTGACTATGCAAAGATAAGCAAAGACACCACGAGATTCATTCGTGTTGTAAACGGTAAGCATGCCACAAGTATCCAAATAAACAATGTATACTCTGTGGTATCGGCTTACGAGCAGATTTTTCAGGATGAAGTACTGGCTACTCATCGCGAAATACTTCAAAAGTGTAATCTTAATGACTATATCACCCCTAATCTGACTTACGATAAAGAGCGAAGTGAAGCCAGCCTGAACGACCTTCAAAACAGTATTCCCTTAGCCAGTGGTTTAGTTCAACGAGGAGAGAAGATTATTGATCGCGGCGATATCGTTGACGGAAAGACCTATAACAAGCTGCTTTCATTCAAGAAAGAGATGGAGCGCCAAAATGTAGATCAGGAAAAGATACGCCTGAACATTATGGGACAGATACTGTATACAGTTATATTGATTACCTGCTTCACCATATTCCTGACACTATTCAGAAAAGACTATTTCGAGAAAGTCAGGTCTACAGCCATGATATATGCGCTGATTGTGCTATTTACCATTATAGCCTCGATGATGGTGGTACATAGTGTGCTACACGTATATATAGTTCCGTTTGCTATGGTGCCTATATTTATACGTGTGTTTATGGACTCCAGAACAGCCTTTATGGCACACGCCACCATGGTGCTTACGTGCGCTTGCTTTCTGCAGTATCCTTTGGAATTTGTGGCAGTTGAGCTTGTAGCCGGATTGGTTGCTATTTTCTCACTCCGCGAACTGTCAAGTCGTTCACAACTATTCTGGACTGCCGTATCAGTTACCGGCGCTTCAGTACTTACCAATCTGGCACTTGACTGGATACGTATCAATGACCTGTCGAAAATAAGCTATAGCGAATATAACTATTTGGCTATAAACGGCGTACTGCTATTCTGCTCATACCCACTACTCTACGTTATTGAGAAAGCATTTGGGTTCACATCAAACATTACGCTTATTGAGTTATCGGATATGAACAAAGAATTGCTACGCAAAATGAGTGAGGTAGCACCAGGCACATTCCAGCACTCAATACAGGTAGGAAATCTGGCAGCGGAGATAGCGAACAAAATTGGTGCCAAGAGCCAGTTGGTTCGTACAGGAGCACTATACCACGACATCGGTAAGATGACGAACCCGATCTATTTTACAGAAAACCAATCGGGCGTTAATCCTCATGAAAAGATGGAGAACATAGATAGTGCCCAGATGATTATCAGTCATGTAACAGAAGGAACGAAGCTGGCAGACAAATACAACCTTCCCAATGTTATCAAAGACTTTATAACTACTCACCACGGACAAGGCAAAACCAAGTACTTCTACGTGCAATACAAGAATGCCCACCCCGACGAAGATGTTGATGACCTGCTATTCACCTATCCTGGCCCAAATCCGTTTACCAAAGAACAAGCCATACTGATGATGGCTGATACGGTTGAAGCCGCATCGCGTTCGCTTCCCGACTATACTGAAAAGTCTATTCGTGAACTGGTAGAGCGACTGATTGACGGACAGGTGGCAGATGGATACTTTAAAGATTGTCCTATCACATTCCGCGATATTGCTTACGCTAAGACCGTACTTATCGAGAAGCTCAAGACCATCTATCACACTCGCTTGAGCTACCCAGAACTGAAAAAGTAGAACAAAACCTGCACAAACACCCCTAAAAGTGTGCAAAAAACTGCACACTTTTGCACATTTGTGCAGGTTTCTGTGCAATTTTCGTTAAACTTCGTTAACTTTGTGTGCGTAGACATAAGATTTTAAAACAATACATATACCTTTGCAGCCGATTTTTAAAAAATTGTTTAAAAGATGAAAAAGATTAATGCATTGCTGGCTAGCATAATGCTGACAGCAGCTACAACAACAGCCACAGCAGGTGGCATCTTAACCAACACCAACCAGAGTATCGACTTTTTGCGTAATCCAGCTCGAGATGCAGCTATTGGTCTCGATGGAGTATACAGCAACCCCGCAGGTGTAGCCTTCATGCCAGAAGGTTTTTACCTTGGTATTAACTGGCAGTATGCTCACCAGACTCGTACTATTCAGTCTACCAACCCCGTTTTTGCACTAGGCAAGAAGAACGATGGTCTTGAGACTAAGACCTTCGAAGGTATTGCCGATGCACCATTCCTCCCATCTATCCAGGCTGCCTACAATAAAGGTAATTGGAGCGTTCAGTTCAACTTCTCAGTACCTGGTGGTGGTGGCTCATGTGAGTTTGCCGATGGTCTGGGATCATTCGAGAGTGTAGTAGGTAGCATAGCCAACCAACTTAAGCCTCTAGGTGCTACAGGTTACGATATGGACGGCTACATGCAGGGACGCCAGTACTACTTCGGATTCCAGCTTGGTGCAGCATACAAGGTTATTTCAAACCTTTCTGTATATGGAGGTTTGCGTCTGCTTTATGGTACTGCTACCTATAAAGCAAAGATTAGCAATATCATGGTTAATACAGCTGGTGGTTACGTAGACTTCGGTAGTTTCCTTCAGGGAGCAGAAACAACAGTTGACGCAGGAATCAGCCAGATAAATGCAGGTATTGCACAATATGAGGCTGCAGGTGCTCCTGTTCCAGAAATTCTTACAAACCAACTTGCTCAGCTGGAAGGTACTAAGAAGAGCCTCAACTCTTTGCAGAAATACTCTCAGGGAGTAAACCTGCTCTGCAACCAGTCGAGCGTAGGAGTAGCTCCAGTTATTGGCATCGACTATAAAGTGGGTAAATTCAACTTTGCAGCTAAATATGAATTCAAAACTCAGATTCACATGAAGAACGAGTCGACTGTAAATGAGGCAAGCGAAATTCCTGCAGTTAACAAGTTCCGTGATGGCGAGAAGATTGATGAAGACTCTCCTGCTCAGCTTGCAGTTGGAGCTATGTGGAATATGACAGACGATGTACGTCTGAACCTGGGTTATCACCACTTCTTCGATACCAACGTTAACTGGTACAACAACACCCAGGATCTGCTGGGTGGTGGTACAAACGAGTATCTGGCAGGTGTAGAGTGGGATGTTACTGACAAACTGACTATCAGCGGCGGTACTCAGCTCACCCGTTATCAGCTTACAGATGCCTATATGAACGATATGTCGTTTGTTGTTAACAGCTATAGTTTTGGTTTTGGTTTCAACTACAAGGCTTCAGACAAGGTTACCTTGAAGGCTGCATACTTCCAGACCAATTACGATCACTACAAGCGCAACGACTACCCACAGGCTGGCGTTAGTGATGACTTCACACGTACCAACCGCGTACTTGGCATAGGTTGCGAACTGAAATTCTAAGTTTAGATTATAGCGGATCTACATCGTAGTAGATCTGGAGCGATGAATAGCGTTTGTCTTGTAGCATCTGCTGCTGGGCAAGCGCTAAATATTTTCGCACCTCTGGCATATTGATACCAAGTTCGAGTTTCAAAATGACCTTACGAATAGACAACGATTTTACTTTGGCTATTGATGGTTTGTCGGGACCTATCACTCTTGATGAGAACCATTGGCGCAATCTGCTACTCATCTCGATACCCGCAGTCTCTACCACAGCATCTGAGCGATGCTTCAGGTATACATATATCAAACGATAATATGGCGGATAGTTAAACTGCTGTCGTTCAGCTATTAGCGAGCGATAGAAACCTGTATAGTCATTCTGAACCACCTGTTGGATAAGTGGTATATTGGGCGATTTGGTCTGCAAAATCACCAAGCCTTGTTTGCCTTTTCGCCCAGCACGTCCACTCACCTGAGCCATCATCATATACGCATGCTCATAAGCACGGAAGTCGGGATAGTTCAACAAATTATCAGCATTCAGGATTCCAACTACAGACACCTTATCGAAATCGAGACCTTTGGAAATCATCTGCGTACCAATGAGCAGATTGGTGCGACCAGACGAAAAGTCGCTAATGATACGTTCGTAGGCATTACGAGTGCGAGTCGTATCAAGATCCATACGAGCGATTCTTGCCTCTGGGAAGATATCACGCACCTGATCCTCAATTTTCTCTGTGCCATAACCTTTTGTCTGTAACTCATGGCATCCACAGGCTGGACATTCTGTTGGCACCTGATAGGTATATCCGCAATAGTGACAGGTAAGCTGATTCATGTTGCGATGAAACGTGAGCGAAACATCGCAATGCTGGCAATGAGGTACCCATCCGCATTGTTTACACTCTATCATAGGAGCGTAACCTCTGCGATTCTGAAAGAAGATAACCTGTTCGCCTCGTTCTAAAGCCTCGCGAGTCTTGGCTAGCAGTAATGGAGAGAAAGGTCCATTCATCATCTTTCGATGTTGAAGGTCCTTGATATCAACCACCTGAATCTCGGGTAGCTCAATACCTTTGTATCTTTGAAAGAGCTCTACCAGTCCGTACTTACCCGTCTTAGCGTTATGATAGGTTTCGAGCGATGGGGTTGCTGTGCCCAGAAGCGTCTTAGCTCCATACATCTGCGCCAACATGATAGCTGCTGAACGGGCATGATATCGTGGCGCAGGATCCTGTTGCTTATACGAGGTAACGTGTTCTTCGTCGATGATAATCAGTCCCAAATGCTGGAAAGGCAGCAAAACTGCACTACGGGCTCCAAGTATCACATCGTATGGATGCTTAGAGAGCTGTTTCTGCCATATTTCCACACGCTCTGCATCAGAATATTTGCTATGATAGATGCCAAGACGATTGCCAAACACGCGCTGCAATCGCTGCATTGTCTGTACCGTTAAGGCAATCTCGGGCAACAGATATAGCACTTGCTGATGTTTATCTAATGCCTGCTGTATCAGGTGGATATAAATCTCAGTTTTTCCACTCGATGTTACGCCATGAAGAAGCGTTACGTTCTTCTGTAGAAACGAGAACTGTATCTGATTGAAAGCCTCCTGCTGAGGCTGACTCAGCGGTTTTATGTTTTCAGGATGTGGATCACCGCCAAAGTTCAGGCGCCCCACCTCTTTGTCGTAAGTTTCCAGAATGCCACGCTGCACCAAAGCATTTATCACCTGCAGACTATGTCCTTCATTCAGCAGCTCATCACGAGTCAATTCTGCCTGAACATCAGGCTCGCCAGGCCTATCCCACCCCGAAAGTTCCAGATAATCAAGAAATGCCTTCAGCTGCTTTGGAGCGCGTTGAAGCATATCGATAGCCACATGAAGCGAACGCTCATTACGGAACTTGGATGAGAGTTGGACATATAGTTCTGTCTTGGGGCGATAACCATCTTCTGCCTTCAGGCCTGATGGCAAGGCTGCCTTATATACCTCACCTATTGGCGACATATAATAATCGGCTATCCACTGCCACAGCTTCAGCTGATTTTCTGTGACTATGGGTTCTGAATCCATTACCTGAGCGATGGATTTCACCTCGTAGTTCTCAGGTTTGTTGTTATGCAGACTTGCCACGATGCCCAGATACTTCTTGCTGCGTCCAAAGGTAACAAGTACACGCATACCTATACCTACAGCCATACCTTCAGGTACGCTGTAGGTAAACAACCCTGTTAGGGGCACGGGCAATATCACATCTGCATATCTCATCTTAGGACAAAGAAAGCGCCTTAGTAAGGCGCTATTATTTTCCCAGTTAGGGAACATTTCATTCCCAGTGTGGGAACAAATTATTCCCAACGTGGGAATATTTTAGAAATAATAAGCTACTGAAAGCTGCCAAGCATTTGCCTTTGCCTTACCAATAGCTGTATCCCATGTTGTGCTAAGAGCTTTGTTAACATCAACCTCACCTGTTGTACCAAGAGCGATGTTATAGTTTGCTGAGATCTGAAGATGATTCAGCAGCATCAGTCCAAGACCGACATTTGCACTCAGGTTTGAATCCTTCAAACGCCAATCAGCAATATTGTTTCCGATTTCTTGAACCTTATCGCCAATAGCGAAACCAAACTGAGGACCTGCAAAGATATAGATACTTGCTGTAGAACCCAAACCAAAACCATAACGCAGATTGATAGGCACCTGGATAGACTGCTGCTTCACAGTCTCATCGGCAATCTTAGCAGAGCGCTGGTCGTAAAGAGCTGAAGCATCGATGCCAAGACCTACGACAGGAAGCGTAAATTTAATAGTAGGACCAATGAAGAAACCAGCCTGATTAGAGGGGTCTACTACATCCTTATCAAATTTCATACTTGTGAGGTTAAGGCCTCCCTTAACACCAAACTTCAACTGTGCCTGAGCAGCAACAGCCATTGTTGCCAGCAGCACTACCATAGTAAATAATTTCTTCATAACCTATTTGCTTTTAATGTTAATGAATCTTTCTACGGCTGCAAAGATACGAAAAAAGTTGGAATAGAGAAGGAAATATCTGTTTTTTTTCGATTAATGCCTCCGTTTTAGCTGTTTTAATGTCTCTGGCGGCGTACTGAAACTCGGGCAGAACTATTACTGCTGCTACTTGCTTTCTCTGATTTAGGCGACTTCTGCTTGGCAGCCTTTACGCCTTTGTCTGACGAGGGCTTGTTTTTGGCAGACTTCACTTTCTTATCAGCCTTTTTATCATTCAAGGCTGCTATGCTGTCTAGTGAATCGCGCTTGGCAGGATCGCCAAAAATGGTCTTCTTAAAGGCCTCAAGTTCTGCCTCTATGCGTTTCTGCTCAGCAGTCATCTTGTCCTTATCACCATTACAAAGCTGAGATAACGTCTTGCCCATAGCATTGTTCGTCTTATAGATTTTACCGCGATACATGTTCAGGGTAAAGAAATCGTCCATCGATACCTGTGCAGCATTATTCATACTACTTGCCATAACCGTCTGTCGATTCAGGAACGGCTCCAGTTCGCTATACTTAACCCAGAAAAGGGGATACTGGGTTACCTGCTTATCACCATTATCATCGCTAAGTGTAAACTCATCTTCCTCCACCATAACAGGGCATAGAGCCTGAACCTTGATGTGGAACGAAGAATTGGCCTGATCGTAATAAGCACTCTCTTTGAGATAATACTTCTTAACCTCAGAAGATGGAATATCGCTGTTTTCTACCTTCAGACGCCCATTCTGCTCCTCATAGCGAATATGGAAGTCGTGCAGAAGATTCTTCATATCCACCTTTGCCTCTTCTGTAAACACATCGCTACCATCAGTAGGATACTCATAGAGGGGGATATAGCCATTAAGCGCCAACTTAAAGATGTAGGTAAACAGATTGAGCTGACGCCCCTGCGGCTCTACGGGATAGTAGAGTCCGCTATTCACATCCTCGTCGAGCGATATCTCACGGTAGATGTCGCGACGCCACACCACCTCTTCAGGCATCTCGACTGCTGTGGGGAATGATATCTGCGCACGCATCGACATAGCAGTCGAAGCTGAGTTCTGCTTTGCTTTCTGCTGTTCCTGCTGTTGAGCCACACGCTGAGGTGGCTGAGCTACTGCTACAACTGCAAACAGCACGACGGTGAATAAGAAAAATACTCGTTTCATATATCTTATACCTTATTTATTTTACTATAACTTCCATTGGATTTGTTAGCGTACGTGTCAAACCATCAGGACCAACTACCGTTACTCTCGAGATATAGAATCTGCGATTACGCGAAAGCTTGCGGAAGGTATCCTTCTGGCGACCAGAGAACTGAGCACCTTCTGAAGCCATCGGAACTGCATTACCCATATTGTCGAAGAACACCGTCTCGAAACTCTGAACGCGGAAAGCGATATCAAGTATACCATCATCGATAGCGGCTCCAAGAGTTCCTACCTCCACTAACTGACTCTTCGACAAAGTTCCACCCTTATAGCGAGCTGGATTACCATGCTCGTCTTTCATAGCTATATAAGGTGTAGGATCGGGCAATTTACGAACGCGGAAGGTGTATTGTCCCATCTGCTGAGGGCGACCAGTATTGGTTGATGTAACAGTAATGACAGCATTCTGCCCTATCTTCGAAGGTTTGGCAATATATTTGCCAGCACCTACAGCTTGCAAAGTTCCATTAGTCATCGAGGCTTGCACCTTATTAAGAGGTACTCCTGGCACGCTGATGCTGATAGGATTAGCATAGCCTGCATAAAGCATATTCATCAAGTCGGCTGATACTGTGGCACTTGGTTCTACAACAGTATAATCCTGCGAAAACTCACGACGGATTCTTTCACCATTGCCATTCACCATCTCCATGTAGCCTTTCAAAGTGAAATCACCTGTTTTTCCACAAACCGTTTCATAGAGACCATTCTGCAAGTTAACCTTCTGACCACCAATAAAGATATCAGGCACCTGAGTAGTATCGACTGCAGCCATCACGATTCGTGCAGAGAAGCGATCGCCCCTGACGATAGTCTTAGAACTTGGAATAACGAAGGCATCCAGCAGATTGACACGGATATCCTTCACATCGATATTCTGCACCAGCTTATGTAGCACTTCGCCCTCAGCATAACGCACATCGCTCTGAAGTTTTGAAAGCAAAGTAACGGCTGCTGCTGCAGGCATCGACTCGAACATATATTCCTGCCAGTTCTTTCCCATAGCACGCTTAGGCACCTCGGTAGTCAGATTGCTGGCAATAATCTTACGTTGCTTCTCATCTGTCACCATCGTCAGCATCCGATTGCGGAACGAGTTGATGGCATTATAGAGTTTCTGTCCCTGACCATTTGTAGGCGAGAGCATCACGTAGTTGGCAGGCTCTTGATCCTCTTTGTTGCGGATATTATTAACATCGCCGTCTTTACCATCAGCCTCAACAACTATAGCCAGCTTCAAACTGGCAGCAAAGTTATAGAGTGAATCGCTCATCTGTCGCACCTGCTGAGCCTTATCATACCATTCCTTTGTCTTCTGAGGATTGGCCTTCATCTGCTGCTCGAAGGTTTCATAGATAGCCAGATTCTCCTTTGACGAGTTGCTGGTTGTGCGGTTCAGACTTTCCTCCACAATAGAGAAGCCGTTGAGTACCTCGTTAGAGACATTCAGCGCCAACATAGCCATCAGGACGACATACATCAGATTGATCATCCTCTGGCGTGGAGAAACGGGTCTTTTCTTTATTGCCATAGTCGTTAAACGTTCATCTTAGCCGTCATTGCCTCGATCATACGGGCATATATCTTGTTAAGCTCAGCTATCTGAGCAGCCATTCTCTTTGTCTGTTCGTTGATATCGTCGATAGTACCAATCTGCGAGCTGGCACTCTTCAACTGCATCTCATAAACCTTACAGATACCAGTAAGTGTGCGGTTCAGGTTCTCCATCTCCTCAGAATCGTGAGCCAGCTTTTCGTTCTGGGCAGAAACCTTAGAGAGGGTTTCTGTTAAGTGTTTCAACTCCTCAACATAGCCAGAAGTAGCTGCCTCGAGTTCAGGATGAGAAGATGTAGATGGCTGGACAGAAGCAGCAGATGAAACAGATGCTGCTGGCTGTATTGAAACTGCAGGCTGTACATTCTCAGCAGGAGCCGATGGATTACCATTTATGATGATGGTTCCACCATTGCCTCCAACAACTGTGGCACTACCACCTCTGCTAACTACTGGAGCATCAGCACCAGTACGAACATGAGTATCCAGTTCCATACCGTCAGCCGTCTTATCGAAAGGACGATCGAAGGCATAAAGGAAGAACACAAACACCTCTGTTCCCAATCCGATAAACAGCAGGTAATCAGCTCCACCCATGTGGGTAAGCTTAAAGAGTGTACCCAGAATCACAATTGAAGCGCCCCAGCTATAGGCGTAGTTCAGGAATGTCTGACCTGGCACACTATCCATCCACTTCTGCAAGCGGTAGACGATATTGTATTTGCTATATGTAGTCATAACTATCTTGTTTTTTGATTATTTCTTCTTGGTCTTTGTAGACTTAGCACGTTCACTAGTAGAGTTAGCCAGACTGCGTACACAACGGAATCCAATGTACGAACGAGGTTGGTTCTGATATTCAGCAGTACGCCAAGCAGAACGGATATATGACTCAGGATCCTTCCAAGATCCACCTCTTACGCTCTTACGTTTCAGTCGGTAAGGATCCTCCTGAGCAGCATTATACTTGAGCTGTGGGTTGATATCGTTCATAGCCTCAACACCAGCCTCAGTATAGATGGTGCTGGTCCACTCAGCCACATTACCAGCCATATCATACAGACCATTTGAATTGGCTGAGTATATTCCAACGCGACTTGTTATCAGGTTACCATCCTTGGTATAGTTACCATTATCAGGCTTAAAGTTGGCATAGAAACAGCCCTTGCCACTTGCCACAGCCTCATTATCCCATGGGAACTCATTCTGATCCTTGCCTCGAGCTGCGAACTCCCATTCTGCCTCAGTTGGCAGACGATAACGCTGAACATAACGTGCTGCAGGACCAAGTCCCTTCAACAAATATTCTGTTCGCCAAGCGCAATAGGCATTAGCCTGTTCCCAAGTCACGCCTACCACAGGATAGTCGTTATAGGCAGGATTCGAGAAGTAGTAACGCAGATACATCTCATTATCAGCATTGGGGAAGTCGTTTACCCAACAAGTGGTATCTGGGAATACATTAACGATATAGGTATTCAAGAAATCCCAAGGTCCTGAAAGCGGACGATTGATACTCTCGCGAATGATTCTGCCCTCATCATCGATATAGGCCGTATCTTTCGAAATCCACACCTGCTCCTCAGGATCAACAGTAAAGTCTGTATTCAGATTGCGCTCTTGCGGATTAAGACGATTGCGACGCAAGGCAGCTGCAGTATAGTCATAAACCTCATAGCGATAATTCAACTGTCTATAGTCCAACATCTTATCGCCTGTAACAGGATTAGTTACATACATACCATCGATAATCTCCTGCTCGTCTTCATTTGGTCGACGAGGCAATGACTTCTTCCAGTTCAAAACTGTCGATATTTCGTTACCCTCCTTATCAGTTTTAACCGTCTTATAGGTCTCGTCAATTTCAGAGAGACGTTCGCGGAGGATAGAATCGCGCACATAATTAACAAACTGCCGATACTTAGAGTTTGTAACCTCAGTCTCATCCATCCAGAATCCATCAACAGAAATATCTCTGAGAGGAGTTTTCTTTCCCCACAGAGAATCTTGATTCTCGATACCCATCTTCAGATGGCCTCTCTTAACAAGCACCATTCCGTATGGAGTAGGTTCAGTAAAGGCCTTTCCTCCCGTACCTGTCACCTCACCGCCATTAGCAGTCATCATCTTGCTACCAAAACAGCTGGTAAGCAAAAGTAACGCAACGGTGCAGAATCCTATTAATTTCTTCATATATACCTATTTATCTATAATAATCTTACACTTTTATGCAGATTTCTGCCTTTCTTATACAGATTCAACTCTGTCTGATAACCCACAAAGAGTCCATGACTCCCGTTTTTTGCACTAATAGCCGAAGTATACATCTCGTAACTATATCCTAAATGAACACCATGGAAATTACCACCTATCAATACCGTAACCGAGTTTGTAGGGCTATACGACAATCCTGCATACATCACCTTCTTTTCGTGTTCATACTTCAAGCGACCAGTAACGTCAGCTCGCCAAGCCACTCCGTCAGTACGTCCCAATACAGATGTCTGTACTTTTAGAAACGGATTATTTAGCCGAATATTGTATCCTGCAGTCAAATAATATGTAGGATCGATGCTCAACTCATTCGTTTCGCCTAACGCAACTACTGGTGAATTAAGATGTAAAGCTGATACTCCGACATACCAACAACGGGCCTGATAATAGATACCCGCAGAGAAATCAAGACCAGTACCGTTAACCGAAGTTGTAGCTAGTGCTGGGTCGGTAGTATCTTCAACATCTAGTTTTGTTCCATCAAAAGTTTCACTTAGCATGCCTGCTTGAACTCCCAGACTCAACTTGCCCTTAAATAAACGTTGCTGATAGGCATATTGCACACTCAAACGCTTATGCGAAAACAATCCTATGGCATCATTCACTAGTTGCACACCTACTCCATGATATGCCCCCATAGCATAAAAAGGCATATCAGCGGCTGCATACATCGTATTAGGATTATGCTCGAAACCAGCCATTTGTATAGCGTATGCTCCAACCACATTCAGTTTGGCCTCCTTGCCCACAGTTGCAGGATTAAATGATGGTTCCATCGCCCAATAATGTGCAAAGGAAGCATCGTATTGCGCACAAACTTTTATTGTTGCGAATACGCAAAAAAGCAATAACAAAAAACGTTTCACGCTAATAATAACGCAAAACGCCTGATTTTATTGTATTGTAAAGTCCTCTCCAAATGCCCTAATGTATTCCTCGTGGAAGGTACGTGACACGTCCTGGGCTTCATAAATCTTGCCAAGTCGCTTCAAAGATTTCATCTGATACGAGAATGAATCCAGATTATAGGGATCGATATGGAACATGGCCTCAACAAAATAGAGAGTCAATTTAAGTTCGCTGTTTGTATAAGTACGTTTCATCAATAGCTGGACAACAGGAGTTAAGATACGTTCTGTCTCTGACTTAAACTTGTCGAGCGAAGGCATATTCTGTGTCTGTAGGAATTTTCCACGACGCAAGATTGCCAACAAGCTCTGCTCAGTATACGTCTCGGTGAACACCTGATGAGAACAATCCAGATAGTCACAATAGAATGGCTTGGTGATGTTAAAACGGTAGAAACCATCGATATAAACGAGTTCAATGCCATCTATTTCGTCAAGCACCTTCCTCAGGTGATTCATAATAACACTACGCGAATTTTTAATCTTGTCAGCAGGTTTATCGCCCCAAAGCATTGTGCCAACCATTTGAGAAGAAATACCACCCTGTTTGTGATACCAGAACAACAGACAGGTTAGTTCACGAAGTCTGTCGGTAAACATATAGGAAATATCCCGATTCTCTCGGTCAAAAGCGCAGAAAACGCCAAACAGATAGATAGAATTAGGTTTACTCTCAGGTATCATCACGTCCAGCTTCTCCTTATTGGCAATCTGCTGTCTCCTACGGCGATAGCTCTTATAAAGTAGCCACATGATAATGAGAATAACAACAATCAAAGCAGTTCCTATAAAATATATTTTCTTATCAACGGGTAGTTCAGATATCTCAACGAACTCAGCCTCAGACAACACAGGCAACTGGATGGAGTAAAATGAGATGGTTGATGATATATCATTAGTAAACTCCTGCACAGACACAAAAAACTTTTTGACTACAGGATCGTAATAAATATTTGCATTAGTTGCTATCTTATTCGACTGGATGGGTATTGAATCACCCAACATCTCCATCGTTCCATCGGCAAGCGAGAAACGGCACAAGCGGAGATATGAAGAAGAAAGTGCCTCTGGATAACAGAGAGTATAAAAATAGTCTCCTATTACTAACAAATTTCTTACTGGTACAACATTTTGGCGTTTACCCCAATCAATACTCCATAGTTTTGTTGTAGAATCGTTGTTCAAATCTATCCGATACAAGTCATACAGATAATGACGTCCAATAGATTGATTGCCAGAATCATTACCCATGCCACCAAAGATATAAGCGTAACGAGATTGAGAATCAATACCCATTGACGTAAAATAGCGAGGTGTACAAGTATAGAGAGGCTTTGATTCTAGCCATTGTTGAGTCTGTATATCATAAGTATAGAGGTTACGGAAGTACTGCATACTACCAAAACCGCCAAAGATTCGGAATCGGTTTCTAAGTGTATCGAGGATACATCCATGATGGTGCATCTGGGTGGGCAGCTGAGCAAAACACTCTGAAGACCACTCAAAGGTATTAAGATCAAGACTGGCTATAGAAGGTTCATCCTTAGGCCGTTCATCAAGATTACCATATTTAAACACCTCGTATGTATATAACTTATCTGAGCGTATATCGAGAAAATTCATGCCGAGGTTGATATCAACAGGACAAGAAGGTTGAAACACCCGATAGTTGGTTTCGCGACTATCAGTATTATATATAAATAAGGTATCACGCGTATAACCATAAAAAACATGACGCTTGAGATCGAAACATGTACCAGCGTTGTGAACGAAGTGCATACTATCGATTTTTTTCCAATGATAGCAATCATTGATACTCCAATAGGGATTATCCACACGCCCCACCTTATTCATCTGATAATCGTAGACATCGTTACTACGGCTCTGCGAGAGAGGGAAGAAATAGTTGACTTCTCCGCCTTGAACATACAGATTCTTAAGCGTTACAGAAGGCACCTCTATCAGATAATCAAATCGACCGAAAACAATCTTTGGAGATAGGGACGAAGGAAGGCTCATAGCTACAGACTTCATGGTCATACCATCGATAGTCATGGCAACTTCCTTTCTATCCAAATCAAAACAAAGCGATAGGGTTATCCAACCTTTGGCAAGTAATGCCTGACGGTTAAAGTTGATTCTTATGAGAGTCGTCTTACCTTCTTCGTTTAACTCAAACCAATCGTTGCCTCGACCATCGTAAAACAAATTATAATTAACACCATTGTTTTCATCCACCACGTGTAGGATATACCCCACCTCACCCACTCGTGGTATCTGAAGGTCGAACTTGATATTCAATTGATGAGCAAACATCTTTCTATCATCTGCAAAAACAGAATAAGATGTTCGACCATTTATCGAGTCAATAGGATTCAAGAATCGCAAGCCTTGGGCATACGATTTTGAAATACTACCTAATAACAATAGTAAGAATACTAGTTTAGATATTTTGTTCATAACATTAAAATTGATGGTGCAAATTTAGCACTTTTATAGCATAAAAACGTTGAAAATCGGCCAGATTAACACTTTTAATCGCAAATTAACCCCTAATTAACCGGATAATTAATAAACGGAGTTATATTTTTGCGGCCGAAATCGTCAGAAGGCGATTGGTAGAAATAATTGCTAATAAACATTTCCTATTAATAACTAAAATTTAATTATTTAATGAAACAGAAAACCAAAGCCAACAAACTTATGGTATATCTCTTCGGGATATGCTTGGCATTTAGCAACATTAGTTGCAGTGGAGACGAAGACAGTAACACCACCAATCTCGGAAATGGTGATGTAAGTGGAATCGTAACTGACGACAAAAACGCTCCTTTGGAAGGAGTAACCGTAACTGTGAACGATGCTGACATCAGCGACATTACTGATGCATCTGGTAGTTACAATCTAAAAGGTCTGCCTATTGGCAAACACATTCTCACGTTCAGCAGAACAGACTATCAAACGGTGAGCTGCACCCTGACATCAAAGCAGTTCTACGAGGGTACAGCCAACATAAGCACCAGCCTTCGCTATGCAGCAGCTAAGATTACCGGTAAGGTTCTCGATGCACAAAATGGTAAGAAGCCACTGGAAGGAGCATCGGTATCTATTGGTGGTGAGCCTGTATTAACAAATAGCGATGGTATCTTTACCATATCACAGTTACCATTAGATAACTACACCGTAACAATCACTTACAACGATTATAACCCTCAAACTCGTGATATAAAAAGCGACGATTTTGTAGATGGTGTTGCCCAATTATCTGATATACTGATGGGCGGCGAAGAAATTCTGCCAGGACTCACATTGGGCGACTTGAAAGAATGTACACCATGGATGTATAACGAATATCGCGGTGGACGTAATGCCGATAACTATCCTCAATTCGACTGGAGCGTAGACTACATGTGTACACTCGACATGGTAGGAAACTGGGAAGAGCAAAACGAAGGAACCACTATGCGAGTTAACGAAAGCAATGGTGTCGATCTGGATAACCTGAATACCTTTATATATGGTAGAAAGCATATCACAGAAGACAACAAGATCATGACAGTCTTTGCTCGCACCCATCAGGGACCTGCTATATGGAATGCTGTCGTAGTTGATTTGAGTGAAGCAAAACCTCAAGCCAAGAAGTTAGGTGAGAACATCTCATTCCAAGACGGCAACTACAAGAACTTTGTATTCGACCTCAGCGCTTACGTTGGCAAGGATATCGCCATTGCCATTGGAACATATTATTCTGGCGAGTGGGTTCAGCTTGTACTGCGTCGTATCAGTTTTGCACCTTCAGCCACCAATGGTCTCGCCTGGTTGCCTGGTACACCTATCAATGAGGCATTGGAAGATCTCCATCTTACACAAGAGATGGTACGTGGTACAATGCCTAACGTGCTCAAATCATTCACTGGTATCACCACCTACGATGGTCGTAAGGATCGCGATGAATATGTCTGGGCATATCGCGACTGGAATAAGACGGGTCACGTTGCAGCTTACTGGGGCATGACATCAATCACCAAGGACTGCGACGTATTTACCAACGAGGGTTACACCATTAAGACACGTGGTGGCAACGGTATCGTCAGCACTTCGAAAGCAGAGAGCTATCTCTACAGTAAGTTTGCTATCGATGATAATAACAAGACTCTTACCCTTCGTGTACGCAACTTCGGAGATCATCCCACATACTACAAACTGATTGCCATCACAGATGATATGAACGTCAAGTATCTCCAGCCTACAAAAGAGTCTAAAGTTGACGAGCTGACAGAAGGTCCTGACGGCACCATCAAGTTCAATCATAAGAATGGCGACACTGGGCATCCTGAGAACTACGGAAAATTCGTATTCGACCTTTCACAATATAATGGACAGAACGTAACATTGGTTCTTGCAGTATACAAAGGCGAGGAGAATGGCGATGAGAATAAGGTAACCATCTATAGTATTGACTTGAATTAAACAATAATATGAACAAGAAAATGAAAAAAGAAATTCTGACTATGGCTAGCCTTGTCATTGCCATAACCACAACTGCCAGCTGTGGTAGCAGCAACGACATACTGCCAGACAACCCTAACACGCCTGTTAATCCGCAACCTATTGAAAACAGCGATGTTAGTATTCGAAATCTCACTAGAGCCACCACCCTATTTGATGCTGCCATGCAGCACTACATAAGCGGTGATATGAAAATGGCTGATATGTACAACCCCTCAACAGACAAACCCTCTGGCGAGGCCGACGTATGGCCATATACAGCTGCTATCGAAGCCTGTAACAGCATACTTGAAGGATATGCAGTTCTTGCGAAGACCGGCAAAACGCCAGAGCAAGGGTCATCTGCAACCTATAAGGCTCAACTCGAAAAGCTCTACGACGGTCTTGAGTATTATGCAGGCACCTTCAAACTAACCTCATATACTCGAAATAATCAAGAGTGGACAGTATATGGTGTACATCGTGGTGGCATGAAAGGTGGAGCCAGAGTAGATGGTGACCAGAATGTATACGATGATCAGCAGTGGATTATCCGCGAACTTCTACGTTCGTGGAAAGCCACTGGCGAGCAGAAATATCTGGATAAGGCAGAATATCTCACAGCCTACGTTCTTGATGGTTGGGATTGGTGCCTTGATGATAAGCAAAACGCATGGGGCAACGAAGTTGGTGGCATCACGTGGGGACCATCATATTGCACCAAGCACGCTTGCAGCAATGGTCCATTCATCTCTCCACTTGTTTGGTTGGCAGAGTATTACCAAGGAAAGTCTGACAAAATCACTTATCGCACTATTCATGCAGACGGAAAGCGTCAGGATGTAACAGCAACAAAAGCTGATTACTACTTGATGATGGCCAAGAAGATATATGAGTGGCAACAGTATAACCTTCGTGCTTCAGATGGTGTTTATCTGGACATGGTTGGAGCCAACAACAACATCCGATACGAAGTTATAGATGGTGTACAGTATCGAATCTCTAACCCAGGTACAGGTGCAGGTGGCACTAAGCACACCTATAACAGTGGTACAATGGTAAGCGGTGGGTCCGATCTCTATGCATTGACCCACGACAGCCGTTTCCTCGACGACACACGCAAGCTCTATAATGACACCTTTTCGTATTTTCCCAAGAAGAATTCAAAAGGTACATGGGACTATGCCTACAGCAACTTCAGCCGCTGGTTCGATGATGTACTGATGCGCGGATGGATTTCTGCTGGTGAGATTGGAGTAGATACAAAAGAAGGAGTAGCAACATTCCAAACAAACCTCGACTATGCATGGGAACACTTCCTGCTTAATAAGACACTGCCCCGTGGACTTACCGGAGGTTGGAGTAACAACGATGCACAGAATGACGTACGTGCCTTAGTAGCCTTCGCATACGCTTCTGAGTATGGCATGTTGGTAGGTTCTGCATTACAATAACAACTAAAAAAAACAACAATATGTATTTTTCAACTAAAAAATGTATACTTTTGTTGCTTTCCACTGCTTTCAGCATTGGCTTGCAGGCACAGAGTATCATCACCGTAAAAGGAAAAGTTACCGACCAGAATAATGAGCCGGTCATTGGTGCCACAGTAACCCTTCGTGGAACAAAGACTGCTGTAGTTACTGATTTTGATGGTCAGTATTCTATATCTGTAGCCGACAACGGCACACTTGATTTTGCTTATATCGGAATGAAGGCAGTAAGCCAGAATGTACAGAAACGTCAGACTATCAACATCACGATGATTGAGGATGTATCAGAACTGAATGATGTCATCGTAGTAGGTTATGGTACACAGAAGCGTGGTTCAATCACAGGTTCTGTTAGTGCCCTCCGTGGTAAGGAAATGCTGAAGACCAACAACGAAAACACTCAAAATATGTTGACTGGCCGTATAGCTGGTGTACGTGTATGGCAGCAGAGCTCAGAGCCTGGTACATACAAGAACAACTTCGATGTACGCGGTTTAGGCGCACCATTGATCGTTATCGATGGTGTTCCCCGTTCGGTAGAGGACTTCCAGCGTATGAATGCCAACGACATTGAGGATATCTCTGTACTGAAAGATGCCTCAGCAGCCATCTATGGTCTGCGTGCAGCTAACGGTGTATTGCTTGTGACTACCAAAAAGGGAGGCAAAGGCAAAACACAAGTTAGTTATAGTGGATCATTCACGATCCAGGCTCCAAAGAGCATGCCAAAGTTACTTGATCCCGTACGTGCCATGACATTGATGAACGAACTGAAGAAGAACAATATCGATGGCGGCGCCCCTATGTTCACAGAAGAGGCTATCGAGGAATATCGTAATGGCACCAAACAGGGAACTGACTGGAATGAACTGATCTTTGCCGACACAGCTCCTGAGACGAATCACAACATGACCATCAGCGGAGGTTCGGAGAAGATGCAGTACTTCGTAAGCCTTGGATACCTCTATCAGGAGGGTTTCCTGAAGAGCCGCGACCTGAACTACGACAAGTTCAACATCACCTCGAAAATTAATGCAGAGATTGTGAAGGGACTGGACTTCGAGTTACAGATAAACGGCATGCTCGACAACCGCAATAATCCCTACACCTCTACTACTGATATTATTCGAAACTATTGGCGCCAAGGCCCGCTCGCCGCAGCCTATGCCGACCCAGAACACACCATGCTGAACTATCAGAATCTTGATCTGGGCGAGAATGCCGTAGCCGAGATGACAGCCGACATCAGTGGATACAGGAAGTATAAGCGTTACCAGATGCTGACACAAGGCACACTGACATTCGACTTCGGGCAATATGTCAACGCCCTGAAAGGTCTTACTGCCCGTGCCATGTACTCTTACGATTTCCACATGGATAAGAATGAGATTTATCGCCGACAGTACAACCAGTATGCCTACGATCCTGTGACAGACAGTTATATCCAACAGGTTTATTCAGGCAGCTCACCTGTCCAACTACGTAAGGAGCACTACGATAACACACAGAAATTGATGCAGTTCACTCTGAACTATAATCGCACCATATCTTCACACACAATAGGCGCCATGATTGGTCTTGAGACTCAGCAGAAGGTTTACGATGGTTTCTATGCACGTCGTAATCTGGCTTTCAATAGTCCTTATCTATTCAATGGTGTCGACGAAGGTCAGATTGGTAATGCCAACGCTGGCGACATCCACGCTGCTAACTACAATTCATTTATCGGCCGACTCAACTATAATTATGCCGATCGTTATCTGTTGGAGGGTCAGTTCCGTTACGACGGAAGCTCTCAGTTCGCCCCTGGACATCGTTGGGGATTTTTCCCATCAGCCAGCGCAGGCTGGCGTGTAAGCGAGGAGCCTTTCTTTAAGAATATCGATGCGTTGCACTTCATCCAGAACCTGAAGGTTCGCGCCAGCTATGGTGAGATGGGTGATGACTCTGGCGCCTCTTACGACTGGGTTGCCGGTTACTCTTATCCTTCAGGTGGTAGTGGCGATGGCAACAAAGGCTGGTATAACGGTTACGCCCCAGGCTGGATGTTTGGAGGTCAGTTCATCTATGGTGCCTCACCCAAGGCAATGCCTAATGAGGAGATCTCTTGGTATAAGTCGAAGAGCTTCAACATCGGTTTCGATTTCTCTGCATGGGATGGTAAGCTGGGTATTACCTTCGATTACTTTATCCGCAAGCGTACCGGACTCTACATGCAGCCAGGCGACTTCCCAACAGTTATTGGAGCAGATGCACCACGCCTCAACGCCAATAGCGACCAGCACATGGGCGTAGAGCTTGAGATTTCACATCGTAACCGTATCGGCGAAGTAGGCTACGGATTGAAGGGAATCTTCAGTCTGACCCGTAACAAATACCTCACAGCTGTTCAGAATGCCACCTATGCCAACAGCTACGACAAGTGGCGCCACGATAATCTGAACAACCGATACCAGGGCGTTCAGTTCGGATACACCTCAGCAGGTCGTTTCACCAGCTGGGAGGATATCTGGAACTACGATATTTACCACGAACGCGATGTACTGCCTGGTGATTACAAATATGAAGATTGGAATGGAGACGGCGAAATCAATGGTCTCGATGAGCATCCTTTCGCCTACGACCAGACTCCTTGGATGAATTACTCGTTCAACATCGATGCCAACTGGCGCAACTTCGACCTCAATATTCTTTTCCAAGGATCAGCAATGGGAAGCATGCAGTATCAGGAGCCTCTCTATCGCATCTGGGGTTACGAAGCTGCTGCAGGTGGTACTTTGGAACAGTTCTGGGATCGCTGGCATCCAGTTGACCCAACAGCCGATCCATGGGATCCTACACAGGAGTGGGTATCAGGTTATTATGCCTACACAAACCACAACCCTTATGGCAACTCTGAGTTCAACCGTGTCAGCACAGCCTATCTGCGTCTGAAGAGCGTTGAACTGGGATACACCTTGCCTAAGATGAAGTCGCTCAATGGCATGTCGCTCCGCATTTATGCCAATGCTTACAACCTGCTCACCTTTACTGGTGTTAAGTTCGTTGACCCAGAGCACCCCGATAGCGACCTAGGCCGCTTGTACCCTCTGAACAAGACCTATACCTTTGGTCTGCAATTGTCATTCTAAGTCGAACATATTTAGTTAAGAATAAGATATGAAAAAGATATTATTCATCATGACAGCCGGCATCGCCCTTCTGTTTAACTCATGTGTTGGTCTCGATGTACCACCTAATAATGTGGTAACAGAAGACCAGTTAATCAGCGATGAGTCCGGCCTTGATATTTACTTTGCCAACATCTATAGCAACATGCCTTTCGAGGACTTCAAATATCGTTTCAGCGAGGGCTTCACTAACAATGGCTGGCTCGTAAGCTTTGGTACCGAGGGTATCGGCGAAGGTGTAGGTCGCGAGGGTTTCATGAACGCATGGCGCAGCGAGGGCAATCCCTACTGGAGTCAGGCTTTCAAGACCTTACGCCAGATCAATCAGCTCATTCGCGACTTGCCTGCCGCAGCCAGCAGTCTGCCAGAGCCTACTCTGAACCAGTATCTTGGCGACGCCTATTACTGCCGTGCCACCATCTTCTACGCCATGGCTCGTCGTTATGGCGGTATTCCCTTGGTAACAAAGGTGATTGACTATCCAGCAGAGAGCGACGTGTTAGAAGTACCACGTTCAAGCGAGGAGGACACCTGGAAGCAGATTCTGGCCGATTACGATAAAGCCGCCGAACTGATGGGCCCTCTTAGTATTAAGGATGGTTATGCTAACAAGTATGTTGCCCTTTCATGGAAGTCAGAAGCCGCTCTCTATGCTGCATGTATAGCTAAATACAACAAGACTGTTACAGGTCACCTTACCGGTGTAGGTCAGAAGACTGGCGTACGTGTGATGGGCTTCGACGACAGCCAAGCCGACAAATTGGCTAACCAGTGGTTCCTAGAGGCTTACGTAGCTGCCAAGGAGGTTATCAACAGCGGCAGATACTCACTCTATAAGAAAGGTTGGGAAGCTGGTAACAAGGATGCCATCATGCAGTCGATGGTTAACATGCTCTCTGACTCTGACAGTCCTGAGAACATCCAGACCCGCGAGTACAGCTATCCTACCTATGTACACTCTTACGACTCGTATAACACACCTTGCACCATCCATGCACCACTATCAGGCGGTACATGTCCTACAGCCGACTTCATCTCGCTCTTCGATGGTATCCCTGTAAATGCCGATGGTTCTATCAAGACAACCGATGCTCAGGGCAACTATGTGCTCTACGACAATCCATTCGACTTCTTTAAGAATGCCGAGCCACGTCTTCGTGCTCAGGTCATTGTGCCTGGCGATGTATTCCGTGGCAAGGTGATTGAAATCCGTCAGGGTATCTACACAGGCTCAGAACCAATCAAGCCTCTGTTCTCTACCGATCTAGGTGCCGACTATTCTTACGGCAACGCCAGCAAGGGCCCACAGACCCTCAAGGCATATACCGACAAGCCCAAGACGCTCTATATGTGTCCTAACCAAGGAACAGTTGAGACAGTTGATGTGAAGGGAGTTATTACCCAGGCCACAGGTGCCGATGGTCCTTTCTACAGCTGGGCCGAAGGTGGTGTCAGCGGTATGTACTCTCGCAAGTGGCTCTATCAGGGCAGCGATGCCCGCAGCGGTGAGGGTGTTTGCGATCAGCACTTCATCCTGATGCGCTATGCCGAGGTGCTTCTTAACTTTGCCGAGGCAGCTGTCGAGCTCTCACTTCAGGGCGTCAACTCACCTGATGGTGCCGACATGCTGAGCGAAGCCACCGAGGCTATCCGCGCCATCCAAGAGCGTGCAGGCGCCAACGTCATGACTAATAATCTGACATCGAATGAGAAGAGTCGTAACATCGTACGTAAGGAGCGCCGTAAGGAGCTGGCCTTCGAGCAGAAGACCAAATACGACCTTCGTCGCTGGCGTGTGCAGGACTACGACAATCGCGATGGTTTCTGGGGTGAGACACGCGACAAGAACGTGTATAGCGACAACAGCCGCTACCGTTTCCATGGTCTCTATCCTTACATGTCGGCTCAGTCGGGCAAGTACTTCTTCGACTACCATTACCAGTATCTAGGACAGAATGAGTGCGAGTTCAATGCCATCGACTACTACTTTGCCATTCCTGGTGGCGAGGTATCAAAGAGTCCAGTCATCGACCAGCAACCTAACAGATAATAAAGATGATTAATATAGACAAAATACAGAAAACAATGAAAACATTCAGATATTATTCTTGCCTGATGTTTGCAGCATTTGCACTCAGCGCTTGTGATGCTTTCGAACTTGACAACTACGAGGAGCCAGGCGAAACCATAGAGGGTATAGTAGTTGATGCCAAGACTGGCGAGCCAGTACTGACCGATCAGGGGTCAGAGGGCATCCGTGTTCGATTGACAGAACTGAGTTATGGCGATAACGTGGATCATAACCCCGATTTCTATTGCCGACCAGATGGTACCTTCCGTAACACTAAGATTTTCAAAGGCGACTACAATATCCGTATCGATGGTCCGTTTATCCCTGTATACCGTGATACCGATGACGGTACTGTGATTTCAGACGACACCTGGTATGGAAAGATTTCTGGTACCACAAATGTAAAGTTTGAGGTTTACCCCTTCCTGAAAGTAGAATTTGTTGAGACACCTTCTGTATCTAACGGTCAGATTACTGCCAAGGTAAAGGTGACTCGCGCCATCAGCAAAGATGAGTTCCGTAGTATGGTAGAGCCCATGGGTGGTTATAGCAATGACTTCACCAACGTGACTGATATCCAGTTGTTTGTTTCAATGTCATCAAGTGTGGGCTATCGAGCCCGAGATCAGCGCTGGTCGAGTCAGATAAACTATGCTGGCGACAGTTTCGACGAGTACGAGGGTAAGCCTATCACCATCCGCTCAGCAGCTGGTCAGACCATTCCATCAGGTCGTCACGTCTTTGTACGAGCAGCAGCCCGTATCAACTACGACACACCACGAGGCAGTGGTACACGCCGTTGGAACTATAGCGAACCGCTTGAAGTTATTATTCCATAGAACATAAAAACAAGAACATGAACAAAAAGTTTATCAACTTATTAGGCATGGCGCTGGTAGTAACCAGCGCCTTTGCCCAGTCTGAGCTATTCAAGCCTTACAAGGCTACATCGCTCCGACTTCCAGCCGTTCCCATCGTGGTTAACGACCCTTATTTCTCTATCTGGTCTCCCTACAATCGTCTGAACGAAGGTAACACACGTCTGTGGACTGGTGATGAGAAACCTTTGGAGGGTTTGCTCAGAGTAGATGGCACCACCTATCGCTTTATGGGTGACAAGGAGCACAAACTACTCAAGGCTCTAGCCCCAATGTCCGATGAGAAAAACTGGGAAGCCAAGTACACAGAGACACCACAGGCTGATGGCTGGCAGGCACCCGACTTTGCAGCTACAGGTTGGAACACAGGTCGCGCAGCCTTTGGTAATGCTGGCGATAACATCCAGACTGGCTGGTCAAAGGAACATGGCGATATCTATATTCGCCGCGAGATTAACCTGACAGCCGATGATTTGAAAGGCGACTTGTATGCCCTTTTCTCTCACGATGATGCCTGCGAGCTCTATATCAACGGCACATTGATTGGCAAGGGACGTATGGATGCCGTGTTTGGCGAGTCTGTTCACCTGACAGGCGAGCAGAAGCAGCTGCTTCACGAGGGTCGTAACGTGATGGCCTTCCATGTTTACAACAATACTGGAGGTGCCTATGCCGACTTCGGCCTCTATGCCAATGTGGGTGTAGAAACCACTTCTGTCAAGACTGCCGTACAGAAGAGTGTCGACGTGATGGCCACATCAACCTATTACTCATTTACTTGTGGTCCCGTGGCACTCGACGTAGTCTTCACATCACCCATGCTGATTGATGACCTCGATCTGCTCTCTACTCCTGTTTCTTATGTATCTTATCAGGTAAAGAGTCTTGATCGCAAGAAGCACGATGTACAGTTCTGCTTGTTGACAAGTCCGCTGATTGCCACCAACAAACCTCATCAGCCCACAGAGTCATCGGTTGTTACGGTAAATGGTGTAAAATACCTCAAGTCAGGAACTATCGACCAGCCTATCCTCGCCAAGAAAGGCGACGGTATCGGCATCGACTGGGGCTATCTCTATGTAGCTGACGTGAACGGAAAGGTATCACTCGATAACTACAATAATATCATCGATGGTTTCCTGAACAAGGGTCAGCTCAGCTGTGGTCAGAACCTCATTCGTGCTTACCGCCAGAACGATATCCCTGTACTGGCCTATGTTCACGACTTCGGCAAGGTAGACCAGCAGCCTCAGTCATCGTTCTCGCTGATTGGCTATGACGAGGTGGAGGATATCGAATATATGTACCACCGCTACAAGGCCTATTGGGCACATGGTGGAAAGGTTGACATCTTCGACGCTTTCAATAAATTGAATCGTAATTATCTGAGTATCATGGAGCGATGCCGTGCATTGGATAAGCAGATCTACGACGACGCCCTTCGTGTAGGTAACACTCATTATGCCGAGATTCTCTCAGGCGTATATCGTCATGTGTTAGCTGCCCACAAACTTTTTGAGGATAACGAAGGACATCTTCTGTATTTTTCTAAAGAGAATAATTCCAATGGTTGTGTAAATACCGTAGATCTCACTTATCCATCGGCACCGCTTTTCTTGGCTTATAACCCAGATTTGCAGAAGGGCATGATGACCAGCATCTTCGAATATAGTCGTTCAGGCCGCTGGACCAAGCCTTTTGCTGCTCACGACATAGGTACCTATCCTATCGCTAACGGTCAGGTATATGGTGGCGACATGCCTATCGAAGAGGCTGGTAACATGCTGACTCTGGCTGCACAACTCTCGATTCAAGATGGTAATGTAGACTACGTACAACCCTACTGGGACATCCTGACAGAGTGGACTGATTATCTGGTTGAGAATGGACAGAATCCATCGAACCAGCTGTGTACTGACGACTTTGCAGGCCACTGGCCCCACAACTGTAACCTCTCTGTCAAGGCTATCATGGGTATTGCAGGCTATGCGCTGATGGCTCGCATCAAGGGCGATAACGCTACTGCTGACCGCTATATGGAAACAGCCCGAAAGATGGCAAAGAAATGGGAGGCTGATGCTCGCGAGGGAGATCACTATAAACTGGCTTTCGATCGTAATAATACCTGGAGCCAGAAGTACAATATGATTTGGGACAAACTGTGGAACACCAATCTGTTTGGTCAGGAGGTGATGCAGCGCGAGTTGGATTACTACCTGAAGCAGCAGAACAGCTATGGTCTGCCTCTCGACATCCGTAAGGACTACACTAAGACCGACTGGATTATGTGGAGCGCAGCCATGGCCAACGACAAGGATACCTTCCTCAAGTTTGTTGAACCTATCTACAAATATATGGACGAGACACAGTCGCGTGTTCCAACCAGCGACTGGCACGATACGAAGACTGGATTGATGATTGGATTCAAGGCCAGATCGGTAGTAGGCGGATACTGGATGAGATTGTTAGTAAAGTAATGAATAGTTGTATGATTTTGAATCTCAGAAAGAATCTCATGGCTGTAGCATTGCTCCTTGTGAGTAGTGCTATGGCCTCTACTACACCTGTAGATTATGTCAACACTTTAGTGGGCACACAATCTACTCACGCTCTATCAACAGGCAACACCTATCCAGCTATCGCACTACCTTGGGGTATGAACTTCTGGATGCCCCAGACAGGAAAGATGGGCGACGGATGGGCTTATACCTATGACGCAGGAAAGATACGTGGCTTGAAGCAGACTCACCAGCCTTCGCCTTGGATCAACGATTATGGTCAGTTTGCCATTATGCCTACCATCGGCACCGTGTTCGATGAAGACAAACGTGCATCGTGGTTCTCACACAAGGCAGAGACGGCTCGCCCATATTATTATAAGGTGTATCTGGCCGATTATGACATTACAGCCGAACTGACTCCTACTGAGCGTGCAGCAGTCATGCGATTCACCTACCCCAACTCGTCTGAAGCCCGCATCGTGGTTGATGCATTCGACAAGGGTTCGATGATTCGCATTGTTGACGATCGCCACATCGAGGGTTATACCACCAAGAACAGCGGCGGCGTGCCAGACAACTTCAAGAACTACTTTGTCATTGAGAGCGACAAGCCTTTTAGCTTTATCTCTACCGTTGCTGATGGAAAAATCAACCCTAACCAGCGTGAGTTCAAAGGAAATCATGCTGGCGCCGTGGTTGGATTCCAGACAGCACGTGGCGAGGTGGTAACACTACGTGTAGCCTCATCGTTTATCAGCGCTGAGCAGGCCCGCCAGAACTTGATGGAAGTTGCAGGCCGTTCGTTCGATGCTGTATGCAAAGCCGGACGCAATAGATGGAATAACATACTGGGCAGACTGGAGGTTGAGGATTCCAATACCGACCATCTGCGCACGTTCTACTCTTGTCTCTATCGCTCAGTTCTCTTCCCTCGCATGTTTCATGAGGTAAATCAGGCTGGCAAAATTGTTCACTACAGTCCTTTTGATGGTCAGGTTCATGCAGGCCGTCTGTTTACTGATACTGGTTTCTGGGACACCTTCCGTTCGCTCTTCCCTCTGCTCAACCTGGTTTATCCAGAGATGAGCCAGCAGATGCAGGAAGGCCTGGTTAACACCTACAAAGAGAGTGGTTTCCTGCCTGAATGGGCCAGCCCTGGTCATCGTGGTTGTATGGTGGGCAACAACTCTGCCTCAGTAGTGGCCGATGCCTACTTAAAAGGTATGCGTGGCTATGATACGGAGGCACTCTGGCAAGCCGTAAAGCATGGTGCCAACGCCGTTCACCCACAGGTTTCAAGCACAGGTCGATTGGGGTATGAATATTACAACCGCTTGGGTTATGTACCATATAATGTAGGTATCAACGAGAATGTGGCTCGCACTTTGGAGTATGCCTACGACGATTGGTGTATCTACCGCTTCGGACAGGCACTTGGCAAGTCGAAGAAAGAACTCAAGCCCTTTAAGAAACGTGCCTTGAACTATCAGAATGTATTCGATAAAGAAACACGCCTGATGCGTGGTCGCAACGAAGATGGTTCTTTCCAGAGTCCGTTCAATCCGCTCAAGTGGGGCGATGCCTTTACTGAGGGTAACGCTTGGCATTACACATGGTCGGTATTCCACGACCCTGCAGGATTAATTCGCCTGATGGGAGGTCGCGAAAGCTTTGTAGAGATGCTCGACTCTGTATTCCAGTTGCCACCTGTATTTGATGACAGCTATTATGGCGCTGTGATTCATGAGATTCGTGAGATGCAGATTATGAATATGGGCAACTATGCACACGGCAATCAGCCCATTCAGCACATGATCTACCTCTACGACTGGGCTGGCGAACCTTGGAAGGCTCAGTACTGGGTTCGTCAGGTGATGGACCGCCTCTATCAGGCTCAGCCCGATGGCTACTGTGGCGATGAGGATAACGGCCAGACTTCTGCCTGGTATGTATTCTCAGCACTTGGCTTCTATCCCGTCTGCCCTGGCTCTGGTCAGTATGCGTTGGGAACACCATACTTCAATCGCATCACCCTGCATCTGCCAGAAGGCAAGACCTTAGTGATTCATGCTGATGGTAATAGCGATGAAAACTGCTATGTAAGCGAGATGAGCCTGAATGGTGCACCTTACGATAAGAACTATCTGGAGCACAACGACCTGCTGAAAGGTGGTAGCATCGTATATCGCATGGCGTCAAAGCCCAATCGCCAACGTGGCACTCAGGCTAACAGCTACCCTTATTCGTTCTCTACGGATAAGAGTATTCAATAATTGTTAGCTTACCCCATAAAATATTCCCAACCTGGGAACATTTTATTCCCAACCTGGGAATATTTTGTTCCCAAGCTGGGAATAAATTGTATATCCTAATCTTATTTAGAACACCTCAAGCTCGTAGATACGGGCTGCGGGATCATGTCCTTGCGTAGGCGATACGACGTATATTCGCAAGTATCGTACAGAGGTTGGCGGGAAGTTACGATCAACCAGATTGCTACGATTACCATCAATCATATCAATCGTCTGCCACTCTTCAGTCTCGCTATTACGTCCCTGCAGCAAACAGGTACGAGTGATATAGGCCGACTGCTCGCAAGCAGCACTTAACAGGCGCCAGCGAGTGATGGTCTTGGATTGTCCGAAATCGAAGGCAACATAGTTAGGAGCAGCCTGAGCATCACACCACTTCGTGTTAACATCGCCATCTACCAACAAAGCTGCACGTTCGCTGTGACCAACCTCGCCCGATACAGCGATTATCTTAGCATCGGCAAGCAGGTTAACCTGTGGCTGTGAGGCTGTTGCCATATTCTGAGCTATAGGCAGAATAGAGGTCTTAAACAGCGGTGAAGCAGCCTTGACATCAGGCGTATCGTTAGCCAACGTTGCAGCAAAGACTACAACATGTTCATCTGCAGGCAGAGTGATCTCACGAACACCCTTTGGTATATCCAAACGGACTCTGAACATATAGGTGAACTCGTATGGCTCATCACCCTCACCAGAATGGCGATGGCTGCCCACCCAAGCTACTTCGGCATCCTTCAAGTAACCTTCAGTCTGTCCGTCGTGGCCCCATTGGCCAATAAAGCCAGTATAATATGGTACGTTTACTTTCTGCTGCTTGCCAGCTATGGTAAATGTTGCCTGACGGTCTTCACGATCAGAAGCCACCAACAGATACAGATGACGATAATCCTTATCGGCAGGCAACTTGATGGTATTACCCTTACAAGTCAAGCCATTGGCAGCATCTTTCTCGCCAAAGCGGAAAGGAATATCGCCTACGGTAATACCCTCATCAGGCAATAACTCTGCAGCATAGCTGTATCCTCCTTCGAAATTACCAGAAGAGCGGAACTCGTTGTAACTGAAGCAATGGCGATCGTAATCAAGCATCAATGGTCGAACATCAGGCTGTACTTTATCCTTCTGCTGAGCCAGCACTACCTTATAGGTCTTAACGCTATAAGGTTTGATATCTACCAACAACGAATTACCCTCAGCATCAGCCTGCTTAAGGTTGCGTTCTGTACCATCAGCCTCAACAGCACTAACTATCTCAGAGGGGAAAGTTAGATGAGCCTTCTGAGCACCCTTACCACTCATCTCGTAGACACGAACCACGTACTCGTCAGAAACCTCAGCACGTTTCAATGCACGTACCACAACGCAGTCGTTATCTGAAGTAACAAACGAGAACTTTTTGCCCAATTTGCCCGCATGACGCTGAGCATAGAAAGTACGTAACGGGCTATTCAGTCTGTCAGCCTGATGCACAGCATTGACGGCATTCAGCGCTCCATCGTGACCTACGATGCTGTAAGTAAACACATGATGCCCGAAATCCTGTCGAGACTGGTAAGAGAAATTACGACCAGTCTTTGGCGAATAGAGTAATGAGAGGCGTAATGTATGATCGTTAGGTTTATCCCAACCATAACGCGAGTCATTCAGCAAAGTCACACCATAGTCTCCCTTTCTATCTGTCAGATCTGTCCATTCATGGGCATAAACCTCAAAGCTATTATCGCGATTGTTTCCACGACGAACACTGCCCAATCCAATATCGTAAGTAGCCTCATCGTTAGCAACACCAAGAGCAAACTCTGCTTTCAGCAAGGCATTAAGAGAACGCCAGTCAACCTCATTTTCGAAATCGATACGATCAGCCTGTGCACCCTCATAAAGATGAATACGCTGAATGATATCAGAGTCGCCATACCTTTTCTTGATAACCATTGTCTGGCGCAGGTTTCCTGACTCGATAGATATCTCAACACCATCGTGTACAGGCAGAGGAGCCTTATCGAGTGTCTTCTTCAGAATCTCCCATGCAGGCCACTGTTCTGAGCGACAGTCATCAAATACAACCAGTCGGATGCTCTTACCATCGGCAACCATCTGGCGATTATTCTGCTTATCAATCAGCGATACCACATCACCATATTCATCAACAGTCAACTTATAACGCGACGACTCGATGGTTCGTCCTGTTGTTGCAGCCATCATCTTTTTCTGACCAGCAGCCTTTATGCCATAAACAGCCATACCTGTAGATGGCACATTGGCATCAAACAAGAGTACACGCTGTCCGTTACGCTCAATAACCTGAGAAGGAACACGTTTGCCTTCTGCATCAGTAACACGATAGTCACAATTATCCTTAAGTGCAACCTCAGCTACTGCATGAACAGGCGAAGTCTCGTTGTTATAAACCACCACAGGCTGTCCAGCAACACGTGTATCCATCTGATTAGCCACCCCAGAAACACTATGTGTCAGCACATCAGAGAACTTCTTAAGTGACAGCAGTTCATCATTCCAAGAGAACTCATAGGCACGAGGAATGCTGGTACCTGTTACATCATCGTGGAACTGATGCCAGATGAAACGCTGCCAAGTCTCAGTCATCGTAGCAGCAGGATAATTGGCAACTCCCAACCAATCGGCCATCACAGCCGAACGTTCAGCAGCATCGCCCAGATGTTCGTTCTGACGATTATAGAGTTTCATGGCAGCCTGCGAGGTATAGCAACCATTTCCGTGCACATCCATTGGCAGTTCACCATCGAACACTGGCAACTCAGGATGCTTATCGAAAGGCAGATAATCCTTATAGAGCTGATCGCTGGTAGCGCTGACAATCTTGACTGGTCCGTTACCTGCAACACCTTTCTCTACAGCACGAACAGAGGCAATCGTTGGCGAGCCACCAATATCGCCAGTTCCATAATAGCGATAGGCCTGATTCAACGGACTCTCTCCTACCTCACGCAGCAATTGCTGATTGTTAGAGAGATCTTCATCGCGCCAGCGCTCTGAATACCCAAAACCATGAGCCATCATGATGCGACTACCATCAATGCCCTGCCACAATCCGATGGTATATGGATAGCGTTTTCCGCCCTCATAGAAAGGATTGGTACGCCAAACGAGTTTCTGCGAAGAAAAACCGATGAGTCCGCAATGAGCAGCCAGCGTAGGCAAAGTATAACCAAAACCGAAACAGTCTGGCAGAAACACATCCGTGCTCTCGGTATTAAACTCCTTGCGGTAGAAAGTCTGTCCAAGCAGGATATTACGCAGCCACGACTCTGGCGAGCAGATAATAGTTTCGTTTGCATCCCAACTACTACCAGTAAGATGCCAGCGCCCGTTAGCCACATAATGCTTCAACTCAGCATACTGCAGCGGATAGTATTCTTTCATCCAACTGTACTTAACAGCACCTTCAAAGTTAAAGATGTAACTAGGATACTTCTTCAACAACAACAGGTTCTGGTCGAGCGTATTCTTTACATACTCTCTAATGGTAGTTTGAACGTCCCAGTTCCACTGAGTGTCCAGATGAGCATCGGCTACCATATAGGCTTTCTTCTCCGACTGGGCCATTGCCCATGATGAAAGCATTGTAGCCATCGCTAAAATGAGGGTTTTCTTATTCATTATTATAATCGAGTTAGTTAATTACTCTATCACACAGCACCATCCACCATTTCTTACCAAGTTAAGTGTCAGTTTATCAGTGGGTGATACTTGCTGTTGGAATCGCTGGTAATCCACAGCAATACGATGGGCATTACGTCCATCACGGAAGCCCGTCAGCATGCCCTTTCCTTTCAGGAAATCAAGACTGACGGTAAGTTGCTGTGGTTTTCCACCTGTCATGGCACCAATATACCATTTATCGCCTTTACGACGGGCCACCACATAATGGTCACCAGCCTTTGCAGAGAGTACACGGCTCTCGTCCCATGTCGTGGGGACTGAAGCGATGTAACGTGTACATTCATCCTCACGCATATAGCGGGTGGGACTATCGGCTAACATCTGCAGACCACTTTCAAAGCAAACATACATCGCCATCTGGTAGGCACGAGTACCCGATCCCATAGGCAGCGAACCACTACCATGATTATCTTCAGGCTGGGCAGAAGCCATAGAGCCAGGTGTGAAGTCCATACCTCCCACAGCATTACGTATAAATGGCAACCAGATAGTATTGTCAGGATGACAACCACCACCATTCTCCAAGCCACGAACTCCCTCATAAGATATCACATTGGGATAACGTATTTCCAGGCCTGCTGGTTTAAACGATCCATGGAAGTCAACCATCAATTTATGTTTAGCACATTCGCTTGCAACACGTTCATAGAAGTTCACCATCCACTGGTCGCTATGATCCATGAAGTCTATCTTAAGTCCGCTGACACCCATATCAGCATAATACTTAATGAGGTCCATGTGATTCTCTACGGTGAGCCAAGCCAACCAAAGGATAACGCCTACACCACGCTGGCGACCATACTCAACCAGCTGTTTCACATCAATCTCATCACGAGTGATAAATGGATTGCGCACATCCTTGTTCCAACCTTCGTCTAAGAGTATGTATTCAATACCATACTTGGCAGCAAAATCAATGAAATACTGATAAGTCTGATTATTGATGCCTGTCTCGAAATCAACATTCCAAATGGTCCAATGGTTCCACCAGTCCCAACTTACCTTGCCTGGTTTTATCCAAGAGGTATCAGTTAATTTACACTGTCCACCCAGTACACGCTCCATTTCATTTGCGGCAATAGTCTTGTCATCGCCAATAACCAGGAATCGCCATGGCAGACTGCGTTTACCTTCAGTACGAGCGATGAACGGCGACTCACTTGTTACGTTAAAGCCACGATCACCTAATGGTTCCCATGCTGCAGGAGCCTTTGGAAAGATTGAAGTCAATCCGTTATTGCCTGTACTCTTGACGAACATAGCGGGATAATCACGCACATCACTCTCCGACAGCAACAGTTTGGTACCACGGGCAGTCTCCATCAATACTGGCAGATAGCTCATATCATCCTGCACCTTGTAATCGGCCAATGCTAGATGCGTATAAGGCTCTTCGTACGATGTCCAGAAGCCACGTGTCTTGGAGATATGAGCCTTAGTTGCTGAAGGGAAACAGAGTGTCATCAGTTCATCGGTAACATCAACCTTTCCCTTCTTATCAATAACAAAGCGATAAGCTACACCATTATTATATACACGAAACTCCACACTATAGTTTCCTGCAAAAGCAATGGTTAGCTGTTGAGCCTCATCATTTGTCACAGCATTTTTAATAGGTACAACGTTAACAAGCTGTCGATTTATCAACTTACGTCGAATGCTTTTCACTTTGGGGCGTACGCCTAACCACTCCTGCTGCAACTGCAAACAAAGTGGACTGTTCAGCAACACCTGTTCATCGCCATAAGACACACGCATACGCAGCGTATCGTCAGTATTCACCTCCAAACGGATACGACCGTCAGGAGAGGAAATACGTTCTGTTGCAGCCATGGCATGAACACAAGTCAACAACATTATGAATATTGATAATAAGTACTTCATCATAGATTTCTTAATTAAATTGGTGCTGCAAAAATAGTCAAATATAAACTAACTATTGTACTCATTTCTGCAATTTTTGTCTTTATATGAATTATTTGATGGAAAAAGTCATCTCAACACCTGTTTGCCAAGCACTGTAACTCACCTTTCCGCCACTTACAAGTCCGATTCTTACCTTACGCTCGATAGGTTCCATTTTACCTTCTTTCTGACAGTAAGTGATCTTCAGCTGCTTTTTCTGCTTCACAGCCTTTATCTCCGTAAGGCGGAAATCACCTTTTTTATACCCAAATCCATCGCCATCATCCTCATACAACTGTCCCACGGCTTCACCGTAACTATCTAAACATACCAACAATGTGAGCGAGTCGGTACGCATCTCAGCAGTACTCTGGGCGAGATTAGCCAAAGGGATAATTGAACCTGGACGCTGACGTAATTCTGCCTGATAGCTATCTGTACCATCTTCGAGTGTCAGCTTCTGCCAGCTACCGCCATTAGGCTGAGCTACCTCTGGCGCCCACTGTGGGCGTACCATCAAGTCGCCTCCCAGCAGGAAAGCACGATCTTCACTACGCAGACTCAGATCCTTGGCATCAGCCATAAACAATGGGCGCATCACTGGCATACCATCGATACTAGCCTCACGGAAACAAGTATAGATATAAGGCATCAGCATATAACGACGATTGATTGCCGTTCTGCATACATTCAACACCTCAGGTGTAAATGCCCAGGGTTCTTGAGGAATTGTTCCCTTTGTATTATGGTTACGAACAAATGGGAAATATGCGCCAATAGCCGTCCACTGTGCCACCAGTTCGCCATTAGAGTTTTCACAGAATCCACCAATATCAGGTCCATTAAACGGTTGTCCACTCAAACCTAGCGTTAACGTCATGGGTACACTTAGTTTCATATGGTCTGGCGATGACAGATTATCACCCGTCCATGTGGCTGCATAGCGGTGGCCACCAAGGAAGTTTGAACGTGACAGAATGAAAGGACGTTTCTGTGGATTAGCCAACAACAGTCCCTGACGGCTTGCTCTAACCATATTCATTCCATACACATTATGGAAACGCAGATGAGGTCCTGCCGAAACTCCATCTCCACCTCCATGTTGGTTGTCACGAGGCATTGTCGTCTCAGGTCGTTCAAACACTGCAGGCTCATTCATATCATTCCAAACGCCATCTACACCTTTTGCCATAAAGTCTTTATAAAGTGTAGCCCACCACGTGCGAACTTCCGGACGAGTAAAGTCAGGGAAATGACAGGCCCCAGGCCATACTTTACCCTCAAAGACCTTTCCATCACGGTCTTTCACCCAATAGTCTCCTGCCGTTCCTTGGTCATCTACAAAGTAGCCTTTTTCAACCTTTACACCCGGGTCAATCATATAAACCGTCTTGAAAAGATTTTGATGCAGATAGGCATTCAGTCTATTCGGATTAGAGAAACCGTCGGGATCAAAAGTAAAGATACGATAACCATCCATATAATCTATATCCATCCAGATGACATCAGAGGGAATACGATAACGACGCAGATTATCAGCTATCTCCATGACCTTTCCATCGGGATAGTAAGTATGACGGCACTGGTGATAGCCAAGTGCCCATAGTGGAGGCAACGACATAGTGCCTGTCAGATTAACCAATGCCTGCATCAAAGCCTTCGGACTCTCACGCTCAACAATTATCACTCGAAACGCAGGTCCTTCACTATCGAAAGTCACCTGATGGTCATTCGTTGTAATCTTCTGTCGCCAGGTATTATCAGCAATGATACCGAAAGCAGTACCATCCTTTCGGAGTCCCATCACCCAGGGATGACTCTGATAGAGATGTGTACCACCATCCATACCATAGGCTGGTGTATCCACGTTCCATAACTCTATGGTTCGTCCATTACGGCGCAAAGGGCCAGTCACCTCACCAGTACCATAGAAATCAACATCATCCGCCACATTAATGGTAGCAATACTATGACCTTCCTTCTCGCTGAAGTCTACACGCAATGGCCAACTGGCTGTTAACGGATTCACAGCTGCAGGCTCACGTTCAAAAATGGGCGACGGCTGATGCTGTTTGGCATCATAGTTAGAGGGATAGAACACAGCGACACTATCGTTGGTCATAAATACAGTCTGAGCCATTGCAAAGGATGCAATGGCCAGACCACATAGTAGAATACCTACTCTTTTAGACATACCTATTAATAATTAACAAAAAACCTATTCCACTATTATTTAATTAACTCTGCCTGAATGGTTTCATTAAACAAATCAACCTTGATGCGATAACGTCCTTCACCCGACAACATCCACTTGGTGTCAGCACCACCTGTACGGAACCGTTTATCTTTCAAGATGTCAGTATCAGGTGCATAAGGATGGATGGATTTGGGATGCCAGCGGTCCTGTCCCTGTATCTTAAAACTGGCAGGTTCCTCTACTTCGGGATGGCGTTTCAGTTCTCCCTCCCAAGTCCAGATACATGGATTATCCAGACTTTGCGTCATCAGCAACATCTTTCCTTCGCACTTCCATCCTACCTCAGTAGCGCCGCCGGCAATGAACAACTCACCCCAAGGTTGGAAGATCTCACCTTTCACTTGCTTTTTCTCGGTGTCAATATGAAAACGATAGCGATCCTCACTTACTATCACCTGCCATGCTGCATTCTTGGCATCAACGCATTCGCTGTATTCCAATCCTTTGTTCACAATGTTGGCATCAGGCTGATTCGGAGCCAGATAATATGAACCTTTACGCACCTTCTTGGCTGTAGAGATACGCAGTTCGCCTGCCTTCAGTTTGCCAGCAAACTTAAAATCGTTATCACTCACTTTTATCAGTTTCTGTGCACCACCAGGTACAGCACTACCTGTAATCCACAGTTCTTGATATGACTGTGCCGACATGGCAATGCATGCCACCAGCCCTATTATCATCAAATATATTCTTTTCATCGCACTTTCATTATTTAATTGTCACTACTGTTTGCTTCTGGCATGATGTGCGGGGCACATTTACCGTCAGCACTCTTGTCTTCTCCTGATAGCTCCATACACCATTCTCTACCTGTCGTCCATCAATCATGACTGTATTTGGACGATTCACAGAGAGGAACTCTACGGTATACGAACGGCTATCTGGCATACCAGGGAACTTACCCTCACGAGGATGAATCGTCAGCGAGTTACCCTCATGGCTGATAGCGGTGGTGGTATAAGCCCCCTGCTTGTAACCTTCGGTATCGCCCTCGTCCTCATACAGCGATGTAAGTCCATTACCACCAGGCACCACTTTCAGAATCAGTCTGTCAGGACGCTTATTCAGATTCATCATCGGTGGATTATTCACGATAATGCTTCCTGCTTTATAGAAGTAAGGAATCTCCTCCAAAGTATAGCGATCGGTAAAGATACGATTACCACTAACCACCTTATTGCGGCACACATCAAACCAACTGCCCTCAGGCAACCAGATACGACGGGCTGTCATACCATCGTTTCCTGGTTTGGTAACTACTGGAGCCACCAGGATATCATCGCCGAACATATACTCATCTTCGAAAAGATAGGCATTGTTCTGCTCAGGCCATTCGTAATATAAAGGACGACATAGGCTAACACCAGTATCGTAAGCCTGACGTGCAGCCGTATAGATATAAGGCATCAGCGCATAGCGCAGCTTGACGGTTTCTAACAGAGAGGGGAAGTTTTCATACTTCCAGATACGGCGCTCAATACCCTCCCAGTTGGTGGCATGGGTACGGAAGATGGGGGTAAACACGCCATACTGCATCCAGCGCAGATAGATCTGCGGATCATTACCACCTGTCTGCTGGTGTCCGCCCAGGTCATGTCCCCAGTAACCAAAGCCCACATTCGAGGCTGTGGCTGTAAAATAGGGCTGCCAAGCCAACGTGCCATAAGTAGTGAACGAGTCGCCAGAGAAGCCGATGGGATAACGATGACTACCCAGTCCGCCCCAACGATGGAAGATCAGCGGACGACGGTCCGGACGGTTCAATCGCATATCGTTATAGAACACATGGTTGCACCAGAAGGTTTCACCCAGTCCCTTCACATACTTACTGGTCAGATTCTGCTGCCAGTCAAGCCACCAGAAGTCAACACCCTGACGCTCACGGGCACGAATGATATTCTTAAACATGTTGTGGTAGAAGCGTCCATCACTTAAGTTCCAGGGCACCACCTTTGTCTGCTTATCCATACCCATGTCTACACGCAGGTCATCAAAGTAGTCTTCGTCATCATCCACACCATCAGCTGGGTGCAAGTTCAGCGACACCTTCAAACCATGCTGGTGCATCCAGTCAATCAGTCCCTCAGGATCTGGAATTGCAGTGCGGTCCCATGTCCATCCAGTCCATCCCTGGGTGTGCCAGTCCATATCGAATATCATCACATCCATGGGGATATTGAAACGCTTCACGTCATTCACAATCTCCATGAACTCATCCGATGTATAACGCTGGTATTTACTATACCAATAACCCAGCACAAAGAGTGGAGGCATGGGCTGTCGACCAGCCACCTTGATATAGTCGCCCAAAGCTTTCTTATACTGATGTCCATAGCCCAGGAAGTACCAGTCGATGGCCTGCTTATCTATTGGCTCAGCCACCCAATCAATACCATCTACCTGCTTATCAAAGACAAAAGTTGTAGAGCCATCACCACGTCGGGTAAGTGGCGACTCATCGATGATACTCCATCCTGCTCGCGACAACAGGCCATTCTCCAGTTCCTGACGCTTGTTATCACCAATCTGCCCGTCCAGCGTACGGGTGGTTCCCTTCAGGTTCAACGCATCATCCTTACCAGGATACCACAGCACAGGGCGACCGTTAAGCGTCATGCTGATATTCAACACCTCAGCCGATGGGTGGCGCCCATCAATCACACCACCTATCTTATATTTAAGAGTCAGAGCCGATGTCTTGATCACAAGATAGCCATCTTTCTCTTCAGTTGTAAACTCAGGAACAGCTAATCGACGATTGACGATAGCAAACGTAGCACGATCCTCGAAAAGCGCACGATCACTGTACTGGATACGAATCATCTCAGGTGTCAGCACCGTAAAGCGTGCTTTACCAGATTTGACTACCGCATCAGGATGAGCCACAGGATTCAGATTCTCAGCCCATGTAGAGTTCAGGCCAAGAAAAACCACTAATAAAGTTAGAATTCGTTTCATTTTAAATTATATTCGTTACAGATTTCTTGGACAAAGATACGACTAATGCCGCATATCACGAAGAAAATGAGTAAAAATATAATGATTTAAGCATTATAAAACAAATAAGCCGCTCATTATCAGCGGCTTACTTGTTTAGCATATCCTTATTTGTATAAAGGTAATATTTTCAGATTAACACCCTAAATTTCCATAATTAAGCCCTCAAACTGTTCATTATCAACGGTCGAACGGTTCTTGATTCTCGTCTTGTAGGTATTAACCGTATGAACCGAGTAGTCCAGGAATTTGGCTATTCGCTCGCTGTCATTAATACCCAATCGTATCAGTGCAAAGATGCGCATTTCGGATGTCAGCGAATGTTCGTTTGCCGGCTGCTTGCGATCCTTTTCCTCAAACAACGCATTATAACGCTCCACGAAATTGGGGAACAGCTTTAGGAACGTCTGGTCAAAGGCCTCATACATATTCTCTCGCTCCATGTTCAGGGTCGAGAGCTTCATCATCGAACGCAGATCTTCAAACTGTCGGGCAGCTATCTTGCGATCAATCGTCATATAGAGCTTCTCCAATTTGGCTATAAACTCAGCATTGGTATAGAACGAGCGACCAATATAGGCATTCTTAATCTTATCGTCCTCCTGTAGTTGCAGATTACTACGTTTCAGTTGCTCCAGCTGCCCGGCAATAGTCTCTCGGGCCTCTGTTAGTTTATTGTTCTTACGACGGATAGTCCAGTAACTCCACAGGCATGCCAGCAACAAAACCACGAAAAGCCCCGAAACCACAAACAACCAGTTACGCTGCCCTCGCACCACATCATAGCGGTCTTGCTCAATGATGGGCAGTATATCATTGATTTCAACCTTTCTCAGTCGTGTGCCATAGAAGTTCACATCTTCCAGCGCCTGATGAACGTATGCACTGGCACGTTCATGCTCCCCGCGCTTAAAAATCAGACTCGACAGATGATAGAGTGCGGTAATCTCACGGGTAGCTGTCTCATTATCAGCAATGGCCGACTGGGCAAAATAAGCTATCGCCTTGTCTTCGTGCTCCAGACCGAGATGAGCCCATGCCATCTCTGCCATCGTCTTGGCTCTCATGTGGAGGTCATCGCCACAGTCTTTAAGCACATGCTCGAATGATTCGAGTGCCTTCTGGAATTCACGGTCACGCATCTGGCGGGATCCTGTAACCGACCACCACATACACGAATTGGGCGCTACCGTCTGTTTCACAGAATCCAGATAGGCATTGCTTCGTGCTATATATTTCGAATAGAAAGGCTCTTCTTTCACATAGTCGGCCATACTACGCCATAGCTGGCTGTTAACCTCATAATAGTCTACTAACAACTGTCCGTTCAAACTATCTTTGTTGATAGTCATAATCACATCATTGGCCTCGCTGAGGATACCTGCCGAGATGAGCGAGAAGGCAATAGCCATCTTCGACTGCGCGATGTTCTGGCTATGATGCTGACGAGTAGCCACCTCAAGACAAGCGTACGAATAATGACGTGCCGAGTCATAACAATAGCTCTTATATTCATTATACAAGGCATACATCTGCTCGTATTTCCGGTCATCAGTCCGGGCTTTCTTCAAGCCAGCTTTAAGGTTTTCAATTCGATCAATACGCTGCTTTTCAAAATAACTACGTTTAGCCAGACTGGCATCCAGCTTATCTAACCAGCCTGCAGCATTCTTATCTATAGCTGCATTTGCTGGCACAACAAGCCATGCCAAAAGGCACACAAGAATATATTTATTAATGTTCATTTAGTTATTACTTTCGTTAATTGCAGCCAAAGGTAGTGATAAAAAAGAAACAACGTACTATGTCAATTCAAATTATAACAATTATTAACGCCCCCGTATACCAATAGGCACCTAATGACTCCAAGCAAGTCACTAAGTGCCTATCAGTTAGAAAGATAGCGTATTACTCTGCGGGTTCAAATTTTGTCCACATATCAGTAGCTAGCAGACAGAGTGTCAACGTATAACGTCCACTCACAGAAGGCACCCACTTCACGTCGCCGCCATTGTCCTGATAGCGGTATGTCGACAGACGATGATCAGTCACTGGGTCGGCATTATAATCTGGTGCGAAGAAGAAAGGATCGCCCCAGCCGTTACCAACACCTATCTTAAACTCGCCACCGGCATTAAAGTCACCCGTCCATGCATAATAGTAAGGCTCACGGGCACTTCCCACCATCTCCAGTCTACCTGTAGAGGTATTGGTATTCCAACCTACCGAACAACCATTACCACAAATCCAGATAAGACCTGGTGTAGGCAGCTGCACAATGTCGAGCACACGACAGTCGTTAAAGCCGTTGTTGGTATCTACAATAACAGTGCGTCGACCTTGACCTTCAAAGCGGAAGTCACTAATCTCACCTTCTGTACAATAAACCATCTGCTCAGCATCACTACCGTCGGCCATACCGTAGGCAGGATAGTCTTGGTCGGATGTTGTAAAGTGGAACTTACAGGGATTCATATCCAGCGTCACTTCATAGATACCTGTACCCAGCTGGCGCTGCTCCAAGCGCTGCGACAGTTGCTGCCCCTCATCAGTCGTAATCTTCATATAGAGATATGGTGGGTACTTCTCATAACCAGTCACAGTAAACTCAACGGTTGATTCTTCAGGCTTAATGTAACGCTGCTCGTTATGAACATTACAAAGCAGCTGGGCTGTTACACTGATAGCCTGTCCGGGCAATACCCATTGCGACATGAGGGTGTTTAGCTCGTCGTGAGTAAGAGAGTAAGAAAGATTGGTACCAAGATCGATATACTCTGACCTACTATCCTTCTGGGCCGATGGATAAAGACACATCTTGTAAGTCACCAGATCAGTTGGCGACATGGGGCTAGTAGCAGCATCCCAAGTAAAGGTAACTGCCGTCTGATCGGCCACACCTTTATTCAGAACAATCTCCTCAACAGAGCATTTTACATGCATTTCATCGGGATATGTTTCCAAAGTGAAGTACTCCGGATCCTTGTTACACGATCCCAACAGCAATCCCATGCACAGGGCACAGAAAGTTATCGCATATTTCTTCATACTTTTGCTTTTTCTAATTTTACACTTGTACATTAATTAACCCAGAATGGAGCCTCGCGCAGGTTGGGGTTCTTCTCATACTCATCTATGTAGATAGGCATCCAGTAGTACTGGCGCTTCCAGATACGGGTCTGGAACACTGTACGCTTAAAGAACTCCTCCTCATTACGTCCCTGGAAGTTCATTCCATAATCATCACCACACATCTCAGGCAGATTCTCTGCTTCCATCCAGCGACGGATGTCATACCAGCGGTTGTTCTCGCAGCAGAGTTCTACACGACGCTCAGCACGTATCACACGACGAACCTCTGTCTGTGTATCGTCTACATGGATGTAGTTCTCGTCCATCTCGCTCACGTTATCAGTTGTATACATTCGCACACCAGCACGCTTACGGATACGATTCACGTATTCCAGAGCCTCGTTTCGCGATGCACTGTTGTCGTAGCACTCGTTCAGTGCCTCAGCATAATCCAGATAGGTGAAGGCCAGACGATAGGTAAAGCCCTGACGTGGGGTAACAGATCCTGTCAGATTGTTGTCAAGCACATTCAGACCCTTACGAGCCAGATAGCCGTTCTGTGGCGCATCGTGTGGCGATGAGGTCTGCACGTTATCGCGACCGTTATAGAAGAAATCATACTTACGATTGCCAACGGCCAACCAGGCACCATGGAACGATACGGCATTATAGAAACGGGGTTCACGGTTACAGTACATATTATAGGTACCGCGATCGGTTACCTGACCGGGCTTACCGGTACCATACTCCCAGCTGGTGATATCAGAACGGTCGTCGATAGTGGTCGACATGCCATTCTCTACATATCCCGAGTTTGGATCGGTAATAGGCAGACCGTTCTTGGTGAAGAAGGCATCTACAAGACCTTGATATACACCAAGACCATTACCACCACCATAGTCACGAACACTTACCTTAACCAAGAAGAAATTCCTATAACTGTTATCCTTTGTCACAGGGAAGGTAATCTCGTGGTTACCCTCGCTCCAGCGCTTGATGTGTACATTATAGGTACTCATAAAGGGGTCGATGTCGCCATTAGGACCTTGCTCTGTATAAAGCTCATAGCCGGCTTTCTCTGCCTCGTCGATACAGAGTTTCAGAGCTTCAACGGCACGCACCCACTTCTGTGGGTCGTAGGTCTGATTGAAAATCTGTTCACCTTCATTATTCACATAATCCTTGTACCAAGGATTGCCGTTTACTAGTGGACTGGCTGCAAACAGCAGCATACGTGAACGAACTGTAAGCGCCATGATGCGGTTGATACGACCATACTTAGAGGGATCGTCATACACGGCTGGCAGCGCCATAGCTGCTTCCAGCATCTGCTTATCGCAATAGTCTACCACATCGTCAAACTTCGACTGGCCTACCATCAGGTCACTCAGATCAAAGTCGGTTGGGGCGATGTAATCGGGCTTAAAGGGGATACCGCCATGGTTCTCAGCCAACTGCCACCAGCCATAGGCGGTCAGGAATTTCACCTCGTTCTTCATGTTATCTACCTCCGACTGTGGCAGATCGTGGTCGGGCATAGCCTTTACCATGTTATTGAAGATATAGCCATGACGAATATAACGGGGCATCATCTGCCAGTAATTGGCATCCCACTGCGAGTTGATGGTCCACTGACCGAAGATCTTTGGAATCACCTTGCTCCAGTCCCACTGCTGCCATCGCTTAGAAGGGGTCAAGTCGTCGGCAAACACCTCGAAACCATCGGTTTTCAGTTCCCATTTATCAGGAGTATGGATCACGTTATAGACATAGGCCAGCCATTGGTAGACCTTTTCACGGTTCTCAAACACCATATCGGTGGTCAGCTCGGTATCGGGTTCCTTGTCAAGATAGTCAGAGCACGACACTAATGAGCCGCTGATGGCGCTAAGCGCGCAGAAAATATATAGAAGTTTCTTCTTCATAACAATATACTATAAACTAAAAGTTAATGTCAACACCGAACATCACAGAACGGTTCATCGGATATTTCAAACCATCGTTGGTACCCAGCTCAGGATCCCATAGTTTGAATGCTGAGAGACAGAACAGGTTGTTACCGCTCACGAATACACGACAGCTCTTCACATAGAAGTTCTGCAGCCATGTCTTAGGGAATGTATATCCCACCTCGATGGTCTTACAACGCAAGAAACTCATATCCTTTTTCCACCAAGTAGAACGACGATAGTTGTTCACATTAGGACCATAGGTCAGGCGAGGCCAGAAGGCATAAGGATCCTGATTATCCTCAGTCCAACGGTCACTGATATTATAGCTGTAGGCATTACCCTCGGTAGTGGTACCTCCACCAGGCAGGAAGTAAGGCTGATTACCAATCACACGATACATATCGCCTGTTCCCTGGAAGAAGAAGTTAAAGTCTACGTTCTTATAGCTGATCACACCACCGAAACCATATACGATACGTGGATCCTCAGTACCACCGATATAACCTTCGTCGGCCTCAGTAATCACACCGTCGCCATTCACGTCTACATACTTGATATCACCGGGATGGAGCACAGCAGCGCCCACTCCTTCCTGCGAGGGGATACCGTCTTTCAGGGTGCCATCCTCATTAAAGTCCTCATAGCCGAACAAGCGCTCAGCGGTCAATCCCCACAACTCATTCATCGAGCGACCTGTGGCCGAACGGTGAGTACCCTTCAGTGCATCTGGCTCATCCTTCTCATCTACACGGTTCTTGGCATAGGTAAAGTTTCCATAAGCCGAGGTAAAGAAGTCCTTATTCCACTGCTTGTGGAAGTTGAGCGTCATCTCCAGTCCGTGATTCGACACCTGACCGTAGTTAGCCCAAGGTGCTTTTACAAAACCTGTCTGTGTAGGGATGATGCTACGCTGCATAAAGATATTCTTACGCTTCTCGCTAAAGATATCGAAATTCAGGTCCAGCATATTCCACAGGCCCAGTTCGATACCCAGGTTTTTCTTTGTCACCGTTTCCCATGTCAGATTGTCAACACCGATTTCGCCTTCGGTGATACCTTTACCATAGTCACGCTGTGCGTTGGTACCCCACTTATAACCCTCTGCATCGGTGATAAGCGTTCCAAGGTAAGCAAAACGGCGACCGCCGATATTATCATCACCAGCCTGTCCGATGCTGGCGCGGAACTTAATCTTATGGAAAATAGATTTCCACTTCTCCATAAAGTGTTCCTCACTCAGCAACCATCCAATGGCTACAGATGGGAAGAAACCAAAACGCTTGCCTTTTGCAAAGTTCTCAGAACCGTTATAACCGAAGTTGAACTCAGCCACATAGCGGTTATCGTAGGTTGCCGACAAGCGACCTGCAATACCCTGCTTGCGATAATCTTGTATGCTACCATCATCATAGGCCTGCTGGTTGTAGAGCACCATGGCATCTACATCAGTCTTACCGAAACGATGACTATACATCAGGTCTGTTTCAAAATATACACGGGTATTTCCATATTCGTTACCTTGCTCATTACCAAGCGACTCATCACCAGCTTCATACTGTGAATATATCAGGTTACCCTCCTCATCACGTCCAGTTGCGGGGAATACGGTACTTGGCTTGGCAGTACGACTGCGACGACTTCTGTTCCAACGGTCAAAGCTGAACAATCCCTTTGCCTTCAAACCAGGAATAATCATGCCAAGGTCTTGTTCCACGCTGAACAGTGTCTGAATCTTACTTGATGTGATAAAGTCGTAACCCTGCTGCGTAACTGTACGCCAAGGATTGGCACGATACGAGATAACAGGTATGGCTCCATCACTATAGCGAGCAGGATGCACAAAAGGCAGTGTTCTGAAAGCTTCGCCGAAAGCACCATCAGTATCACAACGCTGTTTCTTAAAGCGATTAAGATAACCACCGATGTTCACGCGAAGCATCGTAGTCTTTGTAACATCCATGTCGATGTTGGTGCGCAGGTTGTACTGCTGGTTATTGGTCGAATTGTCAAAAATCAGACTCTTATCCTGCTCCAGTATACCCGACTCCTTGAAGTAAGAAGTAACGATAGAGTAGCGCAGAAAGTCAGAACCGCCACTGATATCCAGGTTTCCACGAGTAGTGTATGAATAATCCTTGGTGATGGCATCCACCCAGTTCACGTCGGGATAGAGGTCTGGATCATAACCAGAACGTGTGCGGTCTATCTGCTGCTGGGTAAAAGGCAAAGCCACACCATCCTGTGTAGCCAGCTCGTTCAGCAGTGTCATATAGTCGGGGGCGTTCATAAACTCAGGCATCTTGGTGGGCTGATTGATAGAATGCTCCAAATGGAAGTTCACCTGTGGTGCACCTATCTTACCACGCTTGGTGGTGATGACGATCACACCGTTAGCACCGCGCACACCATACATGGCCGAGGCCGAAGCATCTTTCAGGATAGAGAACGACTCGATTTCGGCCACATCCACATTATTCAGGTCACGCTCCACACCGTCAATCAGAATCAGCGGGTTGTTACTGCCTGAGAAGGTAGAGATACCACGAATCCAGAAGTTTGAGTCGTCATAACCAGGCTCACCCGAGCGCTGGATTCCGATAATACCACTCAGCTTACCAGCCAGGTTATTAGATAATGTACGTGTAGAGCCGAACTGCAACTCTGAGGGGCGGATGGTTTCGATAGCACCGATCACCGATGCCTTTTTCTGACTGGCGTAACCTGTTACCACCACCTCGGTAAACTCATTGGTCTCCTCTTCCAGCATCACGTTCAGCAGTCGCGCTCCATTCACCTTGACCTGCTTGCTGGCAAATCCAATGTAGTTAAACTCCAGTGTTGTACCGCTTTTTGATGGCACATTGATTCTGAACATACCGTCGGCATCAGTGATAGCACGGGTCTCCGTTCCCACCAATGTAACAGTAACACCAATAAGTGGTTCTTTTTGTTTGTCAGTAACCAGACCGGTAACCTGTGTAGTCTGTACGCTTTGTGCCATAGCAGCAGGTGCATCAGGCAACAACGGAGCAGCCATCAACATGGTCAGACTGCAAAACATCACAGAACTGGCAGGTAACCAGTAGTGACAGAATTTGGATAGTTGTTGTTTCATCATTTAATAATTGATAAATTGTTTATTTGTTAGCTTTGATCGATTTTGCGGTGCAAAGTTACCTCCTTATCATCATTATCCGCTAATAAATGCGAATTGTATAAGGTATCATCTACTCTGTATCAAGAAGCAATGACTGATAATCAAGCAGTTACAATAGCACTACTTGATACTGATGTATAACAGATGTATTGGTGTTTTTTATAGTATGAATCAGCAAATAACTATCTTACTTGATCATTCAGTACTCATCCTCGTTGAAGTGAATTAACGCTTTTTCAGTAAAGCCTACTATTCTGGTATGTCTATGGGGTGTTTGATTACAATACGTCCACCGGCATCACCGAAAACATGATCACCAATAAGTCGGACGGTATATGGAACATACAAGGTCAAACGTTCTTCAGAATTTTGTCGCCAATAAAATGCATCGTCACAGATAGTCACTACACCCTCTTTAACGGTGTATTCTGGCTCGTTAAAGGCACTCAGGCAGTTAAGCAGGTGCTTCCCGTCTTTGGTATATACCACAAAGTGATCGTCTATCATCCTGTCGTCATCGTCAAACACGTCTGGCGACGTAATGACTTCGGGGTCATCATAACGCTTTTCCCAATCACGAATAAGGCCAAAAGCCTCCTCATCACCACATAACCAGACCTCCCCGTCAATGGTGTACAGATATTCATCACCGTCTTTTTCTCTGTCAAACTGTTTCATATTTCTCAACAATTATCGTCATCATAGCGAAGCTGACTTCTAAACATAGCCAGCGCTGTTTCATCAGAAACTCCATCATCCACATTTTCACCTTTCTCAACTATATCCGAGAAAAACGCTTTTACCCGTTGCCAATCCGTTTGAGGACTATCAGCATCTTGTGAGCCTTTTAGCCTAAAGCAAACCCACTCCCCACGAAACATCGGTTCATGTTGAACGGGACTTATCAGATAGTCGCCACGCAACAAGTGAACATACTCATCAGTCTGAATGATATACACATCAAAGTAAGCAGTTAGCCACGCTACTACCGCCTTCTCTTCCTCACTTAGCCCGTCTGTTAAGGCCTCAACATCTACAAACACCGTCTTCTTATACTTGCGAGGCGGGCAGGGCTTCATTCTTCTATATTCCTTCATATTATACCATATTAAGAATTATGGTGCAAAAATACATAATTATGATGAATCACTAAAATATAAAGCGTAAATTTTTTCGACACCCCCATGACAAATAAATTTACAGGATCCGCTTTGATTGTTTCCTGATATTTCTTACCTTTGCCGCCGCAAATAATTAATAAAGAAAGGATATCATATGATTGAAGACAACTTTACCTTTGGCGACAGAGAGCCATCCATCTTATTAGCTTTTGAAGCTATCATCAACAGATCTGAGGATTGCGGACTTAGCGATGACAGTATCTATATTGAGACCAAGGAGGCCTTCGATTACGTAGCCAAGAAACTAGATCTCACCCATCCACAGGTTTTGGCCTTGGCTCTTACGGTCAACTTCTGTGGTGATCAACGCATCGAGATGGCAGATTACTGTCGACACCTACATTGCACTTCATTCCGTTTTCTTCCCTACTTAAAGGAACTGGAAGTGCTGGCAGAAAGGGGCTATATTATCTGTAATCGTTCAAACTGCCGTCCAACATACCGCATACCTTATTATATATTAGAGGCGCTGAACGACAACCGGAATATCAACACTATCGACATTAAAGAGTTGGACTGTCAGGATCTGTTCTGCCAATTCGACGGCATCTTCGACATGCTGGACGACCAAGAGATGACCATTCTAGGTGCCACCAAAAAGATACAGGCACTCATGGCCAACAATCCTACGCTTGGCTTCTGTCAGTTTGTAAATACGTTTAATCTCAATGATGAGGATCTGCTATTATTGGTATATTTTGCACATGCCTTCGTCAATAATCACGACGACCGTATCAATCAGATGGATATCAAATCGGTATTCAAGGATCGTCATATCTCGAAAAGCATTTGCAACGAGCTGAACAGGGAGAGCCACATACTAATGCGCCATCAGTTGGTTGAATTCTGCAACGAAGAGGGCTTTGCCAACAGAAGCTATTACCACCTGACATTATCTGCCAAGAAGGTCATGCTGAGCGAACTCGACATCGACCTAAAAAATGAAGATACGATGCGTCATGGACTTACCCCTCATGAGCAGATAGAGAAGAAACAGATGTACTACGACGAGAGCACCTCACTACAGGTGAACGAACTGAGCAATCTGCTCAGCGAGGACAACTATCAGGGCATTCGCAGTAGGCTGAAGGAGAAGGGCTTCCGTTGTGGATTTGCCTGTCTGTTCTATGGTGCTCCTGGTACGGGAAAGACGGAGACTGTACTACAGCTGGCTCGACAAACAGGTCGTGACATCATGCAGATAGACGTGACTGAGATCAGAAGCAAGTGGGTGGGCGACAGCGAGAAGAACATCAAGGCGGTGTTCGACAACTATCGCCACAAAGTGCGCGACTGCGAAAAGACGCCTATCCTCCTGTTCAACGAGGCCGATGCCATCATCAGTCGTCGCAAGGAGTCTGTAGAGCACTCAGTCGACAAGATGGAGAACACCATCCAGAATATCATTCTGCAGGAGATGGAGACGCTAGACGGCATCCTCATCGCCACCACCAATCTGGAGCAGAACATGGACAAGGCCTTCGAGCGCCGATTCCTCTACAAGGTGAAGTTCAACAAGCCCACCCTTGAGGCCCGTCGCAACATCTGGCTCTCAATGATTCCCTCGTTGGAGGATGATATTGCCACACAGCTGGCTCAGAAGTTCGACTTCAGCGGAGGACAGATAGAGAATATAGCCCGCCACTATACCATTGACAGCATCCTGCATGGCAACAACGATAACATGAAGGATACCCTCTTTCGCCACTGCGAGAACGAGCAGTTGGACAATAAAAACAACAGACGAATAGGTTTCAATTAAGTATTAACAATTAAATTATAAAGATCATGGCATTTGAATTTCCAAAGGACAATGAACCACGTAGCGTTAGGACTAATCGTGCGATTATGAAACAGGTTGAAAGTTATAGTCCTATCTATCAGTCGCAGAAAAAGCGTGAAACCTTCAACGGCAATGGCCGTTGGGGGCTGGTTATCTATTACTACTTTCTGGAAAAGCTACTAACGCAGCTGAGAAAAGACTTGAAGTATACTGAGAATGAGTGGAAAACTTCCATTTGGGAAGAAGCTTCGAAACTGGTTGAAGAGCCTGAAGACATTATTGAAGGACTGAAGAAGCTACAGCCCATCTGCCAGAGAGGTTGTGAGGAAGTGCTGGAGGATCTTGCCAATGCCATCCAACTTCTTACCGCGATCAAAGCGTTTGAAGAAAAATAGATAAAAAAGTGCATGGAGAAAAAAATTATTGTATCTTTGCACCAGATAAAAACCAAAAACATCATTATATGAATATCAACATTGGAGAACTCATCAAAGAAGAGATGGATCGGCAGGGTATCACCGCTACGCAACTAGCAAGGAAAATCTACTGCGAAAGAACTAACGTGATTAACATCACCCATCGCAACAGCATCAACACTGAGTTGCTTATGCGCATCTGTCGCGCTTTAAAAGTTAACTATTTCTCGATTCTGGCTGACGAGATGTGGAAAGAAGGTTTGCCCAAACCAGATGATTCCAACAATAACGGACAGCTCGCGATGGTCATCGACAAAAAAGATATGCCTTATTTCAATGATAAGGATATCAGCGAAGGCTTCCAGAAGATCAAAGTGCTGGATATCAGTCTAGAAATCAATGGCGTCAACTTCGACGAGTGTCTGGAACTACCGCAAGAAGCCTTCCCTTTGCTGGTGTATGCCTACAGCTGTGCTTTGGATGGGCCACTAAAGAATATGGATGACGAGCAGCTTGACGAGAATTTCTTCCCTTGGCTTATAGATAACCATCCACGTCTGGCTTGCTTTATAATGAATGCTGTAGAGGATTTGCTGACAGAGCGTATTGCTGATGACGTAGAGGGAACATACAGAGATGTCATCAATTACGAAGAACCTGCCGACATTAACGACTGGTACGCCCTTGGCGACAACAAGATCAAATACATGTTAGGCGATTTGACAGAACGCATTCGCTATGCCAAACGGCCTTTATCTTGGCTATTACCTCCTTTTGATTTGTATTCCGAACCGATAAAATCAGAATACTCTCAAATCTTTGCCAATGAATAACGTAATAAAACAACAAAGTAAATATCTAAAAAAAAATTATTATGAATACAGCTATTAATTTCCTTCTTCGAGACAAATTTCAAGAATGGTTAATACAACATGGTAAAGAAAAAACGTATAATCAGTATTTCCGCTTAGACAAATTAGAGACTTCAGGAAATCTTCTATTGTACTATGATATTATTGCTAGTTTTTTATATTATGATGAGCGCATATATGCTTACACCGTTCTAAATAAGTGGGAAAGAGAGGTCAAGAATAAGGTCAAAAGAAATGGAGAAAGCGCTAATCTCATTTCATATTTGAATAGATACAAAGAATTTATTCATGAAATTATCCGTAAGGAAGATATACATCAAATCTTAAACGGGAGCAATAAAATAATCAATTCTGATATCTTGGCCTCAATACGAAAAGATCTTAATCAATCTGAACTTGCTCAGATTGATGGAATGGATTCTCTTTTAGAAGCATTTGATTATGGAGAGAAAGATATCATTAAACTTGCAATAGAATCATCTTTCTTTTTTGATAAGGACATGGTAGAACACCGTCTTTGTGAAATTGCTAATAAAATAAGCAATAACGAACCTTTGCCTGCGCGAAAAAGCAAAAAGTTCGATAAAGAACAAGATAATATTTGGTATTACTGCGAGGATGATAAGCATATTTGTAAAATAGAAAGAGATGGAAATGGAAATGCTTTAGTGTGCCAGATGATTAATTATTATACAGGTTATAATCTTGGTTCCGTATTAAAGAAAAAACCATTTAAAAATTTCATTATTTCCCACTTATGGGGAGGAGCTGTTAATCCTTTCTATTTCACTAATCTTTGGAACATTGTTTTAGTGCCAGCATGGGCAAACCACCTTCTTGATAAAGATATTGATGACGAAGATTCTCTTGCTTCAAAACTTAAAGCAACATTTATGTGTATTTGTAGCAAATACTATAATTTTAAGAAAATGAGCAAATCAACTTCTTGGAAGGTGTCAAATTTTCCAGAAATAAAAGGACAGCCCAAAAGAGGGAACTACAAAATACAAACAATTAAGCCTATTATTGAAATTTCAAATCAGATGTCTATTGAAAAGAACTCTAAAGTAGGGAAAATAGCAATAGAACAAGTCAAAATATAATAATCATTCGATTCTCAAAATATTTTCCAATCCTTGCCTGTGATGACAGAGATGGGCTTTGCCATTCGGCAAAGCACCAGCCCTGCCACCACAAGTAGGGTTCTTATCCAAAAGCTACCAGTGCCCGTAAGGCCCAGCCATACCAGATAGAGCGGACTCAATATCAGGCATAGCGACAACAGGAGCATCAGGGCAGCGAGGAGGAGTTTCATGAAAAATCTATATTATTGCTGCTCAGAGAATAATCTATTCATGTTCATTAATCCATTTCAAAAGAAGATTTCTACTACTTGCTTCAAACCATTGTGAACAAAGGTAATAATTCTTCTTATCAAATTCTATTGGCATTACATAATACCTTTCTTTAGGGAACTGACTTTCCTCAGATACTAATAAAGGATAGTTAATACCGAAAACTTCTTTTGACCAATCAGAACGTTGCATATTCTTTATTTCAGTCATGTTTACGCGATTGTTTTCAATTGCGTCACGCAGAGTATGATTGGCCAATCGGCCAATTTTCATTTCCGTATAGACAGATGTAGATAATTGACAAGAAGTAGAATTCTGTTTGTAGAACATCTTCCATAGTTGATATGATCGAACAAACAATTCATTGCTATCTTTTATGTTGCTACTATCCAAAAGAACATAATCTAATAATTGTGTTTTAAAGTCGTCATTGGCAAGGATATGGAAAGAAAAATCAAAGTTGTGATCCTTCATGAAATTCTGTAATTTCTCTATACAAGGCTCAATTATATCTAAAGAGTTTTTTTTGATAATTGGCGAGGCAAAGATTATCTCCGCATCAGTACACCCAAAATAAATATTTAAGCATACTGCAATACGAAAAAACTTAGCTATAATTTTTGATGCATTCTTTTTGGGCGAGCCATATCCTAATCCCCCTTCATGATAAGCTACTTCTACAGCATAAACTTTTTGCTCTTCTCCCATCGAAATACCAATCGCATCGCATTCTGTTTGCTTAATAAGCTGGCCAATATTCGTATTTTTGCCAAATACATCAAGCTCATCAATATATAAATCCGCTAATTCTTCATAAATCTTTTGCCAATTCGCATTGGTTGACTGTTCTGACCATTTTGACGAAACTTTCCAATTGGTCTGTACAATTTGACATTCTTTTACATGACGAAGCCATGAATAAATCAACGATTCTCCAATTTCAATTTTCATTTTTATATTGTTTAGTTACTCTTGTACACTTTTGTGTAATTTTATTCTTGTTCTTTCAATCTCTCCCAAACCTTCACCATTGCATAGGTATCCAGGCAACAGTAGGCAAGGAGGGCTTTGCGGGTGGCGGCTTGTTCTGCGGGCTCCATATCCTTGATTTGTGGGAAGATGGTCATAGCATTACCACCATTCTGACAACGTTCGTCGAGGTTGTGATAATCAAGCGAGGGCTCGTTGGGCCAGAGGGCAGGCAACACGTATTTGATACTGGTGGAACCTCCCATGGCGGGCACATAATAATGACCTGCCTTGAAGGGATCCCACAAATCTACAATGTGGTCACGGATATTCAGCAGATGTTCACTGAGGTCAGGGAAGGCCTGTGCCAGCTCCTTGATACGGGTACACTCAAACGACTTGTTATAAGCCGTCACACAGACATTCATGGGAATGTCCTGACACAACTGCTCAGCTAAGGCGCGACGAGGGTCTTTACCTGATTCACCCAAGAACTCCTTATGCAACAAGGGGCCTCTCTCCTCTTCTATATAATGAAGAGAGTACTGGAAAGTAATCTGCTGATAGGGCTTGGTACCAGGATATTGCGGAATGACCACCTGCATGGTCTCAAAGTCGAGGAAGTAGAGCGGATAACTCAACTGCTGCATGAACTCACGGATGGCCTTGCAGTCAATATGCGTCTGATTCGATATCGTACAAGCCACCTGCATCTTTTGGAAATCAGTAAGTTTCTCGTCTACGATGTCATCGAAAGTCACTTTGCCATTATCATATAACTTTAACTTGCCATCAAAGCGCATTCTATACAAATCAAAGACAGATGGATGAGGTATATGTTGTGAACAATAGTTCCAAAACTCACAATGATAGGGCTTGTGGCAATACTTAGTCAAATCTGCATGTGGTTCCTGCTGACTTTGCAACGTCAGACGAGCCTTGTTTACAAAACGCTCTATATGCGGATACTCCTTAGCCACATAGTCCGTCATATCAGTAATAATAAACAGCTGCTGAATGTCGAGTTCATCGCCACGAACATAATCAGAATTCAGCCTGACAAGAAAAACATCCGTAATGTTCACACCACAATGTGTGAGCACCCACTTTTGGTAGGCTATATCCTGTGCATAGACCTCCATCTTATCTTTCTTGGCACCTTCTTCATCATCAGAAGCAGAACTGCTCTTGACCTCATAGATGGCATAACCGTCAGGCGTTTTCTTGAGTATATCGACAGCGCAATAGCAGCCCTCGAAAGTAAAAGAGGCCTCACAAATATTCTCAGTACCATCCTTCAGGCTTTGCTGCGTCTTAGAAAGCATCGCTTTCAAGTCAAGACTGCCATCGTCCTTGTGTGTTGTCACCTCAACGTAATCACCAAAAAGATGCATAGCCAAATCTCCCACCTCGTTACCTGCCTGGAAACGGGCTGTCATCTGCGGATCTTCCACTGCTAATTCTGGGTTGTAAACGCGCAACCACAAAGCCTTTTCACACTGACGGAACTTCGTGTATTTTGACTTAGAGAGTCCTTTATTAGCCATTGGTAATAGTTATTCTACATTAATAAAAAAGCAGCATGGAAAACTATAAGTTTTAAAACATGCTGTATTTATACATTTACGCTTGTTCCAAGCTAAATTAAATGATCAGTACTCATCCTCGTTGAAGTTTAAAGCACACACTGAGTACCAACGAGTTACGGTGCTCTGTGCCATTATTGTGCCACTAATTCCAAACATAAAATCAAAGCTTATGCCAGGAGTTTCTTCACTATCTCAGAGATAACTCGCCCATCAGCCTTTCCTGCCAACAGCTTGCTGGCGGTGCCCATTACCTTTCCCATCTCCTTCATACTTGTGGCTCCAACCTCAGCAATGATTTTCTTCACCTCTGCCTCTATCTCCTCTTGGGATAGTTGTTTTGGTAAATAACTCTCAAGTACCTCCACCTGTGCCAACTCTGCATCAGCCAGGTCTTGACGTCCTGCTTGTGTGTAGGTCGTTGCAGTTTCCTTGCCCTGCTTGGCCAGTTTTGAGATAATCTTCAATGCATCAGCATCATCCAATGTGTCGTTGGCTCCAGGAGCTGTTTTTGCCTCCAGAAAAACTTTCTTAATGTTGCGAAGCGTCTCCAAACGAACCTTGTCGCGAGCCTTCATTGCGGACTTGATGTCCTCGCTAATCTGATCGAATAAAGTCATAATGCTATTATTTAAACCTTAACATGATGCAAAGATACAGTTTTTTTACTCAACAATCCCCTTTTACGTGAAGTCTTAGTCTTTTTTAGCGATTACACTTTGTTTTACGGCTTTAGGAGTCCAATTCTTGAAGAAACGCAGCACTTTCTTCTGGTCATAGCCTTGGCCTTCTTCCAAGAAACTCGAATCTTGAATATGGATGACTTTACCTTCATCGTCCAACACAACAAACACTGGGAAGCCGAAACGCGCAGGGTTGTTAAGACGCTCCAGCATCTTCTTCGCTAACAGCATCTTTTCCTCTCCCTCAGACTTGCGTGGGTTATAGTTCACATGGATATAGACGAAGTTCTCGTCAATAACTTTACTGATGGTCGTATCATTTGTGATGAAGTCAGCAAAGCGTAAACACCAGGGACACCAATTTCCGCCGACCTGACAGATAACGAACTTTCCCTCAGACTTAGACTTCACTATAGCCTGGTATATCTGCTCGATGGGGTTGATGTCCTCGTTATACACCTTCTTCTGCTCGACCTTTGGACGCAAGGTCTGGGCATTCAACGTCAGAGCAAGACAGACCCCTAAAAATGATAGGATTAACTTATTTCTCATTTCTTCAAGGTTTTCTGATCTAAAAAAAGACTGACATCCATGTGGATTGCCAGTCTCTTGTTTCTTAATACTCATCCTCGTTGAATAGAAAATCTTCCTTCGTAGGATAGTCGGGCCAGATATCCTCGATACTTTCGTATACTTCACCTTCATCCTCTATCTCTTGCAGGTTCTCCAGTACTTCGAGAGGAGCGCCTGAGCGGATTGCATAGTCTATAAGTTCGTCCTTGGTTGCAGGCCAAGGGGCATCTTCAAGTTTTGAAGCTAATTCAAGTGTCCAATACATAATACAAGTTGTTAGTTTAACTGATTCATTATTTTAATTCGGCCGCAAAAGTAATCAATTATTTCCTATCTACCAACATTTTGCCAGACTATTTCACTATGATGAGCGTTAAAATTTATTTTTTTTGCCAAAACAAACAGGTAATCACTTAATCTGTTCACGTATTGTAATACCGAAGGGGTTATCTGGGCCACTTCAGCGAGGGCCACTATCCGGCGTTCGGCGCGCCTGCATACCGTGCGACACACATGTGCCTGGGCAGCTTCCTTGGTACCACCAGGCAGTATAAAACCCTGCCGCTCGGGCAGCAACTGCATGATTTCATCTACCTTCTGTTCTATCAGCTCTATCTCGCCCTCAGGCAGATGGGCCGAAGGATACAGAGGCGTTTGCTCCTGGTCGGTAGCCAGATTAGTACATACATTAAACAGGCAGTTCTGGATGCGGATAATCAACTCTTTATCCTCGCCATCCGCCATCATGGCCGCTAATAATCCCAGATGACTGTTCAGCTCATCCACTGTGCCGTATGCCTCCAGGCGTACACTGGCTTTCGAAACACGCTGACCTCCTACGAGCGAGGTTTTACCCATATCACCACCACGGGTATAGACTTTAGTTATTTTCATAATAGGCTAGAAGTTTATTAAATAGTTATGTTTATATCTGGATTTATCAAACATCACGATACCGCAATAATACAGATCGTAGGTAATCGATGTCCGTTCGTCATTCTCTATCATCTGCCAACGATCCCAATCGCGCCAGATGCCCTCAACCACCACCACCGACTGTCGGTCGCATTTGGCAAGCAGTTTTTCCCATTGGTCGTGGTCCTCGATGGTCACCCTGGCCAGTTCCACCTTTTCGATATCAGCAGAAAAGGAAGTCTTCTTGCAACCCGCCTGCCAGTACGGTTGATATTCGTCGGCTATCATCTGGTCAGGTTGTCGCCAGTTAGCCAACCGGAAGTACAGCCGTCCAAGTTTCTCTTCCAGCCAGTCGCTACTGTAAAGTTCATCGTAGGCATAATACGGCCAGTGTTCGTTTATCACATAGCGTACAAACGAATAATCGGTAGGCGACTGTATGCCAAATCCCCGGCACCGATGCACCCGCCTAACCCACACTCCCCAGCGTTTTATTTGATTCACTCGGCAAAGATACGATTAAGTGAGCAAAAAAACAAATAATTATTTGAGTATTTTAAAAAAAAGCCTCGCGTCGTGATGACGCGAGGCTCGCTTTTTCATTCTGCTTCCGATTGATCTATCTGGTCATCGACCAGGCCAAATCCGATGTTTACTACCGTTACGTCCAGATGACCACTCTCGCTCACACTGGCGCCAGTGGTACGGGCAAAGATTACTACCTCATCAGGGCGGGCCGCCGTCGGAGAGCTCCTCCAGCGTCTCGGCGCGCCAGACGAGGAACGCCACGATGGCCACGGTGAGCACCTGCGAGAGATACTCGCGCGAGAGGGCCCCCATGTTCGACGTGTACAGCCCGTAGATGGCGAAGAACACCAGCGCCAGCGCCAGGCTCTGCCACACCTGCTTGTGCTCCAGGTCGGCATAGCTCATGAGCAGCCAGCGGCCGTACTGCCGTAGCGCATATATATAATAGGTAATGAACACGGCTATCGAGCCCAGCTGCCACCAGCAGGCCAGCGTATAGCCCAGCAGCCACGAGCGCTGCGCCATGCCCACGGCGCCCAGCACCGCCACCGGCGCCTGCACCAAGAGCCACGGCCACAGCGGCCGCCGCCTATCCTGCAGCATCGCCAGCAGCACGCCCATCAAGAGCGGCACCAGCGTCATGTGGTCAAGCATGATCACCAGCAGGGTGCGCACCAAATGGTCGTCCACCAGCCACCACTGCCCCACGCCGTACCACCACACGTGGCTCAGCGCCATGGCCACCAGCGCCGCCGCTGTCCACCGCCGCAACCTCGGGCTGGAGCGCCGCGGCCGGCCCAGGCGCAGCTTCCTACCCGACGGCAGCTCAATGGTGAGCAGCTCCTCCGGTCCAGACTCATGCATCAGCAGGTTCTTCCGCCGGCAGAGCAGGTACAGCGCGGCCAGCAGAGCCAGCACCGCCGCCCCCCAGTAGAGCGCCAGGAATGCCATGTCGTGCAGTCCTCGGTAGTCGAACATAATTGGTAGTTGTGGGTTTTAGTTATTTTTGAACATCCTGTTCATGTCGCTCAGGTAATCGGTAGGCGTGATGCCGAACGAGAAGCGGAAGGCCTTGTTGAAGGCGGCAGTATCGCGGAAACCGCACTGGCCGGCGATGTCGGCTGCAGTGTAGGCAGGATGCTCCATCAGCATCTTGGCCGCATACTCTGCACGCAGCGAGTTGATGTAGTCGAGCGTACGGGCCGGATCGGCATAGCGCGGCACCAGCTGACAGAACGCCTCAGGCGTTACATCCATAAACGCGGCCAGCGCAGCCTGGTCGAAATCAGGATCGGCAAAGGGCCGCTCCTTATTGACACGGGTATCCATCTTCACAAAGAAGCTCTGCTCGGGCTCCTTGGCCTTTACCTCTATCTGCTCTACCGTCGCCAGCGCATCGTCGGATACCAGGGCGCGGTAGTCATCGAGCGCCGTGAGGATGCGTCGCAACTGCTCGTTTCGCTGACTGAGCACCTTATTATAATGTATGCTATAGCAGCCCATCGCGATGAGCGCAATCACAATGACCACCAGTGCCACTATAATGCTATTGGCCACAGCCAGGGTGTAGCCGCTGGCGTAGCAGAAGGGGGATGCCAATATAAACATCAAGGTACTAGAAATAATTCTATTATTCATGATAAAATTGTTTTAAGTTACTACTAATAATATAATAGGCGCCGTAGAATTTCGGCTTATCTTTGTGGCAAATCTACAAAAAATACACGAAGCTTGCAAGCCCCGAGCCGCTGTCAGGTGCAGATTTTTACGATTTGACAACTTTTTGTGAATTTGCACACTCAAATTGATGATTTGACAACTCAAAATTGTTAGTTTGACATGTTGGGGGCCAAGATTTTTTTGCAAAAATCATGCAACGTATCGAAAAAAGTAGTATATTTGCACACTAGATGGAAATACTTGGTCTAACCACTATACAGGCGATGCTGTTTTTCGTGCTCTACGGCGTAACGGGCGTGGTGCCGCTGATTGCGGCCTTTTACCTGCTGCTACGCCGGGCCAATGCCATTGCGCCAGGTGTTACATCGCCTGTGCGGCTGCGTCGTTGGACGGCGGCGTTCTTTGGCGTATCTACGTTGGCGCATGTGTGGTGGCTGCTGTTCTTCATCTTCGACCGAGACCTGAATTCCTTGGGCAATCTGGTGCTCGCCATGGCCGACTGCGTGCTGCTGTTCGTCACCTTCGCCGGCATGCTGCTGTCTATGCTTCAGGACCGACGTAGGCCTGTATGGCCCGCCTTGGTGGCCGTGATACCATTCGTAGCGATTGCGGGAGTGTACATGGTCTATCCCAACCACCAGCTCGAAATGTTTGCCGCTGCTTACCTCTTGTTGGTCGGCATGGTCTTTACAGGATATATGGTGTATGCCATCCGTCAATACGGTAGTTGGCTAAACAACAACTATGCTGACCTGGAGAACAAGAAAGTATGGCTATGCCAAGCGGTGGCGCTCCTCTGCATGCTGCTGTTTGTGCTCTATGTACTTGCTGACAACTTGGTCATTCTCTGGCTTGTACATATCATCGAGCTGGTGCTTGTAGGCCTGCTGATGTGGCGCGTGGAGACACTGCCTATGTTGGAACTCCCAGTCCAGCCAAAGGCTCAGCAGCCAACGGTAGTCCCCGTCACTATCGACCTGGCCCAAATCGAGAAATCGCTGGCCGAGTGCTGCGTGGCTACACAGATTTACCTGCAGCATGACCTCTCGATAGAGGAGCTGGCGCAGGTCATCGGCACCAACCGATCGTATCTCAGTCAGTATTTCTCGCGCCAGGGCATCAACTACAATATCTATATCAACAATCTGCGCATCAACTACTTTATCAGCCGCTACCAGAAGGTTGTTGCCTCCGGACAGACCTTCAAGGTACAACAGCTGGCCATCGAGAGCGGTTACCGCAGCTACAGCACCTTCAGCCGCGCATTCACCCAGCGCATGGGCCAGAGCGTCACCGCCTGGATGCACGATTCTGCCGAGTAACTTTTTGTGTATGGTGGCGGCGGTGCAGTGGGTAGGGGTATCTTCGGGTGGCGCCTGACGTTTCTTTCGCTCGAATCTCAGTCACTTTGCGGTCGTAGATGAGTCACTTTACCCCCCTAAGATGACTGCGGAACGAGTCGTAGATGACTTCGGAACGACCTGAAGATGACTTCGGAACGACCTGAAGATGACGCTAGGACAACCCTAAACTGCCTATATCATCATAATAACTTAATAATCTTTGTAACTTGTTAATAATTAGATAATTAGCTCTTACTTAGTGATATAGTGATATATACATATGCGAACTTACTATGCAAAAATAAAAATGTACCACTTTTTTATTTTTTCTTATAGGAGTTTATTTTTCCTATGTCACTATATCACCTTTGTGTTTCTGGAGGTGACTCAAGTTACTGAGAATCAGCATCTTGCGAGTCTTCAATTTCGAATATTAGCTTTTAACGAAAAGCCCCAGAGAAATGTATTCTCCAGGGCTTTCTTAAAAAAGACGGCGGCTTCCTACTCTCCCGCATTGCATTGCAGTACCATCGGCGCAGGTGGGCTTAACTTCTCTGTTCGGAATGGGAAGAGGTGGGACCCCACTGCAATAACCACCTGATAAATCTTATCTAGCATCACTAGCAAAACTAGCATCACTAGTATGGGATTGACAGTGTCGACACAAGAACTGAAGTAATTACTTCTATTAGAAACAACTACATCTGATAATATCAGCATGAAGCGAAAGATCTCGGGCAATTAGTAGTGCTCGGCTTTGACGTCACCGTCTTTACACCTGCACCCTATCAACGTCATCG
>NZ_FRBD01000001.1 GCF_900142525.1 Xylanibacter ruminicola | reverse complement strand
TCTACAATAACGAACGTCCACACATGTCGCTGAACAACATGACTCCACATCAGGCAGCCTCTTGTATGGGTAAAATACAGAAAAAATGGATCAGTTTTAGAGAAAAGTATCTAGAAAATTTGGAAATTCAAGAAGGAGCATGTACCTTTGCACCGCAAACCCTGAATATGATTGAACGGCTTTCCGTGGAGCCTATTCAACAAAAACAAGGGTTAAAAGAGAATTGTTCAACTTCTGTCAGGGATAAGAATTTAGGTACCCAATAGGCATTCAACCAATGGCAGGGTTAAGTTAAAAACCATTCAACTTTTTCTAGGGAAGTACAAACTGTTAGGATTCTGAACAAGCGAACGCAGGTACGCAGGTACATTTCCTACATTAAACATTGAACATTGAACATTAAACATTGAACATTATGGAACAGATAATTCAATTAAATGCAAATGCAAAACTCTCCGAGCACTTGGCTTCGCCGAGTGAGGCTGCGCTCGGCCATTCGAACAAGCTCGATGGCTCTCACTTATCGCCTAACTTTACGCTCGGGGAGATGACGAGAAGTAATTCTCATCCCGCCGCTCGGCTTCGCCGCTTGGCTCGTCCAAGAATAAGCATGGCGCCATGTGGCTGCATTTTGCAGTGAGGAAGTCTGGTAATAGGCGCAAAATTATGTTTATTAATGCTTAATTAGTTGGTGGAATGGAATATATTTTGTATCTTTGCACCCATAAATGATGAAAATACAGGATGAAACTATATAGCGACGAGGAGTTAGCAGAGATTTTAGATCAGGATATATTCCACCAAATAAGTGAGGCCGCAGACCATCTGGGGATGGAATGCTATGTTGTGGGGGGATACGTTCGAGATATTTTTCTGGAACGTCCCTCGAACGACATAGATGTAGTGGTGGTAGGTAGCGGCATCAAGGTGGCCGAAGAACTGAAACGCATGGTGGGCAAGAAGGCGCATCTGTCTGTGTTTAAGAACTTTGGCACGGCGCAGGTTAAATTTACGAGAAAGGACGAGCGAGGAAGGAGGAAGGAGATAGAAGTGGAGTTTGTGGGCGCCCGAAAGGAGAGCTACAGCCACGACTCGCGCAAGCCTATCGTAGAAGACGGTACGCTGGAAGATGACCAGAACCGTCGCGACTTCACCATCAACGCCATGGCAATCTGTCTGAACAAGAACCGTTTTGGTGAGCTGGTAGATCCGTTTAACGGACTGGCCGACCTGGAGGATGGCATCATAGCCACACCGCTGGAGCCGGGCATCACCTTTAGCGACGACCCGCTGCGCATGATGCGTTGCATCAGATTTGCTACACAGCTGAACTTTGAGATAGAACCGGAGACCTTTGAGGCGCTACAGCGTATGGCCGACCGCATCAAGATAGTAAGTGGCGAGCGCATTAAGGACGAGCTGAACAAGATTATCATGGCGCCTCACCCCAGCATAGGCTTTGAGTACCTGCAGCGAAGTGGACTGCTACAGATAATTCTGCCTGAACTCTCGGCTCTGGATATCGTAGAAGAGAAGAACGGGCGCAGGCATAAGAATAACTTCTATCATACGCTGGAGGTGTTGGAGAATGTGGTTGCTCAGACCGACAACCTGTGGTTGCGATGGGCGGCGATACTGCACGATGTGGGTAAAACCAAGTCGAAGCGATGGGATGGCAACATAGGCTGGACATTCCACAACCACAATCTGATAGGTGCCAAGATGGTGCCGCAGATATTCCGCAGACTGATGCTGCCCATGGACATGAAGATGAAGTATGTGCAGAAGTTGGTGGAGATGCACATGCGCCCCATCGTGATAGCTGATGACATCGTGACCGACTCGGCTGTACGTCGACTGCTGAACGATGCAGGTGAAGATATCGAAGACCTGATGACACTGTGTGAGGCCGACATCACATCGAAGAACGAGGTAAGAAAGAAGATGTTCCTAGAGAACTTCCGCACGGTGCGCGAAAAGCTGACCGATCTGAAGGAGAAGGACTACGTTCGCCTGTTGCAACCCGTGATAGACGGTAATGAGATTATGGAGATGTTCAACCTGAAACCCAGCAGAGAGGTGGGTACACTGAAGCAGTATCTGAAGGATGCCGTATTAGATAATAAGGTGGAGAACGAGCGTGAGCCACTGATGGCACTGCTGATGGCAAAAGCAAAAGAAATGAAACTGATATAAACTGTTATGAGGAAACTACTAACTATTATCGGAATTCTGCTGTCTATGCAGGTGTGGGCAAATCCTGTGGATGATTTGCTGGAAAGAATTGATGCTGGTGCATCGAAGAAGTTTAAAACCCAACTTGTGAAGAGCGACAAGGACTTCTTTGAGCTTGACCAACAAGGGCAGAAGGTGGTGATTCGCGGCAACACGTGGGTGAACATCGCTTCGGGACTGAACTGGTATCTGAAGTATTATGCCGGCGTACACCTCTCGTGGAACCAGATGCAGGCCAAACTGCCTGCTGTGATGCCAAAGGTGGCTAAGAAGGAGCGCCACGAGACTGACCTGACACTGCGTTACGACTTTAATTACTGCACATTTAGCTACTCGATGGCGTTCTGGGACTGGAAACGCTGGGAGAAAGAGATAGACTGGATGGCCCTGCACGGCATCAACCTGCCACTGGCTATTGTGGGCGAGGAATGCGTGTGGCGCAACATGCTGCTGAAGCTAGGATACTCGGAGAAAGAGGTGGGCGAGTTTATTGCCGGACCTGCTTTCCTGGCCTGGTGGGAGATGAACAACCTGGAAGGGTGGGGCGGACCACTGCCCACATCGTGGTATGCCCGACAGGAGAAGCTGCAGAAACAGATTCTGGCTCGTATGAAGCAGTTGGGTATGCACCCTGTGCTGCCTGGCTACTGCGGTATGGTGCCTCATGATGCCAAGCAGCGACTGGGCCTGAATGTGGCCGATGCAGGGCTGTGGAACGGATTTCAGCGTCCAGCCAACCTGTTGCCTACTGATGAGCGATTCTCAGAAATTGCCACCTTATATTATAATGAGTTGACAAAACTCTTCGGCAAGGCCGACTACTACTCGATGGACCCCTTCCATGAGAGTAACGACGACCCATCGATAGACTACGCCAAGGCTGGTGAGGCTATGATGCAGGCCATGAAACGAGTGAACCCCAAGGCTGTGTGGGTGATTCAGGGATGGACAGAGAACCCACGCCCGCAGATGGTGGACGGTATGAAGACGGGCGACCTGTTGGTGCTCGACCTGTTCTCGGAGTGTCGCCCCATGTTCGGCATCCCCAGCATCTGGAAGCGCGATGAGGGCTACAAGCAGCATCAGTGGCTGTTCTGCTTGCTGGAGAACTTTGGTGCCAATGTAGGATTGCATGGCCGCATGGATCAGCTGCTTGATAATTTCTACGGTGCAAAGAAGAATTGCAAGGGCATCGGCTTCACGATGGAGGGTAGCGAGAATAATCCTGTGATGTTCGAACTGATGAGTGAGTTGCCTTGGCGCCCAGATAAGTTTACCAAGGAGGCTTGGATAAAGGATTATGCAAAGGCGCGTTATGGCGTGGAAGATGCAGCTATCGAGAAAGCATGGCAGATACTTGTTGCTTCTATCTATAACTGTCCTGCAGGCAACAATCAGCAGGGCCCTCACGAGAGTATCTTCTGTGGGCGTCCAACGCTGAACAACTTCCAGGCATCGAGCTGGTCGAAGATGAAGAACTACTACGACCCTGCCTGCACCAAGGAGGCAGCACGACTGATGAACAGTGTGGCTGAGAAGTATCGTGGTAATAATAATTTTGAGTACGATCTGGTGGATATCACCCGTCAGGCACTGGCCGATCAGGCTCGACAGCAGTATCAGCACACCATTGCCGACTATAAGGGCTTTGCACGCAAGGCGTTTGACAAGGACGCCAAGCGATTCCTTGACATGCTGCTGATGCAGGACAAGCTGCTGGGCACTCGTACTGAGTTCCGTGTGGGTCACTGGACTCAGAATGCTGTGAATGCAGGTAGCAATGCTGCCGAGAAGAAACTATATGAATGGAACGCGCGCGTACAGATAACCACTTGGGGTAACCGCTACTGCGCTGATACAGGTGGACTGAGAGATTATGCCCACAAAGAGTGGCAGGGACTGCTGAAGGACTTCTACTATGTGCGCTGGAAGGCTTATTTCGATGCACTGGCAGCACAGATGAAGGCTCAGACCGGTCCACAACCAGAGCTGCTAGGTGGTGGTCCAAATGCCACTAAGACGGCTGCAGAGCTGTTTGCAATGGCATTGCCACAGGAGGTGAAACTTGACTATTACGCCATGGAGGAGCCCTGGACGCTGGATCAGACTCCATACTCTGCCGCTCCCGAAGGCAGCCCCGTAGACGTGGCAAAAGAAGCGATGAAATTAATAGGAGAATAATTAATCCGTAAAATCCGTATAATCCGTAGGTATAAATGAAAAGTCAAAGATTATTTTCGCTTGATATATTGCGTGGTATCACCGTGGCAGGAATGATACTGGTGAACAACGGTTGGGGAGAGTCGTTCGAGATGTTGGGGCACTCTGAGTGGAACGGCATGACACCATGCGACCTGGTGTTTCCATTCTTCCTCTTTATCATGGGTATATCGTGCTACCTGTCGCTGGTGAAGAGCGAGTTTAAGCCCACACCACAAGTGATACGCCGAGTAGTGAAGCGTACGGTGTTGCTGTTTGCCATCGGACTGTTTATCAACTGGTTCGATCATGCCATCGAGGGTGATCTGTTGTGTTTCGGACATCTGAGAATATGGGCTGTGATGCAGCGAATTGCACTGTGCTACGGTATCGTGTCGCTCTTTGCTCTTTTCTGTAATCATAAATACATATTGCATACCATCGCCGGACTGCTGGTGATTTACGCTGCCATACTGTTGCTGGGCAATGGCTATGCCGAGGATTCCAGCGTGAATGTGCTGGCTCAGGTTGACCTGAACCTGTTTGGCTATGACCATCTCTATCATAAGGGGCCTGTTGACCCTGAGGGACTGGTGGGTACTATCTCATCGGTGGCTCATGTGCTGCTGGGATTCTACTGCGGTATGCTTATCAAAAAGCGTGAGACAATTGAGCAGAAGGTGATAGCCCTGTTTGTGGTGGGTGCTATCGGCGTGATAGCTGGCTATCTGCTGAGCTACGGACTGCCTCTGAATAAGCGCATCTGGAGCCCTAGTTACGTGCTGATGACTTGTGGACTGGCATCGCTGCTGCAGGCACTGCTGATGTATGTGATCGACCTAAAAAATAATGTTCAATGGACCACCTTCTTCCACGTGTTCGGTGTCAATGCTTTGGCACTATATGTGTCGAGCGAATTGTTGGCTATTTTGTTGGGAAATATCGGAGTGTCGGAGATGGTTTACAACGCCATTCACGCCGTTGTTCCTGCACTTAAATGGGCATCGTTGGCATATGCTATTTACTTTGTATTGCTGAATTTTGCCATCGGCTATGTGCTCTACAGAAAGAAAATCTATATTAAACTATAGTATATTTGTATTATAAATTAATTTCTTAAAAAACAACTGTTATGAAAAAAATCTTAATGGTAATTAGTGTGCTGATGTTCAGCATCACATCTTTCGCACAGGTTGGTAAGACAACATGGAGTGGTCATTTTAACTATATGATCGACTCGCCTAACAACGCAGGTATCGGTGCTAACGTAGGCTATGAGTTCATGAATAATGTTCGTGGTGTTGCCCAGTTTGACTATTTCTTCAAAAAGAGTGGTGTTAGTGCATGGAACGTTGGTGTTAATGCAGAATATCTGTTCCGTATTCCTAGCAGCCCTGTTATTATTTATCCTCTGGCTGGTCTGAACGTACTGGGATGGAGTGGCGAATCAAGCGATTCTAAACTTGGCCTGAACATCGGAGCTGGTATTGAAGTGCCTCTTAATAGTAGCCTGGGCTTCAAGGCTGAGTACAACTATAAGACTCAGTACGATGGCTTGAGTACACTTAGCCTCGGCTTGGTGTTCCCATTCTAAACAATAAACTTTGTTAAAAAAACATCGTTTAGGATATATCTTTAGATATATTTTTCGTATCTTTGCACCCCGAAAACTGCACGTGATTCGTAAAGTTTTCGAGGTGTATTTTTTGGGAAATAAATTAGATACAAATAAGTAGTATGATGAAAAGTAAGTTTTTGGTTATGGCTGCTGCAACGCTGGTTTTGGCGTCGTGCGGCGGCGGTGGTGGTCGCCCAAGTTTTGGCGATAACGAGTATCCTGTAACTACAGTTGGTACTCAGAGTTCAACTACTCAGACCACTTATCCTGCAACTATCAAGGGTGTGCAGGATGTACAGATTAGCCCAAAGGTGGCTGGTTTTATTACACAGATTAATGTGAAAGAGGGTCAGACAGTAGGCGCTGGTCAGGTATTGTTTGTGATTGACAATGTGACCTACCAGGCACAGGTACGTCAGGCTCAGGCTAGCGTTAATACGGCAAAGGCAAGTGTGAACACTGCCAAGTTGAGTTTCGAAAACTCACAGAAGTTGCACGATAATGGTGTGATTGGTGACTTTGAGTTGCAGAGTGCAACCAATCAGTACGAGCAGGCCAAGGCTGGTCTGGCTCAGGCAGAAGCATCGCTGGCATCGGCTAAGGAGATGCTGAGCTACTGCTACGTAAAGAGTCCTGCTGCTGGTGTGGTTGGTACCCTGCCATATAAGGTAGGTGCACTGGTAAGCACCGGCAACGTGCTGACAACCGTATCAAACAACTCGTCGATGGAGGTCTACTTCTCAGTGACTGAGAAAGACGCTCTGGAGATGAGTAAGATGGCTGGTGGTCAGAAGGCTGCTATCGAGAAATTCCCTGCTGTGAAGTTGCAGCTGGCCGATGGTTCTATCTACGACCTTGAGGGAACAGTAACCAAGATGAGTGGTGTGATCGACGCCGCTACTGGTTCGGTTCAGCTCATCGCCCTGTTCCAGAATCCTCAGCGTGTGCTGAAGAGTGGTGGTTCAGGCTCTATCATTATCCCTCATAGCAATACTTCGGCTATTATCATTCCTCAGGCTGCTGTTGCTCAGGTACAGAACAAGAAGTTTGTTTACCTGCTGGGTAGCGACAATAAGGTGAAGTACAGCGAGATTAAGGTTGCCCCACAGAACGATGGCAACAACTTTATTGTTACCGAGGGTCTGAAGGCTGGTGATAAGTATGTTACCAATGGTATCACCAAGTTGAATGATGGTATGGAGATCGTTCCTATTACCCCAGAGCGTTATCAGCAGAAGATCAGCGAGCAGGCTAAGGCCATGACCGCAGGAGACATCGTATCTTCGATGAAGAAGTAATTAAGAGTTAAGAATTAAGAGTTAAGAAAATGACTTTTACTAATTTTATAAAGCGCCCGGTACTCTCTACGGTAATATCTATTCTTATCGTAATTCTGGGATTTATCGGCCTGGTGTCGCTGCCTATCGAGCAGTACCCGAACATTGCGCCTCCTACGGTGTCGGTGTCGGCTACATACACTGGTGCTGATGCTGAGACAGTGAAGAACTCTGTTTTGGCACCACTTGAGGAGAGTATCAACGGTGTAGAGAACATGACGTATATGGAGTCGACCGCCTCTAACCAGGGTTCGGCTCGTATCACAGTATATTTCAAGCAGGGCATCAACGCCGATATGTGTGCTGTAAACGTACAGAACCGTGTGTCGGCTGCTCAGGCACTGCTGCCTGCCGAGGTAACTCGTGTGGGTGTAACCGTAACCAAGCGTCAGTCATCACAGGTTATCATGTACGCTTTGGTTTCTCCTGATGGACGCTACGACGATGAGTTCCTGACCAACTACGCTAACATCAACATCATTCCTGCTCTTAAGCGTGTAACAGGTGTAGGTGATGTTATGAGCCCAGGTATGAAGACTTACTCTATGCGTATCTGGCTGAAGCCCGACGTGATGAAGCAGTATAACCTGATGCCAAGCGACATTAGCGCTGTGCTGGCCGAGCAGAATATCGAGGCTGCACCTGGATCATTTGGTGAGCTCAGCAATGTGGCCTACGAATACACCATGCGTTACACTGGTCGCCTGAAGACTCAGGAAGAGTTTGGTAACATTATCATTACCACTACAAACACTGGTCAGACACTTAAACTGAAGGATGTGGCTCGCGTAGAGCTTGGTGGACTGATGTACTCAGTATCAATGAAGGATAATAATGCTCCTTCAGTGATGGGTATGGTTCAGCAGGTGGCTGGTTCAAATGCTACCCAGATTGCTCGCGACTGTAAGAAGGTGCTCGATGATCAGGCTAAGTTCTTCCCCCCAGGTGTTGAGTATCGTATTAACTACGATGTAACCGAGTTCCTGTTTGCCGCTATCGAGGAGGTTGTATTCACACTGTTCCTCACCTTGGCACTGGTATTCCTAGTGGTTTACATCTTCCTGCAGGACTTCCGTTCTACTCTTATCCCTCTTATCGCCGTGCCTGTATCACTGGTAGGTACATTCTTCTTCCTGAATGTGATGGGCTTTACCATCAACCTGCTGGTACTCTCGGCATTGCTGCTGGCCATCGCCATCGTGGTGGACGATGCCATTGTGGTGGTAGAGGCGGTACACGCCAAACTGGATCAGGGATATAAGAACGCTCTTACCGCATCTATCGATGCCATGAACGAAATCTCGGGCGCCATCATCTCTATCACTCTGGTAATGGCAGCTGTGTTCATTCCTGTTTCGTTCATTGGTGGAACCAGTGGTACGTTCTATCGTGAGTTCGGCGTAACAATGGCTATCAGTATCGTTATCTCGGCACTTAACGCCTTGACTCTGTCGCCTGCACTTTGTGCTATCTTCTTGAAACCACACGATAAGGACGGTCATGCGAAGAAGATGTCGGCTATCGACCGTTTCCATACCTCATTCAATACAGCATTCGAGACTACTACAAATAAATATAAAGGTGTAGTTGAAAAGTTGGTAAAGAAACCTATCACAACAGGTATCATCGTTGTAGTTGGTATTGCTGCCCTGGTAGTATCAATGAGCACCACCAAGACTGGTTTGGTGCCCGATGAGGATACTGGTACATTGTTCTGTACCATCACCATGCCTCCTGCAACATCTGCTGCCCGTACTACCGAGGTCATCAACCAAATTGACTCTATCCTTGCTGCCGACCCAGCCATCCAGAGCCGTGAGCAGTTGCAGGGTTATAACTTCATTGCTGGTCAGGGTACCGACCAGGCTACATTCATCATCAAGCTCAAGCCGTTCGAGGAGCGTCAGAAGGGCTTTTGGTGGAAGGTTGCCGGTTTGTGGCAGGGCGACGGTATCTACCGTTTCTTCCTGAACCCATACGATGCAAGCGGTGTCTTGGCTCAGATCTATCTGAAGACAGCTCATATCAAGGATGCATCTATCATTGCCTTCCAGCCACCTATGGTGCAGGGTTTCTCTCTGACTAGTGGTGTTAGCTTGGTTATGCAGGACCGTACCGGTGGCGACCTGGGACGCTTCTATGAGGTAGTGAAGGATTATCTGGCAGAACTCAATAAGTGTCCTGAAATCCAGATGGCCCAGACATCTTACAACCCTAACTATCCACAGTACATGATTCATGTGGATGTGGCTAAGTGTAAGCAGAGTGGTATTACACCACAGACCATCCTGAGTACACTGCAGGGTTACTATGGTGGACTGTACGCTTCGAACTTCAATGCATACGGAAAACTGTATCGTGTGATGATTCAGGCCGATCCTTCTTGCCGTATGACTCCCGAGTCGCTTAATAGTGTTTATGTACGCACGAGTGCAGGAATGGCTCCTGTTAACGAGTTCTGCTCTCTTGAACGTGTCTATGGTCCTGCCAACATCAACCGTTTCAACCTGTTCACATCTATCAATGTAACAGCAACGGTTAACAGTGGCTATTCTACTGGAGATGCCATTAAGGCTGTTGAGCGCGTGGCTGCAGAGAACCTGCCACAGGGCTATACTTACGAGTACTCTGGTCTTACACGTGAAGAGGCTAATGCCAGCAGCTCTACTGCACTTATCTTCGTGCTGTGTATCGTGTTCATCTACCTCATCCTGTCAGCCCAGTACGAGTCGTATATCCTACCTCTGTCGGTAATCCTCTCAGTACCATTCGGTCTGGCTGGTGCATTCATTTTCACACAGTTGTTTGGTCATGCCAACGATATCTACATGCAGATTTCGCTCATCATGCTGATTGGTCTGTTGGCTAAGAATGCCATTCTGATTGTTCAGTTCGCACTTGAGCGCCGCCAGACAGGTATGGCCATCTCGTGGTCGGCTGTTCTTGGAGCTGCTGCCCGTCTGCGTCCTATCTTGATGACATCTCTGGCCATGGTTATCGGACTGCTGCCAATGATGTTCGCCAGCGGTGTAGGTAAGAATGGTAACCAGACACTGGGTGCTGCTGCCGTGGGTGGTATGTTGATTGGTACTATCCTGCAGATCTTCGTGGTTCCTGCTCTGTTCGTTATCTTCCAGACCTTGCAGGAGAAGATCAGTCCGCTGAAGTTCGACGATGAGGAGAATGAGGAAGTGGCTGCCGAGCTGGCTCAGTATGCACATAAGAAACATGAGGACTACGAGCTGGAAAAGTGAATAGTGAATAACGAATAGTGAATAGTTATGAAGAAACTTATGATATTCATGTCCGCAGCTTTGCTGCTGTCAAGCTGCGGACTCTATAACAAATATGAGCGTCCGGAGGTGGATACCAAGGGGTTGGTGCGCGACACACAGTCGCTGACCGATACATTGGCTGTTCAGGATACTACCACATTCGGTAATATGCCTTGGCGCAGTGTGTTTACAGATCCACAGCTGCAGGCGCTTATCCAGCAGGGACTTGACAATAACCCTGATCTGCTGAATGCTGCCCTGAATGTGCAGATGGTTAACGAAGCACTGAAAGTGGCTAAGTTGGCTTTCCTGCCATCAGTAGCTATCAGTCCGCAGGGAACACTTTCGTCGTTCGATGGTGCTGCTGCTACAAAGGCTTATTCATTGCCTATATCAGCCAGTTGGAATATTGACCTGTTTGGCAATCTGCTTAGTGTTAAGCGCTCTGCTCAGATGCAGCTCATTGCTACTCAGGACTACCAGACAGTGGTAAAGACCAACGTGATTTCTACTATCGCCAACCTGTATTACACCCTGCTGATGATTGATCGTCAGATGGAGATTGTAACAGATATGGAGGCACTGACCAAAGAGACTTGGGAGAAAATGCAGTTTATGCACGACAACCGCGTGGGCTATCGCTCAACAGCTGTTCAGAGTGCCGAGGCTGCTTACTATCAGGTTCAGAGTCAGCGTGTAGACCTTGAGCGCCAGATGCGTGAGACTGAGAATTCGCTCTCGCTGCTGCTGGGGCAGCCTGGTCAGGCTATTCCACGTGGTAAGTTCGATAATCAGTCGCTGCCCACAGAGTTCTCTACAGGTGTAGGCATCCAGATGCTGGCTAACCGTGCTGATGTGCATCAGTATGAGATGGCTCTGGCACAGTGCTTCTATGATGTAGAGACTGCCCGTAGTAGGTTCTATCCAAACATTACCATCACTGGTACTGCAGCCTTTACTAACAACAATGGATTGGTTAATCCTGGCAAGTGGTTGCTGTCGGCTGTTGGTTCGCTGGTACAGCCAGTATTCCAGCACGGACAGATTGTGGCTGGTCTCAAGGTGGCTAAGATGCAGTATGAGCAGGCCTTCAATAAGTGGCAGAACTCTATCTATAAGGCTGGTAATGAGGTTAGTAACGCTCTCGTAGCTTACAACTCTTATGCCCAGAAGGCAGAGCTTGACGGCAAGCGCGTGGAGGTGCTCAAGAAGAATGTTGAGGACACCAAGAAGCTGATGGAGTCATCTACCAACACTACCTATCTTGAGGTTATCACCGCCCAGAGCAATCTGCTTAACGCCGAGATCTCTGAGGTAAGTGATCAGCTCCAGAAGATGCAGGCCGTGGTTAGTCTATATCAGGCATTAGGCGGAGGTGCTAAATAAGTGAATAGTGAATAGTGAATAGTGAATAATTATGGCAAGTGAAATTAGTCCAAAAGCCGAGATAAGCCCCAAGGCTAAGATTGGCGACAATTGTAAGATATTCCCCTTCGTATATATCGAAGACGATGTGGTGATAGGTGATAACTGTATCATCTTCCCATTCGTCAGCATCTGCGATGGCTCTCGTATCGGAAACAACAATAAGATCCATCAGGGTAGTGTCATCGCTGCCTTGCCACAGGATTTTAACTTCCGCGGCGCTAAGTCGTTTGTCGAGATTGGTGATAATAATGTGATTCGCGAAAACGTGGTGATTAACCGTGGTACTCAGAAGGATGGTGTTACCAAGATTGGTAATCATAACTTCCTGCTGGAGGGTACTCACATCAGTCATGATACCGTAGTTGGTACTAACTGTGTGTTTGGTTATGGCACTAAGGTGGCAGGCGACTGTGAGATAGGTAACGGCGTTATCTTCTCATCTGGTGCTATCCAGAATGCTGGTACCCGTGCTGGTGATCTCTCGCTGATTCAGGCTGGTTGCACCTTCTCGCACGATGTTCCTCCATACGTCATTGCCGGTGGTACTCCTATGGAGTATGGTGGCCCAAATACCACTATCATGAATTATGCAGAGATTGATCCGAAGGTTCAGAAGCATATTGCTAATGCTTACCGTTTGTTGTTCCACGGAAAGACCAGTGTGTTCGATGTTGTTAATCAGATTAAGGAGCAGGTTCCTGATAGTCCTGAAATCCAGAACATCATACACTTCCTGGAAAATACCAAACGAGGTATTATGTGTAAGTAATAAGCCAAAAAAGATTCCCGAAAGTTTGTTCTTTCGGGAATTTTTTGTTAATTTTGCACCCGAAACTTAAAAAATCAATTACTAATCAATGAAGAGAACGTTACTTCTGCTAAATGCAATTATTTCATTATCAGTAGTCTATGCAGCTTCTGATCCTGTAGCTGCTGAGCAGATGGAAATGTTGCAGAGACGCTCACAATTTACTAATGGCGGTATTGCTATGGTGGTGTGCATCGGAGCACTGTTGGTGTTCCTAGTGGTTAACAACCGTTGGCAGCATCGTCTGGAAGTAAAAAACCTTCAGTTGCAGCGTGAACGTAATGTGGTGGTGGCTCAGAACAAGCAGCTAGCCATAGAGCGCGACCGTGCTGAGGCAGCCCTGCAGGCTAAGACGGCGTTCCTTCGTAGTATGACGCACGAGATACGTACGCCACTGAATGCCATCAACGGCTTTACTCAGGTACTCACTATGACTGGTGTTGAGATACCGGAAGCTGAACGTCTAGACTTTAGTCAGCGTATTCAGGAGAATACCCGCCTGCTTACAAATATTCTCGACGATCTGATTCTGATATCAGATACTGAGAGTGGTGCCGACCTGCCTGACCCCGAACAATGTATCGCCGCCTCTATCATCACTCAGGCCAGGGATACTGTAGAACCGATAGTTGCTAAGGGTGTAGAACTGAAGTGTAGCTGTATGATGCCTGAAACAGAGATGATAACCACTCGTCCGCACATGATAAACCTGATACTTACCAAACTGCTTGATAATGCTGCCAAGTTTACTACTCGCGGTAGCATAACCATCAGTATGGATAAGGTGGACGATAAACTGCACTTTGCTGTTGCAGATACAGGTCCTGGTATACCATGCGATAAGCGTGATTACATCTTTGAAAGATTCTCGAAACTTGATAGTTTTATGCAAGGAGCAGGTCTCGGCCTTTCAATAGCACGTATGATAGCTGAGCGCCTTGGTGGAACACTAACACTCGATGCCAGCTACGTTGGTGGCTCAAAATTTGATCTAATCATTCCAATTGACAATAAAGCATGAAAGACAAACTCCTGTCGCTAGTAGGATTCTCGTCACAACGCGACGATTTAAGAACAGAAATAATCTCTGGCATAACCACCTTCTTTACCATGGTTTACATCTTGGCTCTGCTGCCAGCTATGTTTGCACCGCTAGGGCCAAAGGGATTTCCTGTTGAATCCATGTTTACCGCTACTGCCCTTTCGGCCATCGTTGGTACACTATTGATGGCGTTTGTGGCTAAGCGACCTTTCGGACTTGCCCCAGGACTTACTCTTAATGTGTTTTTCATCGAAACCGTTTGCATATCGTTAGGTTACCCATGGCAGTTTGCACTCACGGCAGTGCTTATAGAGGGAATCCTGTTTATACTGATCTGTATCAGTAGCCTGCGCCGTATCATTTTCGAGATGGTGCCTACATCACTGAAGTACGCTATTGCAGCAGGTATCGGTTTCTTTGTGGCAATGATAGGTTTTAAGAATAGTGGTATTCTGGCTAATGGTACAATTTTTAATCATCTTGATACGCTCGCCACACCATCGTCGCTGCTTTTCCTGTTGGGATTGATTCTTACGGGTACATTCTTTATTATGCGTTTTCGTGGCAGTCTGCTGCCAAGCATTATTATCATCACATTTATCGGCATTCCGTTTGGCGTTACGCAGATTCCTGATAACATATTCTGTTTGCCGCCATCACCAGCACCATTGTTTTGCCGGTTCTCGTTTGATTTTATTTTCTGGCCCGACTTTTGGGTGTGCGTGTTGACCATGCTGTTCTTCGATGTGTTCGATAGTCTTGGTACTGTTGTGGGCGTAATGGCATGTTCGGGCATTATCCGAAAAGACGGCCGAATTCCTCATTTGCGTCGCATTATGCTTAGCGACGCCATCGCAACGGTTACTGGTGCTTGCTTGGGTTGTAGTACTGTTACTACCTATGTAGAGAGTGCTACAGGTTTCGCTGAGGGTGGTCGTACAGGTCTTTCTGCCTTTGTGGTGGCTATATGCTTCGTGATAAGTCTGTTTCTGGCGCCGTTGTTCCTTGCCATACCAAATGCTGCTACTGCACCAATCATGGTTATCGCCGGACTCTACCTGTTCGGCATCGTGCGCCACATCAATCTTGATGATATCAAAGAGAGTTTCCCTGCCTTCCTTACCATCCTGTTGATGCCAATTACGGGTAGTATTACCGATGGTATCATCCTTGGTCTCTTTACCTACATCATCCTGTCTTTTATCAGTTCTTGGATTAACAAGAAGAAGGATTTGATTTAATATGACGCTGTGCAGGGGATGCCAGCGGCAATGACGCGGTCGCGGATGGCGTCGAGTTGTTCGTGGGTGGCCTTTTCCAGACCTTTCACAGGTGTTTCGCGGTCGATGGTGTAAATCATCACCTGCTGGGGTGCAATCTGTTTTACAGCCTCAAGCCAAGGAGATACATATTCATCGCTGGTATTGTCGACAGAATGACCGTTGCATTGGCCTTGCATAAACATGGTTTGAATGATAACATGGCCATTAAACGCCTTTAGTCGTTCAATAATCTGCAGGACATCATAGGCTCCATGAGGTTGGTCTACCTTTTTAATATATAAGGGGTCTATGGTATCGAGTTTAAGAATATTGTTATCCACCCGCATTAATGCATCGTGAACTTCTGGGCGGTGGATCATGGTAGAGTTGCTGAGCACAGATACTTTGGCTTGCGGACAATACTGATTACGCAAGCGGATGACATCGTCGATGATTTCGGGAAAGTGTGGATTACATGTCGGTTCACCATTGCCAGCAAAGGTAAGCACATCAGGTAATTGTCCATCAGCAGTCATTTGTTTCAGTTTTTCTTCAAGTTTAACGGCTACCTCCTGGCGAGTTGGCATGGGTAGAGTAGGGCGGTGTGTCTCGTTGAGACCACATTCGCAATAGATGCAGTTAAAACTACATACCTTACCATCGGCAGGTAAGAGGTTTATGCCGAGTGAAATGCCCAAACGGCGACTGTGTACGGGCCCAAATATAGGCGATGGATAAATAATTGTACTCATAACGGCTGCAAAATTACAAAAAAATATATGTTCTTATGTACATATGTCTAAAAAAATATGTATCTTTGCAGCCGAATTCAAATTTTTACGTACGTAAATTAATGAAAAGACGAAAAAAATATGCTGGCAACCGTCGTGGTGTGCAGTTGGTTACGCTTTGCATAAGTACTGCGATGGTGCTGGTTCTTCTTGGGCTGGTGGTGTTCTCGGTGCAAACCAGTCGTAATCTGTCGCAGTGGGTGAAGGAAAACCTTACTGTGACTGTTATGCTTAGCGATGATGTGAGCGTGAATGGTGCAAAATTGTTGTGCCGTGACCTTTATCATCGTCCTTACTCTAGAAATATTGATTACATCAGCAAGGAACAAGCGCTGAAGGAGCAGACTGAGGCTATGGGATCTGATCCATCGGAATTTCTCGGTGTAAACCCATTCCCTGCTACACTCGAACTGCAACTAAAGTCGGATTATGCTAATCGCGACTCACTAAAGTGGATAGCTAAAGAATTGCAGAAGAACCCAAAAATTACTGATGTGGCTTATCAGGTGGATCTAATGGATAGTGTGAATCGTAATCTCACTAAACTGAATCTGCTATTACTTGGACTGGCAGTGTTGCTGACGTTTGTCTCGTTCTCGTTGATAAACAACACGGTAAGGCTTAGTGTGTACTCTCGTCGATTCTTGATTCATACCATGAAATTGGTGGGCGCATCTTGGAGCTTTATACGCAAGCCGTTTATGAATCAAGCTCTGTTTGTGGGAGTGATTGCTGCCTTGCTAGCTATCGCTGTGTTGGGTGGACTGTTTTACGGACTGTATTATTATGAGCCCAACATCATTACCGTTATTACATGGCGTGAGTTAACAATCACTGCCGTGGCTGTTCTGCTGTTTGGTATCATCATTACGGCGGCTTGCTCATATATCTCAGTTAATAAATTTCTCCGCATGTCGGCTGGAGAACTATATAAAATATAAAATGGAGAAAAAGAATTTTGCATTCGACAAGACCAACTTTATTTTGTTGGCAATCAGTATGGCCATCGTAGTAATTGGCTTCCTGCTGATGGTAGGTCCAAATTCATCGGATACCGTATTCGAACCAGACATCTTCAGTGCGCGCCGAATTAAGGTAGCTCCAATCGTATGTTTGGTTGGCTTTGTGTCGATGATATATGCAGTAGTTAGAAAACCAAAAGATATAGAATAAGAAATGGATTGGATAGAAACAGTTATTATTGCCATCATTGAGGGCTTAACAGAATTCCTGCCAGTATCATCGACTGGACACATGATTATTGCACAGAATCTGCTGGGAGTGCCTCAGGGTGATCCGTTTGTACATGCATTTACATTTATCATTCAGTTTGGTGCCATCTTGTCGGTGGTATGCTTGTATTGGAAACGATTCTTCCAGTTTGACAAAACACCAGCACCAGAAGGTAGTTCGTTGCTGAAGCAACTGAAGCACAGATTCTACTTCTACTGGTTGTTGATAGTAGGTGTGCTGCCTGCTGTGGTTATTGGTCTGGCTGCCAAGAAGTCTGGTCTGCTTGACTGGCTGCTTGACAGTGTAGAGGTGGTGGCTGTGATGCTGGTTTTGGGAGGTGTATTCATGCTGTTCTGCGACAAACTGTTTAACAAAGGCAGTGAGGAGAATAAAGTTGACGAGCGCCGTGCGTTTAAGATCGGATTGTATCAGTGTATATCGGTTATTCCCGGTGTATCTCGTTCGATGGCAACCATCGTGGGCGGTATGACCCAGGGACTAACACGTCGTCGTGCTGCCAAGTTCTCTTTCTTCTTGGCTGTGCCTACTATGGCCGGTGCAACACTGCTCGATTTGCTCGACTTGTTGAAGGAGGACACTGCATGGGCCACAACTCATAACATAACCATGTTGCTGTTGGGTTGCGTGATAGCATTTGTGGTGGCACTGCTGGCTATGCGTTGGTTTGTTGACTATCTTACAAAATACGGATTCAAGGCCTTTGGTATTTATCGTATTGTAGTAGGCTCAATCATTATTATATTGCTGCTTACCGGTCATTCACTTGCAATGGTTGATTAATGAATTTCCAAGAAGGCGCATACATATATATCAACAAGCCCTATCGCATGTCGAGTTTCGGGGCGCTGGCACATATCAGATATGTGTTGTCAAAGCGTCTACATGTGAAGCGTGTAAAGATGGGGCATGCAGGAACACTTGATCCGCTGGCAACTGGTGTATTGGTACTCTGTACTGGTAAGGCCACGAAGCAGATAGAAACGTTGCAGAAACATTCGAAGGAATATACTGCCACATTGCAGCTGGGAGCTACAACACCAAGCTATGATTTGGAGCATGAGGTTGACCAGACATATCCAACAGAACATATCACCCGTGAACTTATAGAGCAAACACTGCCTAAGTTTGTTGGCGATATCATGCAGCGTCCACCGTTGTTCTCGGCATGTAAGGTTGGTGGCGACCGTGCTTACGAGTTGGCCCGAAAGGGAAGTGATCATCAGTTAGAACCTAAGCCCATCCGTATAGACGAGATAGAACTGATGAATTTTGACCCAGAGAAAATGCTGTTGCAGATACGTGTGGCATGTGGAAAGGGTACGTATATCCGCTCGTTGGCTCGTGATATCGGAGAAGCACTTGGTAGTGGTGCACACTTAACGGCACTATGCCGTACCCGAGTGGGCGATGTGAGAATAGAAGACTGTCTGACGTTTGACAGCTTTCCAGAATGGTTGGAAGAACAATTGTCGGATCATGAAATAGTAAAATCGTAAAATTAAGATATGAAGTTATCACAGTTTAAGTTTAAATTACCTGATGAGCAGATTGCACTTGAGCCACCTTATCATCGTGACGAGTGCAAACTGATGGTGTTACATCGTAAGAGTCAGAAGATAGAGTCGGGACTTGATTTCCGCAATGTCCTTGACTATTTTGACGAGGAAGATACCTTTATCTTTAATGATACCAAGGTTTTTCCTGCTCGTTTGTATGGCACTAAGGAAAAAACAGATGCAAAGATTGAGGTGTTCTTGCTGCGTGAGCTTAATGCAGACCAGCGCCTTTGGGATGTATTGGTTGAGCCTGCACGTAAGATTCGTATTGGAAACAAACTGTTTTTTGAAGACGACGGCCCAATGGTTGCAGAGGTTATCGACAATACCACTAGCCGCGGACGTACACTGCGATTCCTCTATGATTGTCCACACGATGAGTTCAAACGTGAACTCTATGCATTGGGCGCTGCTCCACTGCCACGTTATATCATTGATAAGCGTGATGCTACCGAGGAGGATATGGAAAGATTCCAGACTATCTATGCAAAGAATGAGGGTGCTGTAACTGCTCCTGCTACTGGTCTGCACTTCAGTCGTGAACTGATGAAGCGTATGGAGATTAAGGGTATTAATTTTGCCTTTATTACCTTACATTGCGGATTGGGTAATTTCGATGCAATCGAGGTTGAGGATCTTACTAAACATAAGATGTCGAGTGAGCAGATGTTTATTCCAAAGGATGCGTGTGATATTGTAAACAAGACCAAAGAGAATGGACATCGCGTATGTTGTGTGGGTGTTAGTACTGCTCGCGCCACCGAAAGCGCCGTAGGTACCGACGGATTGCTGAAGGAATTCGAGGGATGGACTAATAAGTTTATTTTCCCACCATACGAGTTTGGCCTTAGCAACGCACTTATCGGAAACTTCTACCACCCAGAGTCGCCAATGATGATGACTGAGGCTTCATTTGTGGGCTACGACCTGCTTTATGAGGGTTATCAGCGTGCTCTTAAGGAGGACTATAAGTTTGGATGCTACGGTGATGCACTTTTGATGCTTGACGATTAATGCATAAGATATATCTGGGATTAGGTAGTAATCTCGGTGATCGAAAAGAGAACCTTGCTTGCGCAATTCGCCTGATCGGCGAAAGGGTAGGCAAGGTTCTTCGTGTGTCATCGTTTATAGAAACAGAGCCTTGGGGGTTTAAGTCGGATAACGTTTTTGTAAACGCTGTGATACTATGTGAAACCGAACTGTCTCCCCGTCAGGTGCTTCGCTCCACACAAAAGATAGAGCGAGAGATGGGACGCCAGAAGAAAAGCAATGATGGCGGCTATGCTGATCGATGTATAGATATAGACATATTGCTATATGATGATCTGAGGGTGGATGAACCCGACTTGCAGATTCCCCACCCCCTGATGCTGAAGCGTGACTTTGTGATGATCCCGCTTCGGGAAATAAGAGATTGAATTGATATTTAGAATTTGTAATCTATACCCACGCCAATCACATGATTGGTGCGGCTGTATGTTTCTAAACCATAGCTGGTTTGTTTGTCGTAATCGCTGTACAGTGTGCAGAAGTAGCTCACGTTCAGGCGCATCTTATCGCTGATGTTCCAGGCACCACCGCAACCTACACTGTAGCTGTCGCAGGCAAACGAGGTGTTCTGCTGATAACCATCAGAGAGACCGTAGTCAGTGCGCTGACCACCACAGCTTACTGTGAATTTGTCGTTGATGTCCCACTCGATACCAGCCAGGATTTCGTGAGTACCATGGGTTAACTCCTTCTGACGGTCGTTTGCCATCTGGGCATTCTTGTCGTCGAAGAAGTGATACTCCAAAGCTGCGCGCAGATTCTTGTTAAACTCATATCCAGCAGCTATGCTAAGCATGGCAGGCATATCGTAGCGTGTCTTTACGCCGTCCTGATAAGGCTGGATGTAGCCACCCAACGAACTCTCAACCTTGGTGCGGATGCTCTGTGCCATTGCAATGGCTGTCTCTGCTGGCAGAGCGCCTGCAGCAACCAATTGCGCCAGTGGCTCCTCAACAAGTGTGGCGGTGTTTAAGTTGGCGTTCAGACTGTTTGTCTCGTTCTTGGTCTCAATCTTTGTGCGGAACTCATAGCGAGCACTCAGCGTGAGTGGACCTTTATGGAATGCTAAGCTAACAATAGGAGTAAAACCCCATCCCTTCTGGTCTACATCCAGCGAAAGATTTGCCAGTTCGCCCAGTGTTGACTGCGCTGCTTTTACGTGGCCACGATAGTAGCCATCGTAGTAGTTGGCACGGATTCCAACAGCTGCCGAGAGGCAATCAATAATCTTATAGGTGAAATTCAACTGTCCACCATAGATATACTGCTTTCCCTTCATCTCAGCGTCGTACTGGTCGGGTGTTACTACAGGAGCGAATCCACTGGTAGCGTCCGACAGACTCTGTGTCAGCGAGGTTATTGTGCCACCCAGCAGTGCGTTGAACATGGGTACACCCTCTTTGTACTCAACAAAGCCACCGCTGCCCACAATGCCAATCATGGTTGAGAGGGCCCAGCGATCTTTCTTATACGAAGCAAATAAAGCTGGAACGATAGGTGCTGAGGCTTTGCCTTCATAAGTGTGACTACCTACAGATGTGGTCAGCTCGATGTCGCGGTACTGCCAAGGTTTCTGAAAGTTAAGGGAGAGCTGCCAACCTTCGTGTCCCCAAGCCAAACCAGCAGGATTGCTATAGGCGGCGTCAATCTCAGTTGATGCGCCACGGGCGAACATACGGTCGAAAGCTATATGGTAGTTTGTGTTGGTCATAAGTCCACCTGCGTGGGCTGTGGCTGATGTGGCGATAGCCACAATAGCTGTGATAAGTAATTTTCTCGTCATTTTCTTCTATGTTCTTTTATTTCGGCTGCAAAGGTAACCAAAAATAATTAAACTTGTGAGAAAATGACGAGAAAAATACCAAAAAAGAACAATTTATTGCTCAGAACACTTCATAAAGTGATCTAAAAGCCATTTTTTCTGTTCAAGAATGGTCATATTGCTGTTGTCGAGTTCGATGGCATCATCCGCTTTACGCAATGGACTAACTTCGCGATGAGAGTCGATATAGTCGCGCTCTTCTACATTCTTTAAGATATCGTCGAAATCTGCTGGCATACCTTTGGCCTTCAACTCATCAAATCGACGCTGAGCACGAACCTGAGCAGAGGCAGTTACGAAAATCTTCAGTTCAGCATCAGGAAATACGGTAGTTCCAATATCGCGACCATCCATAACCACGCCCTTGTCCTTACCCATTTGTTGCTGCTGGGCTACCATCGCTGAGCGTACAAATGGCACTGCAGCTATAGGGCTAACGTGATTACTGACTTCGAGTGAACGGATTTCTTTCTCAACACACTCTCCGTTAAGATATGTGTCAGGGCGACCTGCCTCGGCATTGAACTTGAACGAAATTTTGATGTTAGGCATCTCCTTCTCGAGTTCGGCTGTTTTAACACTGCCATCCTCATTAAAAAGATTGTTGCGCAGGGCATAGAGTGTTACGCTGCGATACATGGCGCCTGTGTCTACATATACATAACCCACCTCACGGGCTAGATCTTTGGCCATCGTACTTTTTCCGCACGAGCTATGGCCATCAATTGCAATAGTTATCTTCTTCATAATGTGTATGATATATTAATCAGTAGTGATGATGTACTAACGTGGTACTTTCCCCAGCCCAAATGAAGTTTAAAACGCTGAAGCGAGAGACCAGCACCAAGTGTTAATCCTGCTCCATGGGCTGATGAGCCGTCGTTGTCGGTAATCGACATTTGCTGAGCTTTGCGGAAGTTGTAACCAACGGCTAAATAAATATTATCGCCAAGAAGTACGTCGGCTCCGATGGCCAGATGGCGTCCGAAGGTTTCGTCCCAATCTGTTAGTCGACTAAGTGTGGCATGGAATCGCAACGGAGAATTCATGAGGCGTTTGCTTACGCCCACTTGAAGATCAAAGGGTATGCGTTCAAACTCATCCTCATATGCCTTAATCTGTCCGCCAAGATTTCGAGCCACAGCCGAGAGACTCCAGCCATGATTGATATCCAGATAGTTTATACCCAAGTCAACCCCTATGGCTAGCGAGTTATAGTTGGCAATGGTAGATGTGATGAACTTGGCGGTAATGCCACCGCAGATTCTGTCGGTAAGCTCGTATGCAAATGTTCCACCTATAGCAATGTCGCGAGCAGAGAATTTTCCTATATTCTCGTTAAATTCAGTAGTTTGGTTAATCCTTCCATAATCCATCAGTTGAGCAGAAACGCCCCATGAAGCACGTTCCCCTGCCAGTTTTACAAACGATGCGCTGACATTCTTAGCACCCTCCATATAGGTCATATAGTTTAGATTGATACTATTGTCGCTAACACCACTGATAAGTGCAGGATTATGGAATATCATCGTTGCATCGTCCTCAGCTAGTGATATGTTCTCGCCACCAACGGCTGCTACATGCGCACTAACAGGAAGCCTAAGGAAGTTGTAGGCAGTCTCACTTTCCTGAGCACTAACTGTTGTTAATGTACAGGCGAGTGTTAGGGCTATGATAATCTTTCTGATGTTCATTTATCCTAATTTGGTCGCAAAGATAGCAAAAAAACTTAATATATACCTATTTTACCGGAAAAATAACTATCTTTGCACTCGGTTTTATATAAAACAGATGGAAGTCAAGAAAAGCAAAGAGGCTGATTTGGAACAAAAGCGCACACAAGGGTTCCTCTTGGGACTTATTGTGGTGTTGGCCTTGCTATTCGTGCTGTTGGAATGGAATAGTGGCGATAGCGGATGGTCATTCTTTGACGATGACGAAAGTATGGAAGCCGAAGTCGAGCTATCACCCTTGAAACGAGATAAGGATGAGGTGCCGATGATGATGCCTCAGGAGCAAAAGGTTGAGAAACAAGAGTCGCAACAGCTGCATCTGGTTGATAACGATGTTGAGTTGCCACCAGAACCAATTCTGCAGGAAGAGACAGAAGAAGAGGAGCCAACACTGAAGGCGGAGGAAGAAAAACCACAGGTAGTGGATATGTATGATGAGCCAATAGACTTCCGTGTAGTAGAAGATCTGCCGCAGTTTCCAGGTGGAGCAGCTGAGTTTATGAAATGGTTGACAAAGAACCTGAAGTATCCGGCATCTGCGCAACAGCGCAAGATAAAAGGTAAGGTTGTGGCGCAGTTTGTAGTTAACAAAGACGGAACGCTGAGCGACCTGCAGGTGGTACAGCCTTTGGAGCCAGCCTGCGATCAGGAAGTACTCAGAGTGTTGAAGATGATGCCCCAATGGAAAGCTGGCATGATGAATGCCAAACCTTGCAGAACAATGGTCTGCATACCAGTTGTATTTAATTTATAATAAGATATGTATACATCAGAAGAGCTACTTAAGAAAGTGAATGAGGCGCTTGATAATGTGGTTTACGACCGACAGCCAGCCTCGTTGTACGACCCTATCAAGTATGTACTGTCGATAGGAGGTAAGCGTGTTCGCCCAGTACTAGCGATGTTGTCGTATAACCTCTATAAGAATGATCCGCTGAGTATCATGCCCCAGGCCCTTGGACTTGAAACTTACCACAACTTCACGCTGTTGCATGATGATTTGATGGACCACGCTGATATGCGTAGAGGGCATGAAACGGTGCACAAGAAGTGGGATGCCAATCGCGCCATCCTTTCGGGTGACACGATGTTGCTTCAGGCTTTTGAGAGGGTGGAGGACTGTGATCCTGCAAAGTTACCTGCTGTATTCAAAGTGTTTATACAGACTACTTTGGAAATTGGCGAAGGTCAACAGTTAGATGTTGAATTCGAAAATCGAAACGATGTTCGCGAAGAGGAATACATTGAGATGATCAGACTGAAGACAAGTGTACTCTTGGCTTGTGCATGTAAAGTAGGTGCTATTATGGCCGATGCTCCTCAGGATGATATCGAGAATATGTATAAGTTTGGCGAGAAACTTGGACTTGCATTTCAGTTGCAGGATGATCTTCTTGATGTTTATGGAAATCCTGCTGTATTTGGCAAAAATATAGGTGGTGACATTACATCTAATAAGAAGACCTATATGCTTATTAATGCGGTGAATCTTGCAAATCCAGTTCAGCGTGAGCAACTTATGAATTGGATTAAGGCAAAGGATTTTGATCGCAACGAAAAGGTAAAGGCAGTTACAGAGCTATATAACGAGATAGGCATCCGTGAACTCTGCGAACGTAAAATTGAAGAGTATTATCAGGAAAGCTTGGTTTATCTGGCTAAGATTAATGTTCCAGAAGAGCGTAAGACAGAGTTAAAGTCATATGCTGCAGAGATGATGAAACGTCAGAGCTAATGCAGTTTATTGATACACATTGTCATTTGGATGGCGAAGAGTTTCGTGATGATCTTGATGCCGTAGTAGCCCGAGCCCGTGAGGCTGGGGTTGCTGCTATTGGAGTGCCGGGTATCAATCTGGAATCGATTGAATCCATAAAGACATTATGCAGCCGATATCCCGGTTACTGTTACCCGATGCTCGGACTCCATCCCGAGGATGTAAAGGCCGATTGGAAGGAGGTCTTGGAGCAGATTAAATTGTCAATTATCAATTGTCAATTGTCAATTAAAGCTATTGGCGAAGTTGGTCTTGACTATTACTGGAGTCGCGAGTTTGAGAAAGAGCAGTTAGAAGCTTTCGAGGAGCAGGTTCGTTGGGCAGTAGAGTTTCAGTTGCCACTGATGATTCATTGCCGTAAGGCTCAGAATGAGATGGTGACAATCATTAAAAAGTACCAGAAAGACTTGCCTGGTGGCGTGTTCCACTGCTTCACCGGTAATGAGCACGAAGCAGCCGAACTATTGCAATTCGATAAATTTGTATTGGGAATAGGTGGCGTGTCTACTTTCAAAAAGTCGCATTTGCCAGAAGTCTTACCTGCTATCGTGCCTTTGGAGCGTATAGTTCTTGAGACCGATGCACCTTATATGGCGCCCGTTCCAAAGCGTGGAGAGAGAAACGAACCTGCTTTTGTGGCCTACGTGTTGAAGCGACTAGCTGAGGCCTATGGTGTGAGCGAGGAGATAGTGGCACAGAAGACAAATGATAACTGCAAAAAAGTATTAAATATAAGTGTTTAACCCGTGGATTGTGCTGCAAATATACTAACTTTGCATCCACTTAATAATAGGAGAGGTGCTCGAGTGGCTGAAGAGGCACGCCTGGAAAGCGTGTAATCGTCAAAAGCGATTCGGGGGTTCGAATCCCCCTCTCTCCGCTGGAAGTTACAACAATATGAAACGACTGTTTTTTCTATTCGCATTGATAGGTTTGCTGAGTGTATCGCAAACCAGTATTGCTCAGAACAAAGTTGACTCTGTAGCAATAACAGACACTACGGCTATTACAGCTGATATAGACTCGATGGCTGTGATGGCTGATGATATCGATGAGCTTGCTGGAGATGAGGCAGAGGGAGGATTGCACAAGCAATTGAAGACCAAGTTTGTTGATGGTAATGTGGCATTTATGTCGTTGGTTGCCTTGGCACTTGTATTGGGACTTGCCTTCTGCATAGAGAGAATCATTTATCTGACACTTTCGGAGATTAAAACCCACCAACTGATGGTTGATATCGAGCAGAAGCTGAAGGCAAACGATGTTGAGGGCGCTAAAAACTTATGTAGAAATACCCGTGGACCTGTGGCATCTGTATGTTATCAGGGGCTGCTGCATATCAAGCAGCCTATGGATGCTATTGAGCGTAGTATTACAAACTTTGGTGGACTACAGACTGCGAATCTGGAAAAAGGATGTTCATGGATTAAGCTTTTTATTGCAATGGCTCCATCGCTTGGATTCCTTGGTACTGTGATTGGTATGGTTATGGCGTTCGACCAGATTCAAATAGTAGGCGACATTGGTCCAACCATAGTAGCTCAGGGTATGAAAGTTGCATTGATTACCACTATTTTCGGAATTGTAGTAGCGCTGATACTTCAGCTGTTCTATAGCTATATTCTTTCTAAGATTGAGCGTCTTACTGCTCAGATGGAGGAGGCTGCTATTATGCTGCTAGATATGATAACTGAGTATAAAGCTCAAAGTGAAAAGTGAAGACTGAATAGTTATGAATAACTTCATTTCGCCTGCTATAGCTGATGTAATGCTGGGACTGATGTATCTGGCGATTGCTGCTGCTATTTTGACCACTGCTTTCTCGGTATGGCACGGATTGCGATTCCGCAGAAAGGGCGACGATGTAGTGAATGGTGTACCAGCAGGTAAGATAGGTTGGATTGTAGCAATCGGTTTCGTAATATGTTTGGTGCTGACATTTGCTATGGCATCTACAACACCTATTATGACCAACGGGCAACTACTTACCGACACGTTTTGGTTGCGTGTTGCTGATATGTTTATCTATACCTCTATTATATTGATTATCGGATGTTTCGTAAGCGCTATCGTCAGCAGATTCCGGAGCTGAACACAACATCGACAGCCGACATATCGTTTATGCTGTTGATTTTCTTTCTCGTGACATCATCGATGGACACGGAGAAGGGATTGTTGCGCCAGATGGCTCCACCGCCATTGGAACACGAACAGCCCAAGGATATTAACCGAGACAATGTGATGCAGGTAAAATTAGATGGTAACAACCAACTTACTTGCGATGGTAAGACTATTACTTACAAAGAGCTTACAGCCGCTGTGCGTTCGCTGGCATTTGTAAATCGTACAGGTCATGTGATATCGATACAAGCCGATGCAGCTACAACCTACGAGGCTTATTTTAAAATGCAAGATGCTGTGGTAATTGCCTATCAAGAACTTCGTGATGAGTATGCTAAAAAGCATTTTGGCCATGGCTATAACGCATGCACAAATGATGAGAAAACTGCCATCAACGAGTATTACCCGCAGCGTATCAGCGAATCGCCTATACAGGAAGGAGGTGCACAATGAGACCGATGAAGAGTATGTTTCATCAGAGTCGCAGAAGTGTTCCTTCGCTTAATGTGGCTTCGATGCCAGACCTGATTTTTACAGTGCTGTTCTTCTTTATGATTGTTACCCACATGCGTAGCGATGAGGTGAAGGTACGTTTACAGGTTCCTGAAGGTGTTGAGGTGCAGAAGCTTGCCAATAAGCAATCTGTGGTGAATATTTATATTGGTAGAGAAGGAGAGAAGAAGGGAAGGAGTAAAGGTGGCCGTTGGGCTGTGCAGCTTAATGGTAATATAGTGAACCCAGATGACATTCCCGCCCTTATAGAGCATATTCGTGGTGGACTGAGCGCTGAGAATCAAGCACGATTGACTGTGTCGCTACGTGTTGATCGCCAAGCACCAATGGGACTTGTTAGTGAAGTGAAGCGAAATCTGCAACAGGCCTATGCCCTGAAGATAAATTATAATGCAACTGAAATCAAAAAATAACTGCTATTATGGTAAAAATTGACGAACTTGACAGACAGATATTGAGTCTGATAGCCGCCGATGCCCGCATACCTTTTCTTGAAGTGGCTCGTGCATGTAATGTGAGTGGTGCAGCCATCCACCAGCGTATTCAGAAGTTGAATAGTTTGGGTGTGCTTAAAGGATCTCAGTTCTTGATTGAACCCGAGAAGATCGGTTACGAGACCTGTGCATATATTGGATTGAATCTTAAGGATCCTGCAAGTTTTGATGAGGTGCTTGAGAAACTGAAGCAGATACCAGAGGTTGTGGAGTGTCACTACACAACAGGTAACTTCGATATGTTTATAAAGTTGTATGCGCGTAATAATCATCATCTGTTGACGATTATTCACGATAAACTACAGCCTCTTGGGCTTTCTAGTAGTCAAACGCTGATTTCATTCCATACAGCGATTGACCGCCAGCTGCCGATTGCCGACATTCTGACTAACGAAGAGGTCGCTGAATAAAAAGAAATGAGGATGTGCAATAAACACATCCTCATTTCTTTTTATTCTTTATCACTTATTTCTTAAGCAGATTCAGTTTCTGCTTAGGAGCAAGGGCGTTAGTCGTCTTTTCTGTATATTCTGCAATTTTTATTGTTGCAGTAGCTGCAATGTCGCGGCTACTGTTGCCAATACGGAAGGTGTAAGTACCGGCTTCAGTTAGCCACTGGCTATTTGCCTCGTCAAAGCTGGCCAGATCGCGCACGGGGATTGTCATTGTGAGCACCTGACTCTCGCCTGGCTGTAACTCACGAGTCTTCGCAAATGCCTTTAACTCCTGAGTAGGCTTCTCAAGTTTGCCTTCTGGAGCCTGAACATAAACCTGAGCAACCTCCTTACCACTTACTTTGCCGGTATTCTTGACGGTAATGCTAACTTCAACAGCATCTTTACCCTTAGCCTTGACAACTGGCTTTGAGAATGTAAATGTGGTGTAGCTCAATCCAAAACCGAATGGGTAAGCAACGTTCTTCTGGAAGGTGTCAAAGTAGCGATAGCCTACATAGATGTCCTCCTCATGATTGGTGTATGCATGGCCAGGAATCTGTGCTTTGTTACCAACCATCATCTTGAATGTATAATCGTCGAGACTTCCAGGGAAGTTCTTTGTTGAAGCATGATCGGTAGCAGCGATAGGCCATGTCATAGTGAGCTTTCCAGATGGGTTGACTTTGCCGGTCAGCAGGTCGGCGATTGAATTACCACCCTCCATACCTGGCTGCCAAGCACAAAGGATAGCATCTGGGTATCCGCTCCAAGAGGCAGTCTCGATAACGCTACCCGAGTTGATAATAACGATGACAGGCTTGCCTGCAGAATGGAATGCATTGCATACATCTACAATCAGATTACGCTCCTCGGGAATCAGGTTGAACTCTGTGTCGATATCGCGGTCGATACCCTCTCCTGCCTGACGTCCGATGGTGATGATAGCGGCGTCGGCAGCCTGAATCTCCTTATTGATAGCGATAGGGGCGATAGATATCTCTGGATACTTCTGCTGGCCCATCATCTCTGTCTGGAACCATTTGGCAGGATGACGCTCGGCTTGGAATTTTACGCGGGCAAACTCGATATACTTGCGATAGATATCAGTAAGAGTAGCCGATGAGCTGATGCCAGCATTCTTCAGACCTTCGAGCATATCAACCACGTATGGTGGATGAACACAACCAGAACCAGTACCACCACTCAAGAAGTCGTATGAGTTCTCGCCGAATAGAGCTACTGTCTTGACAGCACCATTCTTCCAAGGCAGAGCACCATTGTTTTTCAGCATCACGATACCCTCGGCAGCACTTTGACGTGTGATGGCTGCGTGAGCCTTGAAGTCAGGATTGTTTGATGCAGGATACTTATGGAAGCTTGGTGTCTTTACGATATACTCAAGCATACGGCGAACGTTGCGGTCAACATCGGCTATGTCGAGTTTACCATTCTTTACGGCGTCGATGATCTCCTGTATCTGTGCTGGCTGTCCAGGCTCCATCAGGTCGTTACCTGCGTGAACCTCACTGGCTGTGGTAAGTCCTTGACGGATACCAATCCAGTCTGTCATCACGATGCCTTTAAATCCCCAATCCTCACGCAGAATCTTGGTTAGCAGGTCGTGGTTACCCATAGAATACTCACCATTTACCTGATTATATGATGCCATAATGGTCCACGGATTACTCTCGCGGACAGCAATCTCGAAGCCGCGTAGATATAGCTCTCGTGCGGCACGCTGTGAAACGCGCTCGTCAACTGCGGTACGATCAGTTTCCTGCGAGTTGATGGCAAAGTGCTTGGCGCTTACGCCTGCACCCTGACTCTGTACACCCTGAATATAAGCAGCAGCAATCTTACCCGTTAGCAGTGGATCCTCAGAATAGTATTCGAAGTTTCGACCACAGAGTGGGTTACGATGCAGGTTCATACCAGGACCTAAGATGACGTCGCAGCGATACTCCTTGGTCTCGTTTCCGATAGCCTCGCCCACCTTGCTTACCAGCTCGGTGTTCCAGGTTGATGCCAAGCACGAACCGATAGGGAATGCTGTAGCATAATAGGTTTTGGTAGTACCCTTACGTGTTGGGTTAATACGTACTCCTGCAGGGCCGTCGGTTAGTACAGTAGCGGGTATGCCCAATCGTGGGATTGCTGGTGAAGTACCTGCGGCTCCAGCCACAAGGTCGGCCTCACCGCCAACTACAGCATTTGCGCTAAAGAAATTGTTAGCACCGCCAACCAGCAGTTTGGCTTTCTCTTCAAGGGTCATTGCCTTGATAACTTCGTCGATATTATCTGCACGAAGTTGTGGCTGAGCATTTGTTGTCATAACGAATGTTGCTGATAATAAGCAGGTTGTTAGTAATTGTTTCATTGTTGTTTAATATTTATGTTATGGAAATATTCTGAAGCTGTAACCTTGGTCTTTTAGCCATTGCAGACTCTCAGGTAGTGCTGTTTTCAGCTTGTCTATGCTCTTCAGTGAGTCGTGGAATGTGATGATTGAACCATTGCGCGCGTACTTCTTTATATTATTGACCACATCTTCGGCAGTCATCCATTTAGAGTAGTCACGTGTAACTAGGTCCCACATCACGATTTTGTACTTTCTGCTGAGCCAGGCATATTGTGCCATACGCATCCATCCATGTGGCGGACGTACATAATGGCTGTGAATATAGGCATTGGCCTTTTCTACGTTGTAGCTGTATTCTTTTATTGAATGGCGCAATCCACCAATGTGGTTATGGGTATGATTACCCACTTGATGTCCCTCTGCTAGTATACGGTTGTATAGCTCAGGATATTTGCGCACATTGTCGCCTACCATAAAGAAAGTTGCACGCACACCAAACTCCTTCAGTGTGTCGAGGATAAACGGTGTAGCCTCTGGGATGGGGCCGTCATCGAAAGTCAGGTAGACTGACCTTTCGTGACGGTCCATTCGCCAGTATGCTCTAGGATAGAGCCAGCGTAGGTATATTGCCGGTTGTTCTATAAACACTTTTAACTTCTTAACTCTTAACTCTTAATTACCATAAGTTCCTCCCTTAGCAGTGTAAATCTTATTGATGGTCTGGAACTGCTTATCCTTTTCTTCGGCTTTCTTCTCGTCAACTGCTGATTGCAGGTCGAGAACCTGATTCAGGATATAGATGTGAAGCATGCAGTCCTGCTGTGAACTCTCGAAACGCTGTCCGTCGAGTGAGCAATACCATTTCATATATTCAGTCGATTTGTTCCACAGCTGGTCTATCAGTTCCTGAGCCTTCTTGGTCTGACCGGTCAATGCGTATGCACGAGCCAGATCCATTGATCCGCTTTGGTAGTCGTGAGGAATGTTGTAGCTTGGCAACATCTTCTCGCACTTGTCAAGAACTGCCATTGCCTTCTTGTTCTTGCCTTCCTGAACCAGATTCATTGCAAGCAGAGACAGCAGGCGACGGTGAGTGTAGCACATACGCATTACGGTTTCATCGAGATATACGCCAGGTTTATCTACACCACCGAACTTAAATTTGTTCATCACGTTGTTATACGTTTTCTCTGTGTCGAAGTTCTTGGCACCAGGAGCGTTGGTGGTGAATGGGGTGATGCGGTTGGCCAGTCCCTCTTGTACGAAGTTGTCGCCCAAGTTCATGTAGTTTTCAGAGCCAACAGTCGTTGCTACGTAGATAGGACGAGTCCAGTTACACTGAGCAATCATTTCAAGCATCATCAGGTCGCCCTTATATAGAGCGTTCTTTCCCTTTAGCGAGATAACCATCTGGTCGGGTATCGAATCGCTGGCCATCATCATGCCGCTCTTCTTTACTGCTTCCTTATCGATGGTTACAAATACAGTGTCTGTAGGAATCACGTGCAGATCCTTATTTGTTGAGCGAACCCAGTTCTTCAGGATGTTCTTAAGCTCGAATGGCTTTTCGCCGAACTGCTTCTTAGCCTCCTCTGGATTCTGGCGATACAGCTCCTCAACCTGACTCTTTAACGAAGGGTCAACCTGTACATATTCGTTGGTGCCAGCGCAATACTCCAGTCGGCTCCAAGTGATAGGCACTGATGGGGAGTCGTAGGCCGGACGACGCATCTGGTCGATATACCAGTCGGTCTGCAGATATGAAAGGTTACATACGCGCGCATCGGTACGGAATCCCTCGGTATCCTGATTGTACCAGAGTGGGAAGGTATCGTTATCACCATTGGTGAAGATAATAGGATTACCTTCTTCCTGCAGCGTCATCAGATAGTTTTGGCCGAAGTCGCGGCAGCAATAACGGCCCGAACGGTCGTGATCATCCCAGGTCTGGCTAGCCATCTGGATAGGTACAACTAGGCATACAAGTCCTACTAGTCCTGCAAGAACTAGTGATTCCTTCTTTATCTTGCGGTTCAGCCAGTCGATAATAGCTGCAACACCCATACCACACCAGATAGCGAAGGCGTAGAACGAACCTGCATAAGCATAGTCGCGCTCACGTGGCTGCATCGGCGTCTGGTTCAGATAAACTACGATAGCCAATCCTGTCATGAAGAACAGGAAGAAAACAACCCAGAACTGGCGTATGCCGATAGGATCGTCGATAGTCTTCTCCTGACCGTTTACAACAGCCTTCTTTTTACGGGTGTACCAAGCTTGCCAGAAGAGTCCCAGCAATCCCAGAATCAAAGGCATGCAGTAGAACACGTTGTGTCCCTTGTTCTGCTTCAAATCCTCAGGCAGCATATCCTGATCGCCCAGACGAGGATTGTCGATAAACGAGAATCCTGTAATCCAGTTACCATGCTCCAGCTCGCCGTTGCCCTGAATATCATTCTGGCGTCCGGCAAAGTTCCACATAAAGTAACGCCAATACATAAAGTTGCACTGATAGCTCAGGAAGAAACGGATATTCTCCAGCTGACTGGGCACCTTCACCATCATCTGCTCGCCGCAGCGGTCATAAGGCACCTGACTACCGTCAACACCACCCATCCACGATTCGTAGGCAGCTGTGTGACCAGCATCGTACATACGTGGGAAGAGCATGTTCTGTGCATACTTATATTCATCTTTGGTGCGTACTACAAAGTACGAGTCTTTCTCGTCGGCGCTTGCTTTCTCTTTGCGCTGATATACGGGCTTACCCTTCGACATAACAGGCTTGCAGTAGTTGCCCTCCTGCTCGAGTGCTACCTGCGAAGTGTAGGCAGGTCCATAGAACAATGGGCGCTGACCGTACTGTTCGCGTCCCAGATAGTCGCCCAGTGTAAAGATATCCTCAGGAGAGTTCTGGTCCATTGGTGGGTTAGCCGACGAACGGATAACTATCAAAGCATAGCTAGAGTAGCCAATCATCAGCATCAGCATGCAGAGCAGCATGGTGTTCTTCATGCGAGCTGTAATCAGTGGCTGCTTGTTAACTGTATACTTAAGCAGGAACCAAAGTACTGCCAATACAACTACACCAATGAAGAATGCACTCCATCCCCAACCGTAGAATGGGATACCCAGCATACCAACCGATGCCAGGAAAGCTACATTCTGTATGGTCAGCGAGTGCTTCTGTGTCTGAGTCTCGTAAACAGCCCAGATAACACAAGCCACCAGCAGGAAGATATAGATAATCTCTCCGGTGTTGAATGGCATGCCGAGTGTGTTCACAAAGAACAACTCGAACCATCCGCCAACGGTGATGATACCTGGTACTACACCATAAAGAACGGCAGCCAGAATAACTATCGACACGCCCAGTGCGATGAGCGACCCCTTTAGATTGGCATCAGGGAATCGACGATAATAGTAAACCAGTACGATGGCAGGCACACAAAGCAGGTTCAGCAGGTGAACACCGATCGATAGTCCTGTCATATACATAATCAGTATCAGCCAACGGTCGCTGTGAGGCTCGTCGGCCTGATCTTCCCATTTCAGTATCAGCCAGAATACTACAGCTGTAAATGCTGAAGAGTAGGCATATACCTCTCCCTCAACAGCCGAGAACCAGAATGTGTCACTAAAGGTGTATATCAGTGCTCCAACCAGTCCTGAAGCCTCGATGGCTACCATCTTTGGCAGAGTCAACTCATCCCAGTTGCTGATAAGCAGTCGTCTGGTCAGGTGAGTGATAGTCCAGAACAGGAACAGAATACATGTAGCTGATAGCAGGGCGCTCATGGTGTTTACCATGCGTGCTACCTGTGTTGGGTCGTTTGTAAATTGTGAAAATAAATTGGCTGTAAGCATAAAGAATGGTGCCCCTGGTGGGTGACCAATCTCCAATTTATAACCAGTGGTGATAAATTCCGGACAGTCCCAGAAACTGGCTGTCGGCTCGATGGTAGAACAATAGACAAAGGCTGCAATAAAGAATGCTAACCAGCCCAAGGTGTTGTCTACTAACCTGAATTGTTTCATTACAAATATTTATTCTTTAACGTTAAAAATCCAAATAAGTGGTGCAAAGTTACACAAAAATCTTTTATATAAACAGACCAGCTCCGTAAATTAAGATAATATAACGGAATAACTTGCCCAGTGTAATGGCGATGAATGTGATGACGACGTTCGATCGCATCAGTCCCAGGGCGATGGTGATGGCGCTACCCAGAACGGGCAGAAAGGCGAAGAACCCCATCCAAGCACCACGTCCGGCCAGAAACTTATGGGCTTTGTCCAGATCTTGTTTCTTTACATGCAGATATTTCTCAATCCACTCCAGCTTACCCATTCGGCCCACGCAGTAGTTAAACACGCTACCCATCACATTGCCCACAGTGCCGTATATCATCAGCATCCACGGGTCCAGTCCTGTAGCCATCAGCGCCACCATTACTGCCTCGCTCGAGAAAGGGAAGAAGCTACCTGCTAGGAAGGCTGCGAGCAACATACCCCAATAGCCGTATTGCGATAGTAGATTGACTATGAAATCCATAGGTTCATGCCTGTTAGTAACACGATGACTACCATCATCACCATAAATAATATGTTCGACATTCTGGTATGCGTCAGCGATACAAAGTGAGCTATGATTGGGCTAATTGCTATTGTCATCATATATATCAGCACATCAAACATGTGTGGCTGTAAGGCTAATAATAATATGGTATATAAGGTGAGCAGTATCAGACTGGTGTAAATCTGGCGTACACGTATCTTGTCCATATAGCTGGTTATCCAGAAGTGTACGGCTCCAATCATGAATAGCACAACCAGCAATACAAAATAGAGTATCTGTGGCTCAGTAATCGCCTGATAGTAGGTGCTCCATGGCATCTCAGAGAATCTCGAAAAGATGTCCAGCGCCTTGCTGGGGTCTTCAGGGTTATTTAGCAGTTGCCAACCTGCGTACAGCCAGTAGGGCGTAATAAGGCCTATTATCGACGCTATGAAGTTGCGGAAACACATGGAGTACATGGTTATTGCCATCAATAGCCAAATGATGGGTATATATAGCAGATAATGCGGCTCTAGCATGCTGATGATACTCATGATAGCGAACATATAGAAAGTCCGCCCTTGTGTTTCTTTGTTCTGATAGCATGAAAACAGCAGCGCCAGTACGAGTATGGTACCTAATTGTATCACCGCCCCATGGATTGATGGAAATAACCATACAGCAGCACACGTTAGCAGGATGTAGGCAGCTGACACAGAACGGCTATAGATACGTATCATCAGGTTGGCGTTGTTCAGGTGTATCATAGCATATACCGATGCTGCGAAACACACAAACTGCATCCACCATCCGTTGTTTACTAAACCAGCCAATAGCCATATGCCGATACCATATATCATGGTTATCGGCAATGTATGACGGCTCTCGGCTATTATGTTCTGTGTATGTTTCTTGCTCATACTGCTTTACAGGTCGGCTCCAATGTCGCGACGGAAATACTTGTCGGTAAACTGTATCTTCTGAGCCTCTTCGAATGATTTCTGCAGTGCTTCGGCTTTGTCCTTGCCGTACGATGAAACGGCGATAACGCGACCTCCTGCTGTAACCACTTCGCCATCCTTCAGTGCAGTTCCGCTGTGGAATACGATTGAGCCCTCAACGTTTTCGATGCCTTTGATGGGGTAACCCTTCTTGTACTCCTGAGGATAACCGCCTGATACCAGCATCACGCATACAGCTGCACGCTCATCGAACTCAATGGCGCGCTTGTCCAGATCGCCATTGGCCACACCCTCAAACAGGTCTACTATGTCGCTCTTCAGTCGTAGCATCACGCTCTCTGTCTCTGGGTCGCCCATACGGCAGTTGTACTCTATCACGTATGGCTCTGGCTCGCCAGTAGGTGTGTTGGTGCGGTTGATGAGTCCGAAGAAGATAAAGCCTTTGTAGTCGATGCCATCAGCAGCCAATCCTTCTACGGTAGGACGGATAATGCGGTCATCCACCTTCTGCATCCACTCCTTGGTGGCAAATGGCACTGGTGTTACGCTTCCCATACCGCCTGTGTTCAAACCTGTATCGTGCTCTCCAATACGCTTGTAGTCCTTAGCCTCAGGCAGAATCTTGTAGTTCTTACCATCGGTCAGTACGAATACAGAGCACTCGATACCTGCCATAAACTCCTCGATAACCACGCGACTTGATGCATTTCCAAACATGCCGCTCAGCATCTCCTTCAGCTCTTTCTTAGCCTCGTCGAGTGTAGGTAGAATCAGCACACCCTTACCAGCGCAGAGGCCGTCGGCCTTCAGCACGTATGGAGCCTGGAGCGTTTCAAGGAACTTCAGCCCTTCCTCCAGATGCTCGCCGTCAAAAGTCTGATAGCGGGCTGTAGGTATGTTGTGGCGCATCATAAACTCCTTGGCGAAATCCTTCGAGCCTTCGAGCACGGCTCCTGCCTTTGATGGGCCGATAACGGGCACGTTCTTGGTGCGCTCGTCAACCTTCAGCTCGTCGTAGATACCTTTTACCAATGGATCTTCAGGACCAACTACTACCATGTTTACGCCTTTCTCGGCCACAAAGTTCTTGATAGCCTCAAAGTCGTCGGCCTTCATGGCTACGTTCTCGCCACAATTGCCTGTACCTGCGTTACCTGGTGCGATGTAGAGTTTCTCGCATTTATCACTCTGAGCAATTTTCCAAGCTAAGGCGTGCTCACGTCCGCCACTTCCTAATAGTAAGATTTTCATATAGTTATTTTAAATAATCTTCGAAATATTGTGTGATACGTTCGTGCAGATGTACGCTGGCGTGTCCACGCATGTTGTGCTCCTCGCCTGGGTAGGCAAAGAAGTCGGGCTGTGTGCCTGCCTTCACGCAAGCATCAAGGAACGACAAGCAATGCTGTGGTACCACTGTGTTGTCATTATAGCCGGTGATAATCTGCAGCTTTCCCTTCAGGTTCTTGGCCTTGCTGATGAGGCTGCACTTGGCGTAGCCTTCTGGGTTATCCTGTGGGGTGCCCATATAGCGCTCGCCATACATCACCTCGTACCACTTCCAGTCGATAACGGGACCACCAGCCACGCCTACCTTAAACACGTCAGGATAGTTGGTCATCAGCGAGATAGTCATAAATCCGCCAAAGCTCCATCCGTGAACTCCCAGTCGGTTCATATCCACGTATGGCTGCTTGCTCAGATACTCCACACCCTTCATCTGGTCTTGCATCTCTATCTGTCCTAGCTGATGGAATGTTGCCTGCTCAAAGTCGCGACCGCGATTCTCTGAGCCGCGGTTGTCTAGAATAAACACGATGTAGCCCTTCTGAGCCATATAGGTCTCCCACGAACGGCTGGCATAGTGCCACGATGCATCTACATTATGGGCGTGAGGTCCACCATATACATACACTACGGTTGGGTATTTCTTGTTGGGGTCGAAGTCGTGTGGCTTCACCATTCTGAAGTACAGGTCGGTCTTGCCGTCGGCAGCTGTGATGTAGCCGTTGGTGTAGATGGGTTGCTGATAGTCCTTCCATGGATCTCCAGCCTCCAGCAGATTGGTTACCTTGGCCCAGCTATTGGTGTTAATCACGTCAATCACGCGTGGCTTGTTGTACGACGAGAACTTCAGGGCTACTCGCTGGCCTGTTGCCGATGACTGGGCGCTCTGAATCACACCGATGCCTTGCCCTAATAGGTGGCGCTCGCCGCTCTTCACCTCAACGGTCCACAGATTGCTGTTCGTTGGGTGTATCTCGTTGCTGGTGTAGAGTATGCTCTTTTTCTTGGTGTTAAAGCCCACCAAGTCCATCACTACCCACTTGCCGCTGGTAATCTGCTTCAGCTCTTTACCGTTTATATCAAAGAGGTACAGGTGGTTATAACCGTCCTTCTGACTCTGCATTACAAACTTAGTGCTGTCCCAAGGCAGGAACTGTATGGGGTTCTGTGGCTCTACATATTTATCCGATGTCTCACGATACAGTTCGGCTATCTTCTTACCTGTTGCTGCATCGTACGATACCAGCCGACAGTCGTTCTGCTTGCGGTTCAGCTCAAACATGTAGATGGTCTTCTCGTCTGGGCTCCAGGCTATGTTGGTAAAGTAGCGGTCGGTTGGGTCGCCAGCCTGCAGATAGATGGTCTTGCCAGTCTTTACATCGAACACGCCCACTGTTACCTTGTGGCTGGTCATACCTGCCATAGGATATTTGTCGGGCTCGTATCTGGCTGTACGAGGGAAGATGTCTACCTGAGGATAGTCGGTCACCATGTTCTGGTCCATGCGATAGAAAGCCAGAAGGTTGCCCTTAGGACTCCAGAAAGTACCTTTGTTGATACCAAACTCATTACGATGCACGCTCTGGCCGTATACTATCTCGCGACTTCCGTCTTTCGAAATCTGGTGCTTCACGCCGTTGCCGTCGGCCACGTACAGCTGATGATCCTCCACCCAGGCTGTGGCGCGCGATATGGGGTTCCAGTCGTTGGCCTGCTGGCCCGATATGCTGTCCTGCCATACTATCTTCTTCTGCTCGAAGTCAATCAGAACGAATGCCTTGCGGTTACCCACAGCCACGATGGGCTTGTCAGGGTAGGGGAATGTGGCATTCATCAGGTGGCGCACGTATCTGTCGTCGTTGCTACCAGCCCACTTGTTGATGTCGTCGAGTGTAAACAGACGTTTCTTCTTGCCAGTCTTGGTGTCTATCACCTTGCACTCTTCCACGTCGGTCTCTATCAGCTTCTCGCCCCACCATGTCAGCCACATGTTCTGTGGTCGCAGGTTGGCGTAGTTTGTTCCGCCAAAGTTCAGGTCTTCTAATGTAAATAGTTTCTTATCCTGAGCGCTCATAGGAGTGAATAATGAACAGTGAATAGCGAATAGTGCTATGAGCAAATATTTAATCTTCATCATCGTCGAATCTCCTTTTCTTTCCTCCAAAGTCCTTCTTGCCGAACTCTCTCTTGCCGCCGCGCTTAAAGTCCTTGCGATCCTTACGGTCCTTGCCGCCAAAGTCCTTGCGGTCTTTGTTAAACTCCTTGCGCTCTCTGCGCTCCTTGCCGCTGCGGTCAAAGCTCTCGTGACCACCACGGTTCTTGCTCAGGTCGTGACGGTGGAAGGTAAAGTTCAGTATGTCGGCCTCTTCGTTCTCCTCTTTCTCTTCCAGACGCTTCTTGAATTCGCGCTCTTTCTTAAAGCGGTGCTTCTCGGCCATTTGGCGTTTCTCCTCTTCGGTCTTTACTACGCCACCCTCTGAACGGAAGTCCTTCAGCTTGCCGTCAAACATCTGGTACTTGCGGAATTCGCACTCCAGCGATCCGTTGTACAGAGGGATCTTGATGCTGGGCTTCAATCCTATCTGGTCAAAGCACTCCTCGCGATAGCTCAGTATCCAGGCGTCGTTGCCCTTAAACTGGTGCTTCAGTCGCTCGCCTATCATCTTATATGTTCCCAATAGGTCGGGCGTAGAAATGCGCTCGCCGTAAGGTGGGTTCGATATGATAATGCTCTTATTGGCAGGCTGTGTAAAGTTCTTGAAGTCCTGCTGCTCAATGGTGATAATGTCGCTCAGTCCAGCGGCCTTCACGTTCATGCGGGCTGTGTTCACAGCCTTCATGTCGATGTCGTAGCCATAAATCTTGTGATTGAACTCGCGCTCCAGACTCTCGTCGTTGTATATCTCGTCGAAGAGGTCGGCGTCAAAGTCTGGCCACTTCTCGAATGCAAACTCCTTGCGGAATAGTCCTGGAGCCATGTTCTTGGCTATCAGTGCAGCCTCAATCAGCAGTGTGCCGCTGCCGCACATAGGGTCGATAAAGTCAGTGTCGCACTGCCATCCTGAAAGCAGTATCATGCCAGCTGCCAGCACCTCGTTCAGTGGGGCCTCTACGCTCTCCTGGCGATAGCCGCGACGGTGCAGGCTCTCGCCGCTCGAGTCCAGACTCAGTGTACACTTGTCGTCGGCAATGTGCATATTCAGTCGGATGTCAGGGTTGCTAATCGATATGTTGGGGCGCTTGCCTGTCTTCTCGCGGAATTGGTCAACAATCGCATCCTTTACCTTGTATGATACAAACTTAGAGTGGCGGAACTCTTCGCTGAACACTACCGAGTCGACGGTAAACGTCTTGTCGGTGCCCAGATACTCAGTCCAGTCAATCTTCTTGATTTCTTCATAAACATCATCAGCGCTTCTAGCTTTGAAATGGTGTATAGGCTTCAGAATTCTGATAGCCGTGTGCAACTGAAAGTTTGCACGATACATCATTTCCTTATCACCCGTAAACGATACCATTCGTCTACCGATCTCTACATCACTTGCCCCCAATTGGGCCAACTCTTTTGCCAGCACAGGTTCCAGTCCCATGAACGTTTTGGCAATTAATTCGTACTTTTGTTCCATTACATTTAGTTTACAGGGTGCAAAGTTAATGTAAATCCACTTAAAAACACTCTTTTTTACTGTTAATCTAACAAAAAAACTTTGTTTTTATGAAAAAACGACCAAAAAATGTGGTTTTTCCAAATAAAATACTTACTTTTGCCCATTGAAATTACGAACCTATGTATAGTTTGCTACTCTATACCCAAACAGAGAATACATATCTCGTCCCGATGCTGTGGGCTGCCGGCATCGTGGCGCTCCTTGTGCTTATCATCATGATGATAGTCCAGCAGCGCATGGGCAGCCGTCTTAAGCGCGAACTTACTGACCTTGATAAGGTTAAGCAGAGTAGCATAGAATACGATTTTGTGCTCAAGGCCATGCATCTCTGTACGTGGCATATCGACTGTAAGAGTCGCCGCATAGCTGTCGATGCTGATTTTCGCGAGGATAAGGGCGATTTAGTGGCTATTCCTGAGGTTCCTCTCGAGCAGCTGTTCGATCTCATTGAAAAGAACGATGCTCAGCGTGTGCGTGCAGCGCTCGAAAAGATTTGCGATGGCAATAGCCTGTCATATCATGAGGTCTATCGTGTCATGACTGGTAAGTCGGGGTTGACCTATTGGGAGGAGAGCTTTGGCACCATCGCTGCCCGTGATGAAGAGGGTAATCCTTCGCGTATCGTAGGCACCTCTATCCGTATCGATGCCCAGAAGGAGATGGAGGCTTCGCTGATTGCTGCCCGTAACAAGGCTGAAGAGAGCGATCGCCTTAAAACTGCCTTCCTGGCCAACATGGGTCATGAAATCCGTACGCCGCTTAATGCCATCGTGGGCTTCTCTGATCTGCTGCCCGTTATCGACAACGATGCCGATCGTAATCAGATTATAGCCGAGATACAGAAGAACAATCACAAGTTGCTGAATATCATCGACGGCCTGGTTAGCATGTCTAAGGTTGAGGCCGAGGCCAAGAGCCTTGTCAAGCAGCAGGTCGACCTTGTGCCTGTGCTTCGTCAGGTGGTCGACTCGTTCTCAGGTATGGTCGATCCGTCGCAAGTTATCTTGGCCACTCAGTTCCCTATTACAGAGCTGATGGTTACCACCGATATTGGCAAGGTCAAGGAGATTATCAGCAACCTCGTTCAGAACGCCGTCAAGTTCACCGATCATGGCTCTATCACCTTAGGCTTCGATTTGCCACAGGGCGACAAGCTCATGCTGTGGGTGCTCGATACTGGTAAGGGTATCTCCGAGGCCGACCAGCAGCGTATCTTCGAGCGTTTCTTCAAGGTCGACGAGTATGTCCCTGGTACTGGCCTTGGTCTTTCTGTGGCCAAGAGTCATGCTGAGAGCCTGGGTGGTGCTATTGGCGTTGATTCTATCCTTGGCGAGGGCTCGCGTTTCTGGGTCGAAATCCCCATGCGATGATTTTTTTCAGCAGTTTGCAACTTCTTGGCCTTTCGTCCCGTCAAACGGATAGAAATGTTTAATTTTTAAAGTGTAATGTTTAGTATGAATAAGTTTTTTCTTCCGTTGTGTGCCGTTGTGGCCATGGCCCTTTGCTCTTGCAGTACTAGTGGCTTAAAGGTCAACTTTACATCCGATAATTCAACTCTTGAAACCCAAACTCGTAACATCAGCGGTTTCGAGCGTGTCGATGTCATAGGTTCGCCCACCGTCTATTATCTCCAGTCTGATTCGTTCTCTGTCCGCGTGAAAGGTCCTAACGCTGAGTATATCAATAATATTCTGACTGAAGTTGATAACGGTACACTCCGTATTCGCAACAAGAACAAGATAGGTTTCGTTAATATCAGCTCTCGTGGCGATAAGGGCGTTGCCGTCTATGTTTCTTCGCCCGATTTGATTGGCGTAACTCTCAACGGTTCTGGCGATTTTATCAGCGAGCGCCGTGTTGATACCGACGTACTCAATATCAGTCTCAAGGGCTCAGGCGATGTACGTTTCACCGATGTGGTGTGCGACCGTTGCGATGCTGAGCTTGTGGGCTCTGGCGACCTTGATATCGAGCATCTCGACACTCGTGAGACCTCTGCTACTCTCATCGGCTCAGGCGACCTTGACATCCGTCAGATCAACTCTGCTCGTACCCAGCTCCAGCTGCGTGGCTCAGGCGATATCGACATCGAGTTTATCAGTGGCTGTGGTGCCGTTGATGCTGAGCTCCTTGGTTCAGGCGATATCACTCTCAAGGGCCAGGTGCGTAGTCTCGACATGCGCAAGCGCGGTTCTGGCGATATCAATAGCAACGATTTGAAGGTCGGACAGTAGTGGTGGAGCTGCTACTGTCTGCGCTCTTTCATTTTGACGATGCAAATCGTACGAATAATTCAAATACAAAACAATACTTTTCCCCATTTATTTTTGATGATTTTTCGATTTTAACATTTGTGCCCGTCTGCCGGTACGCCAGACGTGTAGGTGTGGAATGTTAATAAAAAGTAAATAAATGAACGTAGACCGAATTAAATGATATTTATCAATGCATATTCCTAATAAAACCTAAATAAGTGTCTATAGTTTTCGGCATTTCGTAAGAAATGCATAACTTTGCAGCGCATTTCTTTGGAATAGATGCTGAAATATGATTTAGTTTGATTAAAGATGAAGTATGCAATTATAGCTGCTGGCGAGGGATCGCGATTGGTACAAGAGGGTGTTGCGGCGCCCAAACCACTGGTAAAGGTGGGTGGTGAGATGTTGATAGACCGACTGATACGCGTGTTTATGGATAACAATGCCAGCGAAATATGTGTGATTTGTAATGAGCAGATGACGGCTGTGGCCGAACATCTGAAGGAAATTTCAGAGGCAGGACGTGTGCCCCTGAAATATGTGGTGAAGAGTACCCCCAGCTCTATGCATAGCATGTGGGAGCTGAGTAAATGGCTGAAGGACGAACCCTTTGTGCTGACTACTGTCGACACCATCTTCCGCGAAAACGAGTTTAAGACCTACGCTCAGACTTTTCAGCAGTTTGCTGAATCGGGTTATGCCGACGGACTGATGGGCGTAACCGATTATATCGACGACGAGAAACCACTGTATGTAGGCACTGACGACGATATGAACATCACTGGATTTTATGACACCTGCGATCATCCGAAGTATATCAGTGGCGGTATCTACGGACTGACGCCCAAGAGTATCGACACCCTGAGCCGATGCATAGAACGTGGCGACAGCCGTATGCGCAACTTCCAGCGTGCATTGGTGAGCGACGGGTTGAAGCTGAAGGCTTACAACTTCTCGAAGGTGCTGGACATCGACCATGCAAGCGATATTGAAAAAGCAGAGGCTTTTCTTGGAAAGTGAGAAGGTGAGTGTTATGAGGATATTATTGGTGCAGCGGGCAGAGAAGTTCTCGCCGAATTCGGTTGAGAAGGACAAGGCGATACTGGAGGCAGTAGGCGCACGGCTCATGGCGGCTGGACATCAGATAGACATGGTGAGCGAGGAGGCTCTGGAGGCTCCTGAGCAGTACGACCGCATTATGACGATGGGACGACTGCCTGAGACGCTGGACAAGTTGAAGGCGCTGAACGCCATCAATTCGTCGACAGGCATAGCCAACTGTGCTCGATGCAAGTTAGAGGAAATGATGCGCCGCATAGGCATGCCCATACCACCACGCGAGGGTGTGCATGGCTACTGGCTGAAGCGCGGCGATGCTGCTGCACAGAGCAAAGGCGACGTTCAGTTTGCTGCCACCAAGAACGAATTGCAGACCAAGATACAGGAGTTTGAAGCGCGCGGCATTACAGCCTATACTGTAAGTGCCCACGTGCCTGGCGATCTGGTGAAATTCTATGGTGTGGCTGGCACAGGATTCTTTCGCTATTACTACCCAACCGATGATGGCGACACGAAGTTTGACGACGAACAGCGCAACGGCTCGGCACGTCACTATCACTTCGAGGTTGAGGCGTTACAGGCCTGCACAGAGCAGTTGGCCAAGGCAGTAGGCATCAGCGTGTATGGTGGCGATTGCATCGTGGATGAAACAGGTGCTTACAGCATCATCGATTTTAATGACTGGCCCTCATTCTCTCGCTGTCGCGAAGAGGCAGCCGACGCAATCGCTGCCTTAGGAATGGAAGATGTAAGGAAGTTAAAGGGAAGTTAAAAGGAAGGTAAAGGGAAGTTAAAAGGAAGTTAAAAGGACATTACAATAAAAATATATGGCAACATTTAAGGAATTATTGAAATTATCGTTTAAGTCGGAAGATACTGAAGAGTGGTTGGATGTGCATTTCACCCGTCCCATCGGACTGGTGTTTGCATTGTTGTGGAATAAACTGGATATCCACCCCAACGTCATCACCATCGTATCTATATTCTTGGGTGTAGGAGCAGGATGGATGTTCCACTACACCGATGTGATGCATAACATCTGCGGCGTGCTGCTGCTGATGTTTGCAAACTTCTGCGACTCTACCGACGGACAAATGGCGCGTATCACAGGTAAGAAAACCCTGATAGGCCGCATGCTCGACGGATTCTCGGGCGACCTGTGGTTTACCAGTATCTATATCGCTATCATTGCGCGCTTGTGGTATCAGAATATTCCAGGCACCGACTATCAGTGGAGCTTCTGGGCATTTGTGCTCTGTGCTATAGCCGGTATCGGTCTGCACGCCAAGCAGAGTTCGCTGGCCGATTACTATCGCCAGATTCACCTGTTCTTCCTGTTGGGTAAGGAGGGTAGCGAACTGGATAACTACAAGCAGCAGCGCGCCACCTATGAGGCCCTGCCCAAGAGCGACCTGCTGGCACGCACCTTCTACTATAACTACGCCAACTACTGTAAGAGTCAGGAGCAGCGCACACCGCAGTTCCAGAGTTTCTTTGTACGTTGGAAGCAGAACCCTAGCGAGGAGATTCGAAAGAAGCTGCTGGAGGGTAGTCGTCCGCTGATGAAGTACACCAATCTGCTGACGTTTAACACCCGCGCCATCACCATCTACGTGACCTGTCTGCTGGATTGTCCCTGGGTTTATCCGCTGGTAGAGATAACGGTGTTCCAGGCTATGTATATGTATATGCATAAGACTCACGAAAAACTCTGCGCCTCGCTATGATTAAAGGATATATTTTTGACTACGGCGGCACGCTGGATACTGGTGGACAGCACTGGGGAAAGGTGATTTGGCATGCCTACGAGCGCCAACAGGTGCCCGTGAGCGAGGCCGACTTTCGTGATGCATACGTGCATGGCGAGCGTACATTGGGTAAGAACCCGATTATCAAACCCGATTTTACTTTTAAGCGAACACTTGAAGAGAAAATTCGTCTGCAGATGGAGTTTCTTGAAGGAGAGAAGAAGTTGAGAAGTAAGGAGCTGAGTAGTATGGAGTATCAGCAGGCTGTGGTTGATGATTTGTATCGGCTGACTTGCGAAGAGACGGCACGCAGTCGTGAGGTGCTGCTGGAGCTGAAAAAGCAGTACCCCATGGTGCTGGTGAGCAACTTTTATGGCAACATAGCCACAGTGCTCAAGGAGTTTAAGCTGGATGGTATTTTCGACACCATCATAGAGAGTGCCGTGGTGGGTGTTCGCAAACCAGATCCTAAGATATTTACGCTGGGTGTGGAGGCACTGAACATGCAGCCTGACGAGGTCATCGTAGTGGGCGACAGCATGGATAAGGACATCGTTCCAGCCGGCAAGGCTGGTTGCCACACGGTATGGTTTAAAGGCGAAGGCTGGACTAACGATCCTGTAGACGAAACAAACGCTGAGCGCGTGATAACAACACTTAAACAATTGATAAATGAATAGAAGGATAACAATATTAATGAGTATGATGCTGATGGTCATGAGCGTATGGGCACAGCACATGATTACCGGTCAGATTATAGATGCTAAGACCGGTGAGCCTATCCCGTTTGCCAGTGCCCAATATTTGGGGCATGGCGTAGGTGTGGCATCAGATATTGATGGAAAATTCTCTATCGCCCGTCATAACGGATGGCAGCTCACATTTACAGCAGTGGGCTACGTATCGCATACGGTGGCCATCAACTCTGGTATTAAGGACAATATCAAGATCAGTCTGAAGGACGATACAAAGATGCTGAAAGAGGTGACCATCAAGACCAAGCGTCAGCGCTATAGTCGTAAGAACAATCCGGCTGTAGAGATGATGAAAAAGGTGGTTGCTGCCAAGAAAAAGACCGATTTGGACAATCGCGACTTCTATCAGTACAACAAGTATCAGAAGATAACCCTGGCGCTGAACGATTTTAATCCAGAGGTGCTCGACTCGCCCAAATACAAGAAAAAGCAGTGGCTGATCGACCAGATTGAGGCTTGTCCGTATAACAACAAACTGATACTGCCTATCAGTGTCGACGAGACCGTTTCGCAGAAAATCTATCGTAAGAAGCCACACGACGAGAAGACGATTATTAAGGGTATCAATACACAAGGTATCAACGACCTGATACAGACGGGCGACATACTGAACACGGTGATCAAGGATGTGTTTACCGATGTGAACATATACGACGACCAGATTCGTATGCTGCAGTACCCCTTTACGTCGCCTATTGGTAAGGATGCCATCTCGTTTTATCGCTATTATATCGAGGACACGCTGTATGTAGATAAGGATAAGTGCTTCCATCTGCACTTCCTGCCTAACAACCAGCAGGACTTTGGATTCCGTGGCGACCTGTATATCCTGGCCGACTCGAGTTGGCAGGTAAAGCGCTGCGAGATGACCATCCCCAAGAAGAGCGATGTGAACTTCGTAGAGAATATGCAGGTGGTGCAGGAGTTTACGCAGTTGCCCGATGGCGACTGGGTGCTGACCGTCGACGATATGTTTACGGAGATAAAGCTGGCCAGCTTCCTGCAGAAATTCGCCGTGATACGTAACACCCGCATTAACGACTATGCCTTCGACGAACTGCCTAAGCAGTTGTTTAAGGGCACGAAGAAGGAGGTGAAGGATGTGAACGCCATGATGCGTAGCGATGAGTTCTGGAACCAGTATCGCCAGGTAGAGCTGACCAAAGGTGAGAGTCAGATGGGCTCGTTTATCAGCAATATCGAGAATATCAAGGGCTTTAAGTATATCATCTTCGGCCTGAAGGCGCTGGTTGAGAACTTTGTGGAGACGGGCACCAAAGAGCATCCCAGCAAGGTGGATATTGGTCCTATCAACACCATGATAACCAAGAATATGATCGACGGCATACGTACCCGACTCTCGGCACAGACTACGGCCAATCTCGACTCGAACTTCTTTATGCGTGGTTATGTGGCCCGCGGATGGGGATCGAAGAAGTGGTACTATAAGGGCGACCTGATTTGGTCGTTCAACAAGAAGGAGTATCTGCCCCGCGAGTTCCCGCAGCGCACGCTGACCTTATCTTCGACCTACGATGTGATGTCGCCATCCGACAAGTTCCTGCATACCGATAAGGATAATGTGTTTACAGCCTTCAAGTGGAGCAAGGTAGACAAGATGATGTTCTACAATCGCCAGACGCTGACCTTTGAACGCGAGGAAGACTGGGGCTTCCGAACCACCTTGCAGCTGAAGACTGAAGAGAACGAGGCCTGCGGCGATCTGTACTTCATCCAGTTATCGGAGGATGGCGATAAGAGCAAGTGGAGCAACTGGAGTCATCCGCAGCTGCCTGGCACAAGCACTGTACAGAGTCAGAAGATTCGTACAACCGAGTTGCGCGCTGAGTTGCGCTTTGCACCTGGTGAGACGTTTATCAACACCAAGCAGCGCCGTCTGCCTATCAATCTGGATGCACCTGTGCTCACAGTCAGTCATACCCTGGGATTGAAGGGTGTGCTGGGTGGCCAGTATAGCTATAACTATACTGAGGCTTCTGTCTACAAACGCTTCTGGCTGAAGTCGTGGGGAAAGATGGACTGGCTCATCAAGGGCGGAATAGAGTGGGAGAAAGTGCCATTCCCATTGCTCATCATGCCTGAGACTAACCTCTCGTACATCGTACAGGACTATACCTTCGAGGCTATCAACAACATGGAATTCCCAACCGACCGCTTCCTGTCAGGACAGTTGAACTGGGATATGAACGGAAAGATACTGAACCGCATACCGCTGATACGCAAATTGAAGTGGCGTGAGTGGATTGGCTTCCGTATTCTGTGGGGAGAACTGTCGGAGAAGAACAATCCGTTCCTCGAGAAGAATGCTGGCAATACCATGCTGATGTATTTCCCTGAAGGCAGCTACGTGCTGGATCCTAAGCGTCCCTATATGGAGCTGAGTCTGGGCATACATAACATCTTCAAGATTGTGCATGTGGAATATGTACGCCGCCTGAACTATAACGAGTTGCCCACTGCCCATAAGCATGGCGTGAGATTCATGGTTCGCGCAACGTTCTAGTATAAAATCAAAGTAAGGCTGTCATCACGACAGCCTTACTTTTACATGTTTTCTAACTAACTTATTATCAACTATTCATTACTCATTTCTGACTTTTACTGGTGCAAAGGTACGAAGAAAAATGCTCAAAATCAACAGATTATATTAAAAAAATACACGTAAACGTTTGCAAATTTCAAAATAAATATGTACCTTTGCAACGTCGTAAATTTACGGAAATAATTATGGCTATAACAAAACGTCGCACATCGTTAAAGGATATAGCCCAGGTATTGGGCGTAAGCATAGCTACTGTTAGTCGCGCTCTGCGTGATTCACCAGAGATAGGCCAGGAGATGCAGATCAAGGTGAAGAAGTTGGCTCGCGAGATGAATTATCGCCCCAATCCCTTTGCCCAGAGTCTCAGAAAAGAGGCCCCAAAGGTGATAGGTGTGGTGATGCCCAACATGGTGTCGCACTACTATGCCGCCGTGCTCGATGGTATCGAGGACGAGGCGCTCAAGGCCGGCTATTCGGTCATCAGTGCCAACACCCACGAGGATAGCGAGGCCGAGGTGAATGCTATCGACAACTTCATCGGATTGCACGTTGAGGGCATCATTGCCTGCTTGTCGCAGAATACACGCGACTATAGCCACTTCGAGGAAATCTGGAAGATGGGCATACCCATGGTGTTCTTTGGTCGTACATGCTTGTCGGATAAGTTCTCGAGTGTGATGGCCAATGGTGATGTGGCTGCCCAGCAGGCCACTCAGCATCTGATAGATACAGGTAGTCGCAGGATTGCTTTTATCGGTGGGCCTAACCACCTGGATATGGTGATACGCCGTAAGCACGGCTATCTGGAGGCCCTGCGCGAGAATCGTATTCCCATTGAGCGCGAGCTGGTGGTGTGCGAGAAGATTGATTTCGATTGGGCGCTGGAAGCTACTGTTAAGCTGTTGAGGATGGAGAATCGCCCTGATGCGATACTGGCATTCAACGATATCATTACGTTTGCTGCCTTTACAGCCATCAAGCAGGAGGGTCTGCGCATACCAGAAGATGTGGCCCTGATAGGATTTACAGACGATGTGCATGCCAAATACGTCACGCCTAAGCTCTCGGCTATCGAAGACCAGAGTCATGAGATGGGGGCAGAATCCTGCAGGCTGTTGCTCAAGAGTATTAACGGCGATACCAAAATCTATAGAAAAATTGTGCCACAGAAAGTCGTGATACGCGAAACATCGGCAAAGAAATAAAAAACCTGAAAATATGAATATCAGAAAGCTACTTACCTCAATCATCTGTCTTGTCTGCCTCACAGCGAGTGCAGCTACAGCAGTGATACCCGATATGAAGTTCCGCCATCTGGATGCTCGTGATGGTTTGTCGAACTCGCAGATTAACTATTTGTTCCAGGATTCTCGTGGATTCATCTGGATTGGTACATCCTACGGACTGAACCGTTATGATGGCTACCGATTCCGTACATTCTACTCTGATCCTAACGACTCTACAACGCTTCGTAATAACTATATCGACCAGATATGGGAAGATGGTGAGGGCAAGCTCTGGCTGAAGCAGGGTATGAACTACAGTGTGTTCGACCCAGTGACTGAGAAGGTGAACCGCAACCCTATCACCATTCTGAGCAAATTGGGCATCAAGGGAGGTATCGACAGATTCTATATCGATTCGCAGAAAAGATTCTGGGTGAAGACCTACGACGAGGGCCTGTATTGCTACAATCCCAGAAAGAAAAGCAACAAACTGATAAAGTACGGCTATGAGGCTGGTGAGATCAATAAGGAATACTACTTCTCTAACTTTGCTGAGTGGAACGATAAACTGCTTGTTACATCGAGCGATGGCGAACTGATGGTTATCGATGGCGATAAAGGTCAGGTGATATTGAAGGACGACTTTATGAAGAATAATGGCGGACAACCTAGTCAGCCCTACTATTGCTATGTCGACAAGCATAGTAACTATTGGGTTGCTACCACCAACCGCCAGTTTATTTTCTCCCAGAAAGACAAGACGTGGTATAAGTCGTTGAACGAGTATCTGGGTTCCTTGGGCATTGCCCCATTGCCAGGCGATATGCAGGTGTGGGACGTGTGTATGGACCAGCGCGGCTGGGTGTGGTTGGCTACCGACCACCAGGGCATATTCGTGATTGACACCAAGAATGCCAACGTCAAGAACTTCGTCAACAACAAGTTTGATAACACATCTATCAGTGAGAATACCCAGAAGAAACTGATGCTCGACAAGACGGGTAACATGTGGATAGCATGCTATCGAAACGGCTTGAACCAATACATCGAGAAGCTGATGGGATTCAATACCCTTGAGATAGGTGATGTGAACACCACTACTGTTGATGCCAACGGCAACTTCTGGTTTGGAACCGATAACCGCGGTATTATTAAATATGTACGCGCGACAGGTGAGACTGAAGTGTATGATAAGGCCCGATGCGGATTTGCATCTGAGACGATGGTGTCCAGTCTGGCTGCCAAAGACGGCTCGGTGTGGTTCGGTACCTATAATGGTGGTATCATCCATATCTCTAACGGTCAGATAAAGAACTACACGATGACCAACACCGACGGTCAGTTGCTGAACAATAACGTGTGGTCGATAACCGAAGACAAGTGGGGTGACATCTGGATTGGTACGCTGGGTAGCGGTGTGCAGAAACTGAATCCTAAAACAGGTAAGTTCAGAGCATTTAACATGCGTAACTCTGCGCTTCCTTCCGACTTCATGACTTCTGAGGCGTGGACAAAGAAAGGATGGCTGATGGTAGGTCACTCCGAGTTCTACTCGCTGATAAACCCAGTGAGCGGTAAGGTGGCAAACATAAAGATTCCTGCTATCAAGGGACAGATGGCTGCTATGGCCTCTACTACGTGTGTTGTAGAGGATAGTCGTGGACTTGTTTGGCACGGCTCTACAGCAGGCTGTTGTGTGGTAGATATGAAGACCAACAAGCAGCACATGCTTGATATGAACTCTGGTCTGCTGGGCTCGAGTGTGGTTGGCATCATCGAGGATAAACTGCACACCATGTGGGTCATCACTGAGCATGGCGTATCGAACGTGGTTCTCAAGAAGGACGAGCAGAATAACTGGATTTTTAATGTTCGTAGCTTCAGTAGTAAAGACGGACTGCAGCAGGGACCATACAACCAGCGCTCTGTAAGTGTTACGCCCGATGGACTCATTCTGGTGGGCGGACTTGGAGGTGTTGACGTCATCAACCCATCGCTGGTAACAAATGTGGATAACACAGAGACGCCTATCTTCAGCGGACTGAAATTGTTCGGACAGCAGCTTGGTGTAGGTGAAGAGTATGATGGTCGTGTCATCATGGACGAAGACCTGAACACCAGTAAGGAACTGGTGCTTCGCTACTACGAGAACCAGTTTACCATACAGCTTGCTACCGATAAGGGTGAGATGCATAATACATCGCGCTTTGTCTACATGCTCGAGGGCTTCAGTGACAAATGGGTGAAGACGGAGGAGAACGATCCTAACATCACCTATATGTCGCTTCATCATGGTAGCTATGTACTGCATGTAAGGATGCTGAACGAGGATGGCACAATGGGTAAGAACGAGGCCATACTCAATATTACCATCACCCCTCCATTGCTGCGTAACCGCTGGATCATGGTTATCTTCTTGGCTCTTGTGGCTCTCGCCATCTTCCTGTGGAGACGTATGTTCTTGAAGCGTCAGGCCGAGAAGACCGAACGCGACTATCTGCGTATGGAGGTGATGAAGAAACAGTGGATGAGCGAGATGCGTGTTGAACTGCAGAAACAGCAGGAGAGCGACCAGAAGGCTCAGGCCGAGGAGCTGGCTGCACAAGCTTGGACTATCGAAGAGACTCATAAGAAACCGCATGATCTGCAACACTTCATGAAAGAACAGTGTGCCAAGTTCAAGGCACCCCTTGGCAAGCATGTCAAGTTCTCATTCTTCCCATTGGCCAACGATTTGACTGTTGACTTTGATCGCGACCAGATGGCCCAGGCTGTGCAGATGATTCTGAGCAACAGTGCGCTGTTCTCGCCAACCGATTGTAAGATAAAGGTGTTTGTAGATAAGACTTCTACCTCTGGCACCATCCGTATCTCGGATAATGGCGTAGGTATACCTGAGGGCGCCGAAGATAGCATCTTCGACCCCATGATCAGTGACGACGACTCAGGTATGAGCCTGTTCTTCGTAAAAGCTATCGTCGAGATGCATGGTGGAACCATTACAGCCGAGAATAATCCAAGTGGCGGTTCTATATTTACCATCACGCTGCCTGTTGAAGAAGCTTCGGTCGAGGAGGCTGTGATGATGGAAGACGACGATTAAGTGAGAACAGAGCCAAGCTCGCTTGAGCTCTGTCGAACGTGAGGCGGCTCGACACGAAGTGTCACGACGATGATTAATAACTGAAATTATAGATATGAAAAAGAGAACAATTGTTATGATGGTGTCAGCGTTGTTGGTGTCTGCCACAGCGATGGCGAGCGATGTACAGACCAGTGGAAACAATGTGACTATCCGTCCTGACGGAGGTCAGGCAAAGGTAATACGCCTTGAGGTGATGAACGATAACATCATCCGCGTGAGAGCTACATCACAAGATGCACTACCCGTGAAGCCTGCATCGCTGATGATAGTACCACAAGTAGCACCTGCAAAGGGTTCGTTCTCTGTTAACGAAGAGGGTGAGAATGTGGTTGTAAAGGCTAAAAACGTCAAGGCTGTGGTATCGAAGGCTACTGGCGAGGTGACATTCTTTGATGCCAATGGCAAGCAGTTGCTCAAGGAGGCCAAGGATGGTAAGCAGTTCTGGGACTTTACCGTTCCTGAGCGCGAGCTGGGCATGAAGACAGGATATACCGTACCTGAAGAGCAGAAGCATGGACTCACCTGGCAGATGAAGTTTGATAGTCCTGAGGATGAGGCTTTCTATGGTCTTGGTCAGCACCAGAGTGAGGAGTTTAATATGAAGGGCAAGAACGAGGATCTGTTCCAGTATAATACCAAGGTGTCGATTCCATTCGTACTCTCGAATAAAAACTACGGACTGCTTTGGGATAGCTATTCGTTCTGCCGCTTTGGTAATCCTAACGATTATCTGCAGCTGAATCGCGCTTTTAAACTATACGATCGCACAGGTAAGGAAGGTCATCTTACTGGCACCTATGTTGACCGTATGGGTAGAAAACTTGTTCGTGATGAAGACTCTATCTATTATGAATATGGTACGCCTGAGAAATCAGCGATTGCGCTGAAAACTGATAATGGTGGCATCAAGAACTTCCCCAAAGGCTTTAGCCTGATGGGCGCCAATGTCGTTTATGAAGGCTTTATTGAACCTATTGAACATGGAACATGGAACATGGAACATTGCTGCGCTAAAAATGGCTCGGCTCAGCCGCTTAGCTCGCCCAAGAATGTTCAATGTTCAATGGTCAATGGTCAATGTTCAATGGTCAATGGTCAATTATATCAGTTCGTGCTCTACTATTCTGGTTACGTAAAGGTCTACATCGACGGTAAGGAAGTGGTGCCTGAGCGTTGGCGCACAGCTTGGAACCCCAATACCTATAAGTTCTCAACCGAGTTGCAGAAAGGCAAGCGCGCCCAGTTGCGTATAGAGTGGCGCCCTGATGGTGGTGAGGCCTATTGCGGTTTGCGCGTGTCTGAACCTCGTAGCAAGCAGGAGCGTGAGCAGTTGAGCGTTTGGAGCGAGATGGCCAAGGATATGGACTATTACTTTATCGCTGGCGAGAATCTCGATCAGGTTATCTCTGGCTATCGCACTCTGACTGGTAAGGCTTCACTCTATCCCAAGTGGGTACTTGGTTTCTGGCAGAGTCGCGAGCGCTATAAGACATCTGGCGAAATCGAAGAGACACTCGCTGAGTTCCGCAAACGCCAGATTCCTATCGATAATATCGTGCAGGACTGGAACTACTGGCCCGAGGATCAGTGGGGTAGTCATGAGTTCGAGGCTTCGCGCTATCCTAACCCTCAGGCTATGCTCGACTCGGTTCACGCTATGCACGGACGCTTTATGATTTCTGTATGGCCCAAGTTCTATTGCAACACCGACAACTACAAGGAACTTGACGCTAAGGGCTGGATGTATGTTCAGAGCCCCACGGATGAGATTCGTGACTGGGTAGGCCCAGGCTATAAGAATGGCTTCTACGATGCCTATGATGCAGGAGCAAGAAAAATGTTCTGGCGCCAGATGAACGAGAAACTGTATACCGGCCTTAGCAAAGGTTCAATGGTGCGCTCGGCTTCGCCGCTTGGCTCGTCCAAGAATGGTCAATGTTCAATGGTCAATGGTCAATGTTCAATGGTAGACGCTTGGTGGATGGATGCCTCAGAGCCTAATGTACGCGACTGTACCCCAATGTGGTATCGCAAGGCGCTCAGTGGCCCCACAGCCTTAGGTACATCTACAGAATACTTTAATGCCTATTCTACGGTTAATGCCGATGCCATCTACAACGGCCAGCGTTCTGTTTGGAAGGGTAAACTCAACGAGCCACGTGTGTTCTTGCTGACTCGTAGTGGTTTTGCTGGCGAGCAGCGCTTCTCTACAGCTACCTGGAGTGGTGATATCGGCACCCGTTGGGAGGATATGCGTGCTCAGATGACAGCAGGTTTGAACTATTCTATGTCTGGTATCCCATTCTGGGGTATGGATCAGGGCGGTTTCTGTGTGGAGAATCGCTATGTAGCTGCCCAGCAGATCTACGATCGTACCAAGGTTGAGAATGAGGATCTGAAAGAGTGGCGCGAGCTGCAGACACGTTGGAACCAGTTTGGAACGTTTATTCCTTTGTTCCGCTCGCATGGTCAGTGGCCTCTGCGTGAAATCTGGAACATTGCTCCTGATAACCATCCTGCCTATAAGTCGTTTGTTTACTACGATAAGCTGCGCTATCACCTCATGCCATACCTGTATTCATTGGCAGGTTGGGCTCACTTCAAGGATTACACCCTGATGCGTGCGCTGGTGATGGACTTCAATGGTGATAAGGAAGTAGAGAACATTGGTAATCAGTGGATGTTTGGTCCTGCTCTCATGGCTTGTCCTGTAGGTTATTACAAAGCTCGCAATCGCTCGGTTTACTTCCCCAAGCAGTGCGGCTGGTACAACCTCTATACCAACGAATATGTTGAGGGTGGTCAGCGCTTGATTGTTGATGCACCATACGAGCAGATTCCTGTCTTTGTTCGTGAGGGAGCTATCATCCCATTTGGTCCTGAGATGCAGTGGAGCGATGAAAAACCCGCTGAACTCATCAACCTCTACATCTATGCCGGTCACGATGGTTCATTCCAGCTCTACGAAGATGAGGGCACCAACTATAACTACGAGAAGGGCAAGTATGCCACCATCGATATCACTTACGATGATGCCACTAAGACTGTATCTTTCAGCGCTCGCAAGGGCCAGTTCCCTGGCATGCTGAAGAATCGTCGTTTCAACGTGGTTCTCATCAGCAAGGATGCTCCCCAACCTCTCAACCTCGAAAACCCAGAGGGCAAGCTGGTTCATTATTCAGGCAAGTCTGTCAGCGTAAAGCTTTAAATAACACAATAAAACTCTAGCGTATGAAGAAACTATTAACTTTTATCTGTATGGTGCTGTTGCCTGGATGGGCGATGGCGCAGACACCCTTGGAGCAGTTGGCCAAGATCCAGGCCGACGAGAATTACATTTGGGGTGAGGGACGTAACACAACTGACTCAAAGGCGAATCAGGGTGCACTTAACGACCTTATCAGTAAGATTTCAGTCACTGTGCAGAGTGAGACTAACCTCGATATGCAGCAGATTGCAGATGGCGATAAAGTTGACTCGAAGACAGCCATGGAGGCTGTGGTACGCACCTATTCTGCAGGTAGTTTGAATAATACCAAGAGCCTGTGGATCAGTCATGAGCCTGAGGCTTATGTCATACGCTATATCCATAAGAACGAATTGGAGAAAGTGTTCCAGGAGCGCGAAGACCGTATTCTGAGTTATGTCTATACAGCCCAGAATGCTGAGCGCGAGTTGCGCATTGATGATGCACTGCGTAACTATTACTGGGCGCTGTGCTTGCTGAAGAGCCTTCAGCATCCCAATGCCGTGAAGATTGATCAAGACGGTATCAAACAAACGCTGACAGTATGGATTCCAGAACAGATCAACAGTATTCTTGTTGGCATCAAGACAGAGATTGCCAAGGTCGAGGAGAACGTGGTCGATCTGTTGATTACCTATAAGGGTAAGCCTGTTACCAGTCTCGACTTCCGTTTCATGGACGGTATGAACTACTCGTTTGTCAACTCTGCCAAGGACGGCTTGTCGCAAATCGACTTGCATCCAGGTACTCCTACCGATAAACTCCAACTCAAGTATGAGTACGAGTTTGCTGGTCAGATGCGTCAGGATCGCGAGCTCGAGATGGTGGCCGAGGTGTTTAATCCAACGCCATTCCCTAAGGCTACAGTCGTTGTCAATGGTCCTAAGAAAAAGGAGATGAAGGCCACTCAGGCTAAGTTCGAGGAGACGGTGCAGGCCATGAGTGTGGCAGGTCATGCCACTGCTGTTCAGGAGTCGGCATCTGCCGATCTTGCACAGGTTGTTGGCAACATCATCACTGCCATCAAGGGCAAGAAGTTCGATTCTGTACGTGATTATTTCACAGAGGGTGGATTCGACATGTTCACACGCCTCATTAATTATGGCACAGCAACCATTCTTGGTAATCCCAATCTTAATTTCTATCAGTTGGGCGATCGCATCATCTGTCGCAGTGTGCCCATGAAGTTTGCCTTCAAGAACAACAACCGCTCGTTTGTAGAGGATGTCACCTTTACCTTCGATGCCAATAAGAAGATTGAGTCCATCGCCTTTGGTCTCGACAAGGCTGCTCGTGATGATATCTTCAATCGTGAGGCAGCCGGTTGGACTGATAGTATCCGTATGGTCATTGCCACCTTCCTCGAGAATTATAAGACCGCCTTCGCCCTGAAGCGTGCCGACTATATCAAGAGTATTTTCGACGATGATGCGATTATTATCGTAGGTCATGTCATCAAGAAGGCCCAGAAGACAGCCGAGAACGAGAAGTATCTCGACAACGAGGTGGTCAAGCACACCCGCCTGAGCAAGCAGGAGTACATCAAGAATGTAGAGCGTAGCTTTAAGAGTAATCAGTTTATTAACATCCGATTCACTGATAACGATGTGAAGAAGATGGGTGTAGGTGCTGATACCTATGGCATCCAGATTCATCAGGATTACTATAGCTCATCTTATTCTGATACAGGCTATCTGTTCCTGATGGTCGACCTGAACGATATCGACCAGCCCTGTATCAAGGTGCGTACTTGGCAACCAAAACGCGATCCTAACATCAATGGAACGTTCGATAAGAGCGACCGTTATTATGGTTTAATCTATGGAGGAAACTTCTAAAGTATGAAGAAAACAATATTTTTGGTAATCGCATTACTATGCTCTCTGGCTGGTCATGCCAGAGAGCGAGTTTGTTTTGATAGTGATTGGCGATTCCATCTGGGCGATTCTGTTCAGATGGCTAGTCCCGAGTATAACGACTCCTGGTGGCGAAAGCTCGATGTGCCTCACGATTGGGCCATCGAGGGCGACTTCTACGCCAGTAATCCCAGTGGCGCAGGAGGCGGAGCCTTGCCAGGCGGTATCGGGTGGTACAGGAAGTACTTCTCGCTACCGGCTGGTAACGAGAAGTACTTCCTTGAGTTCGATGGTGTTTACATGAACTCAACGGTTTACATCAACGGACAGAAGGTTGGGTTCCGCCCTTATGGTTACTCCAGCTTTGAGTACGATATCACACCTTATGTGCATGAGGGACGGAATGTGGTGGCTGTACGCGTGGATAACTCTGACCAGCCCAACTCCCGTTGGTATTCTGGCTGTGGCATCTATCGTCATGTGTGGCTCACCAAGACCCATCCCATCCATATCAAGCATTGGGGCGTGCATGTGCACGATGGTAAGGTGGATGTTGACTACGAGAACCCCACCAAGCAAAAGGTAACAGTAAAGAACACTTGGTTGGATGCTGCTGGCAAGCCTGCTAGCATTAAAAAACCAAGAAAGTGGAGCTGCGAAAACCCTTATATATATAAGGTACGCACGCAACTGATAGCTGGTGGCAAGGTGGTTGATGAGGTGGTGACCACTACAGGCTTCCGTGATTTTAAGTTTGATCCCAAGACCGGTTTCTGGCTCAATGGCAAGAACTTCAAACTGAATGGCGTTTGTGAGCATCATGATTTTGGTTGCCTGGGTGCTGCCCTCAACGAAGATGCACTCCATCGCAAACTCACCAAACTCAAGGCCATGGGTGTCAACGCTATCCGTAGTTCACATAACCCTCCAGCTCCAGAGTTGTTGAATATGTGCGATACCATGGGTATCATCGTGATGGACGAATCGTTTGATATGTGGCGCCGCAGGAAGACCCAGAACGATTATGCCCGCTTCTTTGATGAGTGGCATGAGCGCGATTTGACCGACCTGATTCTGCGTGATCGCAACCATCCCTCCATCCTGATGTGGTCGATAGGTAACGAGGTGCTTGAGCAGTGGAGTGACGCAAAAGCCGATACCCTGACACTCGAACAGGCCAACCTGATATTGAATGCTGGTCACGATGCCTCTACCTTGGCAAAGGAGGGCGAGCTGAGTGTGAACTCATTGCTCACGCGCCATCTGGCAGAGATTGTGAAGCGATATGATACCAGTCGCCCCATCACGGCAGGATGTAACGAAGCCAATCCTAATAACCACCTCTTTAAGAGTGGTGCTATCGATATCATTGGTTTCAACTATCACCACCAGTGGGTGAAGGGTGTGCCTCAGAACTTCCCTAATAAACCTTTCATCTTCTCAGAGAGTGTTTCTGCCTTGCAGACGCGTGGCTACTATATGATGCCGTCTGATAGTATCTATCGTGCGCCCAAGCAGTGGTGGCTGCCCTATACTGATCCTTCATACATGTGTTCGGCCTATGATAACATGTCGGCCTCATGGGGCTCAACCCACGAGGAAACATGGGATGTGGTGAAGCATACCCCATACGTAGGTGGTCAGTTCATCTGGACGGGCTTTGATTATATCGGCGAACCCACGCCTTATGGTTTCCCAGCACGAAGCTCTTATTTTGGTATCATCGATTTGGCAGGCTTCCCTAAGGATAGCTACTATATGTACCAGAGCGAGTGGACCAGCAAGCCTATGCTCCATCTCTTCCCCCATTGGAACTGGTTGCCTGGTCAGACCATCGACCTCTGGGCCTACTACAACAATGCCGATGAGGTTGAGCTCTTCATAAACGGTAAGAGTCAAGGCGTTAAGAGAAAAAGTACACAAAAAGAACCGTCCCTTTTGTGTACTGAGTATCATGTGGGCTGGAGGGTGCAGTTTGAGCCGGGCGAGATCAAGGCTGTATCGCGCAAGAACGGCAAGACGGTTTGTGAACAGACCATCAAGACCGCTGGTCCTGCTCATCATATCCGTCTGACTACCGACTATATAGGTAAGAACACTACCTTTATCAATGTAGAAGTCGTTGATAAGGATGGCAACCTGTGCCCCTGGGCTGAGAACCAGATTGAGTTCTCTACCACTGGCGAGGCAAAGATCCTGGGTACTGATAATGGCAGTCAGACTTCTATGGAGCGCTTCCAGGCGCCACGTCGCAAAGTCTTCTTTGGAAAGTGTATGGTTGTGGTACGTGGAAATGGTACTTTGCGTGCAGAATCGATCGATTTAGAGCCTTCAGCTATAAAATTCTAGGTTAAAATCGTTAAAATACTATAAATAGACGGTACGTTGGTTGCAACGTATCGTTTTTTTTAGTACTTTTGCACACTTTTTCAGAGTAACGATAGAAATATGAGGCAATTAAAGATTCAAAAAAGCATTACTAACCGATCAAGTGAGGCACTCGATAAGTACCTTGTAGAAATCGGTCGTCAACCCCTTGTCACTATTGATGAAGAGATTGAGCTGGCTCAGGCCATCCGTCGTGGAGGTCCTGAGGGCGAGAAGGCCAAGGAGCGCCTGGTTACAGCCAATCTGCGCTTTGTGGTGTCTGTAGCTAAGCAGTACCAGCATCAGGGTTTGACACTGACCGACTTGATTGATGAAGGTAATATAGGACTTGTTAAGGCAGCAGAGAAGTTTGATGAGACACGCGGATTTAAGTTTATCTCTTATGCCGTATGGTGGATTCGTCAGAGCATTCTGCAGGCTATAGCCGAGCAGAGTCGTATTGTGCGCCTGCCTTTGAATCAGAGTGGTGCACTCAGCAAGATCAATCAGGAAATCAATAAGTTCGAGCAGATGTACCAGCGCCGTCCATCTGTTACCGAGTTGGCTGAACTCACACAGATTGAGGAGTCGAAGATTGAGCAGACAGCCAAGGCTGATAGTCACCACATGAGTATCGATGCACCTTTTGGTGAGGACGATGATAACTCAATGGCCGATATGCTGAGCTCAGGCGAGGATACTCGTACCGATAAGCTGGTTGATTATGAGTCGCTGACCTCCGACCTCGATAATGTACTGCGCAATGTACTGAAGGATCGCGAACTGAAGATTGTCAAGGAGTGCTTTGGTATTGGTTGTCAGGAGCGTGGTCTCGAGGAGATTGGTGCTGAGATGGGTCTCACTCGTGAGCGTGTCCGTCAGATACGCGAAAAGAGCATCACCAAACTGCACGACAGTGGTTATGCTCGTATCTTGATGAAATACTTGGGTTAATTCTCGTTGGCAGTTGTCAACGTCACGATAAATCGGGCACCATCTTGATAGGTGGTGTCCAATTCTACTTTTCCACCTAACTGTTCTGCCAGCTTACGACTCAATGACAGACCTAAGCCAATGCCCTCTTTAAAGTTGTCGAGCTTCACAAATCGGTCGAAGATGTGCTCGGCCTCCTGCTCGGGTATACCGCTTCCTGTATCTTCTACCATCAGTTTCAGCACTGCACCTTCCTGTTTGGCTCTGATGGTAATACTGCCTCGTTGGGTGTATTTGGTGGCATTCTCCAGCAGACAGTTCATAATGCGTCGCAGCATGTTCTCGTTGGTCTTCAGCACATAGTCGTCTGTCAGTTCTGTTTCCAGTTTCACTTCAGTCTCGCTGGTGGCATAGTCCTTATATTCGCAGGTCAATTCCTTCAGTAGTCTGTTAATGTGTGTCTCGTCGTCTTTCTGTATTTTCTCAGTCGAGTCAATCAGCGACAGTCCGATAATCTCGTCCATCAGTATCGTTACTTGTCGGGTACTCTTCTGCATCATCGTCGATATCTGCTTGCGCTCTTCCACACTTTCTGACAAATCAGGGTTGGCAATCACTTGTGCAAAACCAGTGATGATGTTCAGTGGGGTGCGCACCTCGTGGGTCACGTTCTGGATGAATGCCGTCTTCATCTTCTCTGATTCCAGTGCCTTGTCGTAGGCTATCCGCATCTCAATCATGTGCTTCTTGCGGGTCTGCACAATATAGGCCATGGCTATGATGAGCAGCATCAACATGAATATCAGTGCCAACAGTCCGTAAGTGCGGTCCAAAGCTTGTTTATGTTCCGTCTCATACAGCTTGATTTGGTCCTGAATACCATGCATGCTGTTTGAAATCACCACGTTGTCAATCGAGTCGCTGGCCAGCGATTCCTCCTTGAATGCCCGGTAGGCATCTTCCCATCTGCCTGCCCGCTCGTATATCAGTGGGATGGCTTCAGCACCTTCGTCACCCATTTCTCTTCTGGCATATTCCACGGCCTCGTCTACCTTGCCCATGCTAGCCAGATAATAGGCTTCCATGCTACGTCCGTGAACTGACGACTTGCCTTGTTTCTCGCCCTCCTTATATACTTTATAACCCTCTAGGAATTTTTGGATGTCACCACGGTTGTAGTAGCTCAATGTTTTTCTGGTCTCTATGTCGAATACACGGTCGGGCGAGTACTTCTCGGCTATCTCCTTGGCTTTGTCCAGCAGTACCATCGCCTCGTCTGGGTCGTCATCCAGGGCCACGTTTACTATATTCATATAGATAGGTGGTATGCTCTCGTAGTATCCGTTTTTCTTCATCATCTCTACCACTTCGTAGAAGCATTTCTTGGCAGCCTCTTTGTTACCGCAGTAGCGGTTGATATGGCCCATCATGTTCACGGCCATATACATCTCTTTGTCCAGCTTCTTCTCGCGCAGTTCTTTCGATAGCTCCTGTGCCTTCACGTATGCCTCGAAGATTCTCTGGCGGTTCATCTCGAAGATAATCTCATTGCACCGCTGGGTGTAGTAACCGTGATTGTCGTTTTTATTCAGCAGGTAGTTCTGCAGATTGGTTACATGGTGGTAGAATCTGGCACTGTCGCCATCATTGAATGCATGGCTCATCGAGTCGCGAAGTTCTATGTATTTCGCGTCTTTTTTATGATCTACGTTGGCTCGGCATACGCCAAAGGTCAGTAGTAGTGTTGTAGTCAAAAGGATTTTAGTAATATTCATGTGGCAAAGATACTAACTTTTCTCGAACCACCAAATAAAAATCGAAAAATTTTTCATTTTTCGATTCTTATGGTCACGTTCTTGTAGCCAAGTTGTTGCATCATGTGTTGCATTTGGGCTTCTCCATTGGTTTGTGCTGCTTCCAGATTCTCCTTGGTCAAGCAGTGCAGTATCATCTGGCGATAGGCTTTCTGGTAGAGCGCTTCTCTATCTTTGTTGCTCCATTTGCCACTTTCATAGAATGATTTTGTCTTGGCTTCATCAATAAAGTCTTTATCCAGCAGCCCCACCTTGGGCAGCGTCATCTGGAGCGAATCTCCATTCACAGTGATGGCGTCGGGCGCCAACTGCTTCATGTCGATACCCAGTCGCAGTGTACCATAGTATATGCGTACCAGCTCGTCATCTTTAAAGAAACCCTTTCTGACGGTATCCACCATTTCCTCTGCCGATACCGATAGGAACTCCCACTCGCCAATATCCTTAATCGCCTGTATCTGCGTAGGTGTAGGATCAATGGCTTCCGATGATCCCAAACTGATATAGTTGTCCTTCGTGGCTGATTTCAGCCAGAAGAATCCCGCGATAATCACAATCAATATTGCCGCAGCAATGATAATCTTTATTTTATTTGCCATAATTTAATCTGTATAATCCGTATCGCTCGGCTTTGCCGCTTGGCTAGTCCAAGAATCCGTAGGTTAATCATTTAGTTTTATCAGCGCATTCCAGTCTTGTGGGCTGTATTGCTTCCGGAACGCAATTGTGATGTTCTGCTCCTCGTAGCCCAGTTGCTTCATCATGGGCACCAGCACTTTGGCTGCATTGGCCTGGGCTGTTTCTGTGATGCCCATGTCTGGTATGCTCTTGATGATGGCCTCTCGCCCCTGTTGCTGGTAGCTGGCCAGTTCCTCGTCGCTGAAGTGTGCGCGAGTCAGTCCCACGTACTGTTTCATGTTCTTTTGGTCAATCTTCGAGCTGGTCATCACGATTTGTGGGTCGGGCAGGATAATGGTAATCTTGTCACCACTGCGTTCTATGTTCTTCTCGCTGAATTCACTGAAGTCTATGTATGCCTTGATCTTGGCATCCATGGGGATGGCAATCTTCCTGTCAGCCAGTGGCACTTTCAGGTCGAAGGCCTTACTCATCAGTTGACCTTTCAGTCGTAGGGCATCGTCGTGGGTGATGATTTTGTGCACCCTGTACTCGGCAGTATAGAGCTTAGAGCATTTCTGTACCTGTGTGATGAGCATGGGTACTGTGTCTATGCCTTGGGCTAGGGTAGTGGGGGCAGGCTCCTGCTTGGAATTCCCTTCGCATCTCACTGTCAACAACAGTATGATGATCAGCAACAACACAATGCCGCAGGCGAGTAATATCAGTCTTTTTCTATTCATTGCAATCATATTTTTCTGCAAAAGTATAAAAAATCCGTAAAATCCGTATAATCCGTAGGAAAAATTATATATCTTTGCACAGAAAATTATAAATCGTATGAATAAGAAGATAATTATTGCTCTTATAGTTGCTCCTTTGTTGTTCTCAAGTTGCGGCAAGAAGAAACAGCACGAGGATATCATTGTACAAGATGTTGAGGCGCCTAAACCTCAGGATCCCATCCGTATGCAAGACTATCGTCAGTCTACTGATGTGCAGTGGTTGGGCAAGCAGTACCAGATAGAGGTGTCTCGTACAGCGAGTGATTCTTTGGCCATGGTTAAGGATGAGTTGGGTCAGCAGTTTGTCGACAATCGTATTGTGTTGAAGGTGATTCGTGCCGATGGCAGTGTGTTCTGTACCAAGACATTCACCAAGGCTGCTTTTACAGATTGTCTTGATGATGATTATCGTAAGACGGGAATCCTTGAGGGTTTTGTCTTCGATCGCGCCGAAGGCAATCAGCTTTTCTTTGCTGCTTCTGTCTCGCATCCTCAGACTGATGAGTACATCCCCTTGGTTGTAACGCTCTCCAACTTCGCCGAAGTTTCCATTTCCCGCGACAACACAATTGAATAATCGTTGCAGGGGGTATCTTTGAGATTAAATCTCAAAAACGTCCTGGCTCAGAGGCCGGCTGTAATATTATCGTAATCATTCGATGAACTCGCTTCGCTCAGACAGCATCTCATGTCGATTTGCTTGTCTCGCTTACGCGACACAAGAATCGAAGAAGATTCCGATAATAGTACATCCTATAAATGCCTCTTCGTGCGGAATATTTTTGAGATTTATTCTCAAAGGCATGGTTATTTTTTTCTTTGAGATTTAATTTCGGAAAACATTCCGCACGAAGAGGTCTTTAGAGGAATTCTATTTTTTTGAAACAACATTGAGTCTTGGCTCAGGAAATGAGCCAAGCAACGAAATACGAAATGCTGTTTGAGCGAAGCGAGTTCATTGAGTGTTTTGAAAAATTAGGGTTCCGGCCTCTGAGCCAGGACGTTTTCGAAATTATTTCTCAAAGATATTCTTTCAGTAATCTGCAAGAGTGAGTCTTCGTTTGCTTATCGTAGTTTATTCCAATCAAAAGAATAAATGCTGTCATATCCAAGAACAGGATAGGATACTTATTAAGATGGACTTCGAATGAAGTTTTTTTTCGGATTGCAAAAATAGCGCAATTATTCAAAATAAGCAAATTTTTAGATGGAAAAATGGGGAAAAAGATTTTTTTGCAGAAAAAAACGCATTTTTTTTGAAAAACGTTTGGTGGTTTCGGAAGAATGATATACTTTTGTAATACAAATCATTTACATTAACATTAAAATAAAAAAACTCAAAATTATGAAGACTAAAAATGTATGGATGGCAGCTAAGGCTGCGTGTTTGGGGATTATTTGCCTTGGTAGCTGCACTCAAGAAGAGATGGCTTACCAAGGCGGAAAACAAGAGACAACCAAACTAAAAGTGATGACACGAGCAGAAGGAGAAGCCACACCACCGAACGATGCGAGAATCTACCTATTTAATCAGGAGGGCAAATGCACCAATTTGATAGGCACAGACGACATCAACAACAATCATGGAATAGAGGCGACACCTGGAGTCTACAAACTGATAGCCATAGGCAGTAATGACCTGAGCGTTTACAAACTACCTGATATAACTGACGCCACCGACTCAAGCTGCATTCAACTAATCGACGGCAAAAGGCAAACAGACCTGCTACTAGCATCAGAGAACATCACATTAGATGAAGGAGAAACAACTCAAATCAAACTGACACTAAACCGCGAAGTGATCTGCATCAAAGACATTTGTGCCAAAAAGATACCAGCCGACGTGACTGAAACAGAAATCATCATAAGCCCGATGTATAAGAACATCCGAATGAACGGGAAATACACAAGCGACACAGACAGTGTAAAACTCATATTGACAAAGGATACTGAAGAAGGAAAGTGGATATACAAAGGCGACTCCATCTTTTCGCTACCGCCAAAAGGCAATCCGAAAGTGACACTTAGACTTAAAACCGCTACTAACACAACAGAGTATACCTACCAAACCAGCAAACCGCTGACCAAGAACCACTTTGTGAAGTTTGATATCGTATATAAAGAGGCATTAAAGACCTATCTCTGCAGTTCGCTAGTGGCACCAGAGTGGGAAGGAACAGACTCTGTGAAATGTGAATTTAACGAAAAGGATGGCACTATTGTTTCGGGCGACATACCTGTTGCCGGACAAGTATATCATGAATATTTCGTGATATCGGTTAATCCAGCCGATAGGACAGCCGTGCTGTTGCGACGTACTGGAGAGAAAAACATCGCCAGCGAACCCTTCATGAATCAAAGAGCATACGAAATAAACAAGCCTAACGATGCTACCATTGATCACTGGAGACTGCCGACACAAGAAGAGTGCGAGTTCTATTTGAAGAACTTAAACATAAAAACAAAAGAAGCGACCTTAGACATCATAGAAGGGTCGTACTACTTTATAAAGGATAACAAGATTGGCAGAATACAGCTAACGGTAAAGAACGGGAAAAGAGAAATAACGGCATATCCGGATTCGGGATATGATAAGAATTATATCTATCGACCCGTGATTGATATCAGCTATTGAGCGTTTGCTCAATAGCTGATTAAAAATAAATCAGTATTTATTTTGTATTTCGCTCATTTTTCACTATCTTTGCACCCCAAATAGATAGATAATGGTTGAGGAAAACGAAATAAAGTGGTATGCCATTGGATGCACCAGCCCGATGAAAGAACTGAGGGTAAGGGATGACATCAGGCAATATGGCCTGGAAGCATTCGTACCCCTGAGATACATCATAAAAACTATCAAGCATCAGGAACAAAGAGCACTGGTGCCTGCCGTACCGGGACTGATGTTTGCCAAAGGCACTGAGGAAGAGCTGAAGGAGTACGTCGATCACGCTCCCTATAGAGTATATATGAGGAAGTCGACCTTCAGCAACAAGGAGGACTATCTGACCGTGCCCAACAAGGCCATGGAGAACTTTATTGCCGCCACCGAAGACCACGAGGCGCACATCACCTATTTTAAGCCAGAAGAGATCAAACTGCAGATAGGCGATCAGATTCGTGTGAAAGGCGGTATCTACGATGGCAAAGAGGGTATCATCATGCGCATCAAAGGCAAGCGCAACAAGCACTTGGTGGTGCAGATACCGGGCATGCTGGTGGCAGCGATTGAAATGGATCCAGAGCTGGTAGAGCTCAAAGTGAATAGTGAAAAACGAATAGTGAATAGTGAAAAGCCGTCGAAGGATTTGGAGGGGGATAAGAAACTGTTATATAACTATGCTCACCGCATCCTGTTCGAGATAACCGACCAATATAAGGAGAATTCAGAATACTATCTGTTGTTATCTGAGCTGAAACGTGCCAAAGCCAGACTTGCCACCTTTAAAGGCTTTACAGCTGCTACAGAGGCAGAACTGGCACTACCCATGTATATGGCAGCAGTGATTCTTGAAGAAGACATCGAACCTAGCAAAGAGCGACTCATGAAGGCTATCAAGCGACTCAAAGATTCAAGCAAGCTTAAGCTTCGCTGTCAAGAAATGCTAGAAAGATTGAACATTGAACATTGAAGATTGAACATTGAAGATTGAAAATTTACAAATATAAAATTTTAACTGATTTATGGAAATGATTAAGCTTGACATTACGAAGGCAGCTTGCTTCTTGGAGAAGGGAGCTGTGGAGAGTTTTGAACCCAAAGTTGCAGCTGCACAGAAGGCACTGGAGGATGGTACATGTCCTGGAAACGACTTCCTGGGATGGTTGCACCTGCCCAGCAGTATCACACCTGCATTCATCGATGAGTTGCAGGCTACTGCCGACACTCTGCGTGCTAACTGCGAGGCTATTGTTGTAGCCGGTATCGGTGGTTCGTACCTTGGTGCACGAGCCGTTATCGAGGCTCTGAGCCCTGCATTCGGTGCTAAGACTGGTGCAGAGATTCTGTTCGCAGGTAACAACATCAGCGAGGATTACCTTTTTGAGCTCACCGAGTATCTGAAGGATAAGAAATTCGGTGTGATCAACATCTCTAAGAGTGGTACTACCACCGAGACTGCCCTCACCTTCCGTCTGCTCAAGAAGCAGTGTGAGGCTCAGCGTGGTAAGGAAGAGGCTAAGAAGGTAATCGTAGCCATTACCGACGCCAAGAAGGGTGCTGCCCGCACATGTGCTGACAAGGAGGGTTATAAGAGCTTTATCATCCCCGATAACGTAGGTGGTCGTTTCTCAGTACTCACTCCAGTAGGTCTGCTGCCTATCGCCTGCGCTGGTTTCAGCATCAAGGAGCTGGTAGCCGGTGCCCAGGAGATGGAGAAGGCTTGCGCTCCAAGCGTACCTTTTGCTGAGAACCCCGCTGCACAGTATGCTGCTGTACGTAACGGACTCTACCAGAACGGTAAGAAGATTGAGATTATGGTGAACTTCCAGCCTAAGCTGCACTACTTCAGCGAGTGGTGGAAGCAGCTCTATGGCGAGAGCGAGGGTAAGGACCTGAAGGGTATCTTCCCTGCATCAGTTGACTTCACCACCGACCTGCACTCTATGGGACAGTGGATTCAGGAGGGTGAGCGCACCATCTTCGAGACCGTGATCTCTGTTGAGACTCCTGAGAAGAAACTGCTCTTCCCAAGCGATGAGGAGAACCTGGACGGTCTGAACTTCCTGGCAGGTAAGCGTGTAGACGAGGTGAACAAGATGGCTGAACTGGGAACACAGCTGGCTCATGTAGATGGTGGTGTGCCCAACATGCGTATCAGCATGCCTCGTCTGAATGAGCGCTACCTCGGTCAGCTCATCTACTTCTTTGAGATTGCCTGTGGTATCAGCGGCAACGTGCTGGGTGTGAATCCATTCAACCAGCCTGGTGTAGAGGCTTACAAGAAGAACATGTTTGCCCTGCTCGACAAGCCTGGCTACGAGAAGGAGTCTGAAGCGATCAAAGCTCGCTTGAAGTAATAATATGGCCTACGGATTCTTGGACTAGCCAAGCGGCAAAGCCGAGCGATACGAATTAATTAAATCCACACCGAAATAAATAATCCGTAAAATCCGTAAAATCCGTAGGAAAAATAAAAAGATGATAAAGGTAGCTTTATTTGATATGGACGGGGTGCTGTATGATTCTATGGGGAATCATGCAGTGGCCTGGGTCCAGTCGATGAAAAAGTTCGGTATCAATATGACTGCCGATGATGCCTACGCCACTGAGGGAGCTCGTGGCGTAGACACCATCCGTTATATGGTTAAGCAACAACAAAATCGCGATATCACTGAGGCAGAGGCTCAAGCCATGTATGATGAGAAGAGCAGGATCTTTCACAGTATGAAAGAGGCGCCTATCATGCCAGGCATCATAGAGCTGATGGAGCAAATTAAGCAGGCTGGCATCAGCATTGGTATCGTGACGGGATCTGGGCAGCGCCCTTTGATAGCCCGTATCCTGAAAGACTTTGGCCAATTTGTTTCGCCAGAGCATATCACAACTGCGTATGATGTCAAAAGGGGAAAACCCAATCCAGATCCTTATCTGGTTGGACTTCAGAAGGCAGGCAATATTGCGCCCACTGAGGCCATCGTTATAGAGAATGCCCCATTGGGTATTCGCGCTGGTGTAGCTGCAGGCATCTACACCATTGCGGTCAATACAGGACCGCTTTCTGATCAAGTGCTATTAGACGCTGGTGCTAACATTCTGTTCCCAAGCGTTAAAGCACTTAGTGATTCATTCAATTCTTTCTTATCAGAAAGATGTCCTTTTTGAAAATGACCAAAAGAATAAAAACCCATCTTTTTGCTATTTTCCCAGCATAAAATTTGTTTTTATAGATTATTTATGCTACTTTTGCATCGGAATAATGGAACTAGTTCCCAATTAATCCCCATTTATTCCGCAGTTTTTATTACTAATCATTTTACTAACGTTCTGTGTGTCAATTGTTTATGCATAGGTGTTGGGAATGGATATGTTGTATCTTTTTTGATTTTTAATATTTTTTTTAAGTGGTAATGAAGAAGATTTTGTTATCGATGCTTTGTGTCTTCGCCAGTGTGGCAATGTGGGGTCAGAGCATTTCCGATCAGGAGTTGGTAAAGTATGCTCTCGAATTAAGAAAATCAGGTGTTTCTAATGCCGATATGATGAAACAGTTGATGGAGCGCGGTGCAACAGTTGAACAGCTTCAGCGTTTGCGCCAGCAGTATTCCAAGCAGATTACGGAACGTGGTCTTGATAACGCTGTTGATAATTCTATCGACAACGCCAAGGAACGTATGCGTGTCAACAACGAGGTTAAGTCTGATAAGACCGGCAAAACAGGCAGAGCCGATCAAACTGGTCTTACCACTCAGCAGAGCGGCGATATGTCTTTATTCCCCGATGTTGATGAGCAGGATCTTAAGTCAAAAGGTAAGAAAGTCTTTGGTCGCGATATTTTTAATAGCAAGAACCTCTCTTTTGAGCCCCAGATGAATATTGCCACACCTCAGAACTATGTGCTGGGTCCTGGCGATCAGCTCATCATCGATATCTACGGCGCTTCGCAGGAGAGCAATTCGCTTACCGTTAGTCCTGATGGCGATGTTACAGTGCCTGATTTCGGTCCTATCCATGTTAGTGGTCTTTCTGTAGCCTCTGCCCAGAAGCGCATTCGTAGCAAACTGGGTGGTTACTATCAGAGCTCTGATATTAAGGTAACCGTTGGACAAACCCGTACCATTATGGTTAATGTGATGGGCGAGGTCAAGGTTCCTGGCACCTATACACTCAGTGCTTTTGCCACGGTATTCCATGCCCTGTATATGGCAGGTGGAATAAGCGATCTTGGAACCCTTCGTGCCATTAAGGTGTTCCGTCAGGGGCGCCTCATTACTACTGTCGATGTATATGAGTTTATTCTCAATGGTCGTTTGGCAGGAAATATCCGTTTGCAGGATAACGATGTTGTTCAGGTTGGTGCTTATGATTGCCTTGTTGATATCACTGGACGAGTAAAGCGCCCTATGGCTTATGAGATGAAAGCAAATGAAAGTCTTGCTACATTGCTTAAGTACAGTGGCGGTTTCGCTGGCGATGCCTATAAGAAGCAGGTACGTGTTCTCCGCAAGAGCGAGGATCTCAAGAGCGTTTATAATGTAGAAGAGTTCGATATGTCTAGCTTCAAGATGACCGATGGCGACTCTGTTATTGTAGACTCTGTATATAACCGTTATAAGAATATGGTTGAGATCAAGGGTGCTGTATGGCGTCCTGGCATGTACCAGTTGGGTGAAAAGGTAAGCACTGTCCGCTCTCTTATAGAGACTGCCTCTGGTCTTACAGAAGAGGCCATGACCTCACGTGCTGTTATGCGCCGCATGAAGCCCAACCGCACTCAGGAGGTGATATCTCTCAATATCGATGGCATACTGAATGGTACTGAGGCCGATGTTCCTTTAAAGAACGAGGATGTTATCTTCATTCCAACATTGGCAGCCCATCAGAATCTGCGTACCCTCACTATCGATGGTGAGGTTATCTTCCCTGGCACTTACGAGTATGCCGATAATATGACTATCGAGGACTTTATCCTGCTGGCAGGTGGACTTACCGATGCTGCATCAACTCTCAAGGTCGATGTTTCACGTCGTATTTACGATCCTAATGCCTCTGGGGCTGGCATGGAGATTGCCAAGACCTTCAGTTTCCCACTTAAGAATAACTTCAATGTAGATGGCGACCGTAGTTTCGTTCTGGAGCCATACGATATCGTTCAGGTTCGTAAGAGTCCAGTTTATCAGAATCCTGTCCGTGTAGGCGTTGAAGGTGAAGTCGCTTTCCAGGGCACATATACTATGGAGACCAAGAATCAGCGCCTATCTGATGTCATCAAGGCTGCAGGTGGAGCCATTGCCGGCAGTGATGTGCGTGGTGCTCGCTTGGTTCGTAGGATGACAGCCGACGAGAAGGCCCGTATGCAGGCAGTATTAAGAATGGCTCGTCAGAGTGCTGATGGCAAAGATTCTATTGCTATCGATAAGATTGCCCAGTCTGATACCTATACTGTCGGAATCCACCTTGATGAGGCACTTGCCAATCCTGGTTCTACTCAGGATATCGAGCTGATGGATGGCGACCGTCTGATTGTTCCTCGCTTCAATCACACTGTTCGTATCAGTGGTGATGTTAATGCACCTAACACCGTGGCCTTTAACGAAGGTCAGAACTACAAGTACTACGTAAAACAGGCAGGTGGCTTTGGCAATCGCGCCAAGAAGAGCCACACCTATATCGTCTATCAAAACGGAACAATGGCAGTAGCCAAGAAGGGTGGCAAGATTGAGCCAGGTTGCGAAATCGTAGTACCATCTAAGGCACCACGCGATGATAACGCTATCTCCCGTTGGTTAGGCATTGGTACCAGTGCAGCCAGCCTTGCTACCATGTTCGCCACAATTGCTAATTTAGTAAAATAAAACTATGACAGAGAATAAAAAAACAACCCCAAAAAGGAATCCAATAGATTATGGTAAGATTTACCATGATCTTCTTAAGTATAAGCGATTGTATTATATAGTGTTGTCTGTCGCGTTTGTATTGTCAGCCCTTATCATGCTTTCAATTCCCAACTATTACACATGTTCGGTTAAGTTGAGCCCAGAGCTTTCTAATCGCTCTGCATCAACTAGTAGTTTGGCTTCACTGGCAAGTAGCTTTGGAGTTAAATTAGGAAATGGTATGGGTAGTTCTTCTGAAGCCCTGTTCCCAACTCTTTACCCAGACTTGATGGCTTCTGTTGATTTTAAGGCTGATTTATTCAAAATTTTAGTACGTCCAGAGAATTCAGAACAGGAATATACCTATTATGATTATAAAAAGGATTTTGAGAAAAAACCTTGGTGGAGCAATGTGATAAAGGATGTATTGGGGATGTTTAAGAGCGATGAACCAGCAACATCTACTATAAATCCTAGAAAATTGACTGAAAAGCAGTATGAGATGGCAGCAGCTATTGGAAAGGATATTACTTGCTCTGTTGATAAGAAAACAATGGTAATCTCGCTCAGTGTTAAGGATACAGACCCTGTCGTTTGTATGACCATGGCTGATTCTACTATGGCCTTGCTTCAGAGATATATTACAGACTATCGTACCAGCAAAGCTCGTGTTGATTTGGAGTATAATAAGAAGATACTTTCTGAAGCCAAAGCAAACTATGAGAAAGCCAGCCGCGCATATGCGGCATTTGCTGATGCCAACTTGCATACATTCCAGGAGCGTATTCTTCAAAGAAAGTCAGAGTTGGAAACCGAGATGATATTACAGCGTTCTGTTTATCAACAAGTGGTAGCTCAATATCAGCAGGCAGAAATGAAGTTGCAGGAGGATACACCTGCTTTTGCTGTGATTCAGGCATCTACCATTCCCGTAAAGAAGACGGGACCTAAACGTTCGGTATATTGTATTTTTTTCATCCTCATGGCTTTTTTGGGAACATCCCTTTTTGCTTTAAACAGGGAACGAGACCTTAAAATGCTCTTTGGTATGTAATTAAGAATGAGTAGCAAGATAGAAAATTTATGCAAGCAGTCATTTTAGCTGCCGGTATGGGCAAGCGCTTAGGTGAATATACAAAAAACAATACCAAGTGTATGGTGCCAGTAAATGGAACACCATTAATAGATAGAGTCCTGTTACAACTATCTAAAATATCCCTTAACAGGGTTGTTATTGTTGTAGGTTATGAAGGAAAGAAACTTATGGACTATCTTGGAGCAGAAAAGAACGGACTCAAGATAGAGTACGTTAATAACCCTGTTTATGATAGGACTAACAATATCTATTCTTTAGCACTGGCCAAAGATAAGTTGATAGAGGATGATACTCTCTTAATCGAAAGCGACCTTATCTTCGATGATGGCATGTTTAAAATGCTGATTGACAATCCTCACCCCAATTTGGCTTTAGTTGCAAAATATGAGAACTGGATGGATGGCACAATGGTAAGAATTGACGAGGATAAGAATATTATTAATTTTGTACCAAAGGCTGCTTTCAGATATAGTGATGTTGATCAATATTATAAGACTGTTAATATCTATAAATTCTCAAAAGAGTTCTCTAGAACCAAGTATGTTCCTTTCTTGGATGCATATACTAAAGCCGTAGGCAATAATGAGTATTATGAGAATGTTCTAAGGGTTATAACATTCCTTAATAGTCATGACCTTAAAGCTTTACCTATAACAAATGAGAAGTGGTATGAAATAGATGACAAACAGGATCTGGATATTGCAGAAGCTCTTTTCGCAGATGAGAAGGATGTTCTTCGTAAATATTATGGGCGTTATGGTGGCTTCTGGCGCTTCCCAAAGATGCTCGATTATTGTTATTTGGTAAATCCGTATTTTAATGAGTCGCGCATCATAGATGAGATGGAAGCCTTCTTCAGGACGCTCATTTCTGAGTATCCTTCTGGTATGAAGGTTAATTCTCTTATTGCTAGTAAATGCTGGGGTGTAAAAGAAGAGTATATCATTCCTGGTAATGGAGCTGCTGAATTAATTAAGGCATTGATGGAGTTGCTCCCTGGCACTTTGGGTATTACGCGTCCCACTTTTGAGGAGTATCCTAACCGACGTGAAAGCGACAATCTTGTTACTTTTGTTCCTCAGAACGCAGACTTCCGTTATACAGCCGATGACCTGATGAAGTTCTTTGGTAAGAATCATGCAGATAATATTCTTCTGATTAATCCCGATAATCCCTCAGGTAATTTTATCCCTGTTGATGATGTTCTCAGGTTGGCTGCATGGTGTCAGGAGCAGAGCATCCGCTTGATTGTGGATGAGAGTTTCGTAGATTTCAGCATAGGATTTGAAAACAACACATTGTTGCACGACAATATTCTTGAGAAATATCCACAGCTTGTGGTTATGAAGAGCATTAGCAAAAGCTATGGTGTACCAGGAATTCGTTTGGGTATCCTGTGTTCTGCCGACACAGCTATTATTGCTAAGATGAAGAAGATGGTGAGCATTTGGAATATCAACTCCTTTGCAGAATATTTTATGCAGATATTTACCAAGTACGAAAAAGATTACAAGGGTGCTTGTGAAAAGTTTATCGCAGAACGTGAGGATTTTGAGAAGAAATTGAAAGAAATCAGTTTCTTGCGGGTTATGTCGTCGCAGGCCAACTATTTCCTCTGTGAGATACTACCTCCTAAGAATGCCAACCAGTTAGTGCTCACTATGCTCAAGAAGTATAATATACTTGTGCGTGATTGTTCAGATAAGAAGGGCTTTGACGGAAAACAGTATATGCGTATAGCAGTGCGTTCGCATGAGGACAACGCAAAGTTTATACAGGCTTTTAGAGAATTAGATAACAAGTAACTTGATGAATATTTGTATTTGTGGTGGCGGCAATCTTGGGCATGTTACTGCCGGTTTTCTATCGTCACAAGAAGAATTGCAGGTTTCGTTGTTAACAACAAAGCCAGATTCCTGGTCTCAGTATCTGGAAGTCGTTGATAACAACGGCAAATCCTATAAAGGAAAACTTTCCAATATATCGTCTAATCCCAAAGAAGTAATACCCAATGCTGATATAGTATTATTATGCTTGCCAGGATTTGCTATTCATGAAGTCATATGTAGTATTGCTCCCTATTTGGATAATAATTCTTGGGTGGGAACAGTAGTGTCAAGTACAGGGTTCTTCTTTGAGGCAATGAATCTTTTACCAAAGAATCAACCACTGTTTGGATTCCAGCGTGTGCCTTTTATTTCTCGTATTATCAATTATGGTCATGTCGCAGAGTTGAAAGGTTATAAAGAGTCCTTGAGTGTAGCAGTTGAGCAAACCGATAAGAAAGAAGAAATTAGAGCAACGCTTGAGAAATTGTTCTTGACACCTACCAAATTGCTTGATAGTTATTATGAAGTGAGTTTGTCAAATAGTAATCCGTTGCTCCATACTGCTCGTTTATATACTATGTGGAAAGATTGGAAACCTGGCATGTCATATGGCAGGAATCCTGATTTTTATAGTGAATGGACGATAGAGGCTGCAGAATTGCTGATTGTGATGGATGTTGAATTCCAGCAGTTGTTAGGTGCCTTAGGTTTAAAACCTGGTAGTATTCCTGCCGTTTTGGATTATTATGAATGTAAGGATGCTGTATCTTTGTGTGAGAAAATACGTTCAATTGTTGCATTTAAAGGTATTAAATCTCCAATGGCTATAAATAAATTTGGATCGTACGAACCGGATTTTTCAAGCCGTTACTTTACAGAAGATTTCCCTTATGGCATGAGGTTTATAATAGATACTGCTAATATATGCGGGGTTGATATTCCACATATCCGCGAAGTATATCAATGGGGAATAAACAGAATTCAGAATTAAGTTATGGATATAAGAGAAAAGTTAAAATTGCATTTTGATGACGAATTCTTTAATGAAGAGACAAGATGTGATTACAAAATATCATCTAAGACAAAAAGAATTTGGGCTGTCGAACTGGATTTGCTCAATGAATTAATTAGAGTTTGTCAGAAACATGACATCAAGATGTGTGTGTCATGTGGTACATTATTAGGGGCAATAAGACATAAAGGTATGATACCGTGGGATGACGATTTAGACGTGTCGTTAACCCGCACAGAATATGAAAAACTATGTGCAGTTGCTCCTCAGGAATTTAAGCATCAATATTTTTTTCAGAATGTGTATACCGATCCGCAGTATCTATTTGGCTATTCACGATTAAGGAATAGTTTAACAACAGGACTTATTCTCGACAATAATTCCATTAATTATAATAATGGTATTTATATTGATGTTTTTGTAATGGATGGATATGTTGACGACTTGTCACTCTTAAAAAAACAACAACGGAGAATGGATTGTTTGAGGGCGTTAGGCAATATATATAAGAATAATTTAAACCCCAAACATCCAGTAAAAGCTGCTGTAAAGAAAATGCTTGCGCCAATTCTGAAATATACATTATTCAAATTTCTTACATTCGATAAGATTGTTGATATGTATATTAAAAACCAGCAGCGCTACAATCATCTTACTGACCGTGTTGGCATTATTGATGGTCCATTATATGGCGTTAGAAAGAATTGGTGCATGAAGGAAGACCTGGAGAAAATAATTTATGTGCCTTTTGAGAATATTGAAGTTCCAGTCCCTGCTAATTATGACGATATGTTACGGCATGCCTATGGTAATTATATGGAATTTCCCCCAGTTGAAAAACGAGGTGTTTGGCACGAAGGTGTCATAGAGTTCGATCCTGACATCCCTTACAAAGAATACATTCGTCAGTCTAATTCTGACAATCATCACTATGTTGGCTCTAAAGCAAATACTGCGATAGTAAAATAGTATGCTAAATACTTATAGAAATAGGTTCAATAGTACATTATTTAAAGAGACTTTTGTTTATACTATAACAGATGTCATAGGCAAGGCTATGTCATTTGTTTTGCTGCCCATTGTATCGTTTTACATGACGCCTGATGAATTGGGCATTGCTACCAATTTCACGGTTATAACAACATTGGTTTCTTTATTTGCAGGCTTAGCAGTAGTCAATAGTTTGCCTTATTTCTTCTATGAACAGGAGAAGAATGAGAATTCCTTGATGGTTTCAAATCTGTTATTGCTCTGTTCTTTGCTTTGTGTTGTACTGGCAGTTATTATTTCTCTATCGCACCAGTTAGTTTATCACTATCTCCAGCTTCCTTTGCTTGCCCAATTATTGGGAGTGGTGTATGTTGTTGGGATGCTTGTGTCCCAGATTAGTTTGATTCTGATGCGATTAGAGAATAGATCTCATGAATTTGCTCGTATTCAGGTCTTCCAGATTATTTTTCACGCTATATCGGTTCTGTTCTTTGTCATAACGTTGAGAGGTGGTGGCTTAGGAAAGATATATGCAGAGACTATTGTTTTTGTGGTCATGGGCATCATTCACATGGTCATAATAATAAAGAAAGGATATCTGAAAATTCATTTGAGTTCAGAATGGATAAAGAAACTTCTTAAGTTTGGCATACCATTGCTTCCTCATTCTGTTTCCTTTTGGTTAAAAAGTGGATTGGATAAGGTATTTATTACTGCGTATTGTGGATTGCATTATAATGGTCTATATTCCATGGCAATAAGCATTAGTGCAGTTTACTCTATGTTGGTCCAATCTTTTTTCAATGCATATACACCTCATCTCCAAAAACAGTTGTCATCTTTCGATGATTGCGGGGAGCATGAGGGTGAGAAGATTAAGATTGTTAAACAGACGTATCTGCTTTTTGCTCTTTTTGGCATTGTAGGTCTGTTTGCTGTAGCTGTTTCTTGGGTGATCTTTAATTATCTGATAGACAATAAATATCTCCCTGCCATGGGTTATATGCCTTTGATTATATTGGCTAATTTTATCTATACATTCTATATCTTTACAGTACAATATATATATAAGGTAAAGAAGACGTTGGTCATGGGTATTATTACTTTCTCCGGTAGTCTTATACAAATGCTGCTTTCATACTGGTTGATAGGTACTGTTGGTGTTATGGGAGCTGTTTATAGCTTGTTAATAGGTAATGTGCTAATAACTGTAGGTATATCAATATATAGTAGCCATGTGTATAGTATGCCATGGAATCCCTTGCGCTTATTGGGTGAATCTAGAAAGTGATTTCTGCTATGAATGAAATAGAAAGTACTGGTATTTCAATAAAACTTTGGGATTATTTTGTTATAACCTTGTTCCTGATAACCTCAGGCGCAACATTTTGGGTGGGTTTTTTAACGGCAGGTGTCACCTTCTCTTTTTTCTTTTTAGTGGCTCTGGTTAATACTTTTTTGGTTAAGACAGAATATTCGAATACATTGAATCTTTCAGTCGCTTTTATTGGACTGGTTATTTTTCTGTGTTATCTGAATTATGTTGTATATCAACCAAGTTATATAGATAACTCAATGGTTGGATATATAGTATGTATGATAGGAGCCTACTTGGTGATTTCTAACTATGATTTCCTGTATTTCCGCCGTATATTAACAAATATTGTTTATGCATTAACGATAGTTGGAATACCTGTTTTCTTATTGTTTGAACTTGGAGTATTGCCAACTTATGAGATTGCTGTACAGTCGGGTAAGGACTATGTTATGTTTCTTGTCTATACCTTAGGATGGCCTTATTCATTCGACCGTTTTTCCGGTATATGGCATGAACCAGGAGCCTGTCAGATTATTCTGAATACCGTACTATGGCTTTATTTTGATAAATTCGTAAAATGGAATTGGGAAGAAGGTGAACTAAGGAAGGTATTGGTCATATTAATTGCTTCTTTGTTGACGATGTCCACGGGTGGTTATATGGTTCTTATGCTTTTGATTATGGCTGTAGTTATGCATATGCGAATCGAAGGTCGTTATAAGACTCTGATCTATGTGGCTATGCTAACTTTTGCAGTGGCGGCATTGATACTGATGTTCACCAGTCCTGTGGTACAGAATAAACTCTTCAATGATGATGAAGACAATGTTTCAAAGTTAGAAAGATTATCAGACATACTTGCACTTTGGCAGATGACGTTAGAGAGGCCCCTCTTGGGGTATGGCATAGGTTCGGATGAGTTCTGGAAAATGTCTGATCTTTATGGAAACACTGCATGTAGCACGGGTATCCTTACTTATTCTGCTTCTCTTGGTTTCCCCTGGTTGCTTGTCTTTATTGTATTCTTATGGTTGGGAATTAGGCGCATGAATTATGGAAAGGCCTCTATTTTCTTGTTGATTGCCATATTAATGATGCAATTCAATGAGAAGTTTATTGAATATCCAATTACCAATATTTTTATATTTAAGTTTGCATCATATTTCTGTGATGAGTATGACACATATGAAGAATATGACCCAGAATTGTCCATTGATTAGTATCGTAGTAGCAACATATAACTGCGGATCTGTTATACGTGAATTGCTTGATTCATATATTAGTCAGACCTATTTCAATAAAGAATTGATAATAATAGATGGAGGGAGTACTGATGATACTGTTTCTGTGATAAAAGCATATGATAAGGTTGTAACATATATGATAAGTGAGCCCGACCATGGTGTTTATGATGCAATCAATAAAGGAATGGCTCATGCGAAGGGTGATTTCCTGATTGTTATGGGGGCTGATGATCATTTTATATCAAGTTCCGTTCTATCTGATGTTGTTAATAATATTTCTGATATGAATACGGTATATTATGGTGATGTTTATCGTAACGCCCGTAATGATCTGTATAGAGGTAAATTTAATAAGTGGCTCCTTGCCTGTGAGAATATCTGTCATCAGGCAATATTCTACCCTAGGTCTGTATACAGTATGAATCAATACGACCTTGCTTTCCCGGTTTTTGCTGATTATGTTTATAATATAAGATTGTGGAAAAGCGTTGATTTTAGATATATCCCAGTGTGTGTCACCTGTTATAATTGTTCAGGCATGAGCGGTGGCGGAAGAAGTGATTCAGAGAAGTATGCACCAGTTTTCTTCAATGAAGTCCGTAAACATCTGGGTTGTTTCTGTTTTTTGTTAAGACATTTGTATAAACTTACAAAATGATGGTAAGTGTTTGTATGGCCACATATAATGGTGGTCAATATATAAAACAACAGCTTGAGAGTATTCTTTCTCAAATGGCACCTGATGATGAGGTCGTTATTTCTGATGATGGAAGTAATGACAATACTCGGGATATTGTTTTGTCACTGGGGGATAATAGAATAAGGCTACTTGAAAATTCGGGTAGTCATGGATTTGTGTCCAATTTCGAAAATGCATTGCGCAATGCCAAGGGCGAAATAATCTTCTTGTCTGATCAGGATGATGTGTGGTTTGACAGAAAAGTTGAAATGCTGACAGATGCTCTAAAGAATTACGATTTGGTTATCCATGATGCGCAACTTATAGATGGTGATGGAAAATCTCTTGGTAAGACATATTATTCCACGCTTCATCATAAGACCGGTTTCTGGGCAAATCTGTGGAAAACTAGGTGGCTTGGCTGTTGTATGGCATTCCGGCGTGAAGTTCTTGATTACTGCCTGCCTATTCCTAAGAGTATTGTAGCTCATGACTATTGGATTGGTATGATGGGAATGGTTAAGTTTCGCAGTTGTTTCCTGGAGGATGTGCTAATAGGTTATAGACGCCATGGAAATAATGTGTCTACATCCAGTGAGAAATCAGACAATAGTTTATGGTATAAGCTTGTTGTTAAACGAACCAATTTGCTGGTGTCGATATTAGGTAGACTTATATCAAGGTAGATGATTTTTTTATTAAATAGGAAACGAAATATGACAAAAATCCTGTTTATTGGTGGAGCTGGTTTTATTGGCTCTAACTTAATAAAAGTCCTGATAAAGGATGATTACGATATACATGTTTGCGAACCCGTTAATGCATCTTTGCACAGACTACAGGGCCTTGATGTGAAAATTCATAATTGTTCGTTGACAGATATTGCTTTGGTTAGTGATGTTATTAAGCAGAACAATATTGATATTGTTGTGCATCTTGTTTCTATGCTTATCCCAGGTAGCACATATGATGACTACAAGGAAGAGTATAAGCATGTTATTTTCCCGTCAATCGAACTCATGGAGATATGTGCTGAGGTTGGAGTTAAGTTTGTATACTTCTCCTCAGGAGGAACGGTTTATGGCAACAGGAATGATGTACTGCCGTTCACAGAGACTGATGCTATGAATCCCATATCATATTACGGGTGGTCAAAACAGATGATGGAGAATAGTATTCAGTTTATGCATCGTACCAAGGGCTTGAAATATCTTATTCTGCGTCCTTCAAATCCTTATGGTCACGGGCAGAATCTTTATGGTAAACAAGGCCTTGTAGCTGTAGCCATTGGAAGAGTTCTGAAGAATGAAGCAGTAGAAGTGTGGGGCGATGGTTCTGCTGTCAGAGATTATATATTTATCGACGATTTGGCAATAGTTTTTAAGCAGTTGATGAATATTGATGTTATTAATGAGACATTAAATATTGGTTCCGGACGTGGTTACTCTGTCAATGACGTGTTGGCTTTCCTTAAGATAATATCGCATGAGGATTTTAGAATTGAGTACAAGAATCCACGATCAGTTGACGTTTCTAATATGGTTCTTGACTTGTCACGCCTTAAGCATTATGTCAATTATGAGTTCACTCCTTTTATGGAGGGTATCAAACAGTTTTATAACGAATCATTAACTAATCAATGATAAGAATAGGTATAGTTGCAGGGGTTTTGCATTCTGGAGGAAAACGTAATCTAATTATGGAGTTCTATAGGCATATAGACCGGTCGAAAGTCCAGTTCGACTTTATATGCGACTCCGATTCTAATGGAATACCATATGAGGAGATTGCTTCTCTTGGTGGCAGGGTGTTTTTGGTCCCTCCTTACAAGAATTTGATCCCCCATCTTAGGACAACTTATAAGGTTTTCAAGGAGAACAAGTATCCTATTATTCATGCTTTTGATAATACATTAAACTTTTTTCCAATGCTTGTTGCCCGTTTGGCTGGAGTTAAGGTGCGTATATCAGAAAGTATTTCTAAAGGTGATAAAAACGAGAAAAAGACCAAGGTTAAATTGATATTACGACTGTTCTCGCATTATTTTGTTACTGATTATATGGCAAACTCCATAGATTGTGGAAAGTGGCAGTTTGGCAGCAAGACATATCAACAGGGTAGGATAAACATTTTTAAGACAGTAATCAATGCTAATGACAACGTCTTTAATCCTGTACTCAGAAATACTACTAGGTCTGCCTTTGGCTGGGATGATAAGGTGGTGTACGGCTTCATTGGTCGATATGTAGAGCAGAAGAATCCTTTATTTTTGATAGACATCTTTAATGAGATTTCAAAGAAACAGTCAAATGCTATTCTTGTAATGATAGGTTTCGGCGAATTGGAACAGGAGATGATGGATAGAATAAAAGGATATGGTATTGCTGACCGTGTTGAAAACCTTGGGCGCAGAGACGATATTAAGCAATTCTATAATGCGTTTGATGCTTTCTTACTACCTAGCTTATACGAGGGTATGCCAGTGGTTGGCGTTGAGGCTCAGTGCTGTGGATTACCTATTTTCTTCTCAAAGAATATCACCACCGAAACCACCGCTAGTAATTTAGCCCATTATTTGGGACTTAATGATTCGCCCGAGAAATGGGCCGATGCCATTATTCCGGTGGTTGAAAGTAATATGCCTGTACGTCGCAGCTATTCTGATGAGATTATTTCTGCAGGTTTTGATTCTGCTAGTGAGGCATTTAGATTGCAGAGTTTCTATCTTCAAAAAGTTAAGTAATATATGGAAGTAATTAAAACAAATATCGAAGGTGTATTCATCATTGAACCAAAGGTGTTCAAAGACTCGCGTGGTTATTTCTTTGAGAGCTTCTCTCAGAGGGAGTTTGATGAGAAAGTAAGGCCTATCACATTTGTACAGGATAACGAAAGCATGAGTTCGTATGGCGTGATGCGTGGATTGCATTTCCAGCGCCCGCCTTTCACTCAGAGCAAGATTGTGCGCTGTGTTAAGGGGGCTGTGCTCGATGTGGCAGTGGATATCCGTAAGGGATCACCAACTTATGGCCAGCATGTTGAATGCCTCCTTTGTGCTCGTGACGAGGAAGGCGAACGAATAGCCCAACAATTTGAGGGGCATAAGTTTAATGGTCAATGTTCAATGTTCAATGGTCAATTAGGTCAACAGTTCTTTGTTCCACGTGGTTTTGCTCATGGATTTGCAGTCCTCTCAGAAACTGCTGTATTCCAATATAAATGCGATGAGTTCTATCATCCTGAGGCTGATGGTGGTATAAGTATCCTTGATAGTTCGTTAGGTATTAACTGGAGAATACCTATGGATAAAGCTGTATTGAGCGATAAGGATACAAAGCATCCTTTACTCAAAGACTTCGATAGTCCTTTTGATATGAAGATCAATTTATAGAATCTATAATATTAGAAACTATTTCTATAACGCCGAGAAGTTACTTGTCTTCTCGGCGTTTTTTCGTTAATGATGGTTAATTATTGGTTGTAAAAACTACATTTTGCATTGTGTTTCGGTGTTTCTTGCTACTTTTGCGGTTGGAATGTGATGGACAGTATATAAATGTATGAGAAATAATAACCAATCCAACCGAATTATCAAGTGGTTGGTAACTTGTGGCGACTTTGTGTTGCTCAATGCTACCATCTTGTTTGCAACTCATTTTTACTGGCGGGTGGATACTTGGCCAGATAAGAGCCTACAGATATTTATTCTGGTAAACAATGTGGCGCTGATACTGGGTGAGATGCGCTTCTCGACCATTATACACCTGCGACTGATTGGCGCTGGCGACGTGATTCAGCGATTGGTATGCCTCACGTTGTTCCAGACGGTGCTGGCGTATGTACTGCTCAAGGTGTTCGACTATTATCTGCCCATAGGTCTGCTGATGTTTGGCATTGGTACGCTGTTTTTTATATTGTTGTTGGGTAAGCGTGTTTCTGAGAGGTGGTTTATCCGGCTGTATCGTGAGGCGGGAAGAAACAGTAGGGCAGTGACGCTGGTGGGTTCGGATAGCGAACTGATTGAAATCTATAAGAAGCTGAAATACGACTCTACGTTGGGATATCGTATTCTGGGATACTATGGTGATGAGTGGACAATGGACAGTGATGAGCAGGCAAGAGGCCATGAACTGCCGAAGGACTTGAAGCGATTGGGTTCGTACGAGGACTTTGTAAATGCGATTGATCATCCCGAGGATCTGCAACTGGGCGAAGAGTTGTATCTCTGTGTGTCGCGAACGCAAAAACGTGATATCCGCAAGATATCGAAAATGTGCGACCATAAGCTGGTGAGATTCTTCTACGTGCCGGTATCGGTCGAGACGATAGGACTGAACCTGAAGCGCGAACTGCTGGACGATATGGAGGTGTACACCACCTACGAGAATCCGCTGCAGAACTCTGTGAATAAAACGCTGAAGAGACTGTTCGACATCGTGATGTCTATCATCTTCCTGATACCTACCGCCCTGATATTCCCGCTGGTATTCCTGATCATCAAGATACAGAGCCCAGGCCCGATACTCTTCAGGCAGAAGCGAACCGGACTGGATGGTAAGGACTTCGACATGCTGAAGTTCAGGAGTATGCATGTAAACAAGGATGCCGATAAACTGCAGGCTACCAAGGATGATCCGCGCAAATATCCCTTTGGCAATTTTATGCGCAAGACGAATATCGACGAGCTGCCCCAGTTCCTCAATGTGCTGAAGGGCGACATGAGCATTGTGGGCCCTCGTCCGCACATGTTGCTGCACACCGAGATGTATTCGCAACTGATAGATAAGTATATGGTGCGCCACTTTGTGAAACCCGGACTTACTGGTTGGGCGCAGGTTACAGGATTCCGTGGCGAAACCAAGGAGCTCTGGCAGATGGAGGGCCGCGTCAAGCGCGACATCTGGTATATGGAGAACTGGAGCATCTGGCTCGATATCCGTATCATCTGGATGACGGTGAAGACATTTTTCGTTCACGATGAGCACGCCTATTAAACGATAAAAAGCCACCAAGACGGTGGCTTTTTATCGTTTAATGTAAGAACTTAAGTATTGAGCTCGGCATATTCGCTGACATCGAAGCAGGGGCAGGGCTTTGATACGCCTGGTAGGTCGTGATGGCCTACGATGCGGGCTTGGGGATAGTCAGCCCGCAGCTGCTTGAGGAGCTCGTAGAGTGCGTGCTTCTGTAGCTCAGTACGCGTGTCGGCGTATGCGCCATGTTCGTCAAGGCCTCCTTCGTAACAGACTGCTATCGAGCAGTGGTTATAGCCCACGGCATGAACACCCTGTACACTTTCGGGCAGAATGGGAACGATGTTGCCATTGCGCTGTACGTAATAGTGATACGAGGGTTGGCCGAAACGCTCCTTGCCGGTGTTGATGAGGCCATCGACAGTGAAGGGATGGTTGCATCTGCTGCCTGAGCAGTGCACCACGATCCACTTCACATCTTGGGAATGAAGTGACTTCATGAGCATGCACTAATATATAATAGGTGTGAGATTTAAGAAGTTGCAACTGGCCATACTGCCACCTGCAAGTAATGCAAGGATGTATGACAATGCTTTGAGAAAACGTCTTAGTTTTGGAGACATAGGATTACAATTTAGATTATATTTTTTATTTCTTCATTTTCTTTCATCACTGAAAGAAAACGGAAGCAAAAGAAAGGTGCAAAAACGTCCTGGCTCAGAGGCCGGCTGTAAGATTTTCCAAAGCACTCAATGAACTCGCTCCGCTCAAACAGCATTTCGTATTTCGTTGCTTGTACTGCTAAAGCATTACAAGACTCAATAATGCTTCAGAAAATCCTACATCCTCTAAAGACCTCTTCGTGCGGAATGTTTTTGAGGTTTATCCCTGAGTTGCCATGCTACAGGCTGCATTCATGACGGGTGTGTGGATTTGTTTCAATGTGATAACTGACTGTTGCGTCATTGCATCACCCAGGATAGCATGGCTGCCCCCCTCAGGGATTAATCACCGGGGTTGGGGGTGAGGCCGCCGGTGGGGCCGTCGTCGTTCGATGACTGATTGTTAGAATCATCGGGCTCCTCGATGTTACCAGGATCGCTCGAAGTAACACGCTTAACCACCTTGCCATCGCGATCGAAACAGGTAATGTTGATCGATGTGGCCTTCAGCTCATCCCTGATTTCAACACTTGGTGTGAAGATGACGCGACGGGTGGTAATCAGACTACTGCTCACCTTGTTGACATCCTCAACTGTTGTAGCGCGAACACCGAAGCGCATGTTGCCCAAACCGGGGATGGCGACGGAGTGACCTTCGGTGGCCCACACCTTGACTACCTGACCGATGGCATCCCAGGCGGCACTGAGTGCGCCTTCGGAAATACCGCTGCGAACGGATGCCTCGTTTACCACTTTCTGGGGTGTCAACGTGTTGTAAATTTCGGCTTGCATCATAAAGCGATACTTGCCGGCGTCTTTGCCTACTTTGAGCTGACGCTCAACTGCTTTTACTTTAATAGCCATAATACTTTAATTGATAATTGATAATTGATAATTGTGCGCTCGGCTTTGCCAAGAATTAATCACAATGCAAAGGTACGACATTCAGAGGGGGCGTTGGCCGTCTATGGCCGACTTGACGAAAAATATTTTTATTATTTTTCGGGGATGTCGATGCAGTAGTCGTTGGAGATGTACTGGACGGCTTTTGGGGGGAGCTTTTGGGTTTTAGGGGATACGCCCATGGTGGATAGGATGGGGCGGCGTGTGGCCAGATAACGACGGAAGGTGCGTGGTGACACGCCTGCTAGACGGGCTAGCTCAGATTTATACATTGCTTTCATAAACTGTGAAATTGTAAAATGGTCTTTTTGTTCGCTAAGTACTTTTCATTTGTTCGCTAACTGGTTTGCATTTGCAAAGTAGTTAGACTCCAAAATATAGTCTACTAAATCAATTTTGCGACGTTTCTGATCGGCGGTGGCGTGGCGCTCCAGGAAATCGGATACGTAGATAGGGTTGTGACGAGGCCATAGAAACAACTTCGATACCTTTTGGGCTGTTTCATACCACAGTGTGTACGCTTTGCCGTCGGGATCGGTGTCGGGTATCATAATGACCTTGTATCGCATCAGCGCATAAAACTTCGAGAGTTGCAGTTCGAACAATCCGCCGGACGCTATCCAGATGTACTGGGGATAGAGCTCGGAGAGGATGATGGCGGATTTCTCGGCTTCGACGAGGCAGACGGTCGCACCACCCCTAGCCCCTCCTCCAGAGAGGAAGGGAGTACGTTTGGGGTAAGCCCCTCTTCCCGTGAAGAAGGGAGCGCTAAGGTAATTACTTAGCAGATGGGTGCCGAAGAAGACATGGGTGGGTTGGAAGGTGTCTTGGGGCAGACCGCAATGCTTCTTCATCAGAAACGAAACCCATGTGGCGTTGCAATTCTTCAGCCGATGACAGTCGGGGCCGTACCACATCAGTTTTCCATCGTTTACGTTGCCCAACTGATCAATCTGCCAGTAGATAACGGCATCGTTCTTCGACCGGCCCAAGCGATAGCGCAGGGCGGCATGTACCATCTGGCGATGCGTTAATATACCGCATTGTACCACGGCGCGGCAGAAACAGCTCTTGGCTGACAGACGGTAGGCCCAGAGGGGGCGTTGTTGGAGGCCCTTACCCAATAGATTTACGTACTCCTGTATAGGAGTACTCCAATCTAGGGAAGGCCTCAAAAGGGGTCGCCTGGTTGCCATATTTCTTGTTGTTTAGGAATGGGGTTGGACTTGAGCTGGTAAATAACGTGATTGGTTGAATCAATCGACTTATCCATCAGGCCTTGTTTCATGGCCTTGTCGAGGCAGTTGTAGTAAAACTTGCGTGAGACGATATGGCCCAGTGTCATCACTGAGTGGAGTAAGGCAGCACCTCTCAGCTTGTCGTAACCTTGGAAGGCATCGGCAAACAGCTTTGGCACATCAACCTCCCACGATCCGTCGAGATGATGAATCACGTAGTCGTTGTTCAGTGAGCCTCGCTCTTCGTTGGCGTTGTTGTTCTGTTGAGATAAGCCTTCGGGCGTTGGTGGCTCGTCAACCAGACAGGGAAGTCCTTCGCTATTGACTGAAAAATACAGACATTGCTCTATGTCGTATTTACGGGTGTAAAGTTGTTCGAGTTTGAAAATGCGCTGAGGCATTAGCTTCTCGGTGGCAAACACGTCGAAGGCCTTGTTGAGTAGTTCGGTGCCGAGCCATCCGCGCGGGTCGCGGCTCTCACCACTTTTGTTCTGGTGTAGCACGCAGACCACGCAGCAATCATTATCTTGGGCAGCGCGCATCAGCTTTTCAATGAGTTCCTGAGCCACTGTGCCATCGTTAATGTCGCCCACCAGGTCTCGAATACCGTCGATGATCACCAGATCGGGCTTATAGTGGGCGATGGCAGCCATGAGGTAGGTCTCGCGTTTGTCGCGATCTATGTTGCGAACATTGAAAATGTCGAACATGTCTTCAGGGAAATCAGTGTCGTCGCCTGCCACTTGGTGGAATAGCGGTATGATGCGGTTCATCAGGATGTCTTGTGTAGAATTGTCGCTCTGTTCGGTGTCGTACCAAAGCAGCCGAAGCTGTCTCCCCGCCAGACGGCGGAAAGACAAAACTTCGGCAATTGCACAAAGCACCATAAGCATCGACATGACAAATGTCTTGCCGCTCTTGGCCCGGCCGGTAAAGGCCACCAACTCGCGACGCGGGAAACAGGGCTCGTTGAACAGCGAGAACAAAAACTCCATGGGTGGTAGTACCTTCTGGGAGGTGATTCTGCTTTTCTCGAGCTCCAGCAACTCTGGTGTCAGACTAGGTTGCTCGCCGGCATGAGCCAGCTCTTGGGCTATGGCGTCCATCATGACTTAATGATTTTTGAATTTGATGGGTGAACCAGCATGGGCATCGATGATAGCCTCTACGCTACCATCTTGCAGGTTGGCAACATACAAGAAGTAGTCATGTAGATCTTCGAAGATTAGGTCCAGATCTTCCTCGGGCAATGCCTTGGCGATGTAAAGTATGAATCGGCTCAATGTGTCGACTCCCATACTAGTGAATCGCTTACGGTTGAGCATCTTCGGACTGAAATGGCCGTCATGGCTGATGTCGGCCATGGTGAGGCCGACTTGATTGTTGTCTACTGCGCTGAGAATGATGTCAGCGATTTCTACCAGAAAGATTTTTTCTGAAATCATTTTTTTTAAATTTTGAGTTGATAATTGAATAGTTAATGGCAGCAAAGCCACCAGTTTATCTTGTGTAAAGGTCGCCATTTAAAAATAAATGATTTTCCCTACACGGACTTGTTATTAGACGAATTGGCATAAAATGAATCGTTTTAAGTTTTTTTGCATAAAACTGCCATTTAATTTGGCGTTTTCAAATATTAATCGTACCTTTGCGCCCTGAAACTATATTAACTGTATGAGAAATAGAATTGAAAACCTACTAAATTGGTACTTTTCGAAGAATGCATTGCCTTATTGGTGCATCCTCCTGATTGACTGTGCCATTGTGATGGCTAGTGGAGCGCTAACCTATTGGCTGTTTAATAGTGCCCAGGCTCTGTTTGATGATACACTCAGGGTGTTTGTCACCATGCTGTGCTATGTGATACTGTTTATTCCGGGCTTCCGCATCTTCCGAACCTATACAGGCTTTATGCGTTTTGCAGGTTTTGTCGACCTGATGCGCGTGGTTTATGGTAACCTGGTGGCTCTGGGCTTGATATTGGTGGCTCAGTTGGTAGCCCAATGGCTGCCTCGCGAGTGGTTTGTGCATTTCCGCCTGCCGGCCTTGCTGCTGATTATCCTGATGGTTACCCTGGGGATGTGGGCTTTGCGTATATTCGTCAAAACCCTTTACGATGTGGCTTTCTCTAATACCCGCGCCATGCGCATCCTGATTTATGGTGCCATGCAGGGTGGAGTAGGTCTGGCTAAAAATATCCGCAACCAGCGTCCCCGCAAATTCTTGTTTAAGGGTTTCATTTCTCAGATGCCGTTGAAGAGTACCAAACATCAGGAGATTCTGGGCGAGAAGGTGTATTCTGTAGAGGAAGATGTGGCTGCCGTCATCCGTGAAAACAATATTGAGGCTGTGCTGGTATCGCCTTATCGCGTCAGGGAGTTCCGCAATAGTCAGGAGCTGCAGGATGTGATTATCGGTGCCGGAGCCAAGATCTATATGGCGCAGAGTGCTATTGAAATGGATGATGCAGGCGAGTCGACCGAGGGTTTTGATGCCGGCCCCATGCAGATGCGCGAGGTGAGCGTTGAGGAGTTGCTGCCCCGTTCTGAGATTCGTGTCGATTTGAAGTCGGTTGAGGAGTTGCTGAAGGATCAGCGTGTGCTGATAACCGGTTGCGCAGGTTCGATAGGCTCGGAGATTGTGCGCCAGGTGGCTAAGTTCACCCCCTCGGCCATGATGCTGATAGATCAGGCCGAGACGCCTGAGCACGACATCCGCCTGATGATGCAGAAGGAGTTCCCCGGCATTGAGGCTGAGACTGTGGTGACATCTATCTGCAAGCAGGAGCGCATGGAGCAGATATTCAAGACGTTCCGCCCCGACTATGTGTTCCACGCAGCTGCTTATAAGCATGTGCCCATGATGGAGGATAACCCCAGCGAGGCCGTGCAGAACAATATTTACGGCACCAAGGTGATAGCCGACCTGAGCGTGAAGTATGGCGTGAAGAAGTTTGTGATGGTATCAACCGATAAGGCCGTGAACCCCACCAACGTGATGGGTTGCTCTAAGCGCATCTGCGAGATCTATGTGCAGGCACTGGATCAGGCCATTAAGGAGAAAAAGGTAGCAAGCCATATACAAAACCTGGGTAACAAGGAGAGCTTTGTGGTGGCATCGCAACTGGGCGGCCCTACAGCCAGAACGCAGTTTGTAACTACCCGTTTCGGCAATGTGCTGGGATCGAACGGAAGCGTTATCCCCCTGTTCCGTGAACAGATTAAGAATGGCGGACCAGTCACCGTGACCGACGAGCGTATCGTGCGCTTCTTTATGCTGATACCCGAGGCCTGTAAGCTGGTGCTTGAGGCTGGTACCAAGGGTAATGGTGGCGAGATATTCGTGTTTGATATGGGCCAGCCAGTGAAGATAGCCGATCTGGCCAAGCGCATGATCAAACTCTCGGGTGCCAAGAATGTGGAGATTAAGTTCACAGGATTGCGCCCGGGCGAGAAGCTCTACGAGGAGGTGCTGAACGAATTGGAGGGCACCAAGCCCACCTTCCACGAGAAGATTCGTATTGCCGAGGTGCGCGAGTACGACTATGATGAGGTGTGCCGCGATATCGATGAGCTGATAGAAATTTCTCGCCGTTACGACGATATGGCCACCGTGGCCAAGATGAAGGCTATTGTGCCCGAATATAGGTCGAATAATTCGATTTACGAAAAACTTGATAAATAAATAAAAAAAGTCACCCAAATCGGTGACTTTTTTTATTTATTTCTATTTTTATTTGGTAGTTTCAAATAAAAATGCTATTTTTGCAAGCAGAAAAATGAGGAACCGGTTCAAGTTTCCAAGTTTTTTCTGTGATATTATTACTCTTAAAACAAGTAACGTGCTGATATGTAATGAATTATGCGTATTAGCACGAATAATTAGAATTGCGCATATTCTGCGACAAAGACACCAAGCAGCACGAATGCCAGATCGAGCGGTGGGAGAAAAGTTGAGTAATTTTGTGTTAGGCATTGACCTTAGAGATTCGAATTACGTAGCGCTATCATTGGGATATCGTAGGTATATCGTAGCTTAGGCGTAGCATAGGCAGAGCATAGGCGTAGCAAGGGAGATGGAAGAGAGATGGAAGGGACTTTCGAGAGAGATTCGAGTGGGCTTCGAAGATGACTCGTTTGAATGAATTACAGGGGCGCCAATAAAAATTGTTTAGAAAATGCTTAATAAGAGTTTAAAACAGAAGGCGGTATCAGGAATGAAATTGCAAAGTCCCAAAGTACGGGATGAACGTGTCGATTCCGTCAAGTTCTGGTTGGTGGTTCTCGTTATCACTGCACATGTGATTATGAGAAAAGAATTTGTCGGCTCTACGGCTTGCGTTGCGTTGTGGAATTGGCTTTGTCTGTTCGCCATGCCCCTGTTTGTCTTTATTTCCGGCAATTACTCACGTAAGAAAGACTGGAAAACATTCTGGCCAAGCATTTGGACACTGTTGGAGCCGCTGATTATTTTTCAAGCCATAGGACTATTGTTTTATGTAGGCGAACCTCTTTCTGTTAGGACGATTCTCACGCCCTGGTACATGCTATGGTATCTGCTTAGTCTTATATACTGGCGGCTGATGCTTCAGGTGATTCCAGATAGTATATTGAGACATACGAAACTCGTTCTCATCACCACATTCAGTATCAGCATAATGGCAGGCTTTTTGCCTTTCGACCGACTCCTTTCCATACAGAGGACGCTGGCATTGATGCCTTTCTTCTTTTTGGGGTACTACATGAAGGGGAGGAATCTCTACCTGCCAGACAAATACAAACTGCTTTGTGTGGTGTTTCTGATTGCGATTCTTACCATACTGTTTTTCTATCCTCACCGCATAAACGACCTGAAATTTGCTACTCCCTACAAAAGCTTTTGGGGAGCGGCGATACGCATGATTGCCTTTGGTCTTGCTGTCCCGATGTCTATTGCATTCATCAACGTCTGCTATAAAGCACCTTGGGTTGCTCAACAGGGCAAAATATCATTGCAATACTATATTTATCATGCTCTGCTAATACCACCGATGAGTGCTCCTATAATACCACCGCTTATTCTAATAGCTGATAAAATGAATGTTCCAATGACTTTTTATACAGCTTTTGTTATAACAATAATAACAACAATTGGATTAAGTTTTATCTTAAAAAATCAACATGTCAAAATGTTTACCAATCCATCATTATTCTTTGTGAAAAAAGAAAAACTATAATGATACAGAAATGTCAAAGTCGAGATTAAAGAAATTATTGTTATTTTTATTTCATGGTAAACCAAAACCGGTATATGCTAAAATAACCTGTTTAGAGCCTTCAATGAAATTGAAAGGGAAAAAAATAGTGGTAACAGGTGGCGGTTCTGGATTGGGTTATGCAATGGCCAAGCGCTTTGCAGAAGAGGGCGCAGAGGTGCTTATTACTGGAAGAAATATAGAAACTCTTTCTAAAAGTGCAGACGAAATAGGCTGTAAATATCAGCAAATGGACATTAAAGATATTTCAGCATGCGATTCTTTTTTAGAAAAAGCAGATAATCTACTTGGAGGAATCAATTGTCTGGTAAATAATGCGGGTATATCTCTTCATGAAAGTTCTTTTTTTGATGTAACGGAAGAAACGTTTCGGAGCCAGGTTGACACAAATCTTACTGGAACATTCTTTTTAACACAACATTTCGCTAAGTACCTAATAAGAAAAGAAACAGAAGGAAATATATTGGTTATTTCTTCAGAAACCGGAATAACGTCGGATATTCGCCCTTATGGTTATACAAAGGCTGCCTTAAATAGTATGGTAGAAGGGATTGCTTATATGTTGGCCAAACAAAACATAAGAATCAATGCAATAGCTCCAGGCATTACTGCATCCCAAATGACAGGGAAAGATCCGAATGGAGATATTTCTTCTAAAAAAGAAATGCTCGGGCGAGTGTATTTGCCAGAAGAAGTAGCAGAAATTGCAGCTTTTATATTGTCAGATGCAGCGTCTTGTCTTACAGGTCAGACTTTAGTTTGTAATAATGGAAAAACTATAAATGCAAGAGTAAAATGAAATATTCTAACGATAAAAACGCCCAGATATTATTGTCTTTGCTGAAGGCACATCATATTCGAAAGGTAATAGCATCGCCAGGCACCACCAATATCGCCATCGTTGGTAGCATGCAACATGACGAATATTTTGAGATGTATTCATCAGTCGATGAGCGTAGTGCTTGTTATATGGCCTGTGGGCTGGCCGCAGAGAGCGGAGAGCCTGTTGCCATCATTTGCACAGAGGCAACAGCATCTCGCAACTATTTCCCTGGTCTTACGGAGGCTTACTATCGAAAACTACCCATATTGGTTATCGCCGGCTCTCATGGTGAACACGCTATAGGTCATTTACATTCACAGGTCATCGACAGGACCCAGTCGCCTAAAGATACCGTAAAATATAGTGCATACGTCAATAAAATCGGTAACGACAAGGACGCACAGCATAATACGACAATCATCAACAGAGCCTTGATAGAACTGTGGCGACATGGAGGCGGACCAGTACTCATCAATATTGATGCGTCACCACGTGGTTTTGATACAGAGGAACTGCCAAGTGTGAAAGCGATAAAATATTATAACATAGAAGCATCCTTTCCCTCTATCGAAGATGTGAGGATAGCTATATTTATTGGTGCACATACCAGCATGTCTGAAGAACTGTCACGGGAAATAGACAAGTTTTGTGCTGTACATGATTCCGTGGCCTTTTGCGACCACACAAGCGGTTATAGGGGGAAATATGAGGTAAACTTTGCTCTGGTATGTTCGCAGAAGAACTATAAAAGCAAATTATTATCTCCAGATTTGTTGATACATATAGGAGAGGTGTCTGGAGATAAATATACAACGCAAGCATTAAAGCCCAAGAAAGTATGGCGTGTAAGCGAGGATGGGGAGATACGGGATTTGTTCCATTCATTGGATAGCGTTTTTGAGGTTGACGAGCTCTCATTTTTTAAGCATTATTCAGCAGGTGAGGGAGATAAAACAACCAATTTAGATAGATGTAAGGCAGAGTATCAGGAATGTCTGTCTGCATTTCCAGAGTTGGGATTTGGAAACATATTCGTTGCCAAACAGCTTTCGTCTTGTCTGCCAGAGAACTCCGTTATCCATTTTGGTATCTTCAATTCCTTGCGTTCGTGGAATTTCTTTGAACTGGATTCTTCCATACAGAGCAGTTGTAACGTTGGAGGGTTTGGTATCGACGGTGCGCTCTCCACGCTGATTGGCGCATCTTTGGCTAATCCACAGAAGTTACACTTTCTGGTAGTAGGTGACTTGGCCTTCTTCTACGACTTGAATGCCTTAGGCAACAGGCATGTGGGTAATAACACCAGAATACTGTTGATAAACAATGGCCGCGGAATAGAATTCAGGAAGAAGGACCACCCTGGCTACCTGTTTGGCGAGTCGGCCGATTTGTATATCGCCGCTGGAGGGCATTTCGGAAACATGTCAAAAACGCTGGTGAAGAGTTTTACCGAGAGTCTGGGCTTTGAATACCTCACCGCCTCTAACAAAGAAGAGTTTGATGCCACGTATGAGCATTTTGTGACCGAAGAATTGACCGAAAAGCCCATGATCTTCGAGATATTTGTGGAAACAAACGATGAGATAAAGAATCTGGATTCTGTCCGTAATATTAAGGCCACCGATGTTCCCATGATGGAGCGGATAACCGACACAGCTAAAGCCGGCGTAAAGGCAATTCTTAAGAAGATAAAGTGAATGGCCCATAAGATTTCTGCCTCTAGCAATAAACGCCTTGCCAAAAACACAATATTGCTGTATATGCGTACCGTTGTGGTGATGATTATTTCCATCTTCACCTCAAGGGTTATATTGCAGTCCTTAGGCATAGATGATTATGGCACTTATCATGTCATTGGCGGCTTTGTCGCCATGTTTTCCATGCTCGGAGGAACGTTGGTCACAGCCACCCAGCGTTTCATCAACGTAGAGTTGGGCAAGAAAGAAGACGGAAATCCTAATGAGGTGTTTTGCACTGCAATGGGCATTCATATTGCCCTGGCTGCTGTGCTGTTATTAGCGTTGGAAACATTTGGCTTGTGGTTCCTTAACTGTAAGATGAACATACCTGAAGGAAGAATGTTTGCTGCCAATGTGGTGTTTCAGTGCTCTATACTTGCATTCCTCCTCAACATTATTTGCATGCCCTATAATGCAATCATCATCGCGTACGAGCGAATGAAAGCCTTTGCCTACATCAGTTTGTATGATGTTATCGTGAAGCTCCTCATCAGTTATGCCCTGTTCATGTTCTTATATGACAGGCTTATCATATATGCAGTATTGTTATTGGTATTGGCTATTTCAGAGCGTTCTATATACAGCATCTATTGCAGGAAGAACTTTCCAGAGGAATCAAAGTTCCGTATTGTCAGAGACAAACAAGCATATATACGACAGACAAGTTTTGCCGGTTATACATTTTTAGGTTCTTTTGCCGCTATTCTATCCAATCATGGGGTAAACATTGTATTGAATCTCTTTTGTGGCGTAGCAGTAAACGCGGCTCATGCTATCTCCATGCAGGTCTTTCATGCTGTTTCAAAATTTGTAAACGATTTTACAGTCGCGTTAAATCCCCAAATAGTAAAAACTTACGCAGCAGGAGAACTAGACAAGTCTATGGAACTGGTATATCGTGGAGCAAAATTCTCCTATTATCTGATGTTCTTATTCTCCGTTCCAATCATATTCCTGACACCGGAAATCCTAAAGTTGTGGTTAGGACATTATCCAGAATACACTATCATATTTGTTCGCCTGACATTAATTTACGGACTTGTGACGGTTTTAAGCAAAACACTGACGACACAAATTCTGGCAACGGGTATAATGCGAACCAATGCCTTCATTATAGGTGGGTTGAGAATATTGATTTTGCCATTAAGCTATTTAGTGTTATGGTTGGGCTATGAAGCGTATATGGTGTATTATGTTATGATAGTTATCGACGGCATTTCTATTTTTACCCGCCTGTTCATCTTGAAAAGTATAACTGGAGTAAGAATCATGGGATATGTAAAGAATGTCTTGCTACCCGTAATGTTCGTATCCATTCCGTCTGTTGTGTCTTGTTACATAGTTTGGAAACTAATGCCCAGTACTATGCTATATGATGCGCTGTTCATTTTTGCCTCTTTAGGAGTGTGTACAATGTTAATTGCTACTATAGGAATGTCATTGGCTGAAAGACAGATGGCAATGTCTGGACTAAGGAAAATCGCAAGAAAGGTCAACTAATATGAAAATAGGTATAGTAACTTATCATCGTACGCTGAATTATGGTGCTGTCATGCAGTCGCTTGCCACCCGTTTCGCCCTCGAGGAAATGGGGCATGAGGTGTATTACGTTGACTATTGGCCAGACTATCATAGGAAAATCTACGAATGTTTTTCATTTCGTAAATTTGTAAAAAACATCTTTAAACTTCATGCCGTCTCCTATTTGAAGATGTCTGTTTGGAAAAAGAGACGGCATGACAATTTCGATGCTTTTTTTAAGCTCTATATTTATCCGTATTGCCGTCCGATTGACGAGAACTATGATGTCGTGATATATGGCAGCGATCAGATTTGGAGAAAACAAAACGCCTTGCGCACATATAACCCTTTCTATTTTGGAAAGAACAACATAAACGCTAAACACCATGTGTCATACGCCGCCAGTATGGGAATCTTACCTGACAATGATACTGACAAAGCAAAAGTAAAAGAACTTATTTCGCATTTAGAAAAGATTTCAGTACGTGAAGATGATTTGAAACGGATGCTCATGGATTTAGGATACGGAAACGTAGCTTTGTCACTCGATCCCACATTGCTGCTTAATAGTGAACAGTGGAACAGACAAGTTCCAACGCCTCCATACGATAAAGAAAAATATGCCCTGCTCTATACCATCAAGACAAATGCTTTTGACTTGAGAGAAGTCAGGAGATTTACAGACAGCAAAGGAATGAAATTGATTATCCTTAATGGTTATGCCACATCGCAAGAGACTGACACTAACCTGACCACTGTAGGACCCTCAGAGTTTCTGCAGTTGTTCAAGAATGCAGACTATGTGTTTAGTTGCTCTTTTCACGGGTTGGCATTCTCTATCATTTACAGGAAACAGTTTTTCGCCTCTTTCGTGAAAAATGCCGGTAGAGCAGAAACTTTGCTGAATTTAGTTGGAGCCTCTCACAGACTACTCGCACCTATGGGAGTCATTCCTCAGGATATTAAGCCGATTGACTTTGAAGATGTTCAGGCCCGGTTGGCAGTGGCAAAGCAAGAATCCCTCAAATTTCTTTCACAATTGCAATGAATAGTAATACAGGAAAGGTAAGTGCTGTCATAACAACGCATAATAGGTTGGGGCTCCTTAAAAGAGCAATAGACAGCGTTCTTTCGCAGACGTATGCGAATATTGAATGTATTGTCGTAAGCGATGCGTCCACAGACGGTACGGATGAATACTGCAAGAGCAGGGACGACATAAGATTTATCTCTATACCAAAGAGCGATAGTCACGGGGGAAACCATGCCAGGAATCTGGGCATCAGGGCTGCAAGCGGTGAATATGTCGCATTCTTGGACGACGACGACGCCTGGTTGCCGACAAAAATAGAGAAGCAGGTTGTCTTGTTGAAGGAAAAGAGCTGCGAATGTGTGTATTGTCTGCGTAAAAAACAAGTCTATATAAATAATAAGCTCATTAAGGTATTTCCAGAAACCACAAAGTATGCCTTTGAGGGAGATTTGTCAAAAAAAGTTTTCCGCCATTTTATTACAAGTACTTCATGTATACTCGCAAAGAAAAGTTTGTTGGAGGAGATTGGCGGTTTTGACGAGAATCTGCTGAAGATTCAAGAATATGAATTACTCATTCGTATAGCTCAAAAGACAGAGATCTATTATCCTCATAACGAGATGCTGGTGCTTTTTACAAAAAACTTATCTGACAAGGCTCGCATATCCAATGACCCGAAGCGTCTGCCTGTCGCAAAGAAATATATAGAGAAAAAGCATAGTGAATTGCTTCGGCAAGCCGGTCTGCTAAATAGATTTTTGCATTATGCCTGGATGTGGAAAGCATTATACATATCCGCACGCATGGCCGGAGACAATCCGAATAGAATAAAGTATGGCGTATATTACCGTTTGGCCTACCCCATAAAATTATTTTTTGAAAAGCTTTCATGAATATATGAAAATTGGTATACTTACATTCCATAACGCGCTGAACTATGGCGCTGTGCTCCAGTGCTATGCGTTACAGCATTACTTGCAAGAGAAAGGTCATGACGTGGAGGTTATCGACTACAGGATTCCGTTCATTGAAGAGCAGAAAAAGCTGTTCAGCAAAACGGAACTGCGCCGTCGAGGCTTTATTGCCTTTTTGAAATTTTTCATCGCCAGACTATTAGCTTGGCCTGCTTGGCGAAAGACCATCCGCGTGTTCTATCATTTTATGGTCAGTCAGTTGCACCTTTCGCCTCGGGCTACGACTGCTGCTGACATTCCTACAGGATATGACTGCATTCTTTTTGGCAGTGACCAGATATGGAGCCCCAAACTGTGCCGGGGCTTCGACCCTGTGTTCTGGGGACAGTTTGAGAAGCATGGCGCACGCTTCGTATCCTACGCAGCCAGTATAGGCGAGACAAGCGAGTTCTTGCCTTGCAAGCGACCAGAGGTCGAGCGGGACAAGCCCGGTTGGCAACAGGTGCAGCAGCGAATCAAGGCTTTCGATGCTATATCGGTGCGCGAAAAGAGTTTCCAGCTGGCACTTCAAGAACATTGTGGGGTATCTGCTTCCGTCTGCCTCGACCCCACGTTGTTGGTGGATGCCTCTGTTTTTGATAAAATTGCCGTCCGTCCGGAAGAGCAGGACTACGTGTTCCTGTTTAACGTCTTAGACGACCCAGCGGCCAGCCGGTTTGCCCGACTACTGGCCAACCGGTTAGGTTCTTCTGTTGTTATCAAGGGTCAAGCCAAACCGCAGCTGAAGAGTCGCCGCGATAAGCTGGTCACCCTCAGGGAATCCATGTCGCCCGAAGAATTTTTAGGTTATATCAAGTATGCCCGTTGCATCGTGGCAAACTCGTTCCATGCCATAGCACTATCATTAGTATTCCAAAAAGAATGCTATGCGCTCAAGTCGCGTCGTTCGGGGAGGGTTGAAGGGTTGTTAGGTTCACTCGGACTGGCCGACCATATCGTCGCCGCCACAGAGCCCGTGGATAATATCAGCAGCATCGACTACAAAGTGGTCAATGAGAGGCTCGCCTCTATGCGACAGGGTTCTGCGCAATTCATAACAAGTCAGATAGGAAAGTAATAGCAAGATGGTAGTGAAAAAGACCGACTTATTGGTATGGGCTTTTAGCTTTATGGCTATGCATACGCTGATAGCCAATTTCTACCTTCTCAAGAGTGAAGGCACTACCACTGTCTTTTTTTTACTGCTTTTGGTCATTTACTTCACGACCCCCAACAAGGGAAGATTGACAATAAAGAAAAGCAAAGAAACTTCCATCTTTTTGGTGGGAATACTTGCTATCTACTCCATTTCCACCTTTTTCAATCTCTGTCCACCTATACTTCTGCAATTTTTCTGCTTGATGTATGCCGTATTATTCCTCAGAATCAGCTATGAGTTGCAAGTTCGCGTTATCAAGTGCTTTGTCTGGGTATTGGCCATCCTTTTGGCGTGTTCTATCGTGGAATTTACCATTTACGGGACAACTGGCTGGGGCATTGTGTTGGGGCAGTCGACACGTGAGACGGCGGCCAGGGAAACACATTTTGTCAATCTTGTATTCAACCTGATAGGTACAGACTATGGAGTGGTACGTTTCCAAAGTATTGCCAATGAACCAGGGCGCATAGGCACATTGTGCGGTATGCTGCTCTTTCTCGCATGGAGGGTACGGTCGCTACGCATTCCTTTCATTGTATTCGTCATCAGTGGCATCATTTCTTTCTCCCTCGCTTTCTTCGTTCTTCTTGGCATATTCCTTATCACGCATGTTCGTGTCAGCCTAAAAAAAATGATCATTGGAATAGCGGTTATGGGGGCAACAATCTATGTGACATACGACCGCTTTCAGGAAAAGATTGTTATGAGAATTATGGCTGATGATGGTGAAATGGAAGACATAGAAACTATTGACAACAGAACGACAGTGGCTTTTGACAAATATTATAATCAAGCGCTTGAAAAGGGACAATTGTGGCTCGGAGTTGGAGCAAACAATCTGCCAAAACAAATCAACATTGAAAGCCGTGGCGGCAGTGCTGGGGCAAAGAAATGGATATTCCAGTATGGATTTGTGGCACTGGCATTCCTGTTCATTACTTTCAATAAGGTCTTTCTGCGCAGATTAAGGAGAAAACCAGACATCAACGATTATGGTTTCTTGATAGCCTATTGGCTGTCTTTCTATCAGCGCAGTGATGTCATGTCACCTTTTTCTGTAATAGCGTTTATGGCCATACCGATCATCGACATTATATCAGCATACGATAACAAAATAACAAAATGGGGAACAAAGAGAAAATAGATTTTGTGGTCACATGGCTCGACAGCAACGACCCTGAGTGGCAACAACAATATAGGCAACTGCGTCCTGGGCCTCATGCTGAGGACAAAGGACGATTCCGCAACTGGGACTTGTTCCGATATTGGTTCCGTGCCGTGGAGATGTATGCCCCGTGGGTGAACAAGGTGTTTCTGGTGACCAACGGTAAGTTTCCAGACTGGATCAACCGCAACCATCCCAAGTTGGTGTTGGTAAGCCATGCCGATTTTATGCCAAAGGAATACCTGCCCACTTTTAACTCATGCGCCATAGAGATATGCTTGGGGCGTATTCCTGGACTGTCGGAGCATTTTGTCTATTTCAACGACGATTTCTATATCAATCAGCCTACAGAGCCGACTTGGTATTTCCGTAACGGTCTGCCCTGCGACTGTAACGCAGAGAAATATGAGACACCCACGTATAATCCACGTGGTCTCTTCAGCAACAAGATTCAGGTGTTTTGCAATGTAGGCGTGTTGAACTATCACTTCAACCGCCAGCGCACCGTCAGGCAGGCACCGTGGAAATGGTACGGTACTCATCTCTGGGGGAAGTTTTTTGTCCCATCACTGTTGTTTTTCGGTAAGCAGCAGTTTGTTGCTTTCGCGCTGCGCCATGTCGAACAGCCCATGCTTCGGTCTGTACTCGATGAGATCTGGGAGCAAGAGTCCGAAATGTGCAAGCGCACCTGCTCTCAATTCCGAGAGGACGTGAGCCTCAACCCCTACATTGTCCGCTACTGGCAGTTTGCCACCAACAGGTTCCATCCCGTGCGCAACAATTTCGGCAAATATATGACCATCAACGTCAAGTCGTTGAAGCAGATTGGTGCTGCACTTCGTTCAAAGAAGATTCACTCCCTCTGTCTGAACGACACAACGCAAGTGCAAGACGAGGACTTCCAAGAGTGCCGCACGTTCCTGCATCGTGCTTTTGATGCGAAGTTCCCCCACAAATCAACATTTGAGTTATGAACGAAGCATTGAAATCTTTTCTGGACACCTTCCATATCGAATATGAGATGGATGTAGCTCTGTCACAAAAGACATGGATCAAAACCGGTGGCACGTGCGGCTGCTGGATTACCCCTCACGACGTTACCCAGCTGACGGAGTTATGCCGATGGCTGTACAAGGAAAAGCTGGAGTTTGAGGTGGTGGGACAGACATCCAACATGTTCTTCCACTCCACCTGCAGCCCCACCGTCGTGGTATGTACCACACGAGTGAACGACTACAGCCAAGAGGGCGACATCGTGACCTGTGGTTGCGGCACGAACGTGATGCGGCTGTCCAAGGACTTGATGGAGCAAGGCTATGCCGGCGTTTGCGGACTGACCTCCCTACCAGGAACGGTGGCATCGGCAGTGGTTGGTAATGCCGGATGCTTCAAATGCAGTATCACAGCCCTGCTGCAGAGCCTCGACTGCCTGTTGCCCGACGGCACCATCAAAACCTACAACTGTAAGGATCTGCTGCTAAGTCAGCGCTCATCGGCCTTCAAGCGTGGCGAACTGGAAGGTGTCATACTCAGAGTGCGCCTGCATCTGGAAAAGGCTGCTGATATGGAAGAGGAGAAGTGCAAGGCCGCACGCTCAACCCAGTGGCGTAAACTCAACCAGGAAGGCCCGGCGAAGAATCTCGGCAGCACCTTTGCCGTGCTGAAAATGCGGAAGAACCTACGCAATATCACCGCTTTTTGCATCGCATACATGGGCAACAAATTGAGGATAGGCTCCTACCGCCGACTGCTGAAGAAAGGGTTGCTGCGCCTCTATGGTTACCACAGGATAGACGCATACGTCTCTGACAAGAATGTAAACACCTTCGTCTGGCGTGACGAACAGGCCGAGCGGATGTTTCCCATTTACAAGGAGATGATGAACAAGATATACAACCACGCCACACTGGAAATAGAGGAAAAAATATGAGAATAGGCATACTGACATATCACCGCGCAGAAAACTATGGCGCTCTCCTGCAGGCATACGCACTGAAGACTTACCTTGCTGGGTTGGGGCATGATGTAGATTTTGTAGATTATTGGCCCGACTATCACCGCCGCTACTTCGAACTGTTCTCGTGGAGGAAATTCCGTGAGAGCAATCTGAAAGGGAAGATGGTGCAGCTCTACTACACCCTTTTCTGGCATCAAGCACGTAGACGACGCCAACAGAACCTACAGGCCTTCATGCACGAAGAGTTGGGGCTACCTTTGGAAGCCAGATACCACGGTGGCGACCATGATGTTGTCAAGGGATTCGACGTGGTGTTCTATGGCAGCGACCAGATATGGCGTCGCCAACGCATGCCGTCGCACCCAGGTTTCGATTTCTGGTATTTCGGCTCTGACAACGTGCAGGCTAGGAAAATAGCATACGCTGCCAGCATGGGGAGCATTGATGTGAAAGAGGGTGAAAAGGAAACCCTGAAAAAGCATCTGTTAGGGTTCGAGACTATCAGCGTCAGGGAAGACTCTTTGAAAGAATGGATCACTTCGCTGGGTATAAAGGCACAGATTGTCTGTGACCCTGTATTTCTGCTGGGGAAGGAAGTCTGGCAATCGTTGGCAAACAAAGCATCAGAACAGCCAGCCTACCAGCACTATATCTTGGTGTATAACCTGTTAGGGCAGACTTCGACTGTGAACTTTGCCGAACGACTAAGCAAAGAGAAGAGCTTGCCCATTGTGGAGGTGAACAAAAAGTATGTCCTCTTCACTAGTGGTCGGCGCTACTGTCGCACGGCAAGGGTGGAATATTTTCTCTCGCTCTTGGCTCATGCTGACTATGTGGTGAGCAATTCTTTCCATGGTGTGGCCCTATCGGTCATCTTCCAGAAGCAGTTCTTCGCCGTGGGTATGGGGCAGAGAGCCGGGCGTGTTACTTCGCTACTAAACAGTCTTTGTATTCCTGAGCGCTACACTGATGTCTGGCGGCATGTACCGCCCGTCGACTATACCGTTGTCAACCCTCTTCTGTCTGACATAGTTAGAAGTTCAAGTGCATTCATCCAAGATTCCATTGAAGATTGAAAATTGAAGAATGAAGAATAGTTTTTTCAAAGTATCCCTGCTCTTAGTTTTGTTGCTGTTGTTTTGCTGTTTCGATACAGCAAGCCCACAGGCAATGGAGTTGACCGTGGCCACCATCAATATTCGCATAGACTCAAAAAAGGACAGTCTGAACCGATGGGGGCAACGCAAGCAGCTCTTGTTCGATTACGTTAGCCAACAGCATTTAGATGTGATTGGCCTGCAAGAAGTCTATCCTCAGGCCATGAAAGACATTCATAAGGGGCTTCCCGAATATGCCATCGTCAGACGGGAGAACAAAGAAAAGCGCGCCGATGCTCCCATATTATTCAGGAAGTCGGCCTTCAAGAAGATAGCGCAAGGCACTTTTTGGCTGTCTGAGTTCCCCGATAGCGTAGGGTTCATCGGATGGGATGGTCGCCATCCACGCTTTGTCAATTGGGCTGTACTTAGAAGCAAAGCAACAGGTAAAGTGTTCTGTGTGGCAAACACTCATCTTGACAATGCTGGTCGGCAGGCACGTGAAGAGGGTATTAAGCTTCTGAAAGAGCGTCTGGCCTCTCTTGCCGCTCAATATCCCATCATCCTCATGGGCGATATGAATAGCAGCGAGGCTGACAGTGCAGTGTACCATCCAGCGTTGCACAACTCCTTCGAGTTGCATGACACCTACTATATGGCCAAGCAGCGCGAAGGCGTGGACTATAGTTTCCATGGTTTTGGGAAAAGAACGATGGCCAAACGCAAGCGAGTAGATTTTATCTTTGTCAGCGACAGCATAGACGTGAACACGTTCAATATACCCCAGGAAAATAGGCAGCAGGGTGTCTATCTTTCTGACCACTGTCCAGTTATTTCGAACATAACTATCAAGTAAGCATGCACATATTAATAATTTCACACGGTTATCCCACAGTCAAGGACCCACAATGGGGATGCTTCGAAAAAGACCAGGCAGAAGCTCTGGTCAGTATGGGGCATCGTGTAACAGTGGCTGTCGTGGACATGCGCTTCCGTCCATTTAATCAGGTTTTTGGTATCAGCCACGTGAACGATGGTGCCATCAGTGCCTACACCTACTTTTTGCTGTCGGGCAAGTTGATGCCAGGCAGGATGCGACAATTGATGCCTGAGCGGATGATGCTACGTCTCTGCCGTAAAATATTTTGTGCAGAAGGATTTCCCGATGTCATTTATGCCCACTATATGTCTTGGATAGCCATGCTCCGGCAAGTCAAACAGAAGTATGCAATTCCTATTGTAGGTATAGAGCATTGGAGCAAGTTGAACGAGTCAACACTATCTCCTCGGATTATGCGGTCAGGGCGGACGGCATACGCACTTACCGACCGTCTTCTGGCAGTTTCGCCCAGTCTGAAGGCACAGATGGAGAGGCATTTCGGTGTGGAAGCCGAAGTGGTTTGTGACATGGTCAGCGACGCTTTCCTGCAACCTGCTATCCCCCGTAAGACCACAAAACCTTTTGTGTGGTTAGCAGTGGGAAGCCTGATTCAGAGAAAGGGCTACGATGTGTTGTTAGAAGCCTTCGCCCAACTCGGGGGCGCGGAACAGCTCATCATCGTTGGTAGTGGATCGGAAAACGGGCATCTACGTACTCAGGCAGAACGGTTAGGCATAGCCGACCGTGTTCGGTTCACGGGTATGCTTGACAAGCAGGCCATCATCAGCTTGATGAACGAGAGCAATGCCTTCGTGCTGCCCTCGCGAGGTGAGACCTTCGGAGTGGCCTATATCGAGGCCATGGCCATGGGACTGCCTGTTATTGCCACGCGCTGTGGAGGCCCGGAGCATTTTGTTAAGCCTGATAATGGCTTGTTGGTAGATATCGACAATGTGGAGCAACTGACGAAAGCCATGAGGCAGATAGAAACAACTATTGACAAGTATCAGCCTGAGGCCATCAGGGCATACGTGAAGAAACGCTTCTCTGCCAAGGCCATTGCAGGACAACTGGTGGAACTCTTTGAAAAAGTAATCAAACAACATAAATAAAGAAAAGATGAAGAACTTGATTATTATAGGAGCTGGTGGCATGGGACGGACGATGTATGATATGGCTTGCGAGAGCACCACGTATGAGAAAGAATATGTGGTGAAGGGATACATTGACGACAATGTTCATGCTTTGGATCATTTTAGTAACTATCCTCCAGTGCTGGGAACAATAGCTGACTATATTCCTGCAGAGGACGATGTGTTTGTCTGCTCCATCGGTGGGGAGTCACGCAAGGCTTGCATGGAGGCCATTATCGCACGTGGCGGAGAGTTCATCACGATGATACACCACACGGCACGCATCGGCACGAACGTACACATAGGCAAGGGATGCTATATCGGGGCTTTTACCACGGTGGCATCTGATGCCTGGATTGATGACTATAACTTCATCCAGTCGTACACCATCGTGGGGCACGATGTCAGGATAGGCCGTTGGAACCGCATTGACTCATACGTGATGTTGGTGGGGGGCGTCGTTGTCGGCGAACATAATATGATTCATACGGCGGCCGTACTGAACCACAATGTGGTGGTGGGCGATGATGCTCATATCGGTTCCTGTTCGTTAGTCATTAATTGTGTGGCATCAGGAACAACGGTATTCGGTAACCCTGCAAGAAGAATTAAATGAAGTATGGAAAGACTATTATATAATAAGGTGTGCATTATCACTGGTGCGGCCCAAGGAATAGGCAAGGGGATTGCTGAGCGTTTTGCTGCTGATGGTGCCATTGTCTATGCTTGCGATTTGCGCGAAGGTAGTATGGATGAATGGGTAAAGGAATGCTCAGAACGAAATAACACCCGTGTCGTCCCAATGTATTTCGATGTGTCGGATGCTACAGCTGTAAAAAGCGCCTTTATGGCTATTTTCAAGGCAGAGAAGCGGATTGACGCATTGGTAAATAATGCCGGCGTCGTGTTTAACAAGAAGATAGGCATGATAGTGCGCCAAGAAACTGAACTGATGTTCCGCATCAATGTGATAGCCGTCATTGAGATGGTCCAGCTCTGTTCACGCCTAATGGCTCGCAATGGAGGTGGTTCTATCGTAAATATCGCCTCTGTGACTGCAGTTCTGGGATCTCCTGGTCAGAGTGCCTATTCTGCCACGAAAGGTGCTATCATTTCGTTCACCAAGTCTGCCGCCAAGGAACTGGCACCACAAGGAATTCGCGTGAATGCAGTGGCTCCGGGAATTGTAAAGACGGAGCGTTTCGCTGAACTCTATGAGAGCGATGGAGCAAAGATTGATCAACGTATTTCGCGTATAGGATTGGGACGTCTTGGTACGCCAGAGGATGTGGCGAATGCCTGTGCCTTCCTGGCTTCCGACAGGGCAAGCTATATATCTGGCGAGATACTGGGGGTGAATGGATGCGCCTCGATTTGAACATTGAACATTGAACATTATTAGAGAATGATTCTTAATCTTGACAAGTGGCTGGGAGAGTCGGTTGCGGCTATTGATGCGCAGGGGAACCAACTTACGTATGGTGAGTTGAGGGACTTTGTGGAAAGGGCAAAACAACAAATGCCAGCTCGCTCGCTGTTGTTCCTATTGGTAGAAAACAATGTGGGTGGCATTGCTTGGACGATTGGTAATATTTGTGCAGGGAATGTGCCATTGATTCTTAATGCCCATTTGGACGATGAACTATACAAGAACTTGTATGATCTTTATATGCCTCCATTCGTATGCGTGCCAGACATTATGGCTGAGAAATTCCCTTATGAGATAATCATAAGCAGTTATGGCTATACGTTGATGAAGACAGGCAATAATGCCTGTCCGATGCATGAAGATCTCTCTCACTTGTTGCCAACATCTGGCAGTACAGGCAGCCCGAAGCTGGTACGGCATAAGTATGAAAACATCGAGGCGGCAGCCCTAAACATTTCGACATTCTTTGAATTGAAGGATAAAGATCGTCCGCTGATGGTGTTGCCTTTGTATTATACTATGGGGCTCTCGATGGTGTTCAGTCATTTTTATGTGGGTGCAACGGTGCTGATTACGAAGCAGAGTATGACAGATCGAGGCTTCTGGCAGTTTATTAAGGAACAGCGGGCAACAAGCTTTACGGGAGTTCCCTATAGCTTTGAGATCCTGAATCTGATGCGCTTCTTCCGTGTGGACTTGCCTGACTTGACTTTGCTTACACAAGGTGGTGGACGAATGCCAAAGGAACTGAACCTGAAGTTTGCAGAGTATTGTCGTGACAACGGAAAAAAGTGGATAGCTACATACGGGCAGTCTGAGTGTACGGCACGTATGGCATGGTTACCACCCAAATGGGCTGTGGAGAAAGTGGGTAGTATCGGCATTGCCGTACCCAATGCAGAACTGTCATTGATAGATATGGACGGTAATCCGATTACGACACCAAATACAGAAGGTGAGATGTGCTATCGAGGCAAGAATGTGACAATGGGCTATGCCCGCAGTCGTGAAGACCTTTTGATGGGTGATGAGCGTCACGGCTTTGTCCGAACAGGTGATTTGGCCTATTTCGACGAAGATGGCTGTTACTATATCGTAGGGCGTAAGGGGCGTTTCCTGAAACTGTTCGGCATGCGAGTGGGTTTGGACGAGAGTGAACGTATCATAAAGGGAAAGTATCCAAACTTGGAATGTGCCTGTGTGGGTACGGACGAGAAAATGTTGGTGTATCTGACAGATGAAAAATATAAGGAACAGGTGAAGGAGGAATTAGTCAGTCGCCTGAAACTCGTTGCTACATCCTTTGAGGTAAGAATTATCAAGGAGATTCCCAAGAATGAGGCAGGTAAAACCCTCTATGCAAAACTCGAGAATAAATAGAACCACGGATTACACGGATTTGACGGATTAATATTATCTGTGGTCATCCGTACAATCTGTGGTCGAAAAAATAATAAAAGTGGAAAATATGGAGAATTTAGAAAAGTACAACAACGCATTTGCGGAAGTATTCGGTGTCAACGTAGAAGAGCTGAACGATGATTTTGGCAAGGATATGGTAGAAGAATGGGATTCTGTTCACCAACTGAGCCTCATATCCCTATTAGAAGAATCCTTCGATATTATGCTCGACCCCGAGGATATTATGGAACTGGTTTCCTACGGAAAGGGAAAGCAACTGCTCAGAAAGTATGGCGTGGAGATTTAATTGAAGAATGAAAGCAGAAACAGGAAAACTGAGTTTGACGTTCCGCTTGCTGCAACGCTTGGGAATGAACTATTCGGAACAGGAATACGGACAGGTGTCGCTATGGGCTGTCATCAAGAAGTTCTTTTTTACCTACAAGTATAGCTTCATGCTTTACTTGATGGACTGTTGGCTGTTTGCACCCTTCGCCCTTCGTAAACTGAGACCGTGGTGTCTGAGGCAGATAGGCTGCCATGTGGGTAAAGGCTGTGCCATCGGTGATCATGTACATGTGGATGCAGGACATGCAGAGCTTATTTTCATAGGAGATCATGTGCAACTCACAGGGGGGTGCCGACTGCTCTGCCACCAACGCGACCTGAGCGGTTACCGTAAGGGTGATGACTGTGCCAAGCTGCCCTATCGCCTTGGTGAGATACACATAGGAAAGGGTGTAATGATTGGAATGCATTCGATGGTGATGCCCGGCGTGACCATAGGCGAAGGAGCTGTAGTAGGTGCTTTTTCGCTTGTGACGAAGGACATCCCGGCATGGACCATCGCCGTAGGCAGACCGGCCAAAGTTATAAAGGAAATACCAAAGAGAAAAGAATGAATATTCTGACATTTGACATTGAGGAATGGTTTCTAGAGCAAAAACTCTACGGCGGACGTCCGCAGCGGTTTCAACAGATAGATGACGTCTTTGCCCGTGTGTTGGAGGCACTGGACGCAAAGGGTATCAAGGGAACGTTCTTCTGCATCGGTCGGATGGCTACAGACTATCCACAGGTTGTGCGGCAGATAGCTGAACACGGTCATGAGGTGGGGTGCCACTCGCATGAGCACACGTGGCTGAACAAAATGGATGCCCATACCCTGCGCGAAGACACCATGACTGCCATCAAGGCTCTGGAAGACGTGGCAGGACAGCAGGTGGTGAGCTACCGGGCACCGGCCTTCTCCATTACCCACGAGAATCCGTGGGCAGTAGAGGTGCTGGCGGCATGCGGCATCAGGAACGATGCCTCCATCTTTCCTACATCCAGGGCCTACGGTGGCTACCAACATTTCCCTCAAGACAAGCCCTGCACCATCGGTTATCACGGAGCGACGCTGAGAGAGTTTCCCATCAGTCTGACCACTGTTCTCGGAAAACGGATAGCCTACAGCGGTGGCGGCTATTTCCGACTGCTGCCTTATTGGTTTGTTTCAAGGACGTTGGACAGGCGTGACTACAACATCTGCTACTTTCATTTGGTGGACCTGATCTCTGGGAAAATCAAACTGAAGAGTCGCAAGGAGTATGAGGACTACTTCCACGAGCCAGGCACGCTGAAAAACCGTCTCGTCAGATATGCCAAGGCCAACGCCACAAGTGGTGATGCCTACGGCAAATTGGTCAAATTGCTGTCTACACATTCTTTCGTTAGCATGGCAGAGGCAGTGAAGCAGACAGACTGGAGCAAAACGAACACCATAGAGCTATAAACTATGTATAAACATTTTTTTAAACGAGCCTTGGACTTCTGTATCAGCCTGACAGCACTGGTGGTGTTGTCACCGCTGCTGCTGTTGGTTGCTCTTTGGCTGCATTTTGCTAACAAAGGAGCAGGCGCCTTTTTCTTTCAGGAGCGACCAGGCAAGGATGCAAAACTGTTCCGAATTGTAAAGTTCAAGACGATGACCGACGAACGTGATTCAAAGGGAAAACTTCTGCCAGATGCCCAGCGATTGACAAAAGTGGGAATGTTCGTGAGATCGACGTCGATTGACGAACTACCTCAGTTGATAAATGTGCTGAAGGGCGATATGGCTCTCATTGGCCCACGCCCGCTGATGCCGAAGTACCTCCCACTCTATTCGCCCGAACAGGCACGGCGGCATGAGGTACGTCCGGGCATCTCAGGCTGGGCACAGTGCCATGGACGCAATAGTATCTCGTGGTCGGAGAAGTTCAAACTGGACGTGTGGTATGTTGACCACTGCACACTATGGACAGACCTGAAGGTAATAGGGATTACTATACAGAAGGTGCTGAAACGTGACGGCATTTCTGGGGAAGGCCAGGCTACAATGGAGGCATTTAACGGGCATAATTAAAATCATAATACTATATCATGTCTAATAGAGTTTATTTGTGTCTTGCTCACATGAGTGAGACGGGCGAGGAGCAGAAGTATATACAAGATGCCTTCGATACCAATTGGGTGGTGCCTCTGGGACCTAATGTGAAAGGGTTTGAGGACGACCTTAAAGCGTATATCGGTGGTAAAGAGGTGGTGGCTTTGTGCTCTGGTACGGCAGCAGTGCATTTGGCCTTGTTGGCTTGTGGTGTGGGGCCTGGAGATGAGGTGTTGACGCAGAGTTTTACGTTCTGTGCCTCTAGCCACCCGATTACTTATCTGGGTGCTACTCCGGTGTTTATTGATTCAGAGCCTGATACATGGAACATGGATCCAAAACTTACCGAGGAGGCTATTAAGGATCGCATTGCCAAGACTGGCAAGAAGCCTAAGGCTATCGTAGTGGCCTATCTCTATGGTATGCCTGGCTATATCGACGAGCTAAAGGAGATAGCTGATCGCTATGAGATACCATTGATAGAGGATGCTGCCGAGGGATTGGGATCTACTTATAAAGGTAAGGTGGTTGGCACATTCGGCCGATATGGCGTGCTGAGCTTTAATGGTAACAAGATGATTACCACCAGCGGTGGTGGTGCCTTGATCTGTCCTAATAAGGAGGCTAAGGAGAAGATTATGTGGTGGGCCACACAGGCTCGCGAGAGTTATCCGTATTATCAGCACGAGGCGATAGGTTATAACTACCGCTTGAGTAATATCTGTGCAGGTATAGGCCGTGGACAGATGACTGTGTTGAATAATCATTTGGCTCATCATCGCCGGATTGCTGAGATATACAAACAGGCATTCGCAAATGTAGAAGGTATTACTTTCCATGATGATATCGAGAATATGGAGAGTAACTTCTGGTTGAGCACGATTCTTCTAGATGAGAACCTGAAGGTTAAGGGCGAGGATATGGCTTATGCCGAGGCAGTGCATGGTGCTGTAGGTGGAGCTGCAGGTGTAGTGCACGAAGGTGGCTCTGTTCATACGGATTGCGAGCCTAACCGTAATGTAGAAGCCATGCGTTTGGCTCTGTTGGTTGAGGGTATCGAGAGCCGTCCTTTGTGGAAACCCATGCACAAGCAACCTGTTTATAAGAACGCGCCTGCATACGTGAATGGCGTAAGCGAAGCGTTGTTTAAACGAGGGTTATGTCTGCCTAGCGGCCCAATGGTTTCGGATGATGATGTTAATCGCATTATAAAAATTATAAAAGAATCGATAGTTCTGTGATAAATACCGCAAAAAGTCGCCAAATCGGCGGCTTTTTGCGGTATTTTTTTGCTTTTAAATTTGGCCGTTTCAAATATTAATCGTACCTTTGCACCCAGAAAAATAAGGAACCGGTTCAAGTTTCTAAGTTTTTTCTGTGAGTTATTACTCTTAAAACAAGCTAATGCGCTGATAATGAGGCTTTTCTGATCAGGTGTTAGGTAGAGAGTTTGTGTGGTTTGAGGTAATTATGCGTTTTTTTGATTATTAATTAATATGTAATGATATGATTGACGACACAAAGTTGTTAGCCGAAGGCAGTGATATGTCTGACCTTCAGGAAGAACAGTCAATGTTCAACTTTCAAAACCTTTTTGCCATGCTGGTGCTTAACTGGCAGTGGTTTTTGCTGTCATTGTTTATCTGCGTGTGTGGCGCACTGATTTATCTGCGTTATGCCACCCCCAGCTATCAGGTATCGGCCAAGATGCTGATTAAGGACGATGATAACCGTCGTCGCAGCTCGGCTAACCAGATGCTGGCCAACATGCAGGACTTTGGCTTTATGAGTAACTCGGCCGGTATCGAGAACGAGATGGAGATTCTGCAGTCCCGTATCCTGGCGCGTGATGCAGTGACCGACCTGAAGCTGTATGTACAGTATTATTCTTTTGGTCGTCTGTCAAAGCAGGTACTTTATGGTGGTCAGGCCGTGAGCGTAGATCTCGACTCTGCCGTGCTTAATCAGTGGGATCGCGAGCTGCTGGAAGGTGCTAAGAGCATCAAACTGGTGCTTACCAAGCTCGAAGACGGCTACGAGGTGAAGGGCGAGACCATGTATCAAGGTAAACCCAAAGGTGAGTTCTCGCAGAACGTTGCCAAGCTGCCTGCTATCGTTAAGACCGAATATGGCGCATTGACTCTGACTCAGAGTGGCAAGAAGGTTATGGAGAATGGTCAGAAATATCTGGTAAATATCCTTCCACCAATGAGCGTGGCCACCGGCTATGCCAAGGCCATCAATGTGGCGCCTACATCAAAGCAGACCTCAATAGCCGAGCTGACACTGACCGACCAGAATACCCGTCGTGGACTGGACTATCTGAATCAGCTGGCCATCTGCTATAACCGCCAGGCTAATGCCGATAAGAACGAGATTGCCCTGAAGACCGAGGAGTTTATCAACTCTCGTCTGGAGAAGATTGATGCTGAGCTGGGCTCAACCGAGGATGCCCTCGAGACCTATAAGAAGCGCAATGCTGTTACCCAGCTGCAGATGGATGCTACCCAGTCGCTCACTCAGAGCACCCAGTACGAGACCAAGTTGGCCGAGATTACTTCTCAGATTCAGCTGATGGACTATCTGCGCGAGTTTGTGGATAACCCATCAAACCAGTATAAGATCATCCCATCGAATGTGGGTATGACCGATCATGCTTCTATAGCCCTGATTACCTCATATAATACGGCTGTACAGGAGCGTAACCGCTACCTGAAGACAGCCAGTTTGCAGGCACCACAGGTGGTACAGCTCACTTCTACACTCGACGATCTACAGACTTCTATCCGTACAGCTCTGCTCCAGGCACGTCGTTCGGCTGATATTCAGCGCCAGAGCCTGCAGCGCCAGTTGGCTAAGTATCAGGGCCGTATCGGTAGCACGCCTGAGCAAGAACGTGTGCTGAACCAGATTGGTCGTCAGCAGGAGGTGAAGTCAGGTTTGTATCTGCTCTTGCTGCAGAAGCGTGAGGAGAACAGCATCTCACTGGCTGCTACAGCTGATAAGGGTAAGCTCATCGATGAGCCACTGGCCATGGGTAAGGTTAGTCCAAAGTCGGCCATCATTCTGCTGGCTGCTATGGTTCTGGGCTTGGGTATACCATTTGGTGTAATTGTGCTGATCCAGCTGTTGAGCTATCGCATTGAGGGCCATGAGGATCTGGCTAAGCTCACCCGTCTGCCTATCGTGGCTGATGTGCCAGTGGCTAGCGATAGCGTGAAAACTGCTGCCGGTATTGTGGTTCAGGCTAATAAGAACAATCAGATTGACGAGATATTCCGCGGTATGCGTACCAATATCCAGTTTATGATGAAGGAGAACGACAAGGTGATTCTGTTTACCTCGAGCACTTCTGGTGAGGGTAAGACCTTCCTGGCAGCCAACCTGGCTGTGTCGTTCGCTCTGCTGGGTAAGAAGGTGGTGCTTGCCGGATTGGATATTCGTAAGCCTGCATTGGGCCGTCTGTTTGGCACCAAGGACCGCACGCAAGGTGTTACTCAGCTGCTGGTGAAGGATTCTGTAACCGAGCCGGATCTGCGCACAGCCATCTGTCCTTCGGGCGTTAACGAGAATCTCGACTTGCTGCTGGCTGGTCCTACACCTCCAAACCCCACCGAGCTGTTAGCTCGCGAGAACCTGGGTCAGGTAATCGATCTGTTGAAGCAGAAGTACGACTATATCATTCTGGATACCGCCCCTGTAGGACTGGTAACCGATACCCTGCAGATAGCCCGTTACGCCAGTGTGAACTGCTACGTAAGCCGTGCCGACTATACACCGAAGGCCAATATTGGTATTTTGAACCAGCTGGTTAGCGAGCAGAAACTCTCTAACTGTTGCCTCATTCTGAATGGCGTTGATATGTCGAAGAAGAAGAACGGCTACTACTATGGCTACGGAGCCTACGGTAAGTATGGTCGTTACGGTTATGGCCGCTATGGCTACGGTAAGTACGGCTATGGCAACTATGGTAGCTACGGTAGCTATGCCGACTCTCGTTATTCCAATAAGGATGATGATTCTATCAAAAAATAATGTTCAATCGTCAATGTTCAATGTTCAATGACTATCGCAGTAGATTTTGACGGTACAATAGTTACCCATCAATACCCTAAGATAGGCGAGGAACTGCCCTTTGCTGTCGACACACTGAAGAAGCTCCGGCAGGATGGCCATAAGCTCATTCTGTGGTCGGTGCGTGAGGGCAAATTGCTCGATGAGGCAGTAGTGTGGTGTCGCGAGCGCGGACTGGAGTTCTACGCCATCAACCGCGACTATCCCGAGGAGACCACTGATAATAATCCCCACTTCTCGCGCAAACTGAAGGTAGATCTGTTTATCGACGACCGCAACATTGGCGGTCTGCCAGACTGGGGTACTATTTATCGCATGATTAAGCATCGCCATAAGTGGGACGATGTGATCGATGATATCGTTTCGCATTCGCCCAATAGTCATCCCGCCCCCCCCAAGAAAAAACACTGGTGGAACTTCTAGTGGCATCGTGGTAATGTCCCTTTAACTTCCCTTTCACTTCCTTTTAAAATCCCTTTAACTCCCTTTTAAAAATGAAAAAAATCTATTTTTTTGCATTTTTGCTTTTCGCAACTCTGTTGCTAACTGGTTGCGGAAGCACCAAGAATGTTGCTTATTTCCAGAATAGCGACAGTATTAATTTCGATAACTCTCGTTTCCTGTATGATGCCCGCATCATGCCTAAGGATCAGATTACCGTATCGGTAAATACCACTACCCCAGAGGTGTCACTCCCATTCAATCTGCTGTTGCAGAATGCATATACACAAGGTAGATCTGTGTCTTATAGTGGCGGTACGCTGATGCCTTATCTGGTAGATAACGATGGCTATATCAACATGCCGATTATCGGCAGAATCAAGGTGGGTGGCCTCACCAAATCAGAGGCCGAGAAGCTGGTAACTGAGAAGGTGCGCCCTTATATGGCTGAGACTGAGAACCCTGTGGTTACCGTGACTATGGCCAGCTACTCAGTATCAGTACTGGGTGAAGTAGCACGTCCTGGTAGCTTCCAGGTGTCGCGCGAGAAGATTACCATCCTCGAGGCACTGGCACAGGCTGGCGACCTGACTATCTATGGTGTGCGCGACCGCGTGAAACTGATTCGCGAGGACGCTACCGGTAAGAAGTCGATGGTGACACTGAATCTGAACGATGCCAACATCGTGAACTCACCTTATTATTATCTGCAGCAGAACGATGTGGTGTATGTAGAGCCCAACAAGGTAAAGGCTCAGAACTCAACGGTAGGTCAAACCACCACCCTCTGGTTCTCCGCCACCAGCATCCTGATCTCTTTGACCTCGCTGTTGTATAACATCCTGAAATAACCCCCCGCTCGCCGAGGCTCGCTCCCAACCCGCCCTCGCTCTTTGGGGGCTAACGCCAAATCGCATCCAGCTACGCGTAGATGCTACGAACACGCCAGACCTTTGATGGTCTGAGCGTACCTTAATGAAAGAGCGACAGGAGGAGCGGTTACATCCTTCCCATATAGGGGAAGGCTTGGTTAGGGTGGATGCTTCTTTTAGTTCTTTTCTTCGCGCCGAAGAAAAGGACAGAATAAAATAAAAATGACGTATAAATAATATTTTTTATGTCTGAACATCATCATCATCATCATCATAAGGATGGCGCCAGCGAGTTCAAACAGAAAAGCCTGGCTGCCATAAAACGTAGGAAACTGCTTGAGAAGATTCTCAAGATCAGCTTGATCATTGTAGCTATCATCATGGCTATTGCCGTGGTATTTGTCTATACAGTAGGCTAAAGTCGGAAACCATGAAATCTAAAACCTTAACCATCGTTGCATTAGTTCTGCTAATGGCAATGTGCTCGTGCGAGAAACCCATGATCCCCGATGTGGGGGTAGAGGGTAACTTAGAGGTGAGAATCGCCACCATCGAGCAGGTGGATTTTCCGGCATTCGCCACCCGCGCCACTCTAGAGGATGTCTGCACCCGACTGAACTTTCTGGTGTACGATTCGCTCGGCAATCGCGTGGCTTACGACAATCAGACATCCGATCAAAAAGGCTTTGGAACGGCCGACTTCCAGTTGTCGCCTGGCAAGTATCAGGTGGTGGTAGTGGCCCAGAGCAGTCAGGGTAACCCTACATCTACCAAGAGTAACAAGATACAGTTTACCAAGGCCACAGGCTTTAGCGACACCTTTTATAGTAATAACTATGTGGTGGTGAGCGACGATGCGGTGACGGTAGATGCCAAGCTGAGTCGCAATGTGTCGCTCTGTCGCGTGCAGTTTAACGATACTATTCCGCAGAACATCAGCAAGATGCGATTTGAGTATAGTGGAGGTTCAGGCTCATTTGATGCCGCTACGGGATTGGGCGTAAAGACCACCACCAAACAGGAGATGACCTTCGCGGTGGAGGCGGGGAGCGATTCAGCCGTTTTCGACCTGTACACCTTCCTGCCCGAAGATGCAGAGTCCATCCACCTGAAGGCCGAGGCCTATGCATCAGACAACAAGCTGGTTTGCTCTCGCGAGTTCGATATCCCCATGAAACCTCGCCAGATCACCAAGTTCAGCGGGTCTTTCTTCTCAGGTTCATCCGGTTCATCCATCACTATCATCATCGGCATCAACACCGACTGGGATGGCGAACAAGAGGTGAATTTCTAGTTTTTTACAAAACATACATTTTCAGTTAATCTGTGCGGGATTAACCGAAAATAGAAAAATATGAATCATGTTAGACAAACAAAGTAAGATATACGTAGCAGGCCACAATGGACTTGTGGGGTCTGCTATGAAATAATGTCATGAGGCAGTATATAAAGAATCGATGAATGGGGCGGGCTCTTATCAGGGTCTCTCATAAAAAGAAAAAGGTTCAATAACCTGATAATCTTGCCCCACTTTTTAAACACAATGAAGGATATTCAATTTACGGTAATAGATAAAGGTGCTGAACTTGTAAGCATCCAGAGAGATGGCAGGGAGTATCTATGGAGTGGTGACCCGAAGTAATGGGGACGCAGGGCACCTATACTATTCCCTATTGTAGGAAGACTTGCTAATGACACTCTTCGCATTAATGGACGGGAGTACACCATGAAGCAGCATGGCTTTGCCAGAGATACTGAGTTCTTAAGAGAAGGGTTCAAACCGTCTTTACTGGGAGGCAACATTGATATGCAGACCCCTAATGGCCCAGTGTTTTTTAAGATGTATCAAAATGGAAGTCCTCTCAATTATCCTTATTCGTTCGACCTTAAAGTCCTTTATGGGACAATTGACAATTCAGTTTTGTGCTCTTGGATCGTAAAGAATCTGGGTAATGAGGAAATGCATTTTCAGATTGGGGCTCATCCTGCATTTAATTTGCCAGATTATAATCCTCATGATGAGGTTCATGGATATTTCAAGTTCTACGATGCAGAGGGTAATGGTGTGTCGCCAATTATTACTTCTTATTTAGAGGATGGATTACGTCATACTTATGGAGATCCTAAAGTATTACCCAATAGGCAGACTATATGCCCAATAAAGAGTGAAACATTTTCAAAAGATGCACTTCTGATTGAAGATAGTCAAGTAGCGATAGTCGCATTGTTAGATAAAGAGCAAAGAGAGGTCTTGCGCGTTATTTGTCCTCAGGCGGAAACTTTTGGTCTTTGGGCACCCAATAAACCTGGTTGTCCCTTTGTGTGTATTGAACCATGGTGTGGTATAGCTGACCATTATGATTTCAACGGGGATATATTAGAACGAAAATATGATCATAGTCTACGCGAAGGTGAAAGTTATGTGTTTAATTATATGATACAAATTGCATAAACAATGAGAAATAACCACATAGTAATAATGGCTGGTGGAGTAGGCAGCCGTTTCTGGCCGCTGAGCACCCCGGAATATCCTAAACAGTTCATTGATATATTGGGCTGTGGACGTACTTTAATACAACTAACAGTTGACCGCTTTAAAGGCATATGCCCTATGCAGAACTTTTGGGTAGTCACCAATGCCAAGTATGTAGATATTGTAAAGCAGCAGCTACCTGAAATACCTGCAGAACATATCCTTGCGGAACCTGCTGCTCGTAACACAGCACCTTGCATAGCATGGGCTTGCTGGAGTATCAAGAAAGAAGACCCCACTGCCAATGTGGTGGTTACACCTGCCGATGCAGTAGTGATGAACCCAGAGGAATTCCGCAGGGTAATTAGCAATGCACTTACATTTACGGATAATAAGAATGCCATTGTAACCATTGGCATTAAACCCTCACGACCGGAGACAGGTTATGGCTACGTTGAAGCCAAAGATGCTGTAGAAGGTGAAATCTGTGGTGTGGAAGCTTTCAAAGAGAAACCAGACCATGAAACGGCAGAGAAATACTTAAAGGCCGGCAATTATCTATGGAACGCAGGCATCTTTGTTTGGAACATAGATACTATCACTGATTGTATTACTAAATACAAGCCCAATATAGCTACAGATATGGATAAGATTGCTATAACAGGCGATGTGGCAACAATCTTCCCTCAGTGCGAGAAGATATCTATAGACTTTGCTGTAATGGAACCTGCTAGTGCAGATAATCTGGTTTATACCCATCCTGCAGATTTTGGTTGGAGTGATTTAGGTAACTGGGCTTCTTTGCATGACAAACTGCAGAAAGATGATAACAACAATGGCGTAGTAGGCAACATAAAATTATACGAATGCACTAACTGTGTTGTTCATGCAGAAGATGCAAAAAAAGTGGTTCTTCAGGGGCTTGATGGCTACATCATGAGCGAGAAGAATGGGCAGATACTTATTTGCAAACGTAGTGAAGAACAACGTATCAGAGAATTTTCAGCAGAATAAAAGAAATAATAGATAACAGTTTTCCCAGCTAATGTGAACTTCCGCATAACAGCCTGATACACAACGTAAAACGAAACCACCATTTCCTGTTTCATCAGACATTCATCAGACATCCGGGAAATTGAGCCTTTCCAGCTCATTTCTATACAAAAGTACTACTTTTCTAGCAAATACGCAAGAGCGTTAAGATTTCTTATCCCTTGAGAGTGAAGAAATGTTAATTTTGAGAAGGCTGGTTGAGGTGACTGAAGGGGTGTTTGAGAGGAAAATGAGAGAAAATCGAGAAAAATCAGGGTTCGGTCAGTTTTGATAAAATCCGAGAGAAGTTGAAAAGACCGTTGTTTAACTAGAAAACAAAAATAAACATATTGAAAGACTATTTAACTAAAAGGATAATCAACCCAATTATTTCACAGTGTGATACAAATCAAAAATAAGAGTTTTGTAATTTCCCCTTTAAAAGAGCATTTCTTACAAGGAGGATGCATATACGAATGAAGAAATAAAATAGAAATTAGAATAATGAAAACAGCATTAATTACTGGTGTTACTGGTCAGGATGGTAGTTATCTGGCCGAGTTCTTGTTAGAAAAAGGATATGATGTACACGGAATCATCCGTCGTTCGTCAGTAGATTTCCGTGAGCGCATAGCTCATCTCGAAGGTCAACCACACTTCCATTTGCACTATGGTGACATGGGTGACTCCATGGGCCTGGTACAGGTGGTGGATAAGGTACAGCCTGATGAGATATACAATTTGGCAGCACAGAGCCATGTACAGGTCAGCTTTGACTCACCTGAATTCACGGCTGATGTCGATGCCACTGGAGTCCTGCGTATTTTGGAGGCAGTTCGTGCCTGCCACTTGGAGAAGACCTGCCGTATTTATCAGGCATCAACATCTGAACTTTATGGCAAGGTAGAAGAGGTTCCTCAGAACGAGAACACCCCCTTCCACCCTTATAGCCCTTACGCTGTAGCCAAACAGTATGGTTTCTGGATTGTCAAGGAGTATCGTGAGGCTTACAATATGTATTGCTGCTCAGGTATCTTGTTCAACCACGAATCAGAGCGTCGTGGTGAAACATTTGTAACTCGTAAGATTACCCTTGCTGCAGCGCGTATCTCTCAGGGAGTACAAGATTGTCTGTACCTTGGTAACATGGAATCTCTGCGTGACTGGGGCTATGCCAAAGATTATGTGGAATGCATGTGGCTTATCCTTCAGCAGGACAAACCTGAGGACTTCGTAATCGCTACAGGCGTTCAGCACTCTGTCCGTGAGTTCACGGAACTTGCTTTCAAACATGCAGGTATTGAATTGAAGTTCGAGGGCGAAGGCATCAACGAAAAGGGTATTGTAGTTAAAGGCCCAGAAAACCTGATTGGTAAGACTGTTGTCGCTGTTAGTGAGGACTTCTATCGTCCTACCGATGTAGTCAACCTCTGGGGTGATCCTACTAAGGCTAAAGCTAAGTTGGGCTGGAATCCTAACAAGACCAGCTTTGAGGACTTAGTGAAGATTATGGTTGAACATGATATAGCTAAGGTAGCCGCTGAGGGAGCTGCTGCCAAGGTTCGCACTAACCTTGCCGAGTACTTAGAAAAAGGTATTGTTAAGTAAAAAAACTTTAAAACGTGATACGCCATCTTGCTGACATAACTCCTGTCACTACTTCACATGGAGTTGGACAGAAGCGAGTTCTTCTATCCAGCAATGAGTCCGGTTGCTCTCTCACACAGATAGCAGTAACAGAACTTAAAGCAGGTGAGATTGCTGCTGCCCATGTGCATCCAGATATGCAAGAGAGTTTCTATGTCCTTGATGGTGAGTTGGAGGTTTATCTTGATGGTAAAAAGACTATTTGTAATAGGGATACCTTTGTATATGTAGAGAAATGCACTAGTCACGAAATGCTAGCTCTTACGAATAGTCGTATCATGACAATCGGATGCGTTATAGAGGCCAGTCGCAACAAACTTTATCCTATGCTCTTCAAGCAGAATCGCAAGACGCTGGTATGGGGAACAGAAGACTGGACTGTCTCAGGTGTACCTAATTCTGAGTCAGAGGTAGAAAATGGTACGTGGGCGCGTTACAACCTGACGGAGGTCATATCACGCAGACCAGAAGAAATCCTTGGACGGCAGACTGCACTCAAATACAATAACCAGTTGCCGCTTCTGGCAAAAATCATTGATGCCCATCAGGATCTTTCCATACAGGTACATCCTAATGATGAGATGGCCAAGCGTGAGCATAACAAGTATGGCAAATCTGAAATGTGGTATATCCTTGATGCTGAACCTGGAGCATACCTCTATGCAGGGTTTAAAGAACAGATTACGCCGGAGCAGTATAAAGAGCGAGTCGCTAATGGCACCATAACAGATGTCCTCGCAAAGCATGAGGTACACAAAGGAGATGTGTTCTATCTCCCTTCTGGTCGTGTTCACGCCATCTGCGGAGGTATTAAATTGGCAGAGATACAGCAGTCATCTGATGTCACCTATCGCATCTTTGACTATAACCGTCCAGGACTTGATGGCAAACCACGAGAGTTGCATACCGAACTGGCGGCAAAGGCTATCGACTATACTGTCTATCCGGAATATAAGACACAGCATGAAGAGAATATTGGCGAAGCCAATGAAGTTCTGAATACCCCATTTTTCAGCATCAAGATAGTGGAGACCAATGAGCCCTTTCATAGGAATATGATAAAATACGACTCTTTCATTATCATTATGAATATTGGGGAACCGTTCACCATCCGAGTGCGTGCCACAGGGGATGAAGTGCTTGTGCCTGCCGAGTCATCTTGTCTCATACCAGCAGCAATTGCTGATTATGAACTAATTCCTGCCCATGGCTCTGCAAAGATCATGGAGGCATTCATTAACAACAAGAAGTCTATTGGAAAAACCGTAAAGGACTTCTTCCATCTTTTTTCAAATTAATATTTATATGTTGGACAAATCATCTAAAATATATGTAGCAGGCCACAACGGCCTTGTTGGTTCTGCTATTTGGAACAACCTGCTGCAGCGTGGTTACACCAACCTTGTTGGCCGCAGCCACAAGGAGCTGGACTTGACAGACCAGTATGCTGTCAAGAAGTTCTTTGATGAGGAGCTGCCCGATGCAGTGGTGCTGGCCGCTGCCTTTGTGGGTGGCATTATGGCAAATTCACTGTATCGTGCAGACTTCATCATGATGAATATGAAGATTCAGTGCAACGTGATCAGTGAATCCTACGCCCATGGCGTGAAGAAACTGCTCTTCCTGGGCAGCACCTGCATCTATCCCAAGAATGCACCCCAGCCTATGAAGGAGGACTGCCTCTTGACCAGCCCGCTGGAGTACACCAACGAGGAGTATGCCATTGCTAAGATAGCAGGCCTGAAGATGTGTGAGAGTTACAACCTGCAGTACGGCACCAACTACATTGCCGTGATGCCCACCAACCTATACGGCCCCAATGATAACTTCCATCTGGAGAACAGTCATGTGATGCCTGCTATGATGCGCAAGGTGTATCTGGCAAAGCTCATCCATGATAGTGCCTGGGATAAAATTGCTATCGACCTGAATAAACGACCAGTAGAAGGCGTTAATGGCGATGCATCTAAGGAAGACATACTAAAGGTACTTACAAAGTACGGTATTGAGGACAATAAGGTAACCCTCTGGGGTACAGGAACACCGCTTCGTGAATTCCTGTGGAGTGAAGATATGGCTGATGCATCTGTTCATGTGCTACTGAATGTTGATTTCAAAGATGTCATTGGCATTGAGAAATACAGTTCTGTACATTATGGAGCTAGTACGGATGGCGCAGTGGATAGAAACCATAGCGCAGGTCGTGGAGGGGCCATTCCCAGCCTGGGCGAGATCCGCAACTGCCACATCAACGTGGGCACCGGCAAGGAACTCACCATCCGTGAGCTCTCCCAGCTCGTTGTCAAGGCCGTAGGCTTTGATGGTGAAGTAGCCTTTGATGCCAGCAAGCCTGATGGTACTATGCGCAAACTGATTGATGTATCCAAGTTGCACTCTCTGGGTTGGACGCATAAGGTGGAAATCGAAGACGGTGTGGCAAAGCTTTTCGAATGGTACAAACAAAGTTTGGAGGGTGCGAGCTAAAAACAATTAAGAGATGTCGCGAGACACTATATAAAAAATCGTTATGAAAGGGGCAGGCTCTTGTCAGGGTCTCTCATAAGACAAAAGGTTCAATAACTTGATAATCTTGCCCCGCTTTTATAAATAATAGAATTGCAAAATATAATGAGCAATAACCACATAGTAATTATGGCCGGTGGAGTTGGTAGTCGTTTCTGGCCACTGAGCACTCCTGAATATCCGAAGCAGTTCATTGATATATTGGGCTGTGGACGTACTTTGATACAACTAACAGTTGACCGCTTTAAAGGCATTTGTCCAATGCAAAACTTCTGGGTTGTAACCAATGCCAAGTATGTAGATATTGTAAAGCAGCAGTTGCCCGACATACCTGCTGAGCATATTCTTGCAGAACCCGCTGCTCGCAATACCGCTCCTTGCATAGCCTGGGCTTGCTGGAGCATCAAGAAGGAAGATCCTACTGCTAATGTGGTGGTAACACCAGCTGATGCTGTGGTAATGAATCCAGAAGAGTTCCGCAGGGTGATAAAGAATGCGCTTGCATTTACCGAAAGAAAGAATGCTATTGTAACCATCGGCATTAAGCCCTCACGACCCGAAACAGGATATGGCTACGTTGAAGCCAAAGATGCTGTTGAAGGTGAAATCTGTGATGTGGAAGCTTTCAAGGAAAAACCAGATCACGAAACGGCAGAAAAATACCTAAAAGCCGGCAATTATCTATGGAATGCAGGCATTTTCGTATGGAATATTGATACCATTACTGACTGCATAAAGAAATATAAACCACTGATTGCATCTCAGATGGATGAAATCGTGTCATCGGAACTTCCCATTGACTCTCAACTTTCAACTTTCAACTCTCAACTCAACGAAGTTTTCCCACAGTGCGAAAAGATTTCTATCGACTATGCTGTTATGGAGCCGGCATCCAGGGAAGGTTTGGTTTATACTCATCCTGCCGATTTTGGTTGGAGTGACCTTGGCAATTGGGCATCACTTCACGATAAGCTTACTAAAGATGCTAATAATAATGGTGTAGTAGGCAATATCAAACTCTATGAATGTAGCAATTGCGTTGTTCATGCTGAAGATGCAAAGAAAGTGGTCCTTCAGGGGCTTGATGGCTACATCTTCAGTGAGAAGAATGGTCAAATACTTCTTTGCAAACGTAGCGAAGAACAAAGAATAAGAGATTTTTCTTCTGATTAATTATTAATTACAACTTATATATGAAAGTAGTACTTTTAGCCGGTGGTTTCGGTTCCCGTATTTCGGAAGAATCCGTTTTTAAACCCAAACCGATGATTGAAATCGGTGGTATGCCCATCCTGTGGCATATTATGAAAGAATATGCTCACTATGGGCACAATGAGTTTATCATCTGTGCGGGCTATAAACAAGAATATATCAAGGAGTGGTTTGCTAATTACTTTATTCACAACTCTGATATCAGCTTTGATTTCCGAGACGGAAAAAACGAAATGACAGTCCATCACAGTCATTTGGAGCCTTGGAAGGTTACAGTGGTCGATACAGGTTACAATACTATGACCGGTGGTCGTATCAAGCGTATTCAGGAATACGTTGGCAATGAGGCTTTCTTCATGACCTATGGCGATGGTGTTTGCGATGTGGACATCAATAAACTCCTTGAGTTCCATAAGAGACATGGCAAGATAGCAACTTTAACGGCTGTGAAGATGGCTCAGGAAAAGGGCGTTCTAGATATTGGTGGAGATAATGCGGTTAAAGCATTTCGTGAAAAGAACGCCAACGACGGTGCGCCCATCAATGCGGGATATATGGTACTTGAACCTGCAATCTTTGATTTATTAGACGGTGATAGTTGCGTATTTGAACGCAAGCCTTTGGAAACCTTGGCTAAAAAGGGAGAACTGATGTCCTATATTCATGAAGGTTTCTGGCAGTGCATGGATAATATCCGTGAAAAGGCTTTACTGGAGAATTTGCTTAAGGAAAACAAAGCACCATGGAAGAAGTGGGATAGAGTAATACCTAACGTACCTGATTATAGTAAATATTAAGAAAAATAGATATGGCAAGAAAAGAAGAATTGAAAGCTCAAATTTTAGAGCTGACACGTGAGTATTATAAAGAAGTTCATGCCCAGAAAAAGGAGTTTGAACCGGGTAAGTCATTTGTTCACTATGGTGGTCGTTTCTTCAATGATGAAGAAATGGTAAACCTTGTGGATTCATCCCTCGATTTCTGGCTGACGCAAGGTCCTTGGACGCACAAGTTTGAGCGTCGTTTGGCTGATTGGTTGGGAGTGAAGTTCTGTGCAGTTACCAACTCTGGTTCCAGTGCCAACCTTCTGGCATTCTATACGCTGACCTCTCATAAGTTGGGTGACCGTAGAATCAAGAAAGGTGATGAGGTGATTACTGTAGCCGCAGGATTCCCCACCACTGTTACACCTATCATCCAGTATGGCGCTATCCCTGTGTTTGTGGATGTGGCTCTGCCTGGATTTGATATTGATGTGAACCAGTTGGAGGAAGCCTACAGCCCCAAAACCAAGGCAGTGATGATGGCTCATTCATTGGGCAATCCCTTCAATTTGAAGGCTGTGCTTGCATTCTGTGAGAAGCATAATCTTTGGCTGATTGAGGACAACTGTGATGCTCTTGGTTCTGAATATACCATTGATGGCGTAACTAAGAAAACTGGCACCTGGGGCCATATTGGTACCAGCAGCTTCTATCCTCCTCACCACATGACTATGGGTGAAGGTGGTGCTGTTTATACCAACGACCCCGAACTGAACAAGATTACCCTTTCATTCCGTGACTGGGGACGTGACTGCTGGTGCGCTTCTGGTGTGGATAACACCTGCCGTATGCGTTTCACTGGCCAGTTTGGTGAACTTCCTCAGGGTTACGACCACAAGTATGTGTACAGCCACTTTGGTTTCAACCTGAAGATTACTGATATGCAGGCAGCAGTTGGTTGCGCTCAGTTGGATAAGCTGGATCAGATTGTTGCCGCCCGTCGTGCTAACTATCAGATGCTGTATGATGGTTTGAAAGATGTCCCTGGACTGATTCTTCCTGTAGCTGAGGCAAACAGCGATCCTTCTTGGTTCGGATTCCTGATTGCCGTGAAGGAAGATGCAGGCTTTACCCGCAATGAACTGACTGGTTATCTGGAACAGAATAAGATTCAGACCCGTAACCTCTTTGCTGGTAATTTGACTAAACATCCTTGCTTCGATGAGATGCGAGCAACAGGCGAGGGCTACCGTATTGTAGGTGAGCTGAAGAATACCGACTTCGTGATGACCAATGGTTTCTGGATAGGTGTGTTCCCAGGAATGACCAAGGAGATGAACCAATGGATGATTAAATGCATACGTGAGTTTTGCATTTCACATGCAAAATAAGTTTCAGGTTTCATGATTCAAGTTTCAAGAGCATGAACATTGACGTTTTCAATAATTTCTATAAAGGCAAGAAGGTCCTTGTAACCGGCCACACTGGTTTCAAAGGATCATGGCTCAGCATCTGGCTTCATGAGTTAGGTGCAGAGGTGGTGGGTGTAGGTCTGGAACCCTATAGCGAGAAAGACAACTTTGTCCTTTCTGGTATCGGTAAGAAAATCAAGGCAGACATCCGTGCAGATATTCGTGACGGAAAGAAGATGAAGAAAATCTTCCAGCAGTATCAACCAGAGATTGTCTTCCACCTTGCCGCACAACCGTTAGTGCGTCTCAGTTACGAAATCCCTGTTGAGACCTACCAGACCAACGTGATGGGAACCATCAACATTATGGAGGCTATCCGTGCTACGGAAAGTGTGAAAGTTGGTGTGATGATAACCACCGACAAGTGCTATGACAATAAGGAGCAGATGCGAGGCTATAAGGAGGATGACCCCTTTGGTGGTTATGATCCCTATAGTAGCAGTAAGGGCGCTTGTGAGATAGCTATCCAGAGCTGGCGTAGGAGTTTCTTTAATCCAGAGGATTATGGCAAGAAACATCACGTAAGTCTTGCCAGTGTACGTGCCGGTAATGTGATTGGTGGTGGCGACTGGGCGAAAGACCGCATTATTCCTGACTGCATCCGTGCTTTGGAGGCTGGAAACCCCATTGAGATACGCAGCCCGAAGGCAGTGCGCCCGTGGGAGCATGTGCTGGAACCGCTGAGCGGTTATATGCTGCTGGCTCAGAAAATGTGGGAGAAGCCCACAGAGTATTGCGAGGGTTGGAACTTCGGGCCAGAGGCTGATTCTATCTCAACGGTATGGGAGGTAGCAACTGAACTTGTAAACAATTTCGGAAAAGGAGAACTGAAGGATATTTCAGACCCCAACGCACTGCATGAGGCCAATCTTCTGATGCTGAATATTGAGAAAGCAAAGAGCCGTCTTGGATGGAAACCGACGCTTGACTCCAAACAGACTATGACATTGGTTGCCGACTGGTATAAGAAGTACCGAGATGAAGATGTTTATGGACTGTGCGTCAGTGAGATTCAACAATTCATAAGAAGATGAAAGAGCGTTTGTTCTTAATTGGTGGTGGTGGTTTCATTGGAAAGAATCTGGTGAGATATCTCAGAGGGAAGTATACTATCAGTGTTTTTGATAAATACATTGATGATGTATATTTTGCCCAGTATCCTGAGGTAAAGAAAACCTTGATGGAACTTGACAAAGAGCAGATTTCTGCTGACGTGGAATCTCCGGATTATATCATCAATCTGGCATCTATTGTCACAGCAGAACGTGATTTGGGACTGTTCGACAGTATGATTGCGTCCAACCTAAAAGTATTGCTTAATCTGTATGACCGCTTCAAGGATGACAAACGACTGAAACTGTTTGTCCAGTTTGGTAGCTCTGAAGAGTACGGGAATGATGGCTCGCCATTTGCCGAAACAATGCGAGAAGAGCCTAATTCACCGTATGCGCTGGTGAAGCAACTCACCACTAATACGGCTATGATGCTGTATAGAAACTACAAATTTCCTATAATGGTTGTGAGACCAGGCAACTTGTTTGGACCGCTGCAAGGCAAAGCTAAATTCATCCCTTATGTTATTGATAGTTTAAAGAAGGGCGAGGCACTTAATGTGACACCATGTGAACAGAAACGCGACTTCATATATGCAGATGATTTTGCATGGGCTATTGGTAAATTGCTGGAGCATTACACTAAGGCAGTGGGCGAGATTGTGAACGTGAGTAGCGGAGAAAGCATTTCACTTAAAGACATTATTGAGGATTGCAGGAAAGCAACTGATTCAGAATCTCAGGTTAATTATGGAGCGTTACCATACCGTGAAAACGAAATAATGGATTTGAGGTGTTCGGTAGCGAAACTGGAGAATATAATAAGGAAAGAGATAAAATTTGATACAAGAATGAGACTTAAAGAAATGGTAGCCATCCAGAATGGGGGGGGGTAAATTTGCATTGTTTAATCCGTCTGTCGCATTTGCGGGCAGCATAAATATAGCGGCATGATGGAAATTATAAAGACACCATTTGAAGGATTGCTCGTGTTACAGACAGTGAACTTCCAAGACAACCGAGGAGGGTTCCAGAAACTTTTCAATTTTGATTTCTTCAAAGAGAATGGTCTGGATTGCGACTTCAAGGAGTTATATTATTCCGTGAATAAAAAGGATGTAGTAAGGGGAATGCATTTCCAAACACCGCCTTTTGACCATACGAAAGTTGTTTATGTGAGTAAGGGGCGCATTAATGATGTGGTTGTTGATATTAGAAAAGACAGCCCCACATACCGTAAGTGCTTCTCTATTGAGTTGGATGACCAAAAGGGGCAGTATCTTTATATCCCCAAAGGCTTCGCACATGGATTTGTTTCGCTTGAGGATGGAAGTATAGTGAACTATGTCCAAACAACCTGCTATGCAAAAGACAATGACTGCGGTATAGATGCCACATCCATTGGATATAATTGGGGGGTGGAGAATCCAATCCGTTCCGGAAGAGATTTGACATTTGAGAAACTTGCCACTTTTGTTTCACCATTTTGAAAATGAAAAGTGTAATAATAACAGGTGCCAATGGATTTCTTGGCAGTACTCTCATAAAAAAACTGGTTGAGAGAAATGTAAAAGTAGTTGCAATAGATGTGACTTTCCAACCATGCAACTTACCGGACGTAAGTCTGATAACTAAAGTGGAAACCTATATCACGGACGCGGACGATTTAGCAGCTAAAATACCGGCAGATGATTATGATGCGTTTTATCATTTTGCCTGGGCAGGAGTGAACGGTGCAGTCAAAGCTAACCCTGTAGCGCAGATAAAGAATATTGAGATGGCTGCCATCTGCATGACGGTATGTAATAAAATAGGCTGTAAAAAAATCCTATGTGCAGGAACCATTGCAGAACAGTCGGTTAAGAGTCTACCATTCTTGGAGAAGACCAGCGGTGGGATGATGTATGGAATTGCAAAACATTGCACCCATCTGATGTTGGAAAACTATAGTAAGAACATTGGACAACCATTTGTATGGATGCAATTATCCAATATTTATGGGCCGGGAAACTTAACAGGTAATCTCGTAAGCTATACTCTGAGTGAACTGTTTGAAGGTAATAATCCTTGTTTTGGACCTGCTGACCAACCTTATGATTTTGTAAGTGTCGATGACACTATTGAGGCTATTATACGATTAGGAGAAAACGAAACACCCCAAAATACTTATTATATTGGATCAGGAAAGCCCCGCTTGTTGAAAGACTATTTGATATGCATTGGAGAGATAATGGGCTACCCGGAAAGGATTGGTATAGGAAAACGACCAGACGATGGTATCAAATACACAGTAGAGATGTTTGATGCGACTGACACCAAGTCAGATATAGGTGAGTATATAACAAAATCATTTGAGGAAGGTATTAAAGAGACCATATCCTGGATGAGAAACAGACAATAAAAGTGATTAAAACAGGAAATCTTATATTGGGAGCCGGCATTGCTGGTTTGGGCGCTTCTTATACTTTATGGCAAAGAGGAGAAAAAAGTGTTATTTTAGAAAAAGATAATACTTATGGAGGGCTGTGTTCAAGTTTTGAGATAAACGGCTTCCGCTTTGACCGTTTTATCCATCTTTCATTTTCTAAGATAGCGCAGGTGAATGACATATTCTCGAAAGTGGAAGGGGGTATATATCGTCATGCACCGAATCCATCAAACATCTATAAGGGAAAATGGATAAAGCATCCTGCACAGAATAATTTATACGTGCTTGATGAAGACGAGAAAAACGCTATTATAGAAGACTTCAAGAGACGCCCAGATGCTTCAACGGCTAAGGTAAACAACTATGAGGATTGGCTTCGGTTGCAATTCGGTAATTATTTCGCTGAACATTTCCCTATGGTCTATACTCGTAAGTATTGGATGAAGGAGGCAAGCGAGTTAAGGACTGAATGGGCTGGAAAAAGAATATACCAGCCATCATTGGATGAAGTGATAGCTGGTAGCAAAGCAGAGGACGAAAGAATAACTTATTATGCTAAAGAGATGAGGTATCCAAAGAAAGGAGGATACCAGCATTTCTTAAGCATCATGGCAGAAGAAGCAGATATAAGATACAGGTCTGAAGTAAGACATATTAATCCTTTAGAACGGATAGTTAGAACTACTGACGGCCAAGTATATTCATACAACAGACTTATCTCGTCGTTACCATTACCAGAAATTGTCTCGATGATAGACTATGTACCGGATGAAGTTGGGAAGGCCGTTTCGAAGTTGGAGGCAACATGCGGCTACCATGTGTCTATTGCTTTAAAGACAAAGAATATCCCTCCTTATTTGTGGTGGTATATATATGATGAAGATAACCTTGCCTCACGTGTTTATTCGCCATCGTTAAAATCTCCTGATAATGCTCCAGAAGGTTGTAGCAGTCTACAGATGGAAGTGTATTGTAAAGAGGATGAATATTCTGAGCAAGAATTGTTAGACAAAACGGTGGGCAAACTTGTTGAGATTGGTATCATAAAACAAGAAGATATTTTGTTCACCCACCTAGGTTTTGAAAAGCATGCAAATATTATTTTTACGGAACCTATCTATGAAGCAAGAAAAATAGTACGAGATTATCTCATATCAAATGGTATTCAAACAATCGGACGTTTTGGAGAGTGGGACTATTTGTGGAGCGATCAAAGTTTAATGAGTGGGTTAGGAATTTTGTAGTATTATGTCCAATATAATTAAAATAGAAAAAAAAGATATTATTGGGAATTATTTTGCCATATTTTTTAATATGTGCACTGGCGTTCTTGTACTTCCTTTAATTTTACATTATCTAAATGCTGAAGAAATTGGATTATACTATCTTATGTTAACTATTTCTTCAATGGTAGCTTTGATGGATTTTGGCTTTGCCCCTCAAATCGGCCGTAATATAACATATGCGTTAAGTGGATCAAAACATATAGAACGGGAAGGACTACATGGAATACCAAACTTGGAACCAAATTATCGGTTACTCGCAACTGTTATTGAAGCAGCTAAATTTATTTATAAACGATTGTCAATACTTATACTGATACTAATGCTCACATTTGGAACATACTACATTGATTATGTTACAAATGGTTTCGATGATGTTGATAACTCCTTATGGATATGGTTGTTGTTTTCCCTCTCAAATTATCTTAATATATATTTTATATATTATAGAAGCCTATTGACAGGAAGTGGAAAAATATTTGAATCGTCTGTTTCTATTATACTTTCTAAACTTACATATATAATTATTTGTGTTATTTTCATAAGTTCAGGATTCGGACTAATATCCATCGTAATAGCTAATATGGTTTCACCTTTGGTGTTGTTTGTATATAGCCATTTTATATTTTTTACAAAGGAAATAAGGAAATCTCTTCCAACTGATATTAAGTCTGAAGAAAAAAAGGAAGCAATTTCGAGTATATGGTTTAATGCAAAAAAACTAGGCATAAATCAACTCGGCACTTTCGCAATCCTTAAATTAAACTTGTTTTTAATAGGTTTATTCCTTCCTTTGTCAGTAGTGGGCTCTTTTGGAATTTTGACTCAAGTAGTTCCTGCGTTGAGCGCTGTGGCTACATCACTATTTAATTCTTTTTTACCTCAGATAGCAAGTCTTCAGGTTGCTCACAATTTTAAGGAAATAACAAAAAAGTTATCTATAACAGTTTTGATTTTTTGGATGATTATGATTATTGGTGGCATTGCTATAGTTATTTGCTTACCATGGATTATGGATGTAATATCATCTAACACAAAATTGCCTCCAACGATTGTTACTGTTCTCTATTTGATAGTTATGGCTTTAGAGGGTAATCATACAATGTTCTCAACAGTGATAGTAACTTCAAATAAAGTTCCGTTTGTGGCTGCAGGTTTGGTGTCTGGTTTTTTTATCGGTGTTTTGACGTTTATATCATTGCGTTTTACGACTTTAGGACTTGTTGGAGTTGTGTTAGCTCAGGGCATTATACAACTTTTGTACAATAATTGGCGTTGGCCAAAATATGTATTAGATGAATTTAATATTAAACCAATAGATTTCATTAGAATGGGATATATGGGATTTTGCAAAATACGAAAAAATAATTTAATATAATAATTATGATTAATAATAAGACAGACTGGTTTGGATATGTCGACAATTTTAAAAAAATTGAACATATAGATACTCTATGTATTTTTGAAAACAGAATTAAAGATGCATTAGTTACAATTGGAATCCCGACTTTTAAAAGGAGTAAAACCATTATTGATACCATTGAAAGTGCGATTAAACAAGAATGTCATTTCCCTTATGAAATTATTATTTTAGATAATAACCCTGAACGTAATGATGAGACAGAGAACGTTGTGAGCCAGTATATTAATACGCATAATATTTCATATTATAAAAATGAGGAGAATGTGGGAATGGCTGGCAATTGGAACAGATTATTCACACTTTCTCAAGCTAAATGGGTCACATTATTACATGACGATGATATGATATCACCATCATTTTTAGAAGATATGGTGTCTGTAGCAAATGATTTTAACGCAGATGTGGTAAATAGTGGTTTTCTTTTTTGGAATGAGAAAAAAGAATGTAAACCAGAATTTAAACATTATAAAAATGATAAAATATTCAAGTCTACGCTTTCTTTGAATTTTTATGGGCATCAAGCTGGAATGCCAACTGGTATTATTTATAAGAGAGAGATGTTCATAGCAGAGGGCGGTTTTAATCAAGATTTTTTTCCTTCATTGGATTATGTATGTCATGCAAAACTTTCCTATAAGCATAATTTTTTCCTGTATTCAAAAAAGTTAACTTTATATCGCTTTTCTCAAAATGAATCTTCAAAGATTACAACAAAAGAAAAATATATTGCTCTAAATTACGCTTTTCAATCTTTTATAGGAAAAATGTTGAATTATCCAAAATGGTATGTTAACTTGTATATAAGATTGGTAGCAGGGTATGGTATAAAAAAAATCGACAAAGATTTCCTTTATATAGACAACAAAAAAATTTCTAAAGTAAATTACATTGGAAAGCTCCTCCGGTTTCTAATTCCAAAATTGGCACTATTATATATCTATCGTAAAAATCTCGTAACTCGTTATAAATAGTTGTATGTTGGTTATTGCTGTTTATTCGCCTGACATACCTTGTCGATAGAGTTCGTATAAGAAAACTATGAAATTTGTATGATAAATTTTATTGTATTTTTTATTAGTTTTTCATTGGTGTTAAATAGTATATACTATGATTTAGTGGGTATTGATATTGTCATATCCATATTATCAGCTATACTGTCTATCATTTATCTATTGAAAATAAGATGGATTGATCATCTACCATCTTTAGTAATACTTCTTTATTGCTATTTGTCAACTTCTTTTTTGTCCTTTTCCCACATGGTTCCACCAATATGGACAGATTTGGATTTAAAACGAATCGCAGAGTTTGGAAATAGGATTTATTTTGTTGCGATTTTTTCGATCCTGATTTCAAATGTTTTCCGTGAAAGGTTTAACATCGGTTATGCGAAATGGTTTAACACATATTCAATTAAAGATAATCAGGTAAGGTTTTTTTTCAGATTGTCATATGCTTTATCAATAATATCTTATGCACTTGGTGTAAGTGTTATGGGTGCAGAATCAACTGTTTTGCCCTTTCATCTATCTGGAATATTACATGACTATAGAACGATGTTTGCACCTCTATTTTTTATGCTTATAATAGAAAATAGAATTTTAAATAAAAAAAGAATTCCGCGCCAATGGTATGTTTTATTCATAATATGGTGTCTATTCGAGGCTTTCTTGAGAATAAGTAAATCTTTTCTTGTATATGGTATGATGCCAATTGGTTTATTTTTATTTTTATACTATAAACCGACCTTTAAAAAATTAGTTATATATTTAGCACCGTTTACGATAGTAGCCTTATTTATATATGCCGTTATGGGTACTATGCGTGGTGCGACAAGTGCGACATTTTCGGGTTTAATAGAAGCACAAAAAATGCAATCGAAGAGTGAAACGAGTGAAGAGTGGGGTAATCCATTAGTTGGTTCTTTTAATCGAATGTTTATGACTGGAATGGCATATAGAATAGACTATAACGATTTCAATCATACAGCTCTTTTTGATTTTAATCACTCACCAGGCATTTTTTTATTAGGTGGTACAGCAAGGTATAGAACATATGTATTACATGGGCAACAGGAAGGTAGGTATAATTCAGATGGAACAACAGGCATTGTAGACCCATTATTATGGGGTGGTTTTGGCTTTTGTTATTTAGTGATTTCCATACTTATTTTCATCGCAATATTTACTGAGAATCGTGTAAAGGGAAGGGTAGGCTTATTGGTTTCATATACTCTTCTGTTTTTTTCATTTATATCAGAAGGAACTATTTCATGGATATTGAGTCAAAATGAATTTTCTCTTTATGTTACAAGATTCGTTATTATTTATTTATTGATAAGACTAAACTATAATTATAAGTCAAAGAGAATCGAACATAAAATCATATGACTTAAAAAGGAACTTAGACTTATACTAATAAATAAAATAGGCTTAAAGCGAGAAATATAATTAAATATACATATATGAAAACAATTTGCATATATTCACATGATGTCAAGGCTACTGGCATTAAGGTGATTATTAAGAATATTCAGAAGAATCTCGAAGGCGTTGATATTCAAGTTGAAAGTGACATCAACAAAGCCCTTGAATATGATGTTATTCTTCCATATGGTGTTTTAGCATCTTATGATGTTTATAAAAGAGATAAATCAAAATGTTCACTTTCATTGATGGTTGACGCTGAGTCTTTAACGAATATTTCAAAATTTCACTATTTAGTTAATAAATCACGGGTCGTACCATTTAAGGAACGTTACAAGGAATTGTTGCGGTACTTTCTTCATCTATATATGGAACATAGGATTTTTAAAAGTTACGAAAAAATCTTGCTTGTTTCATATTATGATAAGACATATTTTGAGAAGAACATTTTAACAAAATATTATGCAGATAAGATCGTTGTTGTTCCTAATGGAGTTATTATTCCAGCCAAGAAGAAAAATCAAAGGGAAAAGGATAATTTCATTGTACTCGGTTTTTTGTCTGAATGGTGGAATGCCAATAATGATCTTACCTATGAACGTAAATGTTTCCTTGAATATGTGTGGAAAGACGCAGTTAAGGCAAATCCAAAATTAAAACTTGTTATGTGTGGTAGAGGAATGTCTGAAAAACAAAAGGAAATATTTAAAAAATATCCGAATGTTGAAGGAATAGGAGAAGTTGACGATTTAAATGAGTTTTACAATCAAATAGATGCTTCAATTATTATAAATGTCAAACATGCTGGTATTTTGAATAAGGCTCTTGATAGTTTTGCTTATAGATGCCCTTTAATAGGAGAAAAACATAATTTTTGGGCATTTAAGAACATACCAGATTGTTTTTATACATATTCTGATGGGAATAGTTTGGCAGAGAGTGCAAAGATAATAGTAGAGAACGAGAAGGAGGTTAGTGAGAAGGTGGAAAAAGCATATTGTTACATTAAAGATTACCATAATTGGGATAATAATTATAAACCTTTAGTTAATATTATTAGACAATTGTTAGTAGATTAATAAATGTTAGTTTATGAAAGATATAAAACTCTCTCCTTATATTTCTAAGATTTTTGAGACTCCTGGCAAGTATTGTGAATGGTTCGGATATTATAACTACGATACTCTTAATTATGACCAAACTAAACTGTTGTGTAATAGGGCAGATTTTGATGGTGTTGAGATAAAAAAGGGGATGAAAATAGAGTTGGGCTATTATGATATTACAGATGGAACATGGCATCATATAGGCACGTCCGATTCTTTTAACTGGCAACAAGGAGCAATGATGCAATGGCTGCTTGGTGAAGGGAATCATAATAAAGTAATATATAATTGCTCAAAGAATGGGCGATTAATATCAACTATACATGATGTTGTGTCTGGTGAAAGCCGAGATTTAAATTGGCCTATTTATGGAATTACACCTGATGGAAAGAAATCTATTTCGCTAAACCTAGAACGTTCGTATTGGTGTAGAGCATATCACTATCAGTCTGTAGCAAATCCCAAATATAACGTAAGGGTTGCCGAAGATGATGGTATATTTGAAATCGATTTAGAAAAGAATAGAATAAAAAAAATAATAGCAATTCAAGATGTTATAAAGCTCCAAAACGATTCCAATAGTGACAAGCAAAAACATTGGTTAGAGCATATAATGATAAGCAGGGATGGTAAAAAGATAGTTTTTCTTCATCGATATTCTCCAGAGTTTGATACTTACCAATATCAGACGATAATGTGTCTTGCAGATATTGATGGTAAAAACTTACAGGTGATAACTGATGAAGGTAAATTTGATTGGTCTCATTTTGGCTGGCAGGGTGATGATGGGTTTGTAATGTATACTGTTGAAAACAATAAATTAGGAAGTACATATAAAAACATAGGTAAAAGTACGAGTGACAAAAAATCATTAAAAACAATAGTTTTCTCGTATGCCGTTAAGTTTAAAAATTTATTACCCGTGTCAGTCCGTCAGAAACTTAAAGGAGGAAAATCTTATTACCAGTATTATGATTTACAAGATGGATTGTTTAGATTGAAGGAAAAATGGGATCAGCCATATTTTAATATCGACGGACATCCTTCTTTTACAAACGATGGAAGATATATGATAACTGACTCATACCCAGATAGTCATAATATGCAAAGACTGATTGTTTTTGATACTGTAACAAAAAAAGGGATGATTATTGGCGAGTTTAATGCTGGACTTAGTAAAAATCCTGCTAGTTGTGACCTTCATCCAAAATTGTGTAATGATAATGATTATTTAGTTATTGATACAGCATATACAGGTAAACACCGTATGATTGTTTATAAAATTGATTGGTCTAAAATAAAAGAAAAATTATCTTGAAATGACAAAAATCGTACTAATAAACCACTCTTTTCAGTCGGATTATTATTCTAGAAGATGGCGTCTTTTTGCTCAAAAGTACAAGGATGTCGATATTACCCTCTTAACGCCAGAAGTGTTTGATTGGTATTACCAGAAAAGTTATACCTATAAGGGGGCTGTTCGTATGGAGGGGCATGAAGAAGATTGTGAGAACTTTCATATTCGTACTTTTAAGAAAAAATACAGATATAGTTTGATATCTGACGACTTTAAGAGGTTACTTTTAGAGATAAAACCTGATGTGGTTTATCATATCGGTATGCATACTCAATTATCTTTAGTCCAGATAGGGCGTATCGTTAAGAAATACTTACCTAAGACAAAGATAATTCTATTTAGCATGAGAGGGCCAGCTATGGATAATGTGTGGCCTCGGAGATTTAATACTCTGAAACAATATTTGAAGGATGTCTATTTGTATTTTTACAAAAAACCAGTCCTTAGATATGTTAATTCACATTATGATGCCATATTCTGCCATTATCCTGAAGCTGTAGATTGTTTTAGAAGAGAAGGGTACAAAGGACGTATTTATATGCAAACCCAGGTCGGTGTTAATCCTGAGTGGTTTCATCCTGATGAAGTCTCACGCAAAGAGATTAGGGAAAAGTACAATTTAGGAGATTCTTTTGTGTTTGGAAGTGCAACAAGATTTACCGACGATAAAGGTTTGGAGGAAATTATTGAAGCCTTGCCACAATCAGGGAACTGGAAATTTTTAATGATGGGTACTGGTAGTGATGCATATATATTAAAGATTAAAGAAAAGATAAAGTCAAGAGGTCTTGAAGATAAGATTATTTTGCCAGGTTTTATTAATTCATTTGAAATTGCTAAATACTGGAATGCAATAGATTGTGCTGTGCATGTACCCCAAACAACTCCATTTTGGGTCGAAACTTTCTCTCTTTCGGTTGTCCAACCAATGATTACGTCAAAGCCTATCATTGGCAATACATCAGGATCGGTGCCGTATCAAATAGGGCCTGAAGGTATGATTGTGCCAGAAGGTAATATAAAATTACTTTCTGAAAAAATGAAGTGGGTTCTTGACAATCCCCAAAAAGCAAAGTTGATTGGCGAAAGAATGCGTGACCGCGCTATTAAATGTTTCAGTGTACCTCAACTAAACGAATTATTCTATAAGACGATAAAAGAGGATATTTTAACTGGTGGTTATGACGAGAAGAAGAGTGATATGACTAAATGGTCTGAATTATAATGAAAAAAAAACTTTTACAGATTAATAATTTAGCTAATTCTGGGTCAACAGGGAAGATTGCAGAAGGTTTAGGTAAAGTTGCCATGAAGAATGGCTGGGATAGTTTCATTGCTTACGGAAGATGGTGTAATTCTTCTGAATCAAATTTGATTAGGATTGGTTCTAATTTTGGCAATAGCTTACATGGCCTCAAAGCAAGGTTGTTTGATGCAGAGGGGCTGGGATCTAAGATTGCAACCAGGAAATTGGTTTCAACTATTCAGAAGATAAAACCAGACATAATTCAGATTCAGGTCACTCATGCATATTACCTGAATTATCCGATTTTGTTTGATTATCTTAACAAGACAGATATTCCTGTTTTTTGGACATTCCATGATAGTTGGGCTTTTACTGGTCATTGTCCACATTTCGCGTTTGTCGGTTGTGAAAAATGGAAGACGGGTTGCTATGATTGTCAATTAAAAAAAGCATATCCTTCAAGTTGGTTTTTAGATAGATCAAAAGAAAACTACCTAAAGAAAAAGTACTATTTTTCAAGCAATCCCAAACTAACAATTATCACAGTGTCAGACTGGATAGGAAATATGGTCAAACAGTCATTCTTAAAGGATAAGGATATTATTACAATACATAACGGGATTAATATTGACAGGTTCAAACCAAGCAGCAACACTGCGTCTATTATGGATAAATACGGTGTTCGAGGGAAAAAAATATTACTTGCTGTTTCAAGTAAATGGGGTATAAAAAAGGGTTTAAATGATATTATTGAGCTTCGAAAGGTATTGGATGACTCATTTGCAATAATAATGGTTGGATGTCAAAAGGAAGTAATTCAACAGTTACCTTCTGGGATTATTGGAGTAGAACATACGGAAAGTGTATCTGAGTTGTGCGACATGTACTCGGCTGCTGATGTTTTTATTAATCCTACCCATGAAGATAGTTTTCCCACTGTTAATTTAGAGGCAATAGCCTGTGGCACACCTATCGTCACATACGACACGGGAGGTTGTTCTGAAAGTATCGGGTACGATAAGAGATTTGGTATCGTGACAAGAGAAAACACTCCAATAGCTATGTCTCAGGCTATTATGGAAATAACAAGCAAAGGAAAAAAAGCTTATGCTGATAATTGCCGTGCTCATGCTGTCAATAATTTTGATGAGATGATTCAATATCAAAAGTATATAGATCTTTATGATAAGATACTCTCAGCGCATTAGGATATAAATACATGCAAGAAAAGAATTATAGTAAGATTACTCTCAGTCGGGCAAGTAAAATATACCGTCTGTTATGGGCATTAGTATGGTGTTTGTTAATACGTCCTTTACCAAGAACGTTGGGCCAATGCTGGATACATTTTGTTTATAGGTTATTTGGAGCTACTATAGGCAAAAAGGTGTTGTTATATCCTTCTGCATTCGTTTATGATCCAAGAAATCTAGTGATGAAAGATTATTCTGAAATTGGCCCGAAGGCAGACATATATAATGTGGATTTGATAGTTTTAGAAGAATATTCTATTATATCTCAACGTGTTTATTTATGTACAGCTTCTCATGATATTAATAATTCTGATTTTCACCTAGTAACACAACCTATTACTATATGTAGTAGAGCTTGGGTGGCTGCAGATGCATTTGTTGGAATGGGAGTAATTATCGGTGAAGGCGCTGTGGTCGGTGCGCGAGCCTCCGTGTTTAAAAATGTTGACTCGTGGACTGTCGTTGGTGGCAATCCTGCAAAAGTCATAAAGAAGCGAGAGATGATGGACGTTACTAATAAATAATAATAATATTGTTATATATGATAATAGTAATCGGAGCAACAAGTTTTATCGGTGTACATACCGTCACCGAATTGGTCAATCAAGGGTGTGAAGTCCTTGTGACTGGACGTAAAAACCGTTTCAAAGAGCACTACGATGCTCTTGGGGTAAAGTATGTAAATCTTGACCTTGATAATGAAGCTGATTTTGATCAGCTCCCTAAAACGGATGTAGAAGGTGTTATACTCCTCGCAGGTCTTTTGCCTGCTAATGCCCCTGTGAATTTGGACGAGGACGAGAATGCGGCAGACTATTTCCGCATCAATGTGATTGGTACTATAAACTGCCTGGAGTATTGCCGCAAGAACGGGATCAAACGAGTAATCTCCACTTGCTCTTATGCAGATGTGCGTGGTGCCTGGAGTGCAACAAAACGCATCACGGAGGAAGAACCTCGCGACTTCATATATACTGGCGATCATGCTGTGTATGTGATTTCCAAGAATGCGGCCAACGATGTGATGGAGTATTACAATCAGCAGCATGGAATGAAGAACGCAGTGTTCAGATTCCCTACTGTTTTTGGTGTTACACCACACATGTCACTGTTTGTGAACGGGGAGATGAAAAAATCTGGTTTTCAAATTTTCATGGAGAAGGCAGAGAAGGCAGAAGACATTACAGTATTTGGTAATCCCAAGATGATTCGAGATGTGGGCTATGTGAAGGATATTGCTCATGCTTTCTATTTGGCTATCAAGAGCGAGAATACATACGGGCTTTACAATATGACAGCAGGAAATGGCGTAACACTCCAGGAGCAAGCAGAGGTGATGCGTGATGTGTTTGGCCCAGCAGATGGTCGCAGAAGCAAGATTCTCTATAAGCCTGAAGTGCAGAATAACACGCCTTCATATCTCTTTTCTATGGAAAAGGCCAAAAGAGACTTTGGCTTCGAACCCAAGTTCAAGACATACCGCCAGATGATGGAGGACTTCAAGAAGGACTGGGATAACAACTTGTATCGTGATTTGTTTAAGTATTGATAGACGAACACGAATCTCACGGATTAAACGAATATAATTTATGTATAAGCATTTCTTTAAGAGGCTGATAGATTTCATCATTGCTTTAATTGCATTTCCATTCGTGCTTTTATTGAGTATTTTTGTGTGGGTTGCAATCAAATTGGATGATGGTGGCCCTTTATTCCACATGGCTTCACGAATTGGAAAGAACGGACGCATCTTTAAGATGTTTAAGTTCCGTTCTATGATAGTGAATGCACCAGATTTAAGGATGGAAGACGGCAGTACCTATAATGCAGAAGATGATCCTCGTGTAACAAAGGTTGGAAAATTCTTGCGTAAGACCAGTTTGGATGAAATCCCGCAGTTACTGAATGTACTGATAGGAGATATGGCGTTGATTGGTCCAAGACCTGATTCCGCATTTTATTTGGAACATTATACACCAGAGGAACGAGTTATTCTAACAGTACGCCCTGGTATCACTGGTTGGAATCAGGCGATAAATAGAAATAGTGTGGGAACCAAAGAGAAACTACAGGCAGATATTTATTATGTGGAGCATCTTTCTTTTTTGTTTGACTGCAAAGTGATTTGGCTGACTGTTAAGACGGTGTTGTCACATAAAGACGTATATCGTGCATAGCGCGAACGATAACGTTAACCTTAACGAAAACTAAGGTGAATATATAGATGAAGAAACTAATGGTACTGGCAGCTGGTCTGCTACAAATACCTGTGATTAAGAAAGCCCGTGAGATGGGCTACTACGTAATTGCGGTGGATGATGACCCCAATGCACCGGGAATGGCATTTGCTGATAAAGCCATTGACCCGGGGGGGCTGATGAACGAAGAGAAGTTGGTGGCCATTGCTAAAGAAGAGCAGATAGATGGTGTGATACATCCTTGTTCGGAAGTGGCAATGAATGTGATGGGACGCATCAATGATGAGTTGCACCTGTGTGGCATATCCAAAGAGATTGCTATCAGGGCTACCAATAAATACCTGATGCGTGAGGCTTTTGAGGCATACGGAGCACCTAGTCCTAAATCCATCTTAACGAAGGATGAAGAGGATGCATGGAATACGTTCTGCAATGAGTTCGATACGAATGCTATATTGAAGCCCTCTCGTAATAGTGGTTCTCGTGGTATAGCCAAGGTGGAGAAGGGAATTAGCAAAGAAGCGTTTGTGAGTCTCTATCAGAGGGCATTAAATGAAAGCCGTGACCATCAAGTTTTGATAGAGCAGTTTATAGAAGGACCGGAGTTCTCAGTTGAGGTAATTGTTTGGAAGGGAGAACCGCACGTGTTGGCTGTAACAGACAAAAAAACTACGGAGGCTCCATATTTTGTTGAGTTAGGTCACAATCAACCTTCTGTTTATCCAATAGAGATTCAGGAGAAATTAAAAGCAGGTGCTATAGCAGGATGCAAAGCTTTAGGTTTGACCTATTGTGCTGCACACTGTGAACTGAAAGTGCAGAATGGTGAGGCATACCTGATGGAGATTGGTGCCAGAATGGGAGGAGACTTTATATCTACTGAATTGACTCACTTGAGCAGTGGTATAGATATGGTGGCTGCTACAATTAATGTGGTGTTGGGTGTAGAACCTAACTTGAATCCTGTGGAGGAGAAACATGGGGTATGCATTCGCTATTTCACGCCAAAGCCAGGTAGGTTAATATCATTTACAGGCTTTGAACCCTTTAGTGATCCTCATATCTATCAGATGGAACTATATCACAGACCTGGCGATATTATTCCGGAAGTAAAATCTAGTCTTGATAGATCTGGACATGTTATTGTTATTGCACCAACAGCACAAGAGGCAATCTGCAAGGCTGATAAAATAATTGAGGAAGTAAAGTTTGTTACAAAATGAGGATTTTACAATTAGCTGGCTATTTCTTCCCGGAGAAAGCTGCAAGTATCTATTTGGAGGAGAATAGATATGAGGCTTTTTCTAATGCTGGTTTCAAAACAATAGTTTATGCTGCAAGACCACAGCGTGGACTGACGGAGGAAGAATACAAAGAATATAAGAATAAGAAACTGGAAATGATGTATAACGGCGGTGTGGAAGTGCATCGCTTTGCTATGTATCGTGAAGGGAAGAATGCCGTATTAAGAGCATTTCGCTATTTCTTGATTAGCGTTGTTCAGTTGTGGAAAGGCATTTGGGCAAAAGATATTGACCTCATCTATGTTGCCAGTACTCCTCCTACACAAGGTGCTCTGGCTGCTTTGGTGAAGAAGTGCAAAAAGGTGCCGTTCGTTTATAACCTACAGGATATTTTCCCGGATTCACTTGCTGGTACTGGATTGGCAAAGAAGGGCGGATTACTTTGGAAAATTGGTCGCGCTATTGAGAACTTCACTTATAGAAATGCAGACAAGATAATAGTTATCTCTCAGGACTTCAAGAAGAATATCATGGCCAAGGGCGTTCCTGAAGATAAGATTGTTGTGGTGTATAACTGGGTGGATCAAAATTCAGTAAAGGATATACCTCGTTCTGAGAACAAGCTTTTTGCCATGTACGGTCTCGATCCGTCCAAGTTCTACGTTACCTATAATGGGAACATTGGGCTGACGCAGAATATGGATATGCTACTTGAAGTAGCCAAAGCTCTGGAGGCCAATGAGGGCATTCATTTCGTTCTCGTAGGCAATGGCGCATATCTGGAGCAGGTGAAACAGATTGTGGCAGATAGAAACATATCTAATGTTCATCTGTTACCCTTCCAGCCATACGAAGATATTTCGCACGTGTTTTCTTTGGGTGATGTAAGTTTGGTTATATCTAAACCTGGAGTTGGTGAGAACTCAGTGCCTTCAAAGACTTGGAGTATAATGAGCGCTTCAAGACCAGTGTTGGCTAACTTTGATGAGAATGAGTTGAAGACTATCATTGAGAAGAATAACTGTGGTATCTTTACTAAGGCTGGTGATAAGGTTGCGTTTACGGATGCAATTCTGAAATTGTATAATGACCGTGAGCTTTGCAAAGAGTTTGGCCGTAATGGCCGCCAGTTTGTGATGGATAATCTTACTAAAGAGGTTGGTACGCAGAAATATGTTGATGTGATTAAGAGCGTAGCTTCTCAACTCCAACGCTAACCTTAACGCTAACGAAAACTGTTTTGAAGCTTTAATCGGTGGTACATTCTGATTTAAAGGAACTGTTTCTCGCACTGGTGAGACTTGGAATTGGGCATCAGCTAGTTTCAAGTTTAACGTTTCAAGTCTCAAGTGAAGTGGATTGGGTACAGTTGAAGGCCCGTGCAGACCAGCATGGACTTTCTGCGGTTGTGCTAGACGGATTAAATGAGGTCTCAAAATCAAACTCTCAACTCTCAACTCTCAACTCTCAACTCAAATTATCGTGGATTGGTGAGGTGATGCAGAACTATGAGCAGAGGTACGTGCAGTATGAGAATGCAATAGGAAGTCTTGCGGGATGGTATAACCAGCACGGGTACAAGATGATGGTGCTGAAAGGTTATGCATGTTGTCTGGACTGGCCTAGGCCTGAACATCGACCCTGTGGGGATATTGACATCTGGTTGTTCGGTCAGCAACGTGAAGCTGATGCTACCCTCGGTTCATGGTTCAAGGTTCATGATTCTGAAAAGAAAATCGATAACTCGCATCATCACCATACGGTATTTGAGTGGCAGGGATTTACAGTGGAAAATCATTACGACTTCTTGAATGTGCATCATCACAAATCGAATGTGGAGTTAGAGGCAATTCTAAAGGATCTAGGAAAGGATGCTTCATATTTTGTGGAGATGAAGGGAGAGAAGGTGTATCTGCCATCTGCTAATCTCCACGCTTTATTCTTGCTGAGACATTCGATGAGCAATTTTGCCTCTACGGGTTTTCAACTGAGGCAGTTGCTTGATTGGGCGTTCTTTGTAGAGAAACACGGTGAGGAGATTGATTGGGAGTGGTTGGAAAGTCAGTTAGAACACTTTGGCATGAAGAAACTTTATGATGTGTTCAACGCCATTTGTGTAGACGATTTGGGCTTCGATGTGAAGCTATTCCCGCAGGTGCAATTTCAGCCGCAATTAAAAAAACGTGTACTCAATGATATATTGACTCCCGAGTTCTCAGAAAAGGAGTCAGGCGGTTTTTTGTCCCGTGCCGTGTTCAAATACCGCAGATGGAAAGCCAATGCATGGAAACACGAATTGTGTTTCAATGACAGTCTGTGGAGCGCCTTCTGGAGTGGAGTCTGGGGGCATCTGATGAAGCCAGGGATGATATAACTCTTTGCAGTTAAGAGTTGAAAGATAAAAGTTAATAGTGACCAATGAAAATCATAGATGATACTCTTTTGGACGAAGTTTCTGCACAGGCAAAAGTCTCACCAAGACTTCGGATGAATTATAACTTTCATCAGTCGCTGGATGATAAATGTCATCGATTCTTGAATGCCGTGGAGCCAGGAACGAAGGTTGAGATACATCGCCATCCGACGAAAGACGAGTCGTTTGTGTTACTTCGTGGTAGAGTGAGGGTGAATACCTACAATGATGATGGTACTGAGATAGAGAGTGTAGTGCTCTGCCCAGAGGAAGGACTCTATGGAGTAGATATACCCAAGAATGTATGGCATAATGTGGAGTCGTTAGAGTCTGGAAGTGTCTTCTTTGAATGTAAAGAAGGGCCGTTTGTGCCGCATGAGGAAGAAGGCGTTTTGCACCTTCAACGATAACGTTAACCTTGACGCTAATTTATGGATATAGTTGATAGATTAAGAGAGTTTCTTGAAAACGAAGCACGGAGTTGCAGTATGGACTTCGGATGTGTTACTCCTGAATATGTATCTCGCTTTTGGGGCGGGAGTGTTGCTATTGATGAGATAGCAACAGGACTCACGGAACTGCGGAAACAAGGAGTCCCTGAACTGGGAATATGAAGAAACCTATATTATTGAATTTGAATAATAAAAATCATAGAGTTGTAGAATTATGAACATGAAACTTAGGAATATTCCTTTCTCTCCGCCGGATATGACGGAGGCAGAGGCTAAAGAGGTGCGTGAGGCTATTCTCTCAGGTTGGATTACTACAGGTCCTCGTACAAAGAAGTTGGAAGCACAGATCTCGGAATATGTGCATACGGACAAGACGGTGTGTCTGAACTCGGCAACGGCAGCACTGGAGATGGTGCTGCACCTGCTGGATATTCAGCCTGATGATGAGGTGATAGTACCGGCATATACCTATACCGCAACGGCTTCTGTTACACAGCATGTGGGCTGCAAGCTGGTGCTAGTGGATAGCCAGAAGGACAATGTGGAGATGGATTACGACAAGCTGGCTGCTGCCATTACAGAGAAGACAAAGGTAATTGCACCTGTGGATCTGGGTGGCATTGTGGCTGACTATGACCGTGTGTTTGAGATTGTGGAGGCAAAGAAGGGTTTGTTTAAGCCTAATAATGCTTTGCAGGCGAAGATAGGTAGGATTGTGGTGTCTGCTGACTGTGCGCACTCGTTTGGCGCTTCGCAGAAGGGCAAGATGGCTGGTGAGATTGCTGACTTTTCATCGTTCAGTTTCCATGCCGTGAAGAACTTCACGACTGCTGAAGGTGGAGCCTTGACCTGGCATCTTCCCTTCGGGAATGAGCCGGTGTTGGTTAATGGTTCAGGGTTAATGGTTCAGGGTTTGGACTATTTGCCTAACGTGCCTAAGAAGGAAGGGGAGACTTGGAATGAGTTGTTGTATCGTCTGAGTCAGCTCTTCTCTCTACATGGACAGAATAAGGATGCGCTGGCAAAGACCAAACTGGGTGCTTGGGAGTACGACATCATCGGCCCGTGGTACAAGTGCAACATGACGGACATCATGGCGGCACTGGGTTTGGTTCAGATGGAAAGGTATGAGGGCTTGCTGAAACGTCGTCAGGAGATTGTGGCTAGGTTTAATGAAGCTCTGAAGGATCTGCCCGTGGCTGTTTTGAATCATAAGGATGCAGACCATTGCAGCTCACATCACTTGTATCTGGTGCGCTTACTTGGCAAGACTCGTGAGGATGCCAATACGGTGATTGAGCAGATGGCAGAACGTGGCATTGCCTGCAACGTGCACTACAAGCCACTGCCAATGATGACAGCATATAAGGCACTTGGATTTGACATCAAGGATTATCCCAATGCTTATCATCTCTTTGAGAATGAGGTGACGTTGCCGTTGCATACAAAGCTCACGGATGAGGATGTGGAGTATGTAATAACGAACTTTGTGGAAATAGTCAAAAGTCTCTGATTTGTGGTATGAATTACCTAAAAGCCATCTGGCAGTTCTTTTCGTACCTCTTTTGGCCTCAATGGGGAAGCAAACGATGTAAGGAGTAAGATGTATGATGTAAGAAATAATGTTTATGAAGAATTTCCAATATCATATTTTTAGCCCGTATAGGGTTTGCCCATTGGGGGCACACGTTGATCACCAACATGGCTTGGTGACAGGTTTTGCTATCGATAAAGGCGTTGATTTGTGGTTCAACATAAGAGAAGATAGTACCGTCAAATTGTCATCAAAGACATTCGAAGGTGACGTGGAGTTTCATGTTAATACTCCATCCCAAGTAAAGGAAAAACATTGGGGAGATTATGCCCGTGGTGCAAAATATGCCCTTCGTAAGCGATTTGAGTTAAGCCATGGCATAGAGGGAGTCATTCAAGGCTCGCTGCCTGTAGGTGGTCTGTCTTCATCTGCAGCAGTGCTTATTGCCTACGTAATGGCGTTTGCCAAGGCGAATGATATTACTCTCCAGCCATTTGAGGTGGTTAAGATTGCATCAGAGGCAGAACGTGAGTATATTGGACTGAACAATGGACTGCTTGACCAGGCTTGTATCGCCCTCGGTAAGAAAGATGGACTTTTGTTCCTCGATTGTGATTCAAATGATTGGCGCATCATCAAGCGTAATCCTGAAATGCCAGAGTTTGAAATTGGTATTTTCTTTTCGGGCCTGACTCGTTCGCTTGTGAACTCAGACTATAACCTTCGTGTGTACGAATGCAAGACTGCTGCATGGAATATGCTTGCCTATACGGACCAGCCACTGAAGACGTTTGATAAGACATTCCTTCGCGATATTCCCAAGGCAACATTTGATAAGACGCGTATTGCTATGCCTGCGAGGTTTGCTCGTCGTGCAGAGCATTTCTATAGTGAGTACCGCCGTGTGCGTCAGGGTGTGACCGCTTGGGAAACAGGCAATATGAAATTATTCGGCAAGTTGTCGTTTGACTCCTGCGAGAGTAGTATCCACAACTATGAGTGTGGTAGTCCTGAGCTCATAGCTATCTATGAGATAATGCGCCAGTTACCTGGAGTGTATGGTGGTCGCTTTTCTGGAGCTGGCTTCAAGGGGGCTTGTATTGCCCTCGTAGATCCAGCCTATAAGGAGGAAATTCAGAAGGTGCTCACAGAGCGGTATCTGGAGCAGTTCCCGGAATACGAAAAGACATTCCAAGTGTTCTGGGTGAAACCAGATGACGGGGCAAGATTTATATAAGGTATGAAGAATATAGTTATTGCAGCAGGGTATGCAACGAGATTGGGAGAGTTGACGAAGAACTTTCCGAAGCCATTGTTGAAGATTGGAGATAATACCATCTTGGGAAGAATGTTGGATGATATCGACAGAATTCCTGAGATAGATGAACATATTATTATTACCAACCATAAGTTTGCTAGTATTTTCGAGGACTGGAAGAAGGACTTGCATTATAGCAAGCCTATTACCATTGTTGATGATGGTACTGAGACTAATGACACTCGGCTTGGTGCCGTATGCGACTTGCTGTATGCAATGGATATGCTCCACATCGTTGATGATATGTTGGTTGTGGCAGCAGATAATCTGCTGTTCTTTTCATTCCAGGAGTTTGTGGACTTTGCAAAAGAGAAGCAAACGAGTTGCATAATGTGTCATGAACAGCCATCGATAGATAAACTGCAAAGGACAGGAGTGGTTGAACTGGATGCCAACAACAAGGTACTTGGTATGGAAGAGAAACCACAGGTGCCTAAGAGTCATTGGGCTGTACCACCTTTCTATATCTATCTGAAGAAAGACCTCGACTTGGTACGTCACTCAGTGGAGAATGGCTGTGGCAAGGATGCTCCGGGCAACCTTGCACATTATATGGTAGAGCATACCACTATGCATGCATGGCCTATGAGTGCCGGACGATTTGATATCGGTAGCCTCGATACGTATTACGAGGCCGTCGAGAAATACGGTAAGTAACGAAAACGATTTCATGAAGACAATATTAGTTACGGGAAGTGCCGGATTTATTGGTTCGAACTTGGTGCTACGCTTGTTCAAGGAGCTGAGCGAAGGTACCATTGTGGGCTTGGATAATCTGAATGATTATTATGATCCTACACTGAAAGATTATCGTCTCAGTGTGATTGAAAAAGCTAAACCTACGGGTATTGAATATGAATTTGTCAAGGGTGATTTGGCTGACAAAGCACTGATTGATGGACTGTTCGAGAAGTACCACTTTGATGTGGTGGTGAATCTGGCTGCACAGGCTGGTGTGCGCTATAGTATCACCAATCCTGATGCCTATATTCAGAGCAACATGATTGGGTTCTATAACATCCTTGAAGCCTGTCGTCACAACCCTGTGGAGCATTTGGTATATGCTTCTTCAAGTTCCGTATATGGTGGCAATAAGAAGGTGCCATTCAGCACCGATGACCGTGTGGATAATCCTGTTTCGCTGTATGCAGCTACCAAGAAGAGCAATGAATTGTTTGCCCACTGCTATTCAAAGTTGTATGACATTCCAACCACGGGTTTGCGCTTCTTCACTGTTTATGGCCCTGCTGGTCGTCCTGATATGGCGTACTTCGGCTTCACAAACAAACTGCTGAAGGGTGAGACCATCCAGATATTCAACTACGGCAACTGCCGTCGTGACTTTACGTATGTCGATGACATTGTCGAAGGCGTGTATCGTGTGATGCAAGGTGCTCCAGAGCGCAAGAAGGGTGAAGATGGCCTTCCTATCCCTCCATATGCAGTATATAATATCGGTGGTGGCCAGCCAGAGAACTTGCTCGACTTCGTTAATATCCTGCAAGAAGAACTGGTTCGTGCCGGTGTCCTTCCTGCAGACTTTGACTTCGAGGCCCACAAGAAGCTTGTACCCATGCAGCCGGGAGACGTACCCACCACCTATGCTGATGCCACAGCCCTTGAACGTGATTTTGGATTTACACCCAAGATAACGTTGAGAGAAGGGCTAAGGAAGTTTGCGGAGTGGTATAAGGAGTTCTATGGCCATAAATGATGGTAATCGAACGAATTTAGCAAGTAGCAAGATACAGACAAGTCGGTCATTGAGCTATTGGTTTGAGAGCAACTTCCAATAGTGATATGGCCGCTTGTCGGTTTTTAGAAATGGCATAAGGATGCAAGAGGCGAATATCAACCTGGAAGTGTTCAACCTCGAAACCAATTTTTTCGGTGACCTGCACTGCAGCTCCCGCTTCACAGACATGCTCTGTGATGCCCAAGCCCAATACGGAGACTATTCTGAGTTGGATGAGTGCCCCATGTGGGGGATGTGGGAGAAGGAAGGGGGAGAATGAGATGTTGGACGATATGGACTTAGACCGTTATGACAAGGTTAAGTGTTCGAAGATAAAAGGGGTGTTGCCGAAGCTGTTGAAGATGGTGGAGGGGGAGATGGAAGGGATGTTTGGAAATAAGTAACCACAATGGCAGTTAAACGTGCTAAGAGTTGCAGGCATTAAGGACAAACTGTTGAAAATGAAAATTGGCATCAATAAGATGTGAGAAAGGTCCGTTTAATTAAGTGTTTTGGAATTGAATGATGGAAAACTATAGTGACGTTTTTCTTGGAGGAATTGAAATAAAAGAGGCTTACGAACATAAGTCTCTTGAGGTTGCATATGGTTTTTATAAGTCAGCATATAATAATTTGGCGGAACACCTGACTATTGCAATAAATGTTGAAAGGAAGGGCGAACAGAATGTTGAAAGAATATTGAATTCTGTATTCCAATCAAATTTGTCGCCAAAAGGTGATGATTTGACGTTACTGATATATAGGTACAGGGATTTCTTGAGACAATTTAACAACTTCCTTGATAAAAACGACGATATATATAGGCAGTTAAGCATACGAGGGTTAGATAAAAATGAGATTGAATATTGGCGTGTTGGCATGGGACAAAGCTTACTCCTGAACTTACCTCGCCAAACAGGAGTGGAATGCCTTCAGTTTATGGTATGCTCAAAGTATGTAGTTGAAAATCTGACGAGTCTCTACAAGCACTTTTGTAAAACAGGTGTAGTAAGCGAGTTCGCATACGAAGGTTGTAAATTGTTGGGCGTGACATGGGCGGACTTTATGTTCTCAATCAGACAGGCCTCATACGGATTAATGGTTAAACCAGTTTATGGTGCGCTTCAAAATATAATTAATGGGGGTCACGTACAACAACGGATATTAGACACTGTTTTTTCAACGTTGGAAAAAACTGGAGCTGCATTTGCGGAATATCCATATAGTTTTAAGTTGAATGGAAGTGTCTTGATCAGTCCAATGGTGAATAGATTAGTGCCAGATATTCAGGGACTGTATAATAAAGCGAGAAAGATGGAACTGGACTTTCATGATGCATGTGGGATGGCTGTGGCCTTGTTTGATTATCAGGATAAAGGAGGGATTAAACATTGTGTGTCATTTGCGGGGACACGTATGGGGTTTACTACGCCACGCAAGATTGTAGTGACTACTGAGAATGTGATAACTGACGTTTTCCAATATATATCACTCCCTTCGATTGTTTATTTTGCAGCTGTGGGCATTTTGAAGGGTGTGATGATGTCGTATTCACAAGAAGATGTGTATGTATTTGGCCACTCATTGGGCGGTGGACTGGCGCAATTCTCTTGTGCAGCTGTCAATAGTTGCAATGCAAAAGCATATTGCTATAATAGTGCAGGCTTGGGCGATTTCAGTTTGAACGCCATTAATAAGAAATATGGGACGTCTCCAATAGTTAGCCAGATACAGCATATATGTTCCCAGCATGATTACGTATCATGCTTTGGTACACTATTGCAGAACATAAAATACATTAGGTCGGAGTCTGGACTCAGTGCTCATGGCCTAAAGCAGTTAAACCTCGAACTGAATGGAAGCGAGATTAGGGTGAGGGTGTGAAAGATGATTATACCTGAAGGTGGGGTGGAAGCATTCCATAATAAATATATAGAGAATCAAGGTGTCTTGAGTGATTATCCCTGAACTATGGAACAAAAGGTTTTAGATCAAATTCATCTTTGCATGAATGAACTACAGATGGTAAAACAGCTTATAGATATAAAGGCTGCGGATGACTTCTGTAGCAGGATGCTCGGCATTTATGCAATGATGCGTGTGGATGACATTACGAAGATATGGGGTCACTCCATACCGAAATCTGATGCCAACTATGCTTTGGCAGATAATGTAAAGAACCTGTATAATCAGGGCTTGCGAACTGTAAGGGATAAGCTTGGTGCTCATTATCAAACACCAGCGGGTACAGTTGATTTGTTTGCAAGTGTGGAAATCTTTAAATCTATTGATTATGCCAATACCGTTTGCCTGATAGATGAGATTTCACGGGTGCAATTGTTGATAGAAGGGTGTGGTGTCGTTGCAAACGGCATGTGTGAGACTGACCTTGGGATTGCCAAAGGAATATTGGAGGAGTTATATTCAGATGACCAAGCCTATCTTACCTGTGGGGCTCTTGACACGTTTGGCATAAATAAAGGCGGTGTGATGACTATGAGTGAACCACAGGTGAAAGGTCAGTACCTGAGGAGTATTGAGGTGATGGTGGATGTGGCCAAGAATTTGCTTGATGGCGGTTATAGTGAAATAGAGACCAAACGAATGTTTAAGCGGCTGTACGTTTGTACAGTGTTTAACTATCATGATAATCTTATTACCAGAAAGGATATAAATGACAAGGCAGTCCAATACGAGGAAGGATTAGATAGATTATTTCCGAAGTTGATTTCCATAAATGATAATAAGGCAGTATTGGAGAAAGCATTTGATCAATTTGAAAATATTTATCAGATAGAGCCGTTTATAAAGAAATATAGGAAGGTACGAGACCACGCCTGTGCTCATTTTGATGAAAACAGCACGGTTATGGATATCAATAAAGAGTTGGATTTGCTAAATACAGATAAATTGTCAGAAGTTTACGGCTATATGCTGAATATGTTTAATTACATCGCTAATAACGTATTCTTGCTGAAAGCAGTTACCCTCCCTGCTCGTGTACCTATCTATGGGGTACAGATGGAAACTGCAGGGGATATAGAAAGTTTTTATGGAGAAAAACCTGCAGGGGATATTCCTCCAACAATGGGATGTGTGGAAATTATGCGTGCCATCAGGAAAAACACTGAAGATTATGGAGCCGCTTGCGATGCTCTGCAAAAAAAACTGATGTCGCACGATGAGGAGGAATATCAGGAGATGGTCGGCTTTATTGCACAGCGGTTAAGGGAACCTTCTGTTTCAAATGAAGAACAAACGGTAATCATTCTTGCTTTGAAGAATGCTAAGAGATGTTTCCCGGAAAGACTTCAGCGGACGTTGGTGAGTATGATTAATGACAAAGTGATATTTAAACTCCACGATGCTCATTTACTCTGGTTATTGTCATCAAATTGCAGAGAAGATAAGAATATAGATATGATGAAACTGCTAGATTCTATCATAATTCAGCAGAAGATTATTCCGACATCATTGTCTTTGCTGGCATTGTTGCATATGATGGTAGAAAAGAGACATTCTTACATTGTAGGCACTAATAAAGCTCATGAGGTAGCGGAAGAAATTAAGAACTATTGCGAATCCGTGAAGAATCCAACGGAGAAATGTTTGCTGATGATGGTTCTAAGCCAACATTGGTTTTGGGATAGGGAACTTGAATACTATAGGAGTTACGAAACAAAATATACAGAGTATTTCCAGAAGGAAACCGAAAAGGCCTTGGATGCTTATTTCACCTATATAAAATTGCAGGACCAACAGGAGATTGAACTTTGCAAAGGGTATCTGAAGAAAAATCTTTTGCTTTTGGTGCTATATAGGTTGGCTTATTATGAGCAGGAGAGAAATCAGACTCCCAATCTTTATATGGAAGCCTGGCGTTTTAACTGCTTTGTAAGGACAAAATGCTATATTTATGAGGCATTTGGCGTTGGGCTGATGGAAGAGTTAATGGGTAATAAAGAATCTGCCAAAAGTATCTTTGAGAAGCTTGTAAAAGAGAACCCTATTCACAGGGATGCAATTAAAACCTTAGAGGATTTTTATAAAAGGAACCCAGAAATGATGAGGTAATTGTTAATATGACGCAGGATGAACGGTGGCTTACGAAATATAATGAAGTGATGGGGTTTCTGGAGGAGAACCATCGGAATCCGTCGAAGCATCGGATAGAGGAGCATGATTATTTGAACTGGCTGAAGGCCAATAGAAAAGTGATGAATGCAGGAAAGATGAAGCCGGAGAGGGTGGAGAAGTTTAGAAAACTTCTGGAAATGACGGAACAGTATAGGAGGAAGAACCAATATGAATAGTGGTCGCGATAATATCGCAACGTACAGAACAAGATAGAAACTCGATGGGGAAGCCATCGAGCACTGTGAATAGAGAAAAGGAATGAGACAGCTCAATACATATCATAGCGGGATGGCTGGGTATCTGATGGACTTCGGATTTGGTTGGTTTGTCGGCTACGGAGGTGGTGTGCCTGTAGGATTGATGATGGAAGAGCTGAATATAAGAATGAGGTATTATTAGTTCTATTGGCCCTGCGGAGAGGTGCAAGGCTTGGTGACTATCTCAACGGGTGAGCCGTTGAGCACTGTTAGTATATGAGCATCCCCCGATTCAGCTTTTCGTGAGCTGGGTCGGGGGATGTCGCGTTTGGTCGGGCCGGTTCACTGGCGGCGGTAGTTGCCGACGACCTTGTAGATCTCTACTATGATGTCCTTGGGGATGCTGGACTCTACAGGAGTGCCATCGACCACCTGTGTGAAGTTGATGCTCTGCTCGTCTGGCTGAGTGACAGATACCTTGCGGAGTACTTTATATTCGCTGGTAACAACGACACAGATGAAATCACCAGGAATATATTCTTTCCATGAACTCAGACGCTTCAGTGCAATGATGTCAGCAGGCATGATGAATGGTGCAAGGGACTTGTCGGTATTGATGCACATGAAATCGAAATCTCCTGCCATAGGAAAAGATACAGGTGTTTCTTTGCCAGTAGATATAGGTTGTCCTTTGCTATCCAGACACGAATCAAAATCCGTGTTGTACAGTAGCTTTTCATCAGCTGACTCTATGCGAGGTCCAAAAGGCTTGTTTCTGCCAAGGAACATATTTCCTTCACCAGTATATAGCCATGCAGCACTCACATCATATTTCTGACAGAAGAGATCAATGGCCTTCTTGGTAGGCTTCTGCCAGCCATTCTTGATTTTGCTCAGTACCTGGTCGTTGGTGACGATACCTTCACGGTAGAGTTGTGCTCCTGAGAGGCGCAGTTCTTCAGCAGCTTTTGCAAATCTCTCTGCTACACCTTGCATGACTTCTTGTTCATTGATTTGAGTCATAATGTTTAAATTTTGCTAAAATCTGACGTTTATCGGGAATGAAAATTATAAATCTCTTGTTTAAAGTTATAAATATCTGTAATTTTGCAGCCGTTTAAACTGCTATTCGGGTGCAAAGATAAGTATTATCTCCGAAATATGCAAGAAAACGCAGAGATATTTTATAATGAATTTATAATTAAACATAATTTAAAAGATAAATAAGTGTAAAAAGATGGAGATTCCGGTAACAACATTGCAAGCGATGCTAACGAATGCTGCTACGCTTGGTGCGATGTCAGCGGTGAAGCGGCTCGATCCGGTCAAGGATGAGCTGAAAGCGTCAGAGGTGAGAACCTGGTTGGGAAACGACAGTAAGATGAGTCGGAAGTTTGATGCCATGGTCAGGAAAGGAATGATCAAGGGCTTCAAGAAAGGAACCAGCCAGAACTCACCTTTTTATTATTCCAAGTGTCAGATTGAAGCAGCGTTTGCTGCCGTAAGATGCAAAGACCTGCTATGAACGAAGAAACAGAACAACGAACGGCTGGGTACATCACTTTGCCATTAGCAGTGCTGGATGGCTGGGTTGGGCAGAATGCCCAGTACCTGAAGTGGTGGACTCAGCTTAGGCGAGAAGCCTCTTGGACGGACAAAACCGTCTGGTATAACCATCAACAGGTTTACCTCCAAGCAAGACAGGTCATCGTAACGGTCAATTCGCTGGTAAAGCAGTGGCAGGTAAGCAAGCCAACAGTAATACATTTCCTGCAGCGATTGGAAAGTGAAAAACTCATTGAACGACAGACTGATAGCCGTAAGACAATCATCACCATCACCCCATTGGGTTGGGCTGATTCAGAGGTAAAACAAGAGGTAACACTAGCGGTAAAAGTTGACCACGATGTTGACCACCAAAGTTACCACCAACCTTTACCACCTATTATTAATAATAAAGAGAAAAATATTATAGCCAGTGGAGGAGCGCATACGCGCGAGGAGGAGGTGGCTAATCATGATTTTGATGAGATTATCTCTTTTTTCAATCAACAGATGAAAGGTAAGGGCATTCAGCAAGTAGCTATTGTCACATCAGAGCGCAGACAAGCCTTTAAACATCTGATGTCGCAGACGGGCGTAAACAAGGACACGCTGAAGCAAGCTATCAAGAATGCAGCTGAGAGTGACTTCCTGAACGGGAAAGGACCAAAGGGATGGGTCGCCAGCTTCGACTGGATGATGATGCCGCAGAACTTTCAGAAGGTGTTGGAGAACAACTATCGCAACAAACCAGTAACACAACAAGTACAGTATGGGACAACCGATGGATATCAAGACCCTCGTAGAGGTGTTGAAGCGTCAAGGACGAGCTCTTATGCTTCCGGGTATGACAGACCACTCTAAGTTAGGCGTGGATGAACAAGGACTAACAGCACTGTTGGAGATGGCCTACCGAAAGCAGGTTGCCATGCGCAGAGTTGCTTATGTTCCCAATAACCTGACCAGCGGAGCCATTAAAAAGCTGGCCCATTTTCTGACAGACAATGGTGATAATCGCTTTATGATTGTGCTGGATGGCAGTACTGCCACCGGTAAGACCACACTGATGACTGCTATGCGACAGACCTTGCGCTGGCTGACAGACCACAGACTGGTATCAGATGATGTAGGTTTGAGAATCCTTGATGCTACCAAGATCTGCACCTTGATGGACTCCAGCAGAGATTGGAACGAATTGTTAAGCTGGCCGTCGTACCTCGGCATTGAAGACCTGGGCTGTGAGCCTGCAGAGATACTGAGATGGGGCAATCCCCTCTATCCAGTACGAGAACTTATCACAGAGCGTTATAAGCTACGGCTCCCCATGGTGGTGAGTACCAATCTAGACAGTGACCAATTGAGAGAACATCTTGGACTGAGGATTGTGTCCAGAATGAACGAGATGGCTTTCTATATCCACTTCGAGAATGAGGACTTTCGCAAGATGGCGTGGTACAGCCACCATCCGGAAGCAAAAAACTAAGTGTGAAAAAGCGACGAATGAAAAAATGAATGATGAATAAGGTGTACAACAAAGAGAAAATAACAAATAAAACTATACAATGAAAGAACTTAGTCCAGAAAAGAAGCTCCGACTGGAAAAACTGGAGCTATTAACCTATGATGTGGAAGTAGGCAATACCCACATAGTACGAAAGGTGAAAGGAACGAAGCTCAATTCAGCCTTTCTGTTAGGTGAGTTGAGCGACAACAGACGAACGATGATAGTCCGCCAGGTAGAGAACGACCGAAGACCGGTGAGAGTAGAGAACAAAAACTATGAGGATGTGCTCAGAAACATTCTTATTGGTTATATCCAGAGCAAGCGTTGTAAGCTACCGTTCAACGAAGACTTCGCCTGTGAGCGACTATCGCTGAAATTATGGCCAAAGGACTATATAGATGGCTTTATACCTAATGACTTCCGTGTGCAACCAACCTTTCTTGATGAGTTGGCGAGAATGGTAAGCATTCATGTGACAGCCAATTTCCTGTCAAAACCGCACAAAGAAGCAGCATGATATGATAAATATTTACCAAATTATAAATAGCAAAAACATGACAGTTAATCTATTATCTTCCGAAAAGGAATTCGAAGACTATTGTCTAGGTGCTTTTAAGAGCATGTTGCATGGTGAAATGTTTCCGTACAGTTTGCGAGGAACATACCACCTAGTGTTTAACTCGTGGGATGATGCAGTGAATGAGCTTCAAGAAAACGGTGCTGAGGGCTACTCCTATCAGGAGAATCCCGAAGACGATGACTACCTTCTCAGTTTGCACGGCTTTACCCAGCATATAGTGATGCAGGATAAGACGCTGGAACTACTTGCCCGTTTCTGTGATACGACGTACAGGCAGCAGATGGCCATCTTTGACATTCCGGTACGTTTTGAGACCAGATGCGAGAAGAAAGCAGATGGTAAGTCGAGAATTGTGCAGATACCCATCAAGGATATTATGCCAAAGGGATCTGATAAACACCATGAAGGGTTCGCATCCTGCTGTGGTGACCTGTATGCCAAGACTTGCTTTGACAAGTTTCTGCAGGAGTCAGGCTTTTCAGTGAACACCGCAACTGTTGCCGCAGCTTATGGTATGCCAGAAGAGGGACTGCTGTGTACATTAAAGCAGAACGACGTCATCATAGATAACGATGATGATGCAGGCTGGGAACTGGCAGAGGCATTAAAGAACTCAGATTTAATTATAGAGAAGATGGATGTTGACGGAATGCCAGAAAAGCAGTGGACTTACAAAGGACTCTACTTTATTTGGTTGTTACTCACCACGAACTGTTCAGTCAGACCATGCTGTGACAGAAACTGCTGTGAGGATTGAGAATCATACGATTTGTTTTTAATATTAAAAGGAAGACGCTGGCTCGTGAGGGTCAGCGTTTTTTTGTGTCTGATGGAGTAGGAGGGAATGAAAAGTATATAAAGGCGAATAAAACCGCTGTTGGTTCGAGAAAACATACTAATTTTGCACTCGCAAACGAAAAACACAGGATAACACGAAAAAAGAAGGATACTATGAAATTCACAACACTATTGACAATTATCATCACGGGCTATGTCATCTATTATGCCTATCAGATTATCCACGACCTGTTCTTTACCAAGGGCGTGCTGTCTGATGAGCTGCACATAGAGGAAGAGGTGGACATCACAGGCGAAGTTGAGAAATACCAGCCTGTCAAGGTCAGCAGGGAAGACATCCCGCTGACAAAGACATCCACTAAGGAGGAAACCTCTCAGGATGACGGACTGACTCAGATGTGCGGTGGCTACACCATTGATGAGCTGCACAATGCCCTCAGAGAGGAGCATGACAATCCAGGCAGCACAGCCCTGAAAGATGTGATGAAGCTTTACGAATAGACTTAAACCTTACGGATGAAAAACACACAATCCCACTTTAAGATTTTCAAAAAAACAAGTAAAACAATGAAAAACACACTATGCAGAAAAACTGGAGCAAGCTCTGCTCCCTTTTGAAGTCATGTAAGACGAAACTGTCTTACCAAGGATTGAGACTCGCCAGCTTGGCGTTGATGTTGATGATGAGCACGGGCTATGCCATGGCCGATGCCGGATCGAGTGCCATCACAGGTGCTGTTGGTACCTTCAAGGGGTACATCGACCCAGTGCGAAACCTTCTCTATGTGATTGCTGCAGTGGTCAGCATCATTGGAGCCTTCAATGTGTTCTACAAGATGAACAACGGCGACCAGGATGTCAAGAAGACTATCATGATGACCATTGGCGGTTGTGCCGCACTGGTAGCGATGGCCGTTGCCCTGCCTAAGTTCTTTGGCTATTAAGCTATGGAAGCGAACTACGCAGGTTACCCCGTGTATAAAGGTCTCCAGATGCCCTTGGAGTTTATGGGCATCCGGGGACGCTTTATCCTCATTGCCGCAGCCACCTTCGGAGCAGCCTTCCTCGGCTTCATTGTCGGATATGTTCTCTTCGGACTCGGCATTGCCCTGCTTGTGCTGGGTGTCAGTGCCGGAGGCGGTCTGCTTACCATCTATCTGAAGCAAAGAAACGGCTTGCATACCAAGCAGAAAGAAAAAGGAATCAAACACTATCATCATCTGTATGAGCACTAGGAAAAACACACTGGACGGACTGTTTACGGGCATCGAGGACATTACCGATGCAAGGGGAAGAGTAGTCAATACCGTGCTGTATAGCAAGGCAGGCAACTACAGTTCTATCTTCGAGATAGAGAACCCCGTGCAGCAGTACTGCACCGATGCAGACCAGTACTATGCCTTTATGAACGTGCTGGATCATATCCTCCAGACCCTTGGTGAAGGCTATGCCCTGCAGAAGCAGGACATTTTTTGCAGACAGTCCTACCACCATGACATCACGTCTGATATGGAGTTCCTGACCCAGAGCTATTTCAAGTATTATGAGGGCAGACCCTATACCGAAATCCGTACCTTTATCATTATCACCCAGGAAACCCGAAAGAGCACCTTTGTTGCCTATGACCCCAAAAAGTGGACAGAGTTCAATAACAAGGTGCAGAAGGTAAAGGACATTCTGGAGGAAAAGGGCTTGCCACACCATTTGTTAGACAGGAAGGAGATAGACGAATACCTCCACCGCTTCATGGCCTTTGACTTCAAAAAAGGACCATTCGGTATGACGAACTTAAAGTGTACTGATGACTGCCTGAAGATGGGCGATAAAGTCGTCAAGAACTTCTCACTCGTTGACATCGACGTGATAGACCTGCCGAATGTCATTCATCCTGTGCAGACCAAGCCCGTCAACGGTTATCCGGTCAGCACCGATTTACTGTCGTTCCTCTCCACCGTACCCCTGACGGACTGTGTGGTCTATAACCAGGTTATTCAGATACCAGCCCAGAGGAAGGAACGTCAGCGACTCATTGGCAAGAGCAAGCGCCATGCCTCCATGCCAGACCCCAGCAACAAGATTGCCAAGGCCGACATCGACGAGGTGCTGGAGGTCATTGCTACAGAACAGAAGTCCCTTGTCTGGACAAACTTCAACGTCCTCGTTTCCTGTAAGCCAGAGCATCTGACGAAGGTCACCTCCTACTTAGAGACCAAACTCTTTGAGGTAGGCATAGCTCCAAGTAAGTCAGCCTATAATCAGCTGGAGCTGTTTATGGACTCCTTCCCCGGCAATGCCTATAGCTTCAATAAAGACTATGACCTCTTCCTGACCTTGCAGGACTCAGCCCTGTGCCTCTTCTATAAGGAGCGTATGAAGCATGATGAGGTGACACCGCTGAAGGTGTTCTATACCGACAGACAAGGCGTACCCATCGCTATAGATTTCACAGGAAAGGAAGGAGAAAAGAAACTCACCAACAACTCTAACTTCTTCTGCTTAGGCCCAAGTGGTAGTGGAAAGAGCTTTTCGACAAATACCGTCGTGCGCCAGCTCATCGAGCAGGACACCGATGTCGTGATGGTTGATACCGGTGACTCGTATGAAGGTATCTGTGGCTATTTCCATGGCACCTATATCAGCTACAGCAAGGAGCATCCTATCTCGATGAACCCTTTCAAGGTCAGTGATGTAGAGTATCAGCAGAACTTCGGAGAGAAGAAAAACTTCCTGAAGTCCCTCATCTTCCAGATATTTAAGGGCAACAAAGCCCCAGAGAAGCTGGAGGACACCATCATAGATACCGTGCTGAACGAGTATTATGATGCCTACTTCCATCCCTTTAGTGGTTATACCAACGAAGAGAAGGAAGAGCTGCGGAAGCAACTCCTGCTGGCTGATAAGCGTAATGGTAAGTATGGAGAGTATATCGAGGCGATAGAGAATGACGCTGATGTCATCAGCTCACAAGAGACGAAGACTGCATCTGGTGATATGCAGACCTATACACAGGACGAGAAGGAACACCATGCCAAGGTGCAGCGTCTTGTAGAGAAATTGCATAATCTTGCCAATGATGCAGCAGCCAGTGTAGGTGAGCGTGAACATGCCAATAACCAGCTGATGCGCCTGATGCCAGAACTGATAGAAGGTCACTATCTGATGAAGATAGACCAAAGGATAGAGCGTATGGAGCGCCAGAAGCGAGACCTGAAAGTGACGAAGCTGAGCTTTGATACCTTTTATGAATACGCCTGTGAACGCATTCCTCAGATGATGGACGAGAAGAGCATAGCCTTCCCCATCAATGAGTTTGCCGCTATCCTGGAACCCTTCCATAAGGGCGGTAAGTTGGAAACCATCCTCAATAACGACATGGACTTAAATCTCTTTGATGAAAAGTTCATTGTCTTTGAGATAGACAAGATCAAAGATGACCCTGTGCTCTTTCCTATTGTGGTGCTGATTATCATGGATGTATTCCTGCAGAAGATGCGTATTAAGAAGGGACGTAAGGCACTGATTATTGAAGAGGCGTGGAAGGCTATCTCTTCACCGACTATGGCAGAGTATATCAAGTACCTGTATAAGACGGTGAGAAAGTTTCACGGCATTGCAGGCGTGGTGACTCAGGAACTCGGTGATGTGATAGACTCTCCGATTGTCAAGGAGGCCATCATCAATAATTCAGACATCAAGATACTGCTTGACCAGAGCAAGTTCAAGGACAGATATGATGAGATAGCCGCCATCCTCGGTATCACTGATGTACAGCGACAGCAGATCTTTACCATCAACTCACTGGACAACCATGAGGGACGCAACTACTTCAAGGAAGTCTGGATATGCCGAGGACAGAGTGCCGATGTCTATGGAGTCGAAGAACCGCCAGAATGCTATATGGCCTATACGACGGAACGTGCCGAGAAGGAAGCCCTGAAAATCTATATCAAGCACTATGGGGGTGATACCATTGAGGGCATCCGTCACTTCTGTCAGGATATGGAGAAGGCTGGACTGACAGGAAAGTACTTGAAGTTTGCTAATGAGGTCAATAAACAACAAAACGTGATGGAACTATGGGACAAAGTAGCATAAGACGACAAAGAACAAAGGTTGTGGTACTGTTGCTGGCTGCACTGGTCAGCACAGTTCCTGCCAATGCCTGGTGGCGTTGGAACATTGACTATTGGACTATTGCGCAGGTTGGAGAGAATACTGCTGCCGAATCTGGAGCAGAGGGAATACATAACAACACGCTCGCTGAACAGAAAAAGAAGCAGGAGCGCATTGCAGAGTATACCACCGCTATCAATGTCATTAGACAGCTCTATAAGCAGTCCATGCAGAATACCAGAGGCTTCGGAGAGGAAAGCAGATATTATCAGCTGATAGGTGAGAATGCCCTGTATATCGTGACCAATATTCCTGTAGCAGTGAGCTGGCTCACCAGAAAACCGCATATTAACCTGCCGTTGTGCTTAAACGAGATCAGTAACCTGACTATGAAGACAGAGCAGTGTATCGCAGGCTTTGTGAATATCGTCAATAATGGTCATGTCAGCTCACCACTAAAAGGCAATAGCCTGATACCTCAGAGAGGAGGTGCAGCCAACATCGGTCAGGATGACGGCTATAACTTCATGAGCCGTTCAGACAGGATGGGTATGGCCAATGATATACTGGAGGACTTGGTGATTGTCAGGAATAACCTTGACTATCTCATCTTCATGTGCCAGACCAATAACGGGCTTGAAGACCTGCTGATGGAATTGGATCCTGATACATGGTGTAATGCCATGCAGATGAAGTGGTCGGTTGGTGACATTGTCAGTGGCTGGGAAGACTTTGGGTAAGTGAAAAGTGAAGAGTGAAAAATGAAAAAGCTGCACCGGATAATAGTAATAGCATTAGTGAGCATCATATGCCCACTTACAGGACAGGCGGGTATCTTGCCAAATGACCTGCCAACCATTGAAGCACTAATAGACCAGCATAAGGAGTGTATGAGTGCCGAAGATGAGAGCAACCGTCAGTTGGCAGCCAATGCCTCTATCAAGGCTATGGTGAAGGATGTCGCTCAGAAGTACGACGATGTCAAGAGTATTCTCGACAAGAAGAGCAATGATGCCTTGTCGTACCTAGCTTTGGCAGCAGAGATGAGCCGTTGCGTGACGAATACAGTCAGACTGACGAAGGAATATTCTGAGTTTACTCGCTTTGCAGCAGACCATCTCAAAGGCAAACCGTTGGTTGCTTGGTATGCCTTTGAAGCCAATTACAAGGTATCGAAAGAGATCAAGAATATCAGGAAACTCTACCTTGCCGTGGCAGCATCAGAAACACAGTTCTTCAGAGCCACCAACAAGGAACGCATGAATATCATCTGGACACTGAACCAGAGTATCACCAATATGCGCGATGTCATCCAGCAAGCCTATATGTGGTGTGACCTGTTGGTAGGTGGGTATATTCACGAGAGTCATATCTGGGAGATTATCGATACGTCCGTACTAGAGGAAATAGGAAAAAGCGTAATAAAAGATTGGCCAATATGAGAAAGACATTGATAACAATAACGATGGGTTTGGCTTTACTGCCGCAGATGAGTAAGGCTCAGGTCTATGATGAAGAAAAACGTCTGCAATGGCGGTCGATGGAAACCGGGCCGTTAGAGTTTGAACCGAGGTTTTACTACTGGCTGTTCCATAACAGCTATGCCCATCATGAGTGGGAATGGGAGTGGCATGGACTGTTCCATAGCGGATTTTATCTGAACCTGAAGCCCCATAAGAGCGATGCCAAACCATTGCTCCCGAAGCGTACGTTAGGTGCTGCCACCGATGAGTGGACACGGGAATCCACTGATGCCCAGGAAAAGAACTTCAAGCACCAGCTGGAGCAAGAAACACTGGCTGCTGCAGACCGACGGATTGATGCTGCCTATCTGCTTTTCAAAGATGACTTTGACGAGATGCAGCAGAAAATCTCTGCAGGACTAACCTATTGTATGGCTAACAGCAAGGGCGATGCCAATGTCATCTCCTTGGTTAACAGCCTCTCCAATCAGAACCACTTTATTACAGAGCAAGTCAGCTACGTACATAAGAGCAGTAACGGCTATGAGCTGGAGAATGCCAAACGGGAAGAGTGCTATATCAAGCTGAAAGCCGATATGGAGAAGGTGACACAAAGCACTATTGACTTGATGAGATATGTAGAAGTTTCAAAATAGTAAAAACGATGAATGAATTATTAAACTGTAATGTGGGCTGTATCTTTCTGACGATGGGCTTGCCGACATTGGATCCTGTGATGACCAGTGTGCTGGACTATATCCACCAGCATGCCTTGTTCTTGGGTTCGTGGGGAGGCTTTGCCAAGTCGTTGGGACTGATACTTGCCATGTGTGTGACCAGCTATGAATGCTGGATGATGATGCTTGGACGGCGAGGCATTGACGTGATGAAGCTGTTCAGGATAGTAGGTATCTCACTATGTATCGTCTCTGCCAATGCCATTGCCGATGCCGTTGCAGCTCCAGGCGAACAGATGGGACGAGTGATGAAAGCGCAGGCCACCAGAAGCCACCAGCGTATCGATGCACTGGAGAAACATGAGGCGAAACTCCAGAGCCAGTACCTCGATAAGCTACGGGCGCATAACGACTCACTCGACAGGAAACGCAGGGCAGAAGCCAAACTATCGGAGGATTCCCATTGGTGGGAGGAAGTCGCCTATGCTGTGAAGAACATGGATAATGCCGTGGAGCAGTGGGCCAAGGAAGCCGCTGTTATCGCAGAGACCAAGACGGCAGAGACCATCAATATGCTGATTCGGTATATCGGAGAAATCATCTATCAGGTCATCTATTTCGGCATGTTGCTTGGTCAGGCCTTTATGATGAATGTGCTGAAAATCTTCTGTCCTGTAGCCTTTGCCCTGAGTATCGTCCCGCCTTGGGCCAGTGCGTGGAGCCAATGGATTAGTAAGTATGTGAGTCTGTCGCTATGGGCACCCTTGATATATATGTGTAGCATCTATGCGGACATGATACTGAAATATACCATCCTACAGGACACCACCGCCTACACCACACTGCTTGGAAGTGCCAGCTATACCTGGGGAGAGATAGGAGGACTTGGAATGCAGGGCATCGGAAGTACCTGTATGTATGTAGTAGGATTGTTGGTAGGAGCCATGCTCATCAAGTTCGTGCCAGAGCTCGCCTCATGGATAGTACCAGGAGGAGCCAGCAGCAGTATCGGTTCAGCTGTCAGCAGTATGACCACAGCAGGAGCTGCAGCCGTCGGAGGTACAGTAGGTGGTGTTGTCGGTGGAACCATCGGAGTGACAAGACATACTGTAGGCGGAGCCGTCAAGGGAGGCGTGACAGGATATGCATCATCAGAAGGCGGTGGATTGAGCGGCGCATGGAATGGTGCCGTATCTGGAGGCCGTCGCGGATTCGAGCGAGGTATGGACTTCAATGTCGGTACGCACATGAGAGACAAACAGTATAAGTAAGTGAAAAGTGAAAAATTAAGCAGATATAACCATGTTAATAGAAAGTTTAGAGAAGAAGACAAAGCTCGCCATGTTCACGGTATTGCTGACCATCAGTGCCAGCACCGTGATTTGCGGCCTGTGCTTTTATTTCGCCACCAAGCTGGTCAGAGACCAACAGCAGCAGGTGTATGTGCTGGACGGGAGCATTCCCTTCATGGCAGAGCGCAGTAAGAACGAGATGACCTTTGACATAGAGGCCAAGGCACACATCCAGCTCTTCCACCAGTACTTTTTTAATCTCTCGCCAGATGACGAGTACTTGAAGTGGACGTTTGGTAAGGCTATGTATCTGGCAGATGAGAGTGCTCTCAGACAGAAGCAGGCCATCGAGGAAACAGGATTTTACTCGCAACTGCTCTCCAGCTCAGCTGTAGAGACCATCGTGGCAGACAGTATCGAACTCGACAAAGACCAGATGAGTTTCAAGTATTATGGTACACAGATGATCAAGCGCAGAACCAACAGCGTGAAGCGTAGCATTATCACCGTTGGAAAGTTGCAGAATGTGCCGAGGACGCAGAACAATCCCCATGGTCTGCTGATTACCAACTGGCGTACACTGGAGAACAAAGACCTGAAATCATATTAAGTGAAAAGAGAAGAGTGAAAAGTGAAAAATGATGTACCATGAATATATTCAAGAACAAGCAAACACACGAGTATAAGGAGAAGGAGCGTTACCGACTGAGAAGAGCCAGAATCTGGGGCTATAAGATAGGTAAGAAGTACGCCATCGGAGAGAAGATCGCCAAGGCCAATGCCTGGGCAGACGGTCACAGACGAAAGACTGCAGGAATCTTGTTCTCCGTGAATACCACCATCTACGTTATCGGTTTCCTGCTGTGTATGTCAGGAAATGACAGTAACAGCATCAATGACCCCATGCAGGACTTCGCACAGGTACAGCCCATGTTTGCACAGCTACACCGTATCGAGGACATGAAGACCGTCCAGAAGAATACCTACGTACAGCTCAGTCATCGGGCGGTGAAACTCAAACGAGAGGTGGACTCCCTGATGGCCAAGCCCGGTAAGACCCATGCAGATTCCGTGCTTGCACTGGAAAAGTATGATGAACTCCAAATGATTATTAACAAATAACCAAAAGAAAGAACCATGAAGATAGATTTCAAAAAGATTGATTTTCGACAGGGAAAGTACTGGTTCCCGCTGGTACTCTTCGTTCCCTTGGTAGCCATAGCCTATTTCTCCTGTGAGATGTTCAAAGGCCCGACAGAGCAGACAGGTATGGTCACCGATAGTATCAATACCATGATGCCAGAGCCAGCAGGTGATGGTCTGCATGGCAAGTTCGCTGCCATGGAGGACAACATCCTCAGAGGTGACGGCTATACCGCCATCAATGCCCTTGGCGAGGAAGAACAGGGAGAGAGCGATGACGAGAACGTCTATAGCGAGAGTGAGATGGATCGAATCGACAAGGAGAAGGCCGAGAAGAAACGCCAGGAGCAAGAGATGGCAGCCCTCCAACAGCAGCTCAAAGAGTCGAGGATGCACATCAACCAATATGATGACCGCTATACAGGCCATAGCAGTAATGGCAGTCAGCAGCGGGAGATGGAGCAATTTGAGGAGCAGATGCGACAGATCCAGGAACGAAGCAGAAAGATGGCACGTGACATAACTGGTGATGACTATCCTTCAAGGAATGGTCAGCAGGTACAGCCCAATCTGAATGGCCAGATAGCAGGCTATGACATCTACGGCAATCCTAGCATGGCTAACCAACAGCCCAAGAAAGACACCATAGCCGTTGTTGCCAAGGCTGATGATACCCATGCAGAAAGCTTCAATACCATTGCTGATGATGAAAAACTCGATGCCCCACTGATTAAGGCTATGATAGACAAGACTACCAAGGCCCATGAGGGAACCAGACTCCGCTTCAAGCTGTTGGATGATGTAGTTGTCATGGGTGTGAAGCTGAAGAAAGGCACCTACCTCTATGGAATAGTGACCGGCTTCGGTCAGCAGCGAGTGATGGCAGACATCACGAGTATTCTGGTGAAGGATAAGTTTCTGAAGATCCATTTGTCTGTCTATGACCTTGACGGCATGCAGGGCTTCTATGTGCCGGAGTCAGCCTTTAGGGATATGATGAAGAATGCCGGTAGTGCTGCCATGCAGAGCAACATCAGCTTTGATACAGGAGGCGGCAGCGGCATCTCCGCACAGGCTCTGGCTTTACAGGCTCTGCAGAATGCCTATCAGAGTACGTCAAGTGCCATCTCACAGGCTATCAAGAAGAACAAGGCAAAGATTAAGTATAACACCATTGTATATCTGATTAACGAACAATAACCCCATAAACACACAAACGATATGAAAAGTATGAAAAAGTTTTTATTTGCAGCAGTGGCTTTGATGGCCATGAGCACAATTCGCGTAAGTGCAGAGTCAACACAATCCAATGACGTGTATTTGAGCACCATCTATGTCAACGAGCAGGTAACCACCCACTTGATTATGCCAGAGACCATTCGCTTGGTGGATATCTCCACTGATACCATCGTCGGCAACCAGGTCAATGACAATATCGTGCGTCTGAAACCCAAAGGTGCGATGCAGGACTATGAGCAGGCTGGCATCGTGACTGTCATCGGAGAACGACATATCGCCCAGTATAAGCTTATCTATCGCAGTTGTCTGCCCTTTGCCAGCACCCGCTTCACTGTTCCGTATTGGGATATGCAGGAATACCAGAATCCCGATGTGAGTATGTCTGTAGGAGAGATAAGCCGCTATGCCATCCGTATCTTTAACACCAAGCGCAGTGTGGAGAATATCCATACCAAGAAAGACAAGATGAAGGCATGGGTAAACCATATCTGTTCAGCAGGTGACTACTTCTTCATCGACTTCTCACTGGAGAACAAGACCAAGATACCCTACGATATTTCAGAGATACGAGTCAAACTGGAGGATAAGAAGCAGAAGAAAGCCACCAACTACCAGAGTATCGAGCTGACACCGGAGTTTATGCTGAACTACAACAAGCACTTCAAGAAGCACTATCGCAATGTGCTCGTAGTAAAGAAGCTCACCTTCCCAGAGGCCAAGGTCTTGAAAATCGAGGTCAGTGAGAACCAGATTTCCGGCAGAACCATCGAGCTGAACATCAACTATGACGATGTGCTGGATGCCGATTGCTTTGACGATTAAACAAAGGTAGAAGAATAGCATGATTCAGGAAACCAAGGAACAGCAGCAGATGTATAATCTGTTCCGCTCGTTCATCTATATTTTCTTGATTATTGAGTTGGTGATGCACATGCCTGTCCATACAGGGAGTAGCATTGCCAACTCCTTTTTGCAGATGATAGCCAGACTGGGCTTCTTCAATTCCGTGGTGTCGTGTAAGGTCATAGAGTTGGTGACTATTCTCATTACCTGTGCAGGAACTACGGCACGACGAAGTTTGAAGTTTGATGTCAGGACGATGGTCGTCTATCCCTGTGCGGCAGGAATCACTCTGACTGTGCTATGCATCTTTATCCAGCCCGGTCATTGGGGAACCCATATTGCAGGCTATTCGCTGAACCGCATCCTCTATCTTGTTACCTCGATAACAGGCGTGATGTGTATTCACCGAAGCCTCGATGCCATTGCGCAGTACTTTAACTGCAAACTCGGTGAAGACCGCTTTAACTTCGAGAACGAGAGCTTTCAGCAGTGTGAACAGTTGGTGGAGAATAAGTACAGCGTGAACATTCCGATGATCTTCTACTATAAGGGACGAATGCGCAAAGGCTGGTGCAATGTGGTGAACCCTTTCAGAGGGACATGGGTGGTAGGTACGCCAGGTAGTGGTAAGTCCTTCTCTGTGGTAGAACCCTTCATAAGACAGCACTCAGCCAAGGGGTTTTCGTTAGTAGTTTATGACTACAAGTTTCCTGCTCTTGCAGAGATGACCTTTTATCACTTCAATAAGAACAAGATGCTGGGCAATATCCCCAAGGATATGAACTTCAACATCATCAACTTTACCGATGTAGAGTACTCGAACAGAGTGAACCCCATCCAACGGAAGTATATCCCTGATTTGAGTGCTGCCTCAGAGACAGCAGCCACACTGCTAGCAGCCTTGAATAAAGGTGCAGGACAGGCAGGCGGTGGGGGAAGTGACAAGTTCTTCACCAACTCTGCAGAGAACTTCCTGGCAGCCATCATCTATTTCTTTGTCACCTTCCGTCCTGTGGCATGGAAGAACGGTAGGAAACTGCATCACATGATTATCAGTGACGGACGAAAGCTGGAAATTAAGATACGCATGTGGGATGACTATGTGGCACTTGCTCCAGATGGTAATGTCGTTCTCGACTTTACAGATAAAGACGGCAATAACGTCAGTACCGATGCCGATGGAATGCCTGTCACCTTGAAAGGCTTTTCGTATGTGGATAGAGAGGGGAGAGTGGTCTTTATCGAAGATGAGTTCTATGAGGATGATGAAGGGCGAATCACCCAGCCCGACACCTTTACGGGCGAGTATAGTGACATGCCCCATGTGCTCAGCTTCCTGCAACTGTCGTATGAGGATTCCTTTAATATCCTGATGCAAGATGAAAACATTATGTCACTGATGGCTCCATTCAAATCTGCGTATGATAATAACGCGATGGATCAGTTGGAAGGTATGGTTGGAACGCTCCGTGTCAACGCTGCACGACTGGTATCACAGGAAGCCTATTGGGTATTCTCGGGTGATGACTTCGACCTGAAGGTATCAGACCCTAAGAAGCCCTCGTATCTGATTATCGCCAATGACCCGGAGAAAGAACAAGTGATTGGCTCTCTGAATGCACTTATCCTGAACCGTCTGACCACGAGAGTTAATAGCGGACAGGGAAAGAACGTGCCAGTCAGCATCATCATTGATGAGCTGCCGACACTCTATTTCCATAAGATAGACCGTCTGATAGGTACAGCCCGAAGTAATAAGGTAAGCGTGACGATGGCCTTTCAGGAACTACCCCAGTTGGAAGCCGACTATGGCAAGAACGGTATGCAGAAGGTAATTACTACATGCGGAAACGTCTTCGCTGGTTCAGCGCGAAACAAGGAAACGCTGGAATGGTTGCAGAATGACATCTTCGGTAAGGTCAAGCAGACCACCCAGAGCATCAGTATCAATGATGAGCGCGTCTCTACTTCCTTCAACGAGAAGATGGACTGTCTTGTTCCTGCTGCCAAGATAGCCGATATGGCAACAGGCTGGATCTGTGGACAGACAGCCCGTGACTTTACGCCCACAGAAGCGGCAGCTATGCATAGTGTGAACCTCGAAGAGACCGACGAGTTCAAGACCACCAAGTTCTTCTGCAAAACCAACTTCGATATGAGTCATATCGAGGAGGAAAAGAAGCATTATACACCCTTGCCCAAGAAATACTGTTTCGAGAATGAGCATGAGAAAGAGGTGATGCTGGCAAGAAACTTCCGACGCATCAATGAGGAAGTGACCCAGCTCACGGCCAGTTTGCTTGGAAAAGAAAATGCCCAATAAACAAAGAAGCCTGCCTCCAGTTCGAGACAGGTTTCTTTCGTTATAGCGTATTTGCTATGGCTCGGACTTTAGCGTTATAACTGTCCATGTTTTCCGCATATCCGATACGCTTCAGGAATGCATAGTAATCTTTGTCCTTCTTGGGATCGTAACGTCGTTGTATCATGCGCACATAACCTGCAACAGATTCTTCCCAGGAACGGAAACGGTAGTAGTCACGTTGGGATGAATTATAGAGACCGAAGAGATTGTTATAGTTCCGGCAAACATTCGAAGAGCCGTAGCCTGTTTCAAGACAATACTGTGCTGCTACAATCTTTGGGTAAAGTACACCGCAGTCCTTCATGACCTTGAATAGGTTGTGAAGGTTAAGCGGTCTGTCAGGCCTGGAGGCAAAATGTAAGTTCTCCATTTCTTCCTGCAAACCACAGATGTAACTGTTCAGATGATTGATGAACGGCTCTGGATTGATGGATTTCCATTCCCCATCAATAAGTCTTTCAGCCCGGATATGCAGATGCGGGCCTGTTGACTTACCTGTATCAGAGGACAAGGCCACTATCGTTCCTGCTGATACAACATCCCCTTCTCTGACAGCAATCAGTCCTAAGTGACCATACAGGATGCGCAGTCCTACATGGTTGATGATGACATGATGACCATAGCCCGTTTCGCTATATACCACCTTTTCGATGACTCCTGGCATCATTGCGTAAACCAGAGAGCCTTTTGCACAACGTAAGTCTATACCGTTGTGGAATGTCCCTTTTACAAAAGTGATAGGATCCATGCGATAGCCATAATCAGAAGTGATATGGATGAAGTCCAAAGGAAGCGCCACTGAAGTACGACGGTTTAATAGTTCCATCATCATACTGTCCTTGACAGAAACAAACAGCGGAACATCATACTCAATGGCTATCTCCTGATGAGAAGGAACGTCAAAGTATTCTTTTGGACTCTTTTGTTCAGAAGCCGCTAAATTACAGGAATCCGTCTGAACCTCTGAAATCGGCTTACTTTTAACCACCTGTGGCAGCTTTTGAATGGTATTAAACTGTGCTGGACAAGATACTGGAATTGTCGGCAGGAATAAGAAGTATAAGAAATAATTTTTTCTGCTTTTCATGGTATTATTTGTTTTAATTTTGCACTCGGTTTGAGAAACCAAGTCACTCCTGAATACGGGTGCAAAGGTACGGAAAACTGATGAGGAAATCGAAGGAATAAAAACTTTATATCCTCTAAAGTAAACCCTGCCACATTTTATTAATAAGGTATAACAATCAAACAAAAGAAGAGAATGGGAAAGCTATTTGGTGAAAGAGAACTGAGTAAGAAAGACTTTGAGCGTATCGACATAGATGTAAGGTCGATGCCCAAGGAAATCAAGGAGAAGCTGCTGAACGGTGAGCTCACTCCACTCGTGGAGATTCGTGACCAGCTGGATAACGGCATCATCGCCACCATGCCTGTGAAGCTACGTTTGCAGCGAGATACAGATGGCAATGCCGTGCTGAAAGCCTATCCAGTGAGCAGGGACATCGTGAGTGACCTGAAGCTACAGGATGCAGAGCAGAAACGTCTGCAGGCTGGAGAGGTCATCCAGAAGGACATCCGTGAGGGCAATCGTACGAGAACCATGTTCCTCCAGTTAGACCAGGAAACAAAGTCGCTGCTGAAGCGTGAAGTCAACAAGGCCGAGATTGACAAGCGCATCGACGAGCTGGAGCATGTGAAAGACATCACTTTGGGTCAGAACCAGCGTCAGGCCATCAGGGAGGGCAAGCCGGTTGAGCTGGAGGTAGGCGATACCAAGGTGACGGTAGGCGTTGACCTCCGACAGAACTCCGGCTTCAAGGCCATTGACGGCGACATGCAGGAGTGGAAGCGTCAGCAGGAAATCAAGTGGGACATGGCCAATCCCGGTCAGATGGGCTATTGGCAGACCGACGAGAACCGTTGGGAGTACAAGCAGGTTCAGGAGAAATACAAGATGCCGGAGGCCAAGAAGGAAGAGAAGAAGACTGTCAAGGAGGAAGTTCGCCAGACTATCCACTTCAAATAAGAGAACAAAGGTATAACAAAGTAAAGGTTGAATAAAGGATAACAACAATGATTCTTGCCATTTCTTAGATACTATGAAAACACGAGACCTTATAATCTATACTGTGAAAACACACTTTTAAATTCAGGAAACATGGAGAAAACAGGAAATACTTATGAAGAGCTTGTACAGCTCAAAGAATCAGAAGAGATAGGCTGGCGCGAGTTTATCCGCAGGCAGCCTGAGATGGAGAATGACTACTATCACTGGTGCGTGGAGAACGACCTCGACATGAACGAGGACACGGCAGAAGCCTTTATGACGCTCACCGAGGAACACGTAGTGGCATAGTAGCAGAACTCCAAAGTTAATAACAACAAAATAATGACTACACTATGGAAGATAACAAGGATAACAGTGTAAAAGAGACTGAGCAAAAGCCCCAGGAACAGACTGAGGGCAAGACTGGCGGTAAGACGATGGCAGAAAAGGCCATCGACCGCTTCGCTCAGATGATGGTCACCCGTCTGGAGGAGATGAAGGGCCAGCAGTGGGAAAAGGGCTGGATTGACGCAGGCGGCAGGACACACGGCCTGCCTCAGAACCTCTCCGGTCGCCGCTATTCAGGACATAATGACTTCTTCCTCCAGCTGCATACCGCTGCCAACGGCTATGATGTACCCGTCTATGCCACCTATAAGCAGATAAAGGAAGCTGGAGCCACTATCGCCAAGGGTGAGAAGGCCATGCCCGTCATCTATTGGAATGTCACCCATAAGGATGAGAACGGTCAGAAGGTTTCTGATGAAGCCTACGAAGCCATGACCAAGGCAGAGCAGGAGAAAGTCAAGACCATCCCCATTATGATGGGCTATTATGTCTGGAACCTGCAGCAGACCAACTTCCCTGAGATCAAACCGGAGCAGTATGCCAAGCTGCAGGATAAGTTCAAGGCACCGCATATCGAGGATGCCACCGGTATGTACACCTCCAAGGAGTTCGACCAGATGATTGACAAGCAGGCATGGGTCTGCAAGATCAATAACGTGGATGGTGCTGGCGCTTTCTACAGTCCGACGAAGGACGAGATTACCGTTCCGACGAAGAAGCAGTTCAAGATCCACGATACCCCTGAGGAAATCTTCAAGGACGGTATGGAATACTACAGCTCCATCGCCCATGAGATGGCTCATTCGACAGGTGTTGAGAAACGCCTTGGAAGAGATATGGAAGGTCATTTCGGAGATAAGAAGTATGCCAAGGAAGAACTCGTTGCGGAACTGACGGCTGCCATGGTAGGTAATACGATGGGCTTTGACAAGCGAATCCTTGACAACAATGCCAAGTATGTCGATTCCTGGATGGACACATTGAAGAAAGAGCCCCGTTTCATCCTCAGTGTGATGGCCGATGTCAACAAGGCTTCGAAGATGATTCTCGACCATGTGGATGCCCAGCGTCTGGAGATGGGCATGACAGCCCTCCAGCCCAAGGAAGAAACAGCCAACGGAAAAGCCACGGAAACCAAGGTAGCCCCAGAAACTAAGATGGACATAGCAGCAGAACCCATCGCCAAGCCCAAGACCAAGGCAGAAGAAAAGGCAGAACTTGCCAAGGAAACAGCAGCCGTCTTTAAGGACTTGAAGGAAAAGCATCCCGATGCTCTACTGTTAATGCGCAAGGGTGATTTCTATGAAGCCTTTGAGGAAGATGCCAAGAAAGTAGCCAAGTCAACAGGCTTAAAGGAGCAGCATATCATCAAGGAAGGTTTTACTAATAAGGAAAACAAAGAAGGAGAAAAAGGCGTTTCCTATGTCAACTTCAAGAACACCAGTCTTGACAAGTACCTGCCCAAGCTCGTCCGTGACGGTCATCGTGTTGCTATCGTCGATAATCTGGAGGATATGGCCAAGCAGCGTATCGCAGACAGGAATGAGCGGCAGGTAAAGGCAGAGACCTCAAAGAACCAGCAGACTCAGCAGACCTCACAGGTAGCCAAGACCATTCCCTTGGATCAGTTTAATAAACTCGAAACCGAGGATGGTAAGAAGATAGACCATTTTGCCGTGTTCAAGATGAAGAGCGGTAACTACGGTGTCAGGGCTATGGTGGACGGTCAGCAGATGAGCGTCAAGGCACTGGATAAAGAAGACCGCAATGCCTTCTTCGAGCATACAACTACCAAGGCAGCACTCGTCCAGAAGTACTATGGCAAGGAGCTCTCCCAGCCAAAGCAGGAAGAGCGTAGCAGAGCCAGAGCGATGTAACAGGAAGTAGTAAGAAAAGAAAAAGTACAAAGATAAAATGATGTTTGAAGAATACAAGGCGTTCAAGGAAAAGGTCGGTGTGGATGATGTCGCTGCCTATCTTGGCTATAAACTCGATAGAAAAGCTGGAGTCGGCAAATATGTCGAGTACAATATCCGTGATGGTCGGGGACGTAAGATTGACTCCATTGTCATCAGTCACCCGGGCGACAAATCCAGCCAGACCTACTTCCATAGGAACGGAGCCAGTGGCGGCGATGCCATCAGTCTGATAAAGGCAAACATCAATAGTTTTGGCGTGACGGGCAGCAGCGAAGCAGAAATGCTTGCTGCCGTCATGTCGAAGCTTACCAGCGATGACACTTTCATTACCAAGGCCGAGGACAGGTATAGGGACATGAAGCCCCAGACCTTTGACATTGGGCGCTTCCAGATGGAGAATGCAGCAGAGCATTTCGAGGCAGTAATGTCCTTCTTCAGGGCACGTAGCATTGATGAAGAAACTGTCAGGACATTCCTTCCCTTTATCATGCGAGTCACTGATACCGAAGCCCAGTATAAGTACAAGGATTTGGCATTCCCCTATACCAAGCCAGGCTCAGAGAAGATAGAAGGTTTTGAGTTACGCGGCTATAATAACTTCCGTCAGAAGGCACCAGGCACGAATAGCAGTAGTGCAGCATGGATTGCCGACTTCACAAAGGAACAGCCAGATAGTGCCAAGAATGTCTATTTCTTCGAGAGCGGCTATGATGCCATGGCTTTCTATCAGGTGAACAAGTCAAGGCTGATTCTCGAAACCTCCGTATTCGTCTCTACGGGCGGCACTTTTTCCAGTCAGCAGATCAAGGGCATCACAGACTATTATCCGCAAGCCAGATACTGGGACTGCTTTGACAATGACATCCCCGGTATCCTCTATGGTGTCAGGATGGAGTCACAGCTGAGTGGTCAGTTTGTCAATATCATTACTACCGATGATACCATCATCTTCCAGAAAGGAGCAGATGAACTCCGCTTGAAGAAAGAGGAAGTCACTCTGCCCAAGGTCAGAGAGAAGTTAGGCTTGGAAAGACATATCTATGTATGGAAAGCCCCGAAAGCCTTTAAGGACTGGAATGACGTGACAATGAACAAACCCATGAAAGACCTGCCTATAAAGAGCAAGTATCAGAGAAACGAGAACCTGAGGGAAAAGAGAAGAAAAGGTACATTATGAGAAGAATACAATATACCATCATCATGCTGTTGATGGCAGTAACAAACATCCATGCCCAGCAGACAGACCCAGCACTGACGGCAGCCGTAACAACTCAGACTTTTACCTTAAAGAGTCTTTTTGATGCCCGACACAGCACGCAGGAAAAGATTCTTGCCGCTACAGGTATCGAGAACGTACAGTTGCAGCAGTTACATGACATAGAGAAGAAGGTACTGGACTATATGGCCAATGTCTCAGGACTGATGCAGAACCTCTATCAGGTGAAGCGTACGACAGAACTTGTCACCGTAGAGATACCAAAGAATATCAATGAGGTGACGAAAGCCTGCAAGGGACATCTGAAAGGTACAGCTATTGCTTTGGCCGTCTCTGATGAGGTGAAGAGTGTCTATACCGAGATTGCCAGTCTCTCTGCTCTTTGTACCTCACTGGTTAAGACCAAGACCGTTGACGGTAATAAGGTGAACCTCCTCAATGCCGCAGAACGCTACTGGCTGTGTGAGAAGATTGTATCTTCACTGGAAGATATCAATTCAGCACTTTACATCCTCTCCTGGCAGATACAGTACTTGTCATGGGAAGACCTCTGGCGAGGACTTGATCCAGAGACCTGGTGCAACTATATGCAGGGAAGATGGATGGCTGAGTCATGTATCAGGGATTGGGATGACCTGTTGAAGTAAGAGGTAAGATGTAAGAAATAAGAGAGAAGAAAGAATAGGATAACAATAGTAAACACACTTTAATCAAACAAAAAAGAAAATGGAAAGCACTAAATCAATCGGCATCTGTCCCATTTGCGGACAGGGTCACATCACAGAGCACCCTTTCGGATGGGCATGTGACAACTCAAAGAAGAATGATGACGGAACATGGTACAACTGCAAGTTCGTCGTGTTCCGACAGTACCACGGAGCCAACATCACCGAGGAAGACGTTAAGACACTCTTGGCAACAGGTGAGACAGGTGAGCTTCAGATGTGCAACAAAGAAGGAAAGCCCTTTATCGGGAAGCTCGTCATCAAGGAAGGCAAGGTACAGTTGGCATTTCCTCCCCGTTACCTCGAAGGACGTTGCCCCGTCTGTGGAGGTCGTATCAAAGTGACTGGTAAGGGATATGCCTGTGAGAACTACTTTAAGAAGGATGAAGGGCACTGTAACTTCTTCATCAGTAGCACTCTCTGTAACAGGGTCATCACGGAACAGGAGGTGGAGAACTTTCTGGCAGGAAAGAAGCAGATTCTTGACGGCTTCTGTTCCAAGGCAGGCAAACATTTTTCGTCTTTGCTGTCCACCACGATTGAAGGAAAGGTGATGCTGAACTCCACCATCTGTCAGTGTCCTCAGTGTGGCGGTGAAATACGAGTCGGGCCACGAGCCTATAACTGTTCCAACTACAGCAATGAGGACGTGAAATGTCAGTTCTCCGTCTGGCGAACCATCGACGGTCATGAGGTGACACCCGAAGAAGTCAAGCAGCTCTGTGATAAGGGCGAGACAGATGAGGTCATTCATTTCTACCGTAAGGACGGCAGCCAGTTCGACAAGAAACTGAAGTTGGAGGATGGCAAGGTCATCCTGGTATAAGTATAATCAAGTATAACCCTTATAAAATAATATCATAACAAACAAAAGAAGCAAAATGAAAATCACAAAGTTTATTCCATTAGCCATGTTCTTAGTAGTGTTGCTGGCATCCTGTCAGAGCCGTGAGAGTAAGATCAACAAGTTAGTATCGAGCCATCTGGAGCAGTCACTGGAGAATCCTCAGAACCTGAAGGTGCTGGAGATTGCAGAGCCAGACTCTGCTTTTGGTCTGAACTACTTTACAAAGCAGGAGCAGGCCTATATGCTCGGCACAGTTACCAACGTCACCAAGGTTCTGATGGAGCGCACGGAGTACATGACCAAGCCTGACTTGGATGATGCCTATACCATGACCCTTGCCGACTTGGAGATGCGTATGTCCACAGGACTCTTTTCGGGAATGCTCGGCGACTGCAAGAAAGGAGCCTGGTCAGGATGGAAAGTCAGAGTCACCTATATCTGTAAGAGTAAGTACGGCTGCATGTACAAGGCACAGCGATGGTACTTCCTCGACAAAGACTGCCAGACCGTAATCCGAAGCTTTGACCTGCCCATTGTAGAGACAAGCAAGGCAGACAAGACTACAAAGTCAGCTACCAAAAAGAAACAAGGAAATACTGCCAGCAAAATCATGTTATCAACAGGAAAGTAATAACCCATAAAAACAAAAAGAAAGAATGAAAAACACAGTCAACAAGTATTTCGAGGTCAAAGTCAAGATGCAGAAGACCCAAGAAGATGGCACTCAGAAGAAGGTCAGTGAGCAGTACGTTGTAGAAGCCGCCACCTTTGGCGAGGCAGAGCGTCGTATCACAGAATGCCTGAAGCCCTATATCGAGGGTGAGTTTGATGTTACCGACATCAAGATAGCAGGCTACTGTCAGATTATCAGCACCAATCAGGATGCAGACAAGTTTTTCAAGGCCAAGGTTTCTTTTGTCACCTTGGATGAGACCACCGGTAAGGAGAAGAAAACCTCTGAGCTGTATCTGGTGCAGTCTGATACGCTGGAGTCTGCAGAGAGTGATGTGAAGTCATTCCTGAATGATGGTAATACCGCTATCAGCAGCATTTCTGAGACAGTCATCCTTGATGTGTTCCAACTTGATTGAAGGCCATGAAGGTAGTATTAGCAGAGAAACCCAGCGTTGCTCAGAGCATTGCCCGTATCGTAGGAGCCACCCATAAGAAGGATGGCTTCTTCGAGGGCAACGGCTGGCAGGTGACCTATGCATTCGGGCATCTGATACAGTTAGCCATGCCTGAGAACTACGGCTATAACAGTTGGTCGAAAAGCAATCTTCCTATGTTGCCTAAGGAGTTCCTGATGATTCCCCGACAGAAGAAAGAGGGCAAGACCTATAAGAATGATCCAGGCGTGACGAAACAGCTCAAAATCATCAAGCATCTCTTTGAAGATGCAGACTCCATCATCTGTGCGACTGACTCAGCCAGAGAGGGAGAGGCCATCTTCAGATATATCTACAATTATCTCGACATCAAGAAACCAGTCTTGCGTCTGTGGATCAATAGTCTGACTGATGCCGCTATCAAGGATGGCTTTTCAAATCTCCAGCCTGATAGTAACTATGACAATCTCTTTCTTGCTGCCAAGGCACGAAGTGAAGCTGACTGGCTCGTGGGTATGAATGCTACACAAGCCTGTAGCATTACGGGAAAGTCGCTCTGTTCCATTGGCAGGGTGCAGACACCTACACTGGTGATGATCGTGGAGCGATACTTGCAGAACAAGGAATTTAAGTCTGTTCCTTTCTGGCAGGTTGCTCTGAACACAACCGACGGTGTGAAACTGATAAGTGCCGGTAATTGGGATGAGAAAGGCCAGGCAGAACGAGCCTATAACACAGCAAGCAAAGCCCGTAACGGAAAGGTCATCAAGGCCGAGAAGAAACAGAAGACGGAACTGCCGCCATTGCTGTTCAGCCTGACAGATCTGCAGAAGGCTGCAAACTCCAAGTACGGCTATTCAGCAGACAAGACGCTGAACATTGCCCAGAGTCTCTATGAGAAGCAGCTCATATCCTATCCACGAACTGGCTCATCGTACATCCCCGATGATGTGTATGACACTATCCCTGGACTACTGAAGAATCCAGTCTTTGATAAGTTCAGAGCAAGTGTTGATACCATCGTAAAGCCTTCCAAGCGTAGTGTCGATGCCTCGAAGATAGAAGACCACCATGCTCTTCTTGTAACGGGAGTTAATCCTAGAACCAAGGACATCAAGCCCGATGAGCAGGTTATCTATGATATGATACTCGGCAGGATGGTGGAAGCCTTTTCAAGACCTTGTGAAAAGGAGATTGATAACTACACCGTTGATGCCGGAGGCTATCTCTTTACAGTGTCGAGTACCATCATCCTTCAGAAAGGCTGGAGGGCTGTCTATGGTGCTGATGACAAAGAACGTATGGCCGTTCCTTCATGGTATCAAGGTGAGACTATCTGTTTTACTGGTGCAGAGTTGCAGCAGGGACAGACCAAACCCAAGCCGCTGCATACCGAGGGTACGCTGCTGGCCGCTATGGAAACCTGTGGTAAGGACATCGATGACGAAGCGCAAAGAGAAGCCATCAAGGATAGTGGTATAGGAACACCAGCCACCAGAGCCGGCATCATCGAAACCCTTGTTGCCAGGAACTATGTAGTCAGGGAAAAGAAATCGTTGGTTCCTACGCCCAAGGGTATGGAAATCTACAAGATCGTCAGGGACATGGATATTGCCAATGCCAGTCTGACGGGAATGTGGGAGGCAAAACTTGCTGCCATCGAGCGAGGTCAGATGAATGTCAGTCAGTTCAACAGTGACATTGTGGAGTACACCAAGCATGTGACTGACGAGTTCCTGCATTCAGACCTGAAGCCTATCCTTACTGGTAAGCAGACAGAGATAGAATGTCCGCTATGCCATCATGGGCATATCCGATTCTTTGATAAGGTCGCTAACTGTGGGAACGAAGGCTGTAACTTCCATATCTTCCGTACCATCTTGGGAAAGAAGCTGACCAATAGTGAGCTGACAGACCTTATCATCAAAGGTCAGACCCGTGAACTGTCAGGCTTCAAGTGTAAGGATGGAAAGCCGTTCAAGGCAAAGCTGAAGAGAGACGATAAGGGAGACATAGCCTTCGTATTCAGTCAGAAGAAATAGCATTTATAAATAATACAAACAATACAAGAATGAAAGAATCAAAGCAAACAAATGTAAAAGTCCGTGTACTTTCACATAGGGAGTTCGGCAATGTCAAAGTGGTAAATGATGGAGAATATAATGGCTACGCCTGTCTTGATGACCTCTGTGCCATTCTGAATCTGTCGAAGAAACAGGTGAAGGAGAAACTTGATGGTCATCTGTACACAGTATCGCCTAAAGATCCAAAAGAGACGTTCCATGACATGGACTTTGTGGATGAGTTTGGCATCTATGTGATGTACATCATGAGTAAAGAGAAGAATACTATCCGAGTTCAGGAGTGGCTTGACAAAGAGTTCCTGAAGCCCTTGCATGAACAGGCAAACGCCCATTTAGGACTAAACAAGAAAGACAGACTGTTTACCGAGTCCAATCTCCAGTTGGAAGTGTTGCGTAATATGGCCACCGCAACCAACGTGATAAAGTCAGGCCACTTCAAGATAGGTAAGGCCATCCCGGAACTGACACATTCACATCTGATAGGGTGGTGGCATAATCTCAATGACCAGTCTATCTTCATGCTCCAGTTCAATTGCCAGTCTGATTGCTGTCTGTATGGGAACATCAGAATGAACATCTATCTGAGAAAGATGGTAGATGGCAGAATTGATTTCTGCGATATGCATATCACCTTCCTCGACCTCGATGATGACAATCATGAGTTCCTGGTTATTGATACCATCATGCCCAGTAGTGTTATATCAGATGGCTCAATCCTCGACTATATCATGGAAGACCAGTTCATCGATGAGGATATTATGGATCAAGAGAGCCTTGACCTCATAATGATTTTGAACGGTACGATGTCGTTCCATCGTTCGCGTCGTATCGAAAAGAAGGAACAGCAGGGTATCATAGAGTTTTTGTAATGAGGCGTTCAATTTAAAAAAGGCAGAGAATCACTTACGACTCTCTGTCTTTTGACTATCTGTATATTTTTACGAAAAACTATCAATTCATTGTTTTATTCTACGATTATAGGCTCTATTTCCTTAAAATGACTTCCATCATATACGTTAAAATAAATATGCTCTGTACCCACTATTATCATTACTAATAGTGGGACACTCAATTGTGCTGAAGCATAACTCTTAATAATAGATGCATAATCGGTCTGTGACGGATGAGGGTTCTGCTCTGGATGTGTATGCCACTCTCCAATATAGAATCGAGTTTGCCCAGACACTTCATAATCTTGCTTGATAAACTCGTTCCCTCTTACAGAGTCAAGTTCACAACCATAGCGCCCATTTTTAACTATACATGGAGGTGATATTTTGCTGATTCTTAATACATTATTTCCTATTTGCGAACCTGTTGCCACCCCGCATAGTTCGTTTCCGTCATGTTGGGCATATTCTTTCAATGCATTTAAGGCATTTTGCTTTATTTCAAAACTGCATTCACCCACGATCACACTTCTATTTCTTGTAGCATGTGTTTTAAATATTCTGTTGATACAAGTCCAATGCCTTTTTCTGCTGCAATATCTATGTTTCCTACCCATCTGTAACATTTTGATTTAGTCGGACTATCCATTAGTTGGTCAATAACAGGGAATACTGCCGATAGAAAGAATGTGACGTCATTGCCCGAATAGATGGCATATTTGCCATTACACCCAGCATCTCTTTTAATCAGTTTCTCTGCATCCTTATATTCATCTGGAGAAATCAGACAATAATTCTCGAATCCAATGAGAGATGATTTACTAAGCCTCTCTAATGATTCTTTGTCTTCTGGATTAACATATAACATAATGCCGGAGATTCCATAAGGTTCAAGCCACAGTATGAAAACTGGTTTGTTTACCTCCCCGTTCCGCATCTTTTGCAAAAGCCATCTTTCCGACATTATGTCTCCCGTACAAATAAAAATGCTATCAGCATTGTTTATTTGTACTGTTTCCATTTCCTGCAACAGCGTTTTCACTTCCAATACTTCTCTGTCAGGCCTGTATTCTTTCAAGTATTTAGACACTGCCGAAACCTTGTACTGGTGTTTATGTTCAAAACCAAGTAAGTGCCTGCCAATATTGTCCAAGTTTAGCTTGTCTTTATCTACAAGAGTAAATTGAGCATTGTTATACCCGTTTAGGTAATAACAGAGATTACTACCCACGCTACCCAATCCTGCTATTATGAATTTTCTATGCTCCATCATCACACCTGCTGTTCGTTCAGCTATTCGACTATCAGAGAATATCGACACTAATAGTCTCGGTATCTTTTTTACTCTACCATCAAACTCTGTAAGTGCAATATATGGCGTTATAATTCCATTCCTGAAACCGCTTCTATTACACTTTTGTTGTATAATGTGTACCCCACCAGCAAAATTGTCTGTTCCTATTGGGAATAGTATATATCCCCCTCCATGCTTATTTATATATTTTTTGAGTCTGTTCTTATCATCTTCATCTTTAAGTCTTTGTACCAAGCTTCGTCCCGTTAGCGTGAAGGGTGGTTCTACAGACTTCTCAAACGATGACAGAAAAAGTGCGTCAAATTCTTTTGTCTCATGTAAATCAGATATGTAATCTAGTACTCCCGACTCTTCTGTGGGAGCTACAATAAATTCGAAGTGTTGCTTGCCGTTTTTATCATCTTTCATCACATAGAAAATACCTTTTAGCTCACAGGTATGCTCTGGAATATTTCCTATTAGAGTCCAAAAGTCATCAACCTCATCTTCTCCATCATATTCCTCTGCCCAATAAGAGGCGGGTTCTCGTGCATACTCATCCGTATTGTCTCGACTTGTATAAAAAGAAATCCAATGTTTAGTCTTATCAAGATTATCTCTTATCAGTCCATAAATATTATCTGCATCATAGTCTATCCCGTCTTCATAAAGGCAAAGTTTTTGAGTATTCGATGAGATATGCGGCAAGTACCTAAATCTATCATCTGGCAAGATTATAGCAGGCATATCGAATGGAAAGCTATTGGTAAAAACCATATAGACATCTAAGAACTCAGCCTTTCCGCTGATTTCTACAGGCAAATTTATCCGCCATATTTTATCCGGGAGTCGTCTCTGCCCTCCATGGAATGGGATTCGATCAACTACCTCGATGTCATATTCCTTCTTTAGCTTTGCCAGACTTTCATCTATAGCAGCTTTGACTTCTTCAGGCATATTGACTATTATATCTCATTTTTCCAGAAAACTCCTTTTTTGATGCATCTTCATCTTCGTCTTTTGCAGTTGAGCAACTAAATCTGTCTCCGAAGTGGGCCTGCCATCTGATACAAGCATCATGAGGATTCTTACTCTCGATAGCCTTTTCAGCATCCTCTTTGAATGACTTTAATTCTTTCAAGAAGGTATCTTTTCTACTTTTTGTGTAGTTGTCAAATAAGTCTTCACCAGGTGCAACTGGTCGCCAGCAATGAAAATGTCCATCCTTACTGAGGTCATCATACATATTCTTCAATATGTCTCGCATGGCGATATCATAACGGTTCTCATCATTCCATTGATAATATTCAGAAGTAAGCATCGACATAATACAACCACTTGGCATCTTAACTCCCTCACTTCGCTTGTATTCGCACCATGCTTTCATGAAACGAACAAGTTCTCTGAATTTTGTTTTGCTTTTACATTCATCACTAAACCAGGCTATCATTTCATCAGGATTAGATTCATGCCATGGCTCAGCCTTATGCGCAAGCATCGTCTTGTCCTCTTCCGTATATAAAAAGTAAATTGCAAGATCAATATGATGGCCATCTGCATATTGTACCCTTACACATGGCTTTAAGTCTTCAGCTCCATTATCAGTGTGGTCTTTAACCGCTTCATACACCTCATTATGATACCATTCAATAGACTTTCGGTCATTGATATCATCACTTTCAAAATATATACCATCATCAAGATCGTATGCACCTAAGCCGTCTTCATCCTTAATAGGGTTTAGTAGCGTATGCATAGCATATGATCCCTGCCAGAAGAAAGTCGGCTGGATATAGTCGCTGTGATTCTCTTTGAAATACTTCTTGATCTTGTCTCTCAAAGCATCTCGATTCTTTTTAAGAGTATTCCGCCGTGTTGCTGTTGCCTTTATTGAATCATGAAAGGCTTTAAATTGTTCGTGATTATTTGCCATAAATTAATAATTTTGTGGATTTAATGTTTTCGTAGTTTTAAAATAATGCGCTATTTCAGGACGCATCTTCTCGTTCATAGCTGTATTGTCGGCAATCTTCAATAGAAGTTTCATAGACTCTTCACTGGCATTATCCATGTCAATGATATTATCTTGTTCTGGTGACAAATGTATATTTTCTATTCTGTGAAATTCGAAGGGGAAATTCAAACATCCTCTCAATTTAGAAAGAAAAAACATTGTTGATTTCGACTGGCCTATGGAATATGCATCAAATAGTGTATTCTTCCAATCACTGAAAGCCCTGTTCAGTTTATGATGTTTCTCACCTTTTGACTTTTGACAACTGCTTATAGAGAGAATTTCGAGACCGTCAAAACGACTGTCTTGCGAAAACTTATACAAGTATTCTGTTAAAGCAACCAAAATGGGATTATTTGCCCATAGTCCTCCATCTGCAAATTGATCGCCTTCAATTTCCATAACAGGTAAATATGTTGGAGCCGCAGAAGTTGCTAATGCGACATCAACATAACTTTTTCGGTCATCCTCTGTGAAATTGTCATAATCCTTTTTAAATATTCTAGGATTAGCTGTCAATGTGTTATAAGCTGGGATACATAGAAAATTATTGCTGTCAGCTATTTTCTTGTCCTTAAAAACGCCCTCAAGGGCAGAACGCAGTGGGGTGGCCGAATATTTACCACCAAATGCAATCTGTTTCAGGAGTAGATAGGCACTACCGCCAGGTTTGTGTTTTGTTCTCTCACTAAAAATAGCGGGACCATGCTCCTGATAAAATTTTACCACATCGCTCATGGGTATCTTAAGTGAGGCAGCAAGGGCGATAATACCGCCTGTAGATGTTCCACAGAGCATATCAAAACAGTCAGAGACGCAATGACCAAAAACCTGCTCGAACTTAGCTAAAAGTTCTGCAGAATAAAGCCCCTTTATTCCACCTCCATCAATGCATAATACTTTAAATGGTTTATTCATCTTGTAGGATTTTTATTATACTAGCTCTATCCTGCAAGAGTCAAATAACATGCCAATTTATTGTGAAGTGACATTCTGTCAGTTCTCCCCCCTAATATATTATAGTATTCCTTGCATTTTTGTAAGATACATCATCGGACGAAAAAATTTTTTTGTTTTAGAGGTTCTTATAATTCAAGATAATAGTCCCGTTCCTTATCAGACGATAAAGATTAAAATAAAGGCAAATAGGTAAGGCTACAAGGCCGATAGCCATAGAGACTGCCAGTTTGATGACCATGAAGAATAGCATCGTCAGGCAACCGCCGATACAAATCATGTTGTTCATGAAGCCGGATAGTACTGACAGGCCACAGAACAGAGCTGCCATAGCATAGCCATCAAAGATACGTCCATCAGGAACATTGTCGAATACGAGGTTGAGCCTGTAGCCGATGATGAAGAGTACAATGTAAGTCACCAGACGCAGGAAAGCCTCACGGAAAGCCCTTGCCTCGTTATAGTCGCTGAATACCAAGGAAAGAATCCGTCCCATTCTCTTGAATACTGTCGTGTTTGTTGTTGTCATCATAGTTGTACTGTCTTTAAAATTGATAAATGTGAATTGAGCCATATCCCTTTTGTGGAGTATCTAACTCCATCAGGGTGCAGCCAAGACACATTAGCGTGCCTCACATGGACTGGGCATGTAATGTGCCAGGCTTGTCACCCGATGGAAGAAACTGCCTGTCAAAGAATACCTCCCTTGTCCTTCTGCATCCGCAGAATCTGTTCCTTGTTCCGCTCGATGAAAGTCCGACATACCGCATTGAGGATGTTGCCGAAGTTGAACTGTCTGCAGTTGATGCGGATGATGTCGAGAGCCCGCTTGATTTCCGGGTTCAAGACTACGGTAATTCTGTTCTCGTCGGGATTGTCGTTGTAGAACTCCGCATACCTGACCATCATATCCCACTCACCAGAACCAGCCTCGATGACTGGCTGCACATTCGTCTGCTTTCCTCGACGTGCTCTTGCTACTTTTGGTCTTTGTGGTGTCGTATCTACAGGTGCAACCGCAGGACTTTCATTCTGAACAATCTCTTCACCCTCAGTATCAGAAGCGGTTTCTTCTGCTTTTGTAGCCGCCTTCTCTTCCGATACAGTAGGAATCGGATCATTCTGTGCATCCATGAATGCGCCCAGAGAATCCAGATTGAGGATGTCGGGCTGCTGAATTAACTTGTTTGCTGCCATACTTATTCCAGTTTTTGAAGTTCATTGTAAATCATGTCGAAGGCAGGTGCTACGCACTCAGCCTGAATCTTCGTGTTCCCGAAGGTGTTGTAACGGGCAATGTCAGCCCTGTCAGCTACCATCGGTGTTACGATGCCACCTGCCTGTGCCAGTGCCTCGTCCGTCTTCTTCCATGTCTGAAGCTCCGCTGCCGTTCCTCGGGTACGGATGACCAGATTCGGCACAAATATCAGTTTCGGCTTCTGCCTTCCTTTGAGGTAGGTTATCCAAATCTTCCCCACCAGATTGAGAAACTTCTGTGTTGCACTCAGACAGTTGAACTCATACTGATACGGACATACGATGACATCGCTGAAGCCCAGCAGAGGCACCATACCCTCCAGATAGATATTGCCGGGAGAGTCAAAGAGGTAGATTCCGTTGGCGGTCTTTACTGACTTTAAGAGCTGAGCCGACTGCTGCAGGCGATCAATCTCAATCTGCTTGACCTCGTAAGGCATCTTGTCCGTTTGCAGACTCTGACTGTCGAACTTGCGCTTGTCAACGATGGAGTGCTGCCGGTCACAGTCCAGAACACAGACATCAGACACCTTTTTCTCCGAAAGATAGTTTGCGAAGAGCGTACACAGGGTGGTCTTACCTACGCCACCTTTCTCATTCGCCCAAGTAATGGTAATGTTCTTTTTCATTGCGATACATATTTAGTTATTACTAATTCGATACTACTTATATACTCAGTCAAGACCGACGGATCATAGCCCGTTCATCATCCACCTCACCGTAGCTGTTACGGTTGGCATCCGGATTGTAGTTGATGCGGTCACTGCTGCCAATCTCATTCGATATAGGACGGGACTTGCCAGATGCGGCATGATGCTTATGCTCTGAGGTCTCGATGTCAGCAGAACGTGAAGCTTTGAACTTGCTCATGTCTATACCATTGGCTTCAAGGTCAACCACCTCCCTCTTCGACGGATTCACGCAGAAGAACTTGTCTTCAAAGCGGTACGTCCAGATACCCTCGTCATTCAGACGGTCAAAGATACTCTCGTTGCAACCCTTATCCTTTCCCAGCTCCAACTGCTCGTTGATGGTGTAAAGGGTGGAATAAATGTTATTGCCATTCTCTGAAACATGCAGATGCTCAGAAGATACATTGAACATCTTTGAGAGCAAACGAACCTGCTGTTCGTTGACAGGAGAAAAGCCCTGTACCCAAGCCACCTTATCGTTATACTTGATCTTCTGTACGAGATAGTCGGCCAGCTCCACCTTGTCCTTTCCCATGATGATATTGCCGTGCTTGATATAGCAGCCATAGAAACGATGAAGGTCGTGATTGAGGTCGAATGTCGTTGCCAACGGATTCTCACGAAGCTTGTCCTCGATGAAGAAGTCCACCTTTTGAAGCTTCTCCTCACGGCTCTGGAACTGGAGCAGCTCCTTGATGCCGAGAATGTCACCACCCTTGAATACAGACTTGGTAGCATTATCCACCACCATATAGCCATAAGGCGAAAACTCGTTGCCTAGGAACTTGATACTGATGCCGAATTTCTTTTTCAGCATTGTCTCCAGTTCCTCACGGCTGGTACTCTGGTCACGGTACTTTTTGAGAATAGCCCGTAACTGACGGATGCGCTTCTTCTCATCCTCACCGTTCTTACGGCATAGTTTTTCTATTTCCTTGACAGCAATCTCATCCTGTACCTGTCCACCTCTTTTAATATATATGTCCTTGTCCTGGATGTAAGCCTCGTAGCCCGAAGTCTCGAAGACAGCCATGAACTGAGAGACAGACTCGAAGTGATAGGACTTGGCCAGTTTCATCATTTCAGAGTTCTGGTGCTTCTGGTCAATGCTCATGATCGACTCGATGGCCTTCAGTGAACGGATGTTCTCCATCGAATCAGCAATCTTCTTCCCGTCTGGACTGATACGGCTTGTTACGATATGCAGATGGTTGTTATCCGTGTCGTGGTGAAAGTACATCAGAACAGGCTGCCCCTCATTATTGTAGCCCATCTTATCAAGATACTGCTCAGCAATCTTTATCAATTCTTCCTTGGAATACTCAGAGCCCTTACAGGAGATGGCAGCATGGAACTGGGTCATCCGTGTACGGTCATTCCTGGCAGAATAGTCCATGAGATAGTTACGAAGAGACGTGATACCTCTCATATCGGGAGCATCCTGCAGATACCCGAAGTTACGAATGGCCACTAATTCAGCTACACCATTCTCCACCTTCCGCTCGTTGTAGCGGACGGCAGAGAAGGAGCTGCTTGACTTTAGAATCGTTGCTATCATACTGGTTTCTCGCTAAAAATACGTGTAAAGATCTTATGTTCCGTAGCTGCAATATCACTGTTCAGAGAGAGCAGCTGATGCAGCAATGGCTCAACAGAAGAAGTGATTACCTGCATATTATACTCACCATTTGCAGCAAGCAGGTTGCAGTAATGCGCTATCTGATTGAGGTTGTTCCCGATGCGGTTCAGATCTGATTCGTGTTTCGATATGAGCGGATAAAGCAGGTTCATCGACTCAATGCGACGCTTCATGAGCGTGTCATCATAGTGGGCTACCGCATCACGTATCATGGCGCTGATGGAGCCATAGTTTGCCGCCTTTGCTTCGAACATATCCCTTTCCGCACCGCTTACTCGGAGCTTGACTATCTGGTCTTTGTTTCCGGAATCTTTCATGGTCACTGTAAAAGTCTGTGAGTTGCGAACAGACTCTCTTTCCCAGCCGAAGGTCTGGCAAGTGGCGTTTTGTGGTCACAAACGCACAACTTGCAATCCCATCAACGATGGAGCCGTCTGTCCTGTTGGACACTCCCCGGAATAAAGGTCGGTCAGAGCCGTTGGCGGAGGCCTGCCAAAATTGAAGCCGATGGAAATCCATCGCCGAAGTCGTTGCAAAAGTAGTCATTTTCATTTGTCTATGATGTCGTTTTAAAAAGTTTATTCACTTGTGCATTCATGCGGTTGTACCCTTGTACACTTGTGCTTGCACGAAAGTACAACCGTACACATGCATACCCTTGTGCTGTTATATCCTTGTGCCCTTGTGCTTGCACAACTGCACACACTTATGCTGTCATCGTTTCATGCAGTCGTTTCCTTGTACGCTTGTACAAGCACGATTGCACAATCTTGTTCAGTTGTGCCCTTGTGCCTGCACAACTGCACACAATGATGCAGTTATGCTTTCGTGCTCTTGTGCTCGTATGCTCTCGTGCTTTCACTTACGCACACATTCGTGCAGATGTACGTTTGTGCAAAGGTAGCAGGATAGACAAGGCTCAGAAGAGAGTCCTGCCATCCTGCCTGTATGATGGCTATGCCCAGCAGAACCTTACCCACTTGCTCTCCTTGTCGCACTTACTCAGGGCCTCACGGAGCAGAGATACCAGCTCATCATGGCTGATGCCGAAGTTCGTGCAGATGCAGTCAATGTCATCCCCGTCCTCCAGATGCCAGGTGGCTACCTGTTCTACGACGCGCTCCAAGTCCTCCCTGTCAACTTGGAACTCGTCGGGGATAGCCTCGCCCTGTCCGTCTGTGAGAAAATCCACGTTGCACTCGAATACGATGTTGAAGAGACGGAGGAAATAGTCCTTGCTCACATCGTCATAGTTCCTAATCCACTGCTGCAGGTCGCCCTGTTCGTAGCTGACCCTGTTAACTGTTGCAACTCTTAGTTCTTGCATGTCGTTAGTAAAATTGTGGCGGGCTGGTTAGACCCGCCGTTACCTTTGTTATCAATGATGGCGGTCGTTATGCCGCTTTCTTGTTTTCAATGTACTTGGCTCCCGTTATGAGTACCTGGTCATCCCGGAACTTGACCCTGCACTGGAGTACAGACCAGCATCGGTGGTTCTTACGCCTGTAGAGTCTGATGTAATAGACCTCCTGCTGATTACCCGTCTCCTTCGCATAATGCTTGATATGCTGGCAGGCGATTCGATACGAGGGCAGTTCACTGGCAATCTGCTGCCCGCCTGTTTCTGTCTCTACATTGAAGTAGAAGCGGTGTTTGGGATAAACTGTTGTTTGAGTCATAACTGTGAATTTGAATTTTATCGACTAAGCCTGAGTCCCGAGGGGGATGAGATTTTTCCTTTTTCTCCGTCTCCTGGAGTGCAAGCTTTTTTTTATTTCCTTCATCGGCTGAAGCATCGCCGTCGGGGTTTTCGATTTTTCCGGTGCTGTTAAGAGTGAAAGATCAAGAGCTCATGACCGGATAATTTCGTGCGTTCTTCTGGAATACCCGGCTTTGTCCGAGTATCAGACAAAACGGGAAGGCTGCCGGAAGAAAGCAAGCGAAATAGCAACGCGGTATTTGGTCATCAGCTTCTTTCACTACCTTTGCACCGCAAAATCAGAAAACCAAGGCGTAGCAGGGACAATAAGATGAGGGAAAAGTGGCGAGCACTCCAGAAGAGAGACGGAGAAAGCTAAAGGTCTTCTCATACGTGAAGCCATAAAGCATTCCCGAATGCGGAGCCAAAAGGAATTGGAAAGTGATGGCACAGCAAACCTGCTATGCCGACTCTCCCGACATGCCAGTTCCGTTTGCCGGCAAAGGCCTCACGGGAATGAATGCAGAGGATGAATGGTGCTGCGGTTCATCGTTGTCGATGACAGACCTTGTCCTGCCGAGCGTTTCGGTATATTAGGCTTGCCCAACATACCGAATCCCGAGAGCAGGATATGGTCTGAGCAGCAAGGGGAATACTTGTCAGAAGTGTGCGTGTCTGAACAGGACACCCGCACTCCTGACGTGTATGACCAGATCCAGGCATCCTGCATCCGTTCCATGTGAGGACTGTCGGCAAGCGGAACAGTAAGGCACAGTGACAGCCGTGCCTTACGCTGGCAGAAGGGAAACCATAAGTCTTTCCATGTCTAGGTGTCAGACATGAGCCAAAGGGCCGGCTATCACATCAAAAACGGGTTCACAGTCAGTAAACTATGAACCCGGAACTATCATAATCCTGTGATTTCAGTCACGAACCACCCTTGCTAACCAGCAAGGCACGTTATGGAAGAAGTTTATCTTCCGTAACATGGTATTTGCCGCTTCGCGAGAGTCAAAGGTCTTTGCGCACTCAGGGGCTTTAGTCCAGGTAATACGCTTTTTGCTAAAGGCAGCCATGTATTCCTCGTTGTCATTCTGGATGATGTACTGTGTCATAACCGATAATTTAAAGGTTGAACATTAAAAGAAAAATGCCCGTATAGCCGGTAGCACAGCTTATAGACGGCTATTCTTTGCCGTCCTCGTTATCTTTCATAGTTAGAATTTCCAGCTTGGTGACAGCGAAGATGATCTTGCTGCGCTTCTTGCCATCCTCTTCCCATGTGTCGGGCTTGAAGAATCCGTGGCAGCCAACGTACTTACCTTTCAGGTCCTTCAGCTCATCCTTCTTGTCGTTGGAGATCCATTTCTCAACAGGAAGGAGTGCGGTCTTGGTAGACTTCTCATCACCCTTGTTCTCTGTGTGGCTCACTGAAAGGCAGAAACGAGCAACTGAGCTCTTCTCAAATTCCTTAACTTCAGGTACTGTAGCGACGAATGCGCTGATTGAAAACTCATTAAACTTTTTCATAATTTCTAAATTTTAATTGGTTTATATTCAATTTATTCGAGGCAACCAAACGACGCGGAAAAGTGGTGCGACGGGGATTTATCTGTGAATACACGTTTTGTTTATTGCCCATAGGCAAAGACTTGTCGGTAAAGAAAAAGGAAGATTCATGGAAAAATCATTGTCCAAGGCCGGAGGCAGTCCACGCAGGGCCGAAATCAAAAAGGCACCCGCTTCGTAACTTCGCGGAGAATAAATGAGTATAACGCCAAGATTAAAATAGAAAGAAAAAGTTATGAGTTGATAGCGCATAGGTACCAGTGCTGTTATGGAATGGAAGGAAGAGCCAGTTGCTTCTGCCAGTGAGCCGGAGAACAAACGTGATGAGTGCCAGGAATGCTCCCATGTTGAGACGATACCTCAGACAGCAACGACACGATGAATGAGCAGGCTAAAGGGATAACAGGCTGCTACACCGGTAAACGCAGAGACAGGAAGAGAATAGTAAGAAGCCAGCATAGGATGAAAGCAACCATTGGAGATTCATGAAAGATAATAGGGACGGCAAAGCCCAACCAGAGACTTGCGCTACTGGCTATACGGGCATGACTGTAGACACAGCACATCAGACATGACACACTGATAAATAGCTTTTAGAACTTGTAATAGCTGGCCCAGAGTGCGCAGGCTAATCATGGAATAAGTATGATACTACCAACCATTACTTAGGCAACAGCCTAACGAGAGGTCATTTTAGAGTATTCACTTCTGCGTTTCTTGTTCGCTTCCTTATTCTTGGCGCATCACCAAAGAATAAGGAAGCCAGGCTTTTTCGCCTGGCTCCATCAGAATGGTGAATCTTATATTTTTCCTTGTTCAGAGTAACTATAGTAGCATCCATCCGTCACTATCACATGGTCGGCTAAGTGGATGCGCATGACCTCACAAGCTTTCTTCACGCTCTGAGTCAGCATATCATCATACTTGCTGGGATGGAGGCTACCACTGGGATGGTTATGGCATATGGCCATGATAGTTGCATTATTGAGGACAGCTTCACGCATGACGATGCGCACGTCAACACTTACCTCTGTCAGTCCTCCCATACTGATACACTCAGCCTTTATGAGTCTGTAGTTATTGTTCATCAGCAGGATGTAAAAATGCTCCGTTTCCAAGTCCATCATCTTCGGCAGCATATAGTTATAAATACGTGTTGCGGTTCCCATATCGGGCTTGAGTGCTGCCATTGCATTCTGCCTGCGTTTGCCGAGTTCTACGGCTGCAAGCACTTTGCAGGCGGTAGAGGTGCCCACGCCTTCTACATCGTTGATTTCATCGAAACGAGCCTTGCCGAGGATGTTCAGATTTTGGTCGAACTTGTCGAGGAGGTTCTGAGCGATGTCAACGGCGGTGTTCTTGCTTGTTCCGCTGCCAATGAGGATGGCGAGGAGTTCAGCGTCAGAGAGCGATTTCACTCCATACATCTGAAGTTTAACACTTGGGCGGTCTTCGTTTGCCCACTGTCTGATGGTCAGTTTCACGGTTCCTGCCGTGGCTGCCTTTACTGCTGTAGTTGTATTCATAATCTTGAATTTTAATTAAATTGTTTCTTCTTGAACTGCTTGGTCTTTGCGAGGAACATGGCCATTCTGACGTGTGCGCCTGCCTGCTCCATCTTCTCACGGAAATCATCGGAGGTTCTGCCCGTGGTGCAGATGTCATCGATAATGAGGATGCGCTTGCCTTGAAAGAAGTCCGTGTCAATCCATACGTTATCCTCGGCTGCATGTTCTCCGCTGATATGAACCTTTTCACGTTTGCCGATAACCTTGATGTGGTCGAAGCCGTTGATGGCACCGGTCTTTGCACATACATTCTCGGAGAACTTACGGAAACGTCGGGTGTAGGTGCGCTGACAACTTGCAGGGATGCAGACAATGATGGTGTCTTTCAAGTCCATGAGCGAAAGAGTCTTTGCAAAGAGCCTTGAAACTCTCTCGGTGGCGTACTTACGACCACTTTTGAAGTCTATGATAAGGCGGTCTGCCTCCTGCGCCTCAAATGATGCGTGTCTGAGGTATTTTTGTGGGATGTAGCTCATCAGTGCGTACTTGAAAATGCCTTGCTTGTCCATGTTCTGCGATTTTGCTTTTTTTATGCGGATTCAGGAGCTGTGAAGTGAGTTCCTATTGAATCAAGTCCGAACTCCGTGAACCCTTCGTTTTTTTTTTTGCGTATTTCTATCGCCGTTTGTTTCGTTCCTGCGGCATTCAAGAAGGTCGCTGAATGGATAAGGCAAGTTTTTCAGGCAAAATACTACCCCTGATAAGGGCGTGGAGATTTTCCCGGAAACCCTTGCGGCATGAACTTTCCATTCCATAAAGCGGGTTTACCTTTGCCACAGGAACGTATCTAACGGGCGTAACGGAAATACACAGCGAAGGTTCACGGTTCGGACGACCAAGCTATAGGCTTGCACCAAGAAGAAGGTAGTTAATTCCCTTGTCAAGGCACCACAAGGAAATGATTCATGGCAGCGTGTTCCCTGAATAGGGAAGACAAAGACGCATCGATGCTCTTGTTGTTGATATGTCTTTATGCCATGCGGACACACTCTTTGTCGGTAATCCATCTTAGGGTAGCTGATAAGCACCCAGATGCATCACCGTCAATGTGTATGTCCCCAGTTAATCTTTGGGACTCGAAAGAATGAATAAGGATTTTGTTGCTTTCAAGTGTCACAAATCTATTAGCTATTTGTGACGGTTTTAACACTTGCTCTGTCCAAATGAATGTTTATGCATTATATGGATGAATACCAAAAACCGCCGTTTTTGTTACTTTTTCAATAAACTCTTGAAAATCTAAATAATTATTTGTATTTTTGTGCCAAAATTGGTACTTTAATCTAAGTATCATAAATGTGGAACTATATTAATTTTGGCACAGACTTATGATAATTGGTTATGCACGTGTAAGTACGCAAGATCAGCAGACGCTTAGGCAAATTGACCAACTGAAAGAATTTGGTTGTGAAAGGATATATGAAGAGAAAGCATCAGGAACCAAGCGTGACAGAGTTGAGCTGGTTCGAATGATGGATGCTCTTCGAGAAGGAGATGTTGTCATTATCACAGAATTGTCCCGATTAAGCAGATCTGTTAAGGACTTGTTTGAAATTGTGGATAGAATCCATAATATCGGAGCTGATATTAAGTCCTTGAAGGAATCGTGGATTGATACAACAACTCCACAGGGAAAACTTCTCTTCACCATTTTTGCAGGAATAAGCCAGTTCGAACGCGACTTAATCCGTCAAAGAACTATGGAGGGATTACAGGCAGCCCGTGCAAGAGGTCGCAATGGTGGTCGCCCACCCAAAGATGAATCTAAGATAAAACTTGCTTTGAAAATGTATGATTCCAAGGTCTGCTCTATATCGCAGATTCTCGAAGCAACAGGGATAAGCAAAACGACTTTATATAGATATATAAGACAACGGATATGCGGATAGCACTACGGTAACCCCTCAAAAAAGTGAGTTGCAATACAATTTGTATTAAAGTTGTTCTGTCTTGTTTTGTGGTTTAAAAACGAGACAAATTGTCTTTTTGGTATGATTTAAGCACATGAATTGTTAAAAAATAGCTTCTTTTTGAATTTTTGTCTTGTTTTGTGGCTTAAAAACGAGACAAAATATGTATCTTTGCACCAAATTCGTAATGCAATAGCAATTATGTTACAGTCAAAGGCTATAGAGCAGACCGTGAATTCATTCCGTTCAGACTATGTTTTCACGTATCGGGATTTGGGATTGCCTCCTGAATCCAGTGCCAATGTTATACGTAAGCTAAACCGTATGGCAGATAGCGGTGTGATCCAGCGTCTTTCTAAAGGACGTTTCTATAAGCCGAAGCAGACGATGTTCGGTAGCTTAAAGCCTAGTCAGGAAGAGGTTGTTAAGGATTTATTGGAAAAAGATGGCCAGATAATTGGCTATCTGACTGGTAATTCCATTTTCGGACAATTGGGTCTTACCACACAAATCTCCAATATCATTGAGATTGGGGTTAATGGGAAGAAAAATAATACTCGCAGAGGTTCTTTTACTATACGTTTTGTACAGCAGCCCAATGTGATAACAAGGAATAACATTCCTCTACTTCAAGTACTTGACGCTATCAAAAATATTAAGTCAATTCCGGATACGACACCTGACAAATCTTACAATAGGATAAGGGCTATCGTACAATCACTTGATGTAAGAAGTGTGGAATTGATAATCAAGCTTGCCTTGAAGTATAATCCAATGACGAGGGCCGTGACTGGCGCTATCGTTGAAGATCTTTATGGAGAAGAGAAAGCACAGGTACTGAGAGATACCCTTAATCCAATTACTATATATAAAGTTGGCTTGACCAAGAAAGTTTTATCGACTAATAATTTCAGAATCGTATGACACTTGACAACAATAGGCAACAGCTATCCGATGCTATCCGTGCAGCATCTGAGCATTTGGACATCGCTCCCGTTTATATCGAGAAGGACTATTGGATAACCAAAATCCTGCAGCAACTCTCCCGAACCTCACAGGCAAACAACACGGTTTGGAAAGGTGGAACCTCATTGTCCAAGGCTTACAGATTGATAGACCGTTTTTCCAGCGACATCGATGTTGCCGTTCTTGCCGAGGGTATGAAAGGCAATCAAATAAAGAACTTGATCTCGAAGGTCAGCAAAGGCATGACTGAGGGAATACCAGAAACTGACGTGCCAGGTGAGACAAGTAAAGGGTCGCACTATAGGAAGACATATCATTCCTATACGAGTACATTATCAGGAAGTGATCCGCGAATGAAATTGCTGGGGAACTACGTTATCGTCGAGATTAATTCTTTTGCCAATCCCTATCCGTATGTGAGGTTGGAAATAGAAAGCTTTATCACTCAGTTTCTTAGGGAAACAGGAAGGGAGTCGCTAATTGAAGAGTTAGATATGGCTCCTTTTGAACTGAACGTGCTTGACAAAAGGCGTACTATCTGTGAAAAGCTTGTTTCTTTACTGCGTTTCTCCTTCACTTCTCAACCATTGGATGGGTTGAATAAGAAAATCCGTCACTTCTATGACCTTCATGCGTTGGTGAATGACGCAGAATGTCGTGAATATCTGAGTCAGAGCTTTCTTCAAGACCTGAAAGACCTGTGGCAGCATGACCAATCGGTATTTGATACGCCAGATGGATGGCAAGGAAAGAATATTGATGAAGCACCGTTGATTAAGGACTTCTCACGGCTTTGGACAGATTTGAGTGAGCATTATGTTGAGGAGTTAGGGCAGTTGGCATATAGACCTATCCCTACGCCAGAAGAAATAGCGAAAAGCCTGAACGAATTGCTTCAAATTCTTCAGGGGAAATAATAAACACAAATATGGCTCGGTACTAGTTAGGAAGTATCGAGCCATAATTGTGTTCCACGTTAATGTTTATGTTTTAATTGAATCCGATACCGATGAAGTCTTTATCAAAGAGTTCGTCATGGTAGATACCTGTACTTGTGATATTCCTTTCGTCATCTGTGTCGAAGCAAGCAATCGTACCATCATGCTTACGAAATTTTTGGATGCGACACATCTGTACTTCCAGAGTGTCATTTTTCCCGTTATTGGAAAGGCTTTCCAACTTGGTAATTAACTCTCTCAATGTTATGCCGCGAAATTCGCTCGGCGTTGTTTTCTTTATATTCTTTGCCATAAGTCAGTTCTTCAATTTGTTATTTCTTTGTTGTGCAAAGTTAGTGTTTTTATCTGAATTACGATTCTTTTTATTCAAGAATTGAAACACTCTCGATTAAAGTTTCTTGTTGTCCTTGAAGGAGTAGTATTGTTCATCCGCAAGGATGATATGGTCGCGCAAGGTCATCCGTACAGACTCTGCAGCCTGAGTAAGTTTAGTAGCAATGGTGCTGTCGAACTTTGTAGGAGAGGGATTCCCACTGACATGGTTATGTACTGTAACAATGTAGGTCGCATTGTAGAGCACCCCGAATCGCATGATGTTTCTCGGGTCGGCAGCATTTTCAGAAACTTCACCTCTGCAGATCCTGACTCTTCTGAGCAATTCATGTTTCGGATTGAGGAACAATGCCCAGAACTCCTCCACATCCAGGTCTTCAAGTTGTGGCATCATGTAGTCACCGATGGCCAAGGCATTCTTCAGAACAGGTTTCTCCTCTGGAGCTGTCTTTCTAAAACGCTTCCCGAACTCGCAGGCAGCGACTATAGCGATAGCCCGGTTCTTACCAATGCCACGGTAGCACATCAGTTCTTCCATTGTCTTCTTACCCAGTTTGGAAAGGTCATTGCCGCAGTCATTCAACATCTGATTCATGAGATCTACAGTTGGAAACTCCTTCGGGCCGTTGCCAATGATGATGGCCAAAAGCTCGCTCTCACTGAGCTGGCTGACACCATCCGTCTGGAATTTCTCCATTGGGATGTCATCATTAGTCCATTTCTTGATTGACGGAACAGGATCCTCTTCCTGATTCTTCTGGACGGTGATAGCCGAAGTAGGGTACAGTTCATGAAGAGAAGCTTCCAGCATGGACATCCTTTTCTCATGTTCCTCAAGTCTTCTGCTGTCTCTTTCTTCGAAATCTCTGCTTCTCCTTGGCCGTCTGCTTTCCTCCCTATCCTCAAAATGACGAAATGATTCCCTGCCATCCTTTGGACGGAATTCGTCTCTTGAACGACTGCGTCTTCTGGATTTATCCTCTTTCTCTGGATTTACATAACCTAATACACCAGTGGGACGATAACTGCCACGTGCGACTCCAGGTCTATATGGAACACTTGGAGCAGAGTCAGACCGTCCAGTAACAGGGTGATAAGTCACCTTGTTACTTGGCTTACGTTCATTGCCTCTTCGTCCTTCCTCCCTGTCAAGCTCTTTTTTTGAAGGCTTCCTGACCAGTGTCTCAATAGGTTCATCGACCAGTTCCCCGACAAAATTGTTCTCACCATTGTCAATGTTGATGGTAACACCCATTTCTTCCTTCTCAACAGGAGCCTCCATTACAGGCTCTTCCTGCCATGCAACTAACTTCTTCATACGATTTGATTTTAAATGTTGATATTGTATTGATTGAATTTCTCTTGCTTACTCTCATGCCAACAGACGCATTACATCAAGGATGGTCAGGTTAGTAGCAGACAAGTCCGTCCTTTTGAGCCTACTATTACATCGGTCTATTAAGGCTTCGCATTCATCGACGGCTCTCTTTGACACTATCTGATACCGTGAGTTTACCTCATTGTTGGCAACAGTAAGCGGTGTGGCTATATCCCTGCTTTGACCTCGGAAAGCCACGTTGAAGCAGATGCCCAGCTTGCCGTCCTCATGCTTCAGCAGAGGATCGACATAGTATCTGAACGTGACCGTGTCCTCATGTACCGAAGTAAGGAAGTCGCCCTCCGTTCCACCCAGCTCTTTCAGACGGCTGTTCGACATCAGATGATACTCGAACACGTAGTTGATAAGTCGGAAGTTTGCGTCGTTGATGCGCGAGAAGTCCTGACGGATATACATGTTCGTAACCGTGAACACCTTAACTTTATGGTTCAGCATCTCATGTATCGTGAACTTGTCAATGCCAGCTTCATTGTAGGCAATCGTGGCCATCGAGTGCCTTGCCGCATAGAACTGCAGATTGGGCACACCCACCTTCTCACCTACGATTTTCAATCCCCTGTTGACTGTCTGGTTGAAAGTCGTCGGATCCTTGTACATGTAGTTGAAGCAGAACACATAGTTCTTCTTTTTGTGCCTGGTACACCGATATTTCTTGATGAGAGGCAATAACAGAGGATGCGGACTGATGACAATGCGGGCATGATCAGACCGCCTGTCCTTCGTCTTGGCACGGTCATAAGTGATGTTGCCCCGTTCGTCCCACTTGCAACTAAGCAGGTCTATCGTGTTAGTACCCATCAGCATAAAGGAGATGGTGAACACGTCACGGGCGAGGTCGGCGACAGCCCTTCCTTCGGTATCGTCGGGAAGATTTGCTATAGCCCGGATAATATCCACAGGCAAAGCACGTTTCTCCGTTTGGATTTCCACATGAGGCGGATGATAGAACTCCAAAGTCCTCTTGATAACCTTGTTCTCCTCACGTCCCTCGTTATAACGCTGCTTTGCCGAGTTGAACATACGCTTGATGACCTGCGGATAGACACTGCGAGCCGTCTTCTTGTCACCAAGCCACTTCTCGAAGCTCCTCATAAAGACCTTGCTGATGTCATTACACATGTAGCTGTCACGACCGACGAACTTGATGAAAGCATTCAATGCCACAAGATGGTTCCGGCTGCATTTCTGGTCTTCATGCTCCTTGATCCACTCACGTCCATACTGGATAATGTCAATGCTGACATCACCGACACCGACGATGTAATTGACTACCGCATCGATGTTCATGTCATACTGGTCCAACTCCAGCTGCTTCAACTTGGCATTGAAGTCTTTCAGAAGAGCCTTGACCTTTCGCTTCACCAGCTCATTGCGGATAGTCCACTTCTTGGTCATTTCCGTCTTGGAAACATAGATGCCTGTCTCAATCAGCCTTTTCTCATGGTGGTGATACAGGCGTATGCCAACCTCACAGGTTCCCTTCCTGCTGATGGCAGTCTTTGAAACTTCAACTTTTAGTGTAGCCATAATCGTTGTTATGATATTAACTATTACTTTCGCGCGTACATATATTATATACTGTCTATGACAATAGCTTGTTGACCAAGTCGTTGATGTCATACTGAGCCGCTTTCAAGTCAAGCCTGCTGATACGCTCCTTACAGGAATTGACAAGAGCCTCGCAACGTTTTACAAGATATTCGTTGGCGAGCTGGCCATCCTCAGAAACATCATTCTCCGAAACGAAAATCGATGTTCCGATAAGCTTGCTCTGTCCCTTGTATGCTAACTTGATCTCCACATTCCATGACTTTCTGGTATTTATGTCCTGTGGAGTCAGCTGCCAAGTAATGTCCACAACCGTATCAACAACATTCGTCAGGAAGTCGCCAGTTAACAAGGCACCGCCTTGATGCTTGTCCTGATGAGTGCCTGACTTTTCCTTTTCCATGTCATTGAAGACAAAGTCAATGAGCTTGAAGTTAGCCTCATTGATTTTGCGGAAGTCCTTCTTGATATAGATATCCGTTATCTTGTACACAGGCAGCTGATGATTCAGCATGTCGTGTATGGTCATCTTATCAATATCGGTTTCATTGAAGGCAATGGTCGCCATCGTATGTCTTGCGGCATAAAAAGTAAGACCTTCCTCGTCAATCTCCTTTCCAACCTCCTTCATGCCTCGGTTCAGGTTATAGCTGAAATCAGCTGGATTCCTGTACATCCGGTTGAAACGGAACACATACTTTTCCTTCTTGTCCAATACAGACGCATATTTCTTGATAAGAGGCATGAGTAGCGGATGCGGCTTGATGACAATGCGGGCATGGTCAGGTCGCCTGTCCTTCGTCTTGGCACGGTCATAGGTAATGTTTCCCTCGCCATCCCATTTGCATGAGAAGATATCAATGCTGTTGGCACCCATCATCATGAATGAGATAAGGAATACGTCACGAGCCACATTGCGGCTTGAATTCGAGCGCTCCTCATCAGGGATGGCAGCCAAAGCCCTCAGATGCTCCAGGGAAATGGCACGTTTCTCCGTACATACATGAACAGGAGGGTCGAAGAACTCCAGTGAGCGTTTGATGATCTCCTCACCGTCGAGGTTGTCATTGTAGGTCTCGCGGGCCTCGTTGAACACGCGCTTGATACATATACAGTAGAGGTTGGCCGCACGATGCCTGTCACCAAGCCAGCGTACATAGGACTCCATCAGTCGTACCGTAATCTCATTGCAGTCGATAACCTTACGTCCCATGAACTTGATGAAGGAGTTGAGGGCAGTCTTGTAGTTACCCATACCCTTGATTTCATCCTCGTGAGTCTTTATCCACTTCTGGTAATAGTCCACGAAGTCGACAAAAGTAGGCTTGACGATGTCTTTACGTGTGATTCTCCTTACAAGTTCATCGGCAGTCATGTCGTTGAACTCCAGGTTCTCCTCCTCGATACGTTTACGGTAGATGCGGAGGATGTCCTCACACTTCTCCTTCTTCTGAAAGTTCTTGATCTTGAAAGACGAGGTCAGCTCGTCACGGGTAACAAACACCGTAGTTGGGATGTATTTCATCACCCTCTTGTGCGTGACCCTGATGACGACGTTCCACGTCTTGTCCTTTCTCATGTTGTGCTTCAGCACCTCATACTTTATTGTTGCCATATAAGTCAATTTTATAGCGGATTTACCCGCTGAATTTTTTAATTTTCTGCAAATTTACCTTTTCAGGGCCTGAGAGCCGAATTTTGGCGAAAATCGGTCATTTTACAAGTAACCATATATGGGAACAAGTAAAAACGCACCAATCCCACAATTCTGTAAGGAAAGATTACTTTTTCTGTCCCAAATGCCCCTAAAACGGCCATTTTCGCTATGGCGCAGAGCATCCCCTGTCGGAGTTTTTGTCGTTAATGTTTTTTAACGCCCAACTTCGAGGTAAAACATGCCAAAATGACCAGAAAACCGGGTAAAAACCCCTTCAAATTTCATCAGACTTTTTTGGTTTACTTTTAACCACATGTCTTTACTTTCATTTGAGCCCTTTCTCCGGGATGACATTTACGTCTGCATTTATCATTTTAGGATTCGACTTCCGTAAACATTCTGTATTTCAGCTTCTTACGCGGATTTGTCACTAAGCAAAAATTTTTTTTCTCGCCATTTATCTCCCGACAAAACGAGAAAATCACATTTAGATGAGCAAAAGCCATACTTTGAAGCTGTCCAGACGCCATCGCCTGAAACTGATGAGGGCACCAGGGAAATGGGTGAACTGTATCCATTTCTTATTAGTGGTGGTTCTAATACGGAGCGTTTCTACTTTACTCATATCAATGATACGACTGCGTATAAGTTTAATATCAGGCCCAAATATTTTGGTGACGAGTCGAGCTATACGGAGACATTCCCCAAAAGGATTAGGGAAATATTGAAGGCGAATAACGAAGCGCGGATATTTTGCGTTTTTGATTGGGATACGGTTTTTGGCAACAAGGCGAGACTGAAGAAACATGGGAATTTTGTTGCTCAGTTTGCGAAGGAGATAGCAGACGGTACCGTGACAATTTGCCCAAGTATGCCATGTATTGAGTATTGGTTTCTGCTTCACTTTGAGGATTATACTCAGCTGCTAAAAGACTATCCTGCTGTTTCGAATCGGTTGGCGAGTTATAAAGAACAATTGTTCCCGGAATCTTCAACAGGACTCAAGAAGTTGTTGAAGAAAGAGAAGTTTTTGAAAGATTCGACTTGGGTTGAGAATCTTTGTGCCGAGGGTAAACTGGACTTGGCTGTGGAACGTGCTGAGGAGAATATAGCTGCTGCGGTTGAGGCTGGTAAATTGGAGGAGCAGTCGTATTCGTATGTTTATAAGGTGTTCAAGAAAGACAGAGGCTAGTCGAAAATAAAAATAATCATGATAAGAGATTACAAGCAAGGCAGATTCGTGCCGCAGACCTTCTCGTATGAATCACTGATGAAGAAAAGAGTGAAGAAGCACCCTTCATATCTACAACCAATATATGAAGCAGTCAGTAATTCTCTTGAAGCAACCTCCGGTAAAGGGGATTATGTTACAATAAGACTAAAAGTCTCAAAATCATCGACTCCTGGCAAGTATGAATTCTGTTCCATTGAAGTCGAAGATAGTGGATGTGGATTTAATGAAGAGAACTTAAGCCGTTTCTATCAGCTCTTTGATGAATCCAAGAACTTCCACAATCTTGGTTCTGGCCGAATACAGTTTCTTCATTTCTTTGAGCATACAGAATTCCGAACAGTCTACATTGAGAATGGTAAAAAGAAAAAAAGAAATATCGTTCTTTCAATTGGTTTTATTGGAACAGAGAAAACACCAATATGGGAAGGATTTGAACAAGATGCTACAGAGGAAGAGCACACAGGCACGATCGTGGAATTTTTCTTTCCCAGAGATAGTAAGGATAAAGAGAGTTATGAGAACCTAACAACTGATGAGTTGCATGACAAGATTTTCACTCACTATCTTGGCAAATTCTGCATCCGGAAAGGAAACGTACAAAACATAGCATTTGAACGATACATATACGATGCTCATGTTGACACAGAGGATAAGTTTATTCAAGACGATGATATTCCTGTTGTAGATTATCATGATGAGGTGAAAGTACATTACAAGAGAATAAACAGCACAAATGATGGTCTTATAAAACAGAAAGAAACGGAAACTTTCAAAATAGACTCCTATTTACTTCCTTCAAGTGTTCAGAAAAGAAATGAGATAAAATTGACGAGCAAAGATGAAACCGTAGATGCTGAAAATGTTGATTTCTCTTTTGTTAGCAGGGCAAAGATAGAAGAAGGCAAGAACATGCTGTGCCTAATATCGAGTGACTTTCTTACAAATCAGGATACAGATTTAAGGGGGAAACTTACACTATATACTAAAAGCCAGTTTCTTAAAGAGAAGAATCTGTTCACACTAGATGAAAGCCATATTTTCATCGATGATGTACAAGAGGAGGTAACTGAGAAAATAACCACCCACTATCCTGCAATTAATAAAATCAAAGAGGAGAGTGAAGAAGATATAGACCAGGTGGTGGAGGATTTCTCCTTGGACAAAGACGTGATAGCTGCTATAGGGGTGAAAACGGGAGAGAAGGTGTCTGATTTTCTTGAAAGATACTATCACTCAGACGCTGACTTTCAGAAGGACAACACTCAAAGATTAAAAGCCGTCTTCGATTCATTAAGGACATTGGACCCGTCAGGAGCCAATTTCAACAGGAAATTTAATGCAAAGGTAAAAGAGATTAATTCTCTTATACCAGTAAAAAACAAATCCAGCCTTTCAAGATATATTGCCAGCCGTAAGTCGGCAATGAACATGCTACGACTAATCTTAAGTAAGAATCTGGAATGCCAGCTTGAAAAGAAAAAAAGGAAAAGTAATGAGAAATTGATTCATGACCTACTTTTCAAACAAGGGACGATTGATACCCTGGAGAGCAACCTTTGGATGTTAAATGAAGACTTTATTCATTTTAAAGGTTTCTCTAATTTTGAACTCCGGAAGCTAAATGATGACGGGGTGGGTGTTTTGCGTAAGCTTGACGATAAAGAAAAAGAACAGCTCACAGCATATAATAAGGACATGTTGGGATATAAACCTGACATTTTGCTATTCCCAGAAGAGCATAAATGCATAATAATTGAACTAAAGAGCGATACGGCAGATCCTACTCATTATCTTGGCCAGGCAATTAATTATGCAGGACTATTACGCGAATTCGCCAAGGACGAGTATGTGATAGATAATTTCTACGTATATCTAATTGCTGAAAGCTTCGATTTTACAAGCGTAGTTAGAACCGACCCTCGTTTCCAACTATCGCAATACATGGACTACGTATTTATGCCTAATGCCAATGTATATGGAGGCGCAAGAGGTTACGGAGCCCTTTATATGGAAGTTCTAAAGTATTCTACATTACTTAAGAGAGCTGAGATGAGGAACAGTATATTCTCGGATAAGATATTTGGGGATGATTTTGATAAAGAGGGAGAAAAAGAGGACTGAAAGGATGACAGCTGCGTTCGAGTAGGGCGTGGCTGTTTGTCGCTAAGTCCAGTAGATGGAATTACGAATCTACAGAGATACGGAGTCACGGAAATAAAACGAAGGTATGACAAATGGTGATTTGAGAGAGACGCGGAAGCAGTTTTTTAGCGAAATGGAGCAGAAGCTGTAGGAAAGGTATCCAAAGGAGGAAGATAGGATGTTTTACTATCATTCCTCTGAGGATCGAATTGTGCTGTCGCATGCTATGTTTTGGACGATGACTCAGCTTCAGTTCTTCAAGAGTAAGATAAGAAAGGAGAAATTTTTCCTGCTGCTTCGACAGTGCGAAGAAGAGATGCTTGATGCCTTTCTACTGGATGAAGATTATTTTCCAGAACTTCTGCACTATTGCAATATACTTTATGAGATGCTGTCCATCATTCTGGGTGCTTCGCATTTAAGAACGAATAAGGATGCTCATAAACTTGCAGCCATCGCCCTCGTCGCCGCTGGATATGGTGGTGACATGGATGAAGAGTTGGCTAATGAATTAACTTCGTTGACTTCTGTCGCGACTCGACAAATTCTGAGTTAACTCACTTTGTGCTCACTGCTCCAAAAGTTGTTTGGACGATATCGACTACCATTTCAATAAGGTGAAGTGTCGGAAGATCGAGGGGCTGATGCCGAGGCTGATGAAGATGGTGGAGAAGGAATCGCTGTAGCGATGGAATTACGGAACCACGGAGTAACGGAACTACGGAAGCAAGCAGCATGGCTGCGGATAAACGGATTCACGAATCAACGGAACTAAGGATCTACGACAATAACTATGGCAGACTATAAGGGTACATATAAGCCTAAGAAGAATACTTTTCCGAAAAAGGACTCACGGAAGGACGGAGAAACGGAACAACGAACTTTTGAGGGGACGTTGAAGCCGTTGATGACGGAGGAGGAAAAGAAGGAGGCACAGATTTTGGAACTGAGCTACGATTTTTCTTGTAGGATTATACGGCTTTACAAGTTCCTGAATGAGGGGAAACTGAGTAAGGCAGATAGGGATATTACTGATGCGTTGGGGAGACAACTGCTGAGGTCTGCTACGAGCATCAATGCTAATATGAATGAGGCGCAGCATCCTCAAAGCGATGCAGACTTTCTGTCGAAAGCGAGCATTGCTTTGAAGGAAGCACGAGAGAGCGAAAACTGGTTGTCGCTTCTCAGGGACAATGGCTATTTGGAAACACGGGCTTCGGAATCCTTGCTTCTTGACTGTGGACGTATCAATAAAATATTAATTACGATAACGTCCAAGGTCAAAAAGCGGATTAACGGAGGCAAGGATTGACGGACGCTAAAGAATTACATTATATGGATTTAATGAAGGATTTAGGAGTAGAAGTATATAAGGATGCAGCGAGACCGGCTGTATCTGAAGTTGGGGCTGTTGCAGGAAGGACAGTAAAAGCATTACTGGCTCCTATACGAGGATTCCTGTGGTGCTGGGAGAAGATAGAGGACTACGTTGAGAAAGAGGTACAAAAGCGATTGGAGAAAGTACCAGAGGAGCGACTGAAGAGTCCAGATCCTGAAATAGCTGTACCTTTATTACAGTCTTTGACCTATACTGCTCAGAATGAGACGTTAAGGGAAATGTACATTGCCTTGCTTGCTAACTCGATGGACAAGGGGAAGGAAAACATTGTGCATCCATCTTATGTGGAAATCATCAAGAAGATGAATAGGCTTGATGCTCTACTGTTTGAGAAACTGTCAGAAGAATCGGGTTATAGAATGATTGTTAATCCGAGAATATCCATTTCTGGTACCAACAAGTTTATAGCCGGTGTTTTACCAGAATGGTATTTAGGATGGACAATAGAAGAGTATGACGAGTTTTCAATATCTGCATCATTGGTACGTCTAAGCAAGTTCGGAATTATTGACTTGATGTATGACAGATCTATTAATGGGGCTGATTATCAAGGATTATGGCATACGCCCTTTACTGAAAAGATGCTGGAAGCGCAGAAATTTTTACGCCCTTACGATTCCCTCGAAATTACAGCAACAAACAGCGTGGTATTCGTTAATGATTATGGCAAGCAGTTCAGACAGGCTTGCAGATAGCTAAATAAAGAATATGACGCAGGACGAGAGGTGGGTGGTAAAATGGAGAGAAGTCATGGACTTCATGACGGTCAATAAAAGACGACCATCTAAGTTTGTGGATGAAGAACGTGGAATGCGGAACTGGTGGAAGCACCAGCAGAAACTTTTTAATGCTGGGGAGTTGAAGGAGGAGAGGGTTGAGATGTTCAACCAACTCCTTGAACTAGGGGAGAGATATAAGCATATTAATCAGTGGATGTAATAAGTATTACAGAACACAATGTTATAGTTTATGTGATAATAAGTGAGATGAATTTGAAATGATATAGAATAATGGCTCGGAAAGACTTTTTTGACAACATCAATTCTGTTATCAATGATTGGAAGAACACATCTTTTACTTTCTTCCCGAAGACCTATGTGCCTGGACTGGATGATAAGGACCTGACATATGGCAATGGTGAGGAAAAGAAAGGTGTTGAGATTAATACATGTGTTCTCTTCGTGGATATACGGAACTCAGTACAACTGACAAAAGACAAGCAAGTAAGGACAATGGGAAAGGTTTATTCAGTCTTTACTCATTGTGTTTTGCTAGCAGCTCAGTATGATGGTGGCTATGTTCGTAATATCATAGGTGACAGGGTGATGGTGGTGTTTCCTCCTGAAGATTGTTTTAAGAAAGCGGTTTTTTGTGCCATAACGATAAACCATATAGCTTCTCTTATCAATAAGAAGTTCGATAACTTTGAGTTTAAGTGCGGTATCGGGATTGACTATGGAAAGTTGAGCGTGATGAAAGTTGGCATACAAAAGAAAGGTGCTGAGAATGATGATAACAAAGGATTAGTATGGGTTGGTTATCCTGCAAACTTTGCTTCACGGCTGACTGATTGCGCCAATAAGGAATTTACGGATGTGGTTTATAAAGTAGACGGCCAGTTTTACGAATACAACTACTTCAACAATCCTTATTTCGGAAGGCAGAGTGGATGGTATAGAAAGACAAAAGAGTTTACAGCAGAAGAATTCGCTTCTAATATTGCCTATTCTGCTTTTGGGCAATGTCTTTCATTCAAGCTTTGCACGCAGATATACTCTATAGATAGAGAAGAAAAGAAATACACATATAATAACATTCTTCTTTCGGACAAGGTTTATCAAGAGTATACGAAAGCGCTTCCTGATGCTAAAGATATAAAGAATGGTTGGTGGAAGAAACAAACGAGGAAAATTAGGGATATAGACTTTGATGTTTGGGGCGCAGATTTAACATGGTCACTGGATTAGAAATAATAAAGCCACCACGGAGGCGGCTTAAAACTGGGATTACAGATGATTGAAAAGATTGCCCCGAAATATAACCGGTACTTCCGTTTATGCTTGTTGCAGTTCCTCTGCTATCGGTTCACTCTTAACTTATAGGTTGAAATTTGGTACTTCCACGTTTCACATCTGTCATGCTTAACTGTCCCAATCAGCGAGTGCAAAGATACAAAAAATGATTTTGTTAAGGAGAAAAAAAATAAAAAACTTGATTTGTCGGGTAGAAATCTTGATGTTTTCCCGGCAAAAGCGTTTGAAGACAAGACCATTACGTGTATAGACTTGTCGAATAATCATATTAAAGAAATTCCAGCAAATATCGGAGAACTGGCCAAGTTGAAGTATTTACATTTGGAGAATAATGATATTACCCAACTGCATAATGGTATCCTCAAAGTTCAGTTTCTAGAGTGTCTATATTTGAAAGGAAATCCGATGAAAAGCCTTCCTAAGTTTATAAAAGAGAATGCTCATTTTGACATTTCAACTGATAGTGAATACTATCACTACTACCCTGATATTGAAGTAAATGGATGCAATCAATTCTTACAGAAAGAAATAGGGCGTGAAGTTGATGGTATTATTGAGAATAATACTAGTTTTATTTCTTGTACTGAAGTTCCGAATGTCACTGATCAAGAGATAACCTATCCGAGGCATAGTGAACGAAGAGGAAAAACAATAAATACGTGCGTACTTTTTGTAGATATAAGAGATTCTGTGCAGAAGAATAACGACCATAGAGTTTTAACGCTGTCAAGAATGTATTCATCGTTTATATACGGAGTACTGAGAATTGCAAAAGAATACAAAGGGCACGTAAGGAATATCATTGGGGATAGGGTTATGGTGGTTTTTGATGAAAAAGACAGTTGTGACATGGCTGTTAAATGTGCGGGCTCTATCTTGTACTTTTGTAGAAAGAAGATGGGGAAGACCATACCCAACGATAGCTTTAATTGTGGTGTGGGAATACACTACGGTTCAATGAATGTTATTAAGGTTGGCCTTACTGATAGAAGTGATGAGCATGATGACTATCAGAACTTGGTGTGGATTGGCGAACCTGCGAATTTGGCATCTCGTTTAACTGATATGGCAGGGAAATATAATATTCCATCTATTGCTATTTCGAACGATGTCTATAAGAGACTTTCAGATAATCCCTTGAAGAGGAACTTTGAGATGGTTGATAAAAAGAAATTCAAGGATATTGATTTTATTGTTTATGGCTGTAATTTGTTGATTAAGTGAAAAATAGGTATATGAAACTTTTTTGGATTGTTTATTTTGCTTCTTGTATGGTGGTTATAGGAGTTAAACTAAGGAACTATGTAAAGAGCAAAAAGAAAATAAATAGGCAGGAGGCAGAACCTGCGACAGAAGAAAGTACTCCACAGAATTTTAATGAAAGAAAAAAAGAAGACCTTCAGTTCACGTTGGAATCTGTGAATTCGTGGCTAAACAATTGTGATCAAAAGGCTGGCATATTGCTTACGGTTGTTGGCGTGGCAATAACGGTCTTAGTCACTAGCGATTTCCTGAAAAATCTCAGAAATTATATCTTTAAACCATTTATGGACTATTGGGAAGAGAATCAGGTCCTGTCTTTCTCCTGGAGCAGATTTACCGTGTTCGTTATGCTGTGTGTTGCGGTTATATTGTTGTTATTGACGTGCTATTACTTGTTCCGTGCCATTACAGCAAACATCAACTACACAAAGATGTATCAAGAAAACCCTGGATTGGTGAAGACATCGAAAATTTTCTATGGTACTATTAGTGAGATGACTTATGATGATTTTAAGAAGGACGATATGAACTATATTGAAGACTTGAAGTCTCAAATATATGTTAATTCGAAAATTGCGATTATTAAATTCAAGAACTACAATGAGGGATTGTATTGGTTCAAATTTCTTTTATTGGTTTCTGTTTTGCTATTTATCGCAATTATGTTTATGAAGTAGAATTATGGAGGCAACTAACATACAGTATGACTTAGAACGCTCGCTAAAACGTATTGATGATATCCTAAACGAAAGTGACAAATCGTTTGAGGAGAGGAATTCAATTCCAAGTCGTTCAGAACTGACTTTTACTAATGGGTTTTATGTAGATTGTACTGCATTGTTTGTCGATATCATTGATAGTAGTTCTCTGCCTGAGAAACAAAACCGTCCGGTTCTAGCCAAGATTTATCGTAGTTTTATATCAGAGATGGTCGCTCTCATGAACGGACATGATACATGCAGGGAAGTTTGTATCAATGGGGATTGTGTATGGTGTGTTTGCAATACCCCCCAAAAGGCAGATGTAGATGGCGTGTTTGATTTGGCTGCTAAAGCATGTAGCTTAGTTGATATTTTAAATTATAAGTTGTCGAAAAAAGGCTACCAAACCTATAAAGTGGGTGTTGGTATAGATGATGGACGTGCATTAATGGTTAAAGCTGGGCATTCTGGATCTTCAATCAATGATGTTGTTTGGATGGGCGATGTTGTCAATCAAGCTTGCCATTTATGTGCAGAAGCAAATAGCCCCGGAAATAAAAGGGTCTTTCTCTCCAATGTTATTTATAACAATCTGAAAGATGATTATAAGAAACTCTGCACTAAAGATAGTAGAAGAGATATTTATCAAGCAGATGTATTCAATATAGGAATGAATAACTGGTTGAAGGAACAAAAGTAGGCGGGCTGGAAAGGCAGGCGGTGCTGACGCTTGCGGCTGCACGGCTTTTCAAAAGCAAATAGATAACAGAATTGAGATAAGAAGATATATGCTATTGATAAAGGATCAAGAGTGCACGACTTTGCCCATCAGTGTAAAAAGGACTCCAGGAACGGGGGGACGGGTACCTGTTTCACGAATAATAGGAGTCAGCAATAATCAATAGTTGAGAATGCCAAGGCGAGCGAGACAAACATCAGGCACTGGTATATATCATGTGATGATGCGTGGAATCAATCATCAAAATATCTTTGAGGATCAAGAGGATTATTACCAGTTTCTTAATACCTTGGATATGATGGCTCAGTCGTATGAGCCTGATGGCACTCCCTTTGGAAGAAACTATATCCTATATGCTTATTGCCTGATGTCGAACCATATTCATCTGCTCATTCGTGAACGTGAGGATAATATTGGTATGGCAATAAAAAGGATAGCTTCCTCCTATGTATACTATTATAATCACAAGTATTCAAGAGACGGGCATCTATTCCGGGAGCGTTTTAAAAGTGAGCCAGTGAACGATATGGCTTATTTCGTGATACTTTTGAGGTATATTCATCAAAACCCTGTTAAGGCTGGGATTGTGAATAAAGTAAATGATTACGAGTTCAGCAGTTGGCATGAATATGAAGACAAGAATAGTACGCTATTCCCTTTATGTGACACTCGCACTGTTTTGAACCGAATATTCTTTGAGGAGTTGAATGAACTTGTAAATGAGCCTTTGTCTGATGATATTGTTTGCCTTGATATAGAGGATGCTTCGAAAGGACGTCCTTCGGATGATCAGGTTATGATGCTGATCAAAGAAAAGACTGGCGCAACGAATAGCAGCGCTTTTCAACAATTGCCTGCAGATATAAAGAAGTCTCTGTTAATAGAATTGAAGGGTAAAAGAGCATCATTGCGACAATTGGAGAGGTTGACGGGAATCAGTAAAAGCATGATTTATCGCATGTGATGAAACAGGAACCCGTCCCGGTGTTCCATGAAAGGACAATGGAGGGGTTGAATGCTGCTCGTAAACGTGGACGCTTGGGAGGTCGCCCAAAAATTCCAAAAGATGATGTCGAGGCAGCTTTGAAGATGTATGACAGCAAGAGCTTTACACTGGCAGAAATAGAAATGCGTACAGGTGTAAAGCGTCCGACTCTTTATCTGTATTTGAATAGGAGAAAAAATGGAGAACTTTGATGCTTGAAAACTCTCATTTTTGAGGAATGGTATTTACAATAAAAACGCTTATATTACTACGGTAACTCGAAAAAAAAGTGGGTTACCGAAGTAATATAACGCAATTTTGGCCAAATTGGTGAATAAAATAGCGTCAAATGGGTGAATGAAAGTCGTCCAACTGTCGCGTCAAAAAACAGCCAACTGTCGCATCAAAATAAGTCCAACTGTTGTGTCAAAAATCGGCCAACTGTCGCATTAAAATTTGTTTAAAACGACTGATTATGGAAAAATTTTCGTAACTTTGCACCCAAAATAGTGTAAGATTATGAAATACAAGAAAAGAATAGCAGACCAGATACTTGCTGATAAACTAGAATCATCAGGTGCCGTTCTTATAGAAGGGCCTAAGTATTGCGGAAAGACAACACTGGCCAAGCAACAGGCAGGGAGCGTCTTGTCAATGGCAGATCCTGACACTTTAGCTCAGAATCTTGCTCTTGCTCGGACGAACATTTCGAGACTTCTTGTTGGAAAGACACCAAGATTAATAGATGAGTGGCAAATTGCACCTCAGTTTTGGGATGCAATTCGAAATGAGGTGGATAATCGTGATGATGATGGACAATTCATGCTTACAGGTTCTGCTGTCCCTCCGAAACCCAAAAAGGATGAAAATGGAAATCTTATAGAGGAAGAACAAATACACCATACAGGAACTGGTAGAATCTCCCGACTAAAACTTCGTACTATGACATTATGGGAGTCAGAGGATTCGACAGGAATGGTTAGTTTGGGTGAGTTGTTTAAGAATTCAGATTATGTCGATGGGGAGAGTCATATAGATTTGGAACGTTTAGCTTATCTGACATGTCGGGGGGGGTGGCCGAAAGCTGTATTGAGAAAAAGTGAGAAAGCTGCGTTGGCACAAGCATTTGACTATTTCGATTCGGTGGTAAGCACCGATATTAAGAGAGTTGATGACGTGGAAAGAGATGAGGAAATGGCCAAACGTATTATGCGTTCTTATGCCCGTAACCAAGCTAGTCAGGCAACAGCGGGAACCATATTGGCTGATATAAAGAATAACGGTGATGAACTTTTATCTGATAGCACCGTGTATAGCTATATTAAGGCATTGAAGGAGATCTTCGTTATAGAAGACTCCGTTGCATGGAACCCAAATTTGAGGAGTAAGACAGCTATTAGAACCTCAGACACCCGTTATTTCACTGACCCGTCTATTGCCACTGCTGCTTTGGGCTTAGGACCGAATGATTTGATTAATGATTTGAACACTTTTGGACTTATTTTTGAAACTCTTGCTGTGAGGGATTTGCGTGTCTATGCGGAATCGCTTAATGGAAAGGTTTACCACTATAGAGACAAAAACAATCTGGAATGTGATGCAGTCGTTCATCTTAGAAACGGTTCTTATGGGTTGATTGAAATTAAAATTGGAGGATCTGAACTCGTAAATGATGGAGCAGAGAGTCTGAAGACTCTTTCGGACAAAATTGACACTACCAAAATGAAAAAGCCTTCTTTCCTGATGGTTTTGACGGGTATCGGTGAATATGCATACAAACGTCCAGAGGATGGTGTGCTAGTAGTTCCAATCGGATGTCTAAAAGAATGAATAACGATTATTGATAAGGAAATATAATTTAATAATGGCTCGATACCGATAGAAAAGTGTCGAGCCATTGTTGTGTTCAAAGATGATGTACGGCTACAGTTTCTTGTTTTCGGCGAACGAATAGTACTGCTCATCCGCGAGGATGATATGGTCGTGCAAGGTCATCCGTACAGACTCTGCAGCCTGTGTGAGCTTAGCAGCAATTGTGCTGTCGAACTTTGTGGGAGAGGGATTCACACTGACATGGTTATGTACCTTCTGAGTAATTCATGCTTCGGATTGAGGAACAATGCCCAGAACTCTTCCACATCCAGGTCTTCAAGTTGTGGCATCATGTAGTCACCTATGGCCAACGCATTCTTCAGAACAGGTTTCTCTTCTGGAGCAGTCTTCCTAAAACGCTTTCCAAATTCACAGGCAGCGACTATAGCAATGGCCCTGTTCTTACCAATGCCACAGTCGCCCGCCACAATAATCACGGTATCCGTCATGGCATATTGTATGCAGCACTTGTAGACAAGTTGCGTGAAGTCGCCATGGATGTCGCCACTTACCACGATGCTTTTAGCGTTGGGTAAATCAAAAACTATTGGTTTCATAATTATTTTTTTTGTTCGACTTTCTCCCCTTATAGTATGAGAAAAATGGAAATGTTACATGTGTGAAGAAGAAAAAATACATTATTTATAGTTTTTTGCTGCAAAATGACTATCTTTGGCGCAAAATACAGAAGGAAAAAATGAAAGATTATCCAGATAATATGACGGCGGAGCAGGCGAGGGTGTTTGGCGAGGATGTGCTGAACATTGTTAGTCAGATTCCTTGTGGGAAGGTGACGACCTATGGGCATATCGCGGCATTGGCAGGATGGCCTAGTCATTCGCGAATGGTGGGGCGGACATTAAGATACTCACCACAGGCGGTGGATTTGCCTTGCCATCGGGTGGTGAATAATGTAGGTCGCACGGCTCCAGGGTGGAGTAGGCAACGCCAGTTGTTAGAGGCCGAGGGTGTTACCTTTAAGGCTAATGGGCATGTGGATATGCAGCGGCATCTTTGGGCGCCAGATTCATAAAATACTATAAATAATTGGCCAATAGTTTGGAGGTGTCGAATTAATAACTATCTTTGCCAACAGTTATTAATTTAAAAATGAAAGGTTTACAGAAAATTATTTTTAATATGGGACAGTTTGAATTGATGGCGCTACCGTATGCGCCTGAGGCTTTGGAGCCAGTGATTAGTAAGGAGACGATTGCATTCCATCACGGAAAGCATCTGGCGGCTTATGTGAATAATCTGAATGGGCTGTTGGAAGGAAGCCCCTTGGTTGGTCTGCCTTTGGAGGAAATCGTGCTGAAGGCTGAGGGCGGTATCTTGAATAATGCTGGGCAGATACTGAATCATGAGTTGTATTTTGGACAGTTTTGTGCTCCAAAGGCTGATAATAAGCCTGTGGGGAAACTCGCTGAGGCGATCGCTCGCGATTTCGGTTCGTTTGAGGCTTTCAAGGAGGAATTCCAGAAGAAGGGCGCTACGCTCTTTGGCTCAGGCTGGGTGTGGCTGTCGGCTGATAAGGATGGTAAGCTGGTCATCACTCAGGAGGCTAATGCCGCCAATCCGATTCAGAAAGGCCTGAAACCGCTGCTGACCTTTGACGTTTGGGAGCATGCCTATTACCTGGACTATCAGAACCGTCGTCCTGATCATCTGGCTGCCCTGTGGCAGATTATCGACTGGACGGTGATAGAGCAGCGTTACGTATAGTTATTTGATGCTCATCCACTCTTTTTGTCTGCAAAAGTACAGATTTCGTTCGAAAATAAAAAGAAAATGCAGTTTTCTTTTGTATTTTCCTTACTTATTCGTACCTTTGTCCCCATGAAGGAGTATCAGTATCATATTTTTAGTCCGTATCGCGTGTGCCCGCTGGGAGCACATGTGGATCATCAGCATGGACTGGTGACGGGCTTTGCCATCGACAAGGGCGTCGACCTTTGGTTTAACATCAATACCGATGGTCATGTTCACCTGGAGTCTAAGACATTCGAGGGCGTGGTCGATTTCGATATCGAATCGCCTACCCAAGTTAAGGAGCGCCACTGGGGCGACTATGCCCGTGGTGCCAAGTTCGCACTCAAGAAGCGCTTTGAGCTCAAACTAGGCATCAACGGTGTTATTCAGGGCTCGCTACCTGTGGGAGGCTTGAGCTCGAGTGCCGCTGTACTCATCGCTTACGTGATGGCGTTTGCCAAGGCGAATGATATCACCCTGCAACCTTTCGAGGTCGTAAAGATTGCCTCGGAGGCTGAGCGCGAGTATATCGGACTGAACAACGGATTGTTGGATCAGGCTTGTATCGCTTTGGGCAAGAAAGATGGATTGTTGTTCCTAGATTGCGACTCTAACGAGTGGCGCATCATCAAGCGAAATCCAGAGATGCCTGAGTTTAAGATTGGCATCTTCTTTAGCGGCCTGACGCGTAGTTTGGTAAACTCAGATTATAATCTGCGTGTGTACGAGTGCAAGACCGCCGCTTGGAACATGCTGGCCTACACGGAGCAGCCGCTGAAGACATTCGATAAAACCTTCCTACGCGATATACCTAAGACTACGTTCGAGAAGACGCGTATCGCCATGCCAGCCCGTTTTGCGCGTAGGGCAGAGCATTTCTATAGCGAGTATCGCAGAGTGCGCCAGGGTGTGACAGCTTGGGAGACGGGTAATTTGAAACTCTTTGGAAAGCTTTCGTTCGATAGCTGTGAGAGTTCGATTCATAACTATGAGTGTGGCTCGCCCGAACTCATTGCCATTTATGAGATTATGCGCTCGTTGCCAGGAGTTTATGGTGGCAGGTTCTCGGGAGCAGGCTTCAAAGGGGCTTGTATTGCAATGGTTGATCCAGCACATACAGCAGAGGTAGAAAAGGTACTCACAGAGCGCTATCTGGAGCAGTTCCCTGAATACGAAAAGACATTCCAGGTATTCTGGGTATCGCCTGACGATGGAGCGAGATTCGTCGATTGACAATCGACCGAGGGATGTTCTTTTCTCGCTCACTCCGAGAAAATGAACCAAAAGAGGGGTGCCGAGATGTTATTATTTTAAAGATATATAGATGAAGAATATTGTTATTGCTGCTGGGTATGCTACCAGACTTGGGGAACTTACTAAGAATTTCCCCAAGCCGTTGTTGAAGATTGGAGAGAATACCATTTTGGGTCGTATGCTCGATGATATCGACCTGATTTCTGAGATTGATGAACATATCATCATTACGAACCACAAGTTTGCAAACATTTTTGAGGATTGGGCTGCGGAGCAGCATTACGCCAAGCCCATCACCATCGTGGATGATGGCACAGAGACCAACGACACCCGTCTGGGAGCCGTTTGCGACCTGCTGTTCGCGATGGACAAGTTGAGCATCGATGACGACTTGCTGGTGGTGGCGGCAGACAATCTACTGTTCTTTAGCTTTAAGGAGTTTGTGGATTTTGCTAAGCAGAAAGATACTTCTTGCATCATGTGTCATGAACAGCCTTCTATCGAGAAACTCCAGCGCACGGGTGTGGTGGAACTCGACTCTGAGATGAAGGTGCTGGGTATGGAGGAGAAACCTCAGGTGCCTAAGAGCCATTGGGCCGTGCCACCATTCTATATATATCTGAAGAAGGACCTTGATTTGGTTCGTCACTCAGTAGAGAATGGTTGTGGCAAGGATGCTCCCGGTAACCTGGCGCATTATATGGTGGAGCATACTACCATGCATGCCTGGCCCATGTCAGCGGGACGATTTGATATCGGTTCGCTGGATACGTATTATGAGGCTGTTAAGCGCTTCGGATAAGCGTTTCAGGGGAGGATGCTGTTATAAAATATAATTCAAAAATAGATTATGGAGAAAATTGAACTTAGTGGTAAAACGATATTAGTGACTGGTGGGGCGGGGTTTATTGGCTCGAACCTGATTAAGAGACTGTTTGCTGATGTGAAAGAGGCGACGATCATTAATATCGATAACGTCAATGACTATTACGACCCTTCCTTGAAGGATTGGCGACTCCAAGAGTTGGAGAAGGCTGCATCAGCCATCAGCCATCATACATCATACATCTTCATCAAGGGCGATATTGCGGATAAGGGGACCATCGATGGTATCTTTGAGCAGTATAAGCCTCAGGTTGTGGTGAATCTCGCTGCTCAGGCAGGTGTGAGATACTCGATCACCAACCCCGATGCTTACATCATGAGCAATATGATGGGCTTCTATAACATCCTCGAGGCCTGCAGAAACCACCCCGTGGAGCATCTGGTTTACGCTTCAAGTTCGAGCGTGTATGGCGGCAACAAGAAGGTGCCTTTCTCTACCGACGATCGTGTGGACAATCCCGTTTCACTCTATGCAGCTACCAAGAAGAGCAACGAACTCTTTGCCCATTGCTATTCGAAACTCTACAATATCCCCACCACGGGCCTGCGTTTCTTCACGGTCTATGGTCCTGCCGGTCGTCCAGATATGGCCTACTTCGGTTTTACCAACAAACTGCTGAAGGGCGAGACCATCCAGATTTTCAACTATGGCAATTGCCGTCGTGACTTTACCTTTGTCGATGATATCGTGGAGGGAATCGTTCGCGTGATGCAGGGCGCTCCTGAGCGCAAGAATGGCGAGGATGGTCTGCCCATCCCCCCATATGCTGTGTATAATATCGGAGGCGGACAGCCCGAGAACCTGCTCGACTTTGTGCAGATTCTGCAGGAGGAACTGACGCGTGCCGGTGTGCTGCCCGCAGACTTCGATTTCGAGGCTCACAAGAAGCTGGTGCCCATGCAGCCAGGCGATGTGCCCACCACCTATGCCGATGCCACTGCCCTTGAGCGCGACTTCGGTTTCACACCGAAGATCACGCTGAGAGAGGGGCTCAGGAAGTTTGCAGAGTGGTATAAGAGCTATTACAACCCTGCGTGAAAGATTGCCTTTGCTGTATTCATTTGCTTTTTTCTTGGAAGCTTTTGAAGTAATCTAGGCAGGTGGTGCGCCAGAGATTTGCGTTATGGAGTTGATGTTGGAGTCGGGCATCAACTTCTTGCCAGCGCTGGTCATCGATATAGGGCTTTGCCTCGTTCCATATGCGGATAAAGTCTTCAACCTCGTTGACACCTCTGGTATAACGATACTCCATCTCTTCGATAACGGTGCGACCACTCTTTAAGCGATAGGTCCAGGGAACACGATGGAACCACAATAGGTAGCGCTCTGGACAGGTGTTGATGTCATCATAGATGGTGCAGTATGGTTCACGATACTGGGCTGTGGCATTAGAGCCAGTGTGGGTGCGATTGAAACCAATAGAATCGTTGTTAGCCTTGTGATAGTATACTGGGCACCACTCAATGGGGTACTGAGCGATGAAGCCATTGGGCTCGGGTCCATAATGTTCGTCGAAGGCAAAGATATGGTGTAAGCCTATAGGCATCATATAGTCGACGCAGGCCTCGCGTGAACGGAGCATCACGCTTAATAATTGACCATCTGGCTTTTCAAATGTCTGGTCAAGCCATTCTTGGGCGATGGCCTCGCTGGTGAGGGTAGGGTTCCAAGCGAGGCGGCCAAAGGCGTACCAGTTGGCCTGAGAGAAGTGATGACCACACCAGTTGGTGTCGAGCCCGATATTGGCTACACCTGCTATGCCGACGAGCTTCTCTGGAGCTACGAACCCAAAGAACTCTCGCCACATGGGGGCCAGATAAACCAGATGGCGTGACTGACCCAGATATTCCTGAGTAATCTGGAGCTCAGCCATCTGCTTGGTGTGTTTGATGTTATCGAAGATAGGAGCGTATGGCTCGCGTGGCTGGAAGTCGAGTGGACCATTCTTTGACTGCAGGATGACATTGTCGCGGAACTTGCCATCGAGACCTACAAACTCACTGACAGCCTGTTTTACACGGTCCTCACCTTTGTGGGCTGCACCATAAACAAAACTGCGCCACATAATGATGCCACCAAACGGCTTAACGGCATCGGCCAGCATATTGGCACCATCGGCATGAGTGCGATGATAATCGAATGGACCAGGCTGGCCCTCAGAGTTAGCCTTTACCAGGAATCCGCCAAAGTCGGGAATCAGAGCGTAAATCTCCTTGGCCTTAGCCTTCCACCAAGCCTTGACTTGTGGGTTCAGTGGATCGGCAGTTTTTAGCACCTTGCCCTTGTTGAATCCCTTAGCAGGGATTGACATAGGCGATGCAAAGTTGATTGAGAGATATACTTTGATGCCATAAGGACGCAGAATGTCGGCATACTGCTTTACCTTATTAATATATACGGCTGATAGCATCTTGGGTGATGCGTTGACATTGTTGAGCACAGTGCCATTGATGCCGATAGAGGCATTAGCGCGAGCATATTCCTTGATGAGGTTTGCATCGATAGGCTGATCGGGATCCTCAACAAAGATTGTGTGACCACGGAACTTGCGCTCGCCTGGTTTGCCCTTCCAGAAAATAGACAGACCGGCATAACCACGCTCAATAGTGCCATTGAGATTATCCCAGTGGTTCAGGATGCGGAGCTTATAAAAGGGTTTGCTACCGGTGGTCTCACCACGCAACAGTGCATAGGCACCATAAAGCAGACCAATCTCGTTCTTGGCTGTAATCACACCATTGTTGATGCGATAAGCATCTTGCTCCATGGTAGGATCGAGCTTTAGAGTAACGTCGTTTTTGCTATAGGTTCGCAGTTCTTGGGCTGCGATACATTCGGGACCAGTAACCACAGCCTTGTTTACTGGTGCTTGGCGAAGCCACAGTTGGTGACCGTCTTCAGCCTTTGCCATTCCAGCAAAGACAATCGCTAAAATAAGTAATGATAGTTTTTTCATAAATGTTTCTATGATTTTTTTGCAAAAATACGAAATAATTATCAATTTTCAATTGTCATTTATCAATTATTTTGTATCTTTGCGCCAAATATTAAAGTAAAAGATACAAAATGAAAAAAGTTAAACTACTAATTACTCTGATTTTTGCCGTTTTACCGTTGATGATGCATGCTGGCGATTTTACTGTTGGCAACAAAACATTCCTGTTGAATGGCGAACCATTTGTGGTAAAAGCGGCTGAGGTGCACTACCCGCGAATACCTCAGGCTTATTGGGATCATCGTATTAAGATGTGTAAGGCGCTGGGCATGAATACCCTGTGCATCTATGTGTTCTGGAATATTCATGAACAGCGTGAGGGACAGTTTGACTTCAGTGACAACAACGATGTGGCTGAGTTCTGCCGACTGGCACAGAAGAACGGAATGTATGTGATTGTTCGTCCTGGACCATACGTTTGTGCAGAGTGGGAGATGGGTGGACTGCCTTGGTGGTTGCTCAAGAAGAAGGATATACGCCTACGCGAGCAGGATCCTTACTTTATGGAACGCGTAAAAATCTTCGAGAAGAAGGTAGGCGAGCAGCTGGCTCCACTGACCATACAGAATGGCGGTCCCATCATTATGGTGCAAGTGGAGAATGAGTATGGATCGTATGGAGAAGATAAACCCTATATCTCGGAAATTCGCGATTGTCTGCGTAGCATCTATGGCGATAAATTAACGCTCTTCCAATGCGACTGGAGTTCGAACTTCGAGAAAAACGGCCTTGATGATCTGGTGTGGACCATGAACTTTGGTACTGGTGCGAATATCGACCATGAGTTTGCACGACTAAAGAAACTACGTCCCAATGCACCACTGATGTGCTCGGAGTTCTGGAGCGGATGGTTTGACAAGTGGGGGGCTAACCACGAGACTCGTCCTGCCAAAGATATGGTAGACGGTATGGATGAGATGCTGCAGAAAGGCATCAGTTTCTCGCTCTATATGACTCACGGAGGAACCAGCTTTGGCCATTGGGCTGGTGCAAACTCACCTGGTTTCGCACCTGATGTGACTAGCTACGACTACGATGCACCTATCAATGAATATGGTGGCACAACCGATAAGTACTTCCAACTGCGCAAGATGATGCAGAAGTACAGCAAGACCAAGTTACCCGCCATACCCAAGATGCCTGCTCCATTTATACAGATAGCGCCATTTGAGCTGACTGAGCATGCCGACATGCTGATGGGAGCAGATAGTGTGGTGATGGACAGTCCGCTGCGCACGATGGAGGAATTGGATCAGGGTTGGGGATCAATCATCTATGTGACCTGTCTGCCTGCGATTTCAACTCCCAGTGTGCTGACACTGAACGATGGGCATGACTTTGCTCAGGTGTTTATAGACGATCAATACATTGGCAAGATTGACCGTGTAAGGAATGAGAACAGCTTGCAGCTGCCTGCCGTCAAGCAGGGACAAGAACTGAAGATATATGTAGAGGCCATGGGACGAATTAACTTTGGTAGAGCTATCAAGGATTATAAGGGCATTACCAATAGCGTGACCATATCGACAGATGTGGAGGGACATGAGTTGATCTGGAATCTGAAGCGATGGACCATATTGACCGTACCTGATGATTATCAGACAGCCAAGAAAGCTCTTGCAGCAGCCCCAGCACCCATCACCTCGAAAATGGGTTACTATCGTGGCAACTTCAACCTGAAGAAGGTGGGCGATACCTTCCTGAATATGGAGCAATTTGGCAAGGGGCAGGTCTATGTGAACGGGCATGCCATAGGCAGATTCTGGAGCATTGGTCCGCAGCAGACGCTCTACGTACCTGGATGCTGGCTGAAGAAGGGCAAGAACGAGGTGATTGTACTGGATGTGGTAGGTCCGAAGAAACCGGTTATCATGGGACAAACCACACCAGAGCTTGATAAACTGAACGTGGAGAAATCGCGTACTCATAACAATCCTGGCGATAAGCCCGATCTGAATTCGGCTATCCCTGTATCTGAAGGAAAACTTCAGGCTGGTAACGGTTGGCAGATGGTGCGTTTCAATGCACCTCAGAAAGGTCGCTATCTAGTAGTGCAGGCGCTTTCTACTCACGATGGTAAGGATGTAGTTTCTATAGCAGAACTTTATGCTGTCAATGCTAAAGGCGGACGATTGAGTCGTGAACAGTGGACTGTGAAGTATGCTGATAGTGAGGAGACCAAGCGTGGGAATAATACTGCCGAGAAGAGTTTCGACCTTCAGGAGTCAACTTATTGGCGCACAGAGAAAGGTATCGCTCTGCCACATCTGGTGGTTATCGACCTTGGTAGCGAGCAGACCATCACAGGTATCGACTATCTTCCACGTATGGAAGAAGGTGCACCAGGAAGTATAAAGGATTACAAAATCTTTGTTTATTAGAGTGGAAAAGAATTCCCCTCCTCATGGGAGGAGGGGATAGGGTGGAGGAGATAAATACTTTTACCTCTTAATAAATAACCAATCCACCATTAGGCTGGATAGTTACTTTTACCTTTCCTGTCTTATCAGTCTTAAGGGCAGTCTGAACAGGCTGTCCTTTTTTATTGTCGATGAGCACTTTTGACAAATTGCTTTCAAAATCGCTCAGATTGATAGAAAGGTTGATAGGCTCTTTTTGAGCGTTGAGGCCTGCTATGTACCAATGACCATTGGTGGCCTTACGAGCCAGAACAACATACTTGCCAGGATAGCCGTCGATGAAACGAGTCTCGCTCCAAGTGGTGGGCAACTGGCGCAGGTAGTCCATCTCAAACTGAGGCAACTCGTTGAGATTGTTGGGCTGCATAGCTACGCACTGAACTGATGTCTGCATAGTGATGCCTGATGCTAACTCGAAGATATCAGTGGTTTTGCGGGTATGGCGACTCTTGTTGTCGCGGCTCATATACTTATTCATAATGATGCCTCCCCAGTCCATCGAGGCTGTGGCGTTACGACAGAATGGATGCAGTGTGAGGTCGAAACCCTCTCGAATGGTTGCGCCTTCGCCAAAGAACAGGTTCTCTGAAGCCAGAACGGCCTCTGAGGCCACAAAGTTAGGATACATGCGCTCCCAACCACGAGGCATGGTGCAACCATGGAACACTACCTGCAGTCCATAGCGGTTGGCATCAGTCAGAATGTCTTCGTAGAGTTGCATAGTCTGCTGTTTGTCGCCTCCAAAGAAGTCGACCTTGATTCCCTTTACGCCAATGCTCTGCAGCCATTTCATCTCGCGTTCGCGAGCAATGGCTGTGTTCATGCAGTTGCGTGGGGTTTGTGGAGCATCGTTCCAGAATCCGTTGCTGTTATACCACAGAAGTAGATTGACGCCTTTAGACTGGGCGTATCTAGATAGTTCTTCTATACGATCGCGACCAATCTGAGTGTCCCACCAGTTGTCGACGAGGCAGTACTCAAATCCCATGGTTGAGGCCAGGTCGATGAATTTTACCTGGTCGTCGTAGTTTACAGAGTTATCCTGCCACAGAAGCCAACTCCATGTGTAGCGGCCTGGCTTGTAATTGGTAGAAGCGTTGTAACGTGGCTCCACTACATCGTACGAAATGGTTGTCTCTACAATGGGCTTCAATGTCTCTCCTAAGGTAATGGTGCGCCAAGGTGTCTCGCCAGGAAGCGGAATAGCTGCAAACTCTGTTCCAAAACCATTGTTCTCGCCCTTGTCAGGGTAGGTTACGGTGAAACCACTACCGACCTGATAATCAGAGAGGTGTGAACCGCAATAGCCTCCGCTTACTCCTGTTTCACTAACCAACGCCCAACCATTAGGCAGGTGGAACAGGGCTGGGAAAATGTATCCATGTCCATACTGCGATGCTTTGTTCATTGGGGCATCGTTAGAGTATTCTTCCTCGTAAGACGGCTTGGTCTGTTCCCAACCTGTTTCAGGACCAATCTGTGGCGAGATAAAAGTTGTTGTGCCATCAGCGAAGTTGAAGCTGCTGAGTTCTGAAAGAATCCGAACACGTTTGTATTCTCTACGCTTGATGGTCTGACGAGTCATCAGATAACGGAAGGCGATATCATTGTTTGATACCTGGAACTGCATTCTGAACTTTACACCATCCTTGTTACGTACTTTCAGCAACAGTGTGTTGGCGTTATATGTGTTCGATGATGCTTTGGTGCCACGCATCTGATATGAACTGTTGATTGTCGATGCCTGACTCTCGTAAATTGTCAGTTCTTTCGTTAAGTCTCCGAGGCTAGTTTGCAGTCCTAAGGCAGAAGGAGCTAACATCTGTTTGTTACCAAGAGTAGCTGAATAAACCAGTCGGCCCCCAGCATCACTTACAGTCACCACCAGATTACCATCGGGTGATGAAACACGAACGTCATCAGCCCAGCAAAGGACTGATGACGCCATGAATATCGATATAAAGAATTTTCTCATTATTACAGCAACTGGTCGCTTTCGATATCCTTGAAATACTTATAGGTTGAAACCTTCAACTCGTCGGCAGCCTCCTCATCGCTTACGATGATGCCATGCTCGTGCATCTGCAGAGCTGAGATAGTCCACATATGGTTAACAGCCCCCTCAACAGCAGCCTGCATAGCGCGTGCCTTACCATGACCGTTTACCAGAATCATCACTTCGCGAGCATCCATCACAGTGCCTACACCAACGGTAAGTGCATGAGCGGGCACATTCTCGGGCTTGCCGCCAAAGAAACGGCTATTGGCAATACGTGTGTCGGTAGTCAGAGTCTTCATACGTGTTCTTGAACGCAGAGAAGAACCTGGCTCGTTGAAGGCAATGTGACCATCAGGGCCGATACCTCCGATAAACAGGTCGATACCACCTGCTTCCTGAATCATCTCCTCGTAGTGCTTGCACTCGGCCTGCAGGTCGGCAGCATTACCATTCAGGATGTGGATGTTCTCCTTTGGGCAGTCGATGTGGTCGAACAGGTTGCGAGCCATGAAAGCGTGGTAGCTCTCAGGGTGAGTCTCTGGCAGACCTACATACTCGTCCATATTAAATGTGATTACATTCTTGAAAGAAACCTTTCCTGCACGATTAGCCTCTACCAGTGCGTTATACATGCCAACTGGCGATGAACCTGTAGGGAGACCCAGCACAAACTTGTGGTCTGGTGTTGGGTTGAACTCGTTGATACGCTCAATAACGTGGTTTGCGGCCCACTGTGACATCTTCTGATAGTCATTCTGAATAATTACTCTCATAATCTATTTGTTTTAAGTTTGGTTCTTAATTTCCGTGCAAAAATACAACGAATTATTTTTTTTAGGCACGGATTAACACGGATTAACACAGATTTTTTCTTCTCACAAAGATATTTGCTTAATTTTGTGCCCAAATATGAAAGAATTTGTAATATCAGAAGCCAAAGCTGAGACTGCTGTGTTGGTAGGATTGATTACCAAAGAGCAGAACGAGGCTAAGACAAAAGAATATCTGGACGAGTTGGAGTTCCTGGCTGATACCGCAGGAGCTGTAACTGTTAAAAGGTTTACCCAAAAGGTAGGTGGCCCCAGTCAAACTACATACGTAGGAAGCGGAAAGCTGCTTGAGATTAAGGAATATATCAAGAAGTGTCAGGATGCCTATGATGAATGGCTGGATGCACAGGATGCATCGCTCTTTGCTGAGGGACTGCTCGATGAGACCAATGCTCCACAGCCTGTGGGTATGGTCATCTTCGATGATGAGTTATCAGCCAAGCAGATGCGTAATATCGAGAAGGAACTGCAGGTGAAGATCTTGGATCGTACCTCGCTGATTCTTGATATCTTTGCCATGCGTGCTCAAACGGCTGAGGCTAAGGCCCAAGTAGAGTTGGCACAGCACAGATATATGCTACCACGACTGCAGAGATTGTGGACGCACCTGGAACGCCAAGGTGGTGGATCAGGTTCTGGCGGTGGTAAAGGCTCAGTAGGTCTTCGTGGTCCAGGTGAAACCCAGTTAGAGATGGACCGTCGAATCATCCTGCAGCGTATCACGCTGTTGAAACAGCGCTTGGCTGAGATTGATAAGCAGAAGACAACTCAGCGTAAGAATCGTGGTCGCTTGATTCGTGTGGCTTTGGTTGGCTACACCAATGTGGGTAAATCAACTATGATGAATCTGCTGGCTAAGAGTGAGGTGTTTGCTGAGAACAAACTCTTTGCCACACTCGATACCACGGTTAGAAAAATGACCATCGACAATCTGCCATTCTTGTTGGCTGATACTGTAGGTTTTATCCGTAAATTGCCATCAGATTTGGTGGAGAGCTTCAAGAGTACTCTTGATGAGGTACGCGAGGCTGACCTGTTGGTACATGTGGTAGATATTAGTCATCCTGACTTTGAGGATCAGATACATGTGGTAGAGGAGACTTTGAAGGAACTGGGATGTGCCGATAAACCTGCCATGTTGGTATTCAATAAGATTGATGCCTATACATGGACCCCACAGGAGGAGGACGATCTCACCGCCCCAACCAAGGAGAATATCTCGCTCGAGGACCTTGAGAAGACTTGGATGGCTCGTACTGGCGAGAACCATCACTATCTCGAGTGTATGTTTATCTCCGCCCGTCAGAAAGAAAACATAGATGAGCTTCGTGAGACACTCTATAAGCGTGTCCGCGAACTTCATGTTCAAAAATATCCCTATAACGATTTTTTATATCAAGATTATGAGTAATTACAGACAACTAACCCAAAACGAGATTGATGTTTTGGAGAACAATGTATGCTGGGCTGAAGACTGGCAGCGTGTATTAGTCGACGAAAACTTTAAACCTTACAATTTCCATCGCGTGATGTTCTATGGAGATATCCGCTTAGGAGCATTCAACAAAATGGTCGAGGTGAGTAAAGGCTTTACTAAGCACTCTGGTATCAATGATGCCACATTGCGCAATGTAACTGTTGGAAACGACTGCTTGATTGAGAAGATTGGTAACTACATCAACAACTATACCATTGGTAACGATTGCTACATCTCGAATATATGTACGTTGGAGACAACTGATGACGCCACTTATGGTGAAGGTTCAGTCATCTCGGTGCTTAATGAGATGGGTGATGGCAATGTAACCATCTTCCGCGAGTTGAACAGTCAGTTGGCTTCGTTTATGGTGAAGCACAATAACGATAAGAGTCTTAAGCAGGCTTTGCAGCAGATGATTGAGGATGAGCTGCGTGTATCGCGTCCTGATCGCGGTTATATCGGTAACAACGTTAAGATTATCAATGCCAAGGACATCACCAACACCATTATCAAGGGTGATTGTGAAATCAGTGGCGCTGCACGTTTGTCAGAATGTACCGTCATGTCGTCAATGGATGCTCCTGTATTTATCGGTACAGGTGTTATCTGTGAGAATTCTATCATCTGCGACGGTTGCTCGATTAATAACAGCGTAAAGATGCAGGATTGCTTCGTGGGTGAGGCTTGTCAGATAACCAACGGATTTACTGCTGAAGCCAGCTTGTTCTTTGCTAACTCATTTATGGCCAATGGTGAGGCTTGTGCTGCATTCTGTGGACCATTCTCAGCATCGCACCATAAGAGCTCGCTGCTGATTGGAGGTGAATTTTCGTTCTATAATGCAGGATCGAACACCAACTTCTCGAATCACGCCTATAAGATGGGACCTCTGCACTATGGCCGGTTGGAGCGTGGCTCTAAGACCGCCTCAGGTGCATATATCCTGATGCCAGCCACTATTGGTGCCTTTTCAGTGTGCTTTGGTAAGCTGATGCACCATCCAGATACAAGAAACCTGCCTTTCAGCTATCTGATGGCCTATGGGGACGATTGCTATCTGGTGCCAGGACGTAATATTACTACCGTTGGACTCTATCGTGATATCAAGAAATGGCCCAAGCGTGACAAGCGTTCTAAGCAGTCGCGTAAGAGTATCATCAACTTCGACTGGCTGAGTCCATTCACTGTAGGCGAGATTGTTGAGGGTATCAAGATCCTAAAGGCTCTGCGTGAGGCATCGGGTGATAATGTTTCTACCTATAATTTCCACGAATATGTGATCAATGCGTCATCACTCCGTAAGGGCTTGAAGTACTATGATATCGCCCTGCGTATCTATATGGGCGCTGTGCTGAAGCGTCAACAGAAGATATCTCCATCCTCGTTACTCGTTCCTCCTTCCTCGAACATCGGCAAGGGTCGCTGGATTGACATGAGCGGATTGCTGTTGCCACAGAGTGAGGAGCAGAGACTAGTTGATGATATCAAGAGTGGTGTCATCGACAATATCCAGCAGGTTCTTGATCGATTTGCTGAGATTAATAATAACTATAGCGACTACCGTTGGGCTTGGAGCTACCAGATGATTCTGGATTACTACCAGCTTGAAGAATTGAATGAGGCTGCATGTGAGCGTATCCGTGAGGATTACGTCAAGGCACGCAGAGCCTGGATTGCAGAGATTCGAAAGGATGCCGAAAAGGAGTTCCAGATGGGCGATGTTGACCAGGATGTATACGATGTCTTCCTATCGAAACTCGACCACGAGATCGACTATGAGAATTGATAATTGACAATTGATAATAAAAATATTACGATGAAAATTAAATTATTCATTACTATTTGCGCTGTGGCATTTGGACTGAGTGCACAGGCAAAGGATTACAAGTATGAGACCGTTCCAGGGGATATGATGAAAACCCGTATTTACACCTTGGATAATGGATTGAAGGTATACCTCTCGGTGAATGCTGAGAAACCACGTATTCAAACCTACATAGCTGTACGCACGGGTTCAAAGAATGACCCTGCAGAAACAACAGGTCTGGCTCACTACTTGGAGCACCTGATGTTTAAGGGTACCAAACAGTTTGGTACTAACAATGCCGCAGCTGAGGCTCCTCTGCTGGCTGAGATAGAGCAGCGTTACGAGGCTTACCGTAAATTGACCGATCCTCAGGCTCGTAAGCAGGCTTATCACGAGATTGATTCGGTTTCTCAGTTGGCCGCTAAGTACTTCATCCCTAATGAGTACGACAAACTGATGGCTGCTATCGGTGCTGATGGTACCAATGCATACACTAGCAACGATGTAACATGCTATACAGAAGATATCCCATCAAACGAGATCGAAAATTGGGCCAAGATTCAGGCAGACCGTTTCCAGAATATGGTGATCCGTGGTTTCCACACTGAGCTCGAGGCTGTTTACGAAGAGTACAATATAAGCTTGACCAAGGACTCACGAAAGCTTTTTGCTGCTATCAGCAAGATGCTCTATCCTAACCATCCTTATGGATTGCAGACTACTCTCGGCTCTCAGGAGCACCTGAAGAATCCTTCGATTACAAATATCAAGAATTACTTCAATAAGTGGTATCGTCCTAACAATGTAGCTATATGTATGGCAGGTGATTTTGATCCTGATAAGACTATCGCTATTATTGATAAGTACTTCTCGGGTTGGAAACCAGGCGCTGATGTCCGTCAGCCAGTGTTCCCTGCATTGCCAGCACTCACACAGCCCAAGGACACCACTGTGGTTGGTCCTGAGGCAGAGCAGATTTGGATTGGTTGGCGCGCTAAAAAGGCCAACGAACTGCAGGCTGATACTTTACAGCTGATGGAGGATGTGCTGAGCAACGGACGTGCAGGACTGTTTGATCTGAACCTGAACCAGACAATGAAGGTGCAGAGAGCCAGCGCAGGTTCACAACTTATGCACGATCATGGTGGCTTTATTCTGTTTGGTACACCTAAGCAGGGGCAAAGCCTTGACGAGGTAAAGAACCTGATGTTTGCTCAGATTGACAAATTGAAGAAAGGAGAATTTCCCGATAACCTGTTGCCAAGTATTGTTAACAACAAGAAACGCAACTACTACCAGAGACTGGAGTATAACGAGGCTCGCGCTGATATGTTTGTTGATGCCTTTATCGATGAGATTGACTGGAAGGACGAAGTAAACTATCTGGACCGTATATCAAAGATTACCAAGCAGCAGTTGGTAGATTTTGCTAACCGTTTCTTTACAGATGGTTATGTAACTATCTACAAGCGTCAGGGTGTTGACTCTACGCAGAAGAAGATAGACAAGCCTGCTATCACCCCGATTCCTGCTAACCGCGACCAGATGAGCCAGTTCGTGAAAGATATACAGAACTCACAGGTGGAGCCTATCCATCCTAAGTTTGTTGACTTCAAGAAGGATATGGCAACCCTGAAAACCAAGAAGCAGCTGCCTCTGTACTATATTAAGAATCAGGATAATGGTCTGTTTGAACTGGTGTTCTATTACGACTTCGGAAAGAGTGCCGACAACCGCTATGATATCGCTTCTGACTATATCGACTATTTAGGCACTGATAAACTTTCTGCAGCAGAGTTGAAGCAGAAATTCTATGAGTTGGCTTGCGATTGGAACGTCAGCGTGAGTGGAGAGACCATGAGCGTGAGTCTGTATGGACTAAGCGAGAATATGTCACAGGCATTGGCTCTGATGGAGAACCTGATTCAGAATGCTAAGGTTGACAAAGAGGCGTACGACAATATGGTAAACCTGATACTGAAGCGTCGTGGCGATTCGAAGAAGCGTCAGGAAAGTGTGTTCAACGCTCTATATAACTATGGTACCTATGGTCCACGTAATGCTATGCGCGACGTGATGAGCGAGCAGCAGTTGAAGGAGACCAATCCTGAGGTGTTCATTGACTTGCTGAAAGGTCTGAACGGTTTGAAGCATCGTGTGGCTTACTACGGTCCGATGAGCGAGAAAGAAATTGTAAGCGTGATTGACAAAAACCACAAAACAACCAAGAAATTGGCTGATGTACCTCAGAATAAGCCTTATCTGCGCGAGATTGCCAATAAGAACGAGGTGATGATTGCACCTTACGATGCCAAGAACATCTATATGCGCCAGTATCACAACGAGGGCCGCAGTTGGAATCCTGAAGAGGCTGCTGTTCTTGATGTGTTCAATGAGTATTTTGGTGGTGGTATGAATGGTATTGTATTCCAGGAGATGCGTGAAGCCCGTGGCTTGGCATATAACGCTTATGCCCGCTACTACATTCCTGCCAACAAGGATCGCAAGGAGAGCTTTATGACTCATATCATTACTCAGAACGATAAGATGGTGGATTGCGTGAATCACTTCCATGAGATTCTGAACGAGATGCCTGCCAGCGAAACTGCATTCCAGATTGCTAAGGATGCTGTTACCAAGCGATTGGCAAGTGAGCGTACCACCAAGTCTAGCATCTTCTACTCATATCTTACTTCAGAGCGTTTAGGTCTCGATATCAGCACTAATGAGTTGGTTTATAAGAATCTTGATAAGGTTCAGCTGAAGGACATTGTGAAATTCGAGAAGGAGACGATGGCTAACAAGCCTTGTCGCTACATCATTCTGGGCGATGAGAAGCAGCTGGACATGAAGTTCCTCGAGAACCTCGGCCCAATCAAACGATTGACAGTTGAAGAAGTGTTTGGATATTAAATAAAATATTAAACATTAAATTAACAAATACAAGTATGGCTAAAGCAGTTGAATTTAAGTATGCCCCTATGTTTCAGGTGGGCGAAGACAAGACGGAGTACCGCTTGTTGACAAAAGAAGGCGTAACAACCGCCGAGTTTGAAGGAAAGCAGATCGTGAAGGTTAGCAAGGAGGCCCTCACTCTCTTGGCCCAGCAGGCTTTCCACGATGTGGAGTTTATGCTGCGTCGCGAACATAATGAGCAGGTGGCTAAAATCTTGACCGATCCTGAGGCCTCTGAGAATGATAAGTATGTAGCCCTTCAGTTCCTGCGCAATGCCGAGGTGGCTTGCAAGGGTATCCTGCCTTTCTGTCAGGATACTGGTACTGCTATCATCCATGGTGAGAAGGGACAGCAGATCTGGACGGGCTTCGAGGACGAAGAGGCTCTCTCTCTTGGTGTATTCAATACCTTCACTCAGGATAACCTGCGCTACTCGCAGAACGCTCCTCTGAATATGTATGATGAGGTGAACACCCGTTGCAACCTGCCTGCACAGATTGACATTGAGGCTACCGAGGGTGCTGAGTATAAGTTTGTGATGGTGGCTAAGGGTGGTGGCTCTGCCAATAAGACCTACTTCTACCCAATGACGAAGGCTACTATCCAGAACGAGGGTACACTCATCCCATTCCTGGTAGAGAAGATGAAGTCATTAGGTACAGCAGCTTGTCCTCCATACCATATCGCATTTGTGATTGGTGGTACTTCTGCTGAGAAGAACCTGTTGACAGTGAAGCTAGCCAGCATCAAGTTCTACGATGGTCTGCCCACAACTGGTGATGAGACTGGTCGCGCCTTCCGCGATATCGATCTGGAGCAGAAGCTGATTAAGGAGGCTCAGAAGATTGGCTTGGGTGCTCAGTTTGGTGGTAAGTATCTGGCTCACGATATCCGCGTGATCCGTCTGCCTCGTCATGGCGCTAGCTGTCCTATCGGTATGGGCGTTAGTTGCTCTGCAGACCGCAATATCAAGGCTAAGATCAATGCCGATGGTATCTGGTTGGAGAAGATGGACGCTAACCCCACCGAGCTGATACCTGAGGAACTTCGCAAGCCTGGTGAGGGTGGCAAGGGTATCGAGATCGACCTGAACGAGGGTATCGATGCCGTTCGTAAGGAGCTCTCTAAGTATCCTGTTTCTACCCGTGTCAACCTGAAGGGTACCATCATCGTGGCTCGTGATATTGCTCACGCTAAGCTGAAGGCTCGTCTGGACGCTGGTGAGGGTATGCCTGAGTACTTCAAGAAGTATCCTGTGCTGTATGCTGGTCCTGCTAAGACACCAGAGGGCTATCCTTGTGGATCGATGGGCCCAACCACCGCTAACCGTATGGACCCATACGTTGATGAGTTCCAGGCTAACGGCGCATCTCTCGTGATGATTGCCAAGGGTAATCGTTCTGACGTAGTCACCGAGGCTTGTAAGAAGCATGGTGGTTTCTATCTAGGAACTATCGGAGGTGTAGCTGCAGTATTGTCAAAGAGTTCTATCAAAAGCATTGAGTGCGTAGAGTATCCTGAGCTGGGTATGGAGGCTGTTTGGAAGATCGACGTTGAGGACTTCCCTGCATTCATCCTTGTCGATGATAAGGGCAATGACTTCTTTAAGACATTGAAGCCTTGGACGCCTTGCGCTAAGTAAATGGTGAGGCGATTCATGATATGTGCTTTTGTGGGTTTGGCGGCATTTGCCGCCAACGCACAAAAGCACATTTCTTGTATTCCTCAACAATCTGAAACAGGCACACGTGCTATTGGAAGGTATAGCTTGCCGGAACCGAGAACTGATTGGAATCCAAACAGGACTTATCGCCAGCCAGTGGTACTTGTAACCTTTAAAGACCGCGAGTTCAGTATGCCTGATCCTGTGACATATTACAATCGACTATTTAACGAATCTGGCTATAACGAGGGACAAGGACTCGGTTGCGTGTCCGACTACTTCCGTGATCAGTCAGGAGGGCTTCTCAATATGCATTTCGATATTTATGGGCCTGTTCGGATTAATACTGCGATGCAACAACCAGACGCAAACGAGGATAGTTTTAGAGCACAGGTCGTAAGAAGTGCGATGGCGGCATTATGCGATACTTGTCAGGCAGATTTCTCAATTTATGACTGGGATGATGATAATCGGGTTGATCAGGTAGTACTCATCACTGCTGGATATTGTGGTAATGGGGCTACAGGATGTATTTGGCCTGGTACTTGTTCCGACAATTTCATGACTCCTGGTGGTAAGCGAATCTATATGTGGTCTGTCAGTGCCGAGCTTTGGAATGATGAGAAAGGCAAGACCGGTATTGGTACAATCGTGCATGAGTTTGCACATTGTCTGGGTATACCTGATTTGTATCCTACAGATTCTGGGGCTATATCGGCTGAGGGATTCTCGGTTGTAGATGACTGGGATTTAATGGATGGTGGAAATTATCTGGATTGGGGATGGTGCCCGCCTAACTTCTCGGCCATGGAAAAGAAGCTGTTGGGCTGGGGCAATCTTGTGGAACTTACCGAAGCTACTAGTATCAGCGGTATGAAACCTGTGAGTGAAGGTGGCACTACCTATCTTATCCGTAACTCAGGTGCTGAGGATGAGTTCTATCTGCTTGAGAATCGTCGACAAGCCGGATGGGATTATGCTGTGCCTGGAAATGGATTGCTTATCAGTCATGTGGATTTTGATCGTGCAACGTGGTTTAATAACCATGTAAATACAAGAAGAAATCATCGCCGTTATGATTTCTTTCATCCTGATGGTAAGGAATATAAAGACTGGGATCCTGATGAAAATTGTCTGGATATGAGTCGCTATACGATGGATCACCGCATGCGCAGTACCTATTTAAGTACTACTACTTATCCTTATACCAATCCTGAAACAAATATTGTGAAGCAGAGTCTGACTGATGATACGGATCCTGCTGCCTGGCTTTTCAATGCTAATGCCCAGTCCAAGTATTTTATGTCGAAGCCTGTTACTAATATCCATCTGAGTACCGATGGTACTATCTCGTTTGACTTTATGAAGGTTGATACAGGCATTGACGCCATTATCAATCATCAAAAAAACGACGACCTATGGTATGATCTCCAAGGTCGTCGTTTATACACAGAGCCTACACGTAAAGGCTTATATATCCATAACGGGCAATTAGTTTCTAAACATTAGTCCTTCTCCATAGCTATCAATGATGATAGGCTTAGTTCTATCCACCTCATCCGATAATAGTTTCTTTGAGAGGTCGTTCAGCACAAACTGCTGGATGGCTCGCTTGACGGGACGGGCTCCAAAGTCTGGGTCGTACCCCTGCTCGGCCAGATAATCGATGGCCTGTGGGGTGCACTCCAGCTGGATGCCCTGTGGGGCCAGCATGTCGGTTACCTTCTTCATCTGCAGACGAACCACATCGGCAATCTGCTCCTTGGTGAGTGGCGTAAAGGTGATAATCTCATCGATACGGTTCAAGAATTCAGGACGCATGGTGGCGCGGAGCTGCTCGCGAGTAGCATTAGATGTCATGATGATGATGGTGTTCTTGAAGTTGGCAGTACGACCCTTGTTGTCAGTGAGTCGACCATCGTCGAGCACCTGCAACAAGATATTGAATACATCAGGATGAGCCTTCTCGATTTCATCGAACAACACCACAGAGTAAGGCTTGCGACGTACTGCTTCTGTGAGTTGGCCGCCCTCATCGTAACCTACATATCCTGGAGGCGCACCAATCAGTCGGCTCACGCTGTACTTCTCCTGATACTCGCTCATGTCAATACGCGTCATCATGGTCTCGTCGTTGAACAGATAGTCGGCAAGGGTCTTAGCGAGCTCTGTTTTACCCACACCAGTGGTACCCAGGAAGATGAACGAGGCGATAGGACGCTTGGGGTCCTGCAGACCAGCACGACTTCTGCGCACTGCATCTGAGACAGCTGTGATGGCTTCCTCCTGACCAATCACACGCTTGTGCAACTCCTGCTCGAGGTGCAACAGCTTCTCGCGCTCGCTTTGCATCATGCGGGTAACAGGGATACCTGTCCAGCGTGATACCACCTCAGCGATATCATCAGCTGTAACCTCTTCGCGAACCAAGCGATCGGTGTTTCCTGTGGATTTTAAATCCGCAGAAACACGAGCGATATCGTCTTCAAGAGCCTTCAATTTCGAGTAGCGAATCTCGGCTACCTTGCCATAGTCGCCCTCGCGCTCTGCACGTTCAGCCTCCAGCTTCAGATTCTCGATCTCCTGTTTGTCCTGCTGGATCTTGTTGATGAGTTGGCGCTCGCCCTCCCACTTGGCGCGGAATTGGGTTTCCTGCTCTCTGAGCTCTGCGATATCTTTATCAAGTTGAGTAAGCTTATCGTTCCTCGTTCCTCGTTCCTCGTTTCTCGCTTCTCTTGAGATTGCTTCACGCTCGATTTCCAACTGAGCCAAACGGCGAGAAATCTCATCAAGCTCTTCAGGCACAGAGTCGCGCTCCATGCGCAGCTTGGCAGCAGCCTCGTCCATCAGGTCGATGGCTTTATCGGGCAGGAAACGCTCGCTGATGTAACGCTCGGACAGTTGAACAGCTGCTATACAGGCATCGTCCTGGATACGAACCTTGTGATGGTTCTCGTAGCGCTCTTTCAATCCACGCAGGATGGAGATAGCCGATAGTTCATCTGGCTCATCGACCATCACCGTCTGGAATCGGCGCTCCAAGGCCTTATCCTTTTCAAAATACTTCTGGTATTCATTAAGCGTAGTAGCACCAATGGCGCGGAGTTCACCACGAGCCAAGGCTGGCTTCAGAATGTTGGCTGCATCCATGGCACCCTCGCCACCGCCAGCACCTACCAGCGTGTGGATCTCATCGATAAACAGAATGATGCGGCCCTCGCTCTTGGTTACCTCGTTGATAACGCTTTTGAGACGCTCCTCGAATTCGCCCTTGTACTTGGCGCCAGCCACCAGCGCACCCATATCGAGCGAGAAGAGCTGCTTGTCCTTCAGGTTCTCAGGTACATCGCCACGAACAATACGTCCTGCCAATCCCTCAACGATAGCGGTCTTACCCGTACCAGGTTCACCTATAAGAATGGGATTGTTCTTGGTGCGGCGAGACAGAATCTGAAGCACACGACGTATCTCATCATCACGACCAATCACTGGGTCGAGTTTGCCCTGACGAGCTAGGTCGACCAGATTCTTGGCGTACTTCTCCAGACTCTGGTAGTTGTCATCGGCCGATTGCGACTGAACCTTCTGACCTTGACGAAGCTCCTGGATGGCCTTGAGCATGGCATCCTTGGTGCAGCCCGCATCCTTCATAATGCGCGATGCTGTTGAGTTGACATTGAGCAGGGCCAACAGAATAGGCTCTACCGATACAAACTCGTCGCCCAACTTCTGAGCCGTCTCTTGCGCGCGCACGAGTACATTATTACTATCACCAGAGAGATAAGGCTGTCCTGCGCCTTGAACTTTGGGCAGATGCTGTATCTCCTGATCGACTAGCATCTCAATTTGCTGGGCGTTGACTCCCAACTTCTGGAAGATGAAGGTGGTTACGTCCTTGGCCTTAGAGATGACACCTTTCAGTATGTGTGCAGGTTCTATGACCTGCTGGCCGTTCATCTGAGCGGTATTTACTGCTTCCTGAACAGCCTCCTGTGCTTTGATTGTAAATTTGTCGAAATTCATATTTTATCCTCCCTTTAATTTAATTGATAATTGATAGTTGATAATTGACAATTCATAATTTATGCCGAAAGAATATTTTGTGTCATTTTGTCAGAAAATCTGTCTTTTTGGCGGAAAATGGTAAAATCCATATAAATGGGGATTGCAAAATTGGCGGAAAGTGTGTACCTTTGCAACCGCAAACATAAGTTGTAAATAAATGAATAAGAAGATTGTTTTCGTGCTTTTGGCACTGGGTGGGCAGCTCTCGGCTGGCGCCACCCCTCTCAAGAGCCTCGATACCGAGGCCCTTTCAGACTCTAGTAAAGTAGTAGACCTTGACGAAGTGGTAGTTGTTTCTCAGCCTAAGGAGCAGGTGCGCCTGCGCCTGCAGCCTGTGAGCAGTAACGTGTTTGGTAGCGAGCAGCTGCAGCAGCTCAACGTGCGCGATCTGAGCCAGCTCTCGCAGTACGTACCATCGTTCGTGATGCCTAGCTATGGCTCGCGCCTCACATCATCTATGTATGTGCGCGGTATAGGTTCGCGTATCAACAACCCTGCCGTTGGTGTTTATTACGACAACATACCATTGATGTCGAAGTCGGCATTTAATAACCACTTCTATATGCTGGATCGTGTGGATGTGCTGCGTGGTCCTCAGGGAACGCTTTATGGACAGAACACGGAGGGTGGACTGGTTCGTATCTACTCAAAGAATCCAATGAACTATCAGGGCACTGATATCCGACTGGGAATTGGTACCGGACTATATAGTAATGTGGAGGTGGCTCACTACCATCGCCCCAGCGAGAAGTTTGCGTTTAGCGTAGCTGGTTTCTACAGCGGACTGAAGGGCTTTATCAACAACCAGAACTTCGATAAGAAGAACGATCTGACCAATGAGGCTGGTGGTAAACTGCGTCTGATGTATGCCCCCACTAAGAAACTGACCTTTGATTGGACGGCTGATTATCAGTACGTGAATCAGAATGGTTTCGGTTATGGCGAGCTGAACCTTGATAATAATAAGGTGACTGATCCATCGACTACCATTATGAACGGTTACAAGCGCAATATGCTGAATACGGGTTTGAACATCAGCTATAATACCGATCAGTTCTTGTTTACCTCAACCACCAGCTATCAGTTCCTGGAGGATCTGATGCAGATGGACCAGGATTATATGGCTGGCGACTACTTGCGCCTGGAGCAGCGCCAGAAGATGAATGCGCTGACTCAGGAGTTTGTGCTGCGTAACCATGGTACTTCGCGCTGGCAGCACACCACAGGACTGTTTGGATCGTACCAGTGGATGCGTACTGATGCGCCCGTTTTCTTTGGCGAGGGTATTACAGCACCTATTGGCAATGCCATTGCAACTGCAATGAAGAACTCTATGATTAAAGGTATGCTGGGTCGCTTTATGGCTCAGGGCATGACTGCCGAGCAGGCTCAGACTGCAGCAGAGGCTGCTGTAGAGAAGATGGGTGTGACTATGACTGCCGAGATGGCTGTGCCTGGATTGTACCGCACACCACAGATGAGTCTGGGACTCTATCACGAGTCGAACATCCTGATCACAGATCGTCTAAAGGCAACTGTTGGTCTGCGTCTGGCTCACGACTGGGCTAAGATAGAATATGATGCACTGGCCTATATGAACATGACTGGTGGAACTGCTTCGGCTACAGCCACTTATCATCTTACATCGCACATTGCCGACAATCGTTCAAAAAGCTTCACCCAGTTGTTGCCTAAGTTTGCACTGACTTATAGCTTCGACGAGAACATCGGTAATATCTATGCGCTGGTGTCAAAAGGCTATCGTGCTGGAGGCTACAACTTCCAGATGTTCAGCGATATTCTGCAGACCGACCTGAATGCGCACCAGCAGGATGCCATGCGTGGCGATTACGATGTGGAGCACACTGCTGCCGACTATGATGCCATAGAGGAGACCACACAGTATAAGCCAGAGGAGAGTTGGAACTACGAGCTGGGTACGCACCTGAATCTGTTTGGTGGTAGCACTCACTTCGATCTCGCCCTTTACTTCATGCAGCTTCGTAATCAGCAGTTGTCTGTGATGATGCCTGGTAGTAACTACGGTCGTATCATGGTGAATGCAGGTAAAAGCCACTCATGCGGTGTGGAAGCAACCTTACGTGGACGTGCATTTGATAATGCACTGGATTGGAGCGTAACTTATGCATTTACTAATGCGAAGTTCGATGACTATAAGCTTTCTTTAGGCATTGATAAGAGTGGCTTGGCAACAGACAACTTTGGTTATAGCTATGATGGAAACTATGTGCCTTTTGTGCCTCAGCATGCCTTCAGCACTATGGCTGACTGGCATATTGGTAAGTTTACCATCGGTGCTAACGTGGCTGGTCAGGGTAAGACCTGGTGGGATGAGGGCAATTCTTTTGCCCAGAAGTTCTATGCCACCGTTGGTGCTCATGCCGATTACGACTTTGGTCCAGTTGTTGTAACTTTGTGGGGCCGCAACCTCACTGATACGAAGTACAATACCTTTGCTATTGCCAGCAGTGCAGTAGGTGGTACGCATTACTTCGCCCAAAAGGCTAATCCAATACAGGTTGGGTTAGATGTAAACATACATCTTTGATCACCTTACTCCCCACCCCTCAGAGGGGAGGGGAGTATTTTTTTGTATTTCAGTTAGGGAACGTTTCATTCCCAGTTAGGGAACATTTCATTCTCCTACGGGGAAAATAATAAACCCTCACCAATTGGTGAGGGTTATCTTTTTGTAAAGTAATCAAATTACTTACGGAGACCGAGGGCCTTGATGATTGCACGATAACGATTGATGTCGTTATTGTACAGGTACTTCAGCAACTTACGACGCTTACCTACCAGCATGGTCAGTGAGCGAGCAGTGTTGTGGTCCTTGTGATTCTTCTTCAGGTGCTCTGTGAGGTGAGAGATACGATAGCTGAAGAGAGCAATCTGTGCCTCAGCTGAACCTGTATCAGTAGTGCTCTTACCGTACTGACCGAAGATCTCCTCCTTCTTTGCCTTGTCTAAATACATAATTAATAATGTGATTAAAATAATGTGCAATAACATTTTTCAAACGCGATTCCTGCCTAATCACCAGCAGGTTTACGTCGTCAAATGCTCCGGATTTTCCGAAATGCGGCTGCAAAGGTAATACAATTTCCCAATTCCACCAAATAATTTTGGCACGAATTACGCGAATTATGTGAAAAAATGATGTGTTTTAGATAAAAAATCGTGAAATTCGTGTAATTCGTGCCTAAAAATGTGTACCTTTGCACCCGAAATTTAAGTATATTAATATGCAGGATATCAGAAACATAGCAATTATTGCACATGTTGACCACGGAAAAACTACTCTTGTGGACAAGATGATGCTGGCTGGACACCTGTTCCGTGAGGGACAGAATCTCAGCGATCAGGTATTGGATGCCAACGACTTGGAGCGCGAGCGTGGTATCACTATTCTTTCTAAAAACGTCAGTATCAATTGGAAGGGCGTTAAAATCAATATCATCGACACTCCAGGACACTCTGATTTTGGTGGTGAGGTAGAGCGAGTGCTCAATATGGCCGATGGCTGTCTGCTGTTGGTGGATGCCTTTGAGGGGCCTATGCCTCAGACTCGTTTCGTGTTGCAGAAGGCGCTTGAGATTGGTCTTAAACCTATCGTAGTGGTAAATAAGGTAGACAAACCTAATTGTCGCCCTGAGGAGGTTTACGAGATGGTATTTGATCTGATGTTCTCGCTCAATGCTACTGAGGAGCAGCTCGATTTCCCTGTAGTATATGGTTCGGCTAAGAACGGCTGGATGGGTGAGGATTATAAGAAGCCAACAGATAATATCACCTATCTGCTCGATAAGATTATTGAGATGATTCCTGCTCCAAAGCCTATTGAGGGTACGCCACAGATGCTTATCACATCGCTCGACTACTCAAGTTATCAGGGACGTATCGCTGTAGGTCGTGTACACCGTGGTACTCTTAAGGATGGCATGTGGGTAACCATTGCCCATCGCGATGGTTCGATGGAGAAAACTAAGATTAAGGAGCTTCACACTTTCGAGGGTATGGGCCATGTACGTACTGATCAAGTAGAGTGTGGCGATATTTGTGCCGTTATCGGACTGGAGAAGTTTGAGATTGGCGATACCATTTGCGATATCGAGAATCCAGAGCCTATGACGCCTATTGCCATCGACGAGCCTACTATGTCGATGCTCTTTATGATTAATGACTCACCTTTCTTTGGTAAGGAGGGTAAGTTTGTTACTTCACGCCACATCAACGATCGTTTGGAGAAAGAGTTGGAGAAGAATCTGGCTCTGCGTGTAGCTCCATTCGAGGATAGTACTGATAAGTGGATTGTATCAGGACGTGGTGTGCTGCACCTCTCAGTGCTGGTAGAGACTATGCGTCGTGAGGGCTACGAGCTTCAGGTAGGTCAGCCACAGGTTATTTATAAGGAGATTGATGGCGTGAAACATGAGCCTGTAGAGGAACTCACCATCAATGTACCTGAGGAGTTTGCCTCGAAGATGATTGATATGGTAACCCGTCGTAAGGGCGAGATGATCTCGATGGAGAGTCAGGGTGAGCGTATCAATATTGAGTTCGATATCCCATCGCGTGGTATTATCGGATTGCGTACCAATGTGCTCACAGCCAGTCAGGGCGAGGCTATCATGGCTCACCGCTTTAAGGAGTATCAGCCATATAAGGGTGAGATTGAGCGCCGTGTAAATGGTTCGATGATATCGATGGATACAGGTAATGCCTTTGCTTATGCCATCGATAAGTTGCAGGATCGCGGTAAGTTCTTTATCGATCCAGGTGAGGATGTGTATGCAGGTCAGGTAGTGGGTGAGCATGTTCACGACAACGACCTCGTTGTTAATGTGTGCAAGGCTAAACAGCTTACCAATGTACGTGCATCAGGTACCGATGATAAGGCTCGTATCATTCCAAAGACAGTTATGAGTCTTGAGGAGTGCCTCGAGTACATCAAACAAGATGAGTTAGTTGAGGTAACACCTAAGTCTATGCGTATGCGCAAGACTATTCTCGACCACGATCAGCGTAAGAAGGCTAATAAGGTTTAAACAATTTAATACAAAAATAAAAAAAGTGGCAAAACGTTTGGAAGTTTGCCACTTTTTTTTTATCTTTGCCCACAGAAACCTAAAATAATTAATGAAACCGAAAGTTCTACATCTATTGCCGAGTTCGCTATCAGCCAAACTTAGTTTGTGGGTGATGCTTTTTGTAGCCATGTTGTTCTTGGCAACATTCTCGCTGATGTTCTACTATGCGCGTCAGGCCGTAAGGACTGAGGCCGAGGGTAAAGCTGAAGATCTGCTGCAGAAGATGGAGATAACGGTGCAGAACACGCTAGGTGAGAAAGAGGTTGTGGCACGACAGACATGTTGGAACGTGGAGCAGAACTTGCACAACCCAGCCCAGTTGAATAAGTATTTACAGGAGATACTTAGAAACGAGCCAGAAATCATTGGTGTAGCAGCAGCATTTGAACCTGACTACTACCCTAACATATCAGGTGATTATATGATCTATTATTATCGCAAAGGTTCTCATCTGATTAAGAGTGAACAGTTTGCTGGCGAATCGTATATACATCAGCCATGGTATGAAGTGACAAAGGAACGCAACGCAGAATATTGGAGTGATCCTGTAGAAAATTACAAGACTAATGGCGAACCCATTATTTCATTTGGTCTGCCACTGCATGATGGCGATAAGACGGTGGGCGTGTTTGCCATTGATATATCGCTTTATTGGTTGTCATCCACTATTGAGGATAAACGTCCGTCGCCCAATATGTATGGCGGTGTGGCTACGCGCAAGGGCGCCTTTATCGTGCATCCAGACACAACTATGCTGAAACCAGGATCTATGTTCAAGTTGATGGAGCAATTTCCTAGCGATAAATATAGTTTTGTGGCTTACAAAATGCTTGGTGGAGAAACAGGGTCGGCATTACTGGACTTTTATGGAACAAAGAGTTTTATTGCCTATAAACCACTTGAGGGTACACAGTGGGTGCTGGATTTGGTATGTCCTGAGGAGGAGGTGATGGGCCCCTACAATCACCTGATATTGCTGATGGTGCTGATAGTAATATTGGCCATCATGGCGATATCAGCCTTCTTCTACTTCTTTATACATCGCGAACTGATACCGTTGCGCTCACTTGAGGCATCGGCTAAACAGATGACGCAAGGAAACTATTACGCTCCTGTTTCTACAAGCGGTAGACAAGACGAAGTGGGAAGTCTGACAAACAGTTTCGTGGCTATGAGGCGCTCCATCAGAAAGCACATTAACGAGATTAATCGCACACGTGAGAAACTGGACGAACAGAATAAGGCTCTGAATGAGGCTCATGAACACGTGAAGGAAGCTGAAAGAGTGAAAACAGCCTTCCTGCAGAATATGACCGACCAGATGAACGAGCCTGTGTTGGAGATCTCAAGCATGGTAAACGAGGTGAGAGAACATCTGGACGAGATGAATCACGAACAGATAGTGAAGATAGCCGATAAGATGGATGGTAATACCCAGACCATTACACGGTTGCTGACACGAATGCTTGAGGTGGCTACCAAACAAGATAATAAGGAGGACTGCGGATGAAAAGACTTCTAAGCTTTATAAATGGAAAGCTATCGCTGAAGCTGAGCCTTGGCATAACGCTGTTCCTGATGATGATATTTACTTTGTCGCTAGGCATCCTGTTTATGCAAACACGACAGATGGTGAAAGAGGAGGCCATCAGTCGTGCTGAGCAAGAATTGGAGAATATGGTGCAACGTGTGGATGGAGCTATGAACGAGGTTGAGGTGGCTACGCGAACGGCAGAATGGCATCTGGACGATGAGCAGCTAAAGCCCGACTCGCTGTTAAACGACGCCCGACGTATAGTGGCCATGAATCCTAACTTTGATGGATGCTCGATATCGATGGAGCCCAACTTCTTCCCACAGATAGGCCGTTACTTCTCAGTCTATGCATATCACATTGGCGATAGTGTGAAGGCGAAGGTTGAAGAGCCATACGATTATTTTGACAAGATCTACTATAAAACTCCGATATCATTGGGTAAACCAAGTTGGGTTGAGGCGTATTCAGAGAATACTGAAGGTGTAGCATCTGAAAGTTATGAAGATTTAATTGTGTCGTATGGTGTTCCAATGTATAATGGTAAAAGAGAGGTTATAGGTGTGATATCTACCGACCTGTCGGTGCCTTGGCTGGCAGAGGTGGTGCAGGAGTTTAAACCCTATGAGAGTTCGTATTGCGTTATGTTGGGTTCCGATGGACAGTACCTGATACATCCTGATACTACCAAGCTGATGCGCCAGACGATATTCACAGATTTGGATCCCAATAAACAGCAGGATTTGATTTCGCTGGGCCACGAAATGTTGTCTGGTAACAAGGGTGTTATGAGTGTTGTCATTAATGGCAAACGCTGTATAGCTCTTTACCAATCGTTGCAGCGTGCGCCATGGAGTGTGACGTTGATATGTCAGGAGTCTGAGATTCTGGCCGGTTACACCAAACTGTTGTATATACTGATACCGTTGCTGGTATTTGGCCTCTTGGTGATACTGGTATTCTGTATGAACGTGGTTGCAAATATGGTGACCCCCATCAACAGCCTGACTGAGCAATTAAGCTACATCACCAACGGACACTATGACGAGACGATTGATACTACTGATAGGCGCGATGTGATAGGAAGGCTGCAGAATAACTTTGCTGAGATGCAGAAAGCATTGTCCTACCAGATTACTAGTCTTCAGGAGGTCAATGCTGCCACCAAGCAGATGAATAAAGAGTTGGCTGAGGCTAACGAACAGGTGAACATGGCTGTAGAGAAGAAAAATGAATTCTTGAAAGACGTTACCCACCAGATACGTACACCGCTGAATATCATCAATGGATTCATCCAAGTGCTTCGCGACGACTATGATTCGATACCAAAAGAAGAGGTTAACAACATTCTGGAAACGATGCTGACCAACGCTATCAGCATCAGCCGAATGGTAAGTATGCTGATGGTGGCTGCCAATAGCGATGTCAAGGTGAATACCACAGAGAAGGTAAACGTGCACAAGTTGGTTGGCTTCTTGGAGCATCTGGCTAATACCAATCCACCATACACTTTCGACTTGACTACTGAGGTGAATGTGTCTAAGGACTTTGTTGTTAAGAGTAACTGGGAGTTCCTGGCTAAGGCCATCTTAGAGCTGATATATAATGCTAAGAAGTTTACAACCGAGGGTTATATTAAACTATCAGTTAGAGCCGAAGGACTTACCGTGGTGTTTGAAGTAGAGGATACAGGACCTGGCATCAGGAAGGAAACGCAGGAAAAGCTGTTTGCGACTTTCGAAAAAGGCGATATCTTTAATGAGGGATTAGGACTTGGATTGCCTTGTTGCAAGCAGATGATAAGACTGCTGGGAGGCGATTTGAGATACGACACAAACTATACTAATGGCTCTAGATTTATAGTGATAATCCCCAATAGTAGCGGTAACGGAAAGGGTTACGTTAACGTTTGAGTAAAAAAAAGGAGATAAACGCACGTTATTTATATAATAATGTGTAACTTTGCACCAAAAATCGACTAAAAACAATGGAACAAGTATTCAGTTACATTATCAGTTTGGGTGCATCGGTCATGATGCCTATCCTGTTTACAATCATAGGTCTTTGCATCGGACTGAAATTTGGAAAGTCTTTGAAGTCTGGACTTTACGTAGGTGTGGGATTCGTAGGTTTGGGTATTGTTACAGCCCTGCTCACCAACAATTTCGGCTCTCCGCTTTCAGAGATTTCAAGGTTATATCATTTACAGCTTGGTGTATTCGACATGGGTTGGCCTGCTGCTGCGGCTGTGGCCTATAATACTGCTGTGGGCGCATTGATTATTCCTATCTGTCTGGGTGTTAACTTCCTGATGCTCATCACTAAGACCACACGTACGGTTAATATCGACCTGTGGAACTATTGGCACTTTGCCTTTATTGGTGCGGTGGCTTATTTCGTGATGGATCAGAGTCTGGCGTGGGGCTACTTTGCCGCCATCGTGTGCTATATCAACACACTGGTGATGGCCGACCTCACAGCGCCTAAGTTCCAAGGCTATTACGAGGGTATGGAGGGTATCTCGATACCACAGCCTTTCGTACAGAGTTTCACTCCGTTCGCCATGCTGGTGAACAAAGGACTGGATATGATTCCAGGATTCTCAAAGCTGGATATTGATGCTGAGGGACTGAAAAAGAAGTTTGGCGTGCTGGGTGAGCCTCTGGTGCTGGGTGTGATTGTTGGAGCGCTGATTGGTGCTTTGGCTCAGCTTGACATTAAGAAAATCCTGTTCTTGGGTGTGACTATGGGTGCAGTGATGGAGTTGATTCCTCGTATCACCAAACTGTTTATCGATGGACTGATGCCTATCTCTGAGAAAACTCAGGAGGTAGTGAAGAATAAATTCAATGGTAAGAAGGTTTATATTGGCATGTCGCCAGCCTTGGTGATTGGTCATCCTACTACTTTGGTCGTATCATTGTTGCTGATACCAGTAACACTTGGTCTGGCTGTCATCCTTCCTGGTAATGAGTTCTTGCCTTTGGCATCTTTGGCTGGCATGTTCTACGTGTTTGTCATGGTGCTGCCTTACACCAAGGGTAATGTGGTAAAGACCTTTATCGTAGGTTTGGTAGCGCTGGCCATTGGTCTGTGGTTTGTTACTGATATGGCTCCTGCCTTCACGCAGGCTGCCCACACCGTATTCGAGCAGACGGGCGATAATGCTGCCAAGATTCCTGAGGGCTTCGAGGCAGGTGCACTCGATTTTGCTTCGAGCCTGTTTGGCTGGACTATCTACAAGTGCGTGAATAACCTGCAGTGGGTTGGCATGGGTGTTCTCACCATCTTCACTGCTGGTATGATGTGGTGGAACCGCAAGCGTATCATCGCTGATGAAAAGAAGGATTAATGGACCTACGGAAAAACAGAAAAATAATAATTAATAAAACAATGAAGAAAACGTTTTTTACTTTGATGCTTATGGGAAATCTGATGACGGCCTTTGGCCAGCAGAACATGACGTTCCAAACGGCTTGTCACCCTGCCGATGTGAAACACTACGACACGCAGACGCTGCGCGATCGCTTTGTAATGGAGAAAGTGATGGCTCCAGATGAGATTAACCTCACTTACTCGTATTACGATCGCTTTATCTACGGAGGTGCTATGCCTGTGAATAAGGATCTGAAGCTGGAGACTCATCCCCAGCTGCGTGCCGACTATTTTATGCGTAATCGCGAATTGGGTATCATCAATACTGGTGGCGATGGCGTAGTGATTGTCGACGGTCAGGAGTATCCTCTGGGCTATAGCGAGGCACTCTACGTGGGTCGCGGATGGCTTGGTAAGGATAAGAAAGGCAACGATATCGACTCGAACAAGGAGGTTATCTTCCGTTCAAAGGATCCCAAGAAGCCAGCAAAGTTCTACCTGAACAGTGCTACTGCTCACCAGCACTACAAGACTCAGTGGGTGACACTCGACGGACGTAAGAATGGTAAGGTGCAGAGCCTGAAGGCTGTAATTGTTGGTACCAAGGAGAAGCCTCTGGGCACTAAGGCCGAGAGCAACCAGCGTACTATCAACCAGCTGATTGTGAATACTGCCCTCGAGGAGGGTCCATGTCAGCTGCAGATGGGACTGACCCAATTGCAGGAGGGTAGTGTATGGAACACCATGCCTCCCCACACCCATGGTCGTCGTATTGAGGCTTATTACTACTTCAATCTGCCTGAGAACCAGCAGATCAGTCACGTGATGGGTGAGCCTCAGGAGACACGTGTGGTTTGGCTGAAGAACGAGCAGGCTATCATGAGCCCAGAGTGGAGCATCCACTGCGCTTCGGCTACCTATTACTATACCTTTATATGGGGTATGGCTGGTGAGAACCTGAACTATAATGATAAAGACAACATCGAGGTCAAGGACCTGCGATAATTGACAATTGACAATTATGACTCCTATTCAGACTACAAAAATGTCCAACTTCCGTTGGGTCATCTGTGCGCTGCTGTTCCTTGCAACCACAGTCAACTATATGGACCGTCAGGTTCTGTCGCTCACTTGGAAAGACTTTATTGCCATCGATTTCCATTGGACTGATGCCGACTATGGTAAGATTACGGGTTTGTTCTCGCTTTTCTATGCCATTGCCAATCTGTTCTCTGGTAAGTTCATCGACTGGATGGGCACCAAGAAGGGTTACCTCATTGCCATCTTCGTTTGGAGCACAGGTGCTGTAATGCATGCTGGCTGTGGATGGGTAGCTATGAACATCGAGGGTTACGATAGCATCGAGGCTCTGCGTATGGTGCAGGCTGGTAGCGATGCTGCTGTAGCCATTGCCACCATCTCTGTATGGTTGTTCCTCTCTTGTCGTTTGATTCTGGCAGTTGGTGAGGCTGGTAACTTCCCTGCAGCCATCAAGGCTACTGCCGAGTACTTCCCCAAGAAGGACCGTGCCTTCTCTACCTCTATCTTTAATAGTGGTGCATCAGTAGGTGCGCTTGCAGCTCCTGCCACTATTCCCCTGTTGGCTCGTGCCTGGGGCTGGGAGATGGCGTTCATCATCATTGGTGTGCTGGGTTATGTATGGATGGGCCTCTGGATGTGGCTCTACGAGAAGCCTCGTGCCAATAAGTTTGTGAATCAGGCAGAGTTGAATTATATTGAGCAGGATAACGATCTCAAAGAGGTGCAGGATCGCGCCAAGGTGAAGGAGGAGAAGGCTATCCCATTCTTCCAGTGCTTTACCTATCGTCAGACATGGGCTTTCCTCGTTGGTAAGCTGATGACTGATGGTGTGTGGTGGTTCTTCCTGTTCTGGGCACCTGCTTACTTCAGCGATCAGTATGGTTATACTTCTGATTCGGCTATGGGTATTGCGCTCATCTTTACGCTCTACCTCATAGTAACAGTGCTGAGTATTGGTGGTGGCTATCTGCCCACATACTTTGTCGATAAGAAGGGCATGAACCCTTATCTGGGTCGTATGCGCGCCATGTTGATTTTTGCTTGCTTCCCTGTATTGGGTCTGTTGGCTCAGCCTCTGGGCGCATATAGCGCATGGTGGCCAGCCATCTTGATTGGATTGCTGGGTGCAGGTCATCAGGCTTGGAGTGCTAACCTCTTCTCTACCATTGGCGATATGTTCCCCAAGTCAACCATTGGTACTATCGTAGGATTGGGAACCATGACTGGTGGTTTTGGCTCTATGGCTATCAACATGGGCTCTGGTGAGTTCTTCACTTGGGCAGCTAATCAGGGTGCCAACTTCCAGTTCTTTGGATTCGAGGGCAAGCCTGCTGCCTACATGGTTGTGTTCTGTATCTGTGCTGTGGCTTATCTCATAGGATGGGTCATCATGAAGGCGCTGGTACCAAAGTACAAGCCAATCGTAGTAGAAGACTAAGAAGTGAATAGTGAATAGTGAAAAGTGAAAAATAAAGGGTTTCTCAATCGAGAAACCCTTGTTTTTTCAATATCTCCATCAATCCTGCTGACATCGCTTCGTTATCTTTACGCGTGTAGCGGATGTCTGTGAATATCTGGGCGAGCGTTTCTTTGTGGTTAATCTTCACAAAGTTCTTGTTCTCTTCCAGATTCTCTTTGGCCTCGTAGTATTTGTCAATGTCCATGCCCAGGTAATCGTGGTAGGTCTCCTGATGTACAAAACTCTCTAATGGCAGTCTGTCTGACAGGGCAGGCTCCTCAGCAGGCCATCCTATGGTGAGTGTAGCCACTGGCATCACCAGCTTTGGCAACTGCAGAATGTCGATAATCTGCTGAGGCTGATAGACTGTGGTGCCCAGATAGCAGTAGCCCAGGCCCTCTTCGTCCATCAGGTTGCAGAGTGTCTGTGTGTAGAGTAGGGCATCAGTAGCGGCATTGATAAACGACAGGAAGTTGTCGTATCCTGGCTCTGCCTTACGGCATTTTGCCCAGAAACTGGTGCGATTAAAGTCGGCACAGATGGTGAGCACCACAGGAGCCTCCTTTACCATGGGCTGGTTGAAGTGGGCAGGCGAGAGTTTCTCCTTCATCTCGGCCTGACGAGTCACCACTACGCTGTAGAGTTGCAGGTTTCCCATAGTCTGGGTGCGTGCAGCCTCTGTCATCAAGCGGTTCAGTAACTCCTCGCTCACATCCTGTTGGGCGTATTTTCTGATGGTTCTACGTGTCAATAAATTCTTCATATCTCTTAATTTTGCTTATAAAAATCTGATATTTAGTAAGTTTTGGATGCAAAAATACAAATAATTCTCAATTTATTATTAACTTTGCACGCAAAAATTAAATGTTATGGAAGAAAACTTGCGTAGTGCGCTAGTTCAACGAATTGCTCACGAACTAACATTAATCGGGCAGAAATCTGACAGTTCGCTTTCTGAAGAGCGTGTTTCTGCTTTGTTGGAGCAGTGCCTGCAGTCAATTAGTCCCAGTGATGCCGACTTGATAGCCAGTCTGTCAGCTCAGGCCATTGATATTTTCCTTCAGGGGCGTAGGCCTGATGTTACTGAGGTGCGTCCTCAGGTGCTGGAGTGCGACGTGGTTAGATTCCAGAACAATCGTGAGAAGTGGGTGGCACTGGTAGGATTGCTTGATGGTTATCCATACGAGATCTTTACTGGACTTGCTGATGATGATGAGGGCATCTATCTGCCCAAGAATCTGACAAAGGGTAAGATTATCAAGCAGGTAAACCCTGACGGTTCCAAGCGTTACGACTTCCAGTTTGAGAATAAGCGTGGTTATAAAACTACTGTCGAAGGCCTTTCTGAGAAGTTCAACCCTGAGTATTGGAACTATGCTAAACTCATATCAGGCGTGCTTCGTTATCGTATGCCTATCGAACATGTCATCAAGCTTGTGGGCTCTCTGTCGCTGAAGGATGAGAGCATCAATACCTGGAAGACTGGTGTTGAGCGAGCTCTGAAGAAGTATGTTCCAGGTAACAACGATGAGACTGAACATGAGGAGGTAGATGAGTAAGGAGTTGAGAAGTTGAAGAGTAAAGGATACATATTTCTGCAGAACGTTTGCTTTTATGCTTTCCATGGGGTGATGCCCCAGGAGCAGAAGGTGGGAGGTGAGTTCTTGGTTGATCTGCGTGTGGGATATCCCCTTGACGCAGCCTTGCAGTCAGACGATGTGGCTGATACATTGAACTATTCTGAGCTATACCAGTTGGTGAAATCAGAGATGGAAATACCCTCGAAATTGCTGGAGCATGTGGCTGGTCGTATCGTAAAGAAGATCAATGAGCAGTTTCCTAAGGTGTCGTCTATCAATCTGAAGATAACAAAAAAGAATCCACCCATGGGTGCCGATTGCGATGGCGCAGGAGTACATGTTATAGTTGATAATTGATAGTTGATAATTGATAATTGATAGTTTTGATTAGGTTAAGATATATATTAGGCGTTTTGATGTTGTGTGGGGCGGCGATGCTTCATGCAGCTAATAAGAATACTTTTACTTTGGTGGTTGATGCTGGTCATGGTGGCCACGATACAGGTGCTGTGGGTTCTATTTCGAAAGAGAAGAACCTGACACTTAAGTTTGCACTTGCCTTCGGACGACTGGTTGAGCAGAACTGCCCAGATGTGAAAGTGGTATATACACGTAAAACTGATAAATTCGTAGAGTTGTATCGTCGTGCTGAGATTGCCAATCAGGCCAAGGCCGATTTGTTTATCTCTATCCACATCAATGCCTTGCCAAAGGGTAGGGTGGCGCGTGGATTCCAAACCTATACGCTGGGCACCAGTAAGCGTACAGGCAAACAGACTGGTGTGCTTCAGAATCTTGAGGTGGCCAAGCGCGAAAACTCTGTTATCTTCCTTGAGAAGGACTATAAGCAGACTTATCAGGGCTATGACCCCAACTCGACTGAGAGCAACATCATGTTCGAGTTTGTTCAGGATAAGAACATGGAGAATAGCGTTGAGCTTGCCAAATATATGCAGAAGTACGTGTGCCAAGCCACTGGCAGACAGGATATGGGTGCGCAGCAGGATAATCTGGCTGTACTCCGCCTTTCGTCTATGCCAGGCGCCCTTCTGGAGCTAGGCTTCATCTCAACTCGCGATGAGGAGGATTTTATGAACTCTGCCAGTGCCGAGAATCTTTATGCTCGCGGCATGTTTAATGCGTTCCTTAATTATCGCAAGCGTCATGGTGGCAACATCACCATACCTTATATGAAGATCGACGATCCTGTGCCTGAGGTTCCTGTTACTGAAACAAAGGTAGAGCCTATCGAGGTTAAGTTAGTATCTGCTCCTGAACCAGAGCCAGCGCCTGAGGTGGTTTCTCCTCAGCCTGAACCAGCTAAGCCTTCAAAGTCTGAGCAGGCTGCGGCTGATGATGCACCTGTGTTCAAGGTTCAGATTTTGTCGAGCTCATCTAAGCTCAAGGCTGGCCATGCACGATTCAAGGGCCTGAGCGATGTAGAATACTATCAGGATGGTGGTATGTACAAGTACACAGTTGGTTCGTCAACAAATTATAATGAAATTTATCGTCTGCGCAAAGAGGTGGCTCAGAAGATTCCTGAGGCCTTTATCATCGCCTTTAAAGGCGGCAAGCGTGTAGACGTGAATGCAGCAATACGTGAGTTTAAATCAAAGAAATAATAGATATGAAGAGGTTCTCGAAAGAAATCCAGATTGCCCTTGTGGCTGTAGTAGGTATTATAGTACTCTACTTTGGTTTGCAGTTCTTAAAGGGAATGACGCTGTTTTCTACCGACAACAGATACTACGTTAAGTTCCAGGATGTAACAGGTCTCTCTGTGGCCAGTCCTATCTTTGCCAATGGCTATCGCGTAGGTGTGGTAGAAGGCATAGATTTCGATTATAGCAACACAGGCGAGATAGTTGCCACTATTGGTGTAGATAAGGATATGCAGGTGCCAAAGGGCAGCCGTGCTGAGATTTCTACCGACCTGATGGGTAATGTCAAGGTGCAGCTTGTTCTTGGAAACGTTACTGATGGCATGGTGGCTCCTGGCGATACCATTTCAGGTGGTCACCAGTTAGGCGCTATGGGCAAGGCTGCCGATATGATTCCAACTATCCAGCAGATGCTGCCTAAGCTCGATTCTATCCTGGCCAGTGTCAACACCTTGCTGGCTGATCCTGCCATTGCCAGTTCGCTGCATAATGTCGACCAGATTACAGCTAACTTGAATCGCACTTCACAGGATCTCAGTCAGCTCACGGCTCAGCTGAATCGTCAGATGCCACAGATGCTGAAGAATGCCGATGGTGTGCTGGCCAATACCAACCAGATTACCAAGAATCTGAATGAGCTCGACCTGGCTGCCACCATGAACAGCGTTAACACCACGCTGAAGAATGTTGAGCAGATGACGGCTACGCTCAATAGCAAGGAGGGTACATTAGGACTGCTGATGCGCGATCCAGGATTGTATAATAACCTGAATTCTACCATGATGCATGCCGACTCGCTGATGATCGATCTGAAGTCGCATCCAAAGCGTTATGTACATTTTTCGGTTTTTGGAAAGAAAGATAAGTAATTTAAATTTTGTCTAAATAAGCAGAAAAAATCCTCGGATAAACTCTGAGGATTCATCTGTTAAAATGTGTTGTTTGGTTGTGTAACAACCTGAAATACAGAGAAAAGTAATTCTGCAATAGCTGTATTTGGGGCATTTTGATGTGAAACGCTGTAACCTGCACACTTATAGTGAGTTACAAAAATCTGACTACACGTAGGTCGATATTCCCCATTTGCAAGTTACCAAAAAATGTATTACCTTTGCACCACATTTATCAACTCTACAAGCCTAAGTCTTGTATCAGTAATTTTAATAAAAAAGTAACATTCGCCAAATGAATAATAATCATCAGGCGCTCTGGGACGACTGCCTTCGTCTGATCCGAGCTAACGTAACAGAGCAGCAGTTTAAAACGTGGTTTGCACCAATTGTCTTCGAGTCGTACTCTGAGGCGCAGCACACTCTTTTGTTGCAGCTTCCCAGTATGTACGTGTTCGAATACCTGGAGCAGCACTACGTTGGATTATTAAGTAAGGTACTCGCGCGAGTGTTTGGAACTAGCGTCAAGCTAAACTACAGAATCGTTGAGGTAAAGGCCCAGCAGGGTCAAGGCCGCGATATAACTACTGATGTAGAGAGCGATGGCCCAAGTATCGAGACTGTTCCTGTTCGCCAGAACATCAACAAGTCGCCAAGCATGCTCGATGCTCCACGCCAGCAGCAGCTCAACCCCCAGCTCGATCCTAAGAAGAGTTTCAACAATTACATCGAGGGTGCTTCTAACAAGCTGCCTCGCACCGTTGGTCTCTCTATCGCTGAGCATCCAGGTAAGACTACCTTCAACCCCTTCTTTGTCTATGGCCCGTCAGGTTGTGGTAAAACCCACCTTATCAATGCCATCGGACTGAAGTGTTGTGAGACCTATCCGCAGAAGCGTGTGCTCTATGTTAGCGCCCGTCTGTTCCAGGTTCAGTTTACTGATTCTGTACGTCAGAATACCACAAACGATTTCATCAACTTCTATCAGAGTATCGATCTGTTGATTGTTGACGATATTCAGGAGTGGGTGAACTCTCCCAAGACACTCGATACCTTCTTCCACATCTTCGATCATCTGTTCCGCATGGGCAAGCAGATTATTCTGGCCAGCGACCGTCCTCCTGTTGATCTTACAGGCGTCAAGGACCGCTTGCTCACTCGTTTTGCCTGTGGACTGATAGCTGAGTTGGAGAAGCCCAACCCCCAGTTGTGTGTCGACATTCTGAGCGCCAAGTGTAAGCGCGACGGACTGAAGATTCCTGCTGATGTCATCGAGTTTATTGCTGAGACTGCTAATGGCAGCGTGCGCGATCTTGAAGGCGTGGTTAACTCGCTCATGGCATATTCTATCGTCTATAATTCTAATATCGATATGCGTTTGGCCGAGCGTGTCATCAAGCGTGCTGTAAAGGTGGATAATCATCCGCTCACCATCGACGATATTGTCGAGAAGGTTTGCAAGCACTATGGTGTCAATCAGCAGAATGTGTTCAGCAAGAGTCGCAAGCGCGATTATGTTCAGGCACGTCAGATTGCCATGTACCTGGCTCAGAAGCACACCAAGATGCCTGCATCACGTATTGGTCAGCTCATTGGTGGTCGCGATCACTCAACAGTTATCCATAGCTGTAACACCATCGAGAAGCGTTTGAAGATTGATAAGGGCTTCATGGCCGAGCTCAGTTCTATTGAGAATTCTTTCAAGTTGAAACAATAAGCAATCCTTTGCTCAGACCCCCTCTATCTCCCCCTACTCAGGGGGAGACTTTTTTGTGGGGTATTATTCTCCCTACTCAGGGGGTGGGGTATTCCCCTCCTCCCAGGAGGAGGGGAGTTCAGGTGGTCTGATCAAGGGCTTATAGCCTAAAGCTAAATCCTGCTATCAGCCATCGTCCTGGTTGCTCTACCAAGCCGAAATCGGCGTAACGTTTATCCAGCAGATTGTTCGCCTCCAGATACAGCTTATAGCTATTCTGTTGCCAGGTTAGGCGTGCATCCACCAGCGCATAAGGCTCGTAATCCAGTATGGCACCGCTAAAGTCGGTGTACTGCCCCACACGATCCTGCCAGCGCAGGTTCAGTCCTAACTGAAGGTGCTCTACAATGGGCACTTGCGCATTGGCTATCAGCTTATGGCGCAGATACTCCAGCGCATACTGCGATACGATGTTAGCCTCTTGCTCCTTGTTCTGGTTGATATAGCTGTAGCTGATAGTGAATAGTGAATAGTGGTTAGTGAATAGTTTGGCTTGCATCTTTGCATTGGCCTCGAATCCGATGCTATTCACCTTGGCGTGGTTCACGCTCTGCCATACGGCATCATCGCCCAGCGATGTGTCCATAATCCAGTCAATCATGTTTCGCCCGTGGTGATACCAGGCTGTGGCGCCTACACTAAGGTTCCCCCTAGTGTAGCTGCCACCAGCTTCGATGGCCGTCATTTCCTCTGGCTTCAGGTGTGGGTCGGCCTTGTAGCCCTGCAGCTTGTAGTACATCTCTGTAAACGATGGCATGCGTAGCGATGTGTTGATGGCTGCATGCAGTTTCCAGCTTGGGGTGGGGCGGTAGCTGATGTCGATGCCTGGATAAACAGTCATGTTCATGTTGCTCCATGTGTTCTTGACTGCTACCAGTCCTGCTGATATGGTGAGATTCTTCAGCAGCAGGTTGTGCTCCAGATAGCCGCTGATGTTGGTGCGATTTACGCCCAGCGTGTAGTCGCGATCAGTACCAGCTATATGGTGCGTCTGACTCAGAGGCTCGCCCAGGTTGCCGCTCACCAGGTCTTCGTTTCTTATCTCTGCTCCAAAGGCTGTGCGGCCTGCTTTCCAGTCGAAGTAGGCATTCATGCTCACCCCGTAGACGTCAGTACGATTGTAGTTGTACTTCATCTTCTCTGGTTCGCCACGATAGCCCTCGTAGCGGTCGCGGTTCTGATTCCAATAGATGCTTGGCGCAAAGTGCAGTCGGCCTCGCTTGGTCTCGCCCTGTATGGCCGAGTAAAGCTTGGTGGTGTGCTCATACTGGTTGTCGGCCTGCCATTTGGGTGTGGCGTAGAAGGTGCCGCTGCCCCAGCCTTTATCGGCTATGCCCAGATGCCAGTTCAGGCGTAGTTGCTCGTCCTCATACTGCCCTTGATAAAAGCCCTTGGCGCCGCTGTAGTCTGTGTTCAGCGTTCCTGCCTTGCATCGCGAGTAGCCATCGCTTCGCGAGTAATTCGCGGAAAGTGATTGGGTGATTTTCGAGGAAGGAGGAAGGGTGATGGCGGTGGTGCGAGCATACCTGAATCCCACATTGCCATATCCATACGATCCAATCTCGGCATGTATCTGTGCACAGTCATTTCTCGTACCCTCGTACTCCCGTACCTCCGTACCACCGAAATTGCCAGATCTTGTCACAATGTTCACTGCTCCCACCAGGCTCGAACTGCCGTAGATGCGGCCTGCAGGGCCCTCAATCACCTCTATGCGAACGATGTCGTTCAGGTCTACAGGCAGATCCATGGCATTGTGGCCCGTCTGTGGGTCGCAGATGTTGATGCCGTTCAGCAGTAGGATAATCTGGTCTTGCGTACCTCCGCGTATCGAGATGTCGGTCTGGGCGCCAATGGGTCCCCTTTGTCGCACATCTACGCCTACAGCGTATTTCAGCAAGTCGTTAACACTTTGTACTGGCGCCTGCGCAATATCCTGGCGATCCAGTACAGTTACCATTCTCGCAGCCTGACTCTTGGTCAGTGGCGCCCTCGATCCAGTCACGCTGACTTCATCGAGCATCATCTCGCGTGCAGTTGTCGTCGAAACGGAGTCGGAAACCACTGGTTTCGTGCTCACGCTTTCGGCCGATGCGTAGGTCAGTGTGGCTACTGATAGCACACTGCACACCACCTCGCGGCCCAGACAGCTGAAGAGCGAGTAGCCCTTGTTTCCGAAATGACGGAACACCAGGCGTTGGCGCTTCATGTTGAATGTTGGTTTGTACATAATAATTTTGTTTCCTAAAAAAAATCGAATGCAAAATTAATGTATTTTTTTCTAATTTACGTAATAAATCAATAAAACTTTGCAGATTTTTCAAGTTTTCTTTGTTTATTCCAATAATTATTCGCATCTTTGCACACTTTTTATTATTTAAGAAATGTACAATCAACTAAGCTAAGTGATGAAACAAAGTAAAGTAGCCCCCGCCCAGGGCAAATTGGGTATCTTGGTGGTTGGCTGTGGAGCCGTATCAACCACGTTTATGACAGGTGTGCTGATGGCGCGTAAGGGATTGGCTAAGCCAGTGGGCTCTATGACCCAGTACGATAAGATGCGCGTAGGCCGTGGTGCCGATGCTAAGTATCTGCATTATGCCGACATCGTTCCCCTGGCTAAACTCGACGACATCGTGTTCGGTTGCTGGGATGTTTATCCCCAGAATGCTTATCAGGCAGCCATGTATGCCGAAGTGCTTAAGGAGAAGGATATCAACCCCGTTCGCGAAGAACTGGAGCAGATTGTTCCCATGCCTGCAGCTTTCGACAAGAACTACGCCAAGCGTCTGGATGGCGACAATGTGAAACAGGGTTTGACCCGTTGGCAGATGGTAGAGGCTCTGCGCCAGGACATTCGCGATTTCAAGGCTCAGAAGGGTTGCGACCGCGTGGTTGTGCTCTGGGCTGCATCTACTGAGATCTACGTGCCCATCAACGAGCAGGTTCACTATCAGCTTACCGACCTCGAAGCCGCTATGAAGGCCGACGATCGCGAGCATATCGCCCCTTCTATGTGCTACGCCTATGCAGCACTCACTGAGGGCGCTCCTTTCATTATGGGTGCTCCTAACACCACAGTCGATATCCCTGCCATGTGGCAGCTGGCCGAGCAGACCAGAATGCCTATCGCTGGTAAGGACTTCAAGACTGGTCAGACCCTCGTTAAGTCTGGTTTCGCCCCCATCATCGGCACCCGTTGCCTGGGCCTGAGCGGATGGTTCTCAACCAATATCCTGGGTAATCGCGACGGACTGGTGCTCGACGAGCCTGCCAACTTCCGCACCAAGGAGGTCAGCAAGCTCTCTACCCTCGAGACTATCCTGAAGCCCGATGTACAGCCCGATCTCTACGGTCATGGCAACGACGAGGACACCCAGTACTACCACAAGGTTCGTATCAACTACTATCCCCCACGCAACGATAACAAGGAGGGTTGGGACAACATCGATATCTTTGGTTGGATGGGCTATCCCATGCAGATCAAGATCAACTTCCTGTGCCGCGACAGTATCCTTGCTGCCCCATTGTGCCTCGACCTCTGTTTGCTCAGCGATCTGGCAGCCCGTGCAGGCCGCTTTGGCACCCAGCGCTTCCTGTCGTTCTTCCTCAAGTCGCCTATGCACGACTATACTCAGGGCGAGGAGGCCGTGAATAACCTCTATCAGCAGTACACCATGCTCAAGAATGCCATCCGCGAGATGGGCGGCTACGAGCCTGATGAGGAGATAGATTAAACTATCATCATATAAAAAAAATGGGGGGGCCTTTTATTTAAAGCTCCCCTTTTTTTTGTTTGTAGGCTTTTCCTACATGCCCATGCACGATGTGGCTCCCAGTGCCGTCAGGATGGCTGATGCTATCGATGCGATAAGCTGAACGATGAATTTTGCGGTTTCTTTCTTGGTCATAGTTGTTTTTTGTTTTAATGGTTAATATTTCGGTAGCGGGGATACCTCCGTACCCCCGATTACTTAATCCCCTGGGTTAGGAGTGAGGCCGCCGGTTGGGCCGTCATCGTCGCCACCAGTGTCCTCGATGTCGCCTGTGTCGCCGCTGGTTACGCGCTTCAGAACCTTGCCGTCCTCATCCAGGCAGGTAATCTGAATCGAGGTATTCTTCAGCTCGTCCTTCACCTCCACGCTTGGAGTAAAGATGATGCGTCGCACGCTGATCAGGTTGGTCTTCACGTCCTCCAGATTCTCAACCGCCTTCGAGCGGACGCCGAAGCGCATGGTTCCCAGACCAGGCAGGGGGATAGAGTGACCCTCGGTAGCCCACGTGCGGAGCACTTCGCCAGCAGCATCCCAAGCCGCCTTGATCACACCTGCAGAGATACCTGAGTGGGTAGCAGCCTCTGCGAATACCTTCTTCTCCTGAATGGGCGAATACAGATCGGGACGCATCACGAACTTCATTCCAGGATTCTTACCAAGTTTTACTTCACGTCGCTGTGCAATTACTTTAATAGCCATAATTTTTAATTTTTAATGGTTTGCTCGGCTTTGCCGCTTGGCTCTGCCAAGAATGTTTAATAATTTCATGGTTCTCTCTTTGTCGCCTGTTTATCACTTCTACGGTCACTATTAATGTTTGCAATTGCTAGATTTAACTTGCGCAATTTCTAGATTTAA